>NZ_CP159833.1:400000-1630496 GCF_047730175.1 Candidatus Marifrigoribacter sp. Uisw_064
AACATGTCTTCAACATGCTGGGTTGCCCCATTCGGAAATTTGCGGATCAATTTGTATGTGCCAATCCCCGCAACTTATCGCAGCTTATCACGTCCTTCTTCGTCTCTGAGAGCCTAGGCATTCCCCATACGCTCTTAATTTGCTTATTGTACTTTTTGCTCTTTTAATGAGTTTAATTTAATATTTCGTATATCACTATACTAATATTATTACTTTTCTTGTATTTCTTTTTCCAATATGTCAATGAACGTTTTCAGCCTAATGCTGATTGTGGAGAATATCGGAGTCGAACCGATGACCTCCTGCGTGCAAGGCAGGCGCTCTAGCCAGCTGAGCTAATCCCCCATTTGTTTCAGTTGTCGGTTATCAGTTAACAGTTATCAGTTAATTGATGACTTATACGTCAACTTGGGATACCCAACTTCTAAAATTTCCTTCAATATATAATCATGAACGTCAATAAATATTGCTATCTATTGCTTGTAGTCTCAGGCAGACTCGAACTGCCGACCTCTACATTATCAGTGTAGCGCTCTAACCAGCTGAGCTATGAGACTGTTTTATTCAGTCCGCAGCATTCAGTATTCAGAAAGTAGAAAAAACTACTATCATCTGATACTTCAGACTTATTTAATATTTAAAATTGACAGCTAAACCAAGTAAAAACTTAGATCTCTTTAAAGATCTTCTTGTCGTATCTCCTGTTTAATTCTCATTAAACAAGCTCTAGAAAGGAGGTGTTCCAGCCGCACCTTCCGGTACGGCTACCTTGTTACGACTTAGCCCTAGTTACCAGTTTTACCCTAGGCAGCTCCTTGCGGTCACCGACTTCAGGTACTCCCAGCTTCCATGGCTTGACGGGCGGTGTGTACAAGGCCCGGGAACGTATTCACCGCATCATGGCTGATATGCGATTACTAGCGATTCCAGCTTCACGGAGTCGAGTTGCAGACTCCGATCCGAACTGAGACCGGCTTTCAAGATTCGCTCCTACTCGCGTAGTGGCTGCTCTCTGTACCGGCCATTGTAGCACGTGTGTGGCCCAGGACGTAAGGGCCGTGATGATTTGACGTCATCCCCACCTTCCTCACAGTTTGCACTGGCAGTCTTGTTAGAGTTCCCGACATGACTCGCTGGCAACTAACAACAGGGGTTGCGCTCGTTATAGGACTTAACCTGACACCTCACGGCACGAGCTGACGACAACCATGCAGCACCTTGTAAATTGCCCGAAGGAAAAGGTGTTTCCACCCCTGTCAATCTACATTTAAGCCCTGGTAAGGTTCCTCGCGTATCATCGAATTAAACCACATGCTCCACCGCTTGTGCGGGCCCCCGTCAATTCCTTTGAGTTTCATTCTTGCGAACGTACTCCCCAGGTGGGATACTTATCACTTTCGCTTAGCCACTCAGACCGAAGTCCGAACAGCTAGTATCCATCGTTTACGGCGTGGACTACCAGGGTATCTAATCCTGTTCGCTCCCCACGCTTTCGTCCCTCAGCGTCAATATAGTGTTAGTGACCTGCCTTCGCAATTGGTATTCTAAGTAATATCTATGCATTTCACCGCTACACTACTTATTCTAATCACTTCACACTAATTCAAGATCTACAGTATCAATGGCAATTTTACGGTTGAGCCGCAAACTTTCACCACTGACTTATAAACCCGCCTACGGACCCTTTAAACCCAATGATTCCGGATAACGCTTGGATCCTCCGTATTACCGCGGCTGCTGGCACGGAGTTAGCCGATCCTTATTCTTACAGTACCGTCAAGCCTCTACACGTAGAGGTGTTTCTTCCTGTATAAAAGCAGTTTACAACCCATAGGGCAGTCATCCTGCACGCGGCATGGCTGGATCAGGCTCTCACCCATTGTCCAATATTCCTCACTGCTGCCTCCCGTAGGAGTCTGGTCCGTGTCTCAGTACCAGTGTGGGGGATCCCCCTCTCAGGGCCCCTACCTATCGTAGTCTTGGTGTGCCGTTACCACACCAACAAACTAATAGGACGCATACTCATCTTATACCGTAACCTTTACTATTTATATAATGCTATATTAATAGACTATAGAGGATTAATCCAAATTTCTCTGGGCTATACTCTAGTATAAGGTAGATTGTATACGCGTTACTCACCCGTGCGCCGGTCGTCATCAAGAGCAAGCTCTCATGTTACCCCTCGACTTGCATGTGTTAGGCCTGCCGCTAGCGTTCATCCTGAGCCAGGATCAAACTCTTCATCGTATAATCTTAAATAATATTAATACAACTACAAAGCCCTCAAAAAAATCTCAGGTATTTTACTTAGTTTAGTTTTTCAATATAAATAACTCTAATCCGAAGATTAAAACTATCTACGCTGTCAATTTCAATAAATCAATGAACTTTTCTTAGATCGCTCTAAGAAAAAAATCCTATCGCTAGAATCTCTTGTTAAGTGTAAAGGAATCGAACCTTAATACAACCATTCACTCTCTATTTCAAACTCGCTATATCTCTAAGCGGGTGCAAATATACAACACTTTTTAAACCCTGCAATCTTTTTTGAAAAAATAATAAAAACTTTTTCGATGCCAATCTTGCCTGTTACTCTGAGAGTTTTCGTAGCTCTCTAAGGGGATGCAAATATACAATGCTTTTAATACTTCGCAATGTTTTTTTTTGAAAAAATAATAAAAATTTTTAGATGTCAATCTTGCTTGTTATTCTGAGAGTTTTCGTATCTCTCTAAGCGGCTGCAAATATAGATTGCTTTTTAAAATTAGCAAGTTATTTCTGCCTTTTTTTACTCTTTTTTGTAAAGTTTTTTTCAATGCTTTGAATGCCTAGGATTTATAGATAAATATATTTTATACCTTAATATATATGCTTAAATATTATTTTGTTTTTGCGCTAAAGATGGAACACATTACTTAAGCTCTTTAAGCCTTATAAACAAAAGGTTTGAAAGCGAGGTGCGAAAGCTTGGTTTAACTGCCTAATACAGTTAAAAGCGCCCAAATATAAATTATAATATGCTTCAAAGTTATATTGTGAAATGTTGAAACTCGTAGTATATTTGCAGCTTATAAATATTATACAATATGATAGCTATTACTTTACCAGATGGAAGTGTAAAGCAATTTGAGAAAGGCGCCACTCCAATGGATGTAGCAATTAGTATCAGTGAAGGTTTTGCAAGGAATGTTATATCTGCATCTTATAACGATGTAACCATAGAAACATCTACGCAATTAACCACTGATGGTAATTTAGTACTTTTCTCATGGCGAGATGATGATGGGAAGAAAGCTTTTTGGCATTCATCTGCACATATAATGGCGCAAGCTATCGAAGCATTATTCCCAGGTGTAAAACTTACAATAGGTCCTGCAATTGATAATGGCTTCTACTATGATATTGATTTAGGGGAACATTCTATATCTGATAAAGATTTACCAATTATTGAGAAGAAAATGCTTGAAATAGCAAGAGGGAAACACACCTTCTCTATTCGTGAATCATCAAAAGCTGATGCATTAGCGTATTATCAAAGCCAAAATAATGAATACAAAGTTGAGTTAATAGAGAATTTAGAGGATGGTACCATTACTTTTTGTGATCATGATACTTTTACTGATTTATGCCGTGGTGGACATCTTCCTAATACTGGAATAATTAAAGCTATTAAACTAATGAGTATTGCTGGTGCTTACTGGAGAGGCGATGAAAACAACACGCAGTTAACTCGTATATATGGTATTTCATTCCCTAAACAAAAAGATTTAAAAGAGTATCTCGAATTACTTGAAGAAGCTAAAAAAAGAGATCACAGAAAATTAGGAAAAGAATTAGAACTTTTCACTTTTTCTCAAAAAGTAGGTCAAGGCTTGCCTCTTTGGCTTCCAAAAGGTGCTGCTTTAAGAGAAAGATTAGAAGATTTTTTAAAGAAAGCACAGAAAAAAGCAGGATATGAAATGGTGATTACACCACATATTGCACAAAAGGAACTTTATGTAACTTCTGGTCATTATGAAAAATATGGAGAGGATAGTTTTCAACCCATTCGTACTCCAAAAGAAGGTGAAGAGTTCTATTTAAAACCAATGAACTGTCCTCACCACTGTGAAATTTATAAAAACCGTCAATGGTCTTATAAAGATTTACCTAAGCGTTATGCTGAATTTGGAACGGTTTATAGGTATGAACAAAGTGGAGAATTGCATGGTCTTACCAGAGTACGTGGTTTTACACAAGATGATGCCCACCTTTTTTGTACACCAGACCAATTAGATCAAGAGTTTAAAAATGTAATCGACTTGGTACTTTATGTATTTGGTTCATTAGGTTTTGAAAACTTTACCGCTCAAGTATCTTTAAGAGATCCTGAAAAACCAGAAAAATATATTGGTGATCTTGAAAATTGGGATAAAGCAGAGCAAGCAATTATCAATGCGGCAAACGACAAAGGACTTAATTATGTTATTGAAACTGGAGAAGCTGCCTTTTATGGCCCTAAGTTAGATTTCATGGTGAAAGATGCTTTAGGAAGAAACTGGCAACTAGGTACGATTCAAGTAGATTATAATTTACCTGAACGTTTTGAATTGGAATATAAAGGTAGTGATAATGAGATGCATCGACCTATCATGATTCACCGTGCTCCTTTTGGAAGTATGGAACGATTTATCGCTATTTTATTAGAACATACAGGTGGAAATTTCCCCTTATGGTTAATGCCGGAACAGGTTAGTATTCTTTCTTTAAGTGAAAAATATGAAAAATACGCTGAAAAAGTTTTAAATTTGCTTGAAAAGAACGAAATTCGCGCCCTTGTAGATAATAGAAACGAAACTATGGGTAAAAAAATTCGTGATGCAGAAATGAGCAAAGTACCGTATATGCTCATTGTAGGAGAACAAGAAGAAAAAGATGGTACAGTTTCTGTAAGGAGACATAGTGAAGGTGATATTGGTGTTATGACAACAGAATCATTTTCAGAATTAATAAATAATGAAATTAAAGAAAATACAAAAACGTTTAATGTTTAACTTAAATATTACATAGCCATAGCAATTCGTAGAAAAAGAAGTAAGGGACCCGCAAGGATTATTAAGAAAGATCTACACAATATTAATCGAAATATTCGTGCTGAAGAAGTACGTTTAGTTGGTGAAAATGTTGAAGTAGGTGTTTATACACTTAGTAAAGCATTAGAGATAGCGAAAGAACAAGATTTAGACCTTGTTGAAATATCTCCTAATGCAACTCCTCCTGTTTGTAAAATAATGGAGTATAAGAAATTTGTTTACGAACAGAAAAAGCGTGAGAAGTCTTTAAAGTCGAAAGCAACGAAAGTGATTATTAAGGAAATTAGGTTTGGTCCTAATACTGATGATCATGATTATGAGTTTAAAAAGAAACATGCTATTAAGTTTTTAACTGATGGTGCCAAATTAAAAGCATATGTGTTTTTTAAAGGTCGATCTATTATATTTAAAGACAAAGGGCAGATTCTTTTATTACGACTTGCTCAAGAATTAGAAGAGTATGGTAAAGTAGAACAGATGCCAAAATTAGAAGGGAAACGAATGATTATGTTTATTTCTCCGAAGAAAAAATAAGAAATGTTGCTTTAAAATAAAGCAAATTAAGATAAAGCGAAATAATTAGATAAAAACTAGGAAAAATGCCTAAACAAAAAACAAAATCCAGTGCTAAAAAGAGATTTAGAATTACCGGTACTGGTAAGATTAAAAGAAAGCATGCATTTAAAAGTCATATTTTAACAAAGAAGACTAAAAAACGTAAGCTTGCTTTAACACACGATACACTCGTGCATAAAGCAGATGAGAGTAATGTTAAGCAAATGCTTCGAATGAAGTAAATCTTAACCGGTTAAAAAAAATAATTGTACAACCCTGGAGTATGGCAATAAAAGTATTCAGAAAGTGAATCGCCTGCTACAAAAAAACTTAAAATTATGCCAAGATCAGTAAATTCAGTTGCAAAAAGAGCCCGAAGAAAAAAGGTGATGAAGCAAGCCAAAGGATACTTTGGAAGACGTAAAAACGTATGGACAGTTGCAAAAAATGCTGTTGAGAAAGCAATGTCTTACTCATACAGAGACCGTCGTGCAAAAAAGAGAACATTTCGTGCTTTATGGATCACTCGTATTAATGCGGGTGCCCGTGAACACGGTATGTCTTATTCGCAATTTATGGGAAAAGTAAAAGCTAACAATATCGAATTAAACCGTAAGGTTTTAGCAGATTTAGCTATGAATCACCCAGATGCTTTTGAAGCAATTATAAATAAAGTAAAATAAGACATAAACAATAATTATTTCGCCTAAAAAGCCCTTCTCAATGAGAAGGGCTTTTTTTTTTACAAAAAATGATATTTATAAGAATTTGTATCTTAGTTAAAAATAAATTAAGTGCGCTTTAAATTATTATATGTATTAATCACCCTATTTCTTTCGAGTAATATACTTGTTGCACAAACTAAAACAGGGAAAACATATAAAATAAGTAGATACGATTATATCTATCTTCCTTTAGGAAAAATATCATTTGCAGATAGTATCGTTTCTTTTAAAATGGGTTCACCTGCTCCACAAGTAAAGTATAGAGATCAAGATCAATGCTTACATGAACCAAATTATGTTAGTTACAAAACTCCAAACTTTTTATCTTTAGGATGTAGTGGCACTTTAGTTGTCCATTTTTCAGACAATGGGTTTATGAATTTAAAAGGAAAAGACATCTATATATTTGAGGTTGGTTCAGAAAAAGAAGCAGCTAATATTGAAATTTCTGAAAACGGAATAGATTGGGTAAAAGCTGGGAGTATATCTGGCGGAAAATCAATTATTGATCTCGATGACTACTATATTCCGACCGATGTTATTTATTATTATTTAAAAATTACAGACCTCAGAGGATATTGCAAAAGTAAAAGTGCAGGAGCTGACATTGATGCAATTGCGGCTATCAATAGTGTTTTGAAAATTAATATTAACGCAGACGTACTTTTTGACATTGCTAAATACAATTTAAAGAAAACATCTAAACAGACTTTAGATTCTTTAGTAACAACTATACAGCAGATAGATAAAGCTACTATTGTAATTGAAGGTCATACAGACAGTGATGGCAAAGATGAATACAATTTCCAATTATCAAAAAAGAGATGTCAGACCGTTAAAGATAAATTAAAACTATTATTTGGAAGCGCAGCAAAGTATGACTATATTTTAAAACCCATGGGAGAATCTAAACCTAGAGCTCCAAATGATTCATTTAAAAACAAACAGATCAATAGAAGGGTTGAAATAACTGTTTTACCTCCTAAAGATTATTACGATTCATTACCAGATAATTAATCTAGGTTTTTTGTTTTTTCTTTTTTGCAGCTGGAAATAAAACATTATTTAAAATAAGACGATAGCCTGGAGAATTAGGATGTAAAGCTAATTCAGTTTTAGCGTCTCCTACCCGATGTTGATAATCTTCAGGATCATGTCCTCCATAAAATGTAAAAAATCCTTTTCCTTTTATTCCATGAATATAACGAGCTTCTCCATTCGATTTATTTTCTCCCATCACCAAAACATTTGCTTTTACTTCTTCTCTTGCAAATGATGTGGTTTGTCCCATAAAACCTTTAACCAAGGCAGTATGATTTTGCACTAACATACAAGGAATTGGGTCCCATTTAGCTGAATAATCCATCAATGAAAAATAATCTGTCTCTTTAATTACTTTTCGTCTTCGAGTCATATCAATAGATGAAAACTCATATACCATAGGGCTACGTTCTAATATAAAATCCTTAAATGCGAATGTCTTACTATATTCTATTTTACTTTGATACCCAGGTTCGCTAGGATCTCCATCAAACATAGTTTCGCAAATATCTATGCCTTCAACGGCTAAAGCAATATCATAGCTATCTGTAGCGCTACACATAGCAAACATAAATCCACCTCCTATTACATAATTTCTTATTTTTAAGGCAACATCTCTTTTGGCTTCAGAAACTTTAGCATAGCCTAATTTTGAAGCCAAGGCTTCAGCATCTTTTTTATTTTCAATATACCAAGGTGCTGCTCTATAGGCTCTATAGAATTTTCCATATTGGCCTGTAAAATCTTCATGATGCAAATGCAACCAATCATATAGTAGCAATTGTTCATCTAATACTTCTTCATCATACACTATATCATATGGAATTTCAGCATAGGTCAATACCATCGTAACGGCATCGTCCCAGGGTTGATTTCCTTTAGGAGAATACACAGCAATTCGAGGTGCTTTTTCTAACACTACAGCCTCCATATTTTGGGATGGGCTACTTATTTCTGTAAGAATTTGATCAGCTTTAGCATTGGAAAGGATTTCAAAAGAAACCCCACGTATCTTACATTCTTTTCTTGTTTCTTCTGAATCGGGTAATAAGAAAGATCCCCCTCTATAATTTAAAAGCCATTTTACTTTTTGCTGACGTTCAAGGGTCCAATAAGTTATACCATACGCCTTTAAATGTTCTTTCTGACTTTCAGCATCCATCGGTATTAAGATATACGAAGCTGATACAGGAATAGTAAATAAAAATATAGCTAAAAAGAATAAGATTTTCCTCATAAGGCTAAGATACAGACAATTTCTATTCCAAAACAGAAATTAAATTTAATCATTTCTAAAAATAATTAAAACGGAACATCATTATCTGAAGGTGAAGAATCATTCATAGAACTTCCAAAAGCATCATCTGGATTACCTAATTGATCTGTTTTAAATGTATCATCATTTGCTGCTGCATTCATTCTTGAATGAAACTCAGTAGAAAATTCGAAGGTATCTAAATTTTCAAATTTACCTAAATGGCCTACAAATTTTAATCGTATTTCATCTAAACCACCATTACGATGTTTGGAAACAATAAATTCGGCTTGACCTGCGGTTGGAGTTCGTTCTTCATCATCCCATTCATCAATTTTATAATATTCAGGGCGATAAATAAATGATACGATATCTGCATCTTGCTCAATTGCACCCGATTCACGAAGGTCAGACAATAATGGTCTTTTACTACCCCCTCTTGTTTCTACTGCACGCGATAATTGAGAAAGCGCAATTACTGGAATATTTAATTCTTTAGCTAACGCTTTTAAGTTTCTAGAAATTGTTGATATTTCTTGTTCACGATTACCCCCTTTTTGAGAACCTCCGGCAGTCATTAATTGAAGGTAATCAATCATAATAATTTTAATACCATGCTGTGAAGCTAACCTTCTAGCCTTTGCTCTTAAATCGAAGATGGAAAGTGAAGGGGTATCATCTATAAAAAGTGGCGCGCTTTCTAGGCTCTTTACTTTTACATTAAGTTGCTCCCATTCATGCTTTTCTAACTGTCCCGTTCTTAGTTTTTCTGAAGACAGTCCTGTTTCAGAAGAAATAAGTCGGGTAATTAATTGAACTGAGGACATCTCACAAGAGAAAAATGCAACAGGTACATTATGTTCAACCGCCATGTTTCTAGCCATTGACAAGGTTAATGCTGTTTTACCCATACCTGGACGAGCAGCAATAATAATTAAATCACTTGGTTGCCATCCAGAAGTAAGCTTATCAACTTTTGAAAATCCTGAAGGAATACCTGAAAGACCATCTTTATTTGCAATTTCTTCAATTCTTTTTTTCGCTTGAATTACAAGGTTTTGAGCACTTTCTGATGAACGCTTAATATTCCCTTGTGTTATTTCATATAATTTTGATTCAGCAGTATCTAAAAGATCGAAAACATCGGTTCCTTCATTATATGAATCTTCAATAATTTCATTTGAAATTTTAATCAAACTTCTTTGAATAAACTTTTGAAGAATAATACGTGCATGAAATTCAATATGAGCAGAAGAAGATACTTTTTGAGTTAATTGTATAAGGTAAAACTCACCTCCAACACTTTTAAGCTTACCTTCTTTCTTTAATCTAGCAGAAACAGTTAATAAGTCTACAGGTTCACTTTTTTCAAAAAGTGTAAATATGGCTTCAAAAATATGTTTATGTGCTTCTTTATAAAAGACTTCTGCATGTAGAATATCGATTACCTCATCCACTCCTTTTTTATCAATCATCATTGCTCCAAGCACAACCTCCTCTAGGTCAATTGCTTGCGGAGGCAGCTTCCCTTTTTCAAGTGAAATAACTTGGGAGCTACGTTGTGGATAATTGGATTGAGGTTTTAATTTTTCCATTAAGCTAATGTAAATAAATTGTAATGAGTAAAGCTCTTTTTTTAAAGCTCTATTGTTCACTAGATAAAGTTAATAAATTGAATAATATTGTTAATAACCATAAAAAAATCCGAAATTAAAATTTCGGATTTTCATAAAGTATTATCGTTGTTGGACTTAACTATTATAAACACCCATTTGAGAATATTTATCCATCCTTTTTTCTACTAATTCTTTTGGGGATAAGTTATTTAATTCCAAAAAAGTTTTGGTGATTTCATTAGAAACAATCAAAAAAGTTTTTTCCCTATTGCTATGAGCACCTCCTAGTGGTTCACGTACAATTTTATCTATTAGTTTTTGTTTTTTCATATCTGCAGCAGTTAACTTTAACGCTTCAGCTGCTTGTTCTTTATACTCCCAACTTCTCCAAAGTATGGAGGAGCAACTTTCTGGAGAAATCACTGAATACCATGTGTTTTCAAGCATTAATACTTTATCTCCTACTCCTATTCCTAAAGCACCTCCACTAGCTCCTTCGCCTATAATTATTACAATGATTGGCACTTTTAAACGTGTCATTTCAAGAATATTACGTGCAATTGCTTCCCCTTGTCCTCTTTCTTCTGCTTCTAAACCTGGATATGCACCTGGAGTATCTATAAATGAAACTACAGGTATATTAAATTTTTCAGCAGATTTCATTAAACGCAACGCTTTTCTATATCCTTCAGGATTTGCCATACCAAAATTTCGATACTGACGGGTCTTTGTATTATATCCTTTTTGTTGACCTATAAACATATAGGTTTGGTCACCAATTTTACCAAGACCTCCAACCATAGCTTTATCATCTTTAAAATTACGATCTCCATGTAATTCTAAAAAAGTATCTCCGCAAATGGCTCTTATATAATCAAGAGTATAAGGTCTACCGGGATGTCTTGATAACTGAACACGTTGCCAAGCCGTTAGGTTTTTATATATCTCCTTTTTAGTTTCGTTTAATTTTTTTTCTATCTGATCGCAAGTTTCAGATACATCAACTTCATTGTCTTCTCCAATTTCACAAGCTTTTTCGTATTGCTCCTGTAACTCTTTGATAGGTAATTCAAAATCAAGATATTCCATAGTATCTAATATTGTATTATTTGAATAGTAGGGAACAAATATAAAATAATGTTATTAGGTATTAATGAATCTTAGCCTTTTTTATCCTAGTTTTTATATATCCATTAATGATGACCGTTATAAAAATTATCAGGGCACCATAATAAAACTGTGGGCTCATATATTCATTATCTCCTAAGATGACTAATGCCAATAATATACCGTAAACAGGTTCCATATTTGTGGTTAACATTACTGTGTATGGACTGATCCATTTCATAACATGCACTGATGCAATAAAAGCGTATGCGGTACAAAATGAGGCTAGAATAATTAAATAAAGCCAATCATCGCTTGTTAATTTGAAAAAAGAAGGTGTAAAAGAACCTTTAAAGAATAAGAATACTGTAATACAAAAAACTCCCGCTAACAATTCATAAAAAGTTATTACTGATGGCGAATGTTTTTCAACAAATTTCCCGTTAAAAACTGAAAATAAAGCGCCTAAGAATGAAGATGCTAATGCCAATAAAATTCCTAAAAAGTAATTGGATTCGAATTTAAATATTACATATAAACCTATGACGACAATTAAACCAAAGAACACTTCATACCCTTTCACCTTTCTTCGATACATTATAGGTTCTAAAAAAGAAGCAAAAAAAGCACCTGTTGACATTACTGCAAGTGTTACTGATACATTTGAAACTTTAATAGCGGAAAAAAAAGCCAGCCAATGAAGTGCAATAATAAATCCAACAGCACAAAATTTAGCAATCGTTTTCCATGGAATCTTTAAAGATTCTTTTCTATAAAGAACAATCATTAAAACAAATCCTGTAGCGAGAAGCATTCTATACCAAACCAATGGAATTGCATCTATAGAAATTAGGGCGCCCAATATAGCCGTGAATCCCCAAATAAACACAATAAAGTGTAAATGCAAATAATTTAGCAGCTTAGCGTTTTGCATTTCTTAAAAGATATACTGCTAATATTGCAAAGACAAAGTTTGGAAACCAAGTAGCTACTATTGGAGAAAAGTCACTTTCTTCAGCCATGGTTCCGAATATTTTATCGAAAAATATAAATGTCATACCAATACCTATTCCAATTGCTAGGTTTACTCCCATTCCTCCTCTTCTTTTAATTGAAGAAACTGCAACAGCTATAATGGTAAGTATGTACGCAGATATTGGAAGACTCCATCGTTTATTACTAACAACTTCATATCTATTAATATAAGAAGATCCTCTCTTTTTTTCTCTGTCTATAAAATCATTTAATTCTGAATAATTTAAGGTTTCAGCTATATATTCTACTGGAGTTAAATCTTCCATTTCAAAAGCAAAAGTTGTATCTAGTTTTGGTTTACTTTCTAATATATCATTGTGTTCTCCTATGATCCGCTTTGTATAGTTTGAAAGCGTATAGGTTGAATCATTCTCATTAAATTTTATTCTTTTTGCTATTATTTTATAAATCATTTCATTCTCTTCAAAATGTTCTAACGTAAAATCATTTCCCGATTTTTTTGCTACATTAAAATAACTCACATAGATATAATCATTATCATTGATCTGCCTATACACCTGGGCCCTTTCCCTATCTTGCTTCCCTCTGCTTAAATATTCATACTTAAACTCATTAAAACCCTTACTAGCTTTTGGGGCCAAATACATTCCTAAAACCAATCCTCCAATACAAACAATTGTTGCCCCTATAATATAAGGTCTTAAAAATCTATAAAAAGAAACACCACTACTTAAAAATGCAATTATCTCTGTGTTGTTTGCCAACTTTGAAGTAAACCAAATAACCGATAAGAATAAAAATAATGGAAATAATAAGTTTGCAAAATAGATCGTAAAATCATAAAAATATTTAAGTACGATCATAAAGGGCACCTCGTTCTCAAGTATTTTATCAATTTTTTCAGCAAGGTGAACTGTAATACCAATTGGAATAAAAAGTAAAAGCAGTAAGGCGAAAGTACCTAAGTATTTTTTTAAAATATATCTATCTAGAATGCTAAGCATATAGGAGTTTAAATTTTATTGGCTTATAACCTTTTATCCATTTGTTTAACCATTATACTTTTCCAAGTACTAAAGTCACCCGCTAATATATGCTTTCTAGCTTCACGAACCAACCATAAATAAAAGCCTAAATTGTGTATCGTTGCAATTTGTCTTCCCAACATTTCATTCACGGTAAAAAGGTGTCTTAAGTATGCTTTACTATAAGCGGTATCGACCCAAGTAATATTCATTTCATCAATGGCAGAAAAATCATCTTCCCATTTTTTATTTTTTATATTAATGGTTCCATGTGCTGTAAAAAGCATTCCATTTCTTCCATTTCGAGTAGGCATTACACAATCGAACATATCGATTCCTAAAGCAATGTTTTCAAGAATATTAATTGGAGTACCTACTCCCATTAGGTATCTTGGTTTATCCTTTGGAAGTATTGCCGTGACAACTTCTGTCATTTCGTACATTTCATCCGCAGGTTCTCCTACTGAAAGCCCTCCTATCGCATTTCCTTCGGCTCCAACTGAAGCAATATATTCAGCAGATTGCTTTCTTAAATCCTTATAGGTACTACCTTGTACTATTGGAAAAAACGTTTGATTATAATCGTATTTTAAAGGTGTTTTCTCTAAGTGTTTCATACAACGATCTAGCCATCTATGAGTCATATGCATTGATCTTTTTGCATAATTGTATTCGCAAGGATATGGCGTACATTCATCGAAAGCCATAATTATATCTGCTCCTATAGAACGTTGAACTTCCATTACATTTTCTGGAGTAAAAACATGATAGCTTCCATCGATATGTGACTTAAATTTAACTCCCTCTTCTTTTATTTTTCGATTAGATGAAAGTGAATATACCTGATATCCACCACTATCGGTTAAAATATTACCTTCCCAATTCATAAATTTATGAATACCTCCAGCTTTTTCAAGAATAGGAACTCCGGGGCGTAAATAAAGATGATAGGTGTTTCCTAAAATAATATCTGGCTTTATATCTTCTTTTAATTCACGTTGATGTACACCCTTAACTGTAGCAACAGTACCTACTGGCATAAAAATTGGAGTTTCTACAATTCCATGATCTAATGTAATTGTTCCCGCTCTAGCTTGACTTGCTATGTCAGTTGATTCTAATTTAAATTGCATTCGCTTAATTTATTTACTTGCATTTTTGCAAACGGTTACAAAGATAAAATGATTTGTGAATTTGATTGGATATTTTTCAATTTATAGGAATACTTTATAATTCTGTTAACAAAACAACCAAATCGTTGATAACTGACGAGTATATGATTTTGTTCAACTTTTTCAAAAGGCTACTTTTGAAGCAGAAAAATTTCAAAAAAAATGACTGATTATAAATACCTTGAAGATTTAGTAACTCAAGTTCGAAGAGACATTTTAAGACAGGTTCACAAAGTAAATTCAGGACACCCTGGAGGTTCATTAGGCTGTGCAGAGTTCTTTGTTTCATTATTCCAAGAAATCATGGATAGAAATGATACGTTCTCAATGGATGGAAAAGATGAAGATTTATTCTTTCTATCCAATGGTCATATCTCCCCTGTTTTTTATAGTGTTTTAGCACGTTCTGGATATTTTCCAGTAGATGAATTGAATACATTTAGATTACTAAACACAAGATTACAAGGACATCCAACAACCCATGAAGGTTTGCCTGGAATCCGAATAGCATCTGGATCATTAGGTCAAGGAATTTCGGTTGCTTTAGGGGCAGCACAATCTAAAAAACTTAATAATGACTCACATCTAATTTATACCCTTTGTGGAGATGGAGAGTTACAAGAGGGGCAAAACTGGGAAGCTATAATGTATGCAGCTGGTAATAAAGTAGATAATTTAATTGTTACCATAGATTTTAATGGACAACAAATTGATGGATCTACTGATACTGTTCTTCCTTTAGGGAATTTAAGAGCTAAGTTTGAAGCTTTTGGATGGGATGTATTAGATATAGAAGATGGAAATAATCTTGAATCGATTATTAAAGGAATGGGGCAGGCTAAAGAAAAAACTGGTAAAGGAAAACCTGTTTGTGTTCTTTTACATACAGTAATGGGTAATGGTGTAGATTTTATGATGCACACTCATGCTTGGCATGGTAAAGCTCCAAATGATGATCAGCTAGAGATTGCATTGGAACAGAATCAAGAAACTCTTGGAGACTATTAAAAAAAAAATTAAATTTTTAAAAATACCTGTTTACTCGGGCATATTATGAAAAAATATATTGACAGTGGTAAAAAAGATACTCGATCTGGTTTTGGAGCTGGATTAACCGAATTAGGAGCATCCAATCCTAATGTAGTTGCACTTTGTGCAGATTTAATTGGTTCTCTTAAAATGGATGATTTTAAAAAAAATCATCCTGAACGATTTTTTCAGATTGGGATTGCTGAAGCAAATATGATGGGAATTGCAGCGGGAATGACTATTGGAGGGAAAATTCCTTTTACTGGTACTTTTGCTAATTTTTCGACAGGAAGAGTATATGATCAAATTCGACAAAGTATTGCATACAGTAATAAAAATGTGAAAATTTGTGCTTCACATGCTGGGCTTACTTTAGGAGAAGACGGTGCTACGCATCAAATTCTTGAAGATATTGGCTTAATGAAAATGTTACCTGGAATGACCGTTATTAATACGTGTGATTTCAATCAAACAAAAGCAGCGACTTTAGCAATTGCAGAACATAATGGCCCTGTATACTTGCGATTTGGAAGACCTAAAGTTGCTAATTTTACTGATGAAAATCAATTGTTTGAAATAGGAAAAGCAGTTCATTTACTAGAAGGTACTGATGTAACGATCGTTGCAACAGGGCATTTAGTTTGGGAAGCATTAGAAGCTGCTGAAACTTTGAATAAACAAGGAATTTCTGCAGATGTAGTTAATATTCATACTATTAAACCACTAGATGATAGCGCTATTTTAAAAAGCGTTGCAAAAACGGGTTGCATTGTTACTGCTGAAGAACATAATTTTTTAGGTGGATTAGGAGAAAGTGTGGCTCGAGTTTTAGCCTTAAATGATCCAAAACCTCAAGAATTTATAGCTACTCAAGATACTTTTGGGGAGTCTGGAACACCAGAACAACTAATGGAAAAATACGGCTTAAATGCTGATGCAATTGTAAAAGCTTCTTTAAAAGTTATTTCTAGAAAATAATAATTGCATCTATAAAATAAAAAAACCTCTTAATAATTATTAAGAGGTTTTTTTATGGATATTATTTTACAACTAACTATTATCTGTATCTAAATAATCTGGCGTACCATCACCATCTGTATCTGTTAATGTTATTGTAGTTATTGTTCTTATGATTTGTCCTTCATCATTTTCTTCTTCTTCTCTATCAATCTCATATTCATTTGAAGCTAATACAGGGTCAGATTCTCCATTCGTTACATTTACAACATAATCTTGAGTAACTATTTCATCTACAGTTAAAGTACCATCATTATCATCATCTGGATCTACAAAGTTCGGAAAACCATCACTATCAGTGTCATCATCTTCTTCAAGTCCATTTCCATTTACATCTTCTAATAAAGAATACACAGTATCACCATCTTGATCACCAACATCTACTTGAAACAATTTGAATGTAAATATTAACTGATTATAAGATCCTATTCCAGATCCAGGAGGTGGAGAGGAAAAATATGCCAAGCCAGAAGGTATAAACATAACTCCTACTCCAAAATCTTCAGAATACGTTACAGTACCATCGGGTTGTTCCATTGCTTCACTAGTTGCAGCTTTAAACTCAATCATGGTATCTTGAAAACCATCAACTAATTGAGTTAAATCAAATCGAACTGGTGTAACTGCTGCATCAAAAAGGTTGGTTGGGTACACTTCTTTTAAATCATTATTATCAACAACACCGTCATTATTTTCATCTACATCAGACAAGATTGAATTTGAAGTTAGTGCTCTTCCTTCATAGGTTATCGTACATAGATCTGGGAAAGAAGCCCCATCACCATCACCTTCTATTGCTGAAAGGTAATATAATGTATAGCTAACATTATCTTCAAATCTATCACTTACTGTTTTTGAAGAAACTTGATCCATTAAAGGAGTTTTAGTCGCATTTTCTCCAGCTAGTGTATCAATAACTACTGCGTAATCAAAACCAGCAGGTGGATTTACAAACTCTTCATAGTTATAAAAATGAGTTTCTAAATACGTTTCAATCATTAATTGAGCATTAACAGCTTCCTCTCCTCTATCAAGCTCCGGTACTGTAATTACACCATCATCATCTTTTTTACAAGAAATAATAGTAAGAAATGCCAATGTTATTATAGGTAATAAAAAATATACTTTCTTCATCTTAAATTTTTATGGCTGCAAGATACAATTTTCTTTATTTTTGTTAAATAGATTAACGTTTTTTAAGCAGAATTTTATGAGAGTAGACAAATATTTATGGTGTATCCGTTATTTTAAGTCTAGAAGCCTTGCAACTCAAGCTTGCAAAAAAGGAGCCGTCCGTATTAACGGTACTATAATTAAAGCTTCGAGAGAAGTTTTTCCTTCAGATAAAATTGTAGTAAGAAAAAACCAAATAAACTACGAAATAGAAGTTCTAGATCTACCTAAAAGCAGACTTGGCGCTAAACTAGTAGACTTATACAGAAAAGACATTACTCCTAAAGAAGCTTTTGCAAATAGCGAATTACTAAAATTTGCAAAAGATCATTATCGTAAAAGAGGAACAGGAAGACCTTCTAAAAAAGACCGAAGAGATATTGATGATTTTACTAAACCTGATGGAGAAGAAGAATAAATTGATTTGTATATTTGATTAAAATATAGATTCTATGACCGCATCTGATACTATTATTCTCGATAAAACTCAAATTTCACATAAATTAAGACGAATTGCATATCAAATTTATGAAAGCAATACAAAGGAAGAAGAGATTGTGATTGCTGGAATTTATGAAAACGGTTATATTCTTGCCAAGAAATTAAAAACGATTGTTGAATCAATTTCTCCATTAAAAGTGAATCTCTGTAAGGTTATTATCGATAAAAAGAAACCTACAAATGACATAGAAACCTCTATTAAGTCTGAAAACTATATGAATAAATCTATTGTTTTAGTAGACGATGTATTGCATTCTGGAACTACCTTAATATATGGCGTTAAGCATTTCCTTGAGGTTCCGATTAAAAAAATTAAAACGGTAGTTCTTGTAGATAGAAATCATAAAAATTTTCCAATCAAAGCAGATTTCAAGGGGATTTCATTATCGACTTCGCTCAATGAAAATGTAGCTGTTGTTTTTGAAAAGAACAATTATTATGCTTTACTAGAATAGCTTCATTATTATCTCCTCAACAATTTCATGAATTGATTTTTCATCTACGGCTACAATTAAAGAAGATTGATTATAATAGTAAGTTCTTTCAAATAGATGTTTTCTTATAAAATCATTTAAGCTTACTTTATTTTCAAGATGTGCAATTAAGGGTCGGTGCGATTTTTCTTTAAATAATCGATTTGTTAACACCTTAACGGGTGCTTTAAGGTAAATTGTTATTACTTCATCATCATTATTTAGATCATTCATTAAATTACCATAACAAGGAGTACCTCCACCTGTGGATATAATTATTTTTTTTGAATCAGCAATTGCCTCTTTTAATGTTGTTATTTCTTTATTTCTGAAATAAATTTCTCCTTTTTCTGAAAATATTTCTGAAATCTTCTTCCCTTCATTCGTTTCAATTAAATGATCAAGATCTAGAAAAGGGCACGTTATTGTCTCAGCTAATTGCTGTCCAACTGCTGTTTTCCCTGATCCCATATAGCCAATTAATACAATTTTCATAAGAATATTTTACTGCTAAACCTTGATTGTTAAAGTGTTTTAAATATTTATCAAATTTAAAGTAAATACCTTTGAAAAATAAATATAATGATAGTATATTTGCACCCGCATTAAAGGATATATTGATTACAGATTGTAACAAATATTAAAAAATGATCTGATAGCTCAGTTGGTAGAGCATCTCCCTTTTAAGGAGAGGGTCCTGGGTTCGAGCCCCAGTCAGATCACAAATCTCAAAAAAGTTAAGCTACAAAGTTTAACTTTTTTTTTACCCAAAAGTCACGTAATTTGACCACAGGTAAAATCTACCCGAGTGCTGGAATTGGTAGACAGGCATGGTTGAGGGCCATGTGTTCTTTAGGATGTGTGGGTTCAAGTCCCATCTCGGGTACTAATACCATTATAATATTAGAATGGTATAAAAGCTGTCTTTATAGATGGCTTTTTTTATACAATGAAATAAAATATTTCTGGTATCATAATTGAATAACACATAGTATATTAATTTAAAATATAATTATGAATACAGGAACAGTAAAATTTTTCAATGAAGCCAAAGGTTTTGGTTTTATCACTGAAGAAGGTTCAAACAGCGAACATTTTGTTCACATTACAGGAGTTAACGACGAAATTCGCGAAGGCGATGAAGTTCAATTTGAACTCCAAGAAGGAAAAAAAGGATTAAACGCAGTCAATGTAACAGTTATCTAATATATACTACCTATTTTTTAAAAAAGAAGCCTATCCGTTTGGATAGGCTTTTTTAGTATATTTACTTTTCATCTACTTTTTGACTTATGCCCAACATACTCGTATCTTCTCAATGGTTAAAAGACCATCTAAGCAGTCCGAACTTAATCATTTTAGACGCTCACCTTCCTTCCAATACTTCAAAAATTGCTTCAACCCTAGAAGGTCTTCAAATTAAAAACGCACGTTTATTCGATATTAAAAATACGTTTAGCGATCAAAATTCTGAGCTACCAAATACGCTTCCAAGTCCTAAATATTTTGAAACCTCTTGTAGAAGTATAGGAATCAATAAAGACAGTATAATTGTGGTGTATGATCAAATAGGAATATACACCAGTCCAAGAGTTTGGTGGATGTTTAAAACAATGGGGCATGATAATGTATATCTTCTAAACGGAGGACTTCCGGAATGGATATCTCAAGGTTTTGAAACAGAAGAAAAACAAAACGCTAGCTATGCCAAAGGGAATTTTAAAGCGCAATTGAATCCCAACGCTGTAAAAAATTCTAATCAACTTTTAGAAAACTTAAACACAAATGAATTTACCGTGTTAGATGCTCGTTCCTCAGATCGATTTAAGGGAGAGAAAAAAGAACCGAGAGAAGGCTTGCGTAGTGGCTGTATTCCTAGTTCTATAAACCTACCTTTCACTGAAGTTTTAGAAAACGGTACATTTAAATCTGTAGCTGAGTTAAAAAATATTTTTAATTATTTAAAGCTAGACGAAAAAGAATTAATTTTTTCTTGTGGTTCTGGAATTACAGCCTGTATTACTTTAGTAGCAAGTGAACTAATTTCAGAAAAGAAAACAGCTATTTATGATGGTTCTTGGACTGAATGGGGGCAAAATCATCAATTACCTATTGCCTAATTATTTAAACTCAATAATCACCTCTTCGACACCTCTTCGAACTTTTTTAAATTCAGAAAAAATATCATCTTTAGCTCGGTATCCAACTGCTAATACTAAAACTGATGTCAGTCCTTTTTCATTTAAATTGAAATAAGTATCATACTTCTCTGGATCAAATCCTTCAATTGGGCAGGCATCAATGTCCTCAATAGCACAAACAGTGAGTAAATTTCCTAAGGCTAAATAGGCTTGTTTTTGCATCCAAACATTAATTTCTTCAGAACTTTTTTCAGAAAAAGAACCTATTAAAAACTCTTGAAATGGATCTAATATTTTTCGAGGTGTATTTCGGATATCTTCTACTAAATTGAAATAATCTTTTATATACGTGGCATCCATTTTCGTTTCGGTACATAGCACCAAAATATGCGATGCATTTCCTACCTGAGCTTGATTCATAGACATAGGCACTATATCTTTCAGCGCATCAGGATTACTAATCACCAACATTTTTAAAGGCTGTAAACCATAGGAAGTAGCTGTTAAATTAAATGATTCTTTTAAAATAGTTAACTTCTCTTCGGAAAGCTTTTTTGAATCATCAAAATTTTTAACAGCATAGCGCCATTGTAATTTTTCAAGAATCGTTGAAGGTATTGTCATTTCAATTTTATTTTCAACAAAAGTAATCATAGCTCGTTGAAGAAATTAAAAATATAGATAAGAATATTTTATAGGTAGGATGAAAGAAATTATAGCAAATTAAAGTTTAAATCGAATACCGGTTCTAAGATATAAACTAGGCTTATTATCTAAGGTGAAAATTCTATTATGATTCTTATCCTTTAAACTTGCATTATTAGAAAAAATATATGCACTTCTAGCATAAATTTGTAAATGCTCAGTAAAATAATATTCGTATTGCAAACCACTAATAATCACTGACATATTTATTGTTTCTGCTGAGGTATCATCATTTAATAAAACCCCACCTTGTAAGTTGGCAGTAAATCCATCTAATTCAGCATATAATTTTATATTTTGTTTGTGAGATATATGAAATTGTAAATCTGTTTTTGGTATTCCTAAATTAAATGACCAATTTCTATGAAATTTTTTAGAATAACTTATAAAAGGTAGTGGAAATGGAATCCCTCTATTTTCTGAATAAGAAACCCCCAGTATTAATCGGTAAGGGTATTTAATGTCTTCGCTTTTTTCTTGTTTTTTAACGAAAATAATATCTCCTGAAATAACAACATCTTCAAAACTTAATGAATTTGCGTTCAAATTGGTACTAAACCCGGGTTTAACTCTTATACCAAATCTCCAATTATTTTTAATAGGTTTTGTAAAACCGAAACTAAAATCTAAGCTTTGAAAATCATTGATAAGGCTTTCATCAAACGGAAAATCGGTTCTATTTATTCGTAAATTAATATTACTATAGTCTAGGCCTAATAGTAAATAATTTTCTTTTTTCTTTAATTTAATAGGATAGTTAATCAGTGCTCTTGCTCTGGAGTATTCAATACCAGAAGTAAAATCAGGAACAAAAGTATAGTCTATTCTTGCTAAATCTGTTAATTGAGCATGACAATTTATTCCAAAGAGAAATCCAATAAAATAAATAATAACAAATTTTGACTTCATTTAACGATATATATTTTTTACAAATGACCCAATACTTAATCCTTGCACAATAATAGAGAATATAACCACTACATAGGCTATATCTAAAAATAATATTTGCAGATTGGTCATTGCTTAAACTTAATGCTAGGGCTATTGAAATACCTCCACGAAAACCTCCCCAAGTAAGAATTAAAATTGTTTTTAATGGTGTATTCTCTTCGTGTTTTAATAATCAATAAGGTAAATATACAGAAATTGATGTAATGGTTTATGAGTTATATGGTTGACGGAAGAGGAAATCACCATAGTGGAGAGATCTTAATAACAAATAAAGTTGATTAGGCAATTCACGAACTCCTTTTTAAAAAAAAACAAAGCCCTATCATCATTACGATAGTAGGGCTTTGTTTCTATAGATAAGGACTACTCGCTTTGCTCGTAATCCCAATTGGTAATCCGGAGCATTACCATAACAAAATTTTGTTTAAACAAAATCAAAAGTCCAGTGGACTTTTGGTGAAGGTACCCGCGAAGCGGCCAGTAGGATCTCTTTAGGATTACTCGCTTTGCTCGTGATCCCTAAAACGTAATCCTGGGCAAGCATTGAAACCATAACAAGCTAGCGCTTGTTGTTTTTTTGTTTTTACCCTCACTTACAAAAGTGAACTTTTGACGTTCTTTTAAAAACAAAAAACCCACAACGTTCGTTGTGGGTTTCATTTTGCGGAGAAAGAGGGATTCGAACCCCCGGAGGTGTGACCCTCGCTAGTTTTCAAGACTAGTGCATTCGACCGCTCTGCCATTTCTCCTTTAGCGGTTGCAAATATAGTAGACTTTTTTTATTCTGTAAAGAATTTTTAAGGTTTAATTGAAATTTTTAAAATTTAATTTATTGGACTAAGAATACCTATACTTTGTAAGGGGTGATTAAATCCCCATTGTATTACAAACAAAGAAATAAGATCATCTTGTTTTTCAAAATTATACTCTTGAAAATTACAGGGAAAATATTTATTAAACAATAAGGGGAAACACTTATTTTATAAAAAAAGCCAAAGTTTATAACTTTGGCTTTTAATGAAATAACAACAACTAATCTAAACTAATTCATAATAACACTTCCGTTAAGACAGAAGGTCTATAAGTTTTTTTCAATTTTCATAGCAATTTTACTAAACTAAACTAAACTTAATTTTCATTCAACTTTTTTGTAAATATTGTTTTTTATATCGGTACTAGAATAAACCCCGATAAGAGTTTACCTAGCTATAGTTAAAATACCGTGATGAAAATTGAAAGATCCTTTATCAGTGTTCAATAAAGTACTTAACAGAAAAAAAAGAAGTCTTTCATAGAAATAGCTCCTCTTTCATTAAAATAGTGTGTTATGATTTCTTGTTCTCTTGGATTGGCGACTGTAATAATACTTTGGGCATTCTCAATTGACTCTAATTCTTTAAAAGGATATATTTTTTGATCATATATATGTTTTCCAATTTTTTTGGGATTATCACAAATCCAATAAAAAGGAATATTTTTTTCTATCATTTTTTTTGCCAATGATTTTCCCTTAGCTCCTGCTCCCCAAATTACAAGATTTTTTTCTGGATCATATTCTTGCTTCAAAAAATAATGAGCTTTTATATCTAAAAAAGTATGGTCTGAATAATGCTCATCTGTTCGCGAAGTCCTTGTTGGGTAATCCCTCCAATAATGCAAAATTTCATTACATGGAATGGGTTTTATGCCTTGTATATAAAATCGAAAGGTAAGGTCATAATCCTCTGGATAAAAGTTTGGTTGAAAAGCGTTACAGGTTAAAAGATCATTTTTATAAACCATCCAACAGGGAGATGGGATTACACATTCCTTATAAATCTCTTTAAAATTGTTTCCTTCTTTGGTTAATCGATTTAGCCATGCTTCATATTTCTGATATCCTTCTCCAATTTTATTTTCTGAAATATAGTTCACTAATCCAGTAGCAACATGTCCTTCTCCATAATTCATTAAATTATTTTTTAAAACTTTAATTTTATGAATGCGCATAATATCATCTGAATCCATTCTTGTAATAAAGGTTCCATTGCTTTCAGAAAAAGCCAACCTCAAAGCATCGATAATACCATTCCCATTGTTTTGTAGTACTTTAATTCTTGCATCTTTTAAAGCGTATTCTTCTAAAATAGTGTTGCTTTTATCTGTAGAATGATCATTTACAGCTACTAGTTCCCAATGAGTTTCAGATTGATTACAAATCGAATCTAAACATTCTACCAGGTATTGTTCCGTGTTTTTAACAGGCATTATGATACTAACTAAGGTATCATTCATAATTTAATCATTTTAAAAAGATAGTATTCAATTATTTTAAAAGTATGAAATGGTAGGCTAGCATTTATAATTTTCACATAACTTTCACATTATACCTTATTAGTTAATGTATATTTATCCACAAAAAAGCCCCATGAAACAAATCATATTTTTATTAATAGCCATGTTTACAGTTTATTGTAATACAGCACAAAGTACAAATGCTGTAACGATGACAAGAACGGATTATGCTGAAACAATTACAGCCAAAGATTTAAAAACACATTTGTATATTATTGCTGGTGATGAGATGGAAGGAAGAGACACTGGATCTAGAGGTAATAATATGGCCGCAAATTATTTGCGAGACTTTTATAAACAACAAGGTATCCCTTCTCCTGAAAATGCAGTTGATTACTTTCAAACCATTGAATCTAGTTATTTTACTAGAATGAAAGAACCTAAACCTTCTCAAAATGTAGTAGCTTTTATTAAAGGTTCTGAAAAACCTGAAGAAGTAATTGTTATTTCAGCACATTATGATCATGTTGGAGTTGACGACAAAGGAAATATCTATAACGGCGCAGATGATGATGGAAGTGGTACTGTAGCTCTTATGGAAATGGCCGAAGCTTTTCAATTAGCGGTAAAAGATGGAAATGGTCCTAAACGTTCTGTCCTATTTTTACATGTAACAGCCGAAGAAATTGGATTGTATGGATCTAGATATTATACTGAAAATCCATTGTATCCTTTAGAAAATACACTTTGTAATTTAAATACAGATATGATTGGAAGAATTGATCCAAATAAAGAAGACTCTCCTAATTACATTTATTTAATTGGTAGTGATAAATTAAGTCAAGATTTACATGATCTTTCTGAAGAGGTGAATAAAAAGTATATTAATATAGAATTAGATTATACTTTTAATGATGAAAATGATCCTAATCGTTTTTATTATAGAAGTGACCATTACAACTTTGCAAAAAAGAATATTCCCGTAATTTTTTATTTTAACGGCGTACATGGAGATTATCATAAACATACCGATACTGTTGAAAAAATTGAGTATGAATTAATGGAAACAAGAACACGATTAATATTTCAAACCGCTTGGGAAGTAGCCAATCGAAAAGATAGAATTACTGCTGATAAATTGTAATTCCCTATATTGAATAAAAAGTAAAAGTCTTTCGTTTAAAATTGAAAGACTTTTTTATTTTAAGTATACCCTTTATAAAACCTTCAAATAAATTTGAAGGTTTTATAAAGGGTGGAAGACTGGATTCACTTCGACAAACTTCGTTTGCTGCTTTCAAAACAAAATATATTTCATTTCTCAGTAATGCTCAGTATAAACTTCTCATCCCGCAAAGTTCAAGAAAGTTAATATCACAAAAAAAGCTTCTCTGTTATGAGAAGCTCTTGATTTTGGGTGGAAGACGGGATTCGAACCCGCGACCCTCGGTACCACAAACCGATGCTCTAACCAACTGAGCTACAACCACCATTTTGGTGGCGCAAATATAAAGCATTTACGGTGCACCACAAAAGACTTATTAATTATTTTTTTAAATTAAATCGTATAAAGATTTTACAGCAACATAACGCTCTACAGTAAAGCCTTCTGCGTGTTCAGATCCAATTAATCTCCCCATATCTTGCGCTCTATAGGTGATACTATCTTTAAAATTTGTTGTAGAAATCGGTGTCTTTGGTTCATTAGAATCTTGTTGATGAAATTGTGTTTCATAAGCAAAAACTGCTTCTAATTTTTTATCTAAATATCCCGAAACATCAACAACAAAATCAGGTTCAATATTTTTCCATTGAATATAATGATATACTTGTTTTGGGCGCCAAGGGTTTTGCCATCCATCATCCTCTGGAAATTTTGTTTTTATCTTTATTAATCCACTCAAAAAACAAGCATCACTAACTAACTGACTTCCTTTTCCATGATCAATATGACGATCCTCAATAGCATTACAAAGCACTATATCTGGTTGATACTTTCGTATCATTTTAATAAGCTCCATTTGGTGTAATTTGTCATTTACAAAAAACCCATCTGCAAAGCCCATGTTTACACGAACCGAAACACCTAATATTTTTGCAGCATTTTCAGCTTCAACATCTCTTGTTTCAGCAGTTCCTCGAGTTCCTAATTCACCTCGTGTTAAATCTATTACTCCAACTTTTTTTCCATTAGCTATTTCTTTTGCTATGGTTGCTCCACACCCTAATTCTATATCATCTGGATGTGCGCCTATGGCCAATATATCAAGTTTCATGTGTTTATATTATTATATATGAAGGTCACATGCTGTTCGCTTTTAATCATTCCGTTATGTGATAAAATCTTTAACATGCTCGTTTCATGTGTTTCTATTATTTTTTTTGAATGATTATACTTCGACAAGCTCAGCGCAGGCATGCTATTCACTATTAAACATTTTATTATAAAATTGGAGACACTAAACCATTTGTAATTGCAAATATTACAAGTCCAGCTCCATTTTTAACTCCCGTTTTTTCTAATAAATTTGTTCTATGCACCTCAACAGTTCGTGGACTAATAAACAATTTTCCTGCTATTTCTGAAGTGGTGTGTTGCAGGCAAATTAACTCCAAGGTTTCGCGTTCGCGAGGCGTTAAAAAATAATCATCAAACACCGATTTTTTTGAATTCTCATTTGTCGCTAAAAATTGATCATTTACTATTTTCAGCACTTCTGTATCATAATAAAACCCATTAAAACAAACCTGTTTTATGGTATGCATTACTTTTTTAGGTGCCGAATTTTTCACTAAATATGCACTCGCCCCTACATCAATCATATTGCGAATAAATGGTTTTGTATTATAGGTTGTTAATGCCACGATTCCTATTTCGGGATATTCTTTTGTAATAATTTTTGTCGCTTCAACACCATTTAAGTTTGGCATTTTAATGTCCATAATTATAACATCTGGAAGGATTTTACTTGCAGCTAAGTAGTCAATAAGCTCCTTTCCATCTGATGCTTCAAACATTACATTAACCTCATCATTTCTAGTTAATACATGTACGATTCCAACTCTAAAAAGCTCTTCATCGTCTGCTATTATTACATTAATTTTCATGCGCCTATTTTATTTTATTCTAATGGTCATACTTCGACAAGCTAAGCACAAGCATGCAGTTCGCTATTATTCATTCCTTGGGTAATATAACTTTTAACATGCTCGTTTCATCTGTTTAAAATTTTAACTACTATTTATTTCTATATAAATTTTAATTCCTGCTCCAAGTTTAGAATCTATGTGCAAATCTCCATTTAAAATAAGCACTCTATTTTCAATCCCACTCATACCTAGACCCTTCGCTTTTTTTAATTTTTTTAGATTAAATCCTTTTCCATTGTCTTCATATTGTAAAGATAAGTGGTTTTCTTCTGTTTTCAGAATTAATGAAAAATCTGTTGCATCTGAATGTTTTATCGTATTATTGATTAATTCCTGAACGATTCTAAAAACATGTAATTCATGATTCGGGATTAAAAAATTTTCTTTATAATTTAATTGATAAGTAGACTCATATTTTTTGGTTTCATAAATTTCTTCACATAATTCTTCTAAAGCTGCTTTTAATCCAAATTTCTCAAGTATTGGAGGCAACAAATCATGTGCAATTTTCCTTGAGCTTTCTAATACAGTATTTGTAATCTTTAAAATACTTATGGCAATTTTATTAGTTTCTTCAATCGTAATATCATCTTCAGTTAGAGTATTTGCATTTAAAGAGACCACATTTAATTTTGAACTAATGGCATCATGCATATCTTGAGCAATACGTTTTCGTTCTTCTTCTTGCGTTACAATCACAGATTGTAATATCATTTTTTGATGGTCAATCTCTAAATTCGCTTTTTCTAATTCAGATTTAATAATACGTTTTCTAGAAGAATAGAAAAATAATACAATAGCAATAGCCATAAAAACTAATAAGCCAATTGCAATAAGAATAATACTTACTATTTGATTTTCACCTGTGAATAATTCTTCAACCATTCAACGAAGATAAGAATTTGAAGGCCAAAATAGAGCACATCATTTAAATCCATTAATAATTTATATCCGAACTTAAAAACTTCTTTTAAATCGAATATTAAATTCCCAGATGCAAAGATTAATATGCTAGATAACAAGTAAAAAAACAAGCCTATATTAACTAATAAAAACTCTGCATCACCTTTTATAAAGTTATAAAAATAGATAAGTGCATATATAACTAATATCCCTTGTGTTAAAGCCACACCAAAAGCATTGTATATAAAAAACAAAGATGGTGTTTCGAAATATTGATACGCCAATACCAGTAAAACAAAGATTAGCACTTTATAAATCCATATTTTTTTTAGTAAATATCCATAAAAAAAAGAAAGAAATATAAACTGAAGTATAAGGTAAAAATGAAAAAGAAATAAATTATGTTGACCTAAAACTCTACCTAAAAATATAGCACTTAATTGAATAACAGCAATTAATCCTAAATAAATTGCAAAGTATTTAAATGCCTTATTATTAAGCTTATACTTGCCTAAATATAAAATTGCATTAATTACACAAAATACAACTGGAACATAACCAATAATATCTAAAAAGACTTCCATTAATTTGATTTAAGGAATATAGTGCGATGATTTCTCCACCATTCTACAAATATTAAGAGCTGGAATACTAAATAAAGTACTGCATTAATGATATTCAATAATCGAGAAACTTGCTCACGGATACTTAAATCAAACACTAAATTTCCGGAAGCAAATATTAAGGTGCTAGATAATAAATAAAAGAATAATCCAATATTCACTAAGATAAATTCATTTTTCCCGGAAAGGGATTTATAAAAATATAATAAAGAATAAATAACTATAAACGTTTGTGTAATAGCCATTCCTATAGTGTTATATTGAAAATATAGGTTTGGCTCTATAATATATTGATACCCTATTAATAATAAACCAATATATAAAACCCAAGAAATCCATTTAAATTTTAAAAGTTCTTTAAAAAATAGGGAGAGTAATATAAATTGTGAGATAAAATAATAGTGGGATAAAAACAAATTGGACTCACCACCTGACTTTATTATTAAAAAAGATGAAAGTTGAATAATAGAAATGACTATTAAGTAAATAGTAAAAAGCTTAAAAGCTTTATTATTTCTAATAAAGCTTCTAATGTAGAGTAATGATAAAAATATAGAAAAATATATTATAAATTCTAAGATAAATTTGATCATTTTTTTAAATAATTAACCTTTATGAATAGGACTTTTAGGGTCACAAAAAGTTGGGCATGGATATGTAAAATCAAAAATACCACTGTTTGTTGGATCTGATGGTGGCGTTGTCGCTCCAATACCATCTACTTTTCCATAAATTAAATCTCTATAAATAGTAGAGTCATCTTCATCTGCTATTGTAGCAACAATAACAAGTTTTTCCTCACTAACTCTCGCTTGATGCTTTACACCTATATAGGCTCTAACATAGGTTTTCCCTTCTTGTCCTTTTAATAAATCTAATGCTTCCTGTAAATCTACAGCTGGTATTAAAAAAGCATTTAACTCCTGGTGTGAATTGTAAGTACTTTCTTTGTTACGCCATTCTTGAGTATAAGCTTTTGCTTCATCTAGACTAATTGTGTTTGTTTGATCTTCCATGTTTTTTGGGTTTTTTAGTTGAATGATAAATATATCGTTTTTTAAAATATAAAAAAATGTAAATACTAATAAGAAGAAAAAAAAATACTGAAGTATTACAATATTTAATGCTAAGTAAATGATTATAAAAGGTTTATTTAATATATCCCTTTTACGATTCAACAATAAACTTTTTAATAGAGATAGGTTCTAAATTATTTGTAAATCCTTCTATTATAATTTCAAAAACACCTGTAACATCTGAGGTGAAAAAAATAAGCTCTTTTTCTTCTGAAGATAATTGAATGCAAGTTTCCCAAAACAATTGGTTTCGAAAACCTGGAATACGATTAGTATTTTCTTTACTAGCTATATGATAGACTTGCCTAAAATAATCTTTTCATTGTTCTGAGCATTTGAAAAAGTAAAAACAATAGTAATATTTCTTTCATGTTTCAAAATATTTAATTGGCTTAAAAGTGGTATTAGTTTCTGTAAATGTAGCTGGCCTAAAGTTTAATTTAAAATTATAGCGGTCTTTATTTATAAATTCAAAGCCTAAATTTATAAATCAAGACATCAGAAAATAGTCCTAATAATTTTATTTACAGCAGATTATAATAGATTTACAGAGAATGCAATCTGATACGCTGAAAAACCTTTAATTAATGAGTTATTTTTAGGATATTGTAATTCAGGATTAAATATTATTTATGATTCGCAATCTTTTTATTTTTCTTGTATTAATTTTTACACAATTAAATACAAGTGCTCAAAACATTAATGATGAACTCTCATCATCAAATACTTATGAAGCGCTACTTGTTTTATTTAATAAATACAAAAGTGATTCTATTAATGCGAAACAAATAGCGACTCATTATATTGACAAAGCAAAAACAGAAAAAGATAGTATTAGAATTGCCAAAGGTTATTCTTACCTCTCACAAATTTCAAAAGCTTCAGAAGCATTAATTTATTTAGACTCTACCATTTCGATTACAAAAAATAGCCAGCATTTAAATTTTCCAGGTGAAGGATATTTACAAAAATCTAATTATTTATTTAATAGAGGTGGGTTTAAAGAAAGTTTAAAGAATGCTATTTTGGCATATCATTCCGCAGAAAACAAAAAGAACATTGACCAACAGATTTCTGCATTGCATCAAATAAATAAGATCAATGAATTATGGGGAGATTATAGAGAGGCATTAGACGCTGAATTTTTGGCTTATAATTTATTGCAAGAAAACTTAAGCGATGCGTTATTTTCTGAGCATTATTTATATGCTTTGGAAGGAATTGGTAAAAGTTATGTTCGATTAAAAAAAAGTGATTCCGCTTTAATTTACTTTAAAAAAGGAATTAATGAGTCTTTAAAAAGAAAAGATAGCTCTTCTTATTATGCGTTTGTTTCTAGAACAGGAATGGCATTATATGTTAAAGAACAATATAAAGCAGCTTTAGACAGCTTAAAAAAGGGAGATATTAATAGAGAAATGTATAATAATAGCTATTTGCCTTTTTATTATTTTTATGTTGGGGCAAGTTATTACGGACAATCTAAAAAGGAAAAAGGAGTGTCTTATTTCAACAAAATAGATTCTATTTATGAATCAAACAATACACTACATCCTGAACTTCCGCTTTTATATGATCAACTAGTTAACTATTATCAGGAGCAAGGAAATAAAGAAAAACAATTAGAGTATTTATATAAATTGGTTGCTATTGAACGTGTGATAGGAAACAAAATAAATAGCATAAAAGATGAAACTGAAAATGAGTACGTTATTCCAATATTATTAAAAGATAAAGAAGATCTAATTGAAGATCTTAATAAGGAAAACAAAGAATCAAAACTTTTAAGTTGGGGGATATTTTCACTGTTTATTATTAGTTTGTTTATCTTGATATATTATATAAAACGACAACAAAAATTTAGAAAAAGGTTTGAGTTATTAATTTCTAATCAGAAGGAAGAAAAAACAAAAGACATTGATTTAGAGGATAATATAAATGGAGTTTCAATTCATATCATTCAAGGAATTTTAGATCAGCTTGATCAATTTGAAGCTCAAAACAAATATTTATCACAAGATATTACCTTAGTAAAAATGTCGAAGAGTTTTAAAACCAACTCTACTTATCTATCTAAAGTAATTAATTTAAAAAAGGACAAAAACTTCTCTCAATATTTAAATGATTTACGGGTGGATTATTTTATGGAAGAAGTAAAAACCAACGAGAAGTTTAAAAAATTCACCATTAAAGCTTTGGCAAATGAATGTGGATTTAAAAGTGCTGAATCCTTCTCTAAAGCATTTTATAAAAAACACGGAATATATCCTTCCTATTATTTAAATCAACTAGAGAACAAGAAAAAATAAATCTATTTTAAAAATTGATTAAGTAAGTTTTTTGTAGATTTATTTTCGATACTTGAGTCTGATCTTTCTTTAATTGCATTTAACGTTTGTTGCGCATTCTTTTTTCCTAGTTCAACGCCCCATTGGTCAAAACTAAAAACATTCCAAATGATTCCTTGCACAAAAAGTTTATGCTCATAAAGTGCAAGTAATGCACCAAAGTTCTTAGGGGTTAATTTTTTTATTAATAAGGTATTGGAAGGTTTATTTCCTTCAAATTCTTTAAAAGGAGATGCTATAGAAGTACCTGCTGTTCCTTCTGCTAAGGCTTCAGATTGAGCTAACAAATTAGCTATTAAAATATCCTGATGTTCTTTATTTCCATGAAGAGATTCAGAGAAACCAATAAAATCTATTGGTATTATTTTAGTTCCTTGGTGTAATAATTGAAAAAATGCATGTTGGGCATTGGTCCCTGTACTACCCCAAACTATGGTTCCTGTTTGATAGTCAACTTTTTCTCCATTTCTATCAATACTTTTACCATTACTCTCCATAAAAGCTTGTTGCAGATAAGGTACCAAATAGGATAAATATTGGGAGTATGAAACAACCACTTCGCTTTCAGCATTATAAAAATTTGTATACCAAATTGACAAGACACTTAAAATGACTGGAATATTTTCAGAAAAATCAGTCTCTTTAAAATGTACATCCATTTCATGAGCACCTTGTAATAATTCTTCAAAATTAGTATATCCAATAGCACAACAAGTAGAAAGACTAACAGCACTCCATAAAGAAAAACGACCTCCAACCCAGTCCCACATTGTAAAGATATTTTCATTAGATATTCCAAAATCTAATACCTTTTCCTCATTTGTAGAAACTGCTACAAAATGATTCGGCACATCCGTTATCGTTGCATTTTCTAAAAACCATTTTTTAATAGTGATAGCATTGGTTAAGGTCTCAATCGTTGTAAAAGTTTTTGAAACCACAATAAATAAAGTAGTCTCTCTATTTAGGTTCTTTAAGGTTTCGGCTACATGATCACCATCAATATTTGACACATAGTGAACCTCAAGATGGTTTTTATAGTATTTCAGTGTTTCGGTGACCATTTTTGGCCCCAAATCACTACCTCCAATTCCAATATTTACAATATCGGTGATAGGTTTTCCAGTATATCCTTTCCAAGTGCCGTTTTCAATTTTTTCTGAAAACAGTTTCATTTTCTGAAGTGTTTCCTTTACTTCAGGTTTCATCGCATTGAAATCTCGTAAGGCTGTATGAAGAACAGCTCTACCCTCAGTCTGATTTATTTTTTCTCCTGAAAACTGAAGCTGAATTGCTTCTTTTAATTTGACTTCTTCAGCCAGTTCAAGCAGTAAATTTATTGTAGTATCAGAAACTCTATTTTTTGAAAAATCTACATAAAAGTCCTTCCATTCAATGCTCATTTTATCTTCTCTCTTTTCATCTGAAGAAAATAAATCATTTAAATGAATAGGTTCAATTTCATTGAAATGATTGGAGAGCTTTTTCCAAGCTTTAGTGGTGGTTGGATTTATAGAAGGTAAACTCATTAATTATTATAATTTATGTGTTTTATAGTATTCAATTAAACCGTCAATAGGTCTTCTTATTATATTCCCTAACTCTAAATGATAAGGTTTCATACAATCTCTTATTATTTCTTCTGAAAAATGTGCAATAGAACCTATAAAATGGATAGGAACTGATTGAGCTTCTTTAAAACAAAGGATTCTATATTCAATGAATTTTAAAATTCCTTCACTAATCAGTTTGTAAAAATAGCCATTTACTTCTTCCGAAGTAAAAATAAATTCAGCAAAAGATGCCAAATACATATTGGGGTTTGATTTCTTATATAGATTTGTTTTAATCTCGTCTGAATCTAATTCATATCTTTTTTCAAAATCCAAAGCTAATTCTTCTGGCATTTTTTTATAATAATAATCACGAATCAGTCTTTTTCCAAAATAATTACCGCTCGCTTCATCCATTAACATGTATCCTAAAGATTCGATACTATTATGGATTTCTTTGCCATCAAAATAACAACTATTAGAGCCCGTTCCTAAAATACAAACGATTCCAGGCTGAGTTGTTGCTGCGTATACTGCTGCAACAGTGTCCTCATTTACAGAGACTTTCGCATTAATAAAAATATTTTGTAGGGTGTTTTTTAAAAGTAACACAGGCGTTTTTGTGCCACAACCTGCCCCATAAAAATCAACTACCGCTACTTTTTCAAATAATGGTGAAAGATCTTTATTTGATGTGATGCGTTCCGTTAATTCTATTTCAGATAAAACGGCGGGGTTCAATCCTAATGTTCTTGTCTTTAAAATTACTTCACCTGATGTATCAAGTAAAATCCAATCACATTTTGTTGAACCTCCATCGGTTATTAATATCATAGTTAAAGAGTTGCGACATGAGCTGCTAGGTCAATCAACTTTGCTGAATAACCATATTCATTATCATACCAAGCTACTAACTTAAAGAAATTATCGTTAAGAGCAATACCTGCTCCTGCATCAAATGTACAAGTATGCGCATCACTCACAAAATCTTGAGATACAACAGCGTCTTCAGTATAGTTCACAATACCTTTATAATCACCTTCAGAAGCGTTTTTAAATAATTTCATTATGTCCTCATAGCTTGCACTCTTTTTCGTACGAACTGTTAGATCCACAACGGAAACATCGGCCGTCGGAACTCTAAAAGCCATACCTGTTAATTTTCCATTTAATTTGGGAATAACTTTACCAACAGCAACCGCTGCCCCTGTGGAAGCAGGAATTATATTAGTTAAAGCACTACGACCCGCTCTATAATCTTTACGGGATGGACCGTCAACAATTAACTGAGTTGCAGTTGCTGCATGAACAGTGGTCATTAATCCTTCAACAACTTCATACTCGTCATCAATAATTTTAACCAGAGGAGCTAAACAATTTGTAGTACAAGATGCGTTTGAAACAATAGTATCTGTTGCTTTTACATCTTTATGATTTACACCCATTACAAACATAGGAGCATCTTTTGAAGGAGCAGAAATTACAACCTTTTTTGCACCTGCTCGTAAATGAGCATCTGCCGTGGTAAGACCTGTGAAAATTCCGGTACAATCAATAACTACTTCTGCGCCAACTTCATCCCATTTTAAATCTTCAGGATTTCTTTCAGCAGTTACGCGAATTGTTCGTCCGTCAACAATCAATTGTCCGTTTTTTACTTCAACTGATCCGGGATATTTTCCATGTACAGAATCATACTTTAATAAATAAGCCAAATGATCTACATCTAATAAATCATTTACTCCAACTACTTCTATATTTTTATTTTGTGATGCAATTCTGAAGGCAATCCTTCCTATTCGGCCAAACCCGTTAATTCCAATTTTTATTTTCATATTTTTTTTTTTACAAAGACGTAATATCTGCGACTCTTATTAATTCTAAATCTAATTCTTTTTTGCCTTTTTTTGTTGCTAAAAAAGGTACTGACAACACTTTATTATGACGAATTCCTACCATCACATTTCGTTCATCATTAATTAATGCATCAATAGAAGCCACTCCTAATCGACTTGCTAAAACACGATCAAAACAACTAGGACTTCCCCCCCTTTGTATATGACCTAATACAGTAACTCTTACTTCATACCCCACAAGGTTTTCTTCAATATAACTTGCAAGTTTGAATATATTTTTACCTATTTGATCTCCTTCTGAAACAACTATAATACTTGATGTCTTTCCAGATTTTTTGCTTCTTTTTAAAGACTCAATTAAACGTCCTCTCCCCATATCTTGCTCAGGAATTAGTATTTCTTCGGCTCCAGCTCCTATTCCAGCATTTAAAGCTATATCTCCAGCATCACGACCCATAACCTCTACTAAAAATAGGCGACTATGTGAGTTTGCAGTATCTCTAATTTTATCGATCGCTTCCACCACAGTATTTAATGCGGTATCATACCCTATGGTAAAATCGGTACCATTTATATCATTATCTATGGTGCCTGGAATTCCAATAATAGGAATATCAAACTCATTGCTAAAAACAGAAGCTCCAGCAAATGTTCCATCTCCTCCAATGGTTACAAGTGCATCTATACCTTTTTCTTTTAATTTATGATAAGCTATCTCCCGTCCTTCTTTTGAGAAAAACTCTTTAGATCTAGCTGACTTAAGTATGGTTCCTCCTCTATTAATAATATTTTTAACAGAACGAGCATTTAAATCTTTGAAATCTCCTTCAATAAGTCCTTCGTAACCTCTATATACACCAACACATTCTAATTTATTATATACACATGCTCTTACTACAGCTCTAATAGCTGCATTCATACCTGGCGCATCTCCCCCGCTAGTTAATACTCCAACTTTTTTTATATTATATGTCATCTAAGCTTATTTTTTAAGGCTGTTAAGCTATTCAATATGTGTTTTTAATTAAACAAAAATGTAATGTTTTTTGATAAAAAGTACTTAAAGTTTTAATAAAATTAATTTTTATTGAAAGTTGCTATAAGATTCTTTTACTATAATACATATTATATGTCCTGTGACTTTAACACATCTCCATGAAGTTATGTCAACTTCTTCAGTATATTTTTGATTATAAACTAGAGATCTTAGTTTAAAATAGTCATTACATGTAAAAAATGCGGCTAATTTTCTTCTTGATAATAAAGTTTTAATAAAACTGACTAGATAGAATAATGAATCACACCGGAGAAAATATCAATTTTTGCAGCTAAAGTAGATACTTTTTTAATTAGGTATCCTAAACTTTTAAAGTTGAAATTGGTATAGAGTAACAGCAATTAACTTCTTATAAAAACTAAATAGTTTAATAAAAAAGTGCGCTATTATTAAGATAACGCACTTTTTTTTATTTACGTTTTAAGTATAATAATTAATTCTTAATCAGTTTTATAGTTTTAGTTCCTACTGATGTATTTATTCTTGAAAAATACAATCCTGTTGGTAAACTAGAAGCTACAATGATAGCTTCACTTGCGTTTGGAAATAAATTTAATACTATTCTTCCTTGAACATCTACTATTTGAATTGAGTCAATAGTTTGGTTATTGATTTTAATATTCCAAACATTTTGTGTTGGGTTTGGAAATGCACTTATATTATTTAAATCAAAATCTTCAATTCCTAAAGGTTCAGGGCAGGTATTAAAAATATCATTGTCTGCTACTCCTGCTGCATGAATTCTATTTGCATAATTGGCATTATCAGTGTTTATCTGAACACCATCATTTTCACAAGTCAATAAATCCTCTTCTAATCCTGTATTATCGTTAACCCAAAAATATTCAAATGCAACATCAGGTCTTACTAAAGCCGTATGCGTTCCATCACTATTATCTATAGTTCCTGGACCACCGAATGTACTAAATTCGTTTTCACTATATCGCATATAATAAAATTCTCCGTCTAGAGCATTTACAATTAATTCTGTGTAATTAACACCAGGTATTCTAAATGAATTGAAGTAAGAAGATTGATCAACCCCTCCAATTGTCATTACTCTATTACAATAAGAAGAATAATCAGTATTAAATGGTTGTCCGATTGCAACATCATTATCCAATCCTTTCCCTCCTATTTTTGAAGCCATAGACTCTTGGTCTGTTGAAGTATCATCAAAAGTTACTCTCCATAAATATTCATTAGTTGCATCTGTTGAAGAACTAAAATCAAAAGTCCAAACATCAGAACCTGCATCAGCTGCTGGATAAAAGTCAAAATTACCACCAAAGTTTGCAAGAACATCTACACTTGACACATTAGACAGTTCTGATACATCTACGGAAGCTGTTTGTGCGAACAAGAAGTTTGTCATTAAAAGCAATAAAAATGTAATTTTTTTCATATTTATGTTATTTAGAAATTATAGTTTATTTAATATTCGAAAATTTTTATTTTAATATACCCAAAGATAACTTATTTTTAATGTGATATCCGTATTTAGCACCGCTACAAAAAACATACAAGTCATAAAAAATACAAGTATTAGAAATAAATACACTTCACATCAATTATAACAATAGTTTCAAGAATATTATTTTCAAAAAAAAAGTACCCAAAACCTTTAATAACTACATTTGTATAGGTATTGTTGTGGTAATTATGCGCGTTGTTGCGCCTATACTTATGTGCAAATATTTGTGTTGTGGCTTTAAACCGTTATAACAACAGAAAAATACACTTTAATTGAAAGCTATTTGGCAGTATTAAATTAGTTCATTTCGATTTCACTAAAAATTAGCTCTTTCACCTTATCTCCAAAGCCTCTAAAAGCACTTAAATCTAATTCTGAACCATTATTCTATGATTCATCAAATGAAGAAAAAAAAACACATCTATATCATCTTTAGAAGAACAACTTTTGAGTATTAATAAAGTATTTTGTGGGATTTATCTAGTGATGGAACCATATCATCTAAATTACTCCTTGACTTAGCCATTCTGTTCCTGCATTAATAATATTTTGCGTTTACCAGCATCTGTTGCTTGTCCAAAATTATATCACGAGCAACAGTAATTCTTGTTCAAACAAAAAAACTCATAATAAGCATTTTTCAGAAGCTAAATAAACTAAAAAAAAAGTGCGCTATCATCAGTAAGATAGCGCACTTTATTATAGCTATTTTAAATACTACACCTATTGCTTAATCAGCTTTATAGTTTTAGTTCCTACCGAAGTATTTATTCTTGAAAAATACAATCCTGTTGGTAAGCTAGAAGCTTCAATGATAGCTTCACTTGCGTTTGGAAATATCTCTAATACTATTCTGCCTTGAACATCTACTATTTGTATTGAGTCAATAGTCTGATTAGTGATTCTAATATTCCAAACATTGTGAGTTGGGTTTGGATAAGAAATAATTGATTGCAATTCATTGTCATCTAAACCTAAATCAGTTTCCACCTCAATATCATCGTAGTAATATGTTGTCCCATCTCCTGGTAAATCAACTACAAACTCAAAGAAGACAATTACTGTTGTAAAATCTATCCCTGCTGTTTGTCCTGTGAAATCCCATGTAAGTGTTTCCCATTGATTCTCAAGGGTAGTCATCGCATCCAATTCTACAAAAGCTCCGCCAACAGCTTCCAGTTTCAATCGAACTGGTATGCCTGCTTTTGGTGACCATGTTTTTATGGAAATCATTTCCGAAGCAGAAAAATCTATCGGTGTATCTAAGCCCATTGCCGTTCCAGCAAAAAATTGTGCTCCTACTGTTTTGGTTGTTCTAACTACGGTAGCACTTGTATTCTCACCAGACATATCTGGATTAGGCTCTACTGCTGAATCTGCTCCTTCAAATCCTACTAAAGCATAATCGGCTGTCGTACTCTCAAAGCCTACTGGTAATTCAACTAGATCCATAGCAGGTAACATTACTTCTATATCATCGTAGTAATATGTTGTCCCATCTCCTGGTAAATCAACTACAAATTCAAAGAAGACAATTACTGTTGTAAAATCTATCCCTGCTGTTTGTCCTGTGAAATCCCATGTAAGTGTTTCCCATTGATTCTCAAGGGTAGTCATCGCATCCAATTCTACAAAAGCTCCGCCAACAGCTTCCAGTTTCAATCGAACTGGTATGCCTGCTTTTGGTGACCATGTTTTTATGGAAATCATTTCCGAAGCAGAAAAATCTATCGGTGTATCTAAGCCCATTGCCGTTCCAGCAAAAAATTGTGCTCCTACTGTTTTGGTTGTTCTAACTACGGTAGCACTTGTATTCTCACCAGACATATCTGGATTAGGCTCTACTGCTGAATCTGCTCCTTCAAATCCTACTAAAGCATAATCGGCTGTCGTACTCTCAAAATCTACTGGTAATTCAACTAGATCGCCAGCAGATACTGGTCCAAAAGATATATTGTCAAAATAAATAATATCATCAGCTGTACGATCTATAAAATCGGGAAAGATAATAATTTGATCTAAGCCTGTTGTTTCCCCCAGTCCTATATAACCAGAAAAATCTATGTTAATTAACTCCCACTGGTTTATTAAGGTATTAGCTACTTTAAGTTCTGGCTGGGCTCCACCCGACGGTGTTGCAAATTTTATTCCTATATCACTAATTTTGGTTTTCCAAACCATGATGCTAACTAAAGCATTCTCAGCTGTCAAATCAAAGCTTCCAAGATCACTACCGTGCATAGATTCTACTCCTGCCCAGGGATTTCCTGCATCACGCGCTGTAAATTTTGCAACGGTCGTTGAGGTATTGATTCCAGATGGATCTGGATTAGTGACAATTTCTAATGCAGGGTCGTCGTCATTTTCGAACACAGTCCATGTCCAATCTGCACCTTGTCCTCCCACTTCAAAATCTATAGGAACATTTGGACCATCATTATTCGCTTCAACTACTTCAATATCATCATAGTAGTATATACTTCCATCACCTGGCAAACCATCTACAAATTCAAAGAACACAACTACCTTAGTAAAATCTATACCAGCAGTTAATCCTGTAAAGTCCCACGTAAGTGTTTCCCACTGATTCGTTAACGTCGTATTAACATCTAATTCTAAAAACGCACCACCAGAATTTTCTAATTTTAACCTTACTGGTATATCTGCTTTTGGTGACCATGTCTTTATGGAAATCATTTCTGAAGCAGAAAAATCTATTGGAGTGTCTAATTCCATTTCTGTTCCTGCCCAAAATTCTGAGCCAGTAGTCTTGGTTGTTCTTACTACAGTAGTACTTGTATTCTCACCAGACATATCTGGATTCGCCTCTACTGCGGAATCTGCACCTCCAAAGGTAATTACATTATAATCAGCTGAAGAACTCTCAAAGTCTACTGGTAATTCAACTAAATCCATAACAGGTGCTAACACCTCTATATCATCATAATAGTATATACTTCCATCACCTGGTAAACCATCTACAAATTCAAAGAACACAACTACCTTAGTAAAATCTATACCAGCAGTTAATCCTGTAAAGTCCCACGTAAGTGTTTCCCACTGATTCGTTAACGTCGTATTAACATCTAATTCTAAAAACGCACCACCAGAATTTTCTAATTTTAACCTTACTGGTATATCTGCTTTTGGTGACCATGTCTTTATGGAAATCATTTCTGAAGCAGAAAAATCTATTGGAGTGTCTAATTCCATTTCTGTTCCTGCCCAAAATTCTGAGCCAGTAGTCTTGGTTGTTCTTACTACAGTAGTACTTGTATTCTCACCAGACATATCTGGATTCGCCTCTACTGCGGAATCTGCACCTCCAAAGGTAATTACATTATAATCAGCTGAAGAACTCTCAAAGTCTACTGGTAATTCAACTAAATCCATAACAGGTGCTAACACCTCTATATCATCATAATAGTATATACTTCCATCACCTGGTAAACCATCTACAAATTCAAAGAACACAACTACCTTAGTAAAATCTATACCAGCAGTTAATCCTGTAAAGTCCCACGTAAGTGTTTCCCACTGATTCGTTAACGTCGTATTAACATCTAATTCTAAAAACGCACCACCAGAATTTTCTAATTTTAACCTTACTGGTATATCTGCTTTTGGTGACCATGTCTTTATGGAAATCATTTCTGAAGCAGAAAAATCTATTGGAGTGTCTAATTCCATTTCTGTTCCTGCCCAAAATTCTGAGCCAGTAGTCTTGGTTGTTCTTACTACAGTAGTACTTGTATTCTCACCAGACATATCTGGATTAGGCTCTACTGCGGAATCTGCACCTCCAAAGGTAATTACATTATAATCAGCTGAAGAACTCTCAAAGTCTACTGGTAATTCAACTAAATCCATAACAGGTGCTAACACCTCTATATCATCATAATAGTATATACTTCCATCACCTGGTAAACCATCTACAAATTCAAAGAACACAACTACCTTAGTAAAATCTATACCAGCAGTTAATCCTGTAAAGTCCCACGTAAGTGTTTCCCACTGATTCGTTAACGTCGTATTAACATCTAATTCTAAAAACGCACCACCAGAATTTTCTAATTTTAACCTTACTGGTATATCTGCTTTTGGTGACCATGTCTTTATGGAAATCATTTCTGAAGCAGAAAAATCTATTGGAGTGTCTAATTCCATTTCTGTTCCTGCCCAAAATTCTGAGCCAGTAGTCTTGGTTGTTCTTACTACAGTAGTACTTGTATTCTCACCAGACATATCTGGATTAGGCTCTACTGCGGAATCTGCACCTCCGAAGGCAATTACATTATAATCAGCTGAAGAACTCTCAAAGTCTACTGGTAATTCAACTAAATCATCTGTTGGCGTACCAAATGAAATATTGTCAAAATAAATAATATCATCTGCTGTACGATCTATAAAATCGGGAAAGATAATAATTTGATCCAAACCTGTTGTTTCTCCAAGTCCTATATAACCAGTAAAATCAATAGTAATTAACTCCCATTGGTTAATTAAGGTATTCGCTACTTTAAGTTCTGGTTGAGCTCCACCCGGCGGTGTTGCAAATTTGATTCCTATATCACTAATTTTGGTTTTCCAAACCATGATGCTAACTATAGCATTTCCAGCTGTCAAATCAAAGGTTCCAATATCACTTCCATGCATGGATTCAACACCTGCCCAGGGATTTCCTGCATCACGCGCTGTAAATTTTGCAACGGTCGTTGAGGTATTGATTCCAGATGGATCTGGATTAGTGACAATTTCTAATGCAGGGTCGTCGTCATTTTCGAACACAGTCCATGTCCACGTATTTCCGAATTCTCCAGGTTCAAAAGTGACCGGAGCATTTTGCGCTAAACCTCCAGTAAAAATTAATAGTGCTATTAGCTGTATAATTTTTTTCATAATAATATAATAAAAGAGTTATGAATTATTTAATTATCGAAAGGATATTTTTCGATATTCTCAAATATAAGGTCTATAAAGTGTGATATCCATATTTTGTACCGCTACAAAAAACATACAATCAAAAAAAAGATATATATATCAATACGAAAAACACTTAACATTATACATAACTATAGGTTCAAGAGTATTTACTGTCCTGAAAAAGGTGTTAAAAATCTTAAAAAATTAGAATTGTATAGGTAATGTTGTGTGATTTCAATACATGTTAGTACTTGCTTTCCACCTATATCTTTCTGTTGTGGATTTCAAACGTACTATTAAGGATAAAAGGTGATTTATTTTAAAATTATTTAGTCATTTTATTTTGAAATACTTTACTAAAACTTAAGCTTTTCATCTTTATCCCAAAGCCCCCAATACGCACCAACAATACCTTCATCACCAACCTTCCATGACTCGTCAAAGGAAGAGAAATAGAACATTTCAATATTTGCTTTTGCAGACCATACTTGGGCATTTATAAAGTATTTCATAGCACTTTCATCTGAAGGAAAAGCGCCTTTTAAATTCTCTCCATGATTTGGCCAACCTGTTTCTGTTATGATAACTTTTTTACCTTTACAAGCGTGTGTAGCTTGACCAAACATTTGTTGCATATGATTTAACGAATCTTCGATACTACAACCTTCCCAAAATGGGTAGCAGTTACTTAAAATAACATCGCTTATATCTACTAATTTTGGATGTCTTGAGAATTCATAGTAAGCATCAACATATCCTACAGGTATATTTGGAAGTGCATTTTTTACGCGTTTTATATATCCTAATAACTCCTCTAACGATAAATCATTTCTATATAACACTTCATTACCAACGGCTGCAATATCTACAAAGCCTTGTTTCCCTAATTTTATTAAACCTTCAATCTCCTTCTCGTTATCTTCTTTATTATCTCCTAACCAAGCCCCAACCAAAGTTTTTAGTCCATGTTTATGAGCTATTTGTGGAACATACTCATTCCCTTCAATACAAGAAAATGAACGCACCCATTTTGAGTACGGTTTCATAATTTTAATTCGTCTTTCAACCTGAGCTTCTGTAATAAGGTCTCCTGGTTCCTGTCCATCTTCATACATACTAAAACACAAGCCATGCATTCCGTTTTCCAAAGTTTCTTTCCAGAGTCTCTTTAATTCAACAATTGAATAGCTGTTAAAATCAACTCCAACATGTTCCGTGAATTTTGTGTTTTTCAGTAAATAATTATGATCTCCTCTATATGACATTTTCTTTATTTTATTTATTCCTAGTATATTTATTAATTGTACTTTAATTTTTCGTCTTTATCCCAAATTCCCCAGCGTGCACCAAGCTCGCCCTCTACACTAACTTTCCATGACTCGTCAAAGGAAGAGAAATGGAACATTTCAACACTTTCTAGAGTCGCCCATTCTTGAGTTTGAATAAAATACTTCATGGCGTTTAATTGGGTTGGTTGTGCATCATCAATCATTTCACCTTGACTTGGCCAACCTGTTTCTGCAATAATTATTTTCTTACCTTTAGCAATACTTTTAGTTATGGCATACATTTGTCTTAAATGTGTTAAGGAATTTTCAATAGCAAGACCTTCCCAAAACGGGTAACAGTTAGCTAAAATAACATCTGTTGCATTAACTAAATTAGGTCGATTATAATATTCGTAATACGTATCAACGTAACCAACAGGAATATTTAAACCAGATAGTGCCTCTTTAACTCTATTAATATAATTTATTAATTCTTCTTCAGAAATATCACCACGCAGTAATACTTCATTACCCACTGCAGCAATATCAACAAAACCATTTTTAGCAAGTTTTATTAAGGCTTCAATTTCTTTTTCATTCCGCTCTTTATCTGCACTTATCCAAGCACCAACCAATGCTTTTTTACTAGCACTATGAGCTGTTTCTGGTATAAACTCATTTCCATCTGTACAAGAGAATGATCGTACCCATTTTGTATAGGGTGAAATCACTTTCATACGACGACGAATTTGTTCTTCTGAAAGAATATCACCAGCATCTTGACCTTCTATATATGGAGAAAAACACAAACCATTAATTCCTTCATTTAATCGTTTAGTATATAAGTCCTCTACTTGTTTAACATCTTTAGTACTGATGTCTATTTCTGTATAATTTTCTAATTCTAAACTACCGTTTAAAGCTATCCAGTTTCCAGCACCATAGGCTGAAGATATTTCTTTTGATTTAAATTCACCTTTACGTTTAGCTAATTGAGCACTTATTTTAAGCGCTTTTTCTTCCGTATGGTCATAATTCCGCATAATCAACATAGCTCCAAGTGTACCGAGTATTGGCAAACCTGAATAAAATAATCTTATTCCTGTAATTGACGCTTCAGTATTTACAGTATCTGGCACAAACCCTACTAAAGTCATAATAGCGCCAGTTAATAATCCTGCAATTGCAAAACCAAACTTTACCATCCACCAATAAATAGCTCCAAAAACACCTTCTCTTCGTTTTCCCGTATTTAATTCATCAACATCTATAATATCTGAAGTCATAGACATCATTAGCATAAACAAACTTCCGATTCCAAAAGAGAAAAAAGGCAATGCAAATAAAAACATATACGGTTTACCAGGAATAAATAAGAACCAAAGCATAATATATCCTAAAACAGAAATTCCTTGTGAAACCATAAAGGCTTTCTTTTTCCCCATGATATTAGACATCCTAGCCACAATAGGTATCACTAAAAAGGTAGTTGCCAAAGCACCTACACTACCTAATAAAGTTGGCCAAAGACCTGCTGCTGTTGCATCACCATTAAATAAATAATAGACTACTATAAAAAATGAAAAACCAGCAACTACATTAAAAGCGTTGAAAATTAAAAATGTAGAAAAACACAATTTTCTAAAAGCTGATATTTTGAAAGCTTCTTTAAAGTTTTCTATAATTTGTTTTAAACTACCTCCTATCGTTTTCATCGTTAAAGGAGTAAGACTTTCGTCATCTTTAGTTGATTTGCTTTTTATAAAAAAAGCAGGTACCATTGCTAGTAAAGCACAAATAACAGCAACCCAAATACCTAAAGATCTAGTAGTAACAGCTGCCCCTCCTCCAAACCATTCAGGATCATACATAACTACCCAAAACCAAGGTGCAATTACCCAAGCCCATTGTCCTATCCATTGTGCTACCGCCATGAGGTTTGTACGCTCATGAAAATCATCACTCATCTCATAGCCCATAGCTACATAAGGCACAGAAAAAATAGTAAGTCCTAAATAAAAAACTAAAGACCATATTAAGAAATATGTAAAATTATAATTTAAACCATCTGCCACATATAATTGCCACATTAATCCAAAAGAAATTCCCATAATAATAGCTCCTATAAGCACATATTGTCTACGTCTGCCCCAAATTGATCTTGTGTTATCTGAAATAAAACCCATGACTGGATCTGTAAAAGCGTCGAAAATACGCGGCAGAAAAAATAAAATTCCCCACATCCATGTTGGGAAACCATAATCTTGTATTAACACCACCATAAAAATTCCTAAAGCAGCTGGAAACATTTGATTTGCCAACATACCTAGACCGAAGGCTATCTTTTGCCCCATAGGGACTGTTTTAGAGGAATTTTTATAACTCATAATTATTAATTTTTTGTTGGTATCATTATAGTCTGAATAGCTTGACCACTTATAGTAATATCTATTGTTTTTTCTTCTAAAGACAGCTTGAAACTTTTGGATGTATTTCCTTCATTGAAAAGCACAATTGCTATGGATCCATCTGGGTTTTGAGCTGCACTTACCATAAGGTTTTCATCTGAATTTTCAACGCCAATTATTTTTGCTCCAGGTCTCATATATTTACTAAAGTGAGCTATGGTATAGTATAGTGGTGTAAAATAAACCTCATCATTATCAGGATCTACAATTATGGGTGCAACACACCAATTCTTAAACCAGTTAGGTCCGCCTTGTTTATCTAAAACCATGTTCCAGTCTACCCAACCATCTACCCAATTATTCAAACAGCCTATAATATCTCTAGCATACCGATTAACAGGTGCATATTTAGGGTGTAAATATTTTTCGCCTTCAGCGGCCCAATCCCAACCCCAATCTGTTGCTTCTTTTGACCAATACCACATATCGTCTTTCCATTTAGGCACTTCTGAATCGACACATCCTTCTGTTTCAATTAAATATTTATCTGGTGCTTTATTATGTGCATATTGTAGTTCTTCAGGGAAAAAATCATAGGTGCTCTCATACCAATGAATAGCGGTTCCTGCAAAATATTTCGAGGATGCTTCGTCTTTAAACATTTGGTCCACCCATTCTTTTAAACCAGCTCTATTTTGGTCATAACCAAGAATATTAACAGCTCCCATTCCATCAGCTTCAAGTTTTGGTCCCAAATGATTTTGCACAAAATCGGTCTCTTCTTCTGGAGAAAAATGCATGCTCTCCCAATTATTGCCGTTTCCGTGTGGTTCATTCACTGGAGTTAAGCCCCAAATATCAATACCCTCAGTTTTGTAAGCTTCAATATATTTAGAGAAAAACAGGGCGAATGTATCATAATATTCTGGCAATAATTTTCCTCCGACATAAGCCTTATTATCTTTCATCCATGGTGGTGCAGTCCAAGGTGAAGCTATAATTTTAAAACCATCGTTTGAAATTGCCATCGCTTCCTTAATCATTGGAATTAAATCATCACGATCTTCTTCTATTGTAAAGTTTTTTAATTCCATATCACCTTCAACTGGCGCGTAAGTATAATTACTAAGCGAAAAATCACAAGAGCTAATGTGAGTTCTTGTAAGTGAATAGCGAGCACCTTCGTCACTAAAATAGGCTTGTAGAATTGTATCGCGATTCTTTTTACTAAGCTTATTCAATAAATATGCTGAAGACTCTGTAAAAGAACCTCCAAATCCTGTAATCGTTTGATATTTTTGCTCTGGCAGAATTTTTATAACCGAAGATGAATCTGCAGAAGTAAATTCTGTGATTTTAGTTAATTTATTACCACTGGCAGAAGTTTCGAAAACTTCAACTTCTAATTGCTCTTGTTTTTCACTACAACTTATCATAATTACTAAAAAAAGAAAACAGAATAAATTATTTACAGCTTTCATATTATTTATATTTTAATTGATAGCATTATCTATGAACCATTATCTCGTTTTCTGTCAGTGGTGCTTCGACCTTTTCCATCAATGTATTTATATCTCCTTCAAGTGTCTTTATTATTGGGTTTCCATTTCTTGTTAAACCATCAAAAGCACCTGCATCTACTAAATCCCATAGTGCGTATTTTGCTTGTCCCTTAATTCTAAATAATCCAAAATGATTTTCAGAACCTTCAGGATTATGTGCATCTTTCCACTGTTCATTAAACGCTTCAAAATAAAAGCATGAAAGACTCACTTTATTTGTCCACTCACGCATATGATTATAGTATAGTGCTTGTTTATATTCATCAGATGCTCTAGTTCCTTCATGCCCAAAAAGCTCATTCGAATAACTAGACCAGCCCGTTTCTCCAATATGAATAGGTTTTTTAACACCTAAACCATTTACATAACTTACTACACTATCGTATTGTGAAATTGCATAATCCCGAGCCCGAAGCATCACCTTATTTATCTTATCTTTTTTTGACAAGTCAAATTCAGATTCTTTAACACCCCAAAAAACTGGGTTATAATGAGTGTCATGCATAGGGTACGTATGCATAGAAATATAATCTACTGCATTTATCAACTTTTCTAAATCTTCAACATGGTATTCTGAACCGCCACCTCCCCATGAGGCAAAATTATCTGAACTTGTAACCCAGAGTCCTTTTGGAAGCATTCTGTTTTTCTTTAATTCTTGTAAATGATTAACCCATTTTAAAATTACATTTGGTTGCACATAATAAGCTTCAGCCCATTTTACCATAGCTTCATTTCCAACTGCAATTACCTTTACGATATCAGGGTACTGATTAACTAAATCTACAGCTCTTTCTATTTCACCTTCGTTATTTGGGCTTTCAATATCATGATTCACTGGTTGATCAGTCCATGCATTTAGACAATCTATCCAAGCACCTAGCATGACATACATTTCAAAATTTGGATCTTCAGCCTTCAACTCCGAAATAGCCTCAAGCAAGTTCGGTGCATGTTTTAATTGCACATTATAGGTACGTAAAATTTTTATTCCCATTGCAGATAATATTTTCATATCATCTTTTATTTCCTTGATAGTTGGTTGACTATCCCTAGATTGTTCACGGTAGCCACCATAAGACATTGCTAAATACTTTGGATTGCCTAAAATATCTTTTGCGGTTATATTCTTTTGTTCTTTCACAAGACTATTATTAATCTTTTTATTGGTTGAATTAACACATGAGAACATACATAATCCAATACATAGAATAATAATCTGTATTTGGATTGTTTTCATATGTATTTTTTTTTAATTATTCAGTGATACAATAATTTTATTGATATCACCTGTTCTTTTAAATACTGACCTGCTCGTTTCTAAATCGAGTTGTAATGCGTTAAAATCTTTTGTGGTATTATCATTATAAATGACTTGTGTACCAATATTGCCATCAAGTTTGTAAACAACTGGAATTTGACAATAAGTAAAGCACATGGAACCTTTTTCTACTTGAATAGTTTTTAACTCTTTATTGAGGTTTGTATAGGTGAAATCTCTCGCTGTATCCAAAAACTCATCTCGTCTTAATAATCTCGGATTAAATAGTACGTTTCCATTTTCAACAAAAACACCTAACTCACCAAAACGACACAAGATATCTTCTTTTACTTGTCCTGTCATTCCTGGTTGTTGCGCTCCTTTACCTGCTGGTGTATGCGAATATGGATCTGTTGGAAAAGCACCATATAGTTTTGGCGATTTGTGAACGCCTATGCCTTCATTAATTTCATAATAATGATCTAGTAATCCGCCAATGATCACTTCGCTATCATTATTCTTAACTGCCAATAAACACGTTTCTTGAACGGCTAATAACAATTTTGAAACCATGTGCCAATAAATTGATCCAAGACCTTCATAGCCGAAAAAGGTTCCTGAACGACCTGTAAAAGCTTTGTGGTTAAAGATCTCTTCAAATGTGTTTAATAGTGTATTCTTATCTTTATTTACAAGGGTATGATACTTTTCTGGTAAATTATCTAAAGTCTGTTTTAAGCTATCTGCATTATTAAAATTTCCATTAAAATGATAATGTCCAGTTACATCCTTTTCGATTATTTGTTTGTTACCATCTTGCAATAATTGCTGCAATAATTCAGAATTTTCAACGGCCTGATTTGGTACATTGTTCTTATCTACAAAACGTGACAGTTCTTTATCTGGATAGAGTAAGTAACTGTATTGATCTGGTCTGAATAATGCACTGGATTTTAAAGCGTTCAACACTTCTAATGATTTTTCACCTGAAATATATCCCGAACTTAAAACAGCTACTTGACCTTCTAGCATTTCCGATAGGTAGGAAATCGAAATTTCAGAATCACTTGTAACAGTCATTAAATTGTATGCATGATATAATTTATCTTCCCGTTCATTAGCTCGAATAGAATGTTCTAAATACACTCTTGAAATTTGAAGGAATGCTACTAAATCAGATTTAGAAATAACACCTTTATCACTTGTAAATCCATGTTCGTAAATTTTTGTTCTGTAATCGCTTCCTGCTTGACCTAAATCATCTAAAACAGATTTTCTGTCTTTGTCTGATACTTTTCCTTTTAATATTTCTTTATGGTTATTGAAGGCTTTTAATACTTTTTGGAAGAATATTGATAGTTCTATAGAAATTTCAGAACTGTCATCCGTCATACTGTCAACTGCTTTTTCAAAGAAATTTAAAAAACGTCTTAAATAATTTAAAGTTACCATAGACACACCATTTCCTACAAGTGCATTGTTGGCATCATTCCATTCTGGTCGCTGTGTATTAAGCCATATACCACCTTCTGGAATAAAGTTGGATAATTTGGCTAAAACAGTTGCTAATAATTTTTCAATGAGGTTCACTTTGTGAATAAAGTAATTTTCATCTCTCAATAATGTACCGTCTGCTCCAAGTTCTATTCTCTTTTGATGAATTCTAGCATCTAAGTCATCATCAAAATCAATGGTATCCTTAGGGTTTGCTAATAAATCCTGATACGGTTTGATTTTATATGGAACATTAGCATAAACAAATATTTCCTGATTGAAATAGCTTGCTAATTTATTAGGGTAGTGACTTTCAATAATTTCTAAAAACTTGAGTAAGTAAATTATTTGATGGTCTCCCCAATAACCTATGTAAGACCAAGGATCATCTGGCTCAATGGTTTCCCAATCGAATCCATCTTTAGTAACACGATATGGGTTATAACCATCAAAAGTGGTTGCATTCAGAAACTTATGGATCATACTTTCTATAAATTCCGGATACGAATGCGCTAAAGCTTCCCAGTTCTGGAAAATATCGCGCCAATTACCTTCGTAATCTAAAATTTTAGAACCATCTATTTCGCTTCTTGTGTTAATAGAGAATTTATTCCAAGGGCGACTTGGATCACCATGGCGGCGACTAAATTTTAATGGCAAATATTCAAAGCATAAGCGTTTGAAGTTTTTGTCCTCATCTTTTTCTGCAATATTTATAATAAAATCTAAATCAAAACCTTCTGGCAATTTAGCTAATAACGTTTCCTTTTTCTTGAATACTTTTTTGTTAGCATTACCAATATATTTTATAAAATCACGTTTTTCAATTTGATAATTATCATCAAAAATACCACCTCGCATGATATTGAATAAAGTATTTGAAAAATGACGTGTATTGCGGAGTTTGTTATTACTAATTTGCAAAGCATCTGAAGCTCCGGCTAATTCTAATAAGCGTTTCGTGCCGTATTCAATATCTTCTTGAACTAGCTTTATTAAATTAGAATTATTTTTAATTTCTTCTGAAATATTTATAACATCGCTTATACTTTGATTCAAATTAGCGACAAACATCCATTCCTGTTTTTTCTGAGGATCTAATTCAAAATCTGAACAAATAAAATACGCACCTTTTTCAGCTTTAATATCAGTCTCTTGATGTATTGATTTTCCGGTTCTGAAGTTTTCAAGTTGTAAAGACGAAACAAGGTATTTTGGATTATTCATACCAAGTGACCAAACTATATTTGATTTCAGTGCTTCGCTTGGTTCTGCTTTATCCACAATTATGGAACTTAAAGCAAATATGCCAATTCCAGTATCTGTTTGTAACTCATTTTTTTTATAAGCATCGACCAAATTACTATAGCCGTTTTGTAAATCTGCTCCTACACCATAGGGTACAATGTTTTGTAGGCCATCTAATACTGTTACACGAACATTTGAATTGCAGGTATTTACTACCGTTGATTTTTTCACAAAACCAAAACGGTTACTTGAATTCCATTGGTATCTAAATGTTAAATCTAAATCTTTATTTACCTCTTCAAAAATGATTTTATTACCGTACTTATTTTTGTAGAGATTTCTTTTGATGCTATAAACGCCTTGATACTTATTTGAAAAAGGCTCCCATAAAAATGATTTATCATTTTTATGAACATGGAATATTGTTTTACTTCCTGTTGTCTCCGAAGATTCAGTTATTTTATCATCTGTATAATAAGGAAAAAGGGCATTCTCAGCATCCTTTCTACCTGCAGACAATCCACCATTACTGGAAATAAACATCCAGTGATTGGAGTTACTTACAAGACTCATAAAAAATGGTCTCATAGTGCTGCTATTAGAAATCTTATAATATACTTCGTTATCAAAGTGAATTAACTCCCCTTTAATTTCGTTTTCATTAAATGAAGCTTGATAATTACCTATATATATTGATGTTTTACTCATTCTATTTAATGAATCCCAAAATAAATATTTAGAGATTGAGATTTAATATGGTTAAATTTTACTTGGAGAAGATCGAGTTAAGTGTCCGACCTTTTACAAGTAAGTAATAATCTATTTTTTGTGTATTTTATTGATATATTCTCACATAATCAACCAACATAGTTTGAGGAAAAACTGTATCGGTATTTGGTGGGCCACCAAAATTACCTCCAACCGCTAGATTTATAATTATGTAAAACGGTTGATCAAATACCCATATTCCCGGAACATCGTTAGGTGTTATTTGGTTATAAAGAACATCATCAACATAAAAATTAATATAATCTGGACCCCATTCTATACCAAAGATGTGAAACTCATTATCAAAACGACTATCTTCCAAATTATAGGATTTGAAAATAGGATTCCCTCCAGAATAACCAGGGCCATGAAGGGCACTAGAAATGAGTGTTGGTTCTGAGCCTCGATTTTCCATAATGTCTATCTCACCACAATTAGGCCAACTTACCTCATCAATATTAGATCCAAGCATCCAAAAGGCAGGCCACATTCCTTGTCCCCAAGGCAATTTAATACGCGCTTCAAAACGGCCATATTTTTGTTCGAATTTCCCTTTTGTAGTTATTCTTGATGATGTATAGCCAGAACCTTCAAAAGATTCTTGTATTGCTGTTATTTTCATCATCCCATCTTCAATACTAATATTTTCTGGGCGATCTGTATAATATTGCAATTCTTGATTTCCCCAACCATCGTTTCCAGGGCCATTACCAATGTCATAATTCCACATTGCACTATCGAGTGCGCCATTAACATTAAAGTCATCCTGTATGACTAGTTGGTTCAAATTTGTAACCGTTTGATTATTATCAGTAGAGCAACTAAAAAAAGTGAAAAACGAGACACTTAATATAAAGTACTTGAACACTCTTTTATTTATTTTAAATTGATTCATACTATTTATGTTTTATATTTTCAATATTAATCTCTTAGTTATAGAAGTATAGATTATCTACAAAAAGGGTTCCTGCTGGATCATTTACAAATATTATTTGAGCTAGATTCTCGGTACTGGCAAGCCCAATAAAATCGGATAATGGAATATCGTAAGCAACCCATTCATTTGTTGCGGTTGGTCCAAAATTAATTTCATATTCTGTATCGTCACCGCCATCAAACATCCCATCAGGTCCAAAATCAACAATTTTTATTTTAAACTCATTAGCATCTGGAGACCATATATCCAAATGCAATGTTGTTGTTGCTGAAGCATCAATAATATTAGCGCCTAGGAACTCAAGACCTGTAAAATTTAAATTTGTGTATTTTAAAACGTCATTAGAAGCGATTGTTTCTATAGATAAAATAGAACCGCTATTAAAGTTATTTAGACCATCATTTCCTATGTCTGTATACGCATCACTATATATTGAAATTACATTATTAGCAATTTCATCTTCAGTAGGGGCTTCAGGAGCATCGGTTGGTGTTATAGCTTCATCATAATAATAAATATTGTCTACAAAAATGTTAGAGATTGTAGGAATATTAGAGCTATTATTAGAAATAAAGAATAATAGTCCTATCGCATCTCGTTCAGTTAAACCTCCAAAACTCGACAAAGGAATATCCAAGCTAACCCACTCATTAGATAATAGTTGTGTGTCATTTATTATGATAGAACCAGAAATTTCATTAGAAGTCTGCACTCCATTTAAAAGTTGAAGTGTTAACAGATCTCCAGCGTCTATAGCTTCTTGTACATTAATATCTAAATGAAGATGTGTCATTCCTGAAGCATTTATAGGCGCTACATTTAAAAATGTACCAATACCAACAAAATTTAATTCTGTATAACTAATAACATTATCCCCATTAATGAAAATATCATTTTGACCTTGTGTTGTTTGTCCGTCACCATTAAAATAACCGTTATAATAATCTACAGGAACATTTGTATAGGCATCACTAAAAACAGAGATTACTGTACTTGGGTCTCTTGTTGGGAATGGTGCAGGGTCATATTCTCCTAATACAGTTATGTCTAGTGAACCTGTTGCTTCAACGCCAGCTATAGAAGCTGTTAATACTGCTTGACCAACACTAAGAGCTATATAAACCCCTGAATCTTCATCTATACTTACAACGCTTGGGTTTGAAGATATCCAGCTAAAATAACTTGGTGCTGGTACAACTGCAATATCTTGTCCAGATCCCAAATTAAATGTTTGACTAACGAAAGCCCCTAAATCCCCTCCAGCACCTACAAAAGACTGTAGTATTACATCTTCACCATTATAAATCGCTGGTCTAGATTGTGCAACTGTACCCAATTTTTCAAATTGTAGTTCGTCTATCCAAAAACTCCACCCAGAGCCATCTTCAATATCGGGACCTTCAGAATACCAAAACATACCAGATTCCTGTGTTAGTTGAGATGCATCTGGAATCGGGATTGTATATTTTCTCCAATTTGTTGTTATTTGTAAAGGTTCTTGAAGCTTATTTTTATATTTATCTTCAATAAAATCTATTCCAAAACCAACTTCATTAATGGTCCTTCCTTCAGTTCCTTTCGCCCAAAATGTCAAGGCGTCGTACCCTGATAAATCTCGTGGGGAATTTACTGGAAAAGTAGCACCAGAATAAGCCCCATTAGGATCTCCAACATTAGGCACATCAAAACGCATGGATGAGGTGCCGGCATATTTTGTTTCTATATCAACACTAAAAGCTTCTAAATAAGAACCTCCAAAAGGAAAATAATTTAAGCCTGCTGTAAAGCCATCAATATAAATCTCACCATTTGTTGAAAAACCTGCTAAAGTTGCATCGTCAGATAAATCTCTTTCACAACTTAGAAATGTCGTCACAGTGATTGCTAGAAGCAATACAATTTTATAATAATTAAATTTTCTTGTTTTCATTTTCTTAATTTTTATTTTCCTATGTTGATATGGATGTATGTTCTTATTTCCCATTCGGAACCGTTATCAAATCCAACGGGACTTATGATAGGTGATGGAGCAAACTCAATTGCTTCATTAGGGCTATATCGTGGAGAATATTGATTCAATGAACGCCATGTTCCACGTATTCCAATTCTAGTATTTGGCAAAATAAACCAATCTGGTTTCCCTATACTTGTTGACAAATCCAACATTAATTGTACTGGGTATGTTAAGTTGAAATCACGGTGATAATCAAATGGTCCCCAATCATTTATCTTGAATGAGTGTACTAACTTAATTTTATTATAGATCAATCTAATGTCACCTCCAACACGTTTTATCAGTCGTTCATCGCTACCATTTGCCTGACCGTTACCTGCATAAAGATTTGCAATAACACCTAGGTCTGGACTAATTTTAGAAACAATACGCGTATGAGCCTCCCAGATATCTTCTGCAGGGGCCGCATTAGGAAATGCAAACTGTGTACGATCTGCTAAAAATCCGATAGCTGCATCTTGAGCCGTTGGATGATGGCGATAAATAAAGCCTAAATTAAAGGCAAACTTTGCATCTTCAGCGCGGTCATTGTCCCATTCATACATCCATGTTCCAGGAGTTGGATCGTATGTGATTAATAATTCACCTGCTGTTGTTTCTCTATTTGATCTTACAGCAAATGGATCGTCAACAATATTTCTAAGTCTTCCTGGTGCTTGCACATCATTTGGCATGGCATCTACAATTGGCTTTTGCCACATGAAGTTCGGTGCAATTTGAAAATCACCAAAAGTATAAGTAAACCCAGTAAGGAAATTAGTTTGGTTACCACTTCCAGTATCCAAAAGTTTCCAACCGGTAAATGTTCTTGTTTGATCAGAACCCCCATTGGCAACCAAGCCTTGGGCAGCTCCTTGTGCATACCATTTAAATCGTCCTCCTAGATATGTAATTTTTGCTTTTCCTCCCCAATTATCTTTAGAGGAAATCTTATCGTTGAAAATTGTGTAGTTCCCAGATTCGCCTTTAGCTACTTGAAACTCTCTTCCGTTTAATGGTTCACCTGCCCATATACCACCAATTTCTATTCCTAGTTTTCCGAATTTTCTACCTATATGAATTGTAGCTTTACGAGATCTTGGTGTTGGTACAGCAAATGTACTTAGGCCTTCACCTTGAGAATCAATATCGTCCTGATAAATTGCAGAGACATCATAATGACCTAAATTTTTGCTATATTTTAAGAGGACTGCTGGATTTGCTCCCCACCATAATTGAGACCCAAAAGCTGCTTTTAAGCCCTTTAATGATTTCTTCCCGTCAATTTCAAATCCATTAATCTCACCTTGGTAAATATCTAGATTTGGGCCATAATTTGCTTCTCTATACAATCCGAAAAAATCCCCTTCATAACCCCAATGATAATGACCTGTACGATAGAAACCTCTTAAATCGAAGTCTTTAGCATTCCATTCGAACTCTGCATTATAGACTTGTACTCTATTAGGGTCTGTAATATTTACATTCCCATCGTCTGAATTCACAGAAAAAGATCGTCCTCTATTCTCATAAAATATCTCATCAATAGGATTCTGAGCTACATTCCCTATAACATTAAAGTTGACATTGGCACGCATATTAGGTGCGGGATTTCCTTCCACTCCTATGAAATAGGATTGCAAATGATCAAAACCTAATTGGTTTGGATACACAACATTATTAGGATCGGCATTATTAGGTGTGGTCAATAAACTTCCACCAGTATTAAAAGTTGTGAACTCAGCCCTTAATTGACTAATCCCAATTTTCTTATTATCACCCATAGCAGCTTTATCGCCTCGGGCTCTTAAAACGCCATCCATTAAATTAATATTGGAAAAAAAGTCGGTAACAAAATCAGACGTCATTCCTTCATCATAAGGATTTAATTGATGTGCTTCTTTTAAAGTGTAGTATGCAGCTCTTGGATATAAGGTATAAAGACCACGTTCGTTTGTTGGGCCTTTGGCGCAAACACCAAACCATTCTTCATTCATGTTATTTTCACCAGGTGCTAAATCAAGAGCATAACCTCCATTAGGCCAAGATGCATTATTATCATGTACATCTAGGTTTTTAGTTTGACCAAATTTCCACCAGCCATCACTAAATTGAAAGGTGAAACCACCTATTGCATTTTCTGCTTTTCCTAATCCCGCTGCATTTTCATAAATATCTTTCCAGTTATTTACCATATAATAGGCTTGATTTCTTTGGTTTTCTGCATTTTCAGTAGTGCTAAATGCATCTGCACCAAATTCTGTCATCATAATTGGCATATCTAACTTTTCTTTGACCGTTGCAAAAGCATCGGTAAAAGTCTTTCCACGATACATGTTCGTACCATAGATGTCAATATCTTTACATTCTTCAGCAACAATATCTATAAATAATACATCACCATTACAGATAGCAACAGGTTTAGAAGAAGAAGTAATCTCTTTTATTTTAAGAGCTGCTTGGTTCATAAGTTTATACATAGGTCTTCCGCGTTTTTCACCTACTTCTTTTCTTTTTTCATCTTCATCTGGAAAAGCTTCTGTTTCTGCACCTGCCCAAAACAAACCGTAGTTGTTTTCATTTCCTAATAAAAACATTAACAATCCTGGCGTGTTTTTAAATTCTTCTGCCAATGCTGTAACTTCAGCCATTAGAATATCTTGTGTTGCTTGATCTCTGTATTCGGTAACTGGGGTCCACACACCATCAATCGTAAGCCCATACCTACCAAATGGATGATTAACCATAGTATAAATACCATAGTTTTCATAAATATATTGAACCCATTTAGGTTGTACACCATTATACATTCTAACAGCATTAACACCCATATTTTTCAAAAGACCCATTTCAGCATCTAATGCAGCTTTAATAAAATCGTCTGACTGGGTCCATAAACTGTAAGAATAATTGGTTCCAATTGGAAAGTAATCCCAGTTCATACCATTAATCATAAAATCTTCACCATTTACTTGTAGTTTCATCCCTGAAGGATCTGATTTTACTGAAACTTTATTTTGTTGTGAAAACATGACACTCACAAATAAGAAAAGAGCTATTCTCAAAAGGTTGTTCCTCATAGTATTGTTATTTAAGGTTGATCTTAATTGGTTCTAAATTTTACAAAAAGATATTTTAATACATAAAACCGATGAAAGTAAAAATACCATTCAAAATTGTGAATTTGACAATTTTAACCGCTACAAAAAACATACACTTTAAAAAAATTACCTAAATATTAGCAAAACAGCATATTTATTAATGAAAACAAGACAATTATGGATTAAACTAGGTTTAAATAATTAACCGAAAGAATGACTTATCACCTATATGTTGTGGTAATGTATAGTTAAAATACTCTCTTTTTGTGGCTCCTATAATTCAAGTATGTACCCTGTAAGGCTAGTTTCGTGCTCTAAGTTCATTTTTTTTCGCAAGCGATATCGTTTCACTTCGACACTTCTAACTGATATGTTCAGTAATGGCGCTATTTCCTTTGAAGATAAATTAAGCCTTAAATAAGCACAAAGTCTTAAGTCATTTGAGGTTAGTGATGTATGTTTTGACTTAATCTTTTTAAGAAAATCTTTATCAGCATTATTAAATGCTTCTTCAAAAAGCTCCCAATCATTCGTATTATTTATATTTTTATCAATGATTTTAATAACCGTATTTAAATCTTTATCCGAGTCAATTTTTTTAAGCTTTTCTTTAATATTACTTAAGAATTCATTCTTTTTGATTAGACTCATTGTAGAAATCGCTAATTCTCTATTCTTATTTTCTATATCTAGAAGTAAGGTATCGTTTTTAAAATTGACATGCTGCTGTTCATTCTCAAGCTCCTTCAATTCTAAATCCCTTTGTGTTTGCCTTAGTAATTTTTTTCGTTGCTTCTTGTAATAACTTCTATACACTAAATGAATTATTATTATCATCAATAATCCGGCAACCACATATAATAAGATAAAGATATTACTCAAATACCACGGTTTTTCAATCGTAAACGAATACTCAGCTGTATTGTTTGTTTCTGAATTACCTATTTGACCTCTTACTTTAAACGTATAACTCCCTTGAGGTAAATTTTCAAAGAGATGTGAATGACCTGTAGACCAATCACTCCAATTAGTTTGATATCCTTCAAGCTGATATTGATATCTTTTTTCTGAATATTTAAAATACTCTGGAATGCTATATGATACATAAAAATTATTGGTTTTGTTATCAAAATTACCTTCTTCTCTTTTATTAACCCATTTAAGATCTAAACCTAAATTTCCCGCCTTTATGGTATTAATTGAAATGAAATAATCTTTTGATTTAAATTGTGAAATATCAATTATGATATAGCCATTAGACGTTCCAATTAGGTACTCATCGTCAAACAAATGTGTTATATTCTCATAACCATTCATGCTATTAATTTGATTATCCGGCAAGGCAATTTTAATTAATTCTGGAGTATCACTTAAAGAGCCTGAATCTAAATAGGATAAATTATTTTTAGTAAAACTCCACAGCTTATTCGATTGATCATATATTAATTTTCCTGACACATACTCTATATTATCATATAGTTGTGATACTATGGAATCTTTAATGAAGGTGTTTTGTTGTGCCGTATATTTATAAACACCCGTATTATTTGCATAATAAATTTGCCCATAATATTTCAACAAACTTGAATTAAGACCTTTTTCAAACTCAACTTGTTTATCAAGCTTTATCACTTTAGTGTAGGCATCATCAAATTGAATTTTAAAAACACCTTTATATTCGTGACTAGCAAATATGGTTTTCTCATCAAAAAACTCAAAGTACCTAGATGAAATATCAAATCCAGCTATGCTGTTTCTTAGTACCCATTGACTGTCTTTTTTTTCCAAAATATTAAGACCATCATAATTCCCTTGAAGAATCAAATTTGGTCTATTCGGAATTGATTTTACAATCCATGTACCTTGAACTTTCGCTATATGTATTGCTTCGTTATTTTTAATAATATAAGTTCCGTTATCATGACCACAAAATAGTTCACCATTAATTTCGGTTAAACTCCAGACTTGACCATTGGATCCGTTTATGAGTTTAAATTCGTCATTACTAATAACTGGCTTATAAAATAGCCCTTGATTTGTTCCTAAATAAATTTGATCATTATAAATTGTAGATGCATATACCGTTCCTAATTTTCCTGAAGAATCGTAATAAATTTTGTAGGGTGAATAGCTATTAATAAAATCTATTCCATTATCTAATCCTAACCATATGTTTTTATCTATGTCCTGAAAAACTGACAATACCGTATTGTTTTGTAATCCTTTTTGTTGATTAATATCATATATAAAATCTCCATTTGAATCTAACATAACGATGCCATTTGATATGGTTCCAATCAAAATATTTGAATCATTTAATTTTTTAGCACTATAAATGGTAGAGGCTGTTAACTCTTGATTAGCATTAATATTCCATTGACTTAATTCATTATTGCTATACAAGAAAAAGCCTTTTTTAGCCGTTAATAGTAAAATACCAGATTCATGGTTAAACATATTAACGATGCGAGCAGTATTTATTTGTGGGTCATTTATTACGTGTACAGCCAATCCATTTTCTATCTTGAATACGCCTCTGTCAAACTCTTGAAAATAGACGTCTTCATCAATATTATACATTTTAGTAATTGATGTTTTTGATTGGATAATATTGAATGTCTCTGTTTTTGTATCATAAACATAAATTCTATCTAAAGACTGGAATAAAACCCATTGTTTAATATTTACAATTTTCCAAAAATGCTCATCTTCTTTTAAATTAGATACATCTTTTGAAAGCGAGTTATAAATAAGCTGACCAAAATCATCTTTTACCCAATAACCAAACTCCATATAACAGCCTGTATAAATTCTATCACCAACAACATGAACCGATCGCATTATAGTTTGGTTGGGTGAATCATACAACTGCCATTCAGCTCCATTATATTCTAAAAGGCCTTTACTATTGGCTACATATATAAACTTATCTAATGATTGTGATATTGCCCAATTTTGGTTATCAGCATCGTAAATTTCAGGCGTGAAATTTTCAATTGGAGGTAGTTCTTGAGCATAAATGTTACCAAACATTACAGCCATAATTAAAAACAATATTTGAAATATGTTTTTTATATAAATTGAAAATTCTTTAATCATACATGCAATATACAAAGATTGTATGGTTAAAAATAATAGAGCAAAAAGCCTATACAATATTAAATTTCATGATAAATCATATCTTTCTTTTAGAATAAAAAGCAATCAGTTGTTTATCAATATGTTTTCAGCATATATAAACGAAGATATTGTTTCGCAATCCATCTACATGAGTCTGGTATAGATTTAAGACACCTTTAATTAATTTAAGAACAGTGTTAAGAAAACACGAGAAGTTTACACACATACTGTAAAAGAAGTTTTATATCTATTAATAATTACGTATAAACACTTAATTATACGTATTTATACGTATAGCTTACTGTTATTTTCAAATGTATATTTGTTGTTGTTAATTTATTTGAAATAGTTTTTTTTGTGGGGATAAAAAGTTCTATTTCAATTTAAGTTTTTTTATTATAGTTTTAGATAAATTAACTTAAGATTTGAATAAAATGTCCTACTCTTCTTTAGTAGGACATTTTTTTATTTATAACTTTCTATACCTGATTTCAACCATTTAGTATACTCTTCTACATTTGGAGTATACCCAACTGGATCTATAAGGTTATTTTCATCTAAATCTATTAGTACATAGTAAGGTTGTGCATTGGCTTTATAACGAGAAATTTGAAAGTCACTCCATTTGTTTCCTATACTTCTAATTCTTTTCCCTGTAGTTTCACTTGTGTATTGTTCCTCTTCAGGTAATTTTCTTTTGTCATCAACATATAGGGAAATTAAAACAACGTCTTTTTGCAGCATTTTTAAAACCTTTGGATTTACCCAAACATTGTCTTCCATTTTTCTACAATTAACACAAGCGTGTCCAGTAAAGTCAATCAATACTGGTTTTTTCACATTCTTTGCATATTCTATGCCTGTAAAATAATTATCAAAGGCAACAATACCATTTGGCAATAATTTTGCTCCATCTGGAATTTCAAAATCTACACTACTTGACCCTCCTGTTTTTGTGAAACCAACTCCATAGGGTGATTCGCTATAATGCATTGGTGGCGGAAAACCGCTAATTAATTTTAATGGTGCTCCCCATAAGCCAGGAATTAAATACACTGTAAATGTCAATACAACAAGCCCCATACATAACCTACCTACAGAGATTCTATTGTCATCACTATCATGTGGTAATTTTATTTTTCCGAAGAGATACAATGCTAAAACTCCAAATACAGCAATCCATATTGCTAAAAACACTTCTCTTTCAAACCAATGTAATTGTAATACAAGATCTGCGTTCGATAAAAATTTGAAAGCTAATGCTAATTCTAAAAACCCTAGAAATACTTTTACAGTATTTAGCCATCCACCACTTTTAGGTAAAGAATTCATCCAACCAGGGAACATTGCAAATAATGCAAATGGAAGTGCTATTGCTAATGAAAACCCAAACATCCCTATTATAGGAGCAATTCCACCTTTTGAAGCAGATTCAACTAATAAGGTACCTACAATAGGACCTGTGCAAGAAAATGATACAATTGCTAATGCTAATGCCATAAAAAAGATCCCTATAAGTCCTCCTCTATTTGCTTGACTATCTACTTTATTTGCCCAAGATTGCGGCAACGTAATTTCAAAAGCCCCCATAAAGGATACTGCAAAAACAACAAGTAGTATGAAAAATATAATATTAAACCAGACATTAGTTGACAAGGCATTTAGTGAATCTGCTCCAAAAACACCCGTTATAACAGATCCTAATAATACATATATTACAATGATAAAGATTCCATAAAAAATAGCATTTCTAATCCCTTGAGATTTGCTTTTACTTTGTTTGGTAAAAAAGCTAACAGTAAGTGGAATCATTGGAAACACACAAGGTGTCAACAATGCTGCAAATCCAGAGAGAAAAGCAATAAAGAAAATAGTCCAAAGCCCTTTTGATTTGGTTTCTTTTTCGGATTCCTCAACTTCACTATTATCTACTTTACCCGAATTTGCTGGATCTACAACTCCTGTATAGGCATCAAAATCATCGTAGTTGTCTATAAATTTTACTCTATTATTTGCTATATCAAAAACCACATAGTATTCTTCATTTAAACAGACCTCTTTACAAACCTGATAATAAAGTATGGCTTTAATTACTTTAGGAGCTGGATTATTTAACTTAACAACTTGCCAAACTTTTCCTTCATCCTTAAAGAATATTTCATCAAAACCCCAAGTTTTACTGTACTTACGATGAGTTTCACTTTCTTCTAAAACCCCATCTAATATAAATTCTTCATCTGCTTTTTTAAACTCTATATAAAAAGGGATTGGGCCCATTCCACCTTCATTTGGGGTGTGTTGAGAATATATGTGCCAATCTTTTTCGATTTCTGCTGAAAGTGATAATTCATAGGAATTTCCTTCAATATTATTAATTGCACCTTCCCAAGAAACTGGGTTTTTAAGTTGAGATTTTTCTTCTAGACTTAATGTGGTCAAACCCTGTGCTGAGGATAAAAACACATTTCCCAATAAACAAATTAGTAGAAATATTTTTTTCATGTTAATTTTCTAATAAAGCAATTTTTAATATTTCATTGGTATTATCGTCTGTTTTAAATCGATCATCTAAGCGCATTCCAACCACCCAAACGATTTCATTTTCACTACATAACAACCAAATTTTTTCTTTAGCGACCAAAGATAACTTTTCATCTTTAAAAAGCTTACTCAATTTCTTTTTTCCTTTCATTCCGAAGGGGTAAAAAGCATCACCTTCTTTCCAATGTCTTAATTCTAAAGGAAAACTAATCTTATCTCTATCTAAATAAACGGTGTTTTCATGAGTCTCTATTATCTTATTTACCTTACTAAAAACAAGATGAAATGGAAAATAAATCTCTTCTGTTCCTTCCTTCACAACAACTTCACTAATTTCCTCTAAATTAATTTCAGCAAGAATTAATACTTCCCGATTTTTTATTAAACGATGTGTTTTTGAAAAAATTTGCTTTCCTGTTTGAGCAGATAATAATTCTGAAATATCATTCCAAGCATTAAAACCAAATGGGAATAATAATTCATACAACAAACCATCAGTATTTGGCAGGCTTTTAAGTTGATTCACATTAAAATGATATTCATTATTTACTTGAGTAATCACTAAATTTTTGATTAGAGTCATATAATCATCTATCAGATTTTGACTCATTCTTAAATTTTTCTGTGTTGTTTTAAAATTATTTAAAACCCTACTGTCGATTTCTTTATAGTTTGGTATAACATCTAATCGTAATTTATTTCTTAAATAATCTCTACTTGCATTACTACTATCTTCTCTCCAATTTAAATTTTTACGCTCTGCAAATTGAAGGATTTCTTCTCTAGAAAAATTTAATAGCGGCCTTACAATTGAATTAATGATAGACGGAATACCATCTAAACCTCTGATTCCTGTCCCTCTAGATAAATTAATGAAAAATGTTTCTAAATCGTCATCAAGGTGATGACCCGTTAAAATATAATCATATAAATTTTCATCTTTTAACTCATTAAACCAGTGATATCGTAAATTTCTAGCTGCTACTTGGGTTGAAACTTTATGTTCAGCAGCATATTTTTTTGTTTCAAACGTTTTAATGAAAATTGGAATTGATAATTTATCTGCCAATTGATTCACAAAAGTTTCGTCTTCATCGCTTTCTAAACCTCGAAGTGAGAAATTACAATGTGCTAATGATATATTATAATTTAGCTCTTTCATGAGTCGAGACAGCACCACACTATCTAAGCCCCCACTGCATGCAATGAGTAATTTTTTTCCTTCTAAAAAAGGGAAATCTTTAATGATATGTTTATTGAATTCGTGAAGCATAGTCAAATATACATTAAGCGGATATAAAATTATAATATCTTATGTTCATATTTATTGATTTCATAATTCATACTTCGTCAAGCTCAGCACAGGCATGTTGTTCTCTATTCACCTATTTCATTTGGCAATAAATAGTTAGCATGCTCATTTCAACGTTCTAAAACTTCTCGCATTGCTTTAGCTTTTAGCAAACATTCTTCATATTCGTTTTCAGGAATAGATTTCGCAGTAATTGCGCCTCCTACTGAATAACTTACATATTTATGCGCTGCATTATATAGAATAGACCTAATAATAACATTAAAATCGAAATTGCCTTCTGGAGTAAAATAACCAATAGCTCCACTATAGAGGCCTCGTTTAGCATCTTCTTGTTCTTCCATAATTTTCATTGCAGAAATCTTTGGAGCCCCAGTCATACTCCCCATTGGAAAAGTTTCCTTAATTATTTTTACTGGTGATAATTCAGAAGAAACCTCACAGCTTATCGTAGAAATCATTTGATGAACTTGTTCAAAGGTGTATACTTTACATAATTCTTCAACCTGTACACTTCCTTTGTTCGCAAAACGCGACAAATCATTTCTGACCAAATCTGTAATCATAATATTTTCACTCCGCTCTTTTGGATCTTTACTTAATCTATCTTTTAACAATTCATCTTCTACTAAATCTGCATCTCTTTTTGCGGTTCCTTTTATGGGTTGAGAAATCACTTTAGAGCCCCATTTACTGATATAGCGCTCAGGTGAAGCTGACATTGCGAAATGATCATCAAATTTTAAATAGGTTGCAAATGGCGGTTTCGATAATTCATTTAAATGTACATATGTTTTTAAAGGATCTAAGCTTACATTTTCTGAATAAAACTCTTGACAAAAATTAGCTTCATAAATATCGCCTCTTTGAATATGATTCATTATCTGATCTAATTTCTCGAAATATGAATCTTTTGAGGTGCGTAACTGTATTTTTATTGATGAATTTTCTTCTGAATAATTTTGATTTGAATTAGTGTTTAAAATATCCTTCCAATCTTCTTCAATCTCATCTGCAACAAAGTTTAAATACAAAATCTCTACTTCCTCTTCCGTAAATAAAAACAGTTTCTTTGGTTGAAAAAAGAGCAAATCTGGAAAATGCAAGCCATCAAAATTTGTTGATCTTAAATTTTCAATATCATTTTTAAGATCGTAGGTTAAATATCCAAACAACCAATCTTTTGTTGTTTGTTGGTATTCTTCAAGCTTTTCAAAGGCATTAAATACATCTGTTTTTATTGAAGTTATAGCATCAACTGCAAGTATGGCTTTATACTTAGAATACTTGTTATTCAAGATAACATTATCATGATTTGAGTCCAACCAAATCACCTCATTAAATTGTTGTGCCCAGCTTAATAGTTGTTGCTTAAAACTATCGGTTAAGGAAATCTTATATTTATTTTTAACCCTCATTAATTAATAGAAAATAATAATTTTTGAGTAAATATATTGTAATCTGAAAAGCCCTCCTAAATATTAGGATATAATTAAAAAAAGTGCCCCAAACTAATGAAGCACTTTTCCCCTATTATATTAGAAAATAATTATTTCCTAATAAATTTTTGCACACTTTTTTCTTTTTCATAAAGTACTTCTATAAAATAGAGCCCACTTGATAAATGTGATACATCAATTTCGCTTAATTCTGAAACATTTTTAATAAGAATTCCTTGTAATGAATATATATTAACTTCATCTATGTTACTTTCTGAAACAATTGTAATAACATTATCTGAAGGATTTGGATATACTGAAAATTCAAAAGCAGCATTATCATTGACTCCTGCAATAGGTTCTAATACAAAGAAATCATTTATATAGTTAAAAGTATCTATATAATATTCATTGTAAGGTGTAATTGAGAAATAATCAACTCCTCCAAGGCTTGTAGGAGTTTCTCCAGCTTCATTTCTGAAATATGTGCCTTCAGGAATCACAATTACATTATCAACAGACATTCCCCAAGTAGCAAACCCTACTCCTTTCAATAAATCAAAATTCATTGCAACACGAAACCATTCATCGTGTGGAAAATTGAAATTAACATCGCCTAAAATAGTATCATCTATTAATCCAACTCCAGGACTAGCAAGATCTTGGTTAAAAAAGAAGTTACCGACAATCCATTCACCAGCATTTACAGGAACTTCCCCTTGTAAATTCCAATAGGCTTCAGCTCCAGAAGGGACATACATATAAAATTCAAGCCCCCAAGTATCAAAAATTTTATTTCCAAGATCTAATATAACATCTGTGGTACCATCGTTAGGGATATATCCAGAATATTCTCCCTCATGCCCAGCTCCTGGCCCAACAATAAAAGGGCAATCTGAACCTCTGTCCCAACATCCCCACCAAGGACCATATGGAGGACCGTCAGGATATTCCATATCGTCAACAAACTGTGCATTTACATTTACGCTACTTAAAAGTAACATCGCCATTAAAAAGTAAATAGTTTTCATAACCTAAAAGTTAAGTTGATAAAAGAATCACTAAAAATGAACGACTTCCTCAACTTTAACCTCTATAAAGTTTTTGCAAAAACAACTACATTTAAAACAAAAAGCCTTTCATTTAAAGTGATTTCACATGTAAGATAAGAATACATATTCATAAAAAAGCTATGATTAAATGAACGCTATTGTATTTTGTATAAACGTAGTAGTATTTTATTTAAACGTAAAATAAAGGTATTAAAAAAGCCACCTGAATCTATCAGATGGCTTTATAAATAACAATATTATAGGTTACTAAGTATGTAAAGGTCTATTGCCTGTAGCAGCTAAAGCAGCTTCTTTCATAGCTTCTGCATAGGTTGGATGAGCATGACTCATTCTAGAAATATCTTCAGCACTAGCTCTAAATTCCATCGCTGTAACAGCTTCTGCAATTAAATCGGCTACACGTGCTCCCACCATATGTACTCCTAATACTTCATCCGTAGTTGCATCACTTAGAATTTTCACAAATCCATCGGTATCTCCACTCGCTCTTGCTCTTCCTAATGCTTTCATTGGAAATTGCCCCGCTTTATAACTAACACCCATTTCAATAAGTTGTTCTTCCGTTTTACCTACGGAAGCAACTTCTGGCCATGTATATACAACACCTGGAATTAAATTATAATCGATATGTGGTTTTTGACCTGCAATTATTTCCGCAACAAAAACACCTTCTTCTTCCGCTTTATGTGCTAACATCGCTCCTTTTATAACATCTCCAATCCCATATATGTTAGATACATTTGTTTGTAAATGTTCGTTTACATCAATTTGTCCTCTTTCATTTACTTTAACTCCTGCTTTTTCAATTGATAATCCACTTGTAAATGCTTTTCTACCTACAGAAACCAAACAATAATCACCAGATAAAGATACTTCTTCATCTTTCTTATTGGTTGCAGTTACAGTAACCTCATCACCACTTCTTGAAACATTTGATACTTTATGAGAAAGGAAAAACTTCACTCCTTGTTTCTTTAACACCTTCGTAAGTTCTTTACTTTGTGCTTTATCCATGGTAGGAATAATTCGGTCCATATACTCGATAACAGAAACCTCAGCGCCTAATCTTCTATATACTTGTCCTAATTCTAAACCAATAACACCACCACCAATCACTAACATGTGTTTAGGGATTTCTTTTAATTTTAAAGCTTCCGTTGAAGTAATTACACGCTCTTTATCTAAGGTAATAAAAGGCAATGTTGAAGGCTTACTTCCTGTAGCAATAATAATATTCTTTGCTTCAATAGTTTCAGAATCTCCTTCAGTTAAATCAATATCTATATGAGTTGCATCCTTAAAAGAACCCAATCCATGATATACATCAATTTTATTTTTTTTCATTAAGAAATCAATTCCTCCTGTAGTTTGCTCTACTACTTTATCTTTTCGAGCAATCATCTTTTCAAGATTTACTTTTATTTCGCCAGGAATTTCAATACCATGTGCTGAAAAATGCTTCACTGCATCATCGTAATGATGAGAAGAATCTAACAAAGCTTTACTTGGAATACAACCTACATTTAAGCAAGTACCACCTAAGGTATTATACTTTTCTATTAAAGCGGTTTTCATTCCTAGTTGTGCGCAACGAATTGCGGCAACATATCCTCCAGGTCCTGAGCCAATAATGGCTACATCGTATGAATTCATAATGTATATTTTATTTTGCGACTACAAATGTAATTAATTGTATGTTGAATTCAGAATAAGACTTCAGAGAATTATAAGAAATTAAAGAAAACCGTGGTTACTGGCAACTTCTTCATTTTATGAATTTTAAAACCCTTTCTATTTGTCTGTTTTAATAATGATCACTTACGACCATTATGCTTGAATAAATTTACCTAATTTTGCAATATGATTAAAGAGATTCAGCTTCGAGTACCAATTTCAGAAGAAAAACATGAAGGCATTTTACTAAAAAAAGCTGCACATGTACTTCGGATTGATACAAAAACTATTTCTGGAGTGAAAGTACTTCGGAAATCTATTGATGCACGAAAAGCTAAAATTATTTTTAATTATAAGGTTGCGGTATACATCAAAGAGAAATTACCAGAAACTTCTACCTATTCTTTTCAGTATAAAGATGTTTCAAAAGCAAAAGCCGTTCATATCATTGGTTTTGGACCCGCAGGAATGTATGCAGCTTTGCGCTGTATTGAACTCGGATTTAAACCTGTAGTGTTAGAACGAGGTAAAAATGTGCGGGACAGGCGTCGTGACTTAAAGTCAATTAATCAAGATCATTTTGTAAATGAAGATTCTAATTATTGCTTTGGTGAAGGAGGTGCTGGCACCTATTCTGACGGAAAATTGTATACCCGTAGTTTAAAAAGAGGTGATGTTAGACGTGTTTTTGAAAACTTGGTATATCATGGTGCTACCGAACAAATTTTAATAGACGCACATCCACATATTGGAACTAATAAGCTTCCAAAAGTGGTTCAAAACATTCGTGAAACGATTTTAAATCATGGTGGAGAAATTCATTTTGAAAGTCGAGTTACCGATTTTGTTATTAAAAACAACCAAATAAAAGCTATCAGGTTAAAAGATGAAACTGAAATCCCTGTAAATCGAATTATTTTAGCCACAGGGCATTCGGCTAGAGATATCTATTATTTATTACATAAAAAAGAAATTGCTTTAGAAGCAAAATCATTTGCAATGGGAGTTCGTGTAGAACATCCGCAACATATTATTGATTCAATACAATACCATTGCAAAGGAAAAAGAGATGAGTTATTACCTGCTGCTTCCTATAGTTTGGTACAACAAGTAAAAGACCGTGGAGTATATTCTTTTTGTATGTGTCCAGGTGGATTTATAGTTCCTTCTGCTACTACAAATGGGGAAATTGTTGTCAATGGAATGTCGCCTTCAAAAAGGAATAATTTGTATGCAAATTCGGGTATTGTAGTTGAAATCGATGTACATAAAGACCTTCCAAAATACAATCATTTTGGAGCATTAAAAGGATTAGAATACCAAAAAAATCTAGAGAAATTAGCCTTTACTGCAGGAGGCCGAACGCAAACAGCTCCAGCACAACGTTTAACAGACTTCGTAGCGGGAAATCTTTCAAATAGTTTGAATGACTCTTCCTATCAACCTGGTTTAAAATCGGCTCCATTACATTCATTATTGCCAAAATTAATTGGAGGAAGATTGCGTGCCGGGTTTTCAGAATTTGGAAAAAAAATGAACGGTTATTATACGGAAGAAGCTAATGTTATTGGTGTAGAATCTCGAACTTCTTCACCTGTAAGTATCCCGAGAAAAGATAACCTAGAGCACCCACAAATTGAAGGTCTTTTTCCTTGTGGTGAAGGTGGAGGTTATGCAGGTGGAATTGTTTCAGCAGCAATGGATGGGGAACGCTGTGCCGAATCTGCCATTATTGGATTATAATTAACAACTTTCCGCTCCTGGAAAAGCAAGCATCTCTCCCATTCCAACGGTAAATAACCAATTACCATACAAAGCATGTTCCATACTTGCAAGAAATGTTGATTTTGTTTTGTGATACGTATAAGCAAAAAGTAAACCTCCAATAAAAGTTAATACAATGACTAAGGTATTTTTAAAAAATAAATGTGCCAAAGAAAATAAGATCGCATTAATGAATATAAATAATTTTTTATTCTGAAATAGAGACTCATAACGAGCAAAAAAGAAAGTGCGATAAATAATTTCCTGTGGCCATACAGAAAGTAAGGTATATACCCCAAGAATCGCAATCCACAATAAGGGTTTATTAAGTACTACACAGAATAATTTATTTGAGTCTATAATAAAGACATACAGTGTTGTAGTTAGAATAACACCTAAAAAAAGCAGGAGTATCCGTTTCCAAAACGCCTTCCAATCAATACTGCTTTTTACTTTAAATGAAATTTTTTCAACCCTTAAAAGTATGATTGAAATATAAATAAATCCTATGAGTATAAATGAAGCTTTTAATGCTATAGGATAAGTAATCACTAAACTAATAGGAAGTAAAACAAAGAGTAGAAAAAGTTCAGTTGCTAAGTAATAGTTACTTTTCATGTGTTTATACTTATTGTTTATTAAAGGTCAGATGCTGTTCGTTATTAATAATTCCGAGGGTGATAAAGTTTTTAACCTGCTCATTTCATTATATTAAAGATAAGGCGGTTGTATGTTTTACTTCATTAATCATAAAAGTGCTATGGGTGCTTCCAATATGACTTATTGTTGTTAATTTTTTTACCATAAATTCTCTAAAGGCTTCCATGTCTTTCACAATTACTTTAAGTAAATAGTCATAATCACCACTAATATGATAACATTCTAATACCTCATTTAATTTAGCTACATCTTTTTCAAATTTAATTACATAATCTTTAGAGTGTTGCATCAACTTTATATGACAAAAAGCAACAAAGCTTAAATTAACTTTCGTTTTATCTAACAAACATACATTCTTTTGGATAATACCTAAACGTTCCAACTTTTTTATGCGTTCATACACAGCAGTAACAGATAGATTTAACTTCGCTGAAAGCTCTTTATTTGTTTGTTTACTATCTTCCTGAAGGAAGCCCAATAATTTTTTATCAATACCATCTAAAACCATGTTTGAAAATTTTTCTAAATGAATTTTAATTTAAAGCAATGTATAGATTATTTATTTACATATATTGTTTTTTATAGTTTTATTTTCTATTTTAAGCAATAACTATTGATTTTATATCTATTATATTGTAATCTTGATGTATTCAAATAAACAAAAAAATATGAAATTTAAGCCAGCAAACAACATACAAGATTTACAATATTTTGGAGAATTTGGAGGAGTAAATCCTTCTATATCAGACTCATCTACTTATACGTTTTTATCAGCTAAAACGATGTTCGATACTTTCGAAGGAAATGCTGATGGATGCTACCTATATTCTAGACACACAACACCAAGTAATTTATACCTTGGGGAGGCATTAGCAGCTATGGAAGGAACGGAGACAGCAAATGTTGCTGCTAGTGGAATGGGCGCAATAACTCCAGCTATATTACAAATTTGTGGAGCTGGTGATCATGTAATTTCTAGTAGAACTATATATGGTGGAACCTATGCTTTTTTAAAGAATTTCACTCCGAAATTAAATATACAAACTTCATTTGTAGATATTACTAAACTTGATTTGGTTGAGGCAGCAATTACTGAAAACACAAAAATTATTTTTTGTGAAACTGTTAGTAACCCTCTTTTAGAAGTTGCCGATATTACAGGTTTAGCTGCACTTGCAAAAAAGTATGATTTAAAGTTATTAGTTGACAACACATTTTCTCCTCTATCTATTTCACCTGCAGTTTTAGGAGCTGACATTGTATTACATAGTTTAACTAAGTTTATAAATGGAAGTAGTGATACCATGGGTGGTGTTGTTTGTGGAACACAAGAATTTATTGATTCGCTTCGTAGTGTAAATGACGGCGCTTCTATGTTATTAGGTTCTTCAATGGATAGTATGAGAGCTGCCTCTATTTTAAAGAATATGCGAACGCTTCATATTCGTATGAAACAACACAGTAAAAATGCACATTTTTTAGCTGAAAGATTTGAATCCTTAGGATTAAAAACAGTCTACCCTGGATTAGAATCTCATCCAAGTCATGAATTGTTTAAAAGCATGATGAATGAAGAATACGGATTTGGTGGAATGTTAACTATCGATGTAGGTAGCATTGACAAAGCCAATGAATTAATGGAATTGATGCAACATGAAAATTTAGGATATTTGGCTGTGAGTTTAGGCTTCTATAAAACCTTATTTAGCGCCCCTGGATCTTCCACATCTAGTGAAATCCCAGAAGAGGAACAAAAAGAAATGGGCCTAAGTGATGGATTAATTCGGTTCTCTATAGGATTAGATAATGACATTGAACGCACATTCCAAGTGATGTTAAATTGTATGCAAAAATTAAATATATTAGAAAAAGAAGCTATTACTGTCTAATTATTTCTTTTAGAATAGTTTCCGCTTTTATAGATTCATTTTATAGAGCTTTTAATCAAAGACAAAATAAAAAAACCTGCAAATGTAAATTTGCAGGTTTTTAAAATTTTAAACAATAATGTTTAAAATAGTTTTATAACTTTTAAATTATTTAACAATAATTCGTGCTGTTTTAAAAGAAGTTGTTCCTTGTCCACCAACTCTAATAAGGTATACACCACTAGACATACTTGACATGTCTATATTCATTTTATAAGCATTTTCGATACGTGGAACTCTTTTAGTGAATCCTACATCTTGTCCTAATACATTATAAATAGCTAAGAATACACCATCAGTATAATCTGTATTTAAAATTACTTCAAATCTATCGTTTGGTAATGTTGTAACAATTAATTCAGAATTACTTATTTGATTATCTGCAACACCAAAAGTTCCTATGTTAGCTGTGTAATCTTCAGTTTCTCCAAAAGAAATTTCTTCACAAGCATCATCATTTGTGATTGTTCCAGTACCATTTGCTCTTGCTCTCATTACGTGTTCTCCAACGGCAGCGTCTCCTGGAATAACTAAATCTATTGTTTCCGTATAACTTCCACTACCTTCACCTGCTGCGAATAAATAGTTATCAACTAAGGCTTCATTAGCAGTAAATATCATATCGTCATTAAAATCAATCCATACACTCATGTATTGATTTCCATAATCAGAAGAGATTGTTAATGTATTTGTACTTCCTTGTGATAAATTTGCAATTTGACTTGTAAAGTCGCTATATCCATCTTCTCCACATCCTGAAGCATTATTTATTCCACCTACTTCAAATAATGTAAATCCATGTCCTACTGTGCAATTAGAAGTTGGTTGACACAATAAATTTTCAACTACCACAGAAACCTCATCATTTGCTGGAAATTGATCTCCAGATAATAATGTTTTTGCAGTTAAGCTATAAGAACCAACATCGCTTAAATCTACCGTTTGACTAAAACTAAAGTTTGATTCTTCATCAAATGCTACAGAACCAGTAAAAGATTGAGTTACTGGAGTATCACCATCTAAGCTATACTGTACATTGAAATTAGATTGAGTTTGAGCACCGTAATTTTTAACTTTTATAGTTACTGTTTCAGCACCTAAATCAGATGCTGTTTGAGGAGAAATAATAAAACTTACTCCTACATCATTATTTAATAAATGCATCACATCTTTTGTGAATCCATTATTAGGATTATAACCATCTCCACCTAAAGTTGTTCTAGCATCAATTGCATAGGTTTGACCCGCTGTAGATAAATTCACAGATTGTGAAAATTGATATGTCACTATTTCATTTGAATTTATAGTTCCTGAAAATGTTTCAGAAGCTACAAGGCTTCCATCAACTCTAAGTTCAACAGGCACATTTGTTATTGGGTCTGGACTAAAGTTTCTAATACTAACTTCTACAGTTTCTGAGCCACTTAAAACTCCATCTTCAGGAGATGTTATAGCAACTACTCCTACGTCATTAGCAAAGGGTCCAAATATTCTAAAAGATGCAATTTGTGTTCTCCAGAAGTTGTTTGACGCAAAATAATCTCCAGTATACCAAAAAGTAAAGTTATCTGGATCCATAGTCATGTGAGAATAATCTCCATATCTATTTGTATTTGTACGTACACCAGGGCCATTAATAATTATTGTTTCCGCAACTGTCATTGTTCCAAGTGGATCTCCATCAAAACGTCCAGTATATCTTAATGAAACAGGTAAATTAACGCTTGCTGTTGTATATGCCATTGCAATATTTCCTTCAGCATCTATAGCAGCACTACTCATTACACGACTATGTCCATCTGCAATTGAATAGGTACCTTCTTGATAAATTTCCCAAGGGTTACTATCATCATTTCTTAATTCTATCCATCTAATTCCACCAGTCTCGGCAGCATCAATAAAAGTATTGAAGGTAATTAACCAAGAATTATGTGTATCAAATTGTCTATAATTTGCAGCAAAAGATATAATACCTCCATGTCCTGCAAGTCTACGACTTGTATTAGGTTGTCTAATAGCACCATTGCCATCGCCAAAAATTTCTCCGGCATCAAAAGCATCTGTAGGAATTTCAAGTGGATCTGAAATAGTAGAATTCCCTACTACATTCCAATCCATGTTAATTTCCCAAATTTTTAAATGATCATAAGTAATTGCCGCAGCCCAACCATCATCTTGTTGGTACGTAATGTATCCTGGAGACTCAGGATCATAATCAGTTCCTAAAAGGTTTGCTGGTTCAGCACTTTTAACACCAAGTGGATTACTTACAACACCTGGTAAATCAAACAATACAAATTTAGGTGATGCTGCTCCATCAAGCATTGCATCACGTTCCATAACAAAAGCAGCTGTTTTGTTTAGACCTGCATAATTTGCAGTCCCATAATAACCATCATGCCATATACCGTAATGAGGATAATCAGGAAAAGCTCCCATATCGAATTGCCAAACATTATAAGCACCTGTTGGATCATTTGTTTCAGAAACCCCGATAGCTAAACCAAGATCTGCTCCTAATGCACCAAATTCACTTACAAACCAACGATCTGCTAATTGATCATACATTACAATTGGATCTCCATTATTTGAAGGAATTCCTAGAAAAGTAGATAAATTTACAGGTCCTACTAAAAGGGTTCCTGTTTTACTAAATATTTTAACCAATGAGTTTACTGAATGTACATAATGATTTGGACCTACAGCTCCTGTAGGATCTGGGGGTAAAAATCCAGATTCATTTTGAGAAGCTCCAATAAAGTTTTGTTCTATTGGCATTGCTACTATAGATCCTGGTTCTGTTTGTAAATTAGGAATGATAGTTTCTGATGTTGTTGTGTTTTCTTCAAAACTTACATTTGCATGGTGAGGTACCACAATCATATCATCAGTATCATCAAAAATTTCTGTCATAACAGGAAAATCTCTTAATGGTGCAGTTTTACCAATAAAGGTTCCTGTAATTGTTTCGGTTGGCGAATACGTTTCTTGCGCAAATAAGCTTGTACTTACTATTGCAAATAAAACGAATAAAAGGTGTCTTTTTTTCATAGTTTTTTTAAAAAAATTTTATTCAGCAAGATATTATTTTCTTTCTACATTTAAAAAATTATTTACTTAAACTATTATTTTTATAATTTATATAAGATATATCTTACTTTCTTCTTAATTGAAATTAGAAATTTATTGAAAAAATTGCCCTTATTTTTTTTATTTTGTTTGAAATTGATATTTGCAAACTTCTATTCAAAATCGTAACATTACAAAACCAAAAAAACTCATATGCAAGAGAATAATCTTTCAGAATTTGAAATTGAAGATCAAAAAATAATTGAAAACGTTGAATTAAACATCTGGGAAGCATTAATTCCTGTGGTTATTTTAATGGCTATGTTAGCATATAATATTTTCTTTGTAGAAGGGCAAGAATGGTTGGGCGGGTATACCAATCAATTAATTTTATTAATGGGTGGTGGCGTTGCTGCTATCGTTGGATTTTTTAATAAAGTTTCTTTAAAAGTGATGTTTCTAGAAGTTATTGAAAATATAAAAAGTGTTTTTGTTCCAATAATGATATTATTTTTAGTGGGTGCATTAGCAGGAACTTGGCTAGTAAGTGGTATTATTCCTGCCATGGTTTATTATGGATTACAAGTTTTAAATCCTGCTATATTTTTACCTGCATGTGTAGTTATTGCTGCCATCATTTCGGTAGCTACAGGGAGTTCGTGGACTACCTCAGCAACGGTAGGTATTGCGTTAATTGGTATTGGAGAAGCCTTGGGCATTTCACTTGGAATGGTCGCAGGAGCTGTAATTTCTGGAGCTTACTTTGGAGATAAAATGTCTCCGTTAAGTGATACAACCAACCTTGCACCAGCTATGGCAGGAACCGATTTATTTACCCATATACGCTATATGGCTATAACTACAGTACCAACAATAATAATAACATTAATCGTATTTTCAATCATTAGTTTAAATCTAGAAACAACTGGTAATGCAGATGTTAGTGGCCTTTTAGAAACTATTAATAATACATTTAATATTACACCTTGGTTATTTGTAGTACCACTTGTGGTAATTGCTTTAATCCTTACCAAAACAAAACCTTTAATTGCCTTAGGTACAGGAGTGCTTTTAGCTGCCGTTTTTGCAATGGTATTTCAATCTGATGTTTTGAGTACTTTATCTGAATCTAATATGAAATCGATTTTCAATGCTATTTTTGTTGATACCGAAATTGTAACTGACAATGAAAAACTAAATGATTTGTTTACTGCAGGTGGGATGAAAGGAATGCTTTGGACTATCTATTTAATTGCATGTGCAATGGTATTTGGCGGTGTAATGGATGCTATTGGTGCTTTAGCTAGAATCACAAGAGCGCTATTATCTTTAGCAACCACTGTTTTTGGATTATTTGCAAGTACCGTATTTAGTTGTTTAGGTTTAAACGCTATTGCTAGTGATCAATATCTTGCCATTGTGATCCCTGGAAAAATGTTTAAAAAAGCGTTTGAGGATAAAGGTCTTGCACCAGAAAATTTAAGTAGAACATTAGAAGATTCAGGAACAGTTACTTCTGTTCTTATTCCTTGGAATACTTGTGGTGCATATCAATCGAGTGTTTTAGGCGTTAGTGTTGCCGATTATTTTGTGTACGCAATCTTTAATTGGCTAAGTCCTTTTACGACCTTATTCTTTGCTGCTTTAAATATAAAAATTAGACAACTTTCAGGTAAATCAGCTTAAACTATTCTTTATTAAATTTTTAAATAAATGCGTATTGTTACTCTTTATGCAATACATATCTTTGCCGCCAAATTTAAATTTAAACACAAAAAATATATTTTAAAATGGCAGTATTAGTAGGAAAAAAAGCACCTCAATTTAATGCAAAAGCGATTGTAAATGGTTGCGAATTTGTAGATAATTTTTCTTTAGATCAATTCATTGGAGAGAAGCATGTTGTATTATTCTTTTACCCAAAAGATTTCACATTTGTTTGTCCTACGGAATTGCATGCATTTCAAGAAAGACTAGAAGATTTCAACTCTAGAAACACTGAAGTTATTGCTGTATCTACCGATACTGAACAATCACATTTTGGTTGGTTACAAATGGAAAAAAAACAAGGAGGTATAAAAGGAATTACGTATCCTATGGTTGCCGACACTAATAAAACTATCTCTAAAAACTATGATGTATTAGCTGGCGACTATTACTATGATGACAATGATATGTTACATGCCGAAGGTGAATTAATCGCTTACAGAGGTTTATTCTTAATTGATAAGGAAGGTATTGTACGTCATCAAATCGTTAACGATTTACCATTAGGTAGAAATGTAGATGAAGCTTTACGTATGGTTGATGCCCTACAGTTTGTAGAAGAAAATGGCGAAGTTTGTCCTGCAAATTGGAATAAAGGAAAAACTGGAATGCGAGCAACACATGAAGGTGTTTCAGAATTTTTAGAAAAACATGTAAACTAGTTCTAGTTCATATAAATAAAAAAGCCACTTCAAACGAGTGGCTTTTTTATTTTTCAATATAATTTATTTTAAATCATATCGATCTAAATTCATCACTTTAGTCCAAGCTGCAACAAAACCGTTTACAAACTTCTCTTGTCCATCATTAGAACCATACACTTCGCAAACTGCTCTTAATTCGGTATTAGAACCAAAGATAAGGTCTGCACGTGTTCCATTAAATTTCATTTCTCCAGTTCTACGGTCACGACCTTCAAAGATGGTATCATCTTCTGACGTTGCACTCCAAGTATAGGTAAAGTCAAGAATATTTGTAAAGAAATCGTTCGTTAAACTTCCAACAGTATCTGTAAATACACCAAAACTAGAACCATCATAGTTTGTTCCTAATACTCTTAATCCTCCAACTAAAGCAGTCATTTCAGGAATTGAAAGCGTTAAAAGGTTTGCACGATCAATTAATAGGTCTTCAGCGGCAACATCCAATTTAGAATTCATATAGTTTCTAAATCCGTCAGCTAAGGGTTCTAAATATCCAAACGATTCTAAGTCAGTTTGTTCTTGAGAGGCATCTCCTCTTCCTTGAGTAAATGGTACTAATATCGTATGACCCGAATTTTTAGCTGCTTCTTCAACTCCAGCAACACCAGCAAGAACGATTAAGTCTGCCATAGAAATGCTACCATTAAATTCATTTTGAATACCTTCTAGAATAGTTAAAACTTTATTCAACTCAGTTGGATTATTTACTTCCCAGCTTCTTTGAGGTTCCAGTCTAATTCGACCTCCATTAGCACCACCACGCATATCTGAACCTCTAAATGTAGAAGCAGAAGCCCAAGCTGTTGTTACCAATTGAGACACTGAAAGTCCGGAAGCTAAAATCATCTGTTTTAATGAAGCAATATTAGCATCTGATAACGTATAATCAACAATTGGAATAGGATCTTGCCATATTAATTCTTCTTTAGGAACTTCTGGTCCTAAGTACCGATGAATTGGTCCCATATCGCGATGGGTTAATTTATACCAAGCTCTAGCAAACGCATCTTCAAAAGCTTTATGATCCTTATGAAAACGTTGTGATATTTCTAAGAATACTGGGTCAATTTTCAAAGCCATATCTGCCGTAGTCATCATCAAAGCTTGTGTTCCATTACCTCCTGCTTTTGGAGCCATACGTGCATTAGATGATGCAGTTGGTGTCCATTGATGTGCACCCGCTGGGCTTTTAGTTAATTCCCAGTCATAATTTAAGAGTACATCAAAATAATCTGCATCCCACTGTATTGGGTTGGGTGTCCAAGCACCTTCAATACCACTTGTAATTGTATCATCTAAAACTCCTGTTCCGAAGGTATTTTTCCAACCTGTACTCATTTCTTCAATTGAAGCACCATGAGGTTCGGCTCCAACATACTTATCAGGATCGGCTGCACCATGCGCTTTTCCGAAGGTATGTCCACCAGCAATTAAAGCGATCGTTTCTTCATCGTTCATCGCCATACGACCAAATGTAATTCGGATATCGTGTGCCGATTTTAAAGGGTCTGGTTCTCCATTAGGACCTTCTGGATTCACATAAATTAATCCCATATGAACCGCACCTAAATGACCTTCTAGGTCACCATCACTTGTATCATAACGATCATCATTATCTAACCAGCCTGTTTCACTTCCCCAATATATATCTTGTTCCGGCTCCCAAACATCTTCTCTTCCTCCTGCAAAACCAAAAGTATTAAAGCCCATAGACTCTAAAGCACAATTTCCTGCAAGAATCATTAAATCTGCCCAAGAGATTTTATTCCCATATTTCTTTTTAACAGGCCACAATAATAAACGAGCTTTATCTAAGTTTCCATTATCTGGCCAACTATTTAATGGTGCAAAACGATGTGTTCCTGTTCCAGCTCCTCCTCTTCCATCACCAACACGATATGTTCCAGCACTATGCCATGCCATACGAATCATAAATCCTCCATAATGACCATAATCCGCTGGCCACCAATCTTGAGAATCGGTCATTAAATGAATAACATCTTGTTTTAAATCTTCAAAATTTACACTATTAAAAGCCTTTGCATAATCAAAGTCTTCACCCAATGGATTAGATTTAGACGCATGTTGACGTAAAACATTTAGTTTTAATTCATTTGGCCACCAATCACGATTTTTAGTTCCTCCACCTGCGGTTTTCTTTTGAGAGCCACTAAAAAAAGGGCATTTGCTTATATCGTCACCATTATTGTTGTTCTCCATTGTTTTTTTTATTAACATTTAAATTCTTATAAATTTAATCATTACATATCAAAAACACATTTTTATTTTATTTTAATAAATTATATGTTTATCAATAAAATTTATAGCCTAGTTAATTTATACATTAAAATAATTTAAAAACTTTTTAATTTAGTCGTTCTTTCACTATATATTTTTTTTACTTTTATGGTTAAATTAAAAAGAAAACCAATGGCTAATATTACTTTGGGCGGTAACCCAGTTAACACTTCAGGAAACCTTCCAGCAATTAACACTACTATTTTAGATTTTAAATTAGTAGCTAAAGATCTATCAACAAAAACTCTTAAAGATTTTAATGGGTATAACCTTATTTTAAATATATTTCCTAGTGTCGAGACAGCAGTATGTGCAACTTCAGTAAGAGAGTTTAACAAGTCTGCTGCAAGTATAGAAAATACTATAGTTCTTTGTATTTCTAGAGACTTACCATTTGCTCAAGAAAGATTTTGTGCAGCTGAAGGCATAGAAAATGTTATTATGTTATCAGATTTTAAAAATGGTGCTTTTGGTAATGATTATGGTTTGATGATGACCGATGGTATTTTTGATGATTTACATTCTAGATGTGTTATCATAGTTAATAAAGACAATACTGTTATTTACGCTGAACAAGTTAATGAAATAGGCCAAGAACCTGATTATAGCAAAGCTTTAGAAGCATTAGTATAATTAAAAAATTACCATGTTAATTGGAATATAAAATTGGGAGTGAAACCTAATGAAGTTTTATCTATAACTTCAATAGGATCATTCAGACCATTATTCCCAGAATATTCTCTACTTAAATGGTTGTCCTTATTATATAAGTTACGTATTGAAAATCCTACTTTACCATTTAATTTGCTTTCTTCTGAAAATTTAAAATGATAGGTTGATGAAAGATCTAATCGATGGTATTCGGGCAATTGTTTAGAGTTAATTTTAGAAAAACTAATCGCTCCAGTTTCAGGATTAACGATTGCTTCAGTATAGGGTTTTCCTGTTCTCCAATTCCAAGAAATTGCCAATTGAAAATTATTCCATTTATAAGCAAATGAAGTTGAAAATGAATGACTAATATTATTACTTGAAGGAAAGGATTTATTATTATTTAAGCCATCAAATGTCGAAGTAACATCATTGTATGAATAACTTAACCAAGCATTGAAATTTCTAAATGATTTATGTATATAAAAATCAATTCCAAAAATATCCTGCCCTCCTATATGAAAATCACTATCAACTGGATTTAAAAAACCTAAGGAGAGTGCTGATACTCCTTTAATTTTTTTATAATAATGATCTAAATCGATATTCCAACCTTTATTAGTGTAGACAAAACCCGCAGAAAATTGCTTGCTATTTATAATTGGAAATTTTGAACCGTCCACCAATCTCCACAGTTTATTCTCCAATGATAAATCGCTTACCACAGTCTCATCAATTTCATTTATAATTTGATTTTTAATCTCACCAGAAACTTGAACTCCTATATTTTTAAATAGATTTTTGTAAACTAAAATTCTCGGCTCAAATTTTAGGGTATTAAAACTGCTATAATTATTGATTCTAAAACCTGCTTCAATATGAACTATTTTAGAATTAGTATATGAGTAATTTCCAAACAATGAGTGTGTAGAAGCTCTTTTTTGATCTGAATCTAACACAAAAGACAGTTCATCTGTTTGCAAATAAGCATAGCTTACATCTTTAAAATTATATTGATACCCTGCTGTAAATAATGCATCTTTTGACGCTTTAAAATTAATTTCTGAAGTAATGCCTGAATCAAAAACAATATTACGTTTATCAAAATCTGAAACTTGTTCTAGTGTATTTCTTTCAATATAATTATAATTCAACCTATATTTTGAAGCAAATGCATTTGTTTTAATTTGATATTTCGAATTTAATTTCCAATCCCATTGCATCCCATACCCTTCATTTTTAATAGCTAAAATATCGTTAAATGAATTAGTATTAAAAGAGTCTTTCCCTATAAAATCCAAGTTATTATCAATGTAAATAGTATTCAGCTTAATCGTATGATTTTCGTTCGGTTTATACTGTAAGCTGACATTATAATCTATAAAATAAAAATCATTATACGAATCGTTTTCATGCTCAATTTTTGTGGTTTGAAAAACCTTTTCAGCATAGTTCTGAAAAGTAAAAGACTCATACCATTCCGTATAACTTCTTCTTATTGATGCTTGAATACTTAATTTGTTTTTCAAAACTGGAATATGTACATACCCATCTGCACTAATACCATTGACCCCAAATTTCGCCTCTACTTCATTGGCTATATTAGAATGTGATGAAATATCAATTACACTTGATATTCGCTCACCATATCTTGGATGAGTTCCTTTATTGACAAATAAAACTTGTGCTGTACTATTAGAGTTAAATGGGGATATCATTCCAAACAAATGTCCTTTATGGTATATATTAATTCCATTCCAAATCATTCTATTCTGGTCTGTGCCTCCTCCCCTAACTACTAATCCTGAGGCTGTTTCATTTATACTATTAACTCCAGGTAATTGTTGAATGCTTTCTAGAACATCTGCTTCAATTAATCCTGGTAATAAACCTATTCTATTAGGTTTTAAAATAAATACAGCATTCTTTTTTTTGGAAATACCTTCGGTTAAATAGCTCTTAATAACAACATCCTCTAATACTTGAACCTCATCCAATGATAACATCTTCTCACTTACAATAACATAACGTTCATTTATAAATTGAAAATGTAACGTGCTTTGTGATGATAGTTCTGATAAAACTTCATTAACACTCCATTCTTTTTCAGAAAGAGAAATTTGTGTGCCTTCTAAAAGCTTATCTGGATATGAAAAACGTATATCAAAAACATCTTCTATACTTGTTAAAACGGCTATAATTGGTTCATTCTCAAAAAATAAAATGGCTGTTTTCTTTTCTTGTGCAAAAGAGAAAAAAGTAGTACTTAAAAATAAAATCCAAATAAGTTTATTTGGAGTGACGAAGCACATATTCATTTTTATCATTCTTATAATAATCTATACGCATTGTTTTAAAAACAGATAGTAATGCAACTTCTAAATCATTTGAGCTAAAACTTCCAGTAAATATCATTTTAACATCGATCATCGAAACATCGAATTTAGTTTGATATTGTTTTTCTAGCGCAAAAATCACATATTTAAGAGGCACACTTTTAAAGCTATTTTCTCCTGTGATCCATGTTGGGTTTTCAGTATTCGTATTCCATTGTTCTAGCGGGTTTCCATTAATTTTTCTAAGGGATTTGCTTTGAGTTAACAGATGATTTTCAGACCCTTGATTTACCTGAACTTTACCTTCATAGCAAATTACTTCAAAAAAATCTTGGTTAGAATTTACATTAAATTGAGTCCCTAAAACAGTGATAGTCCCATTCGTTGTTTTAACTTTAAATGTACTTCCTTTTTTAACCTTAAAGAAGGCTTCTCCATCTAATGTTACCTCTCTATTTTCAGCCCAAGTTTCTTCATTGTAGGTCAGTTTAGATTTTGCATTCACAACTACTTCAGAGCCATCTAAAAGAGTAATAGTTTTTTGTTCTGAAAAAGAAGTCTCTACGAAGGTTTTAGAACTTGAAAACATTGAAAATAACCCGAAAAACAATATAATTGAAGCTGCTACTGAAACAGCCCAATATCTTTTTAATCGTATAATTTTAGTTTTGTTTCGTTTTGAAATTTTTTCTTGAATTTTTTCAAAAGATACCTCTAGAGGCTGATCCAAAGCTTCTAAAACCTCAAAACTTTTTCTAGTTTTCAAATAAGCTAGATAGTCAGATTCTGAAACGATATTTTTCAATTCAGCATCTGTAATGTCCCCAGCAATCCATTGAGCTAGATATGTTTCATTTTCAATATGACTTTTATTTTTTTCCATCTTTCTTATTACTATGACAACTTATAAATTAATTACCCTACTTTATTTTCAATAATTTATACGTTTCCGATTTCTTGCCTGATAACAATTAAAGCTAAATGCATTCTTTTCTCAACAGCTTTCACAGAAATATCAAGCATTACAGCGATCTCTTTATACTTCTTTTTTTCAATTCTGTTTAATAAAAACACCTCTCTTTGTAAAGGTGGTAAACTACGTATTGTATTTTCAATTTTCTCTAAAAACTCTTTTTCAATCATTATAAATTCTGGCGATTCATTGGTGCTAGTTTTTACATAGTTTTTTTTATACACCATTTTAACCTTATGATGCTTTATATGATTTAAAAAAATATTTGTAGCAACCGTATATAAATAACTTTTCACTTTCGAAAAAGTAACCGCATTACAATTATCCCAGAGTTTTATAAAAGTTTCTTGTAATATATCTTCCGCTAAATCCATATCCTGAGTCTTAAAAAAGATATATCGTTTTAAATCTTTAGCATAGGTGCTAAAGATTTTTTCGAAAACCTCAGGTTTACAAATTTGGGTTCTGTCTTCTGGCATATTGTATTAAAATTGGTAATTTACAACTTCAAAACTATGCAAAAAATAAAAATGTTTTTCGGTAGGGTTTTTTTAATGCTAGGTGTCTAAGTAGTATTAATCGATTAATACCATAAATTCTAATTTTAAAAACTATTGAAAATGAAAAATATAAAATTGCTTTTTTTCTCAATGTTAATGGCCCTTACGGTATTAACATCCTGCCAAAACAATGATGACATCATTGATGATATGGCAAATGTTACGGAAAGTGCTTCTTTAAGAAGCGCACTAACTAATTTAGAACTTATCATTAATGAAGATGGCTCTTTAAATGATATGGAAAATCCAACTGGAAATATCATATTCGATTTCTGTTTCGATTTTGTATACCCAATTAATTTAGAGTATAATAATGGTACAACGGTCACTGTAAATAATTTTGAAGAATTAATACTAGTACTTATTAATTCAACTGAAGATCTATATATCGTAGGGATCGAATTTCCATTCGAAGTTGAAGTGTTCAATGAAGACAGCAACGAAATTGAAATCATCTCCATTAATAATGAAGAAGAATTTATTGCCTTAATTGAAAGCTGTGGATTTGATAATCCATGCGACTGTCCTGATGTTGTAGACCCAGTATGTGTTGAAATTATCGATGACAATGATATAATAATTATAACATTTGCAAATGAATGCCTTGCAGAATGCGAAGGTTTTACGGAAGAAGATTTTATTGACTGCGTAACTGACAGTTGTGAAGATGAATGTCCAGATCAATATGAACCAGTCTGTGTTCAAACTCCAAATGGTGAAATTGAAGAGTATGATAATATTTGCCTTGCCTTTTGTGATGGTTACGATCAAGAAGATATAGTAAATTGTGAAAATGACAGTTGTGAAGATGAATGTCCACAAGAGGAAGATCCTGTTTGTGTAGAAGCGAATGGCACAATTATTACTTTCTTAAACGCATGTTATGCAGAATGTGAAGGCTATACTGAAGAAGATTTTATTGACTGTGAAAATGACAGTTGTGAAGATGAATGTCCAGATGTGTATGAACCAGTTTGTGTATTAACTGACAATGGAGAATTAGAAGAGTATGACAATATTTGTCTAGCATTTTGTGATGGATACGATCAAGAAGACCTTGTTGATTGTGAAAATGATGAATGTGAAATAGAAGACATTGAAGTAATTATTGGCGAATGTAACGATGACGGTACCTACGCATTAACCATCGATTTTGATGTTGAAAATTGTGAAGGACAGCAACTTTTTCAATTATATACTAGAAATGACACATTTATTGGTGATTTCTCTTTATTTAACCTTCCTATTACAATTGATAACTTTGAGTTAAGTGGTTTTGATAATGACTACCTAAAAGTTTGTATCAATGAAATTTCAGAATCTTGTGTAGAAGCTGAATGGTTAGCACCAGATTGCTTAAATAATAGTTGTGAAGATAATTGCCCTCAAAATGAAGATCCAGTTTGTGTAGAAATCACAGAAAATGGACAAACCATTATTCTTACTTTCTTAAATGCTTGCTATGCAGAATGCGCAGGGTATACAGATTTCATAGATTGTGGAGGAACTAGTTGTGAAGATGAATGTCCAGATGTATATGATCCAGTGTGTGTTCAGACTCCAAATGGAGGAATTGAAGAATATGATAATATTTGTCTAGCCTTTTGTGATGGATATGATCAAGGTGATTTAGTCGATTGTGACCCAAATCCAAATTGTTATGAGTATGGATTCCCTATCCAAATGGAATTAGATGGAACCTATGCAAACATAAGTAACAATCAAGAAGTTGATGAATATTTAGATTTAGGATATGATCTTGTGTACCCTATAGAATTAATCATTAATAATGAAATTATCTTAGTGTTTCAAGGAATACTAGAAGGAGTTTATGGTCCAAGATGTGACTAATATTTTTTTAAGTTGAGTAAGAAAAAGGAGGTTAACTTAATTGTTAATCTCCTTTTTTATTAAATTTATTTTAAATTGTAACTTTGAAATCTCTAAAAATTAAATTCTATGGCTACAAAAAATTCTTTCCTTTTGAAACGATTAAAAGGAGTAGGATATGCATTTAAAGGCGCTTTTATGTTATTAAAATATGAAGCAAGTATTCAAGTACAAGCTTTTATAGCATTAATTGTAACCATAGCTGGTTTCTATTTTGAAATCTCTTCTACAGAATGGATGATTCAAATACTAACTATTGCAGTTGTTATGGGAGTTGAAGGTGCTAATTCTGCTATTGAAGAAATTGCAGATTTTATTCATCCCGAACATCATACAAAAATTGGATATATTAAAGATGTTGCTGCAGGTGCTGTGTTTTTTACTGCTATTGCAGCAGTTATAATTGCTTGTATCATTTACATTCCTAAGTTTTAACATAAATTCCAAAGAATGTATTTGAGTGCTATAATTACTCGAAATATTAATTAGTATGTACCGTTTGATATTTGTATTTTTGCTTTTATACATTTACTTTTAAATGGCTAAGAAGAATACCAAAACTATTAGAACCTCCAAAAAACCGCGTAAAAGAATTTCTTTTAAGCTGTCTAAACAGCAAAAAGTTATTTTTGGTAGTTTCTTATTTTTTTTAGGCCTAGCGTTTATCTTTTCATTTATTTCTTATTTTTTTAATTGGCAAGCCGATCAAAGTAATATTGGTGAATTAGCAAATAGAGAACTTGAAAATAAAAATTGGCTCAATACATTTGGAAATAACGTAGGTCACTTTTTTATATATAAAGGTTTTGGGATTGCTGCATTTATTTTTGCTTTTTTAATTACCCTAACTGGCGTGTATTACTTTTTTGATTATGCAAAAGCTCAACTCAGAAAATTTTGGTTTTGGGGGATCTTAGTCATGATATGGCTTTCTGTCTTCTTCGGATTTTTTACAAGTAAAAGTCCCTTATTAAGAGGTACTATAGGATATGAAATAAATGATCTTTCACAAGATTACATAGGGCTATTAGGCACCATTTTAGTCATGGCTTTTTTGGCAATCATTTATATTGTAATCCGATTAAAAATTACTCCAGACAATGTTAGTTCAGCATTTAAAAGCACTAAAAAAGAAATTGCTTCCGATTTTTCTTCAGATGGATTTAATGAAAACGAAAATCTAACTTCTAAAGAAAATATTTCAGAAATTATTGAGGATACTTCAGATTCCAAACCAGTTGAATTAGACCTATCAGGAAAATCAACAGTGTTATCTTCAGAAGAAAAAATACTAGAACCTGTATTAACTTCAGAAAAGATTAATATTGAGCCTAGCGCTTTAAATGAAGTGGCAATGGAAGTTGAACAATCCGTTGAAGAAGAGGAAGTCACTCAAAGTTTAAGTGATAAATTAGTTAGTGATTTTGGTGAGTTTGATCCTAGATTAGAACTGAGTAAATATAAATTTCCAACCATTAATCTTTTAAAGGATTATGCGGCAAGCTCTAGTATTACAATAGATCAACAAGAGCTTGAAGAAAATAAAAATAAAATTGTTGAAACCCTCAATAATTATAAAATTGGGATTGCCAATATTAAAGCTACGGTAGGTCCAACGGTTACTTTATATGAAATTATTCCTGAAGCAGGTATTCGAATTTCAAAAATTAAAAACCTAGAAGACGATATTGCATTATCATTATCTGCCCTTGGAATACGTATCATTGCTCCAATTCCAGGAAGAGGAACTATTGGTATTGAAGTACCTAATAAAAACCCTTGCATCGTTTCGATGCGTTCGGTGATCGCTTCACCTAAGTTTCAGAGTGCTGAAATGGAACTTCCTTTAGCTTTAGGAAAAACGATCAGTAATGAAACTTTTGTTGTCGATTTAGCTAAAATGCCTCACTTATTAATGGCAGGTGCTACAGGACAAGGAAAATCTGTAGGATTAAATGCAATCCTTACTTCGCTATTGTATAAAAAACATCCTTCTGAAGTAAAATTTGTTTTGGTAGATCCTAAAAAAGTTGAGCTTACTTTATTCAATAAAATAGAACGTCATTATTTAGCAAAACTTCCCGATACGGAAGAAGCTATTATTACAGATACTACAAAAGTGGTTCATACACTAAATTCTATGTGTATCGAAATGGACGCTCGGTACGACTTGTTAAAAGATGCATTGGTTCGTAACATCAAAGAGTACAATACAAAATTTAAGTCTCGTAAATTAAATCCGAACGATGGCCATCGATTTTTACCATATATTGTATTAGTAATTGATGAATTTGCAGATTTAATTATGACTGCTGGTAAGGAAGTAGAAACTCCTATTGCTCGACTAGCTCAATTAGCTCGTGCCATTGGTATACATTTAATAGTAGCGACACAACGCCCCTCTGTAAATGTAATAACGGGTATCATTAAAGCAAATTTTCCTGCTAGAGTAGCATTTAGAGTTACTTCCAAAATTGATTCACGAACCATTTTAGATAGTTCGGGTGCCGATCAATTAATTGGTAGAGGTGATATGTTATTTACACAAGGAAATGAGTTAGTTCGTTTACAATGTGCATTTGTCGACACACCAGAAGTAGCAGATATTACCGAATTTATTGGCTCACAAAAAGCGTTTCCAGATGCACATTTATTACCTGAATATGTAGGCGAAGAAGCTGGCATAAATCTTGATAATAATATAAATGAACGAGATAAACTGTTTAGAGACGCAGCAGAAGTGCTAGTTATTGCACAACAAGGTTCTGCTTCTCTTTTACAAAGAAAATTGAAATTAGGATACAATAGAGCGGGTAGAATTATCGACCAACTGGAAGCTGCAGGAATTGTAGGTCCTTTTGAAGGTAGTAAAGCTCGACAAGTACTTGTACCTACTCTTGAAGCCTTGACTCAATTTTTAGAAAACGAAAACAACGATAATTAAAATGAAAAAATTAGTAATTGCATGTATCCTTTTAGGTACCGTATTTTCTTTGCAAGCGCAAAACGCTAAATCTTTATTAAACGAAGTTTCTAATAAAGTTAAAAGCTATGATAATATCAATATTTCATTTAAATATACATTAAACAATAAAAAGGAAAATGTAAAACAAGAAACGCGAGGTGATGTTACTTTACAAAATGACAAGTATGTATTAAACTGGTTGGGCATTTCTCGAATTTTTGATGGATCGAATATTTATACCATTGTACCTGAAGATGAAGAAGTAACAATTTCTAAATATAATCCAAAAGATGATAAGGAGATTACCCCTTCTAAAATGCTTACTTTTTATGAAAAAGGATACACGTATAAAATAGATGTGGAACAAACTGTAAAAGGAAGAAAAATTCAATTTGTAAAATTAATTCCTATAGATACTAATGCAGAAATTAAAGATATTATATTAGGCATTGACAAACAAACAAAACATATCTATAAGTTAATTCAAACAGATGCTAATGGCACTCAATATACTGTAACTGTTAATTCTTTCAAAACCAATCAACCTGTTTCAAAAACATTATTTACTTTTAATAAAGCTAAATATGAAGGAGAAGGTTATTATATTAACCAATTAGATTAAAATTTTTGAAAATCCTTGATCGGTATATATTGTTTTCATTTTTAAGGACGTTTGCGAGCGTCTTTATTATTTTGATGTTTATATTCATACTTCAATCCGTATGGTTATATATTTCTGAATTAGCTGGAAAAGGATTAGATGTTTTCATCATTTTAAAATTTCTATGGTTTGTAAGTCCGAAATTAATTCCTTTAGTACTGCCTCTAACCATATTGGTTACCTCCTTAATGGTTTTTGGAAGCCTTTCTGAAAACTATGAATTTGCAGCTATGAAGTCTACAGGGATTTCATTGCAAAGAGCAATGCGAAGTCTTACCTATTTCATATTACTATTAAGTGTTACTGCATTTTTCTTCGCGAATAATGTAATTCCTTATTCTGAATATAAATGGTTAAACCTTAGACGAAACATTCAACAATTTAAACCTTCCATGGTAATAGCTGAAGGGCAGTTTAATCAAATTGGAGAGGGATTTAATATCAAGGTTTCTGAAAAATATGGTGATAATGATCAATTTTTAAAAGATGTTGTTATTCATAAAAAAGAAGGAAAAGCAAAACAGAATAATACAGTAATTATTGCTGAAACTGGAGAACTTACAAGTGAAGAAAACAGCAATACGCTTTCACTTATTCTAAGAAACGGTAACTATTATGATGATGTCCAACCAAAAGACCAAAAAAAGAAGTTAAGAAAACCCTTTGCTAAAAGTTATTTTGAAGAATACACGATCAACATTGACCTTACTGAATTAAACAATAAAGATGTTGAAAAAGAAAATAAACTGAGTAACCATAACATGTATAATGTTAGTGAACTTAGAACAGAAATAGACTCTCTATCAACAAGTTTTACCAAAAACATCTCTTCCTTTGCTGAAAATATGCATTACAGAACTGGGGCAACAAAACATTTCGAGCGCAAAAATAAGGCTATAAAAAATAATGTATCTGTAGATACCTTATTAAATCTATTTAAACCCAATCAACAAGCTGAGATTATTGCCATAGCTATCAATAACATAAACAGTACGATAGAAACTATAAAGTCTAAAAAAGTTGAATTTATAGTTAAAAATAAAAGAATAAATAAATATGAAATAGCACTTCATGAAAAATATGCACTTGGCGTAGCCTGTATCATATTATTTTTTGTGGGCGCCCCTCTTGGAGCTATTATTAGAAAAGGAGGAATGGGACTCCCAATGGTCATAGCAATTCTATTATTTTTAACCTATCATTTTATTGGAATATTTGCGAAGAACAGTGCTGAAGACGGCACATTACACCCATTTATTGCCACTTGGTTAAGTACTCTAATCCTTCTTCCCTTAGGAATTTGGCTAACCATTAGAGCCACTACAGATCAAGGAATTATTGATATGGATTCTTTTTACCAACGAATTAAACGATTGTTTAAAAAGAAAGAAAAAAATTCATAATACAATAACGCTTCCCTCTTTCACTAAAAAAAATATATATTTCCCTCACTCCAAACGTGTAATTCATTCCTTATCTTTGCATAAACTTAAAAAGAAAAATGATTACAACACACAACGGTACATCAATTAAATTAAATACCATTGAAGAAGCCATAGAAGACATTCAAAAAGGGAAAGTAATTATTGTTGTTGATGATGAAAATCGTGAAAATGAAGGTGATTTTATAGCTGCTGCAGAAAGCGTAACTCCAGAAATGATCAATTTCATGGCTACCCATGGTAGAGGGCTTATTTGTGCTCCTTTAACCGAAGAACGTTGTGAAGAGTTAGCATTAAATATGATGGTAGAAAATAATACTGTTTTACATCATACTCAGTTTACAGTTTCAGTAGATTTAATAGGGCACGGTTGCACTACAGGAATCTCTGTTCATGATAGATCTAAAACGATAAAAGCCCTCGTTGATAAAGATATGAAACCAGGTGATTTAGGTCGTCCAGGACATATATTTCCTTTACGAGCTAAAGAAGGTGGAGTATTACGCCGAACAGGACATACAGAAGCAGCTATCGATTTAGCTCGATTGGCCGGATTTCAACCCGCAGGAATATTAGTTGAGATTTTAAATGAAAATGGTACCATGGCACGTTTGCCTCAATTAGTCGATGTTGCTAAGAAATTTGACCTTAAACTTATTTCGATTGAAGACTTAGTTGCATATAGAATGGAGCATGATTCTTTAATTAATAAAAAAGAAGATTTTAAAATCAATACCAAATATGGTAGTTTTAGGCTAAGAGCTTATAAACAAACCACGAATAATCAAATTCATATTGCACTAACGAAAGGAACATGGAAAGAAAATGAACCTGTTTTAGTACGTGTAAATTCTACCCTAGTTAATAATGACATCTTAGGAATTCTTACTAATAATTCAGACAAGAAGTTAGATGATATGTTCAAGCTTTTTAAAGATGAAAAAGGAGCTATTGTTTTTATCAATCAACAAAGTCATTCCCTTAATTTATTAAATAGACTAAAAACACTTAAAGATAATCAAACTAACGACTCTATTGTTAAAGCTCCAAGAATCGAAATGGACACTAAAGATTTTGGTATTGGCGCACAAATATTACACGACGTAGGAATCCATAAAATTAGATTGGTTTCAAACAGTGATTCTCAAACAAAGCGTGTAGGGATGATTGGTTATGGCTTAGAAATTTTAGAATACGTTAAGTTTTAATAGCTAAACTTTAGATTTAAGCAGTCAATATTTTTTGTAAACTAGCGACCATTTTTTGAGCTCGCTCTTTCACTTCTTCTTCAGTCCAAGCAATTTTTATTAATGAAGATATTGTTCTACTAATCCAAGCATCACTCTTAGAAAAATCCATCTGATTTAAATCTTGTAGTTGATTTTTAATTTCTTGAGGCATTTTTCCTAAAGAAGTAAGGTTGCGTAAATGTTCCCAACCATGTATATAATGCCAGTTGTTATCATACCAATAAAAACAAGCATCCACACCGTTTTCAGATAAAGCTTTATGTCCTTTTTTCGCTAAAGATTCAGAAGGTAAAAAGAAATTCAAAAATGAATAACTTTCTACTCCTCCTTCAGGTACACGTCTAAAAGTAATTCCTTCAACTTGCTCTAAAGCAGTTCTCATAATCGTATAGTTTCTTTTCTGAATCTCAAGAATTGCATCTAACTTTTGTAATTGTGCTACACCTACTGCTGCATTTAATTCAGAAATTCTAAAATTATATCCTAAAGTAGGATGTGTTTCTGCACCTCGATCATTTCCATGATGGTCATGTCCATGATCTTGGTATTGATCGGCATTAATTGCATAGTCAGAGTTATTTGTAATTACCCCTCCTCCTTCACCACAGGTAATCGTCTTTACATAATCGAAAGAGAAACAACCTAAATCACCAATACTTCCTAATGGCTTCCCATTATAGGTTCCACCTAAGGCTTGACAAGCATCTTCTAATAAAATTAAATTATGGCGCTCACAAATCGTTTTTAACGCGTTTAAATCGGCCATAGAACCACACATATGCACAGGCATTACACAGCGAGTTTTAGGTGTAATTGCAGATTCTACAGCACTTGGGCTTAGGGTTAATGTATCATCAACATCAACTAAAACAGGCACAGCTCCGATCATCATAATCGACTCAAAACTAGCAACAAATGTAAACGTAGGCATAATCACCTCATCCCCTGCTCCTATTCCTGCGGAAGCTAATGCGATGGTTAATGCTGAAGTCCCACTAGATACCAATTGACAATATTTAGATTCCATACGGGCTGCAAATTGAGTTTCAAACTCTTTTGCTTTCCAATGGTTATTTCGCATTCCATCAAATCCATAACGCATTAAAACACCTGTTTCTAATACATCATTTACTTGTTTACGTTCTTCTTCTCCAAATATTTCAAATCCTGGCATAAGTATATAATTTGTTTTTACATCTATTTTCAAGATGAAGTGCAAAGGTAAGGGTTGCGTTTTTTATAAGAAAGAATCTTGAATATATTTAATCATCCATATTTCAACCCATTCCTTATCTTTGGACTATTACAATTTTAAAAATAAAACAAATATACGTGCCCCAGTTTCAGGTGATGATATAATGGTTCTGTTCAAGTTCAATAAAACAAACAAATAATACCTTGGAAGATAAATACAAAATAACACATGATTCATATAATAGATTAGCAAAAGCATATGAAGAAAAATTCATGGAAAATCCTTTATACATTGACTCATACGATGATTTTTGCCGCTTTGTAACAAAGAAGAATGCAACAATTTTTGATATCGCTTGTGGCCCAGGAAACATTTCAAAATATCTATTAAATAAACGTCCAGATTATCAAATTTTTGGAATTGATGTAGCTCCCAATATGATTAAATTGGCTAAAAAAAATAATCCCACAGCCGAATTTCAAACCATGGATTGTAGAGATATTAATACAGTTAACAAACAATTTGATGCAGCGATATGCGGATTTGGTTTGCCTTATATTTCGAAAGAAGATGCCATTGATTTAATAGCAAATGTTTCAAAATTAATTTCGAAAGGCGGGTATCTCTATCTAAGTACCATGGAAAATGACTATGAAAAATCTGGTGTTACAAAATCAAGTTCTTCCGAAGATATGGCATATATTTATTATCATTCTTTCGATTATTTACAATCAGCATTGAATGATAATGAACTTTCAATTGTTGACTTTTTTAGAAAAGACTATCCTGAACAAGATGGAACTAACACCATTGATTTATTTATAATTGCTCAAAAGAATTTGTAATTTGAATCAAAAAACTTTTGTAAATTGAACAAAAATCAATCATCCGATTTTAAAAAAAAAATGCACCATTAATTGAAACAATTGATCATGAAAAATTTTCTTTTTTTAGCCTGCCTCCTATTTACTTTCTCTGTAAATGCACAAGCACCACAAGTAACTGAATCTGACTTAATAGGTTGCTGGACCGACTCAAAAGAAGAAGGTACTAACGAACTTAGTATATATCGTCCTTGTACCAACAATAATGACACAATTGACTTGTATCGTTTCTCTTTTCAATTAAAAGAAAACGGACAATGCACCTATCATTCCGCAGTGGCTAAATCTTCTAATAAAATGATCAATGGCACTTGGACTTATGATACTGAAAAAGTGACCCTTCATATTTTTAATGAAGACGGGAGACAAGTGACTCAGCTTACCATAAAAGAGTATGCTTCAGGTCTATTAAAATTTAGTAAAGAATACTAACATGTGGTTAAGTGAAGTGACACTTGAAGGCAAGGAAGTTCACCTCGTTCCTTTAAGAAAAAATCATCGTGAAGGTTTATTAAAAGCGGCTAGTGATGGTGATTTATCAAAGTTGTGGTATACCTCGGTTCCTTCCGAAGAAACAATCGATGCTTACTTTCAATATGCATTCAATGAACAAAATGAAGGTCATGCATTGCCCTTTACAATCATAGATAAAAAAACAAATACCATTATTGGATCTACCCGATTTTGCAATGTAACCTCAACCCATAAAAGGGTGGAAATTGGATATACTTGGTATGCAAAATCATTCCAAAGAACAGCTAAAAATACAGAAACAAAGTTATTACTTCTCAGCTATGCGTTCGAAACATTACAATGTATTGCAGTAGAGTTTAGAACCCACCACGAAAACAAAGCCTCTCAAAATGCCATAACTCGATTAGGTGCCCAGCAAGATGGTATTTTAAGGCAGCATCAACAATTACAAGATGGTTCGTATCGAGATACTGTGGTGTATTCGATTTTAAATAATGAATGGAACACCGTAAAACAACAGTTAGAAATTCGCCTCAACCACTAAGTAATTGCTCATGCTCCAAACAATTACACATTATAGCCTGCATCTTTTAGTACCAGGGATCATAGCATACCTTTTTTTTAGGTCGAACTGGAAAAGAGCATGGCTCATTATGCTTGCTACGATGCTAATCGACTTAGATCATCTTTTGGCAGACCCTATCTTTTCTGCTACGCGTTGCAGTATAAATTTTCATCCATTACATAGTTATTGGGCAATTGCAGTGTATGTATTGTTGGCATATTTTAAAAAGAGCAGAATTATCGCTGTCGGACTTGTACTTCATATTATTACAGATAGCATTGATTGTTTATGGATGCGATAATTTACAGTGCAGGAAAACAAGCAGGGAATGCAATTGGTATTAGACTCAGATTGCCTGGTTTATTTTTATAAAGAAAAAGGCTTGAGATTTATAAAATAATTAAGTTATTTGTAATTAACAAAAACTTAAAACTTAAAATCATGAATTACATTAAATTACCTTCAGCGCTTATCTTATGTCTTTTACTAGTATTTACCTCTTGTAGTAGTGATGATGATGGAGATAGTAGTTCTACAACTTCATCTTTATTAATTGGCAGTTGGCTACAGACTTCAAGTACCTTTAACGGAGAAGATGAAGAATTGGATGAATGCGATTTATTATACAGCTTGGTTTTTACTAGTACGCAAATAACCTCTACGGGTTATTATGGTGATGAATGTGCTATAATTGAAGAATCTACTGAAACATATTCAATAGATGGAAATATAATAAGTATTACGAGTGAAAATGAAACCGATACTATCGAAGCCGAAATACTAACCCTTAATGATACGACGCTTACCTTTAAAAATGTGGATGAAGCTGATGATGAATACACAATTACGTTTACAAGACAGTAAGACTTAAAGCTTACCTTATATTATAATTATTTTTTTTAAAATCCCCAATTTGATTGGGGATTTTTTTTATGCTGAACTTAAATCTTTTTAAAACGTTTTTTTAAACCACACTTCGTTTCCACTATATTTTTTTTACCATCCTGATACCTAACAAGAACCCACATACACCTAACAAATAGAGCCTTAAAGCATATATTTTTGTAGAGTTATTATGTTTTTACTATATTTATAATTCCTTTCTATAGCACCCCGTGCTAAAAACCCCCTAGTTTAAAATAATGAATTTTAATTTTTAAACTAAATATGTGTCAAATTTAACTAAAAACAGAATCAACCGGATTCTAGATGAAACAGCCATGACTAACGCATTGGCTGCAATTACCAACCTAGCCGCACAACTCCCCGAACATTTTAGCAGTGATGCACCCATATATACCACTAAGGATGAATTAATTGAAAGCTTGCAAGAAGAAAACAAGCAGTTAACAACCCAAGTTACCACCTTACAATCTGTACTAAACTCCCCACAAAAAAACTAAGATTATTTAAATACCTACATGTATTTTTTGTATCTTTAACTTCTATCCCCACTCCTATTTGCCTTTGGCGAACGGTGTGGGGATTTTAATTAGATAAAAATGCACAAAAAGTATGTATATCTAGTAACACAAGCCGATAAACGAGTATAAACATAACGATATAACAAGTTGGCAACAAGCTGAAAAATGAAAGTCAAGTTACTTTTGGTATTTATTTGCACAATAGCTATTTCTTGTTCAGTCAAGAAAGAAGTTTCAAGATTCTATGGAAAAGATTATACTCAAATTCTATTAAAACCTGATAAAACCTTTGAATATAGAACCTATTTAGGTGTTGGCGGAGAAGTAAAAAGAATAGGAGGTTGGAGTGAACACAAAGGAGATACTATTTTCCTGAACACTTATAATCAGCCGAAAAATAAAGCAACGACTTATAAAGGAATTATAAATCCTGATTTGAAAAACAAAGTAATAATTTCAATTAGAGATTTTGAGCTAAAACTCGGACTTTCAACTGTTGAAATCAATGATGGAGAAATGATAAAATCAGCAGATGAAAATGGAACTGTGGAATTTGCAGTTGACCAGATATATAACATTACCTATTATTATCTAGGAGCGATTAACGAAAAAATAAAAATATCTAATCCGAAATTTAATGAAATTGATATTTTAATTCGTGATTTGGATTTAGAAATAGTTCCGAATTATTTTACTGATATGCCAATTGTAGTAACAAACCGAAAAGTAGTTTTTTATCCGAATGATATTGAAAAAAGGTTTGAAAGGAAAAGAGCGAGTATTAAAAGAAAACAATGGAATTAAAAGCCAGTTGCCAACAACGTATAACGTAAATGGCTAAATAATTAGTTGTTTTAAAAATTAGAACATATAATTAACTAAATTTAAAATCGGAATAAAACGTAAAGCGGCTTTCCAACGCTCATCTGATTCGCACGCTGCGCTGCCAACATTTGCTGCGCAAATTTACTCTTGCGAATCACAGGCCACCAAACGCCACTTTCGTTATACAAAACCGTTAGGCAACATTTAAAGAAACCAATGAAATATTTAAGAGATTCATTTATAAAATTTAAAAAAGACGCCCTTTCGAAGGCTTTTTACGACTCGATTAAATATTTATTTTTTTCAGTTATTCTAGTAATAATTTTAAAATATATTCCAGTCGTAAAGGAATGGCTTAAAGTAGAATTTACTTTAACAATATGGTTAATCGTATTAGTTTCACTATTACTTATTACGGCTAGTTTTTTACTTTCGATTTACTTGTTTAACAAAAAATTAAAATTAATACAAACTGAAAACCAGATAGATGATTTGACAGGTTTAAAAAATCACAAAGCACTAGAATTAGAACTTGTCAGAATAGAAAATGAGAGAAATACAAAAGACGAACCTATTTCTTTAATTCTAATTGATGTTGATGATTTTAAAAAATTTAATGACGAAAACAGTTATGAAATAGCTGATAGCATTTTGTCAAAACTAGGCAACTTATTAAATAAAGATGGTCGAATAACAGATGAAACTTTTAGATACTTTATGAGAGGAGATGAATTTTTAATTGTAGCAAAAGAAACTACTATTTCAAATGCTCAACTTGCTTCTGAACGTAAGAGAAAATTAATTGAAGATTCAACATTTAGAATTGACAACAACAGCTTTAACCTTACTGTTTCTTGTGGAGTAACAGAGTTTAACATTGGAGAAACAAAAGAAATAGTTATTGAGAGATTAAATCAAGCCTTGCAAAAAGCGAAAAAGAAAACTGGAAAAAACAACACCGAAATTATTATTTGATTGTATGGCAAAATTAACAGAAGACCAATTAACAAGCTACACTAAACCACCAAGTAAAACTGAAGAAACTAAACTTAAAAATTCAGAATCTAGTGTTAGAGATGCAATAAGCTCAAATGAAAAATTAAAGAAAAAATCAACTGAAACATTCGGACAAGGTTCTTACGCCAATAATACCAATGTAAGACTTAATAGTGATATTGATATAAATGTTTGTTATACAGGTGGTTTCTATTACACTCTTCCAAAAGAAAAAACAAAAGAGGAACTTGGTCTTACCAATCCAGCTACATATACTTATACAGAATTTAAAGATGATGTCGAACAAGCATTAGTCGATAAATTTGGAAGGTCTGATGTAAAACGTAATGACAAGTGTATTACAATCGTTGCTAGTTCTACAAGAATTGAAACAGATGTTGTTCCAACTTGGGAGTATCGTAGATTTAAAAATAACGGAGGTTATACGGCTGGCACAAAATTTAGAACAGACAAAAGCAAATGGATAGAGAATTTCCCAAAACAACATATTGCAAATGGTATAGACAAAAATTCTAAAACTTCAAGAAGATTTAAAAGACTTACCAGACTTCATCGGAAGTTGCGTTATAAAATGATAGATGATGGAGAAAATGTAAGCGATAACATTACTTCTTTTCTTTTAGAATGTTTGGTTTGGAATACACCAAATAGAATTATGAATGATTATGATACTTGGGAGGAAAGACTTAAAGAATCAATTAGATACATTTATCAGAACACAAAAGAACAAGCTGACTGCAAAGAATGGGGAGAAGTTTCAGAATTATTTTATCTTTTCCATTCAGAAAGAAAATGGTCTTATTCAGATGTAAATAATTATATGCAAGAATTATGGGATTATTTGGAATACTAACACTCAAAATATGATAAAATATAACATTAGAATTTATGCTTTTGCAATTATAGGTTTAGCTTTCATTGTTTATGGAATCATATTTTTAATTACTCAAAATCTAGATAGTATTAATTTCACCAAAGCTTTAAGCCATATATCTACAGCTATTTCAACAAACATTATACTTTGGCTAATATTTATAAAATGGTTATGGAAATGTAAAATATTTTATCCTTGGTTAGTTCCATTTCCAAACTTATCCGGAGAATGGGAAGGAACATTATTGTCAAACTATAAAAATAAAAGCACAGACCCAATACCAACAAATGTAAAAATTGAACAAAATTTTTTCAATATTCAAATCAAAATCACAACAGGAGAAAGCACTAGTTATAGTACAGGAGCTACTTTTGATATAGACACAGAAAGAGGACTTCAAAGACTATTCTATTCTTATCAAAACACACCTAAACGTAGTGTTAGGGAAAGAAGCGAAATACATTATGGTACTACTTTATTGACTTTTGACGGATTCAAAGTTTCTGAAATGGACGGAGAATATTGGACATCAAGAGAAACTACTGGAGAAATAGAATTAAAGAGAAAAAACGTTGCCTAACAATGTATATAAAAAATAGGCGAAACAGTAATAAAACCAAGGCTTTTGGCTCGTATCAAAGTCTGTGCTTAACCGAAAGTTTGGTGCTTCGTAATCGCCTACTTTTCATATACTAACCGTTATAGCCCATTTTACAAAAGAAACAAATTAGAAATTAATGAAACTAATTAGATTTATAACAATACCACTTGTAGTAATATTGATTCACTCTTGCGCAATCAAAACATATAGGATTGCTGAACGTAGTGCATTTAGAGCAACACCATACGATATCGGTCAAGATAGTATCGATTTAGAAACTTATAATACCAACTATCAACAAAAATGGTTAAACATATCAGCAAGTATTATAGATTCAAGCAGGACTGAAATAATTAAAAGCGACACAATCGTTTTAAAGAGAGATTATGTTACAGTTAATGATATTACGACCTTTGAATATTTTGAGTATTCTCCAGTTGAATATGACAAAACAATAGTTTTTTTTATTGGGAATTCATCTAGACACACATCCTATGCAGAATATTTAATGACACTATCAATAAAAACAAAATCTAGAATTATTTCATGGAATTATCGCGGGTATGGGTATAGTGATGGGAAATCATCTTTTAAAACTCAGTTTATAGATAATTTAGAAATGTTCGACAAACTTGATATTGAAGACAATGATGATGATTTGATTATAATAGGTTATTCTTTAGGTTCAACATTTGCAGCTGATTTAGCAGTTATTAAGCGACCGGATAAGCTAATTCTTTTATCTCCAGTATCAGATGTTTCTGATATATTAAAGCATTATAAGAAACAATTTCTTAGTGGAGGTAAGTTTATATTAAGACCATTTATTGATTTAACAGCTCCAGATTATTTATTGCATATAAGTAATATTGAAAAAGTAAAACAATATTCCAATGATTTATTGATACTTCATGCTAAGGATGATGAAGACCTTCCTTATAAAATGGGATTGAAATTATTTAAAAATTCAATTTCGACTAATAAACAATTAATGACGATTAAAAAAGGAGGACATTCGGCAGCATTTGAAACAGAGAATTTAGAAGCTGTTGTGAGTTGGATTAAAAACGGGCTATAACACCGTGTATAAAACATAGCTAATAAGTGCTAAACCAAAAGGTTTGTGCTTATTTACTAAGACCGCCAAATTTTTAAATTTGGCTTTTATAGCAGAAAAATAAAAGCAAAATATTTATATTTAGCTAAGTAATAAATTGAAACGATAGTGCTTATTTATTGCCCTACGTTTCTTATACTAAACGTTAGCCTTCATTATAAACAACCAACAAGCCTATGATTAAATTCTTTCAAAAAATTAGACAAAAAAATGCTGTCTGAAAATAAATTTAAAAAATATGAAAGTATTTAAATCGGAATAAATTTTAATGAATATGCAATCAATTTTGAGACTTTTTATACATTTTGATCGATTGAGAATTACCATTGTGGAATAGTTTGGCAATGTAGATACCCTCCGATAATCTTATTTCACCAATATTAAATTTTTTCGATGTCCCCATGTATTGAGTCAGTACTTGCCTGCCCTGAACATCATACAACTCCAATTTCACTAAACCCATAACGGAGTCACCCACGTAAATGATATTGTTAAACGGATTTGGATAAAGTGTCAATCCCATATCTGCTATCTGTTCGTCATTTGCAAGTATAAGAGTGTTATTATAAAGTATAACAACATCAACCGCTTCATCCACCAACGAAATATCCATAGCTCCATCATTATTGCGATCGTGTATGGTAGCACAGGCAGCTCCCCCTCCTGCGGGAGAAGGATAAATTCTTGGATTCACAAAAGATCCAGAACCGTCATTCTCCATCAGTACATAATGGGATTCACCAACAACACTTGAAATAAAATCCAGATCGCCATCACCATCAATATCACCCAGATCAATGGCTGCAGGAAAATCCCCTACGAAATAGCTCGAATTAAGTTCCAAACCTCCAAAACCATCGGTCCTAACTATTGAAACGTTGTCGGTAAACCTATTTGAAGTAGCTACATCCACAAAACCATCACCGTTTACATCTCCAATCGTCATCATCCATGGGCCAGCACCCACGGAGACCGAATCGAATACTTCAAAATTTCCAGTTCCATCATTCAATAGACTCACCAAACTATTACTGTTATGAATTGCTACAAGAAGGTCTACAAATCCATCATCATTAATGTCTGTAGCTGCTATCGAAGTTTCACCATCAAATCCTGTATCAATATTTACTGGCGGCTCAAATACTCCTGTTCCATCATTAATGAGTATTGAAATTGTACTGGCGGCGCGGTTGGCTGTAGCAATATCATCCCATCCATCACCGTTAAAATCTGCAATCGCAAGCCCTCGGACGCCCATCCCAGTTTGATAGTTTACTTCTTCGTCAAAAATAGTTGTGACGTTCCCCATCAAAACGCTCACATTATCAGAATAAGTACTACCAATGGCCATATCGATTAAGCCATCATGATTAAAATCAGCTCCTTCATTAGTACTAGGCCCTTGACCATTGGGCATTTCAATAATTATGAATGGTTCAAAACTATTTGAACCATCATTGAATAAGACCCGTATATCGTCCGAATCTTCAGTAATGACAACCAGATCTGAAAACTCATCATTATTGATGTCTCCGGCATAGGCTCCATAAAGTGTTATTGCTCCTTCCCCAGGTAATCTCATATTGATTTGCTCCCCGAATACCAGATCTAACGAAGCGGGTAAGGATTTTGTCCAATAGTTAAAACCATAGCCATTTGCAAGTGGTATACCGTTCGTATTCTGAATTCCACTTGTTAATCTCACAGTAATCCATTCTCCATAGAAAAAATCTCGAATAGGTGTAAACTTAATCTTAGTTGAACTAGTATCAAAGCTAAAAACACCTTCCATAGGTCCGGACCATCTCCCGAAAACCAAGAAAGTATTTGGAGATACTGTTGACTCATTAATAGACTGATCGAATATTATATCAATCGTATTATTTGGAGGCGATATCATCGATTGAGAAACAGGACTTGTCTCAATTACTTGAGGTGACTGCGAACAAACATTAGCACAGATTAAAACAACACAAACAGAGGATAGTATATAATTCATAATAAATAATTTAGAATAAACATGAAAAAAGTAATAGTTTGAGACAGCCCAATTTAAAACCAATCATCCTTTGGCTTGGCAATAATTATTTGTATTAAAGATAGTTAAATATTTAACAAAATAATAAACGCCAATTTTTTAAATCCTTTATTGAATATTTATCAACTGGAACAATAAATAACGAAAGGCTAACAAAGTATAAAAACAATAACGGCTTTATTGAATTTGAGAATGAAAGTCATATAAATTTACCTAAATTGTAATCTGAAAATTAGTAACTCAAGTTTGCTTTTTGCCTTTGCGCTAATAAACTCCACAGCATAAGTAAACTTTAACCGTTACTGACTTTTATACAAAACCGTTGTGGTGCATTTGAGAAAACGGACTAACTTTTAAAAAAATGGAAGCAAAATTAACATTTCGAAATTTAAAAGAAACTGATTGGGAACAGGTTTCCGGAATTTACCAAGAAGGACTTGATACTGGAAATGCGACATTTGAATCAAACCTACCAAATTGGGAAGGGTGGAATAATGGACATCTAAAAGAATGTAGGCTAATTGCAGAAATAAATAATAAAATTGTAGGCTGGTATGCATTGTCACCAGTTTCTTCTCGATGTGTTTATGGAGGAGTTGCGGAAGTAAGCGTATATGTTTCAACAAAATTTTCGGGACAGAAAATTGGAACAGAATTATTGGGAAGATTAATAACGGAAAGTGAAAACAATGAAATTTGGACTTTACAAGCTGGAATTTTCCCCGAAAACAAAGGAAGTCTAATCATCCACGAAAGACTTGGGTTTCGGAAAGTTGGTTATCGAGAAAAAATCGGAAAAATGAACGGAGTTTGGCGAAATACAATCCTATTGGAACGCAGGAGTAATATAATTGGAGTGGAATAAAAACGCACCACAACAATGTATATAAAACATAGCTAATAAGTGCTTAAACCAATGGCTTGGGTGTATTTACTAAGTCCGCCAAATCTTTGATTTGGCATTTAAAAAAGAAAAAATAAATACAAAAACAAAGATTTGGCTAAGTGCTAATTCGGAAATTATTGTATATTTAATACGCTACGTTTCATATACTAGACGTTGTGCTTCATTTTAACTAAATTCCAGATTTGGACGTGTTCTTAATCCTTTCTACTCTTTTTGAATAATTGTCCATTCAAAATTTATTTTTCTTTTTAAATAGTCTTTTAATGGTTCTAATCCTATTTCATTTCGACGTTGATCTACATAATCTGGATCAATTATAGGAAATGGTTCTAAATTTCGTTCAGAATTATAGCGAAACTGCATTCCGTAAATTTGAGGCTTGTTTTCATTTACAAGAATTCGATCTTGTATTTTTGCAAATTCCATGCAGCTGCCTTCTTTTTCCATGCAAGCCTGTTTTATTTGGGCTAAATGCTTTTTCCGTACAGAATCACTTTCGTGATGATTTATAACCAATAATGGTGCATCAGCAGCCAATTTACCGACTTTAGAATATTTTGGCCAACCATACTGATCTATGAGTCGTAACATTTTATCGTATTCATTTTTATAGATTTCCTGTTTATAGGAACCTAAAGGATAATACCATTGAGGCAGGTTTCCATTTTTGATATAATAACTCTTTGCCTGATCTATATAATAATCTAAAGCTTGATCTTTTAAAATGACATTGAGTAATTTAAGTGCATATTCTGGCTGTTCAAGTTGCCCATTATGTTTCTGAAAACGGTTGAGTTGTCTTCTTTCTATATCGAACCAACGTGGATCATCTATTAAAGCATATAAATCTGCATCTGCTAAAGCCCAAAGCGACGTATCGTCTTTTAAAGCTATGTTTAAATAATGATAGGCACTATCTTTTTGAAATGTTAATGCATAAGCACAAGCTAGATTATAAGTATTCTTCCAATTCTTTGACGACTTATGAAAATCAGTTTTGTAAGCCTCAATAGCTTCTTTCAAATTTCCTCCTTGGCGTAACTTATCTCCTTCAGAAACAAAATTTTGTGCAGAACAAATGTTACTCAGTAATACAAAAAAAACTATAAAAATAAATCGTTTCATTATTTTATGTTTTAGATATTTTTAAATTCATTATGCCTTTAAAAATTTTACAAATCATAAAAAGGCAAACACCTAAAACAGGAGTTATTAAGACGTAAGAAACACCTTGGAAAATTAAGTTAGGCGCAATACCTCCAGCTCTTCCAATAAAATAGAAACTATGGATTAACCCTAAAAGTAATGACAGCAAACTAGATATTAATATCCAAAATGCGGCGCTATTAATTTTGGAGTTATAATATTTAATTAGGGATTGGTTTTCTGTTTTATTCCTCGCTTGAATTTTTTTTATAAAATTGTAAATGGCAACAGCACCAAAAACAATAAAGACAATAATAAATTTCAGGTCTCCATTAGTAATAAATTCAGTAAAAGGCATCCTCATAAGTATATAGTTTTAAATTAAAGTCCAAAAGTATAGCCAAAAAGAACTGTTATATATTTTTTGCGACGAATGACCTATTTAGGCATGGTTTTTACTAAATCAATTGTGTTATGTATTGAAGTAAAAAAACGAAAGCACAACAACGTGTATAATTAATTGCTTTGGCAAGTGCTTATTTGGAAAATTCCTTCGGAATTTTCTCTGGCTCGTATTTGTTTACTAAATTAGTTGCTTAACCACGCAACAAACCATATACAAACCGTTAGCCACAAGCTGAAAAAAAAATCCGAGGCACCAATAAAAACCCACACTAAAAAACGCTACCACGCAAACAGTATATTTATTTTTTTACATCCCAAAAAGCCAACTCATCAAAAAATAAAAGAGCTATTTTTTTTTACCAACGCTCACATCATCAAAATAAACCGAAACCAAGGGACAAAAAATCTATTTCACATTTATTCTTAAAATATTTTTGCTTTTATTCAACAATAATTCTTTACTTTCGCGTTTACGGCACAACAAAAAAATGGATTATAAAAAACAAATTGGCAAAAATATAGCCGCATTATTGCTCTTTGTAGCTTTAATGTTGCCCTCTGCCATTCCGTTTATTCATCTGTTTGAAGGGCACGAACACATTGCTTGCTCAGAACAGACTACACATATACATAAATCCGTTGTAAAGTGTGAGATTTGTAGTTTTCATTTGGCATCTTTCAACTACGATATAGCCGAATACTCTGAATTATTACTACCAAAAATTCCCGTAAAGATTGAAGCAAACTTTGCTTCCTTACAATATCATTCCTTTAAAATAAACAATACACAGCTGCGCGCGCCTCCTATTCTTTCTTAATAAACAAAAATATATTTATTATTATGTTAATTAAGAGTTTATATGCGTACGTATATATTATTGATGCTGTTATTAAGCAGTGTTTTGTCTATATCACAAAATTGTGACAACACATTTTTCGGTAGGGTAACGGACCTTCACGATGGGTCTTTACTTGCAGGGGCAACACTTATTGTTGCAGGTTCTGAACAAGCTGTGCAGACAGACCTCTATGGAAATTTTATCATTTCAAATCTTTGTAATGACACCTATACCATACAGGTATCACACCCATTCTGCTTGACCAAAGGTTTCACAATTAAAATACTAGGTAACACGACCAAGACTTTTAAGTTGGAACACCATTTGGAAGAACTTAACGAAATTACTATCGCAGGAAAAGCCTACAGTAACAAGTCCAAAACAATTCTTGAAAACACGATCTCAAAGGAAGAATTGGAACGTTTTAGTAGCGGTACGCTCGGCGATGCCCTCAACAGTTTGAGCGGAGTTTCTTCCCTCAATACTGGAAATACCGTTGTAAAACCTTTGATTAATGGCCTTCATAGTAGCCGTGTGGTCACTATAAATAATGGCGTTCGGATGGAAGACCAAGAATGGGGAGCAGAACACGCCCCAAATATTGATATCAATTCCGCAGGCAACCTTACCTTGATAAAAGGCGCAGGCGCATTACAGTACAGTGGTGATGCTGTGGGTGGTGTCATTGTAGTTGAAGCTTCAAAAGTTCCCGTTAAAGACAGCCTTTACGGAAAAACCTTATTTACAGGAGCAAGCAATGGTCGAGGTACTTCCCTGACTTCCCAATTTACAAAAAGCTATCAAAGTGGCTGGTATGCAAACGTGCAAGGAACATTAAAACGCTTTGGCGATTTTGAAACACCAGATTATGTATTAAGCAATACAGGGATTTTTGAACGCAACGCTTCTTTGCACCTTGGACTTAATCGTTTCAATTATGGCATCGAGGCTTATTATTCACTTTTTAAAAATGAAATCGGGATTTTAAGAGCATCCCATTTGGGCGGTGCACAAGACCAAATTCGGGCAATAAATAGCGACAGACCACTAATCATCAATGATTTTACATATCAAATTAACTCCCCAAGACAAGATGTTACACACCATTTAAGCCGAATAAAAGGCTTCAAAAGGTTTGATGACTTTGGGAGATTGAGCCTGCAATATGACTTTCAGCGTAACAACCGCTTGGAATTCGATATCAGGCGAGGTGCAGATAAGGATAATGCCTCGTTAGATTTGAAACTGGACACGCATACGCTGATGTTGGATTTGGATTCCCATTTGACTGATGCAATAAATCTAAAGACTGGTTTAATGGTACGATATCAAAATAACTTTGCAAACCCTAATACTGGTGTGCGTAGGTTGATACCCGATTATGACAAATACGATTTGGGAGTTTATGCCATAACGGATTACCGATTGAATGACAACCTGCTTTTGGAAGCAGGTGGGAGATTTGATTATACATATATGGAGGTTTTTAAATTCTATCGCACCTCTTTTTGGGAATCACGCAATTATGATGAACTCTTCCCCGAAATCGTAGTGGAGGAATTTGATAATCAGATTTTGACCAATCCACAACTGAATATTTATAACGCTTCGGCAACTTTAGGAGCTACATATTCTTTTGGCGAGGAGTATAAATTATTTTTCAATTATTCATTGGCATCCCGTGCGCCCAATCCTTCCGAGCTTTTCAGCGAAGGCTTGCACCATTCTGCTTCTCGTATAGAACTAGGCGATTTACGTTTCAATTCAGAGGTTGGACATAAAGTATCGCTAACTTTTCAGCGAGAAAATAAAAATTTCAGCTATTCAATAAGTCCTTTCATAAACACTATTAAGGACTTTATAATTATTGAACCTACAGAAATCCAGCAAACAATACGGGGCAATTTTCAAGTTTGGGAATACAGACAGTCCGATGCGCAATTGTTGGGAGTGGACTTTGATGCTTCGTATACCTTTACAAAAAATTTCCGTTTTAATCATCAGTTTTCACTCGTCAAAGGTTACGACCGTTCAAGAGACGAACCTTTGATAAGTATGCCACCCGTAAATACAAATAATGAAATTGTATATCAAAATCCAGAATTCAAAAACCTAAGGTTGGCATTGCAGAGCGAATATGTATTTCGCCAAAATGAATTTCCCAACAATAATTTTGAAGTGTTTATCCCAGAGACTGAAACAACAGAAATTATTGACCTGAGCACACCGCCTGATGCATACCATTTGCTCAACTTTAATTCGAGCATTGATTTCAAAGCCTCTCAAAAATCAACAGTCACAGTAGGTTTTGGAATCACCAATTTATTAAATACTTCCTACAGAAACTACCTAAACCGTCTGCGCTATTATGCAGACGACTTAGGCAGAAACTTTTTATTAAATCTCAAACTCAATTATTAATTTTTTAAAACAAAAACAAATGAAAAAAGTAAAATTTTTAGCAATTGCAATTTTTGCAACATTATTATTTGTATCATGTTCAAGTGACGATGATACCCCAGAAGCGGTAAACGAAGAAGAAGTAATTACCACTTTAACGTTAACCCTTGTACCCAATGGAGGCATAACGCCCATTACCTTACAGACTCGTGATTTAGATGGAGATGGTCCGAACGCACCCGTTGTAACAGTTTCGGGCGCTTTGACCGCAGGTGTTACCTATAACGGTACTATTTTACTACTTAACGAAACTGTGAATCCATCAGAAAATATTACCGAAGAGGTAGAAGAAGAAAGTTTGGAACACCAATTTTTCTATACGATTGGTGGTGGATTAGACATTACAACCGCCTATAGCAACTTTGATAGCGATGGAAATAACTTGGGAACAGAGTTAACGCTTACAACGGGCGCAGTGAGTTCAGGCACATTAACGGTTACACTTCGCCACGAACCTACTAAACCAAATACTGGTTTAGGGGATGCAGGAGGAGAAACAGATATTGCAGCAACCTTTAACGTAACGGTACAATAGATTTTAATTAGTCATACTTTTCTTTGTTCCAAACTGAATGCCCTTTATGATTTTTCCGTAAAGGGCATTTTATTTTAGAATTATTTAGAAAAAGCCAAAGCATAAAGCCATAGATGCTTGCTACAATGCTAATCGACTTAGATCATCTTTTGGCAGACCCTATCTTTTCTGCTACGCGTTGCAGTATAAATTTTCATCCATTACATAGTTATTGGGCAATTGCAGTGTATGTATTGTTGGCATATTTTAAAAAGAGCAGAATTATCGCTGTCGGACTTGTACTTCATATAATTACAGATAGTATTGATTGCTTATGGATGCGATAATTTACAGTGCAGGAAAACAAGCAGGGAATGCAATTGGTATTAGACTCAGATTTTATGGTTTATTTTTATAAAGAAAAAGGCTTGAGATTTATAAAATAATTAAGTTATTTGTGATTAACAAAAACTTAAAACTTAAAACCATGAATTACATTAAATTACCTTCAGCGCTTATCTTATGTCTTTTACTAGTATTTACTTCTTGTAGTAGTGATGATGATGGAGATAGCAGCTCTACAACTTCATCTTCATTAATTGGCAGTTGGCTACAGACTTCAAGTACCTTTAACGGAGAAAATGAAGAATTGGATGAATGCGATTTATTATCCAGCGCGGTTTTTACTAGTACGCAAATAACCTCTACGCTATATTATGGTGATGAATGTGCTATGACTGAATCATCTACTCAAACATATTCAGTAGATGGAAATATAATAAGTGTTACGGTTGAAAATGAAACCTATACTACCGAAATACTAACCCTTAATGATACGACGCTTACCCTTAAAGATGCGGATGGAAGTGATGAATACACATATACGTATACAAGACAGTAAGACTTAAAGCTTACCTTGTATTATCATTATTTTTTTAAAATCCCCAATTTGATTGGGGATTTTTTTTATGCTGAACTTAAAGCTTTTTAAAACGTTTTTTAAAACCACCCTTCGATTCTACTATATTTTTTTTATCATCCTGATACCTAACAAGAACCCACATATACCTAACAACTAGAGATTTAAAGAATATATTTTTGTAGAGTTATTATATTTTTACTATATTTATAATTCCTTTCTATAGCACCCCCTGCTAAAAACTCCCTAGTTTAAAAATAATGAATTTTAATTTTTAAACTAAATATATGTCAAATTTAACTGAAAACAGAATCAACCGTATTCTAGATGAAACAGCCATGACCAATGCGTTGGCGGCTATTAGCAACCTCGAAACTGAATTGCCTGAAGGCTCGCTTGACGATGCACAACGCGACAGCTTTAGAGCCATTAATGTACAAAACAAAGTCTTTACCGAAGATGTAATGATTGAGATGGAAAACAATGGAGCGACTATCCTTCCACCCTATTTAAACGTAGCACTTTTAAAAAATGACTTCTATTTGTTCGAGCAATTAGACATCTTGGAAAGCAGAATGGGCAATGCCGTTCGTAAAATAACCGACTTAAAACGCATTGCGGGGCACGAAGCCTATAGTTTTGCTTTATCTGTCTACAAAAGCTACGATGCCGCCAACCAAGCAGGGATTCCAGGCGCCAAAGAAAGCTATGAGCGATTGAGTGAACGGTTTAATGGGCAAGGAGGCCGAAACCAAGAAGAACTCCCAAATCAGTAAGTTAAAACTGAGGAAGGCGGGCATTTCCATGCCCTTTTTTTTAGAACCATTATATAGGTATCTAATACAATTCAGCGCTAGTTTAATTCAATTAGATAGGCACTGAATACAATTAGAGATACATCTAATACAATTAGATAAGTACTGAATACTATTAGATAAGTACTGAATACTATTAGAGATACGTCTAATACAATTAGATAAGTACTGAATACAATTAGAGACACACCTAATACAATTAGATAAGTGTCTAATAAAACAAACATTATGAAATCAACACATAAAACTAAAAATACGTCCCTTCATACAGGGAAGCTTTTAACAAGGTATATTAAAAATAATAATATATTTAAAAGTGCTTTAGCCCGCTATTTAAGGCGAAGTGCTCCTACGATTGAATATCATTTGAGACGACCTACAATACAGGTACAGTTACTTTGGGATATTTCGCATGCACTACAACACAACTTTTTTAGCGATTTCGCAGCAGAACTCCCCGCCCATTTTAGCAGTGATGCGCTTGTCGACACCACAAAAGAAGAAGAAATAGAAAGGTTAAGTGATGAAAATAAATTATTGCGAGCACAGTTAGAGACCTTAGAAAAGGTAATGCGAAAAGGTACTTAGCAAAACCCGATAATAACACACAAAAGATACTGTTATCTAGGAATATTAGCCGGTAAACGGTACCTTTATGACGTATATAACTAATAGAAAGCAATTAAACATGAGAAAAACAATTCAAGTATATGTATCACTATTCATGATATTTCTAAGTTTTAACGGGTATAGCCAATATGGTGTTATAGAGATGAAAAATGGGGATCAATTAGTAATGGAAAGCTCTCAGCTTTCTGTTGAGAAAGAATCGTTAAGGTATTTTATAGAAGATTATAAACCGAAAGCCTCCTTTATGGGAATTGGTTACAAAAAATTAAAAAAAGAATATCTTGATAAATCTAGGCTCGTCAAAATTAGCGAAATAAAAAAAATTCATGTAGAAGGAGAATTACTTGTAGGTAGCAAGTCAATACTAGATTTCATAGGTGTTAGATATATAAAAATAAAGCGTAAGTATAGAGAGTTTTTTGTTATCGAAGACGGTGAGTGTAAATTATTGGTGAAGCCTGAAAATGGTAATAAGAAAAATTTAATAACATTTGCACCCTTAATTATAAGCACAAGAAAATATTATCATAACATCTAAAATAAAGAGCTGTTAAAAGTTTAATTCAAAATATTTCTAATAACTTTCCATCTGCAGAATTAAATTTTATTTCTTCTGTTATTGCTGGAAGCAAAATGGTTTCTCCCATTTTTAAATTTTCTGAATAGTTTCCAGCTGTAATATCCACAGAACCTTCAACACACATAAAAACAACAAATGAATCTAAGTTTCTATAATCCTTAATTTGTTCCTCGTTTATCTCTAAGATATTGGTCGTAAAATAATCGCAATTAACTAAGTTAACTCTATTATTAGATTGAGTTTTAATTTGTGATTTTCCATTAGAATCAAATCGTTTTGTTGCTTGTTCTGCTAATTTTGTATGTAAGTCTCTTTTTTCGCCACTAGTATCGATTCTATCCCAATCATAAACGCGATAAGTAATGTCTGAGGTTTGTTGAATTTCTGCCGCTAACACACCTGCACCAATAGCATGAATTTTACCAGCAGGTATAAAAAAACTATCTCCTTTTTTAACTTTTTCCGTATTGAAAATTGTGTAAACATTTTGAGAAGTGATATTGTTAAGAATCTCGAAATTGGTATTTTCATCTTTTAAGCCTAACACAATGTTTGCATTTTCATCACTATCCATAATGTACCACATTTCGGTTTTACCAAAACTGTTATGATACTTTTTTGCCATATCATTGTCTGGGTGTACTTGAACAGATAAATCGGTTTTAGCATCCAAAAATTTTATAAGTAATGGAAAATTATATCCATAGTATTCAAAATTATGAGCTCCTACAAAACGAGCTTCATGTTGTATGATTAAATCCTTAATACTTTCCCCTTTGTAAAAGCCATTGCTTACTATTGATATGTTGCCGTCAACACCTGATATCTCCCAACTTTCACCAACATTATTTTTGTTAATTTCCTTTCCTAAAACATTGCTTAACTTATTTCCTCCCCAAATTTTTTCTTTAAATATAGGATTGAATTTAATTGGGTATACGATCATTTTCTTTGTCTTTATATTATACTTGTAAAAAAACAACTGCAACAAACATTTTTAAACTTATGTTAATGCCTATTGCAGTTGATACTAACTGGGGTTTTTACGATTATTTTAGTTTGAAAACTAAGTTTGAATTTTTTATCAGTTTACTGAATACATCTTTATTAATGTCGTTTTCATTATTGTGAAATATGATGATGCCTATCCCCATTCTTTATTAACCGATTTTATTTTTATACAACATTTAATTCGCTTGCTGTAAATGATTTAATGTTTGTTTTTTTTGATCTATATACCCAAGCTATTTGTGCTAATTTGCCAATAATTTTTACTGAATCTTTCATAGATAATTTTGAACCATCGGCATGAATCCATCTTTTTAAAGGTTGCTCACAAAGCATTTTTTTTGCTTTTTTTAAACCATAATACTGTGTCATCCTTTTAAAAATTTCAACATCAAAAATCCATTTTGTCACAAACTTTTTTTTGAAAGCAATATTTATAACGTCTTTATGAAATATTTTAGCGCCGCATTGTGTGTCTTTAAAATCCATTGATAAAATTTTTCTAATGATAAAGTTAATTGTAAGGCTTATTATCTTTCTTGCAGCCCCTTTAGTAATGTTTGCTCCCATTCTTGCAATTCTAGAACCACTCACTATTTTAAATTCTGAATGTTCAATTGTTTTTACTAAGTCATCAAAACCTGCTAGATCTGTTGATAAATCAGCATCTAAAAAGCCTATATAATCTAAACCTTCTTTAGCAGCCATATGAAGCATTCCTAAACGAACAGCTTCTGCTTTACCTCCATTTTTTTCACAGTCGTAAACGGTAATAAAATCTTCTCTTCCTTTTTGTAATTCGCGAAGCACTTCTAAAGTCCTATCCTTACTGCCATCGTTTACAAAACATAAATAGTAACCCGAATTTTTATCTATAAAACTTAAAAACTTATCACTTAATAAACGTTCTCCCTCATTGTAGCAGGGAATAACAACCCCAACACAACGTTGTTGAATCATTACATTATTTTCAATTTTTACAGCGTTTTCCATTACTGGAGCGCCAATTAACCGCTTTACTCTTGCACAAATTTCATTAAGACTTAATGGTTTTTTCATATAGTCATTAATACCTAAATCAAAAGCTTCAGTAATAGTATCATCTTTTGTGTTACCAGATAAAACCATTATTGGTGTTTGAGAGTTTTTTGTGTTTCTTATATGTTTTATAACATCTAAACCTGAAACTGTTCGCATATTTATGTCAACAATTACTAAATCTGGATTGAAAGAGTTATAATGTCCAATTGCTATAAAAGCATCAGTTTCTATTTTTACTTCGTAGCCTAACTCTTCTAACCCTTTTTGTAAAGGAAGCAATACTAATTGTTGATCATCTATTGCTAAAATTTTCATGATAAAATGTATTTTTTGTTCTAGATAGTTCAAAAGTACTTAGCAAGACTCATCTAAAATTCATATTTCGGTTAACCTAATACCAAGTATAGACGAATAGTAGATTACTATAGGTAGTTAAAATTCGGAGCACTGCTAAAATTATGTATATTTATACTATTGATATCATGAAGAATAAATGAATGAAACTTCAAATAAACATTTAATTATAGCGATACTTTTAGGATTAGCTTTTCATGGCGCTTCTATTTTTTTTACCTTAGAAACTACGTATGATGCATTAATACATGTATTTTTTGCTGATCATTATGTAAATAGTTGGTTTGAACCATGGAATTACGAATGGTATACTGGATTTACTGTAATGAGTTACCCGCCATTAGTACATCAATCTATTGGATTATTATCTATGATTGGTGGTTTAAAATTTGGCTTATTTACCGTTGCACTTTTATCAATATTACTTTTTATAACAGGTGTTTATCGTTTTTCTTTATTAATTACATCAAACAGAACTGTTGCAGGTTATGCTTCTATACTGGCTATATTTTCATCTTCTTTTGTAGAAACACTTCATATATTTGGTCAACTCCCAAGTATTATAGGAATTTCCGTTTTATTGCATGCATTACCTGAAATCTATTTATGGCTAAAAACGGGGAAACTCTGGTATTTCGCAACCTCTTTATCTTTAGTTGCCGTTACAGTTACTTCTCACCATGTTACATCAATATTCGGGATGGTATTTTTTATCTTTCCATTAATAGGAATGGTTGTTTTTGATATTTCTAGTGAGCAAGTAAAGTCAATTAAAGAAGTTACGTTTAAACTCTTTTTAAATAATTTTATTAAACTCTTTAAAAGGATTATTTCTTTTGGAATATCCTCTTTGGTTATTATAATTGGTTGCATTCTTCCCTATTGGATTAATTCTAAAAATAATCCAATAACACAAGTTCCAATTCCGCACGGGTCACGTGATAATTTTTTAGAGATTACATCTTCTGGACTCGTATTCTTTTTAATTCCCTGGGGAATATTACTCATTCTATTGCCTTACATATTTTATAGATATTATAGTAAACGCTATATCTTTTTTGGTTTATCTATAACCATACTAACCATTCTAGGAACAGGAGGAACAACACCTATCCCAAGAATGATTTTAGGTGAAACAGCATTTAATATTCTTACGTTAGATAGATTTACTCTTTGGGCTTCTATTATGTCTTTACCATTATTAGGTGAATTTGCATATCGTTTTATTGAAGGGGATTTAAAAGCACTCATTCAGTCAAAATTTGGTGCTATTTACCATCGGATTATTGGAGGGGTACTTGCGGGATTATTTATATTTATGACTATTTTCACTATGAGTCTTGGGTATTTTAGGCCACTACAACCACAGAAAATAAAGATGCTGCCTATTGTTAATTTTCTAAATCAGGATGATCATGATAAATGGCGTTTCTTAACTTTAGGGTTTGGTGACCAAATGGCATGGCTAAGCGCACAAACGAATGCAATGACTGTAGATGGTAATTACCATTCTGCAAGAAGATTACCAGAACTAACGACTAGACCCATTGAACGCTTGGAGAATTCGAAGTTTAAAGGTGTTGCAGGGATTGGTTCATTACAGCAATTTTTAACAACACCAGAGAAATACAACCTTAAGTATATTTTTTCAAACGATAAATTTTATGATCCTATTCTCTATTTCTCTGGTTGGCAAAGATTACTGCAATTACAAAATGGAATTATGGTTTGGGAGCGATTAAATATAGCTCCAATTTCTTCAATTTTATATAAAGATGATGTCGCTAAATGGCAAAAAATTATTTGGGGAATTTTGCCTTTCTTAACAGTATTAATAGCATTCATTTTAAACATTCAAATGCTATTGGTTAACGCATTGAAAACAAGACCTAAAAAAACTCCTACGTTTTTAAAGCATTCAAATAATTATTCTAAGTTCTCAAATTCTATTCTAAAAATTACACATTTTTGGTCAATTATTTTAATGTCTATTGTCTTTTATAGTATATATCAATTCTATTTAAAAAATGATTCACAACGAATTCCAGAAAATGTAATAGTTGCATACTATGATGCTTTAGACTTTAAAGAATTTGAAAAAGCATATAGTTTAATTGATCCTCAAAGTAATATTTCAATTGCTCAATATATGCTTGAAATTGCGGTTACAGATGGCTTATTTAGTAGCTATGCAAAACTTGATGCAATTGAAACAGTTATCACAAATAGGACTGATAGCCTGGCAACTGCAAGAATAACAACAGATTGGATTACTCCTCTTGAGAAAATTAATCGTGTGGATTATAAATCATTATCAAAACATAATAATAAATGGTACATTCTACCTGATGGTTTGGATACAGATTTACCTCCAGACCAACTTTATTCAACGAATAATACTAGCTTTTTTAATCAAGGAAGAAGAAGAATAACAACTGAGCAAACTCATCATGAAGATGTATTAAAGCAACCAGTTTTAGAAGTGCTCTCAGCCAAACTTGTAAAATATAAGGGCCATTATGCAATTATTGGCGAAGTCCAAAATATAGATAATGTACCTGCTGATGTTGTACTAAAAGGCACATTATACAATGATGATAATAAATCGCTAGCAGTATACAATGCTAAATATCATGTAAAGCACAAGTTGTTGCCAAAAGAGTCAAGTTCTTTTAGAATTAATTTTGAAGGTATCGCATGGTCAAAAACTCAGGATTCTATTCCAGATACATTTAATCCAGATGAATTTACACCTGTAGGTTTAGATGAACAACCCACAAAATTTAATTTGCAAGTAGCTGGAAATGTATCAGGATCTGATTTATATAAAAACATAGCAATCAGTGAATTAAATATTAATGGCAAAATTATTAATGGCAATTTATTTAATAGCGGAATCCAAGAAATTACAGTTCCACAACTTTTAATTTCATATTATGATGAAAGCAAAACAATACTTTGGGTAGATCATTTATTTATAAAAGAAGGGATAAGACAACAGCGTAAAAAAGGTTTTGAATATGCACTTTTGAAAGATGGTAACGTAAAAATTATTAATGATGGAATGGAGAATGTTTTTGTTAATGGTCTCCCTAACGAACCTATTTCAAATAAAATAATACCTAATAGAATTGAAAATCATACCAATGCTGAGTTACAAAAAATTGAGCATCCAGATTTTAGTTATATAAAAATTGAAACAAACTCATACATTAGTAATCCAAATTAATGCAGATTAAATATACATACATACCTCTTTTAGCGCTGATTTTATTATCATCATTTACGCTCATACAAAATAGTGAACTCACTCCAAATTTTACTTTGGAAACAAGTCAAACAGAATTTGAAGCAGGAAGTCCTATTGTATTAAAATTCTCAACTTCAAGAGAAACAGCACCTCTTTTATATTGTTCAAGCAGTTATGGTTCTACGTTAATAGTTCCTACATATAATAGCAAAATACTTATATATAAAATACCTTTTAGTATAAGCAGCAAAATTGGACTCGTAAATTGGAAACTAATTTATGAAGATTCATTAGTATCTGGCAAATTTCAAATACGCCCAAAAAAAGAAGTTTCATCGATGGAAACATACATTGGGCCACCAAGTATTGAAGCTGGAGGAACAGACTATACAATGTTAGTTGTTATCCCAACAGATTCCTTAGACAATCCCTTTCCTGAGAACACACTTGTGCTCGCAAAGCATCAGTTTTTAAATTCAGAAAAAAATGAAGAGATATTTACTAAAAATTTAATCTCTTATAAAAATATTTATTCTCAAAAAGAAAGTGGTCGCATATTAGTCTCTTCCGAATCATTGGGCACTAATTCTAAAGAATTTTCAGTTACTGTTTTTCCAGCAATTCCAATCGATTTTAAAATTTATGCTACGCGTCCCCATGGCTATGCAGATGGCAATCAGGTAACAACATTTTCTACTTCTATTATAGTTGATAAAGACAACAATATTGTTAGTGATGCCACCTATGTTACTTTTTTTATTAGCAATGCAAAAGGGAATGTTTTAAAAACTTCAGGTGCTACTATTAATGGAGTTGCTACTTCTAAAATGATTCATCCCGATTATGAAACTCAATGGAGTGTGAAAGCATATGTTGATGGAATCGCTGAAAGCGAATTAATTATTTTGAGGTACAAGCAGGTTATTAAAGACTTTGACGTTGTATTTTTAGAAAACAATAGAGATATAACTGTTGGCCCTCTACAAAGTTTTATGAAGCAAATAATTCCAGATGGACTTCAGGTCAAACTTTTAATTTATAAAAACAAGACACTTTTTAAAACTGAAACTAAAACTTCGTTTGAAGGATTGGTGTATTTTAATTTAAAACCAGATATCTATAAAAATGACAATTATACTATAGTAGTTAAAACTGCAGGTTTAGAAAAAACATTTAATTCTAAAATACTATGGTAAACCTAAATAAAAATATAATCCGTAGCATACTAATTGCTTCATACATTCTAATTATTGTAATTATTATTTCGGGTATTAGTTCATTATTTGCCTATTTAAATACTGGAGCAGATAGAAGCAGTATGCTACATACTAAACTAGAAAAAATAGAGCAATATATTCCTGAAGTTACTTGGGCGCCATTAAATAATGAAGGCAGACCAATGGATGAATTGATTTTAAATAAAATAGAAAATGATTATTTAGATGCATGGTATGTAAAACATGTGGCTTATAAAACAAATACAACGCTAGGTATTAAAGACTATTATACAGATAATGCTCGTAATAATATTTTTGCTTTTATAGCATTAAATAGTAAAGAAAAGGTTACTGTCGAATCTACAACTTTAAATCACCATCCAACACTAGAATTTTTTAGTGAAGATGGTCAATTAGCAGTGATTACCGATAAAGATGTTATAGAATATAAACGTGTTTTTAAAGACGGAAAACTGATTTTAGAAACTAAAGAAAAATCTACCTATAAAATTATATTTTTATTAGAAGATGGTTTTTGGAGAATTAGACATTTTGTTAAGGAAAAAAGTGAAAATTTTAAATTCGAACCTAATCTAAGAGTAGCAAAACATCTAAACATAAAAGGAATTAATTATTATCCTCAAGCAACTCCTTGGGATATGTTTGGAGATGCTTTTTTAAAAAGCACTATTTTTAATGATTTTAAAATCATAAAAAATAGCGGCTTAAATTCTATTCGTGTTTTTGTACAATACGATGATTTTGGTAAGGCTGATATTGACAAAGAAAAACTAGAAAAATTAAGGCTAACATTAGATGCTGCTGAAGAGAATGGTTTAAAAGTTGTTATAACTCTTTTTGATTTTTATGGTGATTATTCAGTTTTGAACTGGACATTGAATATGCATCATGCAAAAACAATTATATCTGGATTAAAAGACCATAAAGCAATTATTGCTTGGGATATTAAAAATGAGCCAAACTTAGATTTTGACTCAAGAGGAAAAGTCAATGTTATTTCATGGCTTGACAATATGATTGATTTAGTTAAATCCATAGACCCTAATCATGCTGTAACTATTGGTTGGTCTAATGTGCAAAGTGCATCTATTTTAAAAGATAAAGTAGACTTTGTATCGTTTCATTATTATGAAGACATAGAAACCTTAGACTTAGCAGTTAAAAACCTTAAAAAAGAAGTAGGTGAAAAACCTATAGTTCTTCAAGAATTTGGTATGTCTTCCTATAGTGGTATTTGGAAGCCTTTTGGTAGTTCGGAAAAAGATCAAGCAAACTATCATACAAAAGCCCAAGAAATAATTGCAGCAAATAACTTACAATTTATGTCTTGGACTTTATATGATTTTGAGATAGTACCAAAGGAAGTTGTAGGTAGTCTTCCCTGGCGTAAAAATCCTCAAAAACAATTTGGATTTATAGATATTAATGGGGCAAAAAAAGTCGCTTTTAAATTTATTAGTCAATAGTAACAGACTCTAATATAATTGTTTTCTGAGGCATATTTTTACTGCTAATTTGATTAAATTTATTTAAGTACATGTTAGTTATTTTTTCCATTGGATAAGCAGTTGCAGCTTTATAATTTGCTTTAGCAATATTTAGCCTATATGCTCCATTTGTCACTAAAACTTCAATTGCAAATGCTAAACTTTCAATACTATTGGGTTCAAAAAACTCCCCTTGGTACCCTTCGTCTTTAACTAATAAGGCTAAATCGCCTAAATCTGGCATTACAACAGCTTTTCCATAACTACCAGCCTGATGTAAGACGCCAGAACTTCCTGTTGTAGATGTGTATGGAAATACAACAATCGCACTTTCTTTGAATAGCTTAGATACATCGTGCTCTTCAACATAGCCAGTAAATCTTAATTGTGGCACATGTTTATAATCTTCTTGGACTCTTGCTAAGTAACCAGGTGCATTTGGATTGTCTGTTCCTGCAATAACAACTTCTAAATTTAATCCTGCTGTTTTTCTTACTTTTTCAACTGCTTCAATTAGGGATTCCACCTTTTTATAAGTGCCAAATTTCCCGAATGTCATAATCTGTAAAGGTCCATTTTTAATTGAAAAATCTGGTTTATCTTTTGAAACTTCAAATGTTCCATGTGGAATTAAAGAAACATTTTTAGCATTGTATTTTTTCTCTAAAACGTCAACATATTTTTGCATTGTTACGACAACGGTATCTGCTTGTAATATTATTTTTGTTAAGGTAGTCCCTATAAATCCATATACTTTTTGTAATAGTTTATTTGAAGTAAAACCGGCAGAACCTAAATCTACTTCTTCTAAGATATTATGCAATAACACAATATTTGGAATACGTTTAAATTTACAAACTATAGGCAGCAGTAAACCCAAAGCTGCGGCGATTTTCTTATCACCAAACTTCATAAATTGTAAGTTAAATAATACTGCATCTGGTTGTGTGTTATTAATCGCTTTTGTTACATTGATTATGTTTAAATAGCTGTTAAATTCCCAACATTCTTTAACTATTATTTTACAACCTTCTTCGATAAAAGTAATGTCTTTTTTACCCTCAGTCTTATCAGTTAATAATACTATTTCTGTGACACTCTTCTTTTGCCTAAAGTGCTTTACTAAGTGATATGCATATTCATTTAATGTTACCTTGCTAGGTGGGTATGCTGTTACGATTGCTAGTTTCATAAGTTTCGTTTTTATTATGTTACAAATTTGCGTTATAAAGCTTAGTGCAATTGAGAGTCTTATGTAAATTCGTTATGCCACTCCCAATCTTGTTCAGCTGAACATTTAACTTTTGTTAATTGCGTTTTAGAATCTAAAACGAAATAAACAATTTGGAAAACGAGTAAGAATATCATTGCAATAACTTGCATATGGACTACTTGCTCTAAACCTTCATGAAAGAAAATGACAAGCCCCATTTGAAGCATTCCAAAAACTCCCGAAAAGACTACAGGTATAAATCTATCTAATGATAAATAGTAATATGCAAATATGTTTGAGACAGCAAACAATCCAGTTGCTAAAGCATATTTCCATAGCAAGGGTGCCATTGCCATATAGCTTTTCCCAAACAATAGGGTAATTGCGGTTTCAGGAAACAGAGCACAACATAAAATAATAACGGAAGCTATAGTAGCTATGTAACCTACATATTTAAATAAAATTGGAGCGGTAGGCTTTCCTTCTTTTTTAAGTTGAACAACTGTTGGTAATAATAGCATAACAAACATCCAGGCAATAAAATATACGATACGACCAATTAAGGCTAATGAGGCATACAATCCTGCTTCGTATGATTCAAAATAATGTTTTACTAAAAGGATGTCACTATTATTAATTATAATTTGAGTGAATTCATAAAATGCTGTGATTATAAAAAAGTTTCTTACTAATTTTGAATGACTAGCTTCTATAACATAAGAGGTTTTAAAGTTTAAATTTTCAAACTTAAATGGGATTAATCCAAAACCAAAAGAGATTAAAATTCCAATAGCGATTACTAGTGATGATTGTATGTTAAATAGACAGATTAAACCTAATGTGATTAGTAATCTACTTAACATTTCAGTTTGATACGTAATTGATAGTAGCTTAAATGCTTTTTTTCCTTGAAAAACACCTCTATTTACACTCATTAAAAAATAGAGTGGCACCCCAATTCCAAAAACAACAAACATACTCGATGATGCAGTATTAAAGATTTCTTGTAATTGTTTTGAAAAGATAATAATTAAAGTCCCAAGACTAATTCCTACTATAATAGCATTTTTATAGACTTTTGAAATAAAACTTATAAATAAATTGTTTTCAAAAACAACCGAAAATTTAGCAGTCACTAATTGAAAACTCATCGCTAAAAAAGATAATACTAATAAAAATGTAATTAATACTGCGGCATCTGCAAATTGCTCTGGACCTAATAAACGTGCAAGAATAAGGTTATATAAATAATTTCCTCCATTTACAAACAAAACACTTAACATAAATAACTGCTCTTGAGAAATGCGTTTTCTTTTTAAAACTGAAACTATATACATCTTGATCTAATATTTAATTATTTCTAAGCAGCAAATTTTTTACTATTACGAGCATAGGTGTCTTTATACCCTTTTCTAATAATATATAATATGCTATTATTTTTTAAAGAAATAGCAATAAGTGTTTTTAACGCTTCAACTCCACTGGCATCGATTGCTTTTATTTTATCAATATTTATAGTTACACCTTTTAAAGTATTTATTAAATATTCAAAATGTATAATAAATGAGCGTGAAGTCTTTGTGTTTAAATTTCCGAATAATTCAAAAGTGCCGTTTTTTTCTAAAATTTGTAATGCCATAATAGTATATTTTTAATGATTATTGATTTGATTCCTAGTATAAATATCGTCTAGATATCTCTATATAACTTGTAGATTTCGATGAGAAGACTATTCCTATAGACAAATGATTAAATACGAATGCTTAACTTACACTATCTAAAAACTACTAATGAAAATTAAATCTTATCTATTACTGTTTTTCGCCTTTTATTCTTTTTCTGTGTTTTCACAAGATATGCAAGAAGGGTATACTTATTTAGAAACTGGGGAATACCTGCAAGCTGAAACTTTTTTTAAAACTATATTAGAAGGACAACCAGATAATAAGACTGCACGATTGTGTTATGGCCGGGCTATTGGACTAAACGGAAAATCAGAGGACGCTAAGGCGCTCTTTATCGATTTGTTAAAAGATTACCCTTCAGATTTTGAAGTGAAATTAAATTATGGAGAAGCTTTATTATGGAATAGTAACTTCCTAAAAGCCAAAACCTATTTTAAAGGATTGGTAGAGGAAGATCCTAAAAGTTTTCCTGCTTTATTAGGTTATGCAAACACACTGTCTAATTTAAAAGAATATGAAGTCGCTTTACTTTATATAAACAAAGCGTTAGGCGTTTTACCAGGAAATGCAAATGCATTAAACTCTAAAAAGTACATGTATTTAGGTTATGCCTACCAAAAACAACAAGCCCAACAGTATGATGAAGCTGAGGCTTTGTTAAAGGAGAACCTAACCCTTTTTAATAATGATAAAGACACCTTATTAAACTTAGCAAACTTGTATTTAATTGCCAATCGATTAGAAGATGCCAAAGCAACTTATAATTTGTTAGCAGAAAATCTTGACAATAAAGTAACAGCTTTAAATGGCTTAGCATTAGTATTACACCTAAATGGCAAGGATAAAAAGGCTTTAATTATAAGTCAAAAAGCGTATGATAGCATACCTATTCTAAAAAAATCATCAGATATAAAACAAACACAAGAGCGTTACATACAAGCATTAATATGGAATAAAAAATATAAACAGTCTGAAGAGTTAATAGATGCTTTAATAAAAGAACAACCAAATAAAAATTGGATTTTAGCTTTAGAGGCAACTTTAAATATTTACAAAAGTAATTTTAAAAATAGCCTAAAAGATTACAATCGAGTTTTAGTAAATGATAGCACCTCTTTTGATGGTAACTTAGGAAAAGCAAATGCCTTAAAAGCCTTAGGACATTATGATAATGCCTATAAATCTGCCGAAAAAACATTGTCCTTTTACGACAACCAAAAAGATGCATTAAACTTTATAAAAAACCTCAACACCTCCTTTACACCATTTCACGAAATTAAAGCTTCGTATACCTTTGATAATGGAGATAACAAAGCATTTGCTATTAATAATATGGTAGAAATTCCATTCTCAACTAAACTTAAATTATTAGGAAGCTATCATTACAGAACCACAGAGAATAATGTTACTAATAACAATGCTACTTCAAACAATATTAATAGCGGAATATCATATCAAATTTTGCCAAACGCAACTTTAAAAGGTACAGCAGGAATTATTTCTGTAAACTCTAAAAATAATAAGTATAATCAACTTTTAGCTAATCTTTCTCTTAACATAAAGCCATTTAAATTACAAACATTAGATTTAAATTATAAACGTGAAGTTCAAAATTTTAATGCTGAATTATTAGACCGAGAAATTGTAATGAATAACTTTTTTGTAAATTATAATATAAGTACTAATTTTAAATTAGGTTGGTTTACACAGTACTATTTTACTTCACAAAATGATGACAATATTAGAAACCTGTTTTTCACTTCTTTGTATTACAATATATTAAGTAAACCAAGTTTGAAAGCAGGATTAAATTATCAATACATCACATTTAAAAATCAAGTTCCAACTATTTATTTTAGTCCAGAAAAATTTAATGCAGGTGAGGTCTTTATTAACTTAATTAAAGATGAAGTAATAACTAAACCTAAGGAATGGTTTTATGAGTTAACTGCTGCTTTTGGATTGCAGTATATAGAAGATTACAATAGTCAAAGCACCTATAGAATTCAGGGTAAAGTAGGGTATAAATTTTCAGATCGTTGTTTAGCAAACCTATATGGAACGAATAGTAATATTGCGTCAGCAACAGCCGCCGGTTTTACATTTGCAGAAATTGGGTTTCGATTCAAATGGTATTTATTTAAAAAGCCCGTTTTTAGAAAGTAGATTAACTTGTATCCAAAAATTACTTAGTCAAATTTGCACTCAAACAATTTGAAATAAGATTGTAGAAACTTCAATAATTAAATGGGGTATAAACACCTAATACCCGACAGTTTAAAAACTATCGTTGTTTAGTTAATTATAATAACTAAACCTTTTACATTTTAAATTCTAATAAAAAACAAAAGGCAAAAGATTTCTCTTTTGCCTTTCTCCCTCACAATAAAATCATTTACTTAACTATTAACTTCAAGGGATGGTAATTAGTTATTGAGTTTTTTATCACACAGAAATATAAACCAGTCTTTAAATTTTGTCTATTAAGTATTAATTGGTTTTCACCTACAGTAGTTTGAAAATTGTTTTGCAACACTAATTTACCTAATTGATCATATACTAAAAATACGATATTTTCAGATTGATTTGAAGTAAAATGAATATTAGTATTCGATTTCATTGGATTTGGTACGGCATATAATTTATTAAAATCATTAGTAGTAGTGACTTCATTATTTTCTACTGAAAATCTAATATCTTCTATGGTCATTTCTTTTGTAACCAATTCTCCATTTTCAGAAATCATAGTAAACACAATAGTAACTAAATCATCTAATACTAATTCAGGTCCTAGTGGAGAATGAAAATTTGAAAAAGAAATATGGAAATCTTGAATTTCATCAGTTAATTCAATCGTAGCTTTATACTGATCTTCCCAATTAAGGATACTCTTTTTAACAAATGTTATTTGTAAGCTCCCTGTCCCTTTTGCATTTAGTTTAAGACTATTAAAATCTGATAAATTGACTGGATTAAATCTAGGTGTTAATGCTCTGTATACTGCAACATATTCACTTGTTATTGCTGTTATAGATACATTTCTTTCAACTGGAAACTCATCAGTTTCAAAAATGGTTTCATTAGGTTCAATTACAAAAGTATTAATATTCGAACTTAAAGCAGAGTCATCATATCCCCAGGGTCCATCAGACATAAATAAATCATCTGGTGTAGCTAAACCATCACTAATTCTAAAACCAATGTCAAATAAATTTCCTGTCGGCAACTCTAAATCGATTATATAATCTTCATTTAAATTAATTGTAGAAGCTATATTTTCAATTCCACTTGTTTCAGTTTTTCTAAATCCAGCCTCAAAAGAAATTGTTTCAGTTGCATTAGTATTAACAATTTGCAACTTTAACTTTCCATTAAAATACCTTCCTTTTCTAACAAAAACGGTTGGAGGACTTGAAGTATTATAATCAGAAATTGGTTTTTCAATATCTAATAAATTAAGAACCTCTTCTCCTAATAATAATAAATCATCTATTGAATTTGACCAAATTTGAAAATTATAAAAGGTAACGTCTTCTTCATATTGGTCTATATTCCAATGACTTTCAATAGAAAAATTTTCCTCGATATTTGTACTTTTTGCCGAAAGGCTTAACACAAACTCAATAGAATTATTTGTGTTTCTAATGATAGATTTAATAAAACTATATCCATTTATTTCTATAGTCGAAACAGAAATTAGTTCGGCTCCTAATAATCGATCACAAATATATTTTGTATGTTCATAAACACCATCTTCAGTTTTTAAAGCTAAAATAGAAGCTATAGATTCTTCATTTTTAATATAATCAACAGAATATACGTCTACTGCATTAGTGATTCCTAATAAATCTATAGGAGTGGAATCGATAACATAATCTTCATTAATAACTGCGAGCGGAATGAAGTTTTCCAATTGAAAATTTGAATTTGGACTTCTTTGCGCATAATTTGATGGTTTTGTGACTCTTCTAGCAACACCTCTATCAAATCTATAATTAATTTTTGCTCGATTATAATTTCTTTGACTAACTTTATTAGACAGTCGATTGTTACTTTCTAAACCTCCATCATTACCTCCAGAAGTATTTGAGGTTATGGGGCAACTCCCAATCCCTGAGCAGGCCGGGTCATCGCAATCAATTAAACCATCACCATCATCATCGATACCATTATCCCAAATTTCTTGAGCAACAGTAGCTGTTGGACAACGCGCTCCATCGCTACTTGAACTTGAATCTCCATATGCAAATAGGTTAGAATCAATAGTGCTGGAACCATCTAGGTCTTGAACACTTTGTATGACAAATATAGTCCCTATTTCACTTGCTGAGACGTAAAAACGACCATCTACATCAAAATAAACTGCATCATAGGTATAGGTTAATCCTGATAAGATGGGTACTTCACCTATCGTTTCCACGTTTCCGTTTGAAGGATCAATGCGGTATAAAATATTTGAGTTTTTTTCTACTGCATATAAATTTCCATCAACAGTATTAAAAGCCCAATCGTCTATACTTAAGTTTTGAGATAAATTTTCTGTTGATTGGTGTTGAGCGAAATTTACTGAATTAGGATCAACGTCTATTTTATAATATGTAGTACCTGCTTCTTTTAAATAATAGACACCATCTGTACTTACATCTCCAATAGTTCTATCACTACTTGCTAATTCATCTATATAGAAATTAATTGTGTTGAAATTTTTACCAATACGTACTATCGTTTTTTCTGGTGAACTTAAAGACCCCCAAATATATCCGTCTGTTGGATTGTATCCTGTTGCATTTATGTTTCCTGTAGTAATATCTGTTGCAGTTTCATAAGAATTTCCTGATGCTAAATCTAAAGCATATACATCGTTGTCCTGAAATAGATAAGCACTTAAATCGCAATTAAAGGGAGTATTATATGATGGAATTGTCGCAACGGTTCCACTAATTGCGATCGCGCCAATAGTAGCATAAAATCTTCCATCTAGATTTCCGCCGGCTCCCAATGAAACTGCTCCTGGATACCCTATAAACGTACCAGCTACAGTAGCATTTGCTCCCAAACCTATTTCGCCAACGGCAATCCAAAAAACATTTTCTGACGAGGCACCATTAACCAAAATAATTTCTGAGCCAGCAACTGAAGAAAGCGCTCCTCCAATTTTAAAAACAAACATAGCATCAGGATCTCCCTGTGCGTCTAAAATTAGCGTCCCAATAATAGAGGTAGCTGCTCCAGTAGAATAAACGCCTGGATAAATAGTCTCCCCAGCTACATCTCCAAAAATCGTACTATGATCTCCTATTGTTACTGGTGTATTTTGAATTTGAACGCACGCCGCTGCTAAATCAATAGCGGCTTGTGCAGTAATTGAATTGGCATTTTCTATAGTTCCGTTTAAAACTGTAGGTGCTCCAAAACCAGATATCGCCCCTACATTAGCTCCAACATCACCAGTAATTGTAGAAGTTCCGGTATTGGCAACTGCTCCAGATCCTGAAAACAGTATAAAATTAGCTGCCGTACCAAAATAAAAATCTGTATTTTGAGCTGCCGTATTAAAACTACAGGCGATGATAACGATTGAGAAAATTATTTTTTTCATGGTTTTTATTTTCAACATATGTTAAAATTAAAAATCTTTAGGCTAACTTATTTTAAAATTCGATAAGTGTAATTATTTGTTAGTTAGAAGGGTAGTTATTGTAGACGAATAACATTTATAATAAATTAAGTCGCTTCATTAACACTTAGTATACCTATCAAACTACAATTTTGACCTGTCCTGAAATATATACACTAAACAACAAGCATCTTTATAAAAATAACAGAGTAACCAGGTGTTACAACGAACCTTTCAAATTAAAAATTTTAGCCGAACTTAGTATAGGAAAATATACTAAGAGTCAATTAGGAAAAACTATAGTATTGCTCCAACAACCATTAATGAATGGATTATAAAGCAAGAATGTAAAGTCTATAGGAATACTAAAATCTGTTAGAAACCAAAGATAAAGTTACTATAAATATAGGTCTATTTAACATCAAGAAGTTCCCACTCGGCTATGCTAAACTGCTATCCATCGAAATATATACTAGAAGGACTCTTATGGAAGTAAGTTTATACTACAAGTTTAATTTTGGTGAATTCATAGACAATTAATCTTTGTCATTGCTTAGGTCTTTTGTTTAAAGTTAGGTTAAAAAAAATGAGTTATAACAGTGCGAGCGATAAGTAAATGAACAGCTAAAAACAAAAGCGCACTAGACTTAATTTAAAAATCATGAAACTATGAGTAAACCTTCGTATAAAGAATTGGAAAAGGAGCTCATTGCATTAAAAAAAAATGCCCTTGGAGCTTCACAAGAACTACTATATAAAAAGTTCTTTGATAATATGGCAGACATGGTTGATGTTATAGAACTAATTTATGACAAGAATGGACAACCCATCGATTTCTATATTAGGGTAATAAATATTGCTTTCGCAAATTTTTTTGGCAAAACCCAAGAACAATTAATAAATAAAAAAATATCATCAATTATTGATGTTATAGAAGACCATTGGTTCACTTCTTTTGCTAGTGTTGATAGGACAGGAGAAGAAATTAGGTTTAAGAGTTATGGCGCAGCATATGATAAGTTTTATCACGTTACCGCATGGAAATTTTCCGAAAATAGAGTTGGTATTTCCATGACAGACATTACTGAAACTGAAAAGGCTAAAATTAAATTAAAAAAAAATCTTGAAAAAGAAAAAAAAGTACGAACTAAAACTGAGGGTTTACTTAAAGAAAAGAGAGTCGAATTACATGAAACTATTTATAATTTAAATAGTGCTAATGAAGAACTTTCTTCTCAAAACGTTTTGAAGGATAAGCGAACAAATGAGTTGGCCGCTGTTAAAGTTGAATTGGAACAACAAAATAGTTGTTTAAATAAAGCGGCTATTGTTTCTGAAACTGATGCTGACTTTAATATTACATTGGTCAACGACAACTTTTGTGAACTTTACGGATACCATAGAGAAGAATTAATAGGTAAAAATCACAGAATATTAAAGAGCGGAAAACAGCCTGACGCCTTTTTTACTGATATGATCTCAACTATTCGTTCTGGGAAAGTGTTTAAAGGTAAAGTGTTGAATAAGAAAAAAGGAGGACAACTCTATTGGATGGACATAACCATTATGCCTTTTAAAGATCTAAATGGGAAAATAATTAAACATGTCGCTATTATGTTTAATATCAACGCCCAAACTGCACAAAAAGAAGTCCTCTTAAAACAAGCAGATGAACTAGCAACTGCTAATACCGAACTTGCCGTTCATAATAAAGATAAAGATCACAGGGCAGATGATTTATTTCTAGCCAACAAAGAGAAACAAAAACGAGCAGACGAATTAGCCATTGCAAATAAAGAACTTGCTTTCCAGAACAGTGAAAAACAAAAACGAGCAGATGAATTAGCCATTGCAAATAAAGAACTTACCTTTCAAAACGACGAAAAACAAAAACGAGCAGACGAATTAGCGATCGCTAATACCGAACTTGCCTTTCAAAACGACGAAAAACAAAAACGAGCAGATGAATTAGCCATTGCTAATACCGAACTTGCTTTTCAAAATGACGAAAAACAAAAACGAGCAGACGAATTAGCCATTGCAAATAAAGAACTTGCTTTTCAAAATGACGAAAAACAAAAACGAGCAGACGAATTAGCGATCGCTAATACCGAACTTACCTTTCAAAACGACGAAAAACAAAAACGAGCAGATGAATTAGCGGTCGCTAATACCGAACTTGCCTTTCAGAATAAAGAGAAAGATAACAGGGCAGATGAGTTAATTCTAGCCAACAAAGAGAAAGGAAAACGAGCAGATGAATTAGTCCTGGCTAATAAAGAGAAAGAAAAACGTGCAAATGAATTAATCCTTGCTAACAAAGAACTTGTCTTTCAAACTGAACTTGATGTTTACCGTTCTGAAATGGAAAATGTAGCGCATGATTTAACATTATTAATTGATACTGCTAATGCTCCTATTTTTGGTATTGATAATAAAGGACTTGTTAACGAGTGGAACCAGACTTCTGAAAGTATTACTGGATTTACAAAAGACGAAGTATTAGGAAAAGATCTGGTACAAACCTACATCACCGAGGATTACAGAGAGTCGGTAAAAAAAGTATTGGACGATGCTTTGCTTGGTAAAGAAACTGCCAATTATGAATTTCCGCTATTTTCCAAAGATGGACAGCGTGTAATGGTATTACTAAATTCAAGTACACGTCGTGATGCTAAAGGGGAAATCACGGGTGTATTAGGTGTGGGTCAGGATATTTCGGAAATAGATAAACTACGAACGGCATCAGAATCCATTGCCAAAGAGTTAAGGCAGTTTATTGAAACCGCAAACGCTCCTATTTTTGGTATCGACAGTAAAGGACTTGTTAACGAGTGGAACCAGGCTTCTGAAAAAATTACTGGATTTACAAAAGATGAAGTTTTAGAAAAAGGTTTGGTGCAAACCTATATCACCGAAGATTTCAGAGAGTCGGTAAAAAAAGTATTGGATGATGCTTTGCTTGGTCAAGAAACTGCCAACTATGAATTTCCGCTATTCACAAAAAATGGAAAGCGTGTAATGGTGTTATTAAATTCAAGTACCCGACGTGACATCAATGGGGAAATTATTGGGGTATTAGGAGTAGGACAAGATATCACTGAGTTGGCTGGTTATCGTAACGAGTTAGAATTGAAGGTAAATGAAAGAACCTTAAAATTAAACCAAGCATTAGAAAAGCAAAAAGAATTAAACGAATTAAAGTCGAGATTCGTTTCAACGGCATCTCATGAATTTAGAACTCCGTTATCATCAATTAATTTTGCTGCAGGCTCTATTAAAAAATACTGGGCTAAAATGGAGCCAATTATCATACAAAAAAAACTAGACAAAATAGAAGATCAGGTTTTGCATATGACAAAACTATTAGACGATATTTTAATTGTTGGTAAGGCTGAAGCAGGTAAAATTATACAAACCCCTGTAAAAATAAATCTTGGAGACTTTATACATGAAATAATTGAAGAAGTCTCTAGTGCCATTAAAAAATCACACGATATAGCACTAATTGATACCGAAAATCTAAAAACCACTGATATTCTTATTGATGAAAAATTGGGCAGAAATATTTTTATCAATCTAATTGGTAACGCTGTAAAGTATTCTCCAAATTCTAAAAATATTACTGTTGCATTGTCCTCCGAAAAAGAGTACACCGTTATTACGATAACAGATTATGGAATAGGAATTTCCAAATCAGAGCTTAAAAATATTTTTAAGCCTTTTTCTCGAGGAAAAAACGTTGATTTAATTCAGGGAACAGGTCTTGGTTTAACAATTGCAAAAGACGCAATAGATATAATGGGAGGACAAATAATTGTCAATAGTGCTATTGGAAATGGAACATCCTTTATTGTAAAACTTTTAAATAAGCAACATGTATAAAGTATTAATTGTAGAAGACACCTTAGCTATAAGGGAGGAAATTCATGATATTCTGTTCATGGAGGGTTATGAGGTTTTTCAGGCCGAAAACGGATTAATTGGTTTTGAAATCGCTTTGATAGAGCAACCAGATCTTATTATTTCAGATATACTTATGCCAGGCCTTAGCGGTTTTGAGATGTTTGAAAAGCTAGAAGCGAATAAGAAAACAGCAAGCATTCCATTAATCTTTCTTTCAGCAAAAGCGGAAAGGGTAGATATTAGAAATGGAATGAATTTAGGGGCTGAAGATTATTTAACGAAACCGTTAAATATAAACGATTTGTTGATTGCTGTTGAGCATAAAATCAAGAAAAAGTTATTAATAGATCAAAATATTATCGCTAAAACTGAAGCATTAACTGTGATTCTTCAAAACCAGAAAAATGAACTAGATAATTATTCTCATTTAATTTCACATGAATTAAAATCTTCATTAAGAAATATTTCAGATCTATTAACTTGGTCTCAAGAGGATCTAGATGAAACTGGTAGTTTTCAAGATTCTACTATTAACTTTCAACTGATGGAAGAAAAAGTAGAAAAAATGGACTTGTTGTTAGTAAAACTAGAACAATATAACAATATCACGTCTGCTAATTTTAAAAGTAACTATGTAAACCTCAATATGATTGCAAAACGGGTCATAAAGCAAATAAATAAACCCCCGTTTATTACTATTAAAATAAAAAATGAATTACCTACCCTTTTTGCCGATGGAAATATGATAGAAAAGGTATTTGAGATTTTAATAGGGAATGCTATAGCTCATGTTGATAAGGAAAATGGTATCATTGAAATAGGGTGTAAAACAACGCAAAAAGACTATATTTTTTCAATCAAAGATAATGGGGTTGGAGTAGATGAAAAATACCATAAGAAAATATTCAAAATGTTTGAAGTAATCGAATCCCCTAAATCTGCAGGGATTGGATTAAGTATTTTTAAAAAAATTATTTCTCATTACAAGGGACAAGTATCCTTAAAAAGTACTCCTAATGTAGAAACAACATTTTATTTTAATCTTCCAATTACCGAAGTATCTACTAAAAAAGTATTAATCAATTCGAAGAAAGAGGATTAACTATTTACAACAAAGTACTGTGAAGAAAAACAAGTAAAAATTCCTAGAATTGATAGAACTGATGCATTATTAGATAGTACCCTTAATTTTGTTTTAATTGAAGATGAACTGGAAAAGGAATTAAAGAGTGTACTGATTCAAGAAGTAATTCCATGATTTATATGTTAATATTTTAACTGAAAGGGAGGTTCTCTAGTTTCTAAATTTTAATTAGATCATCAGTCTTTTTTTAGAAGGAATGGAATTTTCTCAGTTTTGCATAATCGATATGCTAGGATACAGACAATTAAAAAACTATAGAGGGGTTTTTATTTTTCGGTCTTTACTAATTAAGCGTAGACGAAATGTTATAATAAATCCAAGCGTTTCATTAATTCTGGTCTTTTAGATCGACTTACAGGGATAACGTCTCTTTTTATGACAACAGTATTATCTTCTATATCAACAATTTTCTTAAGATTAATAATATAAGAACGGTGTACTTTTAAAAATAATGAATCCGGTAGTTTTTCTTCTATCTTTTTTAGTGTAGAATGAACTACATAATTTCTTTCTTCTGTTTTTATATGGATATAATCACCTTTTGCTTCTACAATACAAATACTCTCTAAAGGTATTTTTATAAGACGCCTATCAATGTTAACATAAAAATCGTTTTTTACTTCTAAATCTAATTTTATTTCGTTTGGAGAAGTTTTATGTTTTTGAGCCTTTAGTATCGCTTTTTGGAATCTTGGTAACTCGATAGGTTTCAGTAAATAATCTACTATAAAATCGTACTCAAAAGCTTCGGTAGCAAACTGTGAATCTGAAGTTGTTAAAATTATTTTTGGTGGGTTTTTTAATGTTTTAATAAAATCTACACCATTAAAGTCTGGCATGTGAATGTCTAAAAAGATAAGGTCTATCTCATTCGCATTCAAAAACTTAATTGCTTGCATTGCGTTTGAAAACTCGCCAACAACTTTTAAAGACTTTATCTCATCGCAAAGAGTTTTAATAATAACTCTTGCCATTTGTTCATCATCCACGATAATACAATTCATAAGGTCTAAATAGTTTTCAAGTAATATGAAATAGCTGCTAAAATTTTATCAAAATCTTCAACTCTATCTAAATTAAGTTCTCTTAGATCATGTTCAAATTTATTGGCTATTTTATAATTCTCTTCAAGCCCCAAGATAATAATTTTATGTTTAAGTCTATGAACATTCTCTTCTATTTTTTTGTAGTCCTTATTTTTTAAACTTTTATAATAGTCTTCTTTTTCTTCAGGAAACTCATTTTTTATAATATCTATAAGCCTTTTCCTTAAAGATACATCTCCTCTTGCCAGCTTTTCTATATATTCTAAGTTGGGTTTTTCCATAACTATTTTTTTAATGTAAAATAAAAAGTTGTTCCTATTTCTAGTTCAGATTCAATCCAAATTTCGCCTTGATATAGGTCAACAATTTTTTTCACAATGGAAAGTCCAATGCCTGATGATTCTTTATTGGGGTTTAATGAATGGAAAAATTTAAAAACTTTATCCAGATACTTACTTTCAATTCCAATTCCATTATCTTTTACTGAAAATTGATAAAATGATTTATTTTCTAAAACATCTATTTGAATAAGACCTTTTTCTTTATTATTAAATTTAATAGCATTGCCGATTAGATTTTGAAAAAGTTGTTGCAATTTTGTTTTTTCACCTGTTACTATAGGTAATTTATTAAGTATTTGAACTGATATGTTTTTTGGAATAAAAATAATTTTTTGCAAGTCTTCTAAAACAATATTTAAATCTATATTTTGTTTTTCTGAAGTTATCGAATCGATACTAGAATAAAAAAGAATATCTGAAATTAATAGTTCCATTTTTTCTAGAGTGTCTTCAATTAAATTGAAATTCTGTAGTGTATTTCCATGTAATAAACCTTCGTTATCGGCTTTAATCCAAGAAACCAATGCATCAATACTTCGTAAAGGAGATTTTAAATCATGGGAGACAACATGCGCGTATTCATTCAATTCATTATTACTTTTTTCTAATTTTTTAAGTAGCTCACCATTTCGAATTTCCACTTTTTTTCGTTCTCTTATGCTTACTGCTGTTCTTAATTTTATCGCCACTAAGCTAGCAATACTCTCTAATGTTTTAATCTGCTCCTCATTGAAATGATTTTTATCTTTATGCTCAGAATCAATAACTCCAATGACGACTCCATCGCTAATAATAGGTACAACTATTTCAGAAAAACGCATTTCATCGTCTAGAACATATCGGACATCTTTAGACGTATCATTTACTAGTTCAGATTTTCCCGATTTTACAACACTTCCTACGATTCCTTTTCCTTTTGGAAGAAATAACTTATTGATAATTTGACTGTCAATATCCAATTTAGCCCCATAAACGGCTATCTGTTCTGTAGTTTCTTTTTCGTGATCCACCAAATAAATAACACAATCTTCAGAATTCAAATATGCCGCAATAATATTTACAATTTCCCAAGAAATTTCTATAATATCTGTTTTATCTAATATAGATTTGGTAAGGTTATTTATTAAATCAATAATTAAAGTTTTCTGTCTATTTGAAGTAATATTTTCAATAAATACTACTTCATGTTTTACTTTATTATCATTATCCCTTACAATATTAACATTCGTTTTTGTCCAAATAACTGAACCGTCTTTCTTTATATATCTTTTTGTATAATTAAAATGATCAACTTTATCAGCATACATCTTCTTAATATAGGTCTTAAAAGAAGAAGAACCTTTGTCAAAAGACAAATCATTTATTGAAAGCATCTTTAATTCTGACTCAGAATACCCAATCATATTTTGAAGTGCTGCATTGGTTTTTATGATTTGACCACGCTTCGTTAGAACAATACCTATTGTAGAATTATGAACAATAGTATCTAATTGTTCCCTCTGTTCTTCTATTAATTTCGCATTTCGCTTGGCTTCAGTTATATCTAAAAAAACACCTATAGATCCAATTACCTGCCCTTTATCGTCATAATTGGGAGCACCACTAATTAACCATTCTCTTACCTCTTTAGATTTTGTTTCTGCTTTAAGTTCATACGTGTTGGACTCCCCTTTTTTACGATTATTATTTTCTTTAGAAACTATCCTTATGGCATCTCCTGAGAGCAATAATTTACCGGCTTCTTTACCTAATGATTCGGCTTCAGTGTACCCCGACATTTTTAAAAAACTCTGATTAATCATTAAGATTTTATCATTATTGTCAACCTCTACTACACCAAGGTTTATATTAGCAATAATGTTATAGTATTTTTGTTTTTGGGCTTCTAAACTCTCCCCGTATTTCTTTCGTAAGGTTATATTTTTAAAGGTCCAAAGATGTCCTTTGTATTCGCTTCCTTTTAAGATTGGAATAAAATCGCGTTCTAAGATTTCTCCATCGGCCATAATTAACTCATCTCCTAAAACCTGTTGTTTTTTTTCAAAGATATTTGTTATTCTAGAAATAAATTCTTCTGGATATTTGAATAAATGTTTATTCTCCTTTGCAGCAGCAAGACTGTCTTCTCCTTTTAGTAAATTTGGCGAAACACGTATATTGAACAGCTTACAAAACTTGTCATTTGTTAAGATTATTTTTCTATTCTCATCTTCTAGCAATACGGCACTATCTATATTTTCAATAAGAGATGATAACCAGTTTTCTGATTCAGTCAATAAATCTTCAGCTCTTTTTTCAGAGGTAATGTCCCTAATAATTCCTTGTGCTCCACTGGGCCTATTTTCCTTGTCAACAATAAGGTTACCATTAATTTGTACCCACTTTACTTGCTTGTCTTTCGTTAAAATTCTTGTCCTATAATTAGTGAACACACCTTCTTCCTTTAAAGATATGAATGCCCTAGTTCCATATTCTAAATCTTCGGGATAAATTAAATTATAAACACTAAGTTTCTCTTTTACAATATTATACCCAAAAAAGGCAGCAGCGATGTCATTCATTTTTAGAACATTGCCATACATATCCATTAGAATGTAACCATCATTAATATTTTCGAAAACTCCTTCTAATTGAGAAGATTTTTGTTCTAGAAGGTTTTCTAACGCTAAGTTTGTTTTTTTAAGTTCCTCTAAAAGATATAAATCATTGGATTTATTTTCTACTATTTTTTCTGCCGCTTTTCTTGCGGTTTTTTCTTTTTGTAAATTCCTTTGTAATATGTCAATTTTGTCTTGGTTCATTAATTTTATGTTAATGATAAATTTTGCCTCAGGCTCATCTTCTTTTATTTTTTATAAAACAATGGTAGCCAAACTGCTAAAACAATTTATTGTTTAATCCAAGTCCAAAATGATGCATTGCTCCAATTAATTTATAAATTCCTTTTCTTTCTTCAACAATAAAGATAGGTAATTCTGAATTGGGATAAACTTATGTGCTTCTCAGAGCATATAATCCCAATGCACTACTAAATGTTCTTATTAACTATCTTCTAACCCAAATTTTTCTTCAAACAAGTCTAAAAATTCAGTAAAGACTTAGGATTTAATATTTTTTTAATTCATTTATAGACCAATAAGATAAAACTATTTCTATTTTTTTAACATAATCTTCATATTTTAAAGGCTTTAAGATATATCCAGAAACACCAATCTTATAGCATTTATTTAAATCGTTTTCATTGTCTGATGTTGTTAAAATTATGGTTGGAATGTGTTTTAAATTATCGTTGCTTCTCAAGGTTGATAAAAATTCTATACCGCTAATTTTTGGCATGTTTAGGTCTAATAAAATAATATCTGGAAAACTCTCGCTTTGTTTTAAAATTTCGAAGGCTTCATCTGCAGTTTTCGCTTTGGTTATTTTATGTTTTAATTTTAATAATGAAAGGGTTCTATCCATTTTCATTACTTCAATAATATTGTCTTCAATCAATAAAATGTTTAATTTTTTTTTCAAAATATCTGAAATAATTGTTTAACATATAAAGCTACTCTATTTTTTAAAAATCAATACTGAGGTTCGTTTAATTATAAGTTATCTTTAGATGAAATGCTTTTAAGTTTAGATGAATGGATTAAAAAATTTATTACTGCATTGGTATCTTTGAAAATAGCTATATAAAAAAGCACTTGTTTTAGTGAATATTTAACTGTAGCCGTAAATAATAATACTATTTATTGAGACTGCACTAAATGGCTTAATGACTTTATGCGGATTTGTTCCAAATGAATGTCTGGATGATTGTTATATTGGTGTAAAAATCGATTATATTGATTGGATTTAATAGAAAATATTAGCTACAAGCAGCATTGGCGTATATGCCGATTAAAATTGTTTTGATACACTGAATTTATTCACTTTAGATTGAAAGCAGTTAAAACCCAAATCGAATTAATGAGAATGTTCTATTATTAAGCGTCGCTTCACCAGCATCAACTTTCCACCGCACTTCGATGGTTTCCCCTGCTGTTAGCGCGGTAAACATTGTCAGGAGAGAAACCTGTGAACTCGTTGAACTAATTGCTCTACTAGAATTAACTACTTCAGTCCCATTTTGATAAATACAGTAAGTCGTAGTAGTTAAATTATTGGAAGAGCCACCAGCAGGATATTGTTTTCCAAAATGTGTGCCTAAAATTGTCAGTACTCCTAATGCGGTTCCAACATCTCCAGTGATCGTAGAAGTTGCATCATCTGAAACTGCACCATTAGAGGAAAACATCGCAAATGAGGAAAGGTTTCTTAAATCAATATAAGAGTCACCCGCTGGCTGGTTAAGAATACTACTCGCACCAATACTTAATGCTCCTAACTTTGTAAATATCCTTCCTTCAAGGTTCGTGCCCGCTCCCAACCCAATCGCTCCGGCGGGAGAAACCAAGGTTCCTTTCAATGTTGTGTTAGCAGCAGTAGATAAGGCTCCTTCAGACATCCAGAATATATTATTGGAGCTTGCTCCATTGATCAAATTTACAATAGCCCCAACTCCAGTAGTAAATGCCCCGGTACCTCTTATAATAAATACGGAATTTGAGTCTCCTCCGCCATCTAGCGTAAGTATGCCTGCAATCGATATTGCTCCAGTCACGTCATAGATACCCGGCGGCAAATTCTCCCCATTACCAAAAATAAGTGCGTGATCGGTGTTAGTCGCAGTTATAGCAATTAAATCTTGGTATATCATATCCAGATCAATAACACCTTGATCTGGAGTAAATAATGCCGGCATCTGAGCATTGAATAAGGCTAAGTAAGTACCTGGACTAGAAGATATCGTCATGCCCGGAACCAACAAAGAATTAGTGGATGTGGTATTAATATTGTCGCCTAAAACCACAGAATTAAGTGTAGGCTGCTCCTGCTCTTTGATACCTTTCCAATTAGGCGTTGAGGGAGTTCCAATATTTAGTTGACCATCATTTGATGTAGTATTGTAAATCATTAAGCCCTCCGCTGGAGATACTATTCCATCTCTTTGTAAGGTGGTTAATCGCGGCATTAAAAGCCCTTCACTGGTGGAAGAAAGATCTAGAATAGAAGAGGGGTCAGGTGTTGTTGTCCCTATTCCGACTTGAGCGTAAAGATTGCTTGAAGACAATAAGACAAGCTGTATTAAAAAACATTTTAAAATAACTTTCATAAGACAAAGTTTAATAAGGTTAACTATCTTTTGAATAGTTATGACAAACTAAGTTTTTGTCATAGATAGCTGCAATTTTCATCAGTAATGTTTATTTTTTTAACAAAAATAGTTTTGTTCTTGAAAGAAAAATAACGTTTAAGTACCAAAGGTTATTTTGTGCAGACGAATCGAGGTTTTCTAATGTCTAATAAATTTTTGAGTATCCTTAAGATATTCATATTAGATTATAGAAAAAGAGACCTATATTATATAATTTCCCCTTAAAACCGAATGGTTTAAAAGTAGCATACTAATCATAAATGCCAGCGGTATGAATATGGATGAGGTTAGCTGGAAACACGGATTGAGTTCTGCTGCTTTTTATAAGCGTCGTGCCAAGTATATTAGAATAAATTCCATGGAACTAATGAGATTTATGGAGCTTTTAGTCCGAAAAACTCAAACTTATCTTTCATATATGCCTTTTGCTGTTTTGCTATTCCAGCATCTGAACTATCATAAAACTGCTTAGTTAAAATTCGAATAAATTCATTTAAATTTTTCATTCACCTCTATTTTTTCATGATATATATCATAAAGGCTAGTTCCGTCTTTATTTATCTTTATATAATTCACAAGTAAAATTTTAAATATGAAAAAATCAAACCAATTATTTATTAAAACCCTCTGCTATAAGTTATTTTTTATTGGATTTATATTTTCGTTTGCAGCCTGTAATAATGTTCCTTCAAAAGATAAAACAAGTAAAACTTAAGCAGATGAAATAGCGAAAAGTAACGACATCATTTGGAATATTATAGTCATTCATTCAGATGGACAAACATTAGATATTAAAGCCTTTGATAAAGAAGGAAACTCTTTCGATATAAAGGCGTTTCAAGACTCCGATCAAGATAGTTTCTTAGATTTAAAAGCTACTGTAAAAGGCAAACTATTACCTATTAAAATGTTAGTGAGTGACAAACAGTTCATTTCAATTAAAGCGATTGACAAAGGAGGTATTTCGTATGATATAAAAGCAGTAACTGCTGAAGGTGAAACATTGGATGTAAAAGGAATTGCTAGATTTGGAAATATTGTTATTATAAAAGCCATTACTGAAGCTGATGTAAAGTTAGATTTAAAAGGTATTAGTCGTTCAGAAACTATTGCACATGTAAAAGCCATAAATGAAAATGGAGATTTTTATGGGATAAAAGCTTTCGCTCCAGACGGAACACTTAATGATGTAAAAGGTATTAATCAATAAGCAACAAACAAAGCTAGGGTTCGCCTAGCTTTGTTTATGTGTTTTTATTTATTTTTCACTAACCTTAACTCCATTAATATAGGTTGCTTCTACTTTCACATTTGGTAATACTCTCATCGCTGTAGTCATTAAATCACTATTTAATATTACAAAATCCGCATATTTTCCTACCTCAATACTTCCTTTTTCATGTTCCTCAAAATTAGCATAGGCTGCCCAAATTGTCATGCCTCGTAACGCTTCTTCTCTTGTTAAAGCTTCGTCCATATTAAAACCGCCTTCAGGATAATTATTAAGGTCTTTACGTGCAACAGCTGCATAAAAAGTTAGCATCGGATTTACTTTTTCAATAGGAAAATCAGTTCCTAAAGCAATTAAACCTGCTCTATCCAACAACGTTTTATAGGCATAAGCACCTTTTATTCGTTCTGAACCTACCCTATCCTCAGCCCAATACATATCACTTGTAGCATGTGTAGGTTGCACCGAAGGAATCATATTTTTTGAAAACATGAAATTATCCTTAGGAGTCACTATTTGTGCATGTTCAATACGCCAACGCCCATTTTCATTTTCAAGATTAACTTTAGCGTAAGCATTTAGTACAGATACTACGGCTGAATCTCCAATAGCATGTGTGTTCATTTGGTATCCAGCTTCCGCAATACGACTCGCTAAACTTTCCAACTCTTCCATAGGAGTAATCATAGCTCCATAATGTCCTTCTCGATCTGAATAAGGCTCTTTCATAGCAGCTCCTCTAGATCCTAAAGCACCATCTGCATACACTTTTACAGACCGCACATTCAATCGTTCTGTCTTAATCTTTCCTTTTTTTAAATAATAATCAAGGTTTTCTTTATAATTACTAATCATAGCATAGACTCTTAGTGACATTTCACCAGCTTTCTGTAAGCTATCAATGAGCTCTATCGTTTCTCTAGGTAAACCTGCATCACTTACGGTAGTTAACCCTAAGTCTAGACAAATTCTTTCAGCCTCTTTTAAAGCTCTTACTTTTTCTTTAATGGTTAAATCTGGTGTTACTGCACCTATTAATCCCATTGCATTATCTATTAAAATTCCAGTCAATTTTCCATCTTTAAGGATTATTTCACCGCCTAAAACTTTTGTTTCCGAAGTAATTCTAGCCATTTTTAATGCAATTGTATTTGCTAATATTGCATGTCCGTCTACACGACGAATAACTACAGGAGTTGTTGGAAATAATTCATCTAAACGCTCATTAGAAGGAAATTCTTTTACCTCCCAATCGTTTTGATCCCAACCTCTACCTAATATAAAGTCTACATTTTTTTCTTTCTGAAAAGCAACAATACGTTCTAATACCTCATCAAAGCTCTTGGTTCCAAATAAATCGACTCTCTGAAGAAACTTCCCTAAATTATAAAGATGTGCATGTGCATCGATTAAACCAGGCACGATGGTTTTACCTTTTACATCTAGGATTTCAGTAATAACATATTTTTTTTCTAAATCTGATGTATTTCCTACTTCTAAAATTTTGCCATCCTTAATAACAAATGCAGAAACGACATCAAAACTTTCATTTACAGTATACACACTTGCATTTTTAACTAGTAAATCTGCTGTTTCTTTTGTCTCGCATGAAATAAAGCTAATGAGTACAACTAAAAGAAAATATTTTTTCATCTTAAGGTAGTTTGGTTAGAATAGAGTAAAAATAAAGAAAGCATCGCGAATAATTAAGATGCTTTCCAAAAATAATAATTTGAGACAAAAATTACTGTATTACCAATCAAATTTATAGGTCGCTCCAAGCAAACCTTGAATACCTAACACTGGATAATTAGCCCATTTATTATAATTATCACTTAATAAATTGCTGCCTTTCACAAAAAAGGATAAACGTTCACTAAAGCGATATCCCGCATGAATGTTAGCATCTATATAACCGTCGAGTGTTAATGATTCTAAAGTAAAACCATTTAAATATTGATCTTTTCGTTCTCCTACATAAAACAAGGAAGCCCCTCCATAAATTTTTTCTGTAATATTAAAATTAGAAAAAACAGAAACCTCTAATTCAGGTAAATTCCATGCTTCGGGTTGATCTGTAGTATCATAACTTGAAAAAGTTGCATTTGCTCCCAATGAAAAAGAGTCATTTACTTCAACTTTTAATTCACCAAAAACAGATAAGGTGGTAATATCATCATAATTTACTTCAAAAGAATTTCCTTGCTCATACCCTTCTAAACCTGTATTAAATCCATTAAAAGAATTCAATTTAAACAAGGCTTTATTTTCTTCTTTGCCATAAGAAGCTCTCACATTATATCCAACAGCATTAGACAACTTCCCTTTTAAACCCCCAAAAGCTTTATACAATTCGCTTGTTGGCGCAATGTGTTGTGTTGGCGAAACATAAGGGTTTTTCTGAATAAAGCTATAATAAGTATTTTGATGTATTCCACCATCTAAACCTCCATAAGCTATTAAAAGTTCGTCCACCAATCGATAGGAAGCATTTACACGAGGATGGATTGAAAATTCTGTTTCACTGTTTTCTGAATCCATTGAAAGATATGCCGCTACTCCTAAAGAAAGCGTAAGATCATCATTTACATACACCAATGAAGGCAACACTCCTAGATTTAAAAAACTATATTTTATGTCGGATGTATTTAAATAATTACGTTCAAAACTCCCACTTAAATAGTCAATATCAGCAGCTACTTTTAAGGTGATTTCTTTCAATGGAAATATGAATTCTGGTTGTGCTGTAAAATTGATTTCAGAAGAAGAAAAAGAATCCCCTAAATAACGAAGATTTACAGTCGCTCTTTCAAAAAATGAATTTTCAACACTTACACTTCCACCAACATATCCACTAAAATAGGTCTGTTTTGTATCTAAAGCGTCTAATGTTTCATTGGTTTCTAATTCAGAAAATTCATTTAAACCATACCAATTATAAAGTTGATGTTCGATTCCTGTATTAAAAAGATAACTAATATCTTTTTGTCTACTTGAATAGGTAGCATCAAGTTTAGTGTCGTAAAATTTATCATCCACTCTTAGCCCTTTGATGCCTCCTTGGGAGGAATGATGCTTAAAGAAAATTCCGAAGTTATCGGTTCTACTTATCTGAAAATTACTATATAATTCGGCTAAAATACTGGTGTAATTACCAAAACCTACACTTGCATAATTATCATATAATTTAATAGATTTTGTTTTTTCAATTTTAGTCGCACTTCCTTTTGAAGGTGTAAACGTTGAAGCAACTGGCACAGAAAATATTGAATACTCAACTTCTTTTTTAGTGCTACTCACCGAATCGTTTAAAACAGGAGTTTCTTTAACTTTAAAAGCATCTGAAATTGTCGGAGTATATGGTCTAACGATGTTTACGACTTCAGTCCCTATTTTCCCTTCCTCTTCTTGAGCAAATCCATTGCTAGAAATACAACAAATGATACATAGCATTGGGATAATTATTCTTTTATTCAGCATATAAAATTGTGTTCTTTTGTAGGTGTTAATTTTCATCTTCAATTTCTATTGATGAATTTGTTTTAGCTTCTGCTTTTTTAATGATTGCTAGTTTTTCTTTCGCTTCTTCTGTCACCTCTGGATATTCTGAAAAATTACTAATTACATTTTCCAAAATATAGGTTGCTTGAAAAGCATCTTCTAGTTGGTAGAAATTATCTGCCATTAATACCAAGCCTTTAGCGCCATATAATTTATATCCAGAAAAATCTCTAGCCAAAACTTGAATTACTTCATTTGAACCAGCAAAGTCTTCCCCTTTATTTTTAAAATAAGCATTATAATATTTGGCTTCAGCAGCTAAGATTCCGGCGGCAATTTTAGAAACTTCCTCATAAGCAGATTTCGCTTTTTCTTCATTACCTGTTTTCATTGCTGAGCGTGCAATGATGAGTTGTGCTTCACTTTTAATAGCGCTATCTATTTTTTCTAATAGCAATACTTTATCAGCATATACTTCTGCTTCATAGTAATTTTTAAGCTCATAATTTGCCTTCATACTATTGATTCGAGCAAAGGTGACATTTTGAGGGAAATCTGCTTCAGTTTCAAGCCTTGACAGATATTCTATTGCATTTTGAGGTTCTTTTTCATTTAAATATAATTGTGAAATACGTACCAATGCTTGTTCTGTAAATTCATTTCTGTCTATATCAGCTACATAACTATAATGACTAATTGCTTTCTCCTTTTTATCTTCCGAATAATACATTTGTGCTAAATAAAAGTGCGCATGTAAAGCATGTTTCCCTTTTGGAAACTGATTAATATATTCTTCAAACCTTGTAATCGCTTGTGGTGTTTTATGTTCTAAATAAGGTTGTTCTGCTGCTTGAAAAGTAGCATCGTCTAATTCGGAATCTACTACCTCAACAAAATCTAAAGTACGTACCCAATTACCATATTCATTTACTTTTCCTTGGTCGATATAAATAAGTTTAGCAGAAGCAACTGCTTGTAATGCTTCAGGTGTGGACGGAAAATCATTTGCAACTTTTTTAAATAAAGTTAAAGCTTCATTACTTTTTCCAGTATTATCTAAGATAAGTGCTTTCTTTAATAAAGCCTTAGAAACATAACTAGAACCAGGCAGTTCTTGCACTAATTGATTGTAAGCTTCAATGGCATTGTTATTATTGTTTTGTGAAACAAAGGTGTTTCCTAATTCGTATAAAGCATCATCTCTATACATCGATTTGGGAAATGTATTAGAGAAGTTGGCAAGCTCTTCAATTTTCTTTTCAGTACGATCTACAAAACCATAGCTAATCGCTTTCTGAAACGTAGCATAATCAAGATCTAGTGAGCCTAACTCAATTGCTTTGTTGTAACTATCCATTGCTGGCCAATATTTACTTGAAACAAAATAACTATCTCCTAAACGTAAATAAGCATCTTTTTTAGCCGCATTATTTGAGGTGTTAGATGCAACAAAAAATGTAAATCGATCAATGGCTTCCGTATAATTTTTTAGCTTAAACTCATTATATGCTAGGTTATAACTGCTATTGCTAAACTCGGGTGTTTCTGTTGCCTTTGGAAATTGCAGAAATTGTTTATAGCCTATTAGGGATTCTGTGAAATTTGAAAGTTGATAATCACTTTCTGCTTTCCAATAGGTAGCACGTGCTTTAAAAATAGCATCGTGCGGTTCTTTTAAGGATTTTTCAAAATAGATAATAGCTTCGTTATAATCTCCTTCTATATAAATCTCTATACCTCTAAAAAAAGCAACTTTTTGATAGGCTAATTTATTATGAAATGATTTGTTATTCTCTAATAACTCAACGGCAGCTTTGTAATTTTTTGAAGTGACATAAGAGTCGATCAATAAATCTTTTAGGCTTTCATTATTTTCATTTTTCTGGTATTGAGTAATGAAAGACATAAGAACTTCAGGAACACTTTGGTAGCTATTCCCTATTTCATAACTTAATTTAGCATAATTAAACCAAGCATCTTCCTGAATTTCTAGGCTATAATCCATTTCAGAAGCATTTTTAAAAGCGTTTAATGCTTGTTGTTTTTTATCAACTTTTAGGTAAGATTCTGCTAAGTGATAATATGCATTTTGGGCGACTCCATTATCACCCCCTATGATTTTATTAAATTCATGAATGGCATTTTCATAATCATTTTGTTTATAATGAGCATAACCCAATTGATAATAATCGGTATTATTCCATCTTCCTTTTTTTCCTTTATACTGAACTAAATAAGGTATAGCATCTTCATACTTTTGTAGATTAAAATAACTTTCACCAATTATTTTTGAAAGCTCACTTTTTTCTTTAGGAGGGGATTGTTCAAATTGTTCTTTCCCTAGGTCGATAGCTTTCTGAAACTTCCCCAATTTAAAGTTCATATCAGCTTGATAATAAGAAAGATCTTTTGAGTATCGTTCTTCTTCTTTTACCTCTTCAAATAACTCGGTAGCTTCTTCGTAGTCATCGCCTTCATAGGCTATAAAACCTAAATAATATTTAGCTTGTGCCCCATAGGTGTTTGAGTTACTGACTTTATTAAAATATTTTTTAGCTTCATTATGCCGTTTATTTTTAAAAAATGCATAGCCATTATTGAATTGAAACTTTTCTAACACTCCTCTAGATAGGCTTGTTTCATCTACTTTATCAAACCATTTTCTGGCATGCGAATACTTTCCATTTTCAAAATAAAAAGTAGCAACATTTATAAATGCACTATTGCGTTTTATACTCGTGGGATAATTTTCAACAAATTGTTCCATTAATTGATCTGCATCTTGTTGGTTTAATCGTACCGCACAATTAGCGATATAATAAGCACAATCACTTTTTACAGTTTCGTCTACTTCGTGTTCTTTTATAGCTGTAAATAGTGCTTGAGCAGCTAAAAATTGATTGTTCTCATATAAACTTATAGCTTGATTAAATTGCACCAAGTCGTTTGTGAATACTGCTGTTTGTTGGGAATAAGAACTAAAATAAAATACAATAAAAAGAAGTACTGTTAAGAGGTTTCTAAGCATTAATTTAGGTTTATTTGGGTCTATAAAGGGTATAACGCAACAAAAAAGAGATAAGTATGTTATTTTATACGGAATTATTCTGCTTTCAAAAAAAGTCTTATTTTTAAAGCATATTGATTCTATTAAATAAAACATTATGAGGAATTTAGCTTTACTTATCATTTTATTATTTACAATTAGTCTTTCTGCACAGCGCACAAAAATTAAAAATTTATACCAAAATGATAATAAAATTGGCATTGGAACAGATGCTCCAGATCACTTATTAACTGTAAAAGGCACCATCCATAGTCGGGAAGTTTTAGTAGATTTAGATGGAGCTTTAGCACCTGATTATGTTTTTGAGAAATACTATACCGATTCTTCTGAAATAAATCCAGATTATAACATGCTATCGCTTTCAGAAATAGAAACCTATATAAAAGAACACCATCATTTACCAGGAATCCCTTCCGCTAATAAAATTAAATCTGAAGGTCTTTTATTAAAGCAAATGAATTTATTATTACTTGAAAAAATAGAAGAGTTAACTCTTTTTACGATCGAGCAACAAAAAGAATTAGATCTATTAAAAGAAAAGCTAACAGTTAAAGAAGAGTAGAAATAATTAGGTATTTTTGTAATATCGTTTTCTTTAAAGAACATTAACAATAGTAATTCAACATTAAGCAATCGCATGTCCCAACCTGTTTTATTTTTAAAAGATGCTTCCATTTTTCAAAGAGATAACTTAATATTATCTGATGTTACAGTTTCTATAGCCAAAGGAGAGTTTGTTTATTTAATAGGAAAAACGGGTACAGGAAAAAGTAGTTTTATGAAAACCTTATACGGCGATTTACCTTTAACAAAAGGAGAAGGAGCTATTGTTGGCTATGATTTACCCGATTTAAAGGAAAAAGACATTCCTTTTTTACGAAGAAAATTAGGTGTTGTTTTTCAAGATTTTAAGCTGTTAAATGATCGAACTGTTAAAGACAATTTATTATTTGTTTTAACGGCTACCGGCTGGACCAACAAAAGTGAAATGGAACAACGAATTAATGAGGTACTTGATAAGGTTGCCATGAAAACCAAGGCATTTAAATATCCTTATCAGTTGTCTGGCGGGGAACAACAAAGAATTGCAATTGCGAGGGCATTGCTTAATAATCCAGAATTAATCCTTGCAGATGAACCCACTGGTAATTTAGATCCTCAAACAAGTGTTGAAGTAATGGAAGTATTACAAGACATTAATAAAAATGGCAATACAATTTTAATGGCAACCCATGATTATGCATTGCTTTTAAAATACCCTTCTAAAACTTTAAAGTGTGATGATGGTCAAGTTTTTGAAGTCGTTCAAAAAACAGTTTAATTGGTTGGCTTGTAATATTTATTATTTGGGAATCCTTCTCTTAATTTCAGTTCACATTTTTTCTCTAAATCAGCATCTATTTTTAAAGATATTCTTCCATTAAAATTTGGACTTAACACCGTATTCTTGCCAATAACGATTTTATTTTTTGCAGTTATATTTAATATGGCATCTTCTCTAAATTTTTGATTTCTTATCACTGTTTCTTTTGAAAAAGAAGTAATTGGAAATAACCACCGATAGAAATCCTGATTTTCTATATAGGTTGTTTCATCTTCAGTCATTAATTTATATACCATTTCAACAGCATCTCCTGTATGCATCATTCCTGATCCATATAGTCCTGCCCAAGGTTTATTGGCTTTTATATGATCTATGTTAATTGAAGTCATTTTTAATATTGCATCCACTTCATCAAAAGTTAAGCAAGGCTGCAGAGAAACCATTAAGCCTACTGTTCCCGTTACTAAAGGTGCAATTCCAGAGGTATGTCCATAAAGGCTATATTCTATCTTATTTTCCAATAAATATTTATTATACAAAAGTAACCCTACCCCAGGCCCAAGTATATCCACCTCTGTATTTAAGGTTTTGATACTTACAGGATAAATATATGGGGCTTTAAGCGTATCATTATCTTTAAAACCCATAGTTCTCCCTAAAAAGCCTTTAATGTTAGCGGCATAATATTTTCCATTTTTTTCTTGTTTTTTTATATTATCAAAAACAGATTCGTAACGATGCATTACTGTGGCTACAGATATTACTTTATCATAAGATGCTGGATAGTATCTAACTTTACCTTTAGCTTTTGCCCATGGTTTGTTATGTGCAATTGCAACTACAATAGTACCATTTTCAACCATTTCATAAATGGCATCTTGGGCAGTTTGAGAATAGCTTGTTGAACCCCAACTACAATTAATTACTTTAGCACCCGCATTTGAAAGCTCAACAAGAGTTTGTAAGCTTCTTGTGAATCTAAAAGAGGTTCCATAAATATTACAATCGTAACAAACCCCTGTAAAACCATAACCATTATCTCCTTGCCCTGCAGCTGAGGCTGCAACAGCGTCTCCATGTCCACTGATTTTAGCAGATTCTCTATAAATTGTTGTTTTCCCCTTAAACTCAATATTGTTAGCATCTATACCGGCATCTGAGATTCCAATGATTGTATTTGGATCTCCTGTTGTATAATACCATGCTTTAGGTACACCCATAATATCATAATAATCTAAATAAACCTGAAATCCAATATTCTCACCTAATGTACTTGTAGTGCCATAATCGTTAGGCTCAAATATTTTTTTATCTTCTTCTTCAATAAGTTCGCCAAAATCAAAAGTTTTAGAATCTAGGTTTAATAAATCTTTTAATAGTTGATCATTATTTGCAACGACAAAAAAAGTTTTCTTTAGGGAGGTGCTTTTAACGTTTTTGAAGGTTTTCTTGAATTCAAAAATATTGTATTGATCTAGAACTGATGTTAACTCTGAATCACTTCCTGCATATTTTAATTGATCGGAATCTTTTCTGAATTCGGGTTGAAATAAGGTATCCTTTGCACGAATAAAAAACCAAGAATACTCTTGTGAAAAACAATTTGATTGAAGTCCAAAAAGTATAAGTATCATAATTACAATTCGTTTCATTTCTCAAATATTTTCAACTAATTTATTTAAATAAACTGAAGTATCCACAAGATTAAAATAAAAATTTAGGATTCATAGGTATATTATTTATGAGAATCCTTTTTAATTGTAAATTAGCGACTCAGTATTATGATCTCTATACTCATACCAACATATAATTATTCAATTGTTAACTTAGTCAACACTTTACATCAACAAGTAAGTAAAGCGGCTATTCCTTTTGAAATAATTGTAGTGGATGATTGTTCGAATGAATTAAATATTCTTGAACAAAATAAAAATATCAATTCATTAGAAAATTGTCAATTAATTGAAAACCCTCAAAATTTAGGAAGGACAGCCAGTCGAAACCTTTTATCAAATAAAGCTATCTATAATTGGCTCTTATTTATGGATGCTGATGTCTTACCAAAATACAATGATTTTATAAGTCGTTTTAGCTTATTAGAAAATCAAGATTGCCAAGTAATTTACGGAGGAGTTTGTTATGAAGAAAAAAGACCCGAACTTGATAAAATATTACGTTGGGTGTATGGAATTAAAAGAGAAACAAAAAGTGTGAAGAATAGAATAAAACAACCCTATTTCATTATTTCTCAAAATTTATTAATTAAAAAAGATATTTTTACAGCTTCAAACACTTCAAATTTAAATGCATACGGCCTAGATATATTATTTTCAAATAATCTTTTAAAAAACAATGTGATAGTAAAACATATTGATAATCCTGTATATCATTTTGGTTTAGAAAACAGTTTAACTTTTTTAGACAAATCATTAAAGGCTGTAAAAACTACTTATTTACTAGAAGAAAACAATCAAATAGACAAAAACCTAAGGCCTCTTCAAAAGGTATTTCATATACTTAAGAAATGGAAATTAATAGGATTCTTACGTTTTTTAACAGACCTATTTAAAAACCCTATAAAGTCTAATTTACTTTCAAAAAATCCTTCCATGTTTTTATTTGATTTATATAGACTGCGCTATTATATAAAACTAAAAAATAATAAAAGTGTCTAGGTTTTCAGTTGTCATACCATTATTTAATAAAGAAAAAGATATTTTCTACACACTTACTAGTGTCTTTAAACAAACGTTTAAAGATTATGAAATCATTATTATAGATGATGGTTCTACAGACTCTAGTGTTGATTTAATACGTGAATTAGCGCATAAAAACATTCGTCTTTTCTCTAAAAAAAATGAAGGTGTTTCGATTGCTAGAAATTTTGGGGTTGAAAAAGCAAACTTTAAGTATATCGTTTTTTTAGACGCTGATGATTTTTGGTATCCTAATCATTTAGAAAATCTTAATGTATTAGTTGAAACATTCCCGACTCATTTATGGTTTGCGTCTTCTTATGAAAAAAAGCATTCAAATAAATTAATATCACCTATGTACTCTCCAATTTTAGAAAAAGGAAAAAGTTGGTCTGGAGAGGTATCAGATTTTTTTAAATACAGCTATATTGATTGCCTTGCATGGACTTCATCTTTATGCATGCATAAAGGTTTTTTCAAGTCTTTGAGTGGATTCGATTCTAGAATTACCCATGGAGAAGATACAGATTTATGGATTCGTGCAGCCCTTAAAGAAAAGTTAGTTTTTTCAAATACAATAACAGCTCAGCATAATTTAATTAGTAGTAATCGATCTTCTGTTGTAGATATGAAAAATAGAAATAATCTATTTTTTGAAAAATTTGAAAATGAAGAAGAAGAGAATTCAGCTTTAAAAAAGTATTTAGATCTCAACAGATATTCATTAGCAATTAAGCATAAACTATCTAATGATCAAGGTACTTTTGAAAAATTATTAAAAAATATAGACCCTAGTAATTTAAATAAGAAACAACTCTTTTTATTAAAACAATCAAAAGTTATTTTAATACTTCTATTAAAAATTAAATCTATAATCGAAAATTTTGGATTGCGTTTAAGCTCCTTTTAATGCTTTAAAATCTTTATATTCTCTAATATAATCTTCTTCTTCAAATACTCCTGAAGATAGCACTAAACAAACTGCTCCTGAAGAAAAATCCTCTAATTCACGCCAAATTCCTGTTGGAATTAATAATCCCTTATTAGGTTTATTTAATAAAAATGATTTTTTTGTCACTCCATCATCTAAGGTTACATTAAAACTACCGCTTAATGCAACTAAAAACTCTAATTGTTCTTTGTGAGCATGCCCTCCTCTATAAGAATCACTAGGGACATCAAATAAATAATAAACACGTTTAATTTCATATGGTATCGTATCTTTTTCGATAACCGCTAAATTTCCTCTTACATCTGTAATTTTAGGTATATCATGAAACATGATAGAATCAACTGTATTTTTAATTTCTTTCATTTTTTAATACTTTAAAATTTTCAATTCCTTTAAATCCAATTTTAATTTTACTCATTATTTCACTTAGGGAGATGTATTTTTTTCTTAAAAGAAATAAAACAAATTTCAATACCCAAAAGTAAGCTATATTTCCATATTTATAAGTATTTAAAGCGCCTCTTGCATACATATATCGATTGCTTTGCACCTCATCACTAGACGATATAGATTTATGAATTGAAATTGATTTATTAACAAACCACAAGGGTATCCTTTTCTTTTTTGCTTCGGAAAGAAAAACATAATTTTCACCATCTTCAAAGGTAGCACCTAAACCGAAATGCTCGTCAAATATTACACTTTTTAAATTATCTTTTTTTATTGAAATTTCAATAGAAAGAGTTTTTCTAATCATATACTCATCTAGAAATTTAGGATTAGAGGGGTATTTCCAATAGCTTTTATTATTCGTAGTTAGCGTTTGAAAAGTAATTATAGGGTAATCGTGTGTATGATGTGCCTTCAATATTTCTTTGTCAAATCCCTCTATAAAGACAATATCATCATCTGCAATTAAACAAATAGGTTGTATTGCATTCTTAATCGCAATATTTCTGCTTTTAGAAAGTCCTTTTTCAAAAGAATTAATAACTCTAATAGTAGAGTGTTTAGAAGTAAGCAACTTATCTTCAGACGTCTGGTTAACAATTAACACATTAAAATCTAAATAATTATGATTTAAAAACATCGCAGTTAAAAAATCTAACGATGTTCTATGCATCGTTGAAATTAAAATCTCTAATTCTATACTTTTATCTTTAACTTTAGACATTAATTGTTTTCTTGCAAACAAATGTATAAAATATAGATGAGGATTTTATTAATTGGTGAATACAGTAGGCTTCATAATTCATTAAAAAAAGGATTAGTTGAGTTAGGGCATGAAGTTACCTTAGTAGGTACGGGAGATTTATTTAAAAATTATCCTGTTGATATTTCTATAAAACCCACACTATTTTCATACAGAACTATTCCTTTATTTATAAGGAAAGTATTTCTACGATTAATAAAAAGAGATTTGGCGCTATGGGAAATAGGATATCGATTTCAGAAGGTACTTCCTAAATTAAAAGGATACGATGTGGTACAATTAATTAATTCACATAGTATTGGAACCTTTCCAAAAAAAGAAAAAAAATTATTAAAAGTCCTTTTTCAGCAAAACAAAAATATTTTTTTAATGGCTTGTGGTGATGATTACCCCGTAATTAAACATTATTTAGAGGGGAATGAACGGTATCATATTCTTACCCCACATTTTGAAAGTAAAGGCAAAATTAAAGCTGAATTTGCTTTAAAGTATATGACTACACCTTATAAAGACTTATTCTATTTTGCCTATAATCATTCGAAAGCTGTTATTCCAAGTGATATTGATTATAAACTACCCTGGGCGAGTTGGAATAAGGTGATGACTGTGATACCCAATCCAATATTGATTCCTGAATACTACCAACCAATTGAATGTTTGAATAGAAAAATTATCATCTTTTTAGGAATTAACACGCTTAACTATACGAAGAAAGGATATCAATATTTTGAAGAAGCACTTAATAAACTAGCCGAAAAACACGCTGATAAAGTAGACATTAGATGTACAAAAAACTTACCTTTTAATGAATATGTACATCACCTAGAGTCTTGTGATATTTTGTTAGATGCTATTTTTCAATACGATCAAGGCTACAATGCATTAGAAGCAATGGCTAGAGGTAAAGTAGTTTTTACAGGCGCCGAAAAAGAATTTGAAGAGCATTATCAACTTAAAAATAAAGTGAATATTAATGCTTTACCAGATGTCGATAGTATTTATACTGAATTAGAACAGCTTATCTTAAATCCTGAAAAAATTAATGAAATTGGGGAAAATGCTCGCTTATTTATAGAAAAAGAACACAATCATAAAAAGGTAGCTGAAAAATATATAAATACTTGGGAGCGCTTCTAACAAATGAAATCTTTATAAATTCTTAATAATCTTAGCTGGTGAACCTGCTATCACCACGTTTCCCGGACAAGATTTAATGACCATCGACCCATTAGCCACTACAGAGTTTTCACCAATTGTAACCCCTTTCAAAATGGTTACATTATTACCAATAAAAACATTTTTTTCAATAATAACTTCTCTTGGATTAGGGTCGGTTTCTTTCCTTTTAGTGATTTCTAAATTATGAAATGCACTGTCAATTATATGACAATTAAACCCAATTAAGGCATTATCTTTAATAGTAATTGCTTTTTCTGAAATCATAGAAAAACCATTACTTATATGAATATTGTTACCAAAAAAAATCTTTGAATTTAAAGTTCTTGCTTCAATATATGCATAGCTATTATAAAATAAAGGAGAGTTAATAACTCCAACATTGACATTATCACCAAAGTTAATAGCACCTTCTCCTCTTAATACCACAGGCTGATATGAAGTAAGTGTCCCCTTTATATTTTTATTGTTTGAAAAAAAAGAATACTTTACTTTTCTACAAAATAAAAAAAATTTAATTATTAATCTTTTCAAGACTTTTATTTAGATTTATAAATATACATCATTCTAATTTATGTTGCTTTTTAAAACTTCTCATTACTAAATAAAAGACAACAAATAGAAGAATTAGATATCGAATAAAATGCCCCATTACTACACCCTCTACACCATAAATATTAGATAAATAATATGCAAGAAAGTAAAATAATACAATAGATAACAATTCTGAAAAAATGAAGCTCTTTACCATTTTCTTTGCAAAAAATTGATTCCCTAATACGATCGTTGCTAGTCGTAAAAAATCTCCTAATAATTGCCATTTAAATAAAGGTTTCATCGCAACATAATCAACAAATATATAATCTACAATTAAATGCCTTCCATAGTAAATTACTATCATTCCAACAGCAAATAAGGGCAAAAGTGTTTTGTAAATATTTCCTGTTTCCTTTAAAAAATCTTTTTTATTATATATTCCTGTAAATTTTGGGATTACATATAATGTAAAGATTGCTCCAGAAAACACCATGTAGTTTTTTGAAAGTGTTGTCATTCCTGTCCAAACATCTGCCCCTTCATTCCCAATATTAGCTTTTATCATCCCTCTAATATCTACTTCAAGAAAACTTAATAAAATAGTTGACACAAATGACATTAATGAAAATGCCAACAAACTTTTTGCTAAAGGTGTTTTAAATTTAATTTTTGAAAACTGCACATATTCTCTTAATACTTTTACAAAAATAAAAAGCATTACTGCTACTTGAATGATCGGTATTAAAATTATTGCTATTAATACTCCATCAAGGTCATATTTATATAAAAACCAAATTGTAAAAATTGATGAAATTAAATAAGCTAATAATTCAATCTTTGCGAAATCTTTATATTGAGACAACCCATTTACAACACCATTAAATATTCTTTGGATACTAATAAATGGTGCAATTACAGCAATTATCTTTATAATGTAACTGTATTCTGTAGAATAAAAAAAATAATTACTTATAGGTTCAGAAAAGAAAAATAAAACTATAAAGGTAGATACACTCCCAATGATTACAAAAACAAATGCAGTTGAAAACAACCTTTGTAATTCATCTTTATCTTCCTTGTGTTCTGCTACATATTTTACAATTCCATTAAAGATTCCTAAGGAGGTAAATGAAGTTAGAATTTGCATTAGATTTCGCAGCGAACCTACTTTCGCATAGCCTCCACTTACAAGATTTTGTGTAAGTTCTCTTTGTATAAAAAAACCTATAAAAAGCCTAATTAAAATTACTCCAGCATTTAGTGAAGTCATTTTTAATAATAAATTTTCTTTTATAAATTTAGGTAGCTTCAATTATATGAATTTAACACTGAAATAATAAAAATAACATCATTATCTGTAAGAATTGGACTTATTGGTATACTTACCACCTCTTTATGTATGCTCTCTGTTATTGGAAAAAGTAAGTTTTTGTATTCTGAAAGTGCTTCCTGTTGATGTGGCGGGATAGGGTAATGGATTAAAGTTCCAATATTATTCGTCTTTAGATGTTCTATAAATTGTTGTCTTTCTGCTACCTGAATTACAAACTGATGAAATACATGATCCTTTGAATTATTAAAATTAGGTAACTTAATTTTTTCATTTTTAATCCCAGATAAGTATTTTTTTGCAATCTCTACTCTTCGGTTATTATCTTGATCTAATAAAGGCAGTTTTATTCTTAAGAAAGCAGCTTGAACCTCATCTAATCGAGAATTAATACCTACATATTCATTTACATATTTTGATGAAGAGCCATAATTTCTAAGTTTCTTAACAACTACAGCTAACTCGCTATTATTAGTAGTAACCGCTCCAGCATCACCTAAAGCTCCTAAGTTTTTTGTTGGGTAAAAACTAAAACCTGCAGCATCGCCAAGGTTTCCTGCGTAATTTCCTTCATTATTACTAGCTCCATGTGCCTGGGCTGCATCTTCAATTACCAACAGATTGTATGATTTTGCAAAGTTCAAAATCTCTTTCATCGGTGAAAGTTGCCCATATAAATGTACAGGCATAATAGCCTTTGACTTTTCTGAAATTGAAGCCTCTAATTGCTCCAAATTAAAATTAAAGGTATTTCTTTCAGATTCGACTAATACAGGTATTAATCCTGCTTGTTTTATTGCTAAAACAGTAGCTATATATGTATTGGAAGCAACTAAAACCTCATCCCCTTTATTTAAATCTCCTAAAATTATATACCCTTCTAAAATTAGTCTTAGGGCATCTAAACCATTCCCTACACCAATACAATGAGTAACACCACAATAGGCTGCATACTCTTTTTCAAAAGCGGTTACATTTTTACCAAGCACATAGTAACCCGAATCTAAAAATGAAGTAAACTTCGCTTTAAATTCGTCTTCAAAACGTTGGTTAATTTTATAAAGATCTAAAAAAGGTATCATAAAAATAAGTTATTTAAAAGTATATGATTTTTAGTTGAAATTTCAAAAAATTCATGAACAATGCTGCGAGCTCCAAAACTTTCCTTCCAAGTTAATAAGCCTTCATTTATTTGTTGGCCTTGATTTTCCATCGAAATTCCAAAATCAAAATATTTCTTATTAGGATATTTTTCATTGACCAAATAGTTAAATAAAAAGTCTAAACTTCCTAATTGTTGCTTTTGATTATTGGCAGAAATATATTGAACGTGCGCTACATTTTTAGTTTCGAAGATGGTAGCCCCTGCTACAACCTTATCTTCATGATACACGTTAAATTGTTTAATATTTTCTGGAAAGCATTTTTTAAGGTTATTAATTTCTGAGCTTGTATGAACAGGATTCGTTTTATGGTTTTCTTGTAAATTCGGAATTAATATTTCATTCCAGAATGAAGTTAAACCTGTTTCTTCTTTTACAATTAAATTATTCTTTACCCCTTTTTTAATTCCTCTTTTTCGATTTGAAGAAAACATTTTCAAATCATGAGAATTATCAATGACTGAAGATATATCTTTTCTTATTAATTGTGCTTCCGCTTTAAATAATAGGTAGGAAATTTCATCACTAGGTACCATCGAATAAATAGTAGGCAATAATTTTAAATGTAGTTTTTTGATGCTATTCTTTTCTAAATAAATCAAAAGTGAATTAAATACTTGAAAAACATCGTTGAACTTCACCTTAGTATTAAAAAGTAAACCTCCATAACTTAGCCCTTGATGTGAATAAATAATATTGTTATGTATATTCGCTGGTAATAATCCAATAAGCTTGTCATCTTTATAAAATAACAATGAATTATCCTGAAACTTATCTTTATGATATTCTAAAAAATCTCTTTTAAAAAGAAAGGTAGCATTTTTTGAAGTATCAATAAATTGATTCCATATATCTTTGTAATCAATTGTATATTTTTTTATTTTATAAATAATTTATAATTTAATGGTAAATCTAAAATAATTATTAATTTTAACCTGCTTTTCTTTAATATAAAAAATTGAAAAAAATAAATATTCTAAAAAAAATAAAAAATAAAGAAAACATCCTGGTGCTTTTGGCGTTTATTTTCACCTTTATTTTTTTAGTAAATAAACCCCCTATTTACTCCCCTGACACCTACGGGTATTTACATGTAAACATTTCTAGATACCCTGTATACATTTTATTTATAAGAGGGTTCCAATTTATTTTTGGTAGTTTTTTTGAGGTTATGATGGTTTCTTTTCAATTAGTATTTAGTATTATTTCAATAAGCATCATTTATAAAAACTGCAAGGAACTTTTAAACTTAAATATTTGGTTAAAAACTCTTTTATTTGTCATCTTATTATTTCCTCTTTACCCTCGTTTATATATTGCAAATAACCTTGTTTCTGAAGGATTAGCTTACCCTTTATATTTGTTATTAATTTCATTCATTATAGATTTTTTATATAGAAATAAATCTATAAAAGTAATCCATCTTTCTATTACACTTCTTATTTTATCATTGACAAGAGGGCAATTTTTTTTTATATCCATAATCGTAGCACTTTTATATGTATTAAAATTAAAAAAAGATACATTTAAAAAAGGAAATGTATTCAGCTTATTATTACTAATAATAGTGCCTTTTTTAATTACAATTGTTGATAGTTCATTTAAAAAAGTAGTATACGGTTATTATGTAAAAACTCCATATAGTTATGTTAATGCCATTACACTGCCACTATTTGTTTCTGAACTTAAGGACACTATTGACATAAAAAATGAAGATTATAAAAAAATATTTATAAAATCATATCAGCGAATAGATAGTTTAGGATTATTAAGCTCAAAGATAAATGGAACAAAAGAAGAAAAATACCAGGTTTTTCATGATAATTTTCCCTTAATATGTAATCAAAATATACATGACCAAGGAAAGTTATATTATCTTAACATAGACAGCACTCCCCACTTAAATTCTATTAAAACAGAATTAGCTTGTAAAGCTATGTTTCCTGTACTCGTTAAAAATCATTTTAAAGAATGGGTGATAATTTATTTTACAGGAATGATACATGGCTTCTTTGAATCTATTGTATTACTGTTTTTCTTTTTATTTACATTAATCTATGGGGGATTAATAACTTTAAGAAATTATACAATTAATAATAGCCTTCTCTTTTTGAGCTCATTACTAATTATTTCAAATTCAATGATTGTTGCCTTAGCATGTCATTCTATTTCAAGATATTTGTTCTATAACTATTTTTTAGGTTTTATAATATTCATTTTAATTTTTAAAAAAATAACATCAAAAATATGAGCCTTGAATTATCGGTTGTAATGCCATGTCTAAACGAAGCTGAAACCTTAGCAACCTGTATTAAAAAAGCACAAGCGTTCCTTGAAAGAGAAAACGTGAACGGTGAAATTGTTATTGCAGATAATGGAAGTACTGATGGTTCTCAAAAAATTGCAGAACATTTAAATGCGCGTGTAATTAATATTCCTGAGAAAGGGTACGGAAGTGCTTTAAGGGGTGGTATAGAGGCTGCTAATGGCACTTATATAATTATGGGTGATGCAGATGATAGTTATGATTTTAATGCCCTTATGCCCTATTTAATAAAATTAAGAGAAGGATATGATTTAGTCATGGGTAATAGGTTTAAAGGAGGCATCAAAAAAGGAGCGATGCCTTTTTTACATAAATACCTTGGAAATCCAGTATTATCTTTTATTGGACGATTATTTTACAAAGCAAAAATTGGTGATTTTCATTGTGGATTAAGAGGGTTCAGCAAAGAAGCATTCCAAACCATGAAATTAAAAACTTCAGGAATGGAATTTGCATCCGAAATGATTGTAAAAGCGAGTTTATTAAAATTAAATATTACAGAAGTAACCACCATATTATCTCCAGATGGACGATCTCGTCCACCTCATCTAAATACCTGGAAAGATGGATGGAGACATCTACGTTTTTTAACATTATACAGCCCAAAATGGTTGTTTTTATACCCTAGTTTAATTTTAATGTTTTTTGGGTTTATTTTTTCAGCTATTTTAATTAAATCCCCTCTTAATATTGGCTCTATTACTTTTGATGTGAATACATTATTATTTACAACAAGTTGTTTTTTAATTGGGTTTCAACTTTTATTATTTTATGGCTTAACAAAAGTCTTTACCGTAGAAAATGGTTTGCTTCCAAAATCTAAAAAGTATGATACATTATTTAGATATATAAATTTGGAAAAAGGGCTTTTACTAGGAATAATCATAGTAATTATTGGTGTATTTTTAAGTCTTTATGCCTATCATAATTGGAAAGAATTAAACTTTGGAAACATTACAAACTCAAACACTTTAAGAATTGTTATACCGGCTGTCACTTCAATTTTACTTGGAGTACAGACTATACTATTTAGCTTATTTTTTAGTATTTTAGGTCTAAAAAATGAATCCTAAAGAGCCTTAAATATAATTTCCCCTGTATCATTAATGTATTGATAGACTCCATTAAACTCTTCATCTTTTAATATAACAAAACTTTCATTAGGCTGTAAATGTTCTAGATAAGATATATCATCACATAAATAAGAAAAAAGAATTCTAAATATATTTACCGAGGAAGAAAAAGACGTATCAAAATCAGGTGCATTACCATCTGGCCAATGTATCGCTAGAATACTCGTAAATATAGAATATATTTTATCTCTATCTTGAGTTTTTATATAGGCTTGTCCTGTAAAATCCATACCTACAAAACCACCATGGTCAGCCATTATAACAATAAGTGCATTAGAATCATTTTCTTTAATAGTAGTAATTGTTTTAGTCAATGTTACGTTTGATCTATTAAGGCTTTCGTTCCATAACTTTCTCTCTTCTTCTTCTCCTAAAGTATCAAACTTATTACCATGTATATGCCCTGGGTTAAAAATTTCAATAAAGAAAAACTTAGAGGCATTACTATCTGTTTCGATAAAAGTTCTTAAAGGACTTATAATATCTTTTCTTTCTCCTAAACCTGTTCCAATATATGAGATATTCTTATAATCAAAATTACATTCATCATAACCAATTTTAGGTCTATTCAATAATAAATAGGGCAGTTCAGTTATAAAATGTGTTTTGTAATTGTTATTTTTAAAAATATCTAACACTGTATTTTTTGTTATAATTATATTCCTTGTTTTTATTGCTTCACTAAAACTTACCCCTTTATTATAATAATGATGCTTCATCATAAAAGTAGCACTGTTTGAGGAAAGTGTAGAAGCATAATTACTTCTGAAATTATTATAATATTTAAAATTATTTTCTTCTAAAAAAGCATCAAAAACACTATTATCTATGTTATAATTTTTCTTTTTTAATTCTGAAGCGTTCGCATATCCATCAGGTTGTATAAAGTAAACATTAGGCCTTTTTGTGAAAACAGCTTTTTCAATAGTATCCGGTTGTTGCATCCATTCATCTGAGTAATTTAATTGTCTGAAAATTGAAGGAGCTATTGTAAATAAACCGATGCAGGCTAAAATTAATTGAATTACAACTATTTTCTTCACCTGTTTATTTAGAATAAGAGTAAAGCCTAAAGACGCCACAAAAACAACAATAATTGCCTTATAATTTAATCCAGCATAGTTACTTATTGTCAATAAGAAGAGAAAAATAAATGCGCTTAAAAAAGGTAAGATATATTTTCCAATTTTTCCTAACCATTCTTTTTTAACTATGAAATTCGCAAGTAAAAAAAGAAGCACAGGACAACATAAAAAGTAGAAAATAAAATAGATCACATGTCCCCATGTATTTACTAGGGGATAATTATTACTGAAATAAAATAATGTGGGATACAATCCTGTAGCTAACCCAAATAAAACAGGGTGCTTTTTTTCACTAGAAAGAAATGTTTCTAATTTATTTCTTTTTTTATTTTGTCCCATTATATTTTTCAAAATTAATATTCCCGTCAGAATCAATATATTGATAGATTCCTTTTGGAGCTCCTTCATTAATAATTATATAACTTTCGTCTTCTTGTAAAGAGTCTAAATATTTTTCATTTTCACTTAAATATGAAAATAATATTCTAAATAAATTCACATTACTTTTAAACATTGAATCATACTTTGGCGCATCTTCATTAGGCCAATGGATCATTAATATCGAACTAAACAAAGAATATATTTTATTTTTATCTATGGTTTTTTCATACACTTGTTCATCAGGCATTCCAACATATCCACCATGATCGGACATTACAACAATTAGTGCATTAGCATCCTGTCGCTTAATAATTTCTATTAATTCGCGTAGTTTTTTATTTGATTCTTCAAGTTTTTCTAACCAATAAATCCTTTCTCCTTCTACTCCGTTTTCATTTTCTTTTTGAATATGTCCTGGATCAAAAACTTCAATAAAGAAAAACTTAGGTCTATTAGCATCAATATTAATATACTTTGCAAGAGGCTCTGCTACATTCTTTTTACGACCCCAACCTTTTCTACCTATATAAGGAATCTCATCATAACTAAAATTGCAAATATCATATCCCATTTTTGGCCTATTTATCAATAAATAAGGCATTTCTGTTAAAAAATGTGTTTTATAATTATTCTTTTTAAAAACCTCTAAAACGCTATTATTAGAAATGATTTTATTTCTACCATTAAAAAACTCTTTAGTATTTGACATGTTATTATAATAGTGATGCTTCATCATAAAAACAGAACTATTAGATGTAAGTGTAGAATAATAATTACTTCTAAAGTTTAAATACTTTTTAAACTTATTTTCTTCCACAAAATTTTCAAAACTACTATTATCGTACTTATATAATCCTGTTTTTAATTCTGAAAAATTGACGTATCCATCGGGTTGTATAAAATATACATTCGGTTTTTTTGTAAAAATCACTTCTTCTATATTATCAGGTTGTTTCTCCCATTCTGTAGAATAATTTAAATGATCGAAAATCCTTGGGACCACTGAAAAAATACCGATTATAATAAAGATATATTGAATTATTATAATTTTATTTAGATACATATATAAAAATCTTGCAGAAACTAATGCTGTAAGAAAAATAATAAGCGCTACTTTTTTATGAAAACCAGCGTAATAGCTAATCATCATAAAAAAAAGAAAACCAAATATATTTAAAAATGGAATGTAATACTTTTTCCATTTACTAAAAACTAGTAGCTTTTGTAAACGATGTACAGTTAAAAAGAGAATAACGGGAATGAACAGATAAATTAAAATAAAATAAAATAGATGTGACCAGGTATTAACTAAGGTATAATTATTTGAGTATAAAAATAACAAAGGATATAAACCTACTGCTAATGCAACTAAAACAGGGTGTTTTTTGTCATTTGATAAAAACCTTCTAACAATACTCTGTTTATTTTTAGATGCCATCTATTACTTTCTCTTATAAAGATACATAATACGATTTGTACCTTCTAGCCTTGTCTTTTTCTCAAGTGTAAAATAAGTTCCAAACCCATCTTCAAAATTTTCCTCATTATAAAAATCGAAATGATTGATAAATTCTCTTTTTCTAACTAAAAGAGATTCGACCCAAGAATCTTCTCTTTTTGGAAATTCAATCAATAAATAATTTGAAAATGAAGCAAAAAAGGAAGCAGATTTTTCAAAAGGAACATTACCAGAAAGGGTAATATGATGAATTAATGCTAGCGCTAGAGTTACGTCTGGAGCAAATTCTTTTAAGCGTACAATTAACGAGTTACGTTCGGTATTATCGAAGCCAATTCCAGGAGCAGGTTGCAATACATCACATACAAACGGGAGCATATTCTCTTCCTTGTTCTTTTGAACCTGAAGGTAGTTATAATCTACTGCGTTACTATCAATATCTGTTACTAAGACATTGGGGATTTCTGGAAGTACAGTTCTGGCAAAAGTTCCATCATTACCTCCAATATCGATTAATGATTTAGGCCGCAAAGGCAATACCCAATCTTTTATCAATTCTTTTTTATTTGAAAAAGCATCCGAATCATAATTTGTTTTAGCGTAGTAATCACCCCATTCGGTTGTTTGACGTATCTCCAGTTTTTTAATATAATTATATAAACTTTCTACTATATTCTCTTGTGCTTTTTTTGAAAGTTTAGCTATTTTTGTTTCCCCTTTATAATCATCATTATGTTTACTTTCCATTTTAGCTAATAAATGGATATTGGGATATAAAACAGAACTCAATTTTGTTCTAGTTGGCAACAAAGATGAAATTAGACTCACTGGTATTCCATCAATATGAGTTTGCATCATTTTAAAGATCTCTGTGCCATGATATTTCACTAAAGCCAATGGTCCTAAAAAATGAGTTATAAATTGTTTATAGGCCCTCCAGGGCGTGTTCTCTTCATAAAAATCGAAAGATAGCGTATCAATAAAAATAGGTTTTCCTTTATGAAAAGTTACATTATACGCAGAAGCATCTTTTAATATAAATCCTTTAGAAAGTGCAAATTTCTGAATTTTTAATGTTAATAATGCAGCTTGTTTGTATTGTTCAAAACTCCATTCATAAGGGTTTGTAATAAACGGAATTTTTTCAGGAGTAATAATAATTTCATCGTCAGAAATCGAAGTTTCTGTATGAGAAATCAATAATTCGTTTTTAATTAACGTAGCAAAAAAACCACTTTCTGTAAGCTTCTTATATTGAGGAAAGTAAATAGGCTGAATGGATCTACGCAAGGTATCACCATCATAAAACATATAACCTGAAGGGTCTCTAAATGAGGCTTCGTGAATATTATTTTTTTTCGTCATCAGATTCGGTATCATTTTCATCAATATCTATCGAATCATACCCATCCTCTTTTGTCTTAAAACCTAATAAGGTTTTTATTTTATACATGGTAAGTTTAGAAAAAAGTAAAATACCTGCAGCAACTGCAACGACTGCTTGAACTATCATCGCACCTAGGCCTGGATCAAAATATAAGAAATTCATATATATAATTAATGATGTTATTTTAAAAACTAAACAAATAAACGAAAAATCGAGTGACTTTTGCTATGAATTTCTAAAATCTATTTAGAAATTCATAGCCTATTTATTTTTTATTATTTCGAAATAAATAATATATGTTAATACCAAAAATTGCAACGTTAGTTATTACTATTGGCCAAGAAATTTGAAGCATAACTCCATAAATAATAAATACAAAACAACCGATTGTATTTACAATTCTTAATCTCCTTACTTCTTTCATTAAAAAAGAAACAAGTACAAGAAAAGAAGCTAAATATCCAACAAGCTCCGTTAGAGGTAATCCAAATACTTCCAATACTAAAATTTATTTCTTTTTCTATCTACTTCTTTTAAATAGATTTTACGTAAACGAATGTGCTTAGGAGTTACCTCAACATACTCATCTTTCTGGATATATTCTAAGGCTTCTTCTAAAGAAAACTTAATAGCAGGAACAATCTTCGCTTTATCATCTGCACCAGAAGAACGAACATTACTCATTTTTTTAGTTTTAGTAACATTCACAACCATATCATCTCTACGGGTGTTTTCTCCAATTACTTGTCCTTCGTAAATAGATTCACCAGGATTAACGAAAAAGCTTCCGCGATCCTGTAATTTATCGATCGAATAAGGAATTGCACTACCATTATCCATAGAAACTAATGAACCATTTAACCGTTCTGGAATACCTCCTTTTAAAGGCTGATATTCTAAAAATCTGTGGGTCATAATTGCTTCACCTGCAGTTGCAGTTAACAATTGATTACGTAGCCCTATGATACCTCTTGAAGGAACGATAAAAGTACAAATCATACGTTCTCCTTTGGCTTCCATGCTTTGCATTTCACCTTTTCTAATTGTTACCATATCAATCGCTCTACCACTTACTGATTCTGGTAAATCGATTGTTAATTCTTCAACAGGCTCACATTTTTTACCATCAATTTCTTTAATGATTACTTGTGGCTGTCCTATTTGTAGTTCATATCCTTCTCTACGCATGGTTTCAATTAAAACTGAAAGATGTAATACACCACGTCCAAAGACCATGAATTTATCTGCACTATTTGTAGTTTCAACACGTAAAGCTAAGTTCTTTTCAAGCTCTTTTGCTAAACGTTCTCTAATATGACGAGAGGTTACAAACTTTCCATCTTTTCCGAAGAAAGGAGAATCGTTAATTGTAAATAACATACTCATCGTAGGCTCATCGATTGCTATGGTTGCTAATCCTTCAGGATTTTCAACATCACAAACAGAATCACCAATTTCAAATCCTTCTAATCCAACTAAAGCACAAATATCTCCTGCTTTTACTTCTGCAACTTTTTTACGTCCAAGACCTTCAAAAGTATGAAGTTCTTTAATTTTAGACTTTACGATACTTCCATCTCTCTTCACCAATGCAATTTGCATATTTTCTTTAAGTACTCCTCTATGTAAACGTCCTATAGCGATACGACCTGTAAAAGAAGAAAAATCTAAAGAAGTAATTAACATTTGCACATTTCCTTCTTCAGCTTTAAATAAAGGAATATGTTCTAATACCATATCTAATAATGGTTCAACATTATCAGTTTCATCTTTCCAATCATCACTCATCCAGTTATTCTTTGCCGAACCATATACGGTTGGAAAATCTAACTGCCATTCCTCTGCTCCTAATTCATACATTAAATCGAATACAGCTTCATGCACCTCATCTGGAGTACAATTTTCTTTATCTACCTTATTTACAACTACACAAGGTTTTAATCCTAATGAAATTGCTTTTTGTAATACAAAACGAGTTTGTGGCATTGGTCCTTCAAAAGCATCTACCAATAATAACACACCATCTGCCATGTTCAATACACGTTCTACTTCACCACCAAAATCGGCGTGACCAGGAGTATCAATAATATTAATTTTAGTGCCTTTATACACAACAGAAACGTTTTTAGAAGTAATTGTAATACCTCTTTCACGTTCTAAATCATTATTATCTAAAATAAGATCACCCGTATGTTCATTTTCACGAAATAAACTACAGTGATGCATAATTTTATCGACCAAGGTTGTTTTTCCGTGATCTACGTGTGCTATAATTGCTATGTTTTTAATATCCATAAGATTGCTCCTTTTAAGGCGGTGCAAAATTAGTGTTTATTTATGAATATTTAGCCTATTTCTATTTTTATGTTATTTGGGCGTTCCTTGTTGACTTAGGTCAATAAGGTCGGGCTATACGCTATATCTCTATTTTACAAAAAATAGAGGATGCCGCTGCTGTCCCTAACGCTGATTTATAGAAAAAAGATAAAAATTCATAAATACATAAAATCATTAAAGAATAAAGGTTTTAATTATCTTTGCACTTTAAATAAAAACTATGAATCTCAATTTAATTCCGAATATAAAACACACGAAGTCAAATAATTTCTTTTTGTTAGCTGGACCTTGTGCAATTGAAGGAGAAGAAATGGCAATGCAGATTGCTGAAAAAATCCTAAAAATTACGGATGCATTAGAGATTCCTTTTATTTTTAAAGGAAGTTTTAAAAAAGCCAATCGCAGTAGAATCGATAGTTTTACAGGAATAGGAGATGAGAAAGCACTACAAATTCTAAAAAAAGTTTCAGAAAGATTTAATGTTCCTACAGTTACCGATATTCATGAGGTAAGCGATGCAGCCCTTGCAGCGCAATATGTAGATGTATTACAAATTCCAGCTTTTTTAGTGAGACAAACCGACCTTGTAGTTGCAGCTGCAAATACTGGAAAAGTAGTTAATTTAAAAAAAGGTCAATTTATGAGCCCTGAAAGCATGCAACATGCAGTTCAAAAAGTTTTAGATTGCGGAAACCAACAAGTGACTATTACCGACAGAGGAACCATGTTTGGCTACCAAGATATGATTGTTGATTATCGCGGTATTCCAACGATGCAACAATATGCCCCAACGATATTAGATATTACACATAGTCTTCAACAACCCAATCAAACCAGTGGTGTTACAGGTGGAAGACCCGATATGATAGGAACACTTGCTCGGGCAGGAGTTGCTGTTGGTGTGGATGGTCTTTTTCTTGAAACACATTTTGACCCCTCAAAGGCAAAGAGTGATGGAGCTAATATGTTAGACATACAATATTTAGAAAAACTTTTAACAGATTTAGTCGCTATTAGAAAAACGATTACCAGCCTTTAATATAATTGCTTTACTTCATTTAAAAGTTCTATGAGGACTATCTCATCAATTTCATCTATAGATTGGTATCTCAAAGATCCCATTACTTTTCTTTTTTCAGTCACCAAATGCTCTTTGTGTATTGTTATTTGATTGGCTCGCACAAAACAGAGATCAACATAATTTATTTTATGACTAGCATTTAAAAAACAAAACGGACGTTTTTTATAGTAATAAAACGGAATTCGATACTTATAAAGTAATTCTATTTCTGGAAGTGTAGATTCAACTAAAATCTGAAGATCTAATAATATAGAACGATAAGGCTCAGGTTGGTTAATAATGTAATCTTCGGCAGGATTCATAATGGCAAGATAGAAAAAGTGATAAAAAGAAAAGAGCTGTTATCAAGAAACAGCTCTTTTCCAATAATTGCTTTATTAACTCCCCAATTAATTAGGCTCTGTAAATATGCGAATAAGTACATTTTATAACAATAGGAAAAACCACTTTTTTGGATAGGGTTTTTCCTATTTAATATTTGCAGCTTAAAGTTTTATTAATGAATTCAAAACCTACCAAAGGAATTTGTCATATAATGCGCTTCTAATAATAGTTATTAGATTGTTTAAATTCCTATTTAAAAAGAAATAAAAGCATAAAATAAACAATGAAAAAAAATCTATTATTTTATTCAAAACCATTACACATGGAATGGAGATTATAGTATTTTTAATGGTACCAACGTGAAAGACGCTTTTGAAAAAAAGTCGGGTAGCATTGCTGAAATAAATCTATCATTAATTAATGCATTAGAAGCAGCAGATTTAGACGCAAAAATCGTGTTACATTCTACTCGTGAAAATGGATTACCTACCAAAGCCTATCCCATAATAACAGACTTCAATTATTTGTTGGCATTAGTTACGATAGGAGATGAAAAAATTATTTTAGATGCTTCAGAAAAATTTGCTCCCTTCAGAATTTTGCCTTTTAGAACCTTAAATAAAGAAGTGAGAGTAATGGATTATAAAAAGGGTAGTTATTGGTTACCTATAGAACCCTAAGCTAAAAACGTAGATTATATTAATGCGCAAATTACCTTTAATGATGATGAATCTATTATAGGAACTATTAATGAAGTTCATATCGGTTATAAAGCAGTTGCAAGTAGAGAATCAAATTATAATAAATCTAATAATGATTTGATTTTAGCAAAAGAAAACAATTAAACAGACCTAGAAGTTACTGAATATAGTTCTGAAAATGTAAATGATCTAGCAACACCTTATAAAGAAAAATACACCATCGTATTTGATCCTGAGATCACTGGATCCAATATTTATATTAATCCATTTATTTTTCAAAGTAGTGTATTAGAAAATCCATTTAAGAATGAAAAAAGACAATATCCTATAAATTTTGGATACCCTTCTTCAAACACTTACTTATTGAAAATTGATTTAAACAATCAGTGCCAAGTAGAACAGCTACCCACAAGTAAATCTATTAAACTTCCTGAAGGCATCGGATCATGTAAAGTCGCTTATTCTGAAACAAACGGAAGTATTAATGTACGTTTCAATTATAAATTAAACAAGTACAGCTTTAGCACAGATTATTATGAAACTTTAAAAGATTTTTTCTCTAAAGTAATAGCCTTTCAAACCAAAGAAACCATAGTGATAAAAAAGATTTAATCTTTACCTTCTATATAATCTTGTAAATATGAAAATCGTTCGGTAAGTTTTCCTTCCGAAGTAGTCATTCTAGCACGAGCTAGTATCCCATCCTTATCGTCATTAAAAAAAGCAGGCATCACAGACTTCAAAAACATAGACCCAAACCCTTCTGAAGCATCTTTAGGAAGCTCACAAGGCAAATTATCTACTGCCATAACTGTGATGGCACCTTTAGCATTAAATTCAGTTTCATTTTCAGAAATAGGATCATAGCCATAAAAAGGATCCGCAATAGTTGAAGCACGTAAGGTACTTGCTACAGGACCATCCACATCGCAAGAAATATCTGCGATTAGATTAATTTTAAACTCGGGATGTCTTGCATCTTCTCTAGTAAATAAATAAGGAGCATCATTCCCGTAGAAATGACCCGCAATAAAGAAATCACTCACTTTAGCATAGGGCATAAAATTACTTTCATATCCCTTTGGGTCTTTATAAAACGCTGCTTTATTCCCTGCCTTACCATCTTTTCGACGGTTGTATTCCATAACATCAATGAGGCAATAAACGGGTTCAGTAAAAGTAGAAGTTAGATATACAGTATCACTTACTTCATTAATTTGAAGGTAATCTAATATTTCTTTTGCTCCCATAGCAACTTTTCCTGTACCTGATAAAATTATTTTTAAATCACTTGGAAGTGTAATTTTATCCAATTCTAACTTCACCTCATTTAGATCTTGGAGTGTTTCTACTTTTGGCATTTCATAAAGTCCATCTCTCAAGCCTAAGGCTCTAAATCCGTTATAAGCACCTACTAATCCTGCATAACGACCAAAACCGATTAACCGAGCATTGTTCTCTTTTACGATAGTTTCATGATCAAAAAATTCAATTTTATTTTTTAAAATTGCTTGTAATAATTTTCGATTATAGGGTTGTTTTTTAATAGTATGACTGAAAAAGAAATATTTTTTATTCGGAATTAAAGCTTCAACAGGCACTTCTTTAACGCCTATCATTACATCTACTTCACTAAGATCTTCTTGTACTGAAATACGCCAATCTTTATACGTCTGATCTTGAAAGACACGTACATCTGAAGGTTCAACCACAATACTAGCGTCACGATACCGATCAAGTAATTCAGCACACTTCTCGGGTGAAAAAACGACACGTCTGTCCGGTGGATTTTTACGTTCTTTGATTAAAGCAATCTTTATAGGCATTTGGAATGAAATTTGTTATTTAAAATAGGACAGCAAAGATACATTTTATATTATATCTTTGCCTCCCGATAAAAATCGGGAATTTTAGAATTGTTCATTGAAAATAATGGGGCCGACTGGTTTTGACAGCGGGTCTAATGGTAATGTAAGCATGTCGAGCGCTGGGATACAGCTCGTAAATATCATATTTCAAATTTTTTCAAACGGCGAGAATAACTACGCCCTAGCTGCATAATCCGAATCACAGTAGGATAATGCCTCGGCCTACTAGGTAGGCAAGCAGGAAGTCTCTCGATGGCCTTGGTTTGCGGCAATCGACATAGAGACTTCGTAAAAGTAAACCTAGCTTGTGTAGTACTTTGATGCACCTGCGAAACTCAATTAAAGATAAGCTGTAACTTGGTAGTTTTCGACCGGGAAGCAGACGAAAATTTAAATGAAAACTAAACATGTAGAAGGCATTATTATTGCTTGTTTGGACGGGAGTTCGACTCTCCCCGGCTCCACGACACTCGCAGCTAGCTCTGCGGATTAAATATAAAAAATCTGCCAAGTTTTCTTGAGCAGATTTTTTTGTTTTAAGACGTTTGCTCCGTCAGGAATAACTAGATGCATTTACAACATTGGAAAGATGAGATCTATACTCTTCCCGGCTCCACAAATAACCCTGTAATATATTGTTATTACAGGGTTTATTTTTTTGGGTGTCAGAAGTGTGTTTTTTACAGACTATAATTTGATTTAATTAGAACTTTCTACAATCTCAATTTCTTCTTTTGTTGACCCATACAACTCATATACCATAGCATCAATTTCTTTGCACCACTTTATTTATACCACTTTATTTGTACCATTTTGTTCTAATATATTAAAATACATAGTATAAAATCAATTGGCTTTATCTAAATAACTTATTTTATATTCGTTGTTTATTATTTTGATTATTTATAATTATTCTGAAAATGAAAAAAATTAAATTCCCTACCGCACAAACCATTTTATTTATTATTGCGGCGCTTGTCGCTTTATTAACTTGGCTTGTTCCCGCAGGTAAATACGATACGCTTTCCTATAATAAAACTGAAAAAACCTTTACAGCGACAAGCCAAGAAAACAGCAAAACCCTAGCTGCAACACAGGCAACTTTAGATGATTTAGGAATAAAAATACCTGTTGAAAAATTCACCAATGGTGACATCTGGAAACCAATTAGTATACCTGAAACTTATAAAAAATTAGAAGCTCAACCACAAGGTATCGTAGCTTTTTTAAAATCTCCCATCAAGGGTATTGTAGAAAGTGCCGATATTATTTTTTTAGTGTTAATTATTGGTGGGCTTATAGGAATTATGAATACTACAGGTGCTTTTAATGCTGGAATTTCTTGGTTAGCTATCACCCTAAAAGGAAGAGAATATTTATTAATCATTTTTGTTACTTTATTAATTGCTATTGGTGGAACTACTTTTGGTTTAGCAGAAGAAACCATCGCCTTCTACCCTATTCTAATACCAATTTTTCTAGCTGCAAAATATGATGCAATGGTTGCCCTAGCATCTATTTATATAGGTTCTTCCATAGGCACCATGTGTTCTACAACAAATCCTTTTAGCACTATTATTGCTTCAGATGCATCTGGGATAAATTGGACCACTGGTATTGAATTAAGAATAGTCGTTCTTGCGCTAGGAACCCTAATTTGTATTCTATACATCTTGAGGTATGCGAAACGAGTAAAAGCGGATCCTTCAAAATCGATTATATATGATCAAAAGGAAGAAATTGAAAAAATGTTTGGAAACTCAATCGATTCTAATAGTACACTCACAGGAAGACTACGTTTAATCTTATTCATTTTTACCGCATGTTTTATCATAATGATTTATGGAGTTTCTATGCTTGATTGGTGGTTTTTAGAAATGACTACTGTGTTTTTAGTAGGAGCTATCCTTATCGGGTTTATTGCAAAAATTAAAGAATATACTTTTGTAGATACTTTTGTAAAAGGGGCTAGTGACTTATTAGGTGTTGCTCTAATTATAGGAATTGCTCGAGGAGTTTCAGTTATTATGAACGATGGTTTAATTAGCGATACCATGCTTTATTATGCAAGTAATCTAACTGAAGGAATGAATAAAGGAATTTTTGCCAATGCCATGATGCTAATCTATGCTGGCTTGTCATTTTTTGTACCCTCTTCTTCAGGTATGGCTGTATTAACGATGCCAATTATGTCTCCATTAGCTGACACTGTCGGAATAGGAAGAGAGATTATCGTTAATGCTTATAATTATGGCTTAGGACTGTTTGCATTTATTAACCCAACTGGGCTAATTCTTGCATCGCTAGCAGTAGTTAAAGTTGGCTATAATAAATGGTTGAAGTTTGTAATGCCTTTAGTGATTATTTTACTGATTTTCACCATGGTAATGCTTACCATATCTGTACATATCTAATGTTAAACTTTAAAAAATATCCAAACAAAAGATCAATAGATAATTAAATAGAATGCTTTAAAACCGGCTACTCAACCATTAGGTTTTTATCTTTCCAAGAAGTAATTCCGCCTTCCATATCGTATACTTTTTTGAATCCCATTTTTTTAAGAATTTTTGCAGCTCTGGCACTTCTCCCACCCATTTTACAATACAGGTAAACAGGCTTTTCTTTATCTAATGTTTTAATTTTTTCTTTAAAATCATTATTGGTCACACAAATATTTTGAGCTCCTTTTAAATGACTGTCTGAAAATTCTTCACTAGTTCTAACATCGACTATTTGTACAGAGTCTTCGCCATATATAGCTTCATATACCTGTTGTGGTGAAATGAGTTCAATTTCACTTACTTGAGTAGGATTTTTTGAAGATTCGTTACAAGATTGAAAAGCAAATAAACTAAGGCAAACGATGATTAATAGTATCTTTTTCATAGTGTTAAATATATCACAAAAACAGAAATGTTTAATAAATAGACGCTAAAAATCAAGAATTGTTACAATTATGTATTTTTATTCTAAAAAAATATTACACTTTAACAGAACAGCCTATCGCTTTTGTCTTTTTAATTGAAACTTCTTTTCCTGCTAATAATTCATTAATTGCGTTTGCTAAAAATCGATCTTTTACTGCAGATGCATTTCGAACATTATCATCTATTGCACCAATATATTTAACTATATTCTTTCCTTTTTCTTTCTGAATTAAATATACATGAGGAGTTTTTGTAGCACCAAATTGAGCATATACACTATTGCTATCATCGTATAAATAAGGAAAAGTAAATTTTTTCTCTTTTGCCTTTTCTTGCATCAATTCAAAAGTGTCATCAGGTTGAACTTTCGGATTGTTTGGGTTTATTGCGATAACAGGATATCCCTTCGATTTAAACTCAGCATTTAAATCATTTAATCGATCTTCACTAGCAACAGCATAAGGGCAAGTATTACAAGTAAAAATAACTATAAAACCAAGTGCAGTGTCGTAATCTGAAAACGAAACCATGGTTCCATCCACATTTTTTAAATTCACATCTGTAACCTCATCTCCAATGTCATACCCTTTAATTGGATTTTCAATTAATATAAAACTACTTAACATAAAAACCATGGTAAGTATTAAAAATGTAAGGGGCAATATTTTTTTTGTATTCATATTATTGATTTAGGATGTTAAGTATTTCAGTGTCTAATTCTTCAAAGGTAAAAGAACGCTCAAAGAAGTTTCTATGTTCGTTTTTATAAATTAGCGTTGCTGGTATAGCTCCTTCCCATTCATCACTTACTTTCGGAATCCAAGTATTTACATCATCATCATTCAAAAGTATTACTTCAGATTTTAACCCTCTTTTTTTTACAAAAGGGATTAAAGTACTTTGAAGTTTTTTAGGAAAATCTAAACTTACCAAAACTACTTTTACTTTTTGATTTGCATAAGTTTCAGTGATTTTTTCAAAATAAGGCAATTCTTTTATACAAGGTTTACACCAGGTTGCCCAGAAATTAATAACATACGTTGTATCGTTCTTCTTATTGAAATATGGTTCTAATTCTGAAAAATTTAAAGAAGGGATTTCACTTGAAGATTCTTGAGCAGTAATTGTTTCATTTGCTCCAATATCATTTTTTTCTTGACTAGTTTCCGAAGAAGAATTAATACAAGATTGAAACAATACGAGGAGGAGTAAAAGGGAAATTTTATTCATATTTTAAATATAAATCATTCCAATCAAAACATGATATAGTTTAACAATTGATTAATAAATTAATATTATGTTAAATAATATTAATATGCCAATATTAAGCGTACATTTGTACCTACAATTGTTGTAATTACAATTATGAATATAGAATCTGAAATTAAGAGCACCATAGCACTAGATATTAACACAAAAACTGTGATTAATATACTATTTACTTCAAAGTATATTGAAGAGTCTTTTCTTTCAGTTTTAAAACCTTTTGACTTATCCTCACAGCAATATAATGTACTTAGGATTTTAAGAGGTCAAAAAGGCAAGCCTGCTAACTTATGCACCCTTCAAGAGAGAATGATTGATAAAAGCAGTAATACGACTCGATTAGTAGACAAGCTAATTCAAAAAAAATTAGCAAGTCGCCAAATTTGCGAAGCTAATAGAAGAAAGGTTGAAATATTTATCACAGAAAAAGGATTAGAATTATTAAATAAATTAGATCCAATCACCAAACAAAAAAACAAAGAAATTTTAAATCATTTAAATCAAAATGAATTAGAAGTTTTAAATTCATCACTAGACACAATAAGAACAATTTAATATCAATAAATACTCAAAACAATAATTATGAAAAAAGTAATCAATTCAATTTTAGTACTAACTGTTGTAATAGGCTCTTTTGCTTTTACTACTTTAAATAAAAAAGAAATTAATGTAACTGAAAGTTCTATTAATTGGGAAGGATCAAAAATTACAGGAAAAACGCATACAGGAAGTTTAACATTACAATCTGGATTTATAGAAATGGATGGTGATGCAATTACAGGCGGAAAATTTGTTGTTGATATGACCTCTTTAAAATCTACAGACATGGAAGGAGAGTATGCAGAAAAATTGATAGGTCATTTAAAAAGTGATGATTTCTTTGGAACAACTAATCATCCAACAGCTATACTAGAAATTGGTAAAACAAAAAAAACTGAAGAGGGTTATAAAGTAGGAGCTAAACTTACAATAAAAGATAAAACTGAACCTGTTTCTTTTATACTTGTTATGCATGATGATAGAGCTTCTGCAAAGCTTTCATTTGATCGTTCAAAATTTGATGTAAAGTATGGTTCTGGTAGTTTTTTCGATAATCTAGGAGATAAAGCTATTTCAGATATGATTGATTTAGAAGTAAATTTAGTGTTCTAAGTAAACCTATATAATTTATTAAAGGCTTACCAAAAAGGTAAGCCTTTTTTTTTATATTTCAGTTATATTTGCACAAACCACATCGTTCTATGAACATCGTTGTAATAGATAATTACGATAGTTTTGTATATAATTTAGTTCACTATCTAGAAGAATTAGATTGTAACGTAACTGTACTTAGAAATGATTTATTTCATATTGATGATTTGACAGATTATGATAAAATCGTACTCTCTCCTGGTCCAGGAATACCAGATGAAGCAGGTTTATTAAAGGAGGTAATTAAGACCTATGCTTCAACTAAAAGCATCTTAGGGATTTGCCTTGGTCATCAAGCCATAGCCGAAGTATTTGGCGCTACCTTAACTAATTTAGAAGAGGTGTTCCATGGTGTTGCTACAAAAGCTAAAATTCTTGTAACAGACGAAATATTATTTAAAAATATTGATGCTGACATTGAAATTGGCAGATACCATTCTTGGATTGTTTCTGAACAAAATTTTCCTGAAGTTTTAGAAATAACTTCTAAAGATGAAGAAGGAAATATTATGTCGCTTCGCCATAAATTTTACAATATAAAAGGGGTACAGTTTCATCCAGAAAGCGTACTAACTCCACAAGGTAAAATATTGATGAAAAATTGGTTAAAAAGTTAATCTAGAAATGCTTTTTGTATTGTTCCACCCTAAAATCTATGGTAGTTTTTGAAGGGTATTTTAGTTTCATTTCTTTGTATTTCTGAAGACTCCCTACTGCCCTATTTGCAGCTCCAGAAGGTGCTATTAATGAAACCGTCTTTATCTTTCGCAATGATTTTGGTAAAATTACTTCATGAATCCTTGGCACTTCACTTGAAATATTCGTTAACGAAATACCATATTGTTTAAGATATCTTCTGAAAAAATATTCAGGACCATTTTTACTATTTCCTCCTGTAAAAAGTAAGGTAGTTACTTTAGGATACTTTTCTAACACTGAAATTAGGTCTCTTAACACTACATCCTCCATTCCAATATCGGAAGCATCAATTTTTTTTCGTGTTGCAGAAGCGACTATATCACAAATACCAATGTTATTATTGGTTAAAAAATCTTTCCGTTGTGAGATTGCAACATCTGTATTTTCATAGACCAAGCCTATGGTAAAAATTCGATCTAGGATTGGCCATAATTGTCCGTCACGACTTCCATAGCAAAAATGAACATCATTAGGTTTTAGTTCCTTAGTAGTGAATCTTGGAGGTGGTAAAGTGCCAACTATTAATTTAGTGGCATTTTCAGGAATAAAAGGAGGGTATGGATGTGTATGCAAAAACATTATCGAACAAAAACGGGTTCGTTTTCATTTAGAGTAAATTCTTCACTAAAACCATAACCGTCATAATTAAAACCTTTTAATTCTTCTAAAGTTTCAACATCATCATCAATGATATAACGCACCATACTTCCTCTGGCTTTCTTAGCGAAAAAAGAAATGATTTTTAACGTACCGTTTTTATAATCTTTAAATACAGGAGAAATAACCGGAACGTTTATTTTCTTAGGTTGTATGGCTTTAAAATACTCTTTACTTGCAAGATTTATTAAAAGTTCATCTTCCTTTAATTCATCATTTAACGCATTTGTTAACGTAGCACCCCAAAAACCATATAAATTTTTATTTTGATTAATAGCTAGTGCCGTTCCCATTTCGAGTCGATAGGCTTGCATTAAATCTAAAGGACGTAATATACCATACATGCCCGATAGGATTCTTAGTTTATCTTGAAGTACCTCTAACTTTTCAACAGGCAAAGAATTAACATCCAATCCGATATAAACATCACCCGAAAAAGCATATACTGCAGGTCTTGCATTTTCTTTTGTAAAGGGTAGTGAGAAATCTTGATACCGCTGATAATTTAATTCAGCTAGCTTATCACTAATCCCCATTAATTCTTTAATTACATTTTTAGATTTAGAAGCCATTTTATCATTCAACAGCTGAGCTTGCTCTAAGAACATTGGCTGAGTGGTTATTTTTGTAGGTAATTTACTTTCAAAATCTAAACTCTTCGCAGGAGATATTACAATTTTCATAGGGAATGCTTTTCTTCAAATTTACTAAAGAAATAGCAGATTAGCGTAAATCTATATTGAATAAAGTAATAGCTTAATAAATCGAAATGATATAGTTTTCTAAGAAGTTGAATTTTTTGAATAACTTCTCCATTTCTCAATGCATTGCTCAATATCTTCAGGTATAGGAGCTTCAAAACGCATCATTTCACCGGTCGTTGGGTGAACAAATCCTAAAGTTCTTGCATGTAAGGCTTGTCTTGGCAATACTTTAAAACAATTGTCTACAAATTGCTTGTATTTAGTAAATGTAGTACCCTTTAAGATCTTATCACCTCCATATCGTTCATCATTAAATAAGGTATGTCCAATATATTTTAAATGAACTCTTATTTGATGAGTACGACCAGTTTCTAGACGGCAAGAAAGCAAGGTTACATAACCAATCTGCTCTATAATTTTATAATGAGTTACCGCTACTTTACCTTTGTCTGCATCATCACCATAAAAAACAGTATTCTGTAATCTATTTTTTGGATGTCGTCCAATATTACCTTCTATCGTTCCAGTTTCTTCTTTTACATCGCCCCAAACTAAAGCTACATATTCTCTTTCTGTCGTTTTATTGAAAAATTGCTTAGCTAAATGCGTCATTGCTTCTTCAGTCTTTGCAACAACTAATAAACCACTGGTGTCTTTATCGATTCGATGTACTAATCCTGGACGATTACTACTATTATTAGGAAGGTTTTCGAAATGAAAAGTTAGCGCATTTATTAAGGTTCCACTATAATTTCCATGACCTGGATGCACCACCATTCCTGGAGGTTTATTAACTACTAAAACCGCATCATCTTCATAAACTACATCGATTGGAATATCTTCAGGCACCAATAAAAGCTCATATGGAGGATGTTCAAAAAGAACAGTAACTACATCATTTGGTTTTACTTTATAATTAGATTTTACAGGAGCATCATTTACATGAATATTACCATCTTTAGCAGCTTGCTGAATTTTATTTCGAGTCGCATTCTCAATATAATTCATTAAGTATTTATCTACTCTAAGCGGTTGCTGCCCTTTTTGTGCAACAAAACGAAAATGCTCATATAAATCGTCTGATGAAGGATCTTGAATAGGTCCTTCCAGGTTTTCTTCCTCTGTAATATTATTGTTCTCCATCTTCATCTTTTTTTTCAGTTTCTAAAGAACTTTTATCTCCTTCATTTCTCCCTTGACTTAATCCACCATCACCATCACCCAACACTAAATCAATTACAGAAGTTTTTGGAAGCAAGGCTCCTTTTTCTAATTTCTTCCCTTTATGTCGAAGCTCTAATACTTCATCTATTGCAATATATCTTCGATAAGTAACTTTGCCAATTTTAAAACCCATCGCTACTAAAGTAGGTTCTGCTTGTCTTCTGGTTCTACCAACAACTTCAGGGATTTTAAGCTCCTTGTAGCCGTTCGGGTTTAATGTTAAATATATTTTACGGTCTTCTTTTACAAATTTTCCTGCTTTAGGTATTTGTTCAATAACTGAATATTTAGGATATTCCGGATTATAATTTGCTGAATCTAATATAATAAAACGTAAATCTAGCTCATCTAATTTTTCTTCTACAGCATTTAATGATAATTTAGCTAAGTCTGGAACTTCAATTTGTTGATTGTGATTTGTACTCATTCTAAGCCACCAAAGAACTATGATCATCAATAAAATTAAAACACCAACAGCCATTGCCAATTGTTTTAAAAATGCTCTAGTAAACAAATATTTAATAAATGTCATACGTTAATTATTATAAGGCAAAAATATGAAACCTAAATTACTATCTTTATAAGGATTAATGATATTTTTGTTAAACGTCTTTTTTACTAATTTGTTATGAATAAAAAACATGTAGCCGTCGCAATGGGCGGATATTCTAGTGAGTTTGAAATTTCACTTCAAAGTGGCAGTGTGGTTTGCGAATCACTTGACCCTCAAAAATATTATATATATCCGGTACATCTCTTAAAAGATGGCTGGAATCATGTTTCCGTAGAAGGAAAAAAATTTCCTGTAAACAAAGCTGATTTTAGTTTTTCTAACGGAAATGAAACAATTGTACCCGACATTATTTTTAATGCCATTCACGGTACTCCTGGCGAGGACGGTTACCTTCAAGCCTATTTATTTTTAATAGGCATTCCACAAACTAGTGCTGAGTTTTATCAGGCTGCATTAAGTTTTAACAAAAGAGATTGCCTTTCTGTTTTAAAAGGCTTTGGTGTAAAATGTGCCACATCATACTATATCAATCAAAATGAAGCCTATTCAGAAGAAGAAATTATAAATACCGTTGGACTCCCTTGTTTTGTGAAACCAAATAGAGCAGGCTCTAGCTTCGGAATAAGTAAAGTTTATCGAAAAGAAGAGATCGTAACCGCAATCAATAAAGCCTTTGATGAGGATTCTGAAATAATTATTGAAACCGCACTAGAAGGAGTTGAAGTTTCTGTTGGTGTTTTTAATAATAAAGATGAAATTATTGTTTTACCAATAACTGAAATAGTATCAGAAAACGATTTTTTCGATTATGAAGCTAAATATTTAGGAAAATCAGATGAAATTACTCCAGCAAGAATTCCTGAAAATGAAGCTGAGAAGGTGCGAACCGAAATTAAAAGAATTTACAAACTTTTAAATATGACGGGAGTAACTCGAAGTGAATTTATAATTCAAGAAGGCATTCCTTACTTAATAGAGATTAATACCAATCCTGGAATCTCAAAAGAAAGTATTATTCCTAAGCAAGTGAGAGCATACGGTTTAACTTTAACTGAATTTTTTGATATCCTAATTCAAAATGTCCTAAAATAATTTGATTACATTTATAGTATGAAACGAGCATGTTAAAAAACTTAACATCCAATAAAGTCACAAATAGCGAACAGCATGAATGTAGTGAGCTTGTCGAAGTATGACCTATAAAAAAAATACACATGAAAAAAGCTGTTTTTCCTGGTTCTTTTGACCCTATAACATTAGGTCATGTCGATGTTATAAAAAGAGGACTAAACATTTTTGATGAAATAATTATCGCGATTGGCGTAAATGCAGATAAAAAATATATGTTTTCACTTGAAGAAAGAATAAAACATATTGGAATTGCATTTAAAAACGAACCAAAAATTAAAATTAAAAGCTATGCAGGTTTAACCGTAGATTTTTGTAAGTCTGAAAATGCTTCATATATTTTAAGAGGATTAAGGAATTCTACCGATTTTACGTATGAGCAATCTATTGCTCAAGCAAACGCAACTTTAGCAGAAATTGAAAGTGTCTTTTTAATTTGTGCTCCAGAAGTTTCTTTCATTTCATCATCTATCGTTAGAGATGTGATTAGAAATAAAGGTGATTATAGAAAAATGGTGCCAAATGGAATTTACATTTAAATATAGAGCACAAAAAAACTCCTTCAGAATTAACTAAAGGAGTTCAATGTTTTAAGAAACTTAGCCTCTTATAAAGACGCTACGTGCTTAGCCATGTTTGATTTTAAATTAGCTGCTTTGTTAGAATGTATTACATTCTTCTTAGCTAATCTATCAATCATAGAATTAACAGATGGAAACAATGTTTCTGCATCTTTCTTAGTAGTTAATTCCAAAAGCTTCTTCATAGCATTACGAGCCGTTTTATGTTGGTGACGGTTACGTAAACGCTTTACTTCGCTGTTTCTAATTCTCTTTAATGCTGACTTATGATTTGCCATTTTATTTCTAAATTTTTGTAGTCCGTAGGGGAATCGAACCCCTGTTACCAGGATGAAAACCTGGCGTCCTAACCCCTAGACGAACGGACCATTCTTTTTAATTGCGGATGCAAAAATACAACTATTTTTTAATGCTACAAATGTATGGTGATTTATTTCAAAAAAAATTAATATGCTTTTGCAAATAGCACTAAGTTTTTTGAAGGTTTCCCAGTAACCATACACGTTCCTTCTTCTTTTTTCACATCTAAAGGAATACAACGAATGGTCGCTTTGGTTTCATTTTTAATTTTGTCTTCAGTTTCAATTGTACCATCCCAATGTGCTAAAATAAAGCCACCTTTAGCCTCCAACACTTCTTTAAATTCATCATAACTAGATACTTCAGTTGTATTTTCAGTTCTATAGTCTTTAGCTTTATTATATAATTTCTCCTGAATTTCATCCATTAAGCCAACAACAGTTTCCACAACAACATCTTTAGAAACAAATTGTTTTTCAAAAGTATCTCTTCTTGCTAATTCAACTGTACCATTTTCTAAATCCTTTGGTCCAATTGCAATACGCACAGGAACTCCTTTTAATTCATATTCATTAAATTTCCATCCTGGCTTATGGGTATCTCTGTTATCATATTTAACTCTAATCCCTTGGCTACGAAGTGATTTCATCAACTCATTTGCAACCACATTAATTTCTTCTAATTGCTCTTCTCCTCTATAAATTGGAACAATCACTACTTGATCAGGCGCTAAATTTGGAGGCAAAACTAATCCCTTATCGTCACTATGCGTCATAATTAGCGCACCCATTAATCGAGTTGAAACTCCCCAAGAAGTAGCCCAAACATGATCTAACTTACCATCCTTTGCTGCAAATTTTACATCAAAAGCCTTAGCGAAATTTTGACCTAAAAAGTGAGAAGTACCAGCTTGTAATGCTTTTCCGTCTTGCATTAATGCTTCAATACAATAGGTTTCTAATGCTCCAGCAAAACGCTCGCTTTCAGTTTTCAACCCCTTAATTACTGGCATAGCCATATAATTTTCTGCAAATTCAGCATATATATCTAACATTAGTTCCGCTTCAACTATTGCTTCTTGTTCGGTAGCATGAGCTGTGTGACCTTCTTGCCATAAAAATTCTGCTGTACGCAAAAATAAACGAGTACGCATTTCCCAACGAACTACATTTGCCCATTGGTTAATTAATAATGGTAAATCACGATAAGACTGAATCCATTTTCTATAGGTATCCCAAATTATAGTTTCTGAGGTAGGTCGAACAATTAATTCTTCTTCTAATTTAGCATCAGGATCAACAATAACCCCTCCTTTTCCATCATCTTTCAACCTATAATGGGTAACAACAGCACATTCTTTTGCAAAACCATCTACATGACTTGCTTCTTTACTGAAGTATGATTTTGGTATAAACAGAGGGAAATATGCATTTTGATGCCCAGTTTCCTTAAACTTTCTGTCTAATTCGGCTTGCATTCTTTCCCAAATAGAATATCCATATGGCTTAATAACCATACATCCTCTTACCCCTGAATTCTCCGCTAAATCAGCTTTGATAACAAGTTCGTTATACCATTTTGAATAATCTTCGTCTCTTTTTGTTAAATTCTTAGCCATAGCATTAATTTGGCACAAATATTGTGTTTTTAAAAATAAACTTTTAGTTCTCGGCAAAACTAACTATTTTTATAATGTCCAACAATTAAAATGCTATTGTTATGAAAACCTTTTCCATTTCTTTCCAAAAATCCATTCCTTTATTTATTATAGGAATGTTCGTTTTAATCTTAACTTCTTGTGGAACCCATAATTCGGGTTATTCTAGTACTGACAGAACTAATGACACAGATGAAGCTACTTCAACAAATGAAGACACAGAAGCTTCAGAAAACAATAAATCCAATTATTACAAACAATATTTTAAATCGAAAGAATCTGCATATGCTGGTGTTCTTGAAGAAGAAACAGAAGAAGGTGCTATTTTCACAGATATAGATGCGTATCATTCTTCTGAAACATTAGGCGAAGATGGATATGTTATTATAGAAGAAAAAGAGAATGAATACGAAGAAGGTTACGGAGCCTGGGGGAGTAATTCAGATAATGTGACTATTAATGTCTATGGAGGCCATAATGGATATAATTACGGATATTGGAACAGACCTTTTTCACGGTATGGTAATTCTTGGGGCTATCCATTTTACAGACCATTTTGGGGTGTAGGTTTAGGTTGGGGAAATCCTTATTGGGGTGGACATTATTATCCATATAACCAAGGATATTATGGCTATGCAAATCATTACAACCATTATAATAGTTATGCTTATAATAGAGGAAGAAGTAATACTGGAATTTCTTCTAGAAATTCAAGAGGTAGATCTTCAAATGTAGCTAGTAGAAGAGGGAATTATTCTCGTTCAGAAGTAACACGAAGATCTAATTCTAACGTATCTAGAAGATCAAAAGGAACTACTAATACAAGGCCAACACAAAACACGACTCGAAGAAAAAGTGCCAATGTAAATACCAACAGAAAAACTTCTCCAAATAAAACAGTAAGAAGAAGTAATACAACAAGAAGATCTAACAATTATTCTCGCCCTGCAACAAACGTAAGAAGATCAAGCCCATCAAGATCTAATGGAGGAAGCAGTAGAGGCTCATCAGGTAAAAGAGGAAGAGGATAAAACATATTATAATTGCAATAGTTTAAAGAGCCTGTGAAATTAATTTCATAGGCTCTTTAGGTATATTATACTTTTCTAAATTATTATTCTACTATAGGAAACTATTGAACCGCTTTTAAAGCATTAATATTTCCATAGCCTTTAGTTTCATCTTGATTTGGGTAAAACTCAGAACTTCGTCTCATTTTATTTAATACATAACTGCGAGGCCAATTTGGATGTATAGACCAAACTAATGCTGCAATTCCCGCTACTGTAGCAGTCGCTACAGAGGAACCTCCAACATAATCTGTATCGCCATCATAAAAGCCTAAAACTGTTCCTGTTCGACTATCATTATTATCGCGTTCCATCACAATTGTAAATTCTATTTTACTACCATCATGGCATGAATCACATTGCTGATAAGTACCGCTGTCTGTAATTCCTGTTACTGCAACTATTTCAGACATACTCGCAGGAAAAATTACTGGATACCAATTTGTTATTTCAGTAGAGGTTCCTCCAGCAGCAAAAATTAACTTTCCTCTTGCATGTGCATATCTAACAGCATCACTTACATTTCCTATAGACCAAGGATATCCAACTGACATAGAAATAATTTTAACATCATCTCTATTCCCTAATGCTATTAATGCTTCTTCCACTCCTTTTCTTTCATGATAATCATCTAAAAGCACATCTTCCGTTGCACGATAAGAAACCAAATTAGAGTTATATGCTACCCCCACAGGCATAAAATTATCATTGCGAGGAGAAGCTATCGTTGACCCCATACTGGTACCATGACCACATTTATCATGTGGGCCATCATAATTATCGGACCAAGGCCATATAGAATCTATAAATGTTCCATATTTCTGGATAGTTCGACCATTGCTATATCCATCATTAAAATTGGATCCTAAAAGAGGTTGGCTTTCAGAAATTCCTGTATCTATTAAACCTACTGTTATTCCTGCACCCGAACTATATGCCCATGCTTGCTCAATATTATGTTGATCGAATGTCCAGCTTATAAAAGATTTTGGTGCAATGATTCTATAATCATCTGTGTTTAATGAAGTACCCTCAAATCCACAACCGCTAGAGGATCTTTCATTTTGAGGATACACTTCATTTGTGAAAAATGAATATCCATTTGGCTCTAAATATCTAATATCACTTCGTTTTCTTAATTCTGAAATAGTTTCAATTGTTGACACTTTTAAATCAATTACATTTAAAATGTCATCGTCTTCAATTAAAATAGTTTTTAACGTTGTTTTCTCAAAAGCTAAAATTTCTTGAATAATTTTATTTTTAGAATTTAAAAGGCGTTGATTATCTGAAGTTCGAAAACTCTCCCCCTTATTTCCATAACCAATGGTTAAAATATTATCACCATGAACTGTTGCACTCCACAATACCTGATCTGTAACATTATCCCAACTAAAATTTCCTGTAGTTTTTAATAGACTATCTATGATGGAATTTATTTGAACTATAGTTAATAGCTCTTGTGTAATAGCTGTTTTTTGATTTGCTTCATCTTCAGCTTCTACTATTAATGAATCTTGAGTACAGCTCACAATAGATAAAAATGCAATAAAAAATAAGAGTGATTTTAATCTTTTCATTTTTAGATGGCTTTGTTAATTTGTTCAATTTATGAAAAAAAACATCAAATTAAAAATCTAAAAATTCAAATTTTTAAGCTATCGCATTTACAATTAGGCTAATTTTTGCCTCTATGCTTATTTTTAAAAATAACAGATAGGCATTAACCTCAAAAGGGTGAGTGCCTTAATTTTGGTCAAAGTCTTTGTTTTTTTCTTCAATAATACCAATTTTTTTGGCTCTAACCTCCCAGTTTTTTCGAGCCATTAATTGCAAGTCTTCAACATGGTCATTTTCATCCATAATCTCTAGGCCTAGAAGAGTTTCAATAACATCTTCCATAGAAACCAAACCACTTGTGGTACCATATTCATCTACCACCAAAGCAATATGTTCTTTTTCAGAAATAAATTTTTCGAATAATTCTGGGATAGGGAGACTTCTGTTCGTTACTAAAATTTCGCGTGTCAAACTGCCTAATTTTTCTTCCCCATTACCATTAATAATAGCTTCTAAAATTTCATCTTTTAACACAAACCCTGAAATGGCATCTACGGTTTCCTCGTATATCGGAATTCTTGAAAATCTAAGCTTTGGGTATTCATTATAAAATGCCTGAATAGTTGTTTCTGAATCAGCTGTTACTAACACAGTTCGGGGGGTCATTATATCTTTTGCTAACACCTCTTTAAACGTTAATAAGTTTTTAATGATAGTGCTTTCATTTTCTTCAAAAAGCCCTTCTTCCTCAGCCATATGTGTCATTGCATGAAACTCTTCTCTACTTAAAATTGAGCCATGAACATTTTTCCCTCCAATTAGTTTTGTTGTTAATTGAAGTAACCATAATATTCCAGTCCATTTTAATGGAAAAATAAGTACTGTTAATGCTTTTGATGTAAAATTAGCAAGTTGTTTCCAGTAGGTTGCACCGATTGTTTTTGGTATGATTTCTGAAACAACTAATATTAAAATAGTCATAATTGCTGAAACAATTCCAACAATATTAAAACCTAAAATATTTACTTTATATTCTAAAGTTTCAGCTTGCACCCCTACTAAAATTGCACCGACAGTATGAGCAATAGTATTTAATGTTAAAATGGCAATTAATGGTTGGTCTAATTCTTTTTTTAGAGCATCTAAAACTTTAGCGTATTTTTTACCTGCTTGTAGTTGTAAATTAAGATATGTGGGGGTTATACTCAATAATACTGCTTCCAATATTGAGCATAAAAATGAAAAAAATATAGATATTGTTGCGTAAAAAAGAAGTAAAGACATATTAAATCTTATTGTTTCTGCTAAAATAATTAATTAGAATTTAATAAATAACAAAGTTAATAGACTTATAAAAAAATAACTAAAGCTTACGCTTCACAGAACCAAACCTATCTTCAATTTCGTCTCTAACGCCCTCAATTTCTTTGGTTACATTTTTGGTGGCATCCTTGATGTCTGCAGAAAAATCTTTTGTGATATCTAAATCTAGCCCTTGTTTTTCGGCACTTTTTGTTATTTCACTCTTAATGTCATTTGTTGCATTCTTAATTTGACGCATACCTTTCCCTAATCCTCTAGCAATTTCTGGTACTTTATCAGCACCAAAAACTAAAAGCACTACAAAGAGTATGAAAAATATCTCTGCACCACTTATAAACATAGGAATTGTAAGTGAAATCATATTGCAAATATACGGAACATAAAAAAAGCCTTGCTTATTCAGCAAGGCTTTTTTTTTATTGATAATAGAATATTATTATTCTTTTACTTTTTCTTTAAACTTATTAAACTCACCTATATTTTCACGTTTAGGCCATGTATTATTAGAAGTATCTATATCTGCTGTTTCCTCGTCTGGATCAACAACAATGCTTTGTATTTCTTTTTCTGAAGCAATTACTTTTGAAACTAAAGCATCGTTTTTTCTCCAAATTTGTGCAGGATATTTAACTCTTTCAGAAGTCCCATCAACATATGTAATGTCTGCTATAATTGGCATTGGAATTCCTCCTGGTTTTTCAAAAATAATCTCATAAAAATAATTTGGCTTCTCCATTTTTGATCTTTCATCTGGAGAAAAATTATCCATAATATATTGTTGTAAAGGAACCAAATCGTTTAAAGATGTTGAACGCATATCTTCTTCAAAATCTTCACTGTCTTCTTCAACAAGATATACTAAAGGAGGCAAATCACTTTCTTTCATTCCCCTGGACTCCATCATATCACGAATTTCCTTATTCATTTTTGAAGTCACATAAAATTTCTTCACTTCTTTTACACCTATATCAACATAATGAGTTGAATAGAACCATCCTCTCCAAAAATAATCTAAATCTACTGCAGAAGCATCTTCCATAGTTCTAAAAAAGTCTTCAGGAGTTGGGTGTTTAAACATCCAACGTTTAGCATAGGTTTTAAAAGCATAATCGAATAAATCACGCCCCATTATAGTCTCTCTTAAAATATTAAGACCTGTCGCAGGTTTAGAATACGCATTAGCTCCAAAATTATACGTATTAAGACCTTTGGTCATAATTGGCGCTAATCGATCTTGACTACCAGACATATAACTTACTATATTTTTTGCAGGTCCTCTTCTAGAGGGATATTTTATATTTGGTGCAATTGACTCTGGATATAATTCCCCGAAATCTTGTTCAGCAACATATTGCACAAAAGTATTTAATCCTTCATCCATCCAGGTCCATTGACGCTCATCACTATTCACAATCATTGGGAAATAGTTATGTCCAACTTCATGAATAATTACGCCAAACATTCCATATTTAGTTCTTTCACTGTAAGTTCCATCTTCATCTGGTCTTCCATAATTCCAACAAATCATTGGATACTCCATCCCTTGACTTTTCGCATGAACTGAGATTGCTTTTGGATAAGGATAGTCGAATGTCATTCTAGAATAAGAAACTAATGTGCTAGCAACTAATTTTGTAGACCAGTCTTCCCATAAAGGATTTCCTTCTGGCGGATACATAGATACCGCCATCACATCTTTATCTCCAATTTTTACAGACATCATATCCCATATAAATCTTCTTGAAGTTGCAAAAGCATAATCTCTTACATTTTTAGCTTTAAATTTCCAAGTTTTTTTTGCTGTTGAAAAACCTTTTGATGCAGCTTCAGCTTCTTCTTGTGAAACTATAATTACAGGTTCTTTGTATGATTTTTTAGCATTTTCATATCGATTTAACATCGTTTTAGTAAATACATCTTTTCTATTCTGTAATGCTCCTGTAGCTTCTAATATATGATCGGCAGGAACCGTAATGGTTACTTCATAATCACCAAAGGGTAAGGCAAATTCATCTCTTCCAAAAAACTGGCTATTTTGCCATCCTTCTACATCACTATATACAGCCATTCTTGGAAAAAATTGAGCAATTACATATGCTCTATTTCCATCTTTAAACTCTTCATATCCACTTCTTCCTCCATCATTAACATGATCATTTATATTATACCACCATTTAATAGAAAATGTAAATTGCTCACCTGGCTTTAGATCCTTCGACATTTCAACACGCATCATAGTTTGGTTAATCGTATAAGGTAAACTATAGCCTTTCTCATGTTTCACTTCTTGAATGTTAAAACCACCATCAAAACCTTTTCCCATATGCTCTCCAACAAAACTACTTACTCTATCAGCAGAAAATGAACTTTTTGGCTCAATCAATGAAGATTTAGAATCTCTAGATCTTACATTTTGATCTAATTGCACCCATAGATATTCTAAATTATCTGGAGAATTATTGGTATAAGTAATGGTTTCAAAACCCATTAACTTTTTGTTTTTATCGTCAAGCTCTATATCCATAAGATAATCAGCTTGTTGCTGATAATAATTTGGACCAGGAGTACCACTAGCAGAACGATACATATTTGGAGAAGAAAACTCCTCGTAAAGCTGCTTAAACTTATTGTTATTTATATGTCCGGTTTCCCTTTCATCTTTTTCAACTTCTTTCTCATCTTGGGAAAACATAACATTTACCGATAAGAAAAGACAAGCTAAAGCAATGTACTTTATTATTTTCATAGTATTTTTATTTTTTGATTAGCGAATATTAGCTGCTAAAAATAGCTTTAATTATGGTTTTTAAGAATTCTTTAATCTAAGTTTAACACACCTTTAGGATTATCTATATCAAGTACAAGGCTTTTCCTTAATTTATTTTTTTTGAAATGTATGATATTTTGTTGTTCATTGAACATATCCATTAATAGTTTATTTTCAATTTCAAAAGTTTTTATTTCTGAAACATTTTTAATTTCCATATAAATTTTAATAATATCATTTTCATACTCAAGCCCAATATATTCTATAGTAACTGGGGTATTATTTACATTTATTTTTAATTTCTTCAGCAAATATTTCTGAATAAAAACAGCATCAGTATCCGTTTCTTTTTTTGAATCTAAATGAATATCGGAACTATATCGTTCTCTTAAAGTTTTTTCTAAATCTTCTGTAAATATTTTAGTGATAATTTGAAGTGATTTTTCTTCTTCAATATATTCAACTTTTGTGATACTTACATAAAATTTATGCGCTGTCGACATAGACATCAAGGGCAACATAATAATTAATAAGGCAATTTTTAAATATTTCATTTAATTTCTAGATAAGAGAATGTATATAAGACGAACTGTTTTTATAAGAGTTACAAATATTATTCCTTTTTTTTAGACAACCTAATTAGATAAGTTTCACTTTTTTCTTCAAAAATAGAAAGTAATGACGCGTAATTCTGGCTTTTAAAATCTTTATCTAATGTTGAAGTCTCCATACAATAAAGTAAAAAATCATATAATCTATTATTGGGTATTTTATAAGCTTCTTCAAAAAAAGAAAAGCCATACAAGTTAATAATTCCTGCTACCGAATAATTTTGAGATTCCCATTTTCTTTGCATACGCAATTTCTTGTAATAACCAGAAAGGTGATTATACAGAGCTTCGACGTTCACGGCCGAGGGTGCTCTTAATGTATAGCCGGGAGCAATTTTTTCTTCTGGCTTTCCCTTAAAACCAGGAATACCAACATCGTCAAAATTAACAGGCGTTTCAGTTTTTATATTCTTAATATCGGTGGCGAGATTCCCTGTAAGATTAGGACCAATTACTACTTCTTCTAATTCATTTATTAATTGTTCTAAGGTTAAAACAACATACTCTTTTGTATATATTTCTTCAGTAATTATTACAATTTTAGTTTTATAATTTATGGATGAAAAATATAAGGTGTCTTGTTTTCTAACATTGATATTAAAACCACCTTCTTGGTCTGTAATAGCATTATATCTAGAAGTTTTATTTAACACGTGAATACCTTCAACATCTTTAGTATTCGAAATTTTTCCTTGAATTTCTTTACTTTGTCCATATCCATTTATAGATAGTAACAAAAAGGCAATGAAAGTCAAAACGGTTAGTTTAAATGACATTTGTCAAAAGTAATCTTTGATTTCTTATAAAAATCTTAAATGATTTCCCAAGGTTTGTTAAAATTTGGCTAAATTTATTTTATGAAAAATTTAATTATTGCTAGTACCTCAACCGTTCATGGAGGATCTTATTTATCATATCTCAATGAACAGATAAAAAAACTATTTTCTGAAACGAAAGAGGTTCTTTTTATCCCTTATGCTAGGCCAGGCGGCATTAGTCATGATGAATACACTAAAATTGCTTCTGAAGCTTTTTCGAAAATCAACATTAAGGTGAATGGAATTCATAATTATAAAAACCCCATTGAGGCTTTAAAAAAGGCAAAAGGGGTATTCGTAGGTGGAGGAAATACTTTTGTTTTAGTTTCACAATTATATAGAAATGAAATAATGCAGCCTTTACGTGAGGTTATTTTTAATGGAACACCTTACCTTGGAACAAGTGCTGGAAGTAATATCTGTGGAATTACGATAGGAACTTCTAATGATATGCCAATAATCTACCCTCCTTCTTTTAAAACGTTGGGGGTTATTCCTTTTAATATAAATCCTCATTATCTAGATCCTGATCCAAAAAGCAAACACATGGGTGAAACACGTGAGACTCGCATTTCAGAATATCATACTCAAAATAATATTCCAGTAATAGGAATTAGAGAAGGTAGTTGGATTCGTGTTAAAGGAGAGTCAATTATTTTAAAAGGTAGTTTGTCTGCTAGAGTTTTTGAACAAGGCAAAGCTCCTAGAGAAATAGAAACGAATACGCTGATAAAATTTTAAAAATACAATTAGCGATTATAGCTCTTTCACAAAGTGATACCCTTTAATTACAAAACCTTGATTATAATAAAATTTATGAGAAGGAAAGTTTTGCACATAGGTATTTAATTCAACCCAATTACATTTTTTATTTGTAGCATATTCATAAATAAATGAAAATAATTGATCTCCTAAACCTTTATTTCTATATGCTTTATCTATTATTATATGATCTGCTTCTACGCTTTTACCCGCATAATGACGTGTCTGAAACCAGAGTCCACAAATTCCAATTAATGTTTCAGCGTCGTACACTCCAATACATTCATACGATTGGGTCGCCATTTCAAGTATTCTTTCTTTTAATACATTTTCAGGAACTTCAAATGAACCCATTTCTTGCATTAATGGAAGAATAATTAATATATCGGAAGGAGCAATTATGCGAAATGAAATATTCATATCAGCAAAAATAATACTATTTTTAAATCTCAAAAATGTATTTACATTTTAATGAATCAAATTAGTACAACATCAAGACTTTATTTAAGAGAATTTTCCAAAGAAGATGCTTCTCAATTTTACTTATTAAACAAAGATCCTGAAGTTATTAAATATACAGGCGACCCTCCTTTTTCTTCTATTGAAGATGCAGAAATATTTATTGAAAATTATTCAGCTTATAAAGATTTTGGATTTGGCAGATGGGCAGTTTGTTTAAATAATACAGATGAATTTATAGGGTTTTGTGGATTGAAATTTCATCCAAAAGAAAATTTAACTGAAGTCGGATTTAGATTTTTTAAAGAACAATGGAATAAAGGATTTGCTACTGAAAGCACTCAAGCAGTAATTAACTATGGTTTTAACCAAATTGGTCTTTCTGAAATTTACGCACATGCACACATTGATAATCTTTCATCACAACGCGTTATTGAAAAATGTGGCTTGTCTTTTGTTAAGAATATAACTCATGATGATATGCCAGTAAAATTATATTGCATTAAAAAAAAATAACAGATTTCCGTTTTCACGGAAATGAAAAAATATTTTTCAATGAAAAGAAGAAAATTTATTACCACTTCTATTAAAGGAGGACTTGCACTAAGTATTGCTTCTCAGTATTCGTTTATTTCTTTACAAGAAAAATATTCAAAAAATCAATTAATTGGCAAAGACGAATCCAATATCGTTGGTAATTCATATACCACAAAAATGCACAAAGAAACTTCCGAAGCATTTAAAAAAATGAAAGCTGCTGCTGCAAAAGAAAATATTGCGATTGAATTAGTTTCTGCTTACCGCAGCTTTGATCGTCAAAAACAAATTTTTGAAAACAAATATCAGAACTATACAAATCAAGGACTTTCCCCTATTGAATCTATTCGTAAAATAATTGAATACTCTACAATTCCAGGCACTTCAAGACATCATTGGGGTACCGATATCGATATCATAGACGCTAATGTAAAACGACCCAAAAACGTTTTAGAACCTCAACATTTTCATGGCACTGGGCCTTTCTGTAAATTAAAGGATTGGCTAAACCTACATGCAGCTCGTTTTGGTTTTTATGAGGTTTATACAGACGACCTTAACAGAAAAGGATTTAAATATGAACCTTGGCATTTTAGTTTTGCTCCTGTTTCAAAACCGATGCTTCAGGAATATAAAAAAATAGACATTAAACAAATACTACAAGAAGAAAAAATACTCGGCAGCATGCATTTCACCGATGATTTTATCAATCAATATAGAAATGAAAATATTTTAGATATAAATGAATATTTACTTTAGTATCTTTAAACAATACACAAAATATAAAAACGAAGAGTAAACCCTTTTTAGTTAAACCTCTATCTAAATTTAACCTAACTCAATCCCGCTCTTGCGGGATTTTGTTTTTATCTTTGTATTTTATGTATCAAATGGACAAAAAAGTACTTTTATTAATTCTTGATGGCTGGGGTGTTACTCAAGATCCATCAGTTTCTGCAATAGCTCAAGCAAATACTCCTTTTATAGATTCTTTGTACCACAAATATCCAAATGCTCAATTGTTAACCCATGGAATGAGTGTTGGTTTGCCTGACGGACAAATGGGTAATAGTGAAGTGGGACACATGAATTTAGGCGCTGGAAGAATCGTTTACCAAGATTTAGCGAAAATTAATCTTGCTGTAGAAAATAATACACTTTCAAAAGAACCTGTTTTGCAAGAGGCATTTACATATGCTAAACAAAATAATAAGAAAGTTCATCTCTTAGGCTTAGTTTCTAATGGTGGTGTTCATTCACATATCAACCATGTAAAAGGATTAGTAAACGCCGCTAATGATGCTGGAGTATCAAATGTGTTTGTACATGCATTTACAGACGGACGTGACGTAGATCCAAAATCTGGTGCAGGTTTTATAAAAGAACTTGAAGATCATCTAAAAAATACCACTGGAAAATTAGCTTCTGTAATTGGAAGATATTTTGCAATGGATCGTGATAAAAGATGGGAACGTGTAAAAAAGGCTTACGATTTATTAATTCATGGTAAAGGGAAGGTTTCTGAAAATGCTGTGAAAAGTATCGAAGAAAGTTATGCTAAAGGTATTACAGATGAATTCCTTGAACCTATCATTATTACTGAAAATAATCAACCTGTCGCAACCATAGAAAAAGATGATGTTGTGATCTTTTTTAATTTCAGAACGGATAGAGGACGTCAATTAACTGAAGTATTGAGTCAACAAAATTTTTCAGCGTTTGATATGAAAACTTTAGCACTTCATTTTGTTACTTTAACAAATTATGATGATTCATATAAAGGAATTAAAGTAGTCTATAAAAAAGACAACCTTGAAAATACCTTAGGAGAAGTATTAGAAAAGAATAACAAAAAACAAATTCGAATCGCAGAAACTGAAAAGTATCCTCATGTAACTTTTTTCTTTTCTGGTGGCAGAGAGGCTCCTTTTAAAGGTGAAAATAGAATCCTTTGTCCTTCCCCAAAAGTAGCGACATACGATCTACAACCTCAAATGAGCGCGTACGAATTAAGAGATAAAATTCTTCCAGAAATTAATAAGCAAACTGCAGACTTTATTTGTTTAAATTTTGCAAATACAGACATGGTCGGTCATACTGGAGTTATGGAAGCTGCTGTAAAAGCCTGTGAGACCATTGATAGTTGTGTGGAAGAAATTATTGAAGCAACACTTAAAAATAACTATGCAACTATTTTATTAGCCGATCATGGAAATTGTGAAACTATGAGAAATCCTGATGGATCTCCAAACACAGCACATACTACAAACCCGGTACCTATAATTTTAATTGATCCAGATTTTAAAAGCATAAAAGATGGTATCCTTGGCGATGTTGCTCCAACAGTTTTAAATATTTTAGGAATACAACAACCAGAAATAATGACTCAAAAATCTTTAATAAAATAATACTATGAAAAACCTATTCTTCTTGCTATCCGTTTTACTTATTATTAGCTGTAACTGCAATAAAAAAGAGCCTATTTCTGAAACAAAAATCGAAGTAATCGAAGAGCTTACTATAAATCAAATAATGAAAGATACCGTTGATGATGTAGACATGTTACTTGGACAGGTTAATAAAAAAGGATTCAAAAACGAACCATTCTCCACTTGGTTTGATACTGAATTTTCTGGCTATACAATTAATGAAGCAGTTATAGATTCTATTCAACCTCTAGTAGAACATGTAACATTAAAAGTATTTATGGGTACTTGGTGTGAAGATAGCCAAAGAGAAACTCCAAGATTATATAAAGTTTTAGAAGCAATAGATTTTAACAAAGATAATTTAGAAATCATCGCTGTTTCAAGAGATAAAGACACTCCTAATCATTTAGAAGAAGGACAAAACATAGAATATGTTCCGACCATTATTGTTTTAAAAAATGAAAAAGAAATAGGACGTATTGTAGAATCTACGATCGATTCGTTAGAAGAAGATTTACTGGCAATCCTTAGCGGAAAAGAATACAAACACGCCTACGCAGAGTAATATTAAATATTTAGACAATTTTCTTTGTAATTTAGCGCATTATTTCTGAGGAATGATGAATGAAACATTTACCATAGCTGTAGATTTTGATGGTACCATCGTGGAGGATAAATATCCTAAGATTGGCAAACCGAAAGTATTTGCGTTTGAAACTTTAAAAAAGCTTCAAGAAAAAGGACATAGACTTATTTTATGGACCGTTAGAAGAGGAAGAACTTTAGACGAAGCTGTTTCATTTTGCGAAAACAATGGAATTACTTTTTACGCTATTAATAGAAGCTACCCTGAAGAAGAATACGAAAATAAAGACAGCCGAAAAGTAAATGCCGATTTGTTTATTGATGATCGAAACATAGGAGGATTGGTTGAATGGGGAGAAATATATATTAACTTAATTGGTGAAAAAAAACCAATTTCGAAACAAGTTAAAGAAACAAAAAAAGGATGGTTTTCTTTTTTAAAAAAATAATATGATTATAGTAAAATCTAAAGAAGAAATAGAATTAATGCGTGAAAGTGCATTGATCGTTTCAAAAACATTAGGAATGTTAGCTCCGGAAGTAAAACCAGGCGTTACAACTTTGCAGTTAGATAAACTTGCCGAAGAATTTATAAGAGACCATCAAGCTATTCCTGGATTTTTAGGATTATATGACTTCCCAAACACACTTTGCATGAGTCCTAATGCACAAGTGGTTCATGGAATCCCAAATGATACACCGCTTGAAGAAGGTGACATTATCTCAATCGATTGTGGTGCTGTAAAAAATGAATATTATGGAGATCATGCTTATACATTTGCTGTAGGTGAAATTGCTCCTGAAGTTGAAAAATTGTTGCAAGTGACTAAAGAATCTTTGTATGTTGGTATTCGTGAATTAAAAACAGGAAATCGCGTAGGAGATGTTGGAAGTGCAATTCAAAAATATTGCGAAAAACACGGATATGGAGTTGTAAGAGAATTGGTGGGACATGGTCTTGGCAAAACTATGCATGAAGATCCTGAAATGCCTAATTATGGTAAAAGAGGTTATGGCAAAAAGTTTGTTGAAGGAATGACCGTTGCTATAGAGCCTATGGTTAACCTAGGCACAAAACGTATCGAACAATTAGCGGATGGTTGGACAATTTTAACTCGAGACAGAAAACCAAGTGCTCACTTTGAACATAATATTGCTATTGTAAACGGAAAACCAGAATTACTTTCCACCTTCGCTTATATTTATGAAGCCTTAGGGATTACAAGCGATGAAGAAAATGAATTTAGAGCAACAGCGTTTATTTTATAGGTGGAATGCAAAAACTCTTTAAATTTTTCCTGAATTTGATTCCTCGACCTATTCTAATTCGAGTTAGTTATTGGTTAAGCCCTATTGTTGCGTTATTTTTAAAAGGAACAAACTTTACAGATCCTATTGACGGAAAATCATTCAGAAAATTTTTACCTTATGGCTATGCTACGGTAAGAGAAAATGTACTTTCTCCAAGTACCTTATCTTTAGAACGTCATCGCCTATTTTGGTTATACCTTAAAAATGAAACCACATTTTTCACAGAAAAACATCGGGTATTACATTTTGCTCCCGAACAATCGTTTTACAAAAGATTCAAGAAAATGCAGAATTTAGAATATACCACAACCGATTTAAATTCACCTTTAGCAGATGTAAAAGCAGATATATGTAATTTACCTTTTAAAGATAATAGCTACGATTTTATTTTCTGTAATCATGTTCTTGAACATATTCCAGATGATACCAAAGCCATGCAAGAACTCTATCGTGTTTTGGCTCCAAATGGAATTGGTATCTTTCAAATTCCTCAGGATCTTTCTAGAGAATTTACTTTTGAAGACAATACTATTACCAATCAAAAAGAACGCACCAAAATATTTGGACAGTACGATCATGTACGTGTGTATGGTCGTGATTATTTTGATAAACTTCGAAGCATAGGGTTTACAGTTATAGAAGAAGGTTACACAGCTACCCTTTCCGAAAAAGAAATAAAAAAATACTGTTTGGCAAAAAGTGAAATTATTCCCGTGTGTAAGAAATTAATCTAATAATTGGTTTTTAAATCCTTCCGTTATATATATCTGCGGTTTGTTTAAAGAATCATTATAAGTAAGATAAGCCTCAATTCCATCAAGGGTTTCTAATAACTTTTTAGACTTTTCTAAACCTAATGCCATAAAAGTGGTAGCATATGCATCGGCATAGCCACAAGTAGAAGCCAATACACTCGCACTGGTAACATCACTTTTTTCAGCAGAACCAGTTATTGGATTTAGGGTATGAACAAATTTCTTTCCTGTTACAGGATCTATTCTATATTTTCTATAATTTCCTGAGGAAGCCATCGCACTATTCTCCAGTTTTAATTTTGCTTCATAGCTGCGGTGTTCAATATCTGAATTAATTGCTTCAATCCCAACTACCCAAGGCTTCTTTTTTTCAAGATGCAACCCTTTTGCAACCAGTTCTCCTCCCAGTTCAATAATATAATTTTCAATGTGCAAAATATCCAAATAATTTGCGATGCAATCAACTCCATAGCCTTTGGCAACAGCATTAAAATCGAAATATATTTCGGGATACTTTTTTTGAATCGTACCCTTCTTTAAAAGGGATACTTTATTAAACCCAACAAATTTTCTAAGCGAATCTAAAACGATTGAATCCATTTTTTCTACAGGCTCCACATCACCAAAACCATAGGCATTTCTTAGTACTCCTACTGTAGGATCAAAATAACCATTGGAGTTTGTATACACTATTTCAGAAATACGAAACACTTCTTTAAAAACAGCATCAACAACAATTGTACTGTCTCCTTTATTTATTTTTGAAATATCACTATTTGGCATATAGGTACTCACCGATTTATTCACTTTATAAATAACTGAATCAATCCCTTTTTCAATATCAATTTCTTTATCTGAATACAGTTGAATGGAAAAAGTCGTTCCAAAAGCATTGCCCGTAGTTGTATACAATTCTTGCTTTTCAGAAGAAGTACAAGAAAGAAATAATGCTATAAAGATGATATAAAAACCCTTCATACTATTTCCTGTAAACCATTATAAATCATTGTATAATCCTCTCCTAACACTATAGGTTTCCCATAATCTAAACCATGTCCCAAACCTACTCCAGCAAAAAAGGTACCTGCTTCAAACTTTAAGGCATGATCTTTCATTTTTTCCATTAAATCTGAATCATATTCATTAGCATCGTCTGGATGTGATTTAGCTCTCACAATAACAAAGTGAAGTTTTTTATTCTTTAAAGCTACAAATTGAGGGTCTTTGTTTATTTCAGAATTAATACCCATAAATTCATAACCTTGTTCTTCTAGGTCTTTACCTACAATATTCATCGCTAGGTTATGAAGTTCTTGTTCACTTAATAGTTTTGGTTCCATATTTAGATTCTTAGAATTGCAAAATTAGCTTATTTTACAATTAAGAGGTCATAATAAGAAACAAAAAAACCTCTTAACAAAAATGTTAAGAGGTTTTAAAATATTTTTAGCTTATCTGTTCTTATTTATTATAAGGAGAAGCTATAACTCTATTTTGTCCATCATTATCGATAGGTGCTGGTGTAGCACTTCCTAACATATTCTACAATGGATTTCATATCCCATGTAGCAGTAATACCAGCAAAAGAAGAAGTTTATCCTCCGAAATCATCGAATCGGATACTTTCATCAGGAATTCCAAAATCTTCTCCCATTTTCTGTACCGCTTGGTTCATTAATGGAGGTCCACAGAAATACAATTCGATATCTTCTGGCTCTTCATGAAGATTTAAATAGTTGTCTATTACCACTTGGTGTATAAATCCAACAAAACCATCTCCTTCACCGTCAATACCATCCTTAACTTTCCAGTTGTCCTCTTCCATAGGTTCAGACAGGGCTAAGTAAAATTTAAAGTTTGGAAACTCATCTTCCAGTTGTTGAAAGTGATCTAAATAAAATAATTCTCTTTTTGAACGTCCACCATACCAATAGGTTACTTTTCTGCCTGTTTTTAAGGTTTTGAATAAATGATATAAGTGAGAACGCATTGGTGCCATTCCGGCTCCACCTCCTACGTATAGCATTTCAGATTCAGATGGATTGATAAAGAACTCTCCATAAGGTCCAGAAATAACTACTTTATCTCCAGGTTTCTGTGCAAAAATATAAGAAGATGCAATACCAGGGTTCACACCCATCCATTCGTTTTTAGAGCGGTCCCATGGCGGAGTTGCGATCCGTACATTCAACATAATCTCACGTCCTTCAGCAGGATAAGAAGCCATAGAGTAGGCTCTCTCAACTGTTTCTGGATTTTTCATCACTAAAGGCCAAAGACCAAACTTATCCCATTCTGCTTGAAACATATCTGGTGTTTCATGCTCTTCAGGATGCGCTGTGATATCCATATCTTCAAACTTAATCTCACATTTAGGAATTTCAATTTGAATATATCCACCTGCTTTGTATCCCATATCTTTAGGAATCTCCACAACGAATTCTTTAATAAATGAGGCAACGTTATAATTACGAACTACTGTTGCGTCCCATTTTTTAATTCCGAAGACTTCTTCAGGAATTTGAATATTCATATCCTGTTTTACTTTCACTTGACATGAAAGACGAGCGCCTTCTTTTAATTCTTTTCTACTGAAGTGAGGAGTTTCCGTAGGTAATGCTTCTCCTCCGCCATCAAGAACATGACATTCACATTGAATACAAGTTCCACCACCACCACAGGCAGAAGGTAGAAATATCTTGTTGCTTCCAAGCGTTGTTAATAACGTTTCTCCTGAGGCGACTTCAATAACTTTTTCACCATTAATGGTAATCTTTACCGGTCCTGAAGGAGATAACTTTTGCTTGGTAAATAATAACAAAGTGACTAAAAGCAAGGTTAGAACCAAAAAGGCCACAACCGTTGCAATGATAACTCCTAAGGTGCTTGCTGCTAAAAACATACTATTCTTGTGTTATTTCTGAAGCCTCAACAGTTTCTGTTAACGCTGTAATTTCTTTTTCTATTTTTTCTGAAACTGCTTTAACTGCAGTTGTTTTTGTTTCTTCAACAGGTGTTTCTTCATCTCCTCCGGTTAACATTCCACCGAAACCCATAAAACCAATCGCCATTAATCCTGTTATAATAAATGTAATTCCTAATCCACGAAGCGGAGCAGGGACATTACTATATCTAATTTTCTCTCGAATTGCAGCAATTGCTACAATCGCTAGAAACCATCCTATTCCTGAGCTAAATCCATAATTTAATGCTAATCCAAGGCTTTCAATCTCTCTCGACTGCATAAATAATGATCCTCCAAGAATCGCACAATTTACCGCAATCAAGGGTAAAAAGATTCCTAAGGAATTATATAAAGAAGGAGAGAATTTCTCAACAACAATTTCTACCAGTTGTACCATCGTCGCAATCGTAGCAATGAATAAAATAAAAGACAAGAAACTAAGATCGTAATCTGCATATTCTTCTCCCAACCAAATCAAGGCTCCATCTCTTAAGATGTATTGATCCAATAACCAGTTCAAAGGGACAGTCACTGTTAATACAAATATAACGGCAGCTCCAAGACCTACAGCGGTATTTACTTTTTTAGAAACAGCAAGGTAAGAACACATTCCTAAGAAATATGCAAACACCATGTTATCTACAAAAACCGATTTAAAAAATAATTCTATATGTTCCATAATATGATATAATATTTAGGATTAGAGACTTCAGCTATTTGCTTCAGTCTTCAACCACCACCTATTTTAGTTTTCTTCTATTAATTCTTTATTTCTTGAACGTTGAACCCAGATAATAATTCCAACAACAATCAAAGCCATTGGAGGCAATACCATAAATCCATTATTTTCATAACCAAACTCATAAAGGCCTCTCGCACTAGCAGTAGCCCCTAAAGGATCCCCTAATACTTGAAAACCAAATAAGGTTCCACTTCCTAATAACTCTCTAAAGAATCCTACTATGATTAAAATCACACCGTATCCTAGTGCATTTCCTACCCCATCCAAAAAAGATTTCCAAGGACCATTCCCTAAAGCAAAGGCTTCAAAACGCCCCATAATAATACAGTTGGTAATAATAAGACCAATAAATACCGAAAGTTCCTTACTTAGTGAATATGCAAAAGCTTTTAGTACCTGATCTACTATAATTACTAAAGTAGCTACAACTATTAACTGAACAATAATTCTAATTTTTGATGGAATGATATTTCGCATTAACGAAATAACCACATTTCCGATCCCCAGTACAAATATCACAGAGATAGCCATTACAATTGAAGGCTTCAATTGTGCAGTAATTGCCAACGCAGAACAAATTCCTAATACCTGCATGGTAATTGGATTATCATCCGTTAGCGGGTCTAAAATTAATTTACTGTCTTTTTTTGATAAAAGTCCCATTGATTAATTGTTTAAAGTTCTAAAATAAGACACATACATTTTAATATCTTTTTTCAACATTGCTGAAACTCCATCTCCTGTAATAGTGGCACCGGCAATAGCATCTACTTCATAATCTGTTTTTTCAGTATTTACAGGGTCATTGTTTCCTTTAGCAACTTTGACACCTTTAAAAACAGTTCCATCTAACATTTCTTCGCCTATGAAGTCATCCATAAAGAAACGTTTCTTAATTTCTGCACCAAGTCCTGGTGTTTCTCCTTTATGGTCAAAATACACTCCTTGAATAGTCATCATATTATCCACAGCAACAAAGCCCCATATAGCATCCCAAAGTCCTTTACCTCTTACGGGAACTACATACAACTTTTCGCCGTTTTTTTCTCCCACAAATAATGGCAGCTTTCTATTATAATTAGGATCTTTAGCTTTAGTAGCTTCTTTTTTAATATCAATTAAATAAGCTTGATTATTTTCTGTAGCCTTACCATCTTCAATTACATATTGCTTTGTTACGTATTTAGTAAATTCTGCTTCTACTATTTCTGTAGAAATAAATGTAACATCATTCTTGTTTTCTGGATCATTGTCATTTATACCCATCGCGTACAAAATGTTTTGCTGCTTTTCAAAACGTTCGTTCGCTTTAATTCTAGGTTTTAAAACACTAGCAAATCCAGCCAACATCGATCCAACCACTAATACCATAATAATGGCAAAAATGATTGTGTAACTATTTTTATCTCTATTAATCGCCATAATTACGCTGTTTTAACTTTTAATCGTTTTGCTCTTTTCTTTATATTGCCTTGCAATACATAGTGATCTATGGTTGGTGCGAATACATTCATTAATAGTATTGCTAAGAATACACCTTCTGGATAAGCCGGATTAAATACACGAATCATAATTGATATAAAACCAATTAAGAATCCATAAATCCATTTACCTCTATTAGTTTGAGAGGCAGTTACTGGATCTGTAGCCATGTATACTGCTCCAAATAAAATACTACCAATAATTAAATGTTGCCAAAAAGGCACATTCATCAAACCATAAAATTTACTTGATTCTCCAATCCAACCAGCATCTACAACACCATTAAAAATTAATCCCATTGTTAATGCTCCAATTAATGTAGAAAGGATAATCCTCCAACTTCCTATTTTAGTAAAGATTAAGAATAATGCTCCTATTATGATTAAGAACTTAGACGTTTCTCCTACAGAACCTGGAATAATTCCCCAGAACATATCCCAAATAGAATATAATTCTGAAGCACGATCTCCATAAGTTGTTATAATATCTGCTGAACCATTAGATCCAGCTATTGTTAATTCTTGTCCTGATTTTGCATAGTAACCTAAAAGTGTTTCTCCAGATATAGCATCTAAATTTTCACCAGCTGCAATGGCTTGATCTCTTGCAACTGCTCCATGAACCCAAACTTTATCTCCAGACATCCACGTTGGATATGCAAAGAATAAGAATGCACGAATTGTTAAAGCTGGATTAAGGATATTCATTCCAGTACCTCCAAAAACTTCTTTACCTATAACAACACCAAATATAACAGCAACAGCTAACATCCATAATGGTGTGTCTACTGGTACAATTAATGGCACTAACATTCCTGTTACTAGATATCCTTCTTCTACTTCATGCCCTTTTATTACTGCAAAAATAAATTCAACAACAAGTCCAACTCCATACGACACTATTACTAATGGTAACACTTGCCAAAGGCCTATAACTAAATTATCAAAAGTCCAGAAAGATGCGCCTAAAAATCCACTAGCTTTTTCTATCTCTCCTAAAGCTAAGTGGTGTTGGTAACCAGCGTTAAACATTCCAAAGATTAAACAAGGAACCAATGCCATAATAACTATGTTCATTGTTCGCTTTAAATCATCAGCTACTTTTATATGAGTTCCATTATGTGTGGTCTCATTTGGCAAGTATAAAAAGGTGTGAATTGCGTTAAACGCAGGAGCCATTTTTGTCCCTTTATACTTTTCTTTTAAGTTATGTAAATTACTTTTTAAACCCATTATCCTATCTCTTTAAGCATTAAGTCCAACCCTTTTCTAATAATATCTTGATGTGGCTGTTTAGAAACACATACAAATTCTGTTAATGCAAAATCTTCTGGTGCAACTTCATACATTCCTAAAGCTTCCATTTCGTCTAAATCTTGATACATACAGGCTTTTAAAATTTGCATTGGATATATATCTAATGGAAATACTTTTTCATAATTACCCGTAGTAACGAAAGCTCTATGCTCACCGTTTGTATTTGTATTTAAGTCGAATTCTTTCTTCGGAAACATCCATGAAAATGTTAATGCTCTTGAGGTAGAAATTTTATTAAATACTGGTTTATTCCATCCAAAAAGTTCATAATCATCTCCTTCAGGAATTACACTTACTGTATTGTTATAATACCCTAAATGACTTTTAGGAGTAATAGCAACACCAGAAAGAACGTCTCCATTAATGATGCGAACATTTTCTTCGTTTAAACCTGCATCATATACAAATGTTGCAACTTCTGCTCCAATTATTGTAGTATAATACTTTGGTGTTTTTACTGAAGAGCCAGCTAATGCAATAATTCTTTCCGCATTAAATTTTCCAGTTAAAAACAACTCACCAACAATAACAACATCTTGAGGAGTTAATGTCCAAACTGTTTCCCCTTTATTAACAGGATTAATTTTACCAATTTGTGTTCCTACATTTCCTGCGGGATGTGGTCCTGAAATTTTATGAACTTCAACATCATTTAAACCACTAAAAGGTGAGACTCCATCAGCAGCAATACCCGCATGCACTTTACCTTCAGTTAACTTACTTAAGGCAGTTACACCTGCTTGAAGTTGAGATTCTTTTCCTTTTAAAACAAAATCATAATCGGCTGCTAAAGGTGCCGTTGTATATCCAGAAATAAATATTGCCTTGGGCATTACCTTTGGATTTGCAATAACATCATAAGGTCTTTGTTTTATAAAAGGCCAACATCCTGTTGATAATAAATGATTTTTGATTTCTTCTGAATTCATAGAATCTGGGTTTTTAGCTCCAAAATCTTTGAAATTATCCTGTGGGTCTGCTTCAATAAGTAGTGAAGTAATTACTCGCTTAGCTCCTCTTTCAATTTTAGAAAGAGTTCCACTTACAGGAGAAACAAACTTAATCTCTTTATTTATTTTAGAGTAAAATAAAACGGTTCCAGCCTCAATTTTATCACCTTCTTTTACGACCATTTTTGGCGTAACAAGGTGAAAGTCTGAGGGTCTAATAACGAAAGTTCTAGATCGCGGTGCGTTGGAAAGAGTTTTGTCTGCTTCGCCTTTTAGGCGAATGTTAAGACCTTTTTTAATCTTAATGTCTTTAGACATAGAATACTTGTATTAAAGTTCTATTTAATTTCCCCTATTTTTTAAGGGTGTGCAAATTTAAAAATTTAATATAGCATCACATAATAAATAACCTTAATTTTCTTTACAAAATTTAATCTAGCAACAAAACAAGCCCTTTTATGAATATTTTAGGCATAAAATTTGTTTATATTTATACTTTTAAAATCGCATTTATGTTTAAAACCATTTCTCTATACCTTTTTATTTTTTCGTTTAGCATATCATTGTTTTCTCAAGAACAAGAGATTATAGCCCCAGAATATATTAGAACTTTAAAGTTTTCAGGTATTTCACAACAAAGTAAAATTCCAATTATTAGATTAGGATCTCCTCTTCAACTTTCTTTTGATGCATTAAATGGTGAAGAAGCAGATTTTTATTATGAAATTAATCATTATAACTTTGATTGGACTCCTAGTGATTTATCTAAAGGAGAATATATGGAAGGATTTGACGATGTTAGAATGTATAATTATGAAAATTCATTAAATACCCTTGAAATTTTCTCACATTATCGACTTACTATCCCTAATAGAGAAGTTAAAAAGTTAACAAAAAGCGGAAACTATATCATTAGTGTCAAGGACGAAAACGGAGCATATGTTTTTACAAAAAAGTTTATAGTTATTGAAGATATTGTAAATGTTCCTGTAGAAATTAAACGATCAAGAGATTTAAGGAACATTGAATACAATCAAGTGGTTCAATTCTCAGTTAATTCACCAGATTTATTTCTTAACAACCCTAAGCAAACTGTAAAAACATTGGTTATTAAAAACAATGATATTAAAAGAGCTATTTCTAATTTAAAACCCCAGTACACTCTTGGAAACGAATTGATTTATAGATATAATAAAGAAGCTTCTTTTGGAGGAGGAAACGAATTTTTACATTTCGATAATAAAGATGTAAGAGCTTCAAATAGCAACATTAGAAGAATAGAACTTACCGATATTTACAACAATTATTTATTTACAAGTGGCTCAAGGAAAGATAGACCTTACACTTATAATCCTGATATTAATGGTGGTTTTTTAGTTAGAAACATTAGTGCTAAAAATCAAAACATTGAAGCAGAATATGTTCGCCTGCATTTTACACTTCAATATTTTGAAGATATTGGTGACAAAGAAATCCACATTTATGGAGGCTTTAATAATTATACGATCGACGGAAGTACTTATATGGAGTATGATGAATATACAGACACCTATAAAAATGCACGACTATTTAAACAAGGGTTTTACAATTATAAATATATTTTAGTTGATCGTGATGGAAGCATTGACGAAGGAGCTATTGATGGAAACTACTGGCAAACTGAAAATCTCTACAATGTCATTGTTTATTATAGAGATTTAGGTGCACGATATGACCGCATCATTGGTTTTGGAACTGCAAATTCAACAAATATAACCAACAACTAGCGACTGTAATCAGACATTTTTTTTCGCTTAAAAGATCCTGATTCTTCACTGTAATAACTACATTCTTCTATAGGACTTGCATATAAATGAAGACTAACACAACGTTCATTGGAATTATTATCTAAGTTATGAAACCCTAGATCATCATTTATGTGATACGAAGTTCCTTCTTTTAATAAAGTTGTATTTGTTTTTATAGGTATACCATCTTCATCAAGTTCATACCTTTCCTCCGTAATATATCCTTGTAGGATGTGCATCCAACATTCTTGACTGTCATGACAATGAATAGGTGAAAATTGACCTGACTCCCAACAAAGTAAAAGTAATTCATACTTTTTAGTGCGAACCAAGCAGGTTCTGGTATAGTAATTGGAGTCCCACTGAGTGTGTGGCTTTATTTCTGAAAAAGGTATCTGAATTTGTTGAACTATATGTTCATAATCATCATCTCCCTCCTCTGAAAGTAATTCAAGTAGGTTGGACAAGCTTGCTATTGGCTTCATAAAATCGTAAGTGTATTTGTGAGTATATAAAATTATACAGAAAATATTCCACACACAACTAATAAGGCATAATTTTATTATACTTTTATACAATGAAAAAAGAACTAGAGCTATTTCAGAAATTAACTGAAGAATTACTTAATCAAGAAATAACAAATCCAGCAATCCCCCCTATACCAGTTGAAAATCTTTGGGAAACCATTGATATCGGTTTAAATAATGAACCAATTGATGAAGATCGTTTTATAGAAATTCTAAGAAAAGTAGTGTTAAATACACCTAGAACGGCAACAAAAGCTTTCTTTAATCAACTTTTTGGCGGCAGAAACCCAAAAGCAACCTTGGGAGATTTACTTGCTGTTATGCTCAATAATAGTATGTACACCTATAAAGTTGCAGGTCCTCAAGTTGGTATTGAAAAAGAAATTATCCGTCAGGTATGTTCCATAATAAATTATCCGACAACTAGCGACGGAACTATTACCTCTGGAGGTTCAATGAGCAATATGATTGCTATGCTTATGGCAAGAGATAAAGCCGATGAGACCGTTCGCAAAACAGGTATGAAGCATGCCCTATATGGTTATAGCTCTATGAGTTCACATTACTCAAACAATAAGAATGCTTCTTTTATTGGAGTAGGAAGAGACAATATACGAGGCATTGAATCCGATGAAAAGGGAGCATTAATTCCAGAGTTATTGGAAGCGGCTATTAAAGAAGATTTACGAAATAACCGCCAACCATTTTATATTAATGCTACGGCTGGGACCACCGTCTTGGGCGCTTTTGATCCAATTGATGAAATCAGTAAAATTGCTAAAAAATACAATCTTTGGCTTCATGTAGATGGAGCATATTGTGGTAGTGTAATTTTTAGTAAAAAATACAAACAGCTAGTAAACGGACTTGAACATGCAGATTCCTTTAATTTTAATGCTCATAAAATGATAGGAACACCCCTCACCTGCTCTATATTGGTGACCAAAAACAAAAAACACCTTCACGACTCTCTTTCTATAGACGCTGATTATTTATACCAAACAGATGGAGACGACTATAACTTAGGAAAAACCTCCTTGCAATGTGGAAGACGTAATAATGCCTTAAAATTTTGGACACTATGGAAATCGGTTGGCACACAAGGATTGGAACATATAGTGGATAAACAATTTGAGTTGGCAAATGTAGCCATCAACTATGTAAGAAATCATCCAGATTATACGTTCTATAGTTTCGAAAACTCCATTTCTGTTTGTTTTAATTATAAAGGAATTCCCGCCGAAACCATTTGTACCCAATTGTATGAGCATGCAGAACTTGTGGTTGGATTTGGAACCTTTAGAGATAACACCTTTATTAGATTTGTAACGATCAATCCCTCGAATTCTGAAAATGACATCCTTGAATTCTTTAAGTCTTTAGAAGCTTTTGTTGAAAAAAACAAAACACTTTTTGAAATAAACTCATTACATTAAAAATAGTATATTTACTTGATGGACAATAATAAATTAAGCAAATCATCAAGTAGAAAAGCTGATAAGTACAGAGGGCCAAGTTGTTTAAATTGTAGCCATCCTCTTGAGCTAACAGATAAATATTGCTCAAATTGTTCGCAATTAAATACGACCAAGCAACTTTCAATTAAAGATTTTTTTCAAGAATTTTTGAGTAGTATTTTCACTTATGATTCACGTTTACGCTATACCTTAAAAGATCTTTTATTTAAACCTGGAACTATTACTAAAAACTATGTGAATGGCCAGCGGCTTAAATACGCTAATCCATTCAGGTTTTTTCTAAGTGTTTCAATCATCTTTTTTATAATTCAAGGTCTTATAAATAGTTTTGGGTTACCAAATGGCGATTCGGGCCTTAACATAAATAATACTCCTGTAAAAAGTGTAGCCGACATAAAAGAAGAGCTAAATAAAGCAGCTGAAGAAAATAACATAAACCTTAATACAGATTCTTTAACACAACAATTAGATTCCATTCTTCAAGAAAAAGATAGAACTTTAAGTATTTCTGAAATCATTAATCCCAAAAAAGAAGAAATTACAAAATATCTATCGGAAGCAGACTTTGATACTATTCAATGGCCTAATAGTACTGCTGAGCGTGTTTTTCAGTATAGGAAATATTATAATGAAACTAAAATTAAAGATCCTGATATTGCGCTAGACAGTTTAAAACATAAAAAAACAAAATTAAACAAGTGGATGTATAGCAAGAATGACGCCCTTGATCGAGTATTAGAAGACCCCTACGGATTTGCAAATTTCCTTATGGGAAAAACACCTTTTTTCTTGTTCTTTTTTGCTCCATTTTTCGCTTTCTTTTTCTGGGTTATTTATTCAAGAACAAAATATAATTACATGGAACACCTCGTGTTCATTTTTCATATATTAAGCTTTGTTTTTCTAGCATTACTCATTTGTTTAATACCAGGTTTGATTTTTGAAAACAATGCATTTATGGGAATAACCCTTGCTTTTATTGGTCCTTTTTACTTTTACAAGGCACTGCGTAATTTTTATAAGCAAAGACGTTTAATTACTATTATTAAATTTGTACTTTTAAATAATATATTTTTTATTAGTGCAACTCTAGCAGCTCTTATATTTTTCACCTTAACAGCTGCTACTTATTAACATGGTACAACAAGTTACTCAAGGCATAAAAGTTTCGGTTGAAACAAATTTTGAAGGCACATTTTATAAAAACTATAAAGTGCAGTATTCCTTTAGCTATAGAGTAACCATTGAAAATCAAGGAAAAGATACCGTACAACTTTTTGCTAGGTATTGGAAAATAAAAGATGCTTTAAATAATATTGAAGTAGTAGAAGGTGAAGGTGTTATTGGGAAAAAACCCATATTAAAATCAGGTGAGTCTTATTCATATACTAGTGGATGCTTACTAACCTCACCGGTAGGATCCATGAGTGGACATTACCTTTTAATCAATTACACTAGCGCGTCCAACTTTAAAGTTTACATACCTTCCTTTAGGCTGAATGCACCTTTTGCATTAAATTAAAAAATGAATACTCTTTAACTCGGTTGAACTTTATTTTTTTATCATTCTGAAGAATATGACAATAGTCACAATTAGAATCATAGGTAAACTGATACGCCGTATTTAAATCAAATTCTTCTGAAGCCATATAAACTCCGTCATAATCCATTTGATGCCAATCATTATATCTTCTTATTCTAAAATGATTTGAAGGGAGTTCTTGTTTTACTATTTCAAACCATGCATTACTTCCTATTCCAGTTAACTGTTGAGAATTTTCTGGCAAATCTTTTGCTTTTACTTTCTCGATAATAGTTCTTTTTTTATGAAAATAATTTTTAAGATTTTCTTTTAATGCAGTACCATTGAACGCATTAATTTCACCATTTGCAACTTCGTAAACCATAGATGCTGAAGACTTTTCAACATTACCTACCGTGCTTGGGGTAAACTTTTTATTCCAATTTAAAGCCTTAATTATTGATTTATTTTTTGTGGCTGAAAGAATAGTTTCAGTAACAAATCTAGCGCAATTATTTCCCTTTTTCTGAAAAGCTCCATAAGGCACACTTCCTTGATTTTGTAAATTTTTAATATAAGCTTCTGCTAGGTTATAATCTATATCCTCACAAACCGAAGCCAACAATCTCCCTTCTCCATGTGTTTTTTCCGGATTTGCATCCAACCACAATAAAAAATCTGATATATTTTCTATTCGATCTTCGCTTAAGCGTGCTTTAAACGGCAAGGTCAATTCGGCATCAGTATTCGCTCCACGAACCCTACCAAAGCCTTCAGGAGTTACATACCTTCCAAAATCATAATAGGCAGCTTTACCTGTTTTATTTTCAACTAAAATTAGCGCAGCATGGCCTGCTTTTATATAATTTTTAGTCCCTAAACCAACGAAAGGTAAAAATTTACAAAGCCATTCGTCTGTTACAGTTACAAAGGTATCTGGAAATGCTAAGACAATAATTTTACCTGTTCTCATTAAATGTTTTTTTGAGAAATTATATTCGTTTTTAAATCTTCGTAACTCATCGTTCCCTTTCCATTAATTGTAGAAAACTGAGTGATACTTTTTGTTTTTACAAAACCTCTATCCATTATTAAATCACTCTCCTTATTTCCATCTCCTTTAGTTTTGTGAAAGTTAAGCAAATTTTCTAATGTATGTATTTGTTGACTCTCTAAAAATTCAGCAAACCATTTCTGCCTTTTTCTTTTTATTTCTTCTGAATATAATAATGACGAAGACCATATGATCGGTTCTGAAGGTTTTTCAACAAAATACGAATGTGTTCCATCCCACACCAATTCATATAATCTTACAGTAGATTCCCAAGAAACTAAAATTATCGTAAAGGGCTCAACATCAATAAAATTATACTTTTTAATAGCACTATAAACATCATCTGTTTTTAATAAATCTGTTACAATTACACCGCGACTTAAACGGTATTTTTCTTTTCTAACATGACTTGAAAAACCACCATTCAACAAACAAATCAATCGTTTCTTATCACTAGCTCCAATCCAAGTTCCTCCAGCCAATTCATCTTTAGGAAAAAGTAAATTTACGTCATCCGCTTTATATACTTTGGGAGTTAATGTTTTTCGAAAAGGAGATTCATCTCGATTAGATGTTAAAATAAAATCATTTTCAGAAATAGGTATAAAACTTACAGTACACATAAAACTAATGTTTTTTTTATTGCCGAAACATACAAAAAAGATTGATATAAGCATCTACTTTTTCATTTTTGAAATTTGTACCTTTGTGCCTTTCAAATTTTTAAACAAAACAAACATGGGAAAAGGATTTTTTGAAGTACCCGTTGCAGTAAATGACCCTATTAAAGAGTACGCACCAGGCTCACCTGAACGTAAAGAAGTATCAGAAACTTATAAGAAAATGTATAATAGTACTGTAGAAGTACCTTTATATATAAATGGTGAAGAAATAAAAACAGGCGACACAGCAACTATGTCACCTCCACATGACCACCAACATATTCTTGGAACCTATCATAAAGCTGAAAAATCACATATTGATTCAGCCATTTCTACTGCCTTAGAAGCTAGAAAATCATGGTCAAGAACTCCATGGGAACAAAGAGCTGCCATATTTTTACGTGCTGCCGAACTAATTGCGGGACCGTATCGTTCAAAAATTAACGCCGCTACCATGCTAGCACAATCGAAAACAGTTCATCAAGCCGAAATTGACGCTTCATGTGAGTTTATAGATTTCTTACGTTTCAATGTTCAGTTTATGACTGAAATTTACGCAGAACAACCTAAATCTACATCTGGTGCTTGGAATCGTTTAGAATATCGTCCACTTGAAGGATTTATATATGCTATTACTCCCTTCAACTTTACAGCAATCGCAGGAAATTTACCTGCAAGTGCCGCCTTAATGGGTAATGTTGTGGTTTGGAAACCTAGTGACAGTCAAGTATATTCTGCCAAAGTTATATTAGATGTATTTAGAGAAGCTGGGGTGCCAGATGGTGTTATCAATATGGTTATGGGCGATCCTGTAATGATTACTGATACTGTTTTAGCAAGTCCAGATTTTAGTGGAGTTCACTTTACAGGCTCTACACATGTATTTAAAAATTTATGGCAAAAAATAGGAACCAACATCCATAATTATAAAACATATCCTCGCATCGTTGGTGAAACAGGCGGTAAAGATTTTATCGTTGCTCACAAAACGTCGAATCCAAAACAGGTTGCTACTGCAATAGTTAGAGGATCATTCGAATTTCAAGGACAAAAATGTAGCGCTGCAAGTCGTTGCTATGTTTCTAAAAGTATTTGGAATGAAGTAAAAGGATATGTGCAGGAAGACATTAAATCCTTTAAAATGGGATCACCAGAAGACATGAGCAATTACATAACAGCGGTGATTCATGAAGGTTCATTCGATAAATTAGCGAGCTTTATAGATCAGGCTAAATCCGATGATGATGCTGAGATTATTGCTGGTGGTGGTTACGATAAGAGTAAAGGCTATTTTATTGAGCCAACAGTAATTGTAGCAAATGACCCAAAATATACTACCATGTGTACTGAGCTTTTCGGACCCGTGGTTACGATCTATGTATTCGAAGATGATGCTTGGGAGGATACGTTACATTTAGTTGATCAAACAAGTGAGTATGCCTTAACAGGTGCTGTTTTATCTGAAGATAGATACGCATTAGAACAAGCAGTTAAGATATTAGAAAATGCTGCTGGTAATTTCTATATCAATGACAAACCAACAGGTGCTGTTGTAGGACAACAACCATTTGGAGGTGCTAGAGCCAGTGGAACAAACGACAAAGCAGGAAGCAAACTGAATCTTTTAAGATGGGTTTCTCCTAGAATGATTAAAGAAACATTTGTAACACCAACTGATTATAGATATCCTTTTTTAGGATAGTTAATAAATAGATTGTAAAAAAAAAACCTCAGCAAATACTGAGGTTTTTTTATTTTATAAAATACAGAATCTATTTACTCGTAAGATTTATCTTCATTTATTTCAGCAAACTGAGAATTTTTAGCTGTATCATTTTCATCAACAACCATCACAACTAAGCTTAAGTTTTCTTTGTTATAATCTGCTGGCACAGTATAATTATAGGTTCTTGTATATTCTTCAAGGGCTCCAACAGCAGGTAATTGATCACCAAAAACATCACTCAATGAAGCTCTTAACACTTCATTATGCACAAAATTTGGTATTGGATCGCCCATTTCAAAATATACACTTTGATCTATTGAATCGTATGCATTTTTTTGAAGGTAAACAATTCCGTTTTCAACTAAATAAACTACAATTTTATCGTTTTGTCCAGAACCTTCTTCGTAAGCAATATTCACTTCAACAATAAGTGCGTTTTCTGTTAATTGAGAATTTACCCCGATAGCTAAATTTGTAACAGCTCCTGCAAGACTAGTAACCTGAGCAATATGACTGTCATTTGGAATGGTTGGTAAACTCCATGATGTTGTTCTATCAATTCTTGCGGCAGGTAATCCATCAACATCAAAAGCAGTTTTTAAATCCTCAACTTGAGGGAAATGCATTGGATCTGCATATTCACCAGTACCTACTTCATGAATAGCCACCACTGATACTTTATCGGTCGCATCATGAACTAAATCTAATGCAGCAGTAACTCTTGGACACCATACACACCAGGTACCCGTATAATCTTCAATAACTACTTTTCTTTCTGGAATAATAACCCTAAAGCCGACTGTATTTGTTGTGATTTCTACTCCATCTTCCATATAAACTCCATAGACATCAAATTCGCCTACAGTTGGTGATGAAAATACATTTCCTGTAATTGCAGTACCATCTACATAAAAAGTTGTGATATCTGAAACATTATCACCTGCTTCATTAATAACGCTAAACGGAATTTCTTGACTTCGCAAAGAAGCCTCCCTAACTATCTTATCTACAGTGATTTCCGACGTAGGAGTAGTCAATGGAACATTATCTTCTGTCTTACTACATGAGACAATTAATAGAAAGGATAAAACGAAAAGTAAGTTTGTTATCTTTTTTGTATTCATAGCATTAAATGATTTTTATGCTAAAATAGTAGATTTTTTATTAAAAGTTTGAGTATGTCAAATAAAATCAAACAAACTTACATTCATATTGTTAAAATGCTATTTTCATTAAAAAAACAATTAATATTGTCTTAAAATAAAAAAACTTATTCCTATGAAAAAAATTGCAACTCTTTTTTGCCTTTTAATCAGTCTTTATACTTTCTCTCAAAATGAGATGCCAAGTGTAAATATGACTACGACTAATGGTGGGAAAATTAACATCCAAGATGCTGTAAATAAAGACCATGTTGTTATTGTTTCTTTATGGGCAACTTGGTGCGTTCCTTGCTTAAAAGAACTAGATGCCATAAATGATGTCTATAGTGAATGGCAAGAGGAAACAAATGTTGAACTTATTGCAGTCTCTGTTGATGATGGTCGTACTGTAAAAAGAGTAAAGCCACTTATTAATGGTAAAGGATGGGATTACACCATTTTATTAGACACTAATAATGATTTAAAACGTGCACTTGGTGCGTCAACCGTTCCTTTAACGCTAGTAATTAAAGACAATAAGATTGTTTACAGACATTCAGGGTATAGTCCTGGTGCTGAAGACGAACTTTACGAGAAAGTTAAAGAATATTCAAAATAATAAAAACAAACCAACCTTATATTAATGAAAAAAATAATTTTATATGTCGCTCTATTTTGTAGTGGCATTATTTTCGCACAAGACACCGGATCCTTTTTTGGAGGATTTGAATCGAATTCACAATGGCTTTTAGATGATGATGGAATTAACTTTTCAGCACCTGAAGACCAATTTAGAGCTAATAATTATTTTCAGTTAAATTATAACTATGGAAAATTTACAGTTGGTGCTCAATATGAATCTTACTTACCCTCTGCATTATTAGGATATGCTCCTGTTTACGATGGCAATAATAATATTGGCACCTATTATTTAAACTACAGAACAGAACAATTAGATATAACTGGAGGTTATTTTTACGAACAATTTGGAAGTGGTTTAATTTTTCGTTCATGGGAAGATCGTCAGTTAGGAGTTAACAATGCCGTTAGAGGTGTTCGCATAAAGTTTAACCCTTTAAGTTATTTAGATGTAACAGGTATGTTTGGACAACAACGAAATGGATTTGAACTTTCTGAAGGAACCATTGGTGGAATAGATGCTAATCTTGACCTTAGTTCAGCCTTAAGTATTGAAAAAGTAGATCTTAAATTAGGAATGAGCTATGTTGCGCGCTACCAAGACAATGGCACCAATGATGAAATTCCTTCTACTGTAGGAGCTTTTGGTGGAAGAATAGATTTTTCCGTAGGAAAATTTTATGGTGCTATTGAAGCAATTACAAAAGATGAAGATGTTGTAGCAAATGAGGGGATGCTTTCTTCCAACAAATTATACGACGGAACTGCCTTACAAGTTGACTTAGGATTTGCACAAAAAGGACTTGGGATTAATTATACTTTTAGAAGGTTAGAGAATTTTAATTTTTATGCGGATCGTTTAGCTGAAGGAAATGTATATAACCAACAAATTATTAATTTTGTTCCTGCACTTACTAAACAACAGGATTATTTGTTGACTAATATCTATGTATATAATGCACAACCTAGATTAAGCATCGATGAAGCGAATCAAGCTTCAGGTGAAGTAGGGTCTCAGCTAGATGTATACTATTCATTTAAAAAAGAAAGTGCTTTAGGAAAAGCTGGCACTAAAATAGCTGCTAATTTTTCATATTGGGCTGGCTTAGAAGCTGAATATAACATTCCTAATAAATGGTATGAAGCCGAATTTATTGGAAAAGGCTCTCGTTATTTTAGAGACTTTAGTATTGAAGTAAAAAATAAATGGGGTAAAGACTGGAAAACTGTTGCTACGTATCAAAATGTAATTATTGACCAAGGTATTGTTAAAAGCACACCTGTAGGAGTTGGTGATATAAAAGCTAGCATTGCTGTAATAGAAGGTACTCGTAAATTCACAGGTGGTAAATCATTGCGAATCGTTGCACAACATTTATGGTCGAAAGAAGATCGTAAAAATTGGGCAGCTGGTGTTTTAGAATATAATTTCAACTCTAGATTAGCTGTATATGTTGCAGATTCATGGAATTATGGAGGGACTGATGAAATTCATTATTATAATCTTGGCGGAAGTTATTCTAAAGGAAATACACGCTTAGGAGTTAATTACGGTAGACAAAGAGGTGGATTAATTTGTGTAGGAGGTGTATGTAGATTTGTACCAGAAAACACAGGTGTAAGCGCTAACTTAACTGTTTCATTTTAATACTGTAAAAGGAACTTTAATACATAAAAAAGCCGAATAGAAAATTCTATTCGGCTTTTTTAGTTATATGAAGTATTATTATCTTTTCATTACTTTAACTACATCAGAAACACCCTTATTATTTGTAAAGTGTAAAATATAGTATTGAGTGCTTAATTGTGACATATCAATTCTTTGTTGTCCTGCTTCTAAATTTTGAGACATGATAACTTTACCGTTTATATCATACACTTGTAAAGTAAGATCTTCCAAGGTATTCATTTCTAATACATCAGAAATAATAGTTGATTGAATATTTAAATCAAGTTTATTTACATCATTAACTCCTAATTGCGGATCATATAAATAAGTAATTGTTAAATCTGTTCCTGTTTCATCACCATTGGTATCAACTTGGTAATATCTAAAAACATATTCTAATACATCTGATCCATTACCTGGATTACGGTTAACAAAATGGTTTCCTGGAAAAGAAGTATCTCCTGGAGCAATTAATACATAATCTCCCGGATATGACTGACCTACATTTATATCATCATAACAAAGGTCAAAGCATAATTCCATTAAAGTACCATCAGTATTAGTAATACTAACTACTTCAATTCTCATTCGAATATCTTCAGAAGAAATGTTGGTTATATAAAAATCTATAGAATTTTCTGGATATTCTATCGTGTTAAAAGAATAAGAATTCCCATCAATCATTGGTTCATCATTACCATCAACAATATTATAATCTTGTGCATTCATATTAAAAGCAACAAGAAACATGCTTAATAAAAGTAAAGTCTTTTTCATTTTTTCTAAATTTTAAAATTAAGATTTGAGTAATTTTCATGCTAAAATACCTTATATATTTAAACTTTCATAATTAATTTTAATGTTAGGGTTTTTTAGCATTTTACTGTTATTCAGTTAATAAGTGACATTTACATGTTTTTGTATTCACTGAAAAGTATTGTTGTTTTCTTAAAAAAACAAGTGCTTATTTACGACATCAATAATATTTAGCAAAAATCAATATGTTTTAATATAATTCAAGAAGAAAAAGCTGAGATTTTTACATTTCAACAAAGAGAAATTCAAAAAAATAAAATACATTTGTCGGTAACCTTTATTTTTACTTACATAAAATTAAAAAAAATTATTACTAAAGAATCAATATAAACACTACTAAAAAAAAAATATGAAAAAAATTGTATCCAGTTTAATTTTAACAATGTCTGCATTTGCTATGATTGGACAAACTATAGTAAATATATCTGCTGAAGATAAAAAAGTAGTACTTGAAGAATTTACAGGTATTCATTGTGTATTTTGTCCTCAAGGCCATGTGATTGCACAAGCTATACAAAATAACAACCCTGGCAATGCATTTTTAATTAACATACATACAGGTAGTTTTGCTACTCCGGGTAACGGAGAACCAGATTTTAGAACTTCATATGGAAGCTCTATTGCTGGACAAACTGGTTTAACTGGATATCCATCAGGAACAGTTAATCGTCATAATTTTCCAGGTCAAGAAATGGGAAGCCCTGGCACTACAGCTTTAAGTAGAAACCAATGGACAAATACTGCTAATCAAATTCTAGATATTGGTTCTTATGTTAATGTTGGTATTGAAGCTGATATTGATGTCTCTACAAATGAAATAGTGATACATGTTGAAGCTTATTATACTGGAAATAGTCCACAAGGAACAAACTTTTTAAATGTTGCCTTACTGCAAAATAATACATTAGGGCCACAAACTGGAGGTAATATGGATGATGAGTATGTGCATATGCATAGACTTGTTGAAATGATAACAGGATTATGGGGTGTTGAAATTACAAATACAACTACAGGCTCTTTTATAGATGAAACATATACATACCCTATACCAGCAGATTACAATGGTGTTCCTGCAGAAATTGCTGACTTAGAAGTTGTTGCATATATCTCAGAAACTCGCCAAGAAATTCCTAGTGGAAGTGGAGCATACCCTACCTATTCTGGGTTTGCAAATGCTAATGATGCTGAAGCAAGATACGTAGATGAAATTGCTGATCAATGTGGTTTTGATTTTTCTCCTAAAGTAAATATTCAAAATGTAGGTTCTGATGAAATCACAGCCTTAACTATCGATTATTCAGTAAACGGAGGTGCTTCTCAATCTTTTGATTGGACTGGTTCATTAACTTCACTAGAACATGAAACGATAGAATTACCTTCAATTTCATATACTATTGAAACAGTTAACACTGTTACAGTTACAATACAAAATGATGATGATAATTCAAACAATACAATTGAAGGTAACTTTAACAATGCTCAAGAAGTTACTACAACTGTAAATATGATTTTAAATACTGACATTGGAAGTCAATGTACATGGGAAGTTATTAATTCAGGTGGAAATGTAATTTATAGTGGAGGACCTTATGAAAACTTTGAAAACATTCAAGAAACTTTTGACTTACCAGAAGACTGTTACATTTTTAGTATTTATGATAGTGGTGGAAACGGAGGAGGATCGATTGTTTTATTTGATTCAGAAAGTAACGTAATCATTAGTAGTAGTGGAGATTATGAAGCAGGAACTTCAGCTTATTTTAATACTGATGATTTCTTAAGCTCAAGTGACAATGCACTACAGAACTTAAACATTTACCCTAATCCAACTAGCTCAATATTGAATGTTAGTAATGCACAGAATGCTAATATTGAAGTTTATGATGTTTTAGGTAAATTAATTTTATCAAGAACTAACATATCTTTTGATGAAAAAATTAATGTATCTAAACTTCAATCTGGAACTTATTTTATGAAATTATCAAAAGATAACCAAGTTTCAACTGAAAAATTTATAGTTAAAAACTAAGTATCACTCAAAAAAAAGAAATGAAAAACATTATTTCAATTATTGTATTAAGCCTATCGCTTTGTTCAATGGTAGGTCAAACCATTGTTAATACTTCCGTAGAGAATAGAAAAGTGATTCTGGAAGAATTTACAGGAATACATTGTGTATTCTGTCCACAGGGTCATGAAATTGCACAGGCAATTAAGGATGCTAATGAAGGTAATGTATTTTTAGTAAATATTCACCAAGGATCATTTGCAAATCCAAGTAACAATGAACCAGATTTCAGAACTCCTTTTGGAGATGCTATTGCTGGACAATCTGGCTTAACAGGCTATCCTGCTGGAACTATAAATCGTCATCGATTTCCTGGTCAGGAACAGGGTAATGGAACTGCAATGAGCAGAGGACAATGGGGTGCTGGCGCTAATGAAATCATGGATGAATCTTCTTATGTAAATGTTGCTGTTGAAGCTACACTTGATGTAATAAATAGCGAAATTGTCATACATGTTGAAGCTTTTTATACAGGAGACAGTCCAGAGAATACCAATTTATTAAATATAATGTTGCTACAGAACAATACCTTAGGACCACAAACTGGTGGTAATATGGGTAGTAATTATGTGCATCAACATAGATTAATAGACATGATTACTGGTCAATGGGGTATGACAATTTCTAATACAAATGAAAACTCATTTATTGACGAAACATTTACGTATACTATTCCTGCAGATTATAATGGAGTTCCTGTTGTCCTTGCAGATATTGAAATTGTAGCTTTTATAACGGAAACACAACAAGAAGTTATAAGCGGAAATGGTACACATCCAACATTTTTCAACCTACCTCTTAATAATGATGCTAATGTACAGTCAATTGAAGAGATAAGTGATCAATGTGGACTTGATTTTGGACCTAGAGTTTCAGTGCAAAATACAGGAGACAATACGTTAACAACATTAGATTTTGAATATAGTGTAAATTCAGGAGCACCTGCTACTTATACATGGAATGGAAGTATTGATTCATATCAAGTAGAAATTATTGAATTACCAGGCATAGCTTATACTTTAGAATCTAATAATTCAGTTGAAGTATCTATTGCAAATGATGATGATAATGCAAACAATAGTGCTGCTGCATCATTTGGAGAAACTGATTTAACTTCTACTAATTATCTTACGTTACTTTTAAATACAGATGATAATGGTGATCAAACTACTTGGACTGTAAAAAATCCTTCTGGTGTTGTAATCGCTAATGGTGGACCTTATGATGATAATATTACGATCAATCTACCTATTAACCTAACTGAAGCTGGATGTCATGCTTTCAGACTTATTGATTCTGGTGGAAATGGTAGTGGTTCTGTTGTATTATATGATAGCAATAGTGATGTGCTTTACAATTCATCAGGTTTATATGGTGCAGGAGTAGAGACATCTTTTATTTCAGATGGAATACTAGGAGTTAATTCTAATGTATTAGAACAAGTGAGTATTTATCCAAATCCTGCTAGTTCAATTTTAAATATTAAAAATGCAGAGAGTGCAAATATTGAAGTATATGACATTCTAGGAAAATTATTACTTACTAAATCTAATATTTCCTTTGAGGAGCAAATAAATGTATCAAATTTCCAAGTTGGAACTTATTTCATTAAATTATCTAAAGAAAATCAAGTTTCTACAGAACGATTTATAGTTTCTAAGTAAATTTTATTATTCTATATAAAAAACTCCCTTTAAAATGAAGGGAGTTTTTTTTGTTTTAAAACACTTATAACCAACCCTCTATTGATAATTATTTGCATACAAAAAAATTATGTGCCAGCAGATTATTTATACTTAAGTGGTAGATGCACCACTTTTTTAGTTTCAAAAAAAGGTTCCTCAAAATAGTCTTCTAAGTTATAAATTGTTGCTTTTGAAAAATGAGCTAATTCTTCCTTCAAATCACCTCCTTTTAAATAAAGTATTCCATTTTTTAATTCGTGATTGCTTTTTTTAGCGATTCTGTGTTTTACCCAAAACTTAAATGTTTCCATTTGGGCTACTGCCCTACTGACTATAAAATCATATTGATCGGTAATAGTTTCAACTCGTGCATTCGTTATTTTTACATTTTTTAATTGTAACCCTTCAGAAACTTCTTCGACAACTTTTATCTTTTTACCAATACTATCTACTAAATGAAATTTAGTTTCTGGAAATAAAATTGCTAATGGAACGCCTGGAAAACCTCCGCCAGTACCCACATCTAAGACTTTTGATCCTGACTTAAAGGATTGTACTTTTGCTATTCCTAGTGAATGTAGCACATGTCTTAGATATAACTCATCGATATCTTTTCGTGAGACTACATTTATTTTAAGGTTCCAATCTTGATAAAGTTCTTGTAATTTATCAAATTGCTGAATCTGTTCTTCACTAAGGTTCGAAAAGTATTTTTGTATTATCTCCATGTTTATAAATCAATTGCAAAAGTAAAATAACTTTCCTAAAAAATAATAGAAAGAGTTGTGCGTTATTCATAGAAGATAATTATTTTTGTACTTTCTTATATTAATCCTTATTTGAAAAATTAATTATGGATAATAAACAAATTACATTTTCAAGAGAAGATTCTGCAAAGTTTTTCAGAACCCTTAACAAACGTGTTAATCAATATTTCAAAGATAACAATATAGCGAGAACAGGAAACTGGAAGTTATACACTAAAGCTATTGTTATGTTTTCATTATTTTTTGTTCCCTTAATATTAATCCTTACTGTTTCTATGCCACAATGGGCGTTATTACTATTAACTATGGTAATTGGTTTTGGTATGGCTGGAGTAGGAATGAATGTCATGCACGATAGTAATCATGAATCATTTTCGAGTAAAAAATGGGTGAATAGATTAATGGGGAGTAGCATCTATATTTTAGCAGGTAATGTTTATAATTGGAAAGTTCAACACAATGTGTTACACCATACATTTACAAACATTCAAGGACATGATGAAGATATTGATGCGGGAAGAGTCATTCGTTTTTCAAAACATTCAAAATGGTTTAAAATTCATAAATTTCAGAAATTCTATTCTATTTTTCTTTATGGCTTATTAACTATCAACTGGGCAATCACTACTGATTTTAAACAAATGAGAAGTTACCTAAAAAGAAAATTATCTTATGGTAAATTCCCTAATCCTGCAAAAGAATGGACAGTGCTAATCATCTCTAAAATAGTTTATTATATGGTATGGCTTGTGTTACCTTTAGTTGTTTTAGATATAGTTTGGTGGAAAGTACTACTTGGATTTTTTGTAATGCATTATACCGCTGGGATGATCTTAAGTTTAGTTTTTCAACTTGCACATGTAGTTCCTAAAACGGTAATGCCTTTACCAGATACAGAAGGGAACATGAAACATACTTGGGCAGTACATCAATTTTATACGACCTCAAACTTTGCTCCTACTAATAAATTTATCTCTTGGTATACAGGAGGGTTAAATCATCAAGTTGAGCATCATATTTTTCCTCATATTTCACATATACACTACGGAAAGATCGCTAAAATAGTAAAGGATACTGCATTAGAGTTTAACTTACCATATAACGAATACAAAACAACACGTAGAGCTGTTCTTGAACATTTCAAACAATTAGGCTCTTTAGGACATAAACCAGCAGTGGTTTCTATTTAAATAGTAATGAATACAAAATTATCAAATCGCGTAAATGAGATGGCAACTTCAGCCACTTTAGCGATGGCAGCAAAAGCTCGTGAATTAAGACAAGAAGGAAAAGATATTATTGGATTAAGTTTAGGTGAACCTGACTTTTCTGTACCCAATTTTGTAAAAGAAAGTGCAGTAAAGGCAATTAATGATAATTACCATTCCTATACTCCTGTTGATGGATATGGAGAATTAAAACAAGCAATTATCACAAAATTTAAACGTGATAATGGTCTTGACTTTAATCCTTCTCAGATTGTTGTTTCTACTGGCGCAAAACAATCTTTGGCAAATCTTGCCATGGTATTATTAAATGAAGGAGACGAAGTTCTCTTACCAGCTCCTTACTGGGTTAGTTATAGTGATATTAGTAAATTAGCCGGAGGTGTTACTGTAGAAATACCTACAACCATTGAAACAGATTTTAAAATCACTCCAAAAGATTTAGAAGCTGCTATCACTCCAAAAACTAAAATGATTATTTACAGTTCTCCTTGTAATCCAAGTGGGTCTGTATATTCTAAAAAGGAATTAAGAGCTTTAGCAGATGTACTCGTAAAATATCCTAATATTATTGTTATTAGTGATGAAATTTACGAACACATTAATTATGAAGGCGGTCATACTTCTATGGCAATCTTTGATGATATGAAAGATAGAACCGTTGTAGTAAATGGTGTCTCTAAGGCATATTCTATGACAGGATGGAGAATTGGTTACATTGGTGGTCCAGATTGGATTGCAAGAGCTTGTAATAAAATGCAAGGTCAAATTACCAGTGGAGCTAATTGCATTGCACAAAGAGCAACTATTACAGCTTTAGAAAGCCCTCCAAGTAAAATACAATACATGGTTGATGCCTTTAAAGAAAGACGTCAGCTTATACTTAACTTAATTGCTGATATCCCTGGATTTAAAGCAAATATTCCTCAAGGTGCTTTTTATGTTTTTCCTGATATTTCTTATTACTTCGGAAAAACAATCAAGGAAGTAACTATAAGTTCTGCTTCAGATTTTTCTTTATTTTTATTAGAACATGCAAATGTTGCTACCGTGACTGGAGAAGCTTTTGGCGATCCAAATTGTATACGAATTTCTTATGCTGCTTCAGATGAAAACATCATTGAAGCAATGGCTAGAATAAAGAATGCTTTAACATAACTAATCAAAGTAGCTTTCCTATGTATACAAATTTTAATGAATGTAAATCGAAAGAATTAATCCCAGGTTTTATGGTGCAATTAATTCATACCGAATCTCAAACATTCGCTTTATTTGAAATTGAAAAAGGAGCCGTTTTACCTGAACATTTTCATATTCATGAACAAGTTTCTCAAGTGCTTGAAGGTGAGTTTGAATTAACAATTGACGGTAATTCTAAGCTCTGTAAAAAAGGTGATATCGCTATCATGAAGCCCAATGCTGTTCATTCAGGAAGAGCTATAACCAATTGTAAAATTTTAGATGTTTTTACTCCTGTAAGAGAAGATTTAAAATAATTATCTATTTCTCCAGAAAAAAGGTGTGAAAAGGATTAGTACTGTAAATAATTCTAATCTTCCAATTAGCATTAAAAATGAAGCCCACCATTTAGCTAAATCTGGCAATGAGGCATAATTATCTAAGGGACCTAAGCTACCTAATGCAGGCCCTACATTACCAAGACTAGAAGCAGCGCCTCCTAAAGCTGTTTTAAAATCCAATCCTAATAAAGAAAACACCAATACCCCTATTATAAATGAAAGCAAGTATAATATGAAAAAAGCTAGAATATTAAAAACTATAGGTTGCTGTACTGCCTTTTTATTATAACGTACCGGTAAAACGGCATGTGGATGTAAGGTTCTTTTAAACTCCAATAATCCATTTTTAATTAGCAACATATGACGCACAATTTTAATACCTCCAGCGGTAGAACCAGCTGAACCTCCTAAAAACATTAAACCAAAAAACACCATCGTTAAAAATGGAGACCATATAGTGTAATCTGCGCTTACAAAACCAGTAGTGGTAACAATTGCTATCACTTGGAATAAACTATGACGTACCGTGCTCTCAAATTCGCCCCAAACTGTAGGATGATAAACACTTGAATCTGTTATGCCTGTGCCAAAATAAATTATTAATGAAGCAAGCAATGTAAAGAAAGCAATGATTATTAAATAGAACTTAAATTCTTCATCTTTAAATATCTTACTAAACTTAGTTTTAAAAGCAAAATAACTTAATACAAAGTTGGTTCCTGCTAAAAACATAAAAACCATAATGATATATTGTATCATGGGTTTATCGTTCCAAAATGCTATACTTGCATTTTTAGTAGAGAATCCTCCTGTACTTAAAGTACTTAAGGAATGATTCATAGCATCAAACAAGGTCATTCCTGCCACTTTTAATAATATTGTTTCCGCTACGGTATAGCCTACATAAATTAACCATAATCTTTTAGCAGTATCTGCAATTCTAGGATGTAGTTTATCGCCTCCTGGCCCAGGTGCTTCCGCAGCAAATAGTTCCATTCCTCCTATTCCTAATAAAGGTAAAATAGCAATTGCCAATACGATAATCCCCATTCCTCCTATCCAATGGGTGATACTTCGCCAAAACAATACTCCTTTTGGAATACTTTCAATATCATGTAATATAGAAGCGCCTGTGGTAGTATAACCACTCATTGTCTCAAAAAATGCATTGGTAAAACCTGGAATAGCTCCTGTAAAAATATAGGGCAGTGTTCCCACTAATGACATGAATATCCAGCCAAAGGTTACAATCACATAACCATCTCTTTTACACAGTTCTTTTTTATTATCTTTTGTAGCTAACATAATTGCGCCACCTAAAACCAATGTTACAATACCAGCTAATAACATCTCAAAGCCAACACCATCTTTGTAAACAAAACTAATAATAGATGATAATAACATAAAGCCACCATTAACACTAATGAGAAGCCCCATTAAATGAAAAATGATTTTATAATTTAGCTTTACTAAAAATTTCATTATACAAAAAGTGTTTCTACTTTTTTAATAGATTGAGGAAGACAGCACACAACAATTCTATCTCCATTTATAATTTTAAAATCTCCCAATGCAATTAAGCCAAGGCCATCTCTAATTACTCCTCCAATAATTGCAGATCTCGGAATTTTCAAATCACGAATAATTTTATTACAAACTAAAGAGGTGGGTGTAACTTCAAATTCTAATATTTCAGCATTCATATTATTTAGCTTGGTCATGGCAACAATCTCACCTTTTCTAACATATCTAAATATATTATTTGCAGCTAATAACTTTTTATTCACTAAAGTATCAATCCCAATGGATTGAGATAGTTGAAAATAATCCATATTCTCTACCAGAGCAATTGTTTTCTTAACACCTTTAGATTTCGCTACTAGGCAAGACATTATATTTGTTTCACTATTACCCGTAACTGAGATAAAAGCATCCATTTCTCCTATAGACTCTTCTTGCAATAATTCAACATTCCTACCATCTCCTTGAATCACAAGACACGCGGGTACATCATCAGCAATTTCAAAAGCTTTTTCTTTATTTTTTTCAATTAATTTTACTTTGAAATTATGTTTGCAAAGGTCTCTTGCCGTTTTAAAACCAATCTGACTTCCGCCTAAAATCATTACATTTTTTAATTCTTCGCGTGCTTTTCCTGTTAGCTTATATATTTCATCAACTCCTTTTTTTGTGGTAATAAAGTATACTTGATCTCCTTCTTTAAATTGAGTATCGCCTCTTGGGATTAAGGTATATTGTGTGCCATATCTTTGTATTGCAATTGGCACGTAATATAAATCGTTGTATATCTCTGCAACTTCTCTAACTGTTTTTCCAACAAAGGCAGTTGTTCTATTTAAAATAAGTCCAATCATGATTAGTGCTCCACCCTCAAACTCAAAAGTATCATTAAAAGCACTTTGGTTTAACAATAATTCAATTTCGCTTGCTGCTAGGGATTCAGGAGAAATTAATTCATCAATTCCTATTTTCTTAAAACCTATCTCATCTTTATTTTTAATAAATTCTGTATTCGAAATTCTAGCAATGGTTTTTTTCGCCCCTAATTGTTTCGCTAAGACACAGGCAGTAATATTGGTCGTTTCACTAGAAGTAACACTAATAAATAAATCTGTAGAATTTACATTTGCGTCTTTTAAAACTGAAATCGATGTTGCATTTCCTCTAGAAACTCTAATATCTAAGCGGGAATCAGCATTCGCAAGAGATTCTCTGTCGGTGTCTATTAAAGTTATGTCTTGGGACTCAAAAGAAAGAAGTTTAGCCAAATGAAAACCTACTTCACCAGCACCTGCAATAATAATTTTCATGTGTCTCTATTTATTGTTTTATAGCAGATACTTGCTGTTCGCTAGTAATGTTTCCTATAGATTATAAAAAATTTAACATGCTTGTTTCATAACAAGTTGTACTCAATAAGTAGAACAAAGGTATTGAAATTTAATATAGGTAACACATTTTTAATATGCCATCTATTTTTAATAAACATAGCAATGAAGACAAAAAAATCGTAATTTTACTGCCGTTTTACTTTATGGAAAAAAAAATTACACCTTATAGAGATTCAACTCTTAATAAAAAAGAGCAAGTAGAAAAAATGTTCGATACCATTTCTGGTAATTACGATGGACTAAATCGTGTTATATCGTTCGGTATTGATATTAAATGGCGTAAAAAAGTTTTAAAATTAATACAAAATAAAAATCCTGAAAGCGTTCTTGATATTGCTACAGGAACAGGTGATTTAGCTATTAAATTTGCTGAAAAAACGAATGCTTCAAAAATTATTGGATTAGATATTTCTGAAGGCATGTTATCTGTCGCTAAAAATAAAATTAAAGGAACGCCTATTTCTGAAAAAGTTCAATTTATCAAAGGTGATTCTGAAGCATTGCCTTTTGAAGATAATTCATTTGAAGCCATCACAGTTTCTTTCGGTATTAGAAATTTTGAACACCTAGAAAAAGGTCTTTCAGAAATTTATAGAGTTATAAAACCACAGGGGATTTTTATTATTCTTGAAACATCTGTACCTAAAAAATTCCCATTTAAACAAGGCTATTATTTTTATTCAAAAACATTGCTACCCTTTATCGGAAAAATATTTTCAAAAGATAAAGTTGCCTATACATATTTAAGTGAAAGTGCTGCGGTTTTTCCTCATGGAAAAAAGCTTAACAATATTTTACAAAAAATTGGGTTTATAAGTGTGGAAAATAAACCTCAAACTTTAGGGGTGGCAACCATTTATACCGCTACTAAATAATTATGAAACGAGCATGCTGAAAAATTCATCACCCAACGAGTTGATTCACAGCAAACCTGCCTGCGGCAGGTAGGCAGCATGCGATCGCTAAAAAAATATTATAGATACATGAAACATTTATTATTAATTCTCTCTTTATTGTTCCTAGCTGAAAGTGCTCAAGCACAAATGTTTAGTAAAGAAAAATTGACCAACCAAGAAAATTTTGACGAACGATTTTTAACATGGGGGTATTTTCTAGGCTTCAATAGTTACGATTTCAAGTTTGATTATCTTAATCAATTTGAAGATGATAATACCGATGTTGTTGTAAGTGGAGAAGCTGGATTTAATGTAGGTTTAATAGGAGACATGAGGATTAATGATTATGTAAATCTTCGATTAGAACCAGGTATTATTTTTACACAAAGAAACTTAACTTTCCCAAGGCTATTAGAAGAAAGAGATTTCTTAAGAGAGGTAAAATCGACTTATATACACATCCCATTATTATTAAAATTTTCAACGAAAAGAATTAATAATATCAAACCCTTTATAGTAGGAGGAGTATCTACTTCTATAAATCTTTCGAGTAATGAGGAAAATCCTGAAGATAATTTTCAAGGACAGTTTAGAACCACCAAAAATACTTCCTATTATGAATTAGGTTTTGGTGTTGATTTCTACCTATATTACTTTAAGTTCACACCATCAATTCGTGGTGTATTTGCATTAAGCAATGAACTTGTTTACGATAATGACCCGAATAGTCCTTGGACCGAGAACATAGACAAAATGCTTACTAGAGGAGTATTTATTAACTTTACTTTTCAGTAGATCGTTTAAATTCACTTAAAAGAATAGACGTTGCCATAGCAACATTTAAACTTTCGGTTTTTTGTAGATTTCCAAATTTTGGAATAGTAATTTTTTCAGAAAGTAAATTCATTATTTCTTCAGATATGCCTTTCCCTTCATTTCCAAGGACAATAATTGCATTTTGCGGTAATTCTTTTCTATAAACGTTAGAACCTTCCATACAAGCCCCGTATACAGGGATTGTTGTGTTTTCTATGGTTTCAGATAAATCAGTATACACAACATTTACTCTAGAAATAGAGCCCATGGTTGCTTGAATCACTTTTGGATTATAACAATCGACAGTGTCTTTAGAACATATTATTTGATGTACCCCAAACCAATCGCATAATCGAATGATAGTCCCTAAATTTCCTGGATCCCTAATCGCATCTAACGCAACTATAAGACCTTTTTCTGAAATATTTTTTTCTTTCGAAATTTTAAACACCGCTAATGAAGAATTAGCATTTTTGAGAAAACTTATTTTTTTTAATTCTTCTTTTGAAACAATTTCAGCATTATTTTGCTGTATATCAGCATTTTCCAATGCATACAAAGAATGTACTTCAAATTGAGCATCTATAAACTCATTAATAACTTTAGGTCCTTCTGCAACAAAAAGACCAGAAATATCACGGTACTTTTTTTGTTGTAAACTCGTTATTAATTTTATTTGACTTTTACTTAGCAAAAACTTGTATTTTTGAACAAGAAAACATTTCACTTGAACCCACGTCTCGCAAAAATATCATTATTTTTAGTATTAACGACACTTTTATTTTCGTGTGATGCTGTTAAACACCTAAATAATGATCAATACCTTCTAACTAAAAATACTATTAAAGTAGATAGTAGCGCTGTTAAAGACGCAAAAGTATACAGTCAGTTATATCAAAAACCGAATCCGAAATTATTTACAATTCCCGTTGGATTGCATATTTATAATTTAGCAAAACAACAACCCGATTCAACGTATCAAAAATGGCTTCACAAAAAGCCAGAACGAGAAGCGCGTTTAATTAAATTTCTTTCAAAAAAGCAAGTAGATAAATTAGGAAGAAGTTATGTTGCTTTTAATAAATGGCTGCAAAAATCTGGTAATGCTCCTGTTATTATTGACGAGAAAAAAATTGAAAAATCTGTTAAACGATTAAAGGATTACTATTATAGTTTTGGCTGGTTTAATAGAGAAGTAGATTATACAATAGAAAAAACAGATAGAAAAAGAGCATCAATCACTTATACTATTACACCGAAAAAACCATATGTAATAGATTCCATTTCAGAAAAAATAAGTTCCCCCATAGTTGATTCATTATATAAAATGACTAAGAGTCAGTCATTTATAGAGCCCGGCAAACAATTTGCTACAAATGATTTTATAAATGAAAGGGATCGATTAACACTACAATTCAGAAATTCTGGCTTGTATTATTTTGATCAAGATTATGTTGGTTTTGATGCAGATACTGTAAATACAGGTCATAAGGTAAATATTGATTATGTGATACCCGACAGATCATATACAAAAAATGACACCGTTTACACCGAACCTTTTAAAGCACATCATATAACTGAAGTTCGAATTGTTACTGATTTTTCATTCGCAAATAGAAATAAATCAATTGCTGATTCTACCTCATTTAATGGGTATAAGCTTTTTAATTATGAAGATTTAAAGTTTCGCCCTAAAGCAATTACGGATGCTATAGCAATCATACCCGGTGAAATCTTTAAAGACATTGACCGAACTTTAACTTACAATCAAATTGGAGATTTACGAATATTTAAATATCCAAATATAAGTTACCAAGAAGATCCTAATGATACTACAGGAACAGGATTAATTACTACTATTTTACTTTCTCCTAGAAAGAAATACACATTCGATGTTAATTTTGATACCTATACCTCAACCATTCAGCAATTGGGAGTTGGTTTTAGCACCTCCTTTTTAATACGAAATGTGTTTAGAGGAGCTGAAATTTTAGAAATCTCAGCTAGAGGAAGTATAGGTTCTTCAAAAGATGCTGCAGACAGTGAAAATACTTTTTTTAATATTTCTGATGTAGGAGGTGATGTAAAATTATCATTTCCTAGAATACTTTTTCCAATAAAAACTGAACGCTGGATTCCAAAATACATGTCTCCCTCAACTTCAATTAGTATAGGGATTAACGTTCAAAACAATATTGGTTTGGATAGACAGAATATTAATGCTTCTTTTAATTATCGTTGGAAACCTTCAAAAATTATTACCAATCGATTAGATTTAATGAATGTTCAGTATGTTAGAAACTTAAATTCAAGCAACTATTTTAATGTGTATCAGAACTCATTTTCTCAATTAAATGAAGTCGCACAACTGAATGAACTTAATAATCCTGGCAGTATCAACCCAGATTATTATTCTTTAAATACAAATAATGAACTCAATTTAATAATCCCAGAAGGAGCCAATAATTTCATTAATGATGCTTTAAATGGAAACATTTCAGGAATAACAAACAGCGCTTCTAGTTTTGTGTCTATAAGAAACATAGACGAACGTAAAGAACGATTAACTGAAGACAATTTAATATTCGCTACAAGTTTTTCTTGGACTCGTGATACTCGAGAAAATTTAAACGACAAAAATTTTTCTAGGCTAAGAGGTAAAATTGAATCTGTTGGAAATTTATTAAGAGGCGTTTCAAATATTTCTGGATTAGAAAAAAATGACACTGGAAATTTTAATATTTTAGGAGTTACATTTTCGCAATATGCAAAAATTGAAGGTGAATATATAAAACACTGGGATTTAGATCACAATAATATTTTAGCATTTCGTACTTTTGCTGGTATCGCTATCCCATACGGAAATAGTAATAGCATCCCCTTTACACGTAGTTATTTTGCAGGAGGCGCAAATGACAACAGAGGGTGGCAACCATACGACTTAGGCCCCGGAAGTAGTGGTAGCGTCAACGAATTTAATGAAGCAAATTTAAAAATAGCGTTCAATGCCGAATATAGATATACAATTATTGGAGCTATAAAAGGAGCCTTTTTTGTTGATGCAGGTAATATTTGGAATGCTATGGATAATGTCGATGATGAAGCATCTCGCTTTACAAGTTTATCAGATCTTCGAGATATAGCAGTTGCCTCAGGATTAGGATTAAGATATGATTTTGGTTTTTTTGTAATTCGCTTAGATGTTGGATTTAAGACCTACGACCCATCAAGGATAAAGGGAGAAAGATGGTTTAAAGATTATAATTTTAGTAACGCTGTTTATAACATAGGTATTAACTATCCTTTTTAACACAATTATTTATTATTTTTGCTAAAACTAAAATTTAATGAGTCATACAATTCAACCCGGAGTAGCAACAGGTAAAGAAATTCAAAAAATACATCAATATGCAAAGGAAAAAGGATTTGCATTACCCGCTGTAAATGTAACAGGTTCTAGTACAGTTAATGCTGTATTAGAAACAGCAGCTTCATTAAATTCTCCAGTTATCATTCAATTTTCAAATGGAGGAGCTCATTTCAATGCAGGTAAAGGCCTTTCAAATGAAAATCAACAAGCTGCTATCGCTGGAGGTGTTGCCGGAGCTAAACATGTTCATGAATTAGCAAAAGTGTACGGTGCAACTGTAATTCTTCATACAGACCATTGTGCTAAAAAATTATTGCCATGGATTGATGGTTTATTAGATGCTGGTGAATTACATTATAAAGAAACTGGTATTCCTTTATATAGTTCTCATATGATAGATCTTTCAGAAGAACCTATCGAAGAAAACATAGAAATTTGTAAAAGATATTTAGAAAGAATGTCTAAAATAGGCATGACTTTAGAAATTGAATTAGGAATCACTGGAGGAGAAGAAGATGGTGTAGACAATAGTGATGTTGATTCATCTAAGCTTTATACGCAACCTGAAGAAGTAGCATATGCGTATGAGGAATTAATGAAAGTTAGTGACAAGTTTACAATTGCAGCAGCTTTCGGAAATGTACACGGTGTTTACAAACCAGGAAATGTTGAGCTTACTCCTATTATATTAAAAAATTCGCAAGAATTTGTTCAGAAAAAATACAACACGGGACCTAACCCTATTGATTTTGTTTTTCACGGCGGAAGTGGATCTTCAGTCGCAGAAATTCGTGAAGCAATTGGTTATGGTGTTATAAAAATGAATATAGATACTGATTTACAATTTGCTTTCTCTGAAGGAGTTCGTGATTATATGAACAATAATATAGAATACCTAAGAACTCAAATTGGAAATCCTGACGGAGATGAAATTCCTAATAAAAAATATTATGATCCAAGAAAATGGTTACGTGAAGGCGAAGCTACTTTTAGAAAAAGGCTAAAACAAGCTTTTGAAGATCTTAACAATATAAATACATTATAACCAAAATTATATATTATGAGTTGGTTTAAAAGAACTAAAAAAGGAATACATACTCCTACAGAAGAGAAAAAAGATGTCCCTAAAGGGCTTTGGTATAAATCTCCTACAGGAAAAGTAATAGACACTAAAGAGTTAGAAAAGAATTTTTACGTAAGCCCAGAAGATGGCTATCATGTTCGTATTGGAAGCAAAGAATATTTCGAAATATTATTTGATGACAATAAATTTAAGGAATTTGATAAAGAGATAACCTCAAAAGATCCTCTAAAATTTGAAGACACTAAAAAATATACACAACGTCTAAAAGATGCCACCGAAAAAACTAAATTAAGCGATGCTGTTCGTACTGCTGTTGGTAAATCAATGGGAGAAGATTTAGTTATTGCTTGTATGGATTTTGGGTTTATTGGCGGTTCCATGGGAAGTGTTGTAGGTGAAAAAATTGCAAGAGCTGCAGAATATTCATTGAAAAACAAAATCCCTTTAATGATTATATCAAAAAGTGGTGGAGCTAGAATGATGGAAGCAGCATTATCATTAATGCAATTAGCTAAGACGAGTGTGAAACTAGCACAATTAGCAGAAGCAAAAATCCCCTACATCTCATTATGTACTGACCCTACCACAGGAGGTACTACAGCATCATTTGCAATGTTAGGTGATATAAATATCAGTGAACCTGGAGCCTTAGTTGCTTTCGCTGGACCTAGAGTAGTTAGAGACACTACGGGAAAAGAACTTCCCGAAGGCTTTCAAAGAGCCGAATTTTTACAAGAACATGGGTTTTTAGATTTTATTACACATCGTAAAGATTTAAAAATAAGAATCAATCAGTATTTAGATTTAATACTAAATAGACCTATTAGAGTAATTAAAGCATAACAAAAAAAAGCTACTCAATTGAGTAGCTTTTTTTATGAATTTATTTTTTTTTAATGCTGAAGTGTAATAATATATTCATTGCCATTTACAGTTAAAATAGCTGTATTATCACAAGTTCCATCACCATAATTTAAGGTGCCTGAAATATCATTTCTACTAACATCTACCGTTCCACTTACAAAAAATTGACAAGTAGCTTCACGTCTTAAAGAATAAGTTACAAGTACAGATCTTGAAAAACCTGAACTAAAATCAGCAGTCCAATTCCCTGTCACCAAGTAAACATTATCCATCCAGGTTCCCGATCCTACTCCTTCGACCCACTCTCTAACTCTAACTCCATCAACTGTTGCCACAAGACCGGATTCAAAAGTCACCACTATATTTTTATGCAAGGTAGATTGAGGATTACCTGAAGCATTACTATGTTCTCTAAAAATAGTTCCTCCTCCTTCAATTCCTCTTGAATTTATATAAAAATCTTCAAAAGAATAGGTAATATTTCGGGTATCATTTTGAATAGGTGTATATGAGATGTGGATTTTTCCAGCAACTATATTTCCATTATTTAATTCACATCCAAATCCGAAATCTAAGATGATAAAGGTTATGTCATTTTCAGCACTTATTGTAATCTCTACACAATCTGAAAATAAACTTGTGGTAGCTCCTTTTTCCTCTTCATTTTCTATAAAAGCAGTTTCTATGATATTAAATGCTTTTGTAGAAACTTCGTCTGTTTTAGCTGCCTGTTTACTTTGCTCTAAAGTTAAATCGGCATTTGAGTCGGTTACCTCACTTTCAGTATCTTCGCTACAAGAAGTAAACACTACTAAAACACTTAGTAAAACAACAATGGTTTTGCTTATTTTTTTTACATACATGATATTAATTTTTAAAGGTTTATACCTGATAGGACTTGAAAAATGCAAAAAAGTTTTAAAACCAATTTGAATTAATAAAAATTCTCTATAATTTCTCTAATATTAATAAGATTTTGTATTTTTGCCGCCTGATTACCATAGCGGTAGTCTTTACATAAAAATCATTTAAATAAATATTGGAATGTATTTAACACCAGAATTTAAAGAAGAAATTTTTGCAAAACACGGAAAATCTAAATCAGATACCGGTTCTGCAGAAGGACAAATTGCATTGTTCACTCATCGTATTGAGCATCTATCAGGACATCTTAAAACCAACCATAAGGACTACAATACAGAACGTTCTTTGGTAATGTTAGTAGGAAAAAGAAGATCTCTTTTAGACTACTTAATGAAAAAAGATGTACTAAGATATCGTGCAATAGTAAAAGAATTAAAATTACGTAAGTAATAATTGAATGGGGCTTTATGCCCCATTTTATTTTTATGAATTAAAAGTTCTGAATTCATTTCAGAAAAAATAGAAAAGCTACCTATTGGTTTTTCATTGGTCAAGTACCTTTGTTCTTTGAATTTACACTTACAAAAAACAAACTATCTTTTGTTTGAATGAAAGAGGAAAATTAAGCATAGCTATGGTTTCTTTTTATCTTGAAATACAAGCAGAAAAGAATAAATTTATGTAAGTAATTTCATAGAATAAGTGGTATAACTACACACAACAACACAACCGCTTTCGATCAAACTGTTCGAATGATGACCAAAGTATAATCCGTCTGCTCATTGCAGACAAAAAAACAATGTATGATTCCAAAAGTTTTTAGAGAGGTCATAGACCTTGGTGATGGAAGAGAAATTTCTATCGAAACAGGAAAATTAGCAAAACAGGCACATGGATCTGTAGTAGTACAATCAGGTAAATGTATGATGCTTTGTACTGTAGTTTCAAACTACGAACAAAAAGACTTAAATTTTCTACCCTTAACGGTAGATTACCGTGAAAAATTTGCAGCTGCCGGACGTTATCCAGGTGGTTTCTTTAAAAGAGAAGCTAGACCTAGCGACGGTGAAGTATTAACAATGCGTTTAGTGGATCGTGTATTACGTCCTTTATTCCCAAAAGATTATACAGCTGAAACACAAGTGATGATTCAGTTAATGTCTCACGATGAAAATGTAATGCCAGATGCAATGGCAGGATTAGCGGCTTCTGCTGCAATTCAATTATCAGATTTCCCATTTGAATGTGCTATCTCTGAAGCTAGAGTTGGTCGTGTAAATGGCGAATTTGTTATTAACCCAACACGTGCTCAATTATTAGAATCTGATTTAGATATGATGATTGGTGCTTCTGCCGATTCAGTAATGATGGTAGAAGGTGAAATGGATGAAATTTCTGAAGAAGAAATGGCTGATGCAATTAAATTTGCACACGAAGCTATTAAAGTTCAATGTGCTGCTCAATTAAGATTAGCTGAAGCATTTGGAAAGAAAGAAGTTCGTGAATATGACGGGGAAAGAAAAGAAGATGATTTAGCTAAGAAAATTCATGACATGGCTTATGATAAAGTGTATGCTATTGCAAAAGCTGGATCTGCTAAACATGAAAGAACTGCTGCATTTAAAGAAATTAAAGAAGATATTAAAGCAACGTTTTCCGAAGAAGAAATGGAAGATTACGGTGGTTTAGTTTCTGATTATTACCGCAAAGCTGAAAAAGCTGCAATTCGTGATCTTACCTTAAATGAAGGATTACGTTTAGATGGTCGTAAGACTGACGAAATCAGACCAATCTGGTGTGAAGTTGATTATTTACCTTCAACACACGGTTCTTCTGTATTTACTCGTGGAGAAACTCAAGCATTAGCTACAGTTACTTTAGGAACTTCTAGAGATGCAAACAAAATAGATATGCCATCTCATGAAGGTGAGGAAAATTTCTATTTACATTATAACTTCCCTCCTTTTTGTACAGGTGAAGCTAGACCAATTCGTGGAACCTCTCGTAGAGAAGTTGGACATGGTAATTTAGCACAACGTGGTTTAAAAGGAATGATTCCTGACGATTGTCCTTACACAGTACGTATAGTATCTGAAGTTTTAGAATCTAACGGTTCATCTTCTATGGCTACTGTATGTGCAGGAACTATGGCTTTAATGGATGCTGGAGTGCAAATGAAAAAACCAGTTTCTGGTATTGCAATGGGATTAATCTCAGATGCTGATTCTGGAAAGTATGCGGTATTATCTGATATTTTAGGTGATGAAGATCACTTAGGAGACATGGATTTTAAAGTAACGGGTACTGCAGATGGTATCACGGCTTGCCAAATGGATATTAAAGTAAAAGGATTATCATACGAGATTTTAGTTAACGCGCTTCAACAAGCACGTGCTGGTCGTTTACATATCTTAGAGAAATTGACTGAAACAATTGCTGCACCAAATGCAGATGTTAAAGATCATGCTCCTACCATGGTAACAAGACGTGTTCCTAACGAATTTATTGGAGCCTTAATTGGACCTGGTGGAAAAGTGATTCAGGAAATGCAAAAGGAAACTGAGACGACGATCGTTATTAACGAAGATCCAATAACTGAAGAAGGAATTGTTGAAATCTTAGGTGTTGGAAGAGAAGGTATTGATGCTGTTATGGCAAAAATAGATTCTATCTTATTTAAACCAGACGTTGGGAGTATATACGAAGTTAAAGTAATCAAGATGTTAGATTTTGGTGCGGTAGTTGAATATTTGGATGCTCCAGGAAACGAAGTATTATTACATGTTTCTGAGTTAGCTTGGGAACGTACAGAAAATGTTAGCGATGTAGTAAACATGGGTGATGTTTTTGACGTGAAGTACTTTGGTATTGACAAACGTACTCGTAAGGAGAAAGTATCTCGTAAAGCGATCTTACCAAAACCTGAAGGTTTTGTAGAGAGACCACCAAGAGACGATAAGCGTTCTGGTGGACGTGATAGCAGAGGTAGAGATAATCGCGGACGTGATAACAGACGTGACGATAGAAAGCCTAGAGAAGATAAGAAAGAAGAATAATTTTTTAATTCTTACTATATTTAAAAGCCCATCAAATTTTTGATGGGCTTTTTTTTATATCTTTAATTATTCTATTTTAATTTCAGGAATTAAAAACAGTTACTATTTAACCTGTTGACAAAAACTTATGCAATGTATTGCATCTTTCGCTTTTTGACCTGCAGCATAGGCATCTTCCATTGCTTGGATTTCGACCCTAACCTTATCCATATCAATAACTTCCTTAACTTCCTCTTTTTCTTTAGTTGCACAGGCTGAAAAAATTAAAGCTGTAAATACTAAAAACCCAAATAATCTAATGTTTGTTTTCATAATAGTTATGTTTTATGTTGATTTGAGAAGCAATACACAACTTAAGCATGGGGTAAATCTTTAATTTCTATTTTTATAAATTAATTGTCCAAAAAAAACGCTAACATCTGTATATAACACATAGAGTTCTAAAATTTAAATACTGCTAGAGAAAAAAATAAAACGAAATTGATTTTTGCCTCATTAAATTACAGCTTCAGAAGTTATAAATGGCAAGTAAACCTTTTGACTAACCGCGTTAAGGATTGAGCAATTGTTGAAGCACATCTCTGATTGCGACTTGTGAAAGCCTGACGTTTTTAAGCTTTTTTACTTAAAAAGGGAACGATCACCCTTTTGGCTTTACAAAAGGCGCTTATTTAAAGTGTAGGTATTATACAAAACAATACATATTTGCTAGAAGTACAAAAGGAGATAACTTATTTAAACCAAAAAGCCACCCCAAATTGAGGTGGCTTTTAAAATTATTATAAATCATTTGTTTGGTAACAAATTACCTATTTAAAAATACACTTAATACTATGCTTAAGCTTTGAAACATTTATTGTCTAAGCGAACTAGCTTTAATTGATTCAGCTCTATCAGCTGCACTCATTATACTTTGATTTTGTACTTTTTTAGAAGTAGCGCGATCTGTATTTTGTTGACCTGGTGGTATTGATGAACAAGTACCTGAGAATTTGTACACACCATCACCTACTTGATTTTCCCAAGTAATACCATTATCACCAGACCATATATGATTAGCACCTATAGGAGCAGCTGCTGTATTAAATCCCCAATAACTAGTACCTGCATCACTATTAGAAACCTGTACCGCTACCCAATAGGTAGTAGTAGTACCTGCTTGTCCTAAAAGGGTAGGTTGAGTTAAATCAAAAGTTACTTCGTTAACATCAAGCCCAAAGTTACTACCTATATTCACCTCAGAAGTAGGAGCTAAAGTTTCTGTGCTTAATAAAGCACCTGGTATACCAGCTACATCGCTATATATTGATACATCTGCAGAAAGTACTACTGCTCCAGGGCCATTAAAACTTTCAATAACTATTTGAGTTAAATCGAAATTTTCATCAGCAGCTACAATAACATCATTAGCAACAACCCAACTTTGTTGTACATTATAACCTCTAGCGTTATCAAAAGCATTTGTTAAAATTTCTTGCTCACAATCAGCACCAGGAGGAGAAGTACACGTAATATCTAAACCGTAGTTTCCAGTTCCAGCACTAAACGCTTGTACAGATACTAATACATCTGAACCATCTGTAGTGTAAATAATCTCAGATTGAAGACCACATGAATCATCTAAGTTGAATAACTCAACTCCACCACATGCATCATATATAACTAAACGAGAATCGTAAGTAGTTAATCCACCACAAAGTGAAACAGTAACTTCTGCACCAGCAACTAAACCAGTAAGAGAATACCATACGTCAGGGCCATAAAATCCATCATCGTCAGTAGCAGTATCAGTATTTCCAGTATAAGAACCTCCACAAACAGCAGCTTCTGCCGTAGCACAAGTATCATTTGCTGGAGCTGCAGGAGCACAAGTTACATCACTAGTAAAAGTACCAGTAAAAGAACCGTGGTTACCAGAAACTAAAGACCAAGTACCAGCAGCTTCAGAACAGTCACCTACATTATCGTAGGTATGAGTTCCATTCCATGCAACAACGTTAGAACCAAAAGTTCCACCACCATCTATATCACAAGTAGTAGTAGCACCACCATCAACACATCCAGATTGAGAACCACCATTGCTTAAGATAACTCCTACGTCTACCATAGCAGTCAAAGAATCATCTGCAGATCCATCACCTACATAAATAAAACTTAAAGTACCAGTATCACCAGTAACTAATAATGGGTGTGCAGCACAATCATCACAAGCTAAAACTCCAGTAATAGGCACAACAGGTGCTCTAGAAGTTTCATGAGCAGCAATAGCTCCAGAAGTAATACCTTTGTATACTACATCAGATATTTGAACATTTGCTCCATCTAAATCAGCACTTAGTTTAAAAGATGCCATAATAGAAGAAGAACTAAATGCTAAGTTTTGAACTTCAGCACCAGCTTCAATTGTTCTGTCTGCGATAAAATTAATTTTTTGTCCAGAAGTTAATTTTAAAGTTGCTACACCTACATTGTTTGGTGTAATGTTAATTTCTAAAATACCTCTTTCTAAGGTACCTTGAGTTGTAAAAACTCCTTTATAGACACCCATGTTGGTATCGTCATACTGTGCAAGAGTCGCCGACAAGTCTGCCGAAGAATCTGCTAATTCTACATCTTTAGTACATGAAAGCACTAAAACAGATGCAAATAATAATAAAAATAATTTTTTCATAATTAGTTATAGATTAGGGATATTTATAAAATGCTTACTCTATTAAAGGATTTTCAGCTTCCTCCTCTTACGTTAAAATTAGATGAATTATTTTGTTCCAAAAAAAAAAATAGACGAACTACCTACTTATTGGTATGAAGTGTCTTTTAAAATATATATTTAACAAATATTTAACATTTAAATGCTCTTGGAGAGAAAAAAATAAAAAAAAATTGATTTTTGCCTCATTAAATTACAGCTTCAGAAGTTATAAATGGCAAGTAAACCCTTTGACTAACCGCGTTAAGGATTGAGCAATTGTTGAAGCACATCTCTGGTTGCGACTTGTGAAAGCCTGACGTTTTTAAGCTTTTTTACTTAAAAAGGGAACGATCACCCTTTTGGTTTTACAAAAGGCGCTTATTTAAAGTGTAGGTATTATACAATACATATTTGCTAGAAGTACAAAAGGAGATAACTTATTTAAACCAAAAAGCCACCTCAAATTGAGGTGGCTTTTAAAATTAATATAAATCACTTGTTTGGTAACAAATTACCTATTTCAACTTACGCTTAATAGTAAGCTTAAGTTTAGAAACATTTATTGTTTAAGAGTACTAGCTTTAATTAATTCAGCTCTATCAGCTGCACTATCCATATTTTTATTTTGTACTTCTTTAGAAGTAGAGCGATCTGTATTTTGCTGACCTGGTGGTATTGGTGAACAAGTACCTAAGAATACGTACACACCTTCACCTCCAGGAAGAATCCAAGTAGCACCATTATCACCAGAAGATGCATGACCAACACCTATAGGAGCAGCTGCTGCATTAAATCCCCAATAACTAGTACCTGCATCACTATTAGAAACCTGTACCGCTACCCAATAGGTAGTAGTAGTACCTGCTTGTCCTAAAAGGGTAGGTTGAGTTAAATCAAAAGTTACTTCGTTAACATCAAGCCCAAAGTTACTACCTATATTCACCTCAGAAGTAGGAGCTAAAGTTTCTGTGCTTAATAAAGCACCTGGTATACCAGCTACATCGCTATATATTGATACATCTGCAGAAAGTACTACTGCTCCAGGGCCATTAAAACTTTCAATAACTATTTGAGTTAAATCGAAATTTTCATCAGCAGCTACAATAACATCATTAGCAACAACCCAACTATTTTGTACATTATAACCTCTAGCGTTATCAAAAGCATTTGTTAAAATTTCTTGCTCACAATCAGCACCAGGAGGAGAAGTACACGTAATATCTAAACCGTAGTTTCCAGTTCCAGCACTAAACGCTTGTACAGATACTAATACATCTGAACCATCTGTAGTGTAAATAATCTCAGATTGAAGACCACATGAATCATCTAAGTTGAATAACTCAACTCCACCACATGCATCATATATAACTAAACGAGAATCGTAAGTAGTTAATCCACCACAAAGTGAAACAGTAACTTCTGCACCAGCAACTAAACCAGTAAGAGAATACCATACGTCAGGGCCATAAAATCCATCCTCGTCAGTAGCAGTATCAGTATTTCCAGTATAAGAACCTCCACAAACAGCAGCTTCTGCCGTAGCACAAGTATCATTTGCTGGAGCTGCAGGAGCACAAGTTACATCACTAGTAAATGTTCCAGTAAAATTACCATAGTTACCAGAAGCCAATGACCATGTACCAGAAGCATCAGAACAATCTGAAGAAGTATTATAAGTATGTATACCATTCCAATCAACTACATTAGCTCCAATTGTAATTCCTCCAGAAATTACACAATCCATTTGAGCTCCAATAGGTGTACAAGAAGCTTGATTTCCTGTTCCATTAACAACACCACCAACATCAGCTAACCAATTAACACTGTCATCACCCGTACCATCTCCTACAAAAACGATACTAAAAGTACCCGTATCACCTGTTTCTAAAAAAGGATGAACATCACAATCATCACAAGCTAAAACTCCAGTAATAGGCACAACAGGTGCTCTAGAAGTTTCATGAGCAGCAATAGCTCCAGAAGTAATTCCTTTGTATACTACATCAGATATTTGAACATTTGCTCCATCTAAATCAGCACTTAGTTTAAAAGATGCCATAATAGAAGAAGAACTAAATGCTAAGTTTTGAACTTCAGCACCAGCTTCAATTGTTCTGTCTGCGATAAAATTAATTTTTTGTCCAGAAGTTAATTTTAAAGTTGCTACACCTACATTGTTTGGTGTAATGTTAATTTCTAAAATACCTCTTTCTAAGGTACCTTGAGTTGTAAAAACTCCTTTATAGACACCCATGTTGGTATCGTCATACTGTGCAAGAGTCGCCGACAAGTCTGCCGAAGAATCTGCTAATTCTACATCTTTAGTACATGAAAGCACTAAAACAGATGCAAATAATAATAAAAATAATTTTTTCATAATTAGTTATAGATTAGGGGTATTTATAAAATGCTTACTCTATTAAAGGATTTTCAGCTTCCTCCTCTTACGTCAAAATTAGATGAATTATTTTGTTCCAAAAAAAAAAATAGACGAACTACCTACTTATTGGCATGAAGTGTCTTTTAAAATATATATTTAACAAATATTTAACATTTAAATACTGCTAGAGAAAAAAATAAAAAAAAATTGATTTTTTACCTCATTAAATTACAGCTTCTGAAGTTATAAATGGCAAGTAAACCTTTTGACTAACCGCGTTAAGGATTGAGCAATTGTTGGAGCACATCTCTGATTGCGACTTGTGAAAGCCTGACGTTTTTAAGTTTTTTTACTTAAAAAGGGAACGATCACCCTTTTGGCTTTACAAAAGGCGCTTATTTAAAGTGTAGGTATTATACAAAACAATACATATTTGCTAGAAGTACAAAAGGAGATAACTTATTTAAACCAAAAAGCCACCCCAAATTGAGGTGGCTTTTAAAATTAATAAAAACATTTGTTTGACAACAAATTACCTATTTCAAAATACGCTTAATACTATGCTTAAGCTTTGAAACATTTATTGTTTAAGCGCACTAGCTTTAATTGATTCAGCTCTATCAGCTGCACTCATTATACTTTGATTTTGTACTTTTTTAGAAGTAGCGCGATCTGTATTTTGTTGACCTGGTGGTATTGATGAACAAGTACCTGAGAATACGTAAACACCATCACCTGTAAAAGAGGCAGTATCCCATGTAGCACCACCATCAGGTGAAAATGCATGACCAGCACCTATAGGAGCAGCTGCTGCATTAAATCCCCAATAACTAGTACCTGCATCACTATTAGAAACCTGTACCGCTACCCAATAGGTAGTAGTAGTACCTGCTTGTCCTAAAAGGGTAGGTTGAGTTAAATCAAAAGTTACTTCGTTAACATCAAGCCCAAAGTTACTACCTATATTCACCTCAGAAGTAGGAGCTAAAGTTTCTGTGCTTAATAAAGCACCTGGTATACCAGCTACATCGCTATATATTGATACATCTGCAGAAAGTACTACTGCTCCAGGGCCATTAAAACTTTCAATAACTATTTGAGTTAAATCGAAATTTTCATCAGCAGCTACAATAACATCATTAGCAACAACCCAACTATTTTGTACATTATAACCTCTAGCGTTATCAAAAGCATTTGTTAAAATTTCTTGCTCACAATCAGCATCAGGAGGAGAAGTACACGTAATATCTAAACCGTAGTTTCCAGTTCCAGCACTAAACGCTTGTACAGATACTAATACATCTGAACCATCTGTAATGTAAATAATCTCAGACTGTAATCCACATGAATCATCTAAGTTAAATAACTCAGCTCCACCACATGCATCATATATTACTAAACGAGAATCGTAATCAGTTAATCCACCACAAAGTGAAACAGTAACTTCATCACCAGCAGTTAAACCAGTAAGAGAATACCATACGTCAGGACCATAATTTCCATCCTCGTCAGTAGCAGTATCAGTATTTCCAGTATAAGAACCTCCACAAACAGCAGCTTCTGCCGTAGCACAAGTATCATTTGCTGGAGCTGCAGGAGCACAAGTTACATCACTAATAAATGAACCCACAAAGAAACCATGGGTAGAAGTTAAAGTCCATCCACCAATAGCTTCAGAACAATCACCTACATTATCGTAGGTATGTGTACCATCCCATGCAATATCGTTAGATCCAATAACAGCTGCACCAAAAATAGTACAAGACGATGTTCCGTCTCCATTATCACCACATCCAGATTGTCCACCTGAAGCAGAAACGATAACTCCTACATCAGCTAAAGCTGTAATCGTGTCATCGGCAGAACCATCGCCTACATATAATAAACTAAAAGTTCCAGTATCACCTGTAACTAATAATGGGTGTGCAGCACAATCATCACAAGCTAAAACTCCAGTAATAGGCACAACAGGTGCTCTAGAAGTTTCATGAGCAGCAATAGCTCCAGAAGTAATTCCTTTGTATACTACATCAGATATTTGAACATTTGCTCCATCTAAATCAGCACTTAGTTTAAAAGATGCCATAATAGAAGAAGAACTAAATGCTAAGTTTTGAACTTCAGCACCAGCTTCAATTGTTCTGTCTGCGATAAAATTAATTTTTTGTCCAGAAGTTAATTTTAAAGTTGCTACACCTACATTGTTTGGTGTAATGTTAATTTCTAAAATACCTCTTTCTAAGGTACCTTGAGTTGTAAAAACTCCTTTATAGACACCCATGTTGGTATCGTCATACTGTGCAAGAGTCGCCGACAAGTCTGCCGAAGAATCTACTAATTCTACATCTTTAGTACATGAAAGCACTAAAACAGATGCAAATAATAATAAAAATAATTTTTTCATAATTGATTATAAGTTAGTTATATTTATGAATGCTTACTCTATTAAAGGATTTTCAGCTTTCTCCTCTTGCGTTAAACTTAGATGAATTCTTTTGTTTCAAAAAAAAAATTAGATGAACTACCTACTTATTGGTATGAAGTGTCTTTTTCAAGATATCTATTTAAGTTACCTCTAACATTTAAATGCTCTTGGAGAGAAAAAAATAAAACAAAATTGATTTTTTACCTCATTAAATTACAGCTTCTGAAGTTATAAATGGCAAGTAAACCTTTTGACTAACCGCGTTAAGGATTGAGCAATTGTTGGAGCACATCTCTGATTGCGACTTGTGAAAGCCTGACGTTTTTAAGTTTTTTTACTTAAAAGGGAACGCCAAAAAAATAAACTTAAATCTTTTTGTAACATTTACTTATGTTTTTGCGTATAATAATATAGGCAAGTGAAAAAACTACTTGTATTCTTAAATGAGACAACTTAAAATTACCAAGCAGGTTACTAACAGAGAAACCGCTTCATTAGACAAATATCTTCAAGAAATAGGAAAAGTTGACTTAATTACCGCAGACGAAGAAGTAGAGTTAGCACAACGAATTAAAGCTGGTGATCAACTTGCTTTAGAAAAATTAACGAAAGCGAATTTACGTTTTGTTGTATCGGTAGCTAAGCAATACCAGAATCAAGGATTAACACTTCCTGATTTAATTAATGAAGGAAATCTTGGTCTTATTAAAGCAGCGCAACGTTTTGATGAAACTCGTGGTTTTAAATTTATTTCATATGCTGTTTGGTGGATTCGTCAGTCGATTCTACAAGCATTAGCAGAACAGTCAAGAATTGTACGTTTGCCACTTAATAAGATTGGTAGTATCAATAAAATAAACAAGATGTTTGCTTACTTAGAGCAAGCACATGAACGTCCACCTTCTGCTGAAGAGATCGCAAAAGAATTGGACATGACGATAAATGATGTAAAAGAGTCTATGAAAAACTCTGGCCGTCACGTATCGATGGATGCTCCTTTAGTTGAAGGAGAAGATTCTAACCTATACGATGTACTTCGTAGTGGAGAATCTCCAAATCCAGATAGAGCCTTATTACACGAATCTTTGCGTACTGAAATTGAACGAGCATTAGAAACACTTACTCCTCGTGAAGCAGATGTAGTACGTTTATATTTTGGTTTAGGGGAACAACACCCAATGACTTTAGAAGAAATTGGCGAAACTTTTGATCTTACTCGTGAGCGTGTAAGACAAATTAAAGAGAAAGCGATTAGAAGATTAAAGCATACGTCTCGTAGTAAAATCTTAAAAACATACTTGGGATAATTTAACTCCCTTTACGGCAACAAACAGTATATTCTGTGAATTCAGAATTCTCATACTGTTCGTTTTTTGATTGATGAATGACCTCCGGCTGATTACCGGAGGTTTTTTCTTTAATTATGTTTCCTTATTAAATCTCAGCGATTTTATTATTACTTTTGCAATTCATTTATTTATTAAAACAAAACACCCTACAAGGGCATGTTATGAGCAAAACACTTATCGCACCATCTATTCTTGCAGCCGATTTCGGAAACCTACAACGTGATGTAGAAATGGTTAACCAAAGCCAAGCAGATTGGTTTCACTTAGATGTAATGGATGGAGTTTTTGTTCCAAATATTTCTTTTGGAATGCCTGTTATAAAAAGCATCGCTCAACATGCAACTAAAATATTAGACACTCATTTAATGATTGTTGATCCTGATCGTTATATCAAGACTTTCGCTGATTTAGGCGTCAATTATCTTACGGTACATTATGAAGCGTGTAATCACCTTCATAGAACCTTACAGGCTATAAAAGGGGAAGGAATGAAAGCGGGTGTAGCATTAAATCCACATACTAATATATCTTTACTAGAAGATACTATAAATGACATAGATCTTGTTTGTATTATGAGTGTTAATCCTGGTTTTGGTGGACAAAGTTTTATAGAGAATACCTATGAAAAGGTTGAAAAACTAAAAGAAATGATTCTTAGAAAAAATGCTTCAACACTTATTCAAATTGACGGCGGAGTCACTAATAAAAACGCAAAACAATTAGCAGCTGCAGGAGCAGATGTTTTAGTTGCTGGGAGTTATGTGTTCCGTTCTGAAAACCCTACAGAAACAATAAAAAATTTACAAAACCTACTAGCTTAACTACTCAAAATTAGTTGATTTCTATAATAATTAACTACTCTTTATTTTGTAATTATAGTACACTTTTTTAATAGTGTGCAAAATTAAGTGATTTTTGTGTATGGGTATAAAGTTGAGGGAAATACTCTTTAAATTCTAAGTTTCGTCTAATTTATCTTTTCCTTCTTTGTTTGTTAAATGTTTTAAAATATGTTGAAACAGTTTTACCAATCTTTAGGAAACTCTATCTCTACTTTGTTTTGCTTCTAATTGCATGGCATGCATAAACTCATGTATCCCTAAATTTATTTAATTTATTTCTAAAAAAACAAAAAAATATTTTTTTAGAAATAAATTAAACTTTTTGCTTGCTGAAATCATTAATAAAAGATATTTTCTTAATATCTTTAAAGAGATTACAAATGGCCATGAATGAAAAGTTAATTTCAAAAAAAAAACCAGCTTACCCTATAACAGACGCGCTTTCAAATTACCTTACAAAACACGGGAGAAATATTAAAATTCCTGTGTATTATGATGATTTATTGCGCTTTCAAGGAGGGGTTGAAATATATGACAAAAAAGGTAATGACACGCTTTGGTTAAGCACTTATTATACAGAACAAGAAAGCAAAGAAATTAAATTAAGTTTAAAAAAAATGTACGCCATCTTGCATGGTGATGGTAGTAACTCTAGCCTTCCATACCTCAGCATAGACAGTATCGATTTTTGTACTTTTGGTAATACAAAACCCTTTAGAATTAAAGTGCGAAATATATTAAATGATAATTATGTGTTTTTATATATTAAAAAAGCGGATGCTTCTAGAGTCTATGGCTTAGAGTTAGAGCATATATTATCTCCAAATCACATTAATTTTTTAGTACATAAGGATACTATAATTGAAGAACATATTACGGGGATTCCTGGCGATCATTTTATTGAAAATGATTTAGAACACTGTTCTATTCAGGATAAAAAAACAATAGCAAAAGAATTTGTTAAGTTCAATGAACGATGTTTTGTTCGACTTTTAGGAGACATGAGATCGTATAATTATGTAATGGTATTGACAAATGATTTCGACAAAATTGAATATAGAATAAGAGCCATCGATTTTGACCAACAAAGTTTTGAAGGGAATATAAAAGTGTACAAACCTCAATATTTAAAAGAAAACAACATTCTTGTTGAAATGACTTTAGAGTTACTTCAGGAAAGCTCCATCGAGCAATACAAAAAAGAAGAGCGATCCCTTTTAGCTAAAAGAGCTGTAAACGGAAAATCTAGATTAGCTGGCTTGTTGAAATGTATGCGTAATGACAACATTTCAACTCCCGAAAAAATAACTCAGCTTAAAACAGATTTATTTGAATTAACAAAAGACATTAAGTTTAAAAAATCATCGAACATGGGCGAAATATTAAAAGGCGCCCTTGCATTTGTTGTTAGAAATTATAAAAATGAAAATCCATATATAATAAAATAAAAAATGAAACGAGCATGTTAGGTATTTTATCACACAAAGAAATGATTAATAGCGAACAGCATGTGACCCTTAAAAAACAATAAATATAGACACATGAAAATAAAAAAGGTCTTGGTTGCCAATCGTAGTGAAATTGCAATTAGAATTTTACGCGCTTGTACCGAATTAAATATTAAGACTGTTGCAGTCTACACCTATGAAGATCGGTATTCTCAACATCGATACAAAGCAGATGAATCCTATCAAATAGGTGAAAACAATCAGCCCTTAAAACCATATTTAAATATAGATGAATTAATACATCTTGCACTATCTAAAAAAGTAGATGCCATACATCCTGGTTATGGATTTCTTTCTGAAAATTCAGATTTCGCTAGAGCTTGTGCAAAAAACGGACTAATATTTATTGGACCAAACCCTGAAGTTATGGACGCTTTAGGTGATAAAATTACAGCTAAAAAAATAGCAACTAAATGTAAAGTACCTGTTATAGAGGGAAACAAAAAGAAACTAACTTCTTTAAAAGTTGCCCTTTCTGAAGCAAATACAATTGGTTATCCTCTTATGCTAAAAGCTGCTTCTGGAGGAGGTGGAAGAGGAATGAGAATTATTCGAAATCAAGAAGATTTAGAAAAAAACTATGATTCTGCAAAAAACGAATCTCTAAATGCTTTTGGAGATGACACCATGTTTTTAGAAAAATATGTAGAAGACCCTAAACACTTAGAAGTACAAATCGTAGCTGATAATCATGGTAACATTCGTCATTTATTTGAACGAGATTGCTCAGTACAAAGACGTCACCAAAAGGTTGTCGAGATTGCCCCTTCTTTTAATATTTCAAAAAAAGTAAAAGAAAATCTTTATAAATATGCCCTTGCAATTGCAAATGAAGTCAATTACAATAATATTGGAACGGTCGAATTTTTAATAGACAAAAGCGATAATGTCTATTTTATTGAAGTAAATCCGAGAATTCAAGTAGAGCATACGGTTACAGAAATGGTAACTGGTATTGACTTGGTAAAAACTCAATTGTTTGTTGCTGGAGGGTATAAATTATCCGACACACAAATTAAAATTTATGCCCAAGATACTTTAGCTACCTATGGGTTTGCTTTACAATGCAGAGTAACCACTGAAGACCCTGAAAACAATTTTACCCCTGATTATGGCACAATTACCACATATAGAAGTGCGTCAGGAATGGGAATTCGATTAGACGCAGGTAGTATCTATCAATCCTATAATGTAAGTCCATTTTTTGATTCGATGTTGGTGAAAGTTTCAGCTCACGGAAGAACATTAGATGGCGCAGTGCGAAAAATGACGCGTGCTTTAAAAGAATTTAGAATTAGAGGAGTAAAAACAAATATCTATTTTCTTCAAAATGTAATACAACATGAAACATTTAAAGAAGGAAAATCTACTGTTAATTTTATTCAGAATACTCCTTCCTTATTTAAAATAAGATTATCGCAAGATCGTACTTCAAAAGTGATTAATTATTTAGGTGAAATCATTGTAAATGGTAATCCTGATGTAAAATTTGTAGACAAGTCAAAAGTATTCAGAGAACCTGTAATTCCTAGTTTTAATTCATTATCAGAATATCCAAAAGGAACCAAAGATTTACTTACTGAATTAGGGCCTGATAAATTTTGTGCATGGCTTAAAAACGATTCAAAAATCCATTATACAGACACTACCATTCGGGATGCTCACCAATCATTATTAGCAACTAGAATGCGTTCATATGATATGCTAAAAGTTGCTGAAAGTTTTGCTAAAAATCACCCCAATGCGTTTAGTATTGAAATGTGGGGAGGTGCAACTTTTGATGTATGCCTACGATTCCTAAATGAAAGCCCTTGGACTCGATTAAGGGAACTTAGAAAAGCAATGCCTAACATATTATTCCAAATGCTTTTAAGAGGTTCGAATGCAGTTGGTTATAAAGCATATCCTGATAATTTAATTGAAAAATTTGTAATTAAATCATGGGAAAACGGTATTGATGTATTTAGAATTTTTGATTCATTAAATTGGGTGAAAGCTATGGAGCCTAGCATCAATTATGTGCGAAATAGTACAGCCGGTATTGCCCAAGCTGCTATAAGTTATACCGGAAATATTTTAGATACAAGTCAAACCAAATACAACCTTGCATACTATACACAATTAGCGAAAGATCTTGAAAATGCAGGAGCTCATATGATCGCCATTAAAGACATGGCAGGGCTTTTAACTCCGTATGCCGCATCTGAATTGGTAGGCGCTTTAAAAGACACTGTAAAACTACCGATACATTTACATACGCACGATACTTCATCTATTCAATCTGCCACCTATTTAAAAGCCATAGAAGCAGGCGTAGATGTTGTCGATGTTGCCTTAGGAGGTTTATCAGGATTAACTTCACAGCCTAATTTCAATTCTATGATTGAAATGATGAGATATCATGAAAGAGCGCATGATTTTGAAATTAATAGTTTAAATCAGTTTTCTAATTACTGGGAAGACATTCGAGAATATTATTATCCTTTTGAATCTGGTTTAAAATCGGGAACTGCAGAAGTGTATCAACATGAAATTCCTGGTGGTCAATATTCTAATTTACGACCACAAGCTACAGCTTTAGGACTCGGAAATCGATTTAATGAAGTAAAAAAGATGTATGCTGAAGTCAATAAAATGTTTGGCAATTTGGTGAAAGTAACACCAAGTTCTAAAGTAGTTGGAGACATGGCTATATTTATGGTTACCAACAATTTAACACCTGAAGATATTATGGAAAATGGGGAAGAAATTTCTTTTCCTGAATCAGTGATTGATTTCTTTAAAGGAGATTTAGGGCAACCTACGGGAGGATTCCCTAAAAAACTTCAGAAGATTATTTTAAAAAACAGAACGCCTTATAAAAACAGACCCAATGCTTATTTAGAGCCTATAGATTTTGATCTTGCTTATCGAGATTTTCAGAAAAAATATCAAAAAGGGTTTTCAAGAGAGATAGAATTTGAAGACTTTTTATCTTATAGTTTATACCCTAGGGTTTTTGATCAAGCACATGAACAATATAAACAATATGGAAATCTTTCTATATTGCCTACGTTGAATTATTTCTACGGAATGAAACGTCATGAGGAAACCTTGATTGAACTTGAACCTGGAAAAACAATTATTGTAAAATTACTTTCAGTAAGTGATCCCAATGAAGATGGCGTCCGATTGGTTTTTTTTAAAGTAAATGGCGAAAATAGATATGTAGAAATCAAAGATAAATCCCTCAATATTTTAAAAGAAGAAAATGCAAAAGCAGAGCTAGAAAATCAAGATGAAGTGGGTTCTCCATTACAAGGATTGCTTTATAAAGTATTGGTTAAAAAAGGGCAGGAAGTAAAAGAAAATGATCCATTATTTATTATTGAAGCCATGAAGATGGAAACGACAGTAACTGCTATTAAAGATTGTAAAATAAAATCACTTACGCTTAAAGAAGGTGCTATGGTAAAACAAGATGATTTAGTACTAACTGTAGAATAGGTTTATATTTAATTGAAATGAAAAAAGACCTTCAGTGAAAACTGAAGGTCTTTTTTCATTTATAAACTAATTAAATTATTTTTTAATAATTCTTTTAGTAATTGTTCCACTATTTGTGTTGATTTCTATAAAATACATTGCTGTTTCAAATCCTGAAATATCAATCTGAATTGCATCGCCATCATTAAAGTTATAGGTTCCAATTTGTCTTCCTCTTACATCAAAAATTGTTGCGCTCAATACTGTATTTGTTTTTGCATCAATTTGAATATAGTTTTGTGTAGGGTTAGGATACACTGCAATATTTTCTAATGATTCAGAAGTACCCAAAATTGATCCCTTAAAGGTTAACTCAAAACGATCTGTATTGTACATCGCATTACTTGTAAACTCATAATTTTCTTCTGAAAGATTAGTAATTACATCTAACACCTTATCATGAAGATATACGGTTGCATTACTAATTTCTTCTCCTTCTATTTGATTAATTGAAATTGAATAGCTTGTTACTTCTTCTACCATCGTTGAGAATCCAAGCTGAACTTCTTGATCTTCGTTAAAAGCAGTTCTACCTTGAATAGCTAACTCCTCTTCTGTATTCAATACGGAGAATAATGATATTGGAGTATCAAATCTTCTAGAGTCATAGATTCCTTCAAAGCCATCAGTTGCTCCTTCAGTAAAAGCAACTAACATATTACTTGAAATATAATCATAGGCTTCAGACTTCAGACTTAACCAGATACGTTGTCTATCACTATTGGATTGTCTATAATCTGTATTAGGAGTAGTTACACGCATGCTATTATTAAAGATTGCTTGACCTAATCCTAAAGCTTTTACACCAAATCCTTGACCAGAAGCCATAAACTGTGTTGGAACACCACCACCATTTTGTGCTTCAACACCACCAGAACCTTGATTGTATACAGAGATATCACCTAAGTTAAAATTAAGTTGATTAAATCCAGGGAACGTATCTGCTGGAGCTGTAATATGCTGCCAGTAATATACTGCATCAATTAAAGGATTTTCTGGTAAAAACACATCTAAATCGATTGCAGATGCATAAGGATTCCCTAACATGTTTGGACTATTTAGTCTCGTTCCATTAAACAATAAATCATAAGTAACAAGACCATTATTAAGAGTTCCTAAGGTATAATCTAATGGGAATTGACCTCCAACAGGTGGGTTTCCTGGCGCTTGAGGTTTCACTAAATAACCTGCAGCATCAACTAAAGCACCACTATGAATCTCCCAGTTATTATTATTATCATCTACAAAGTTTTCAGTAGGACCACCTACAGCTCCATTAGGAATAAATAAATCGGTACGGTGATTTAATACTTGGCGTCCACCACCATACACTCCTTCTCGAGTTTCTCCAGTCATTGGATTTCCTAAAATCATAAATCCTTTAGGGCCTAGGCTAGGAGTTAACTTACGTACTATAATAGTACCACCATTCGTTGCTAAAGAAGCATCATCGCGTTGAACGACAGATCCTTCATGTTGAACATCTAGTGTTCCGTCGACTAAAATATTTCTTTGAATATCTAAATATTCTCCTGCACCTACTGTTACTGTTGAACTACTTCCTATTTCACATTCACAAGCTTCAATTGAGCCTGAAGAGGTATTATAACTTGACGCAAAAACTGCATTTGAACCAGCATTAGGTGTTCCATTACTCCATGTTCCATTATATGTAGTTATAGCAGCTTGTACAGTTACAATTGCGATACAGGCTGCTTTGTTTTCATTACCATCTAGCACTGTTAATTCTACATTATTAGGGCCTATATCACTACAAGTAAAACTAGCAATATCTATAGAACGATCAAATATCAAAACGTTATCTGTAGAGCCTCCATCGACTTGAGCAGCGGTTATAGTGGCATTTCCTGTGGCATCTAATGTAACCGTTATATTTTGACACACAGCTGTTGGAGGTATTGCATCATAATTAGGATCTTTTATCAAAAATAATCCATTTTCTATATCACTAACTACTAATACACCACTACTAAAATAGGGGTATACATTCCAAACCGCATTAAAACTTGCATTATTATTTGATGGATAGGTATCAAAAAAAGAAACTTCGCTGATTGAGCTTGGTGTAGCAATATTAGAAATATCTAATACTCTTACCCCAGCACGATAATTCGCCATATAATATCGATTTCCTTTAGTATACCCATTATGATCAATAGCAGATGATGGTCCATCATAAAATCCTATTAAGACAGGGGAATCTAAATTTGATACATCCATAAGTCGAGTTCTCGTGTTATGACCAATATTGCTTTCGTCTAATTCATCATTAAAAATATAATGATCATGATCAAATGTCAACCAGCCTTGATGTGTATATCGATCACCAGAGTACGTTGACCTTGAAAGTTGAATAGGATTACTTTTATCTGAAACATCAACTATTGTTACTGTATCTTCATTACTTGCTATTAATATCTCTTTCCCAACATGTTCAGTATCTGAACCGTGGTACATTACAATTTGAGCATCATGTGTATACCCATCACCAGAATAACCTCCTTCTACAATAGGATTTAATGGGTCTTGTATATTGATAAATATTGGTCCTCCACTAAAAGAACCTGCTCCTATTACATAGGCATATCCTGAACCTTCATTAATTGCAATATTATGTGCACTTCCAAAAGAACTTAAATGTGCATCTTCTGTAAAAGTAACAGGAGGACTGGATACACTTGTAAGTCTTGTTAAATCGAATACTTGCATTCCATGGCCACTAGCTTCACTTACAATAAAGGCATGGTTACTATACACTTTAATATCTCTCCATGAGCTACTACTAGTATGTGTTGGTAATATTCCAAGGTAAACAGGGTTTACAGGGTCTGAAATATCTAAAAATGCTGTTCCATTAGACATTCCCATCAATACATATTCGGTCCCTGAACCTGAAGTCCAGCCCCATGAATCATTCCCTATACCAGATCCACCCATACTAGAGACCGGTACATTAGAAAGTAAGTCCATATTATTACAAGGGTAAGCACCAGCCATACCACCACTACATGGGGTTTGAGCAGTTATAAAAAATGGAGCAATTAATAATAAGTACAGTAGTTTTTTCATGTGTTTATCTTTTTTGTTTATTAAATGTCACATGCAGTTCGCTCTTAATCATTACGTTAAATGATAAAATCTCAAACATACTCGTTTCATGGTAGTTATAGTTTTGGGAATAGCAATATCTTAATAATTATCAGATAATCGATAAAAAGTGACATTTTTTCGATGATCTACATACAAAATTACCTGCACCTTCCTGAAAAAGCTCCCTTTTCTGTTTATTCGTCACCTCGACAGGGTTACCTGCGGTGTTCCTTTGTATTCTCTTTTGTAAATAGAAAGTCTTTTACTTTCGTAATAGACTTTCTATTTCTAGTGACCTCGACAGGATTGCCTGCAGCTTCCTGACAAAGCTCCGCTTTGAAAACAAAAAATCCAACTATATACATTCAAAAAAGCTTGATGCAATGGCTGGATTTTTTATTTATTCGTGACCTCGACAGGATTGCCTGCAGCTTCCTGACAAAGCTCCGCTTTGAAAACAAAAAATCCAACTATATACATTCAAAAAAGCTTGATGCAATGGCTGGATTTTTTATTTATTCGTGACCTCGACAGGATTCAAACCTGTAACCCTCAGAGCCGAAATCTGATATTCTATTCAGTTGAACTACGAGGCCATTATCTCTGAGAAAGCAGAGATTTACTTTAGTTAGATAATCTAGCTTTTAAAATGGTAGATATTGTTTTCCCATCAGCTTTACCAGCTACTTTTGTATTGGTCATACCCATTACTTTACCCATATCCTTCATTGAGTTTGCACCAGTTTGTTCTATAATTGCATCAATAATTGCTATAACTTCTTCTTCGCTTAATTGCTCTGGTAAAAATTTCTCAATAATAGCAGCTTGTTCTATTTCTGGTTGCGCTAAATCTTCTCTATTTTGCTCTGTAAATATAGAGGCACTTTCTTTACGCTGTTTTACAAGTTTCTGCAAAATTTTAATTTCATCTGCTTCTGTTAATTCAGTTCCTGTACCACTTGTTTGTGCTAATAACAATTCAGATTTAACTGCACGTAACGCATTTAATGCGCCAGAATTTTTTGCTTTCATTGCAACCTTCATTGCATCCATTATCTGTGTTTGTAAACTCATTCCTTTTTTTTTGATTGTCAAAGATACTCAATAAAGCTATTTTTATCTTTAAAGGAGTAGCAAAAAAATATCTAGTCTGACTTTCCTTCTTTTCTTTTCTCTTCAATTTTTTTTTGCCTTGCCACAGCTACGTATTAAATAAAATAATATCTTCGACTTTATTATTATAAGGAATATGACAAAAGAAAAATCTTGGTTTCAGCTCATAAAGGAACTCATAGAGGCTATTTTAAAAGGCTCCCGTCACCAAAAACACGGCAGAACCTGGCACCAACATGTCGTTCCTTACAAAGAAGATTGGGCAGTACGTCGTGAGGGTAATAAACGCATAACCTCGAAACACAGAAAACAAAGCACTGCCATTCGCAAGGCTAAAAGCATTGCAAAAAAATACAAAGCAGACGTAATTATACACAGAGCAGATGGCACCATAAGGGATCGGATTAATTTTGATTAATACTTTCTATTCTTTTTTGCATTGAAATCCCCAATCAAGTTGATGAAAACCAAAAAAACAAGAAGTTTTAAAAGGTTATTATTCTTCTTTTCTTTTTTCCATTGCCGAAAAAAGAAACAAAAAAGTCTAGCCTTATGAAACCATATCTAAATTATACGCTCATTTCCTAAATTTTAAGAACTTATTCTCCTGCGTCGAATTTCAAACAGATTAAAATTTTACGGCAATTTCACTTCTAATTTTACGATATTTTTTCAGTAGGGCGCTAAAAAAAAAGTCTGAACTTTTTTAATAAAAGTTCAGACTTAAATATTTGCAACGATATATTACTTTATACAATAATTTGATGCGAGGTTTAATCTACATTGTCATGTAAAAAAGAATTATTTGAACGCAATTCGATATCATCATCATCAATGTTTACAGAGGTTCTAGAAATACTAGCATCACTGCTTTTTACTTCATCCAATTCTATTCCCATTCGTTTATAAGCAGGCTCTTTTTCTATCTCATCGATTTTAGAAGCGCTTTTTCTAAACTTATAATTAAACTCTTTCATCTTACGTCTACGTTCATCAGTACGATCACAAAGTAATTTTGAAATGGGTGTATTTAAAGGATCTGCTGGTTCTCCTGTTTCAATTTCTTTAACTTTAGGAGTTTCAATTGTTTTTTTAGTTAATACAATTTCACCCTCTGAAACTTCTTCTTCTAAAGCTACTTCAACAGGTTTTGCCGCCGTAAAATGATCTTCCATTTCTTGGTAGTCATCTAAACTATAACGTTTCATTCCATCTTCAGAAAAGGCCGTTACAGGAATCACTTCTAGAGGATCTTTTACTTCAATTTCATTTACATTAGAAACTACAATTTCAGGTTCTTCTTCCTCTAATTGAGTATATGTGTTTTGTTGCTCAACGGTTTCACTTATAGGTAAATCGAACATTAACATTTGTTCTTCTTCAATCACTTCAGTACGATTGACTTCAGTAAACGCTTCCTCTTCTTCATCATCATTGGCATTTACAATCACAAAATCATTAACGTCAATTTTATTGATTTCGATTTGCTTAAATTCAGCTAAGTGATGAATATCCACTTCGTTATACACCACATCCATCTCCTTTATAATATCTGAAGTTTCAATATATCCTTCAAAAGGTTGATACTGTTTTTCTTCTTCAACTTCTTCCTCTTCTTCAAACAATGTATGTTTTATAATGCTTGGAGCTTCTTCTTTTATTTCATTTACTTCGGAAGTAATTTCCTCATTTCTTTCTGCAAAAGAAACCTTCGGATTCGACATTAATATTTGTTCGGCTTTTTGTTCTTCTTCTAAGGTATGAATGATTTTTTTCGCTTCAGTATTTACAATATCATTTTGCTGTTCTACATTAAATCCTGTTGCAATTACCGTAATTGAGATATCTTCTTCTAAAGATTCGTCTTCACCCACACCCATAATTATATTAGCAACATTCCCAGCTTCTGCTTGAATGTAATCACTAATTTCTCCTATTTCATCAATCGTAATTTCTTCGGTTCCAGAAACTATAAGCAATAATACATTGGTTGCACCCTTAATTTTATTATCATTTAATAAAGGAGAATCTAATGCCTTTGAAATAGCTTCTTGAGCACGATTTGAACCACCAGCGCTAGAACTTCCCATGATTGCAGTACCGCTATCTGCTAAGACAGTTCTTGCATCACGTAAATCAATATTTTGAGTATAGTGATGTGTAATGACTTCAGCTATTCCTTTTGCTGCTGTAGCTAACACTTCATCTGCTTTTGAGAAACCTGCTTTAAATCCTAAATTACCATAAACCTCACGTAGTTTATTATTATTGATAACGATCAATGAATCTACATTGTCTCTTAATTTTTCTACTCCAATTCTCGCCTGATCATTTCTCATTTTCCCCTCAAACTCAAAAGGAATGGTAACGATACCAACCGTAAGAATATTCATTTCCTTTGCCATTTTAGCAATGATAGGAGCTGCACCTGTACCGGTACCTCCACCCATACCAGCAGTAATGAAAATCATTTTGGTATTGGTAGTAAGCATTGTTTTAATTTCTTCAAAACTCTCTACTGCAGATTGTTCACCCACTTTTGGATTTGCCCCTGCACCTAAGCCTTCGGTTAGAGAAACTCCAAGTTGAATTTTTACAGGCACTGGGCTGTTATCTAGTGCTTGTGAATCTGTGTTACAAATAACAAAATCAACCCCTTTTATTCCTTGTCGGAACATATGGTTAATCGCGTTACTTCCTCCACCTCCTACGCCAATAACTTTAATGACATTAGACTGGTTTTTAGGCAGATCGAAAGAAATGTTATCAAATTCTGTGTTGCTGCTCATAATTTTATATTTGTGAGGTTCATTATTTATTATATTCTTTTATTTAGCGTTATGCTACTCAGCATTGTCTAAAAATTCTTTAAATTTTTCAGCCCATTTATCGAAAAATCGATTTTTAACTTTTTCTTCTTTGACTTCGGTCACTGGGTTCTCATCACTTTTATTCTCACTCTCAGATTCATCATCAACTTCATCGTCATTAGGCATTTGAGCCATTTCTGAAGCTCTCATTTGATTCTCTAAACTATTCAACACCAATCCAACAGCGGTTGCATACATTGGGCTTGTCGTTTCAGAATCACTATCTCCAGCTAAGTGTTCATTAGGATATCCTACTCTTGTATCCATTCCGGTGATATATTCAACTAATTGCTTTAAATGTTTTAATTGTGCTCCTCCTCCTGTTAGAACAATTCCTGCTATTAATTTCTTTTTTTGTTCTTCGTGACCGTAATTCTTTATTTCTAAATATACTTGCTCGATAATTTCAACAACACGGGCATGAATAATTTTAGAAAGATTTTTTAATGTAATCTCTTTAGGTTCTCTTCCTCGTAATCCAGGGATTGAAACAATTTCATTGTCTTTGTTTTCTCCTGGCCAAGCAGAACCGAATTTAATTTTCAATAACTCAGCTTGTTTTTCAATAATCGAGCAGCCTTCTTTTATGTCTTCAGTAATTACATTTCCTCCAAAAGGAATCACAGCGGTGTGACGTATAATTCCGTCTTTAAAAATGGCTAAATCTGTAGTTCCACCTCCAATATCAATTAAAGCTACACCCGCTTCTTTTTCTTCTTTTCCTAACACTGCATTTGCAGAAGCTAAAGGCTCAAGTGTAATTCCTGAAAGCTCTAAGCCAGAACTCTTAATACACCTTCCGATATTTCGGATGGATGAAACCTGACCAACCACAACATGGAAATTAGCTTCTAATCTCCCTCCATACATTCCTATGGGTTCTTTGATTTCACTTTGCCCATCTACTTTAAAATCTTGTGGAAGCACATGTATTATTTCTTCCCCAGGAAGCATCACAAGTTTATGAACTTGATTACAAAGTCTATCTATGTCCTCTTCTTCGATTACAACATCACTGTTATTCCGAGTTATATAATCACTATGTTGAAGGCTACGAATGTGTTGCCCAGCAATTCCAACAATTACTTCATTAATTTTAAACCCTGAAGATGTTTCAGCATCCTGAACTGCTTGTTGAATAGATTGAATGGTTTGTGTAATATTATTTACAACACCACGATGTACTCCTAGACTTTTTGATTTCCCAATGCCTAAAATCTCCATCTTACCGTATTCATTATTCCTACCAATCATAGCTACAATCTTGGTAGTACCAATATCTAATCCAACAGCTATTTTATTATTCTCCATGACTTAAATTTTTTGTAGCTACTACTTGGTTATCATATTTTAAATTCACCAGCTTATATCTAGAAAGCAAACTATCTTCTTTTGTTTTTTTATAAAACGCTTTAAACTTTTGAAACTTATTTTTCATATGTATTGGCTTTCCAAAAAGCACCGTAAAATCATGTTTCCTCATTTTTAATTTTATATCTCCATTAGGCTCTAAATGAAGCCCAACAATACTTTTCATCATAATCTCATCTTCATTAATATTTAAAATCAACTCTTTTAACTCTACAAAATCTGTTTTTGAAGTTCCGGTAACAATTGGAACTCTTGCTGAAAACACTTTTGACAATGGCATTTTCTTTCCTTCATCATCTAAATAAAAATCTGGTGAACCCGTAATTCTTGCTATGGGTTTACGCTGCGCTATTTTTGCTCCAAGCACACCATCAATAGATACAAAAACATCTGCATTTTTAATCATGGGATGTTTCAACAACCTCTTTTCGATCTTATTCAAAACTAAAGTTTCTTTGCCTATGCTCGTAACACTGTCTGCATTTTGTATTAACATTTTATTAACCGAATTTAAAGTAATAAAAGGACTGTTTTCATCAACAAATTCTATCTCGATTTTAGTTAAATTTCTATACTTATTTCTTTGGGCACTAAAACCAAAAAGAAAGACTATTAACCCTATTAATACCGCAAATTTTATGATGTTCCAAGGTATTTTCATATAGATAAATATTTAGCAACATTATCAACCTCAACTCCTATATCTCCTGCACCTACTATCAATTTTACAAAACATTTTGAAGCAGCAACTTCTTTAGGTAAATCATATTTCGAAACTAGTTTTGCTTTTTTAGACATCTTTCCTAATAACCATTCCGAAGTAATTCCCTCCATCGGTTCTTCTCTTGCTGGATATATTTCTAATAAAATAATCTCATCAAATTGTGATAAACTTTCTGCAAATCCATCAACAAAATCTTTTGTTCTTGAAAATAAATGTGGTTGAAAAACAATCAATTTTTTATTATTTGGATACATTTCAGAAACGGCTTGATATAATGCATTTATTTCTGTAGGATGATGCGCATAATCATCTATTAATACCTCTTTACTTGATTTAATTTTATAGGAGAAGCGACGTTTAACCCCTTTAAAACTCTGTAATGCTTTGGGCAAACTATGGGTTGGGGTTCCTGCAAGAATAGCCATACCCAAAGCGGTAACAGCATTAAACAAATTATGTCGTCCTGGTAAATGAAATTGCATATCTCTTACAAGTTCATTTGGTGTTTTTAAATCGAATAAATAACTTCCATTTTCAATCCTCACATTTTGCGCTTCATAATCGGCACTTTCATTAGATGCTACTTCTACAGTTTTTCCTTTTAATGGAAGTCCTAGTTTAAATAAAAGATGATCTGGATTTGACACTAATTCCGAAAATTCTACAAAGGCCTTCTCTATTGAATTTTCGTCTTTATAAATATCTAAATGATCTGCATCCATGGAGGTAATACAAGCAAAGTCTGGCGATAGCTTTAAGAAGGAACGATCAAATTCATCGGCTTCAACCACCATAATTTCATTGCCTTTACAAATAAAATTTGAGTTATAGTTTTCGGTAATTCCACCTAAAAAAGCGGTTACGGGCATACCACAATCCGCTAATAAATGTCCTAAAATGGCTGAAGTTGTTGTTTTCCCATGGGTTCCTGCCACAGCCAAACAGATTGTATTTTTTGAAATTTCTCCTAGTAATGCTGCTCGTTTTGTAATTGAATAGTTTTCAGAAAAAAACAATTGCAAAATTTGATTACCTTTTGGAATCGCTGGCGTATACACTATTAAGGTTTTTGATTGTTCTTTAATTTCAGCAGGAAGCCCTGAAACCTCATCTTTAAATTGTATTTCAATTCCTTCATCAATTAATGCATCTGTAATACTTGAAGGTGTTTTATCGTACCCGTACACTTTCTTTCCATTCAGATTAAAATATCGAGCCAAAGCACTCATTCCTATTCCCCCGATACCGACGAAATAAAAATACTGTATGTCCTTTAATGCTGTCATTTTATTTTCTTAAAAGTTTTTCAATTTGAGCAACGATATCTTTTGTTGCATTTGGTTTCCCTAATTTTTTTATATTTTCTGAAAGTAATTTTTGTTTCTCTTTGGAAGAAATTAAATTGCTGAATTCTAATTCAAAACACTCCTCTAATTCACTTTCCTTAATTAAAATAGCTGCATTTTTACTACAAATAGCTTGTGCATTTTTCGTTTGATGATCTTCTGAAACATTTGGGGAAGGAATAAAAATTACAGGTTTTCCTGACAAACATAACTCTGATACAGATAAAGCCCCAGCTCTTGAAATAATAACATCAGCTGCTGCATAGGCAAGATCCATTCTATTTAAGAATGTATGAACTTGAACATTTTCTGAACTTTTACCCGCATATTGTTCTTCATATATTTTTCCACATTGCCATATGACTTGTATTCCTAAAGATTCAAAAAACGGAAGTGATGTATCCACTAATTGATTGATTCTTCTTGCACCTAAACTTCCTCCCAAAATTAAAAGTGTCTTTTTATTTTCTTTTAAATTAAAGAATGCTTTTGCTTCCTCTCTTTTTGAAGTGATATCTAATATATCTTGTCGAACAGGGTTTCCTGTAAGTTGAATTTTTTCAGAAGGAAAAAACTGCTCCATTCCTTCATAAGCTACACAGATACTTTGCGCTTTATTACTGAGCCATTTATTGGTAATTCCAGCATAGGAGTTTTGTTCCTGAATTAAACATGGAATTCCCTTGTTAGAAGCCACTCGTAATAATGGAGCACTTGCATACCCTCCAGTGCCAATAGCAGCATCTGGTTGAAATTTATTAATTATACTTCTAGATTTTAATAAACTAGACATCAACTTAAAGGGAAATATTAAATTTTTAAGCGATAGACTTCGTTGTAAACCTGAAATCCACAGCCCTTCTATTTTATAACCAGCTTGAGGCACTTTTTCCATTTCCATACGGTCCTTTGCTCCTACAAATAAAAATTCGGCATCTTGGTATTTCTCCTTAAGCTCGTTTGCAATTGCAACAGCTGGATAAATATGACCTCCGGTTCCTCCACCGGACACTATGAATTTATAAGGCTTCACTTAAAATATCTAAAGGGTTTTCATCGTTTTCTTCACTTATAATAACTTCTCTTTTTGCGCTTACACTTAACACCATACCAATAGCTAAACAAGTCATCCAAATGGAAGTTCCTCCGCTACTTATTAAGGGTAAAGTTTGGCCCGTTACTGGGAATAATTCAACCGCTACAGCCATATTTATCATGGCTTGAAATACAATAGGCAATCCTACACCTATGACCAATAATTTTCCAAACACTGAAACCGATTTATGAGCAACAATAACTAATCTAAATAATAAAAGTAAATACAAGAACATTAAAAATAAGCCTCCTATTATACCAAATTCTTCAACGATAATTGCATAGATAAAATCGGAAGATGATTGAGGTAAGAAGTTTTTCTGTATACTTTTCCCTGGACCTAAGCCTGTCACTCCACCCGAAGCAATAGCAATTTTAGCTTTCTCGATTTGATAATCTGCATCGGTATCTTCCTTATCTATAAAGCTATCAACTCTAGAGATCCAAGTATCGACTCTATTAGGGAAAACATCAGGGAATGCCTTCGCAGTAATAACAAACATGGTCAGCATAACTAAACCAGCTCCTAATACAACCGCCAGGTATTTTAAAGGATAACCTCCAACAAATACTAAAATTGTTAGCATCACAAATATGATCGCTGTCGTTGAAAAATTTGCTGGAAGAATTAATCCTAAAACCACAAAAACGGGTAACCAAAGGGGCAATAAAGTTTCTTTAAACGTAACTGTTTTGTCTTTTATTTTTGAAAGATATCTTGCCACATATGTCATCAGAACTACGGATGCCAAAGTAGAAGTTTGAAAAGTAACCCCAACAAATGGAACACGTATCCAGCGACTTGCATTTGCACCTTCTATTGTGGTCCCTTGAGACATTGTAATTACTAAAAGAATAAAAACAACTGGTAAAGCAATAATAGACAAGCCTCTAAAATAATGATATGGAATTTTATGTACTCCATAGATAATAGCAAAACCTAATAGTAAATGAGCAAAATGCTTTATTAAAAACTTAAGTGTACCCCCATCACCATACAAATAAGCTAAATTACTACTTGCACTATATACAGGTAAAAATGAAAACAAGGCAAGAAAAGCTACTACAGCCCAAATTGCTTTATCGCCTTTAATATGTTGAAATATAGTGCCCATTTAAAATTATAGATTTCTAACAGCTTCTTTAAAAACTCTTCCTCTTTCTTCATAATTCTCAAATAAATCGAAACTTGCACATGCAGGCGACAAAAGAACAGAATCTCCCTTTTCAGAAAGTCGGTATGCTACTTTTACTGCATCTTGCATTGAATGTGTTTCAACCATAATATCAACTACATTCCCAAACGCTTGAATAATTTTTTGATTATCAACACCCAAACAAATTATTGCCTTAACTTTTTCATTTACTAAGGGCAATAATTCGTTATAATCATTTCCTTTATCTACACCTCCAACAATCCAAACTGTTGGACTTTCCATACTGTCTAAAGCATAAAATGTAGCATTTACATTGGTTCCTTTAGAATCATTAATGTAGTTGACATTATTGATTTTTAACACTCTTTCAAGGCGGTGTTCTACCCCTTGAAATCCTTCTAAACACTCTCGGATGGTTGCTTTCCTAATGCTTAGTAGCTTTGACACTGTTGAAGCAGCCATTGCATTTTTTAAATTATGTTGACCTTTTAAACCTAATGTTGAGATTGGCATAGTAAATGGGTTGTTATCTATTGTTATTATTAATTTTTTATTTTTTATATAAGCTCCTGTATCAAATTGCTTTTTTAATGAAAAAGGCAATAATTGAGATTTAATTGAGTGATTAGACATCCACTTCTGAATCATTTCATCATCGGCATCATAAATGAAATAATCATCTTTTGTTTGATTCATAATTATTCTAAATTTTGAATCAATGTATTTTGAATAATCATTATCATATCTATCTAAATGGTCAGGTGAAAGATTGATTAATATTGCAATATGTGGTGCAAAATCTACAATCCCGTCTAGCTGAAAACTACTTAGTTCTAACACAAAATGATCTATACTTTCTGTGGCAACTATTTCAGCAAAACTCTTTCCGATATTCCCTCCAAGCGCAACATTTAATCCTCCTTGCTTTAGCAATTGATATAAAATTGTAGCGGTTGTTGTTTTTCCATTACTTCCTGTAATTCCAATGATGTTTGCTTTCGTATATTTTGATGCAAATTCAATTTCAGAAATAACCGGAATTCCTAATTTTTTTAGTTGTACAACTAATGGAGTTGTATCTGGAATACCTGGGCTTTTCATTACCAAAGAAGCTTTTATTATTTTTTCTTCAGAATGACCTTCATCTTCCCAATTAATCTCATGATGTAAAAGAACTTGTTTGTACTTATCTTTTATTATTCCGAAGTCCGACACAAATACATCAAACCCTTCTTTTTTTCCTAAAATCGCAGTCCCTACTCCACTTTCTCCTCCTCCTAATATGACTAGCTTTTGTAGCAATTATCTGATTTTTAATGTCACAATGGTTAGTATTGCAAGCAATATCCCTACAATCCAAAATCGTGTTACTATCTTACTTTCATGGAACCCTTTTTTCTGATAATGATGATGTAAGGGTGCCATTTTAAATATCCTTCTTCCTTCGCCAAATTTCTTTTTGGTGTATTTAAACCAACCTACTTGTAACACCACGGAAAAATTCTCCATTAAAAAGATTCCACATAAAATAGGTATCAACCATTCCTTTCGTATTGCTATGGCTATTACCGCGATAATTCCACCAATGGTTAGACTTCCCGTATCTCCCATAAAAACTTGAGCTGGATAGGTATTATACCATAGAAATCCTATGAGTGCTCCCACAAACGACATAATAAAAATGGTCATTTCACCGGTATTTGGGATGTACATAATATTTAAGTAATCTGAAAAAATAACATTCCCCGAGACCCATGCAAATATGGCTAATGTGACCCCAATAATGGCAGAAGTTCCTGCTGCTAGACCATCGATTCCATCCGTTAAATTAGCACCATTTGACACTGCGGTTATAATAAATATTACAATGGGTATAAAGATGAGCCAAACATATTTTTTTGCTCCATCTCCAGCCCAACTTAACAAGCTTTCGTAATTGAATTCATTCTTTTTCACAAATGGTATCGTTGTGAGTAATGTTTTTTCTTCAGGATAGAATTCTCGAACGTTATTTTGACCTACATTTTCAATAAGGTTTTGTTGTGGCTTCTCTCTTTTAACTGTAATATCTGGGTGATAAAACATAGTAACTCCAACGATAATACCTAGTCCAATTTGCCCAACTACTTTATATTTTCCAGCTAATCCATCTTTATCATTTTTAAACTTCTTTAAGTAATCATCAATAAATCCGATAATACCCATCCAAACGGTAGTCACTAGAAGTAAAATCACATAAATGTTTTCTAACTTTGCGAAAAGCAACACTGGTATTATAGTCGCTAGAATAATTATGATACCTCCCATCGTAGGAGTTCCTGCTTTTTCTTGTTGCCCTTCTAAACCCAAATCACGAATGGTTTCACCCATTTGCTTTTTTTGTAGAAATCGAATGATTTTTTTACCATATACAGTTGCAATAAATAAGGAAAGTATTACCGCTAATGCAGCTCTAAAAGTTATAAACTCAAAAAGACCTGCTCCGGGTATTTGGTAATTTCTCTCTAAAAATTCAAACAAATAATACAGCATAAATTATTTATTAAGGGTTTTTAATAATTGATTAATAATCTTAAAGTCATCAAAGTCAAATCGTTCTCCATTAATTTCCTGATAAGTTTCATGGCCTTTACCTGCGACTAAAATGATATCTCCTTCGTTTGCCAATTGACAAGCTGTTTTAATCGCTTGCTTTCTATCGGAAATCGACAAAGTTTTTTTATAATGTTCTGCAGGAACTCCTTCTTCAATCGCTGATATAATAGTTTCAGGATTTTCAGTTCTTGGATTATCACTTGTTATAATAACTTTTGAACTTAATTGTGAGGCAATTGCCCCCATTTTTGGCCTTTTTTGTGCATCTCGATCTCCTCCACATCCAACAACAGTAATTAATTCTTCATTTCCTGTTCGGATCGTATTGATTGTTTCTAATACATTTTTTAAAGCATCTGGAGTGTGTGCATAATCTACTATTGCAGTAATATTTTTTTCTGAAACTTTGTACTGAAATCTTCCATCTACACTTTCCAAAGTGCTCATTAATTGTAAAGTTTCCAACGTATCAATACCCATTAAATCAGCGGTAGCATAAATCGCTAATAAATTATATGCATTAAAGTTTCCTATTAATTTTACCCACAATTCTTGGTTGTTAATTTTCAATAACAATCCATTAAATTGATTTTCTAATATTTGTGCTTTATAATCAGACATCGTCTTTAAAGCATAACTATATTTTTTTGCTGCAGTATTTTGCAACATCACACGACCGTTTTTGTCATCAATATTCGTTAATGCAAAAGCAGATTTAGGTAATTGATCAAAAAATGCTTTTTTGACATCTCTATATTCAGCGAAATTGGTGTGATAGTCTAAATGATCATGAGATAAATTAGTGAAAATTCCACCTTCAAAAAATAAGCCTTCAGTCCTTTTTTGATGAATTCCATGAGAGCTAACTTCCATAAAACAATAATCAACTCCAGCTGAAATCATTTCAGATAAATACTTGTTAATCGTCAAAGAATCGGGTGTAGTATGTGTTGCCTTATATTCAATATCATCTACCATTATATTTACTGTAGATAATAAGCCAACTTTAAATCCTGCTTTTTTAAATAATTGAAATAACAATGAACTGATGGTCGTTTTTCCATTAGTCCCAGTTACACCAATAAGCTTTAATTTTTCAGAAGGATTGTCGTAATAATTAGAAGATACAATAGCTAGCGCCTTATGTGAATCTAACACTTGAACATAGGTAACACCGTTGATAATTTCACTTGGAATTTCCTCACATATTATAACCAATGCACCATTATCTATAGCTTTTCGCATAAAGTCATGCCCATTAGATATTGCTCCGTTGATGGCGACAAAAACATCATTTAGTACAATTTTTCGTGAATCGAACTCTATATTATTTATAGACACAGAGGTACTTCCTATCACTTTTTCGATAGTCACCTTATATAATATGTCTTTTAAAATAATCATGATAAATTCAGTGTTATGACAGTACCTTTTTTATAAGCCTCTCCTTTTTTAATAGATTGATTTTGTACCGTACCATTTCCAAATACATTTACTTTTAAACCTAAGTTTTCTAATAAGGAAATTGCATCCATTCCTGCCAAACCAATTACATTTGGCACTACTTTATATTGTTCTTGCGCATTATCATAGAATTTTTCGAAATCATTTGAAATCGCAACGTCTACCGCATTAATTTGATTAACATCAGAATTTAATGGCGCATCAGTAAATATTTTTTGGGCAATACGTTTAAATACTGGACCCGTTACATCGGCTCCATAGTATCCTTTTTTAGTACTAGGCTCATGAATCATTACAATACAACTGTATTTTGGGTTTTCAGCTGGGAAGTATCCAGAGAAAGAAGAAACATACTTTTTGTCTTTTTTCCATTCTTCAAAATTCGCATAGTCTTTTCTTGCAGTTCCTGTTTTTCCTGCCATTGAAAAATTTTCTGAATACAGACTTTTTCCTGTCCCCCGTTTTACGATGTTCTTTAAAATTTCTTGAATTTTACTAATGGTTGTTTCAGAAGCTATTTGAGGATCGATAATTTCAGCATCAAAACTTTTTACGGTTTTATTCCAAGAACGTATTTCCTTAACAAATTGAGGTTTTACCATAACCCCGTTATTTGCAATTGCATTATAGAAAGTAAGAATCTGCAAAGGCGTCATCTGTAAATTATAACCGTACGAAATTGAGGGCAAAGCATTTTTACTCCATAAGGCATCTCCTTCTTCAGGGATTACTGGTTTTCCTTCCCCTTTAATAGGAATTCCAATTTTAGTATGTAGTTTCCATTTTTTAACTTGGTCTGTGAACTTTTTTGGATTGTCTTTATATGCCTCATCAATCATTCTTGCAAAGCCAATATTTGAAGAAACCTCCAATGCTTTCGCTGCTGATATTTCACCGTAACCACCTCTTTTTGAATCTGAAATAGTACGACCATACATCCGTATGGATCCATTTTCAGTATTTACCACATTTGATGTATCTAGCACATTATGCTCCAAAGCTACTGTCAAAGCAATTGTTTTAAAGGTTGATCCTGGCTCACCAGATTCACCCACAGCATAATTTAAACGTTCGTAATACCCACCATTTCTACTTCTTCCTAAATTTGCAACAGCTTTAATCTGCCCTGTAGCAACTTCCATCACTATCACACAACCGTGATCCGCTTCATAAATTTCCAATTGTTTTAATAAAGCATGGTGTGCTATATCCTGAATATTTGTATTGATGGTTGAAATAATATCATAGCCATCTTGAGGCTCTACTTCATTATCATCATATACAGGTTTCCATTGACCTTTCGCAATTTTCTGCTTTAAACGTTTGCCATCTTTTCCTTGCAAATATTCATGAAACGCACCTTCTAGACCAACATCGTAATACCCAACTCCACCTTTGTTTTCACTTCCAACTGTACGTTCTGCAATTTTTCCTAAGGGATGCTCCCTAACAGTTCGTTGTTCTACAATAATTCCTCCTCGATTAGGCCCAAGTTTAAAAAGTGGGAAATTTTTAACTTTTATATAATCTGAATACCCTAAATTTTTTGCAATTAAGAGATATCTGTTCTTATTGGTTCTTGCTTTGCGAAGTGAATTTTGATAATGAGAGGTAGACTTCCCAAACATTGTACTCATCTCTCTAGAAAGCTGAGGAACAAATTTTTTAAAATTTTCAGAAGAAACCGTTATTGCATCAAAACGAATATCATATTTAGGAACAGAAGTTGCCAACAGACTTCCATCATCTGCATAGATATTGCCTCTACTAGCAGGTATTTCGAAATTTCGTGTGGTATTTTTTAGCGCTAATTCACGATACTTGTCTCCATCAACAAACTGAATATTGATAAGTTTAACTGCAATTAATATCGCAAAGATGAACATACATCCAGCGACAAAATACAAGCGGTTTAGTATGTTCTTCTCTTCTATGGGCACCGCTATTCTTTTGAGGTTATTATTATTTTATTTGGTGGGGTTATTGAGGGGTTTAATCCTCGGCCCTCCATCGCCTTAATTAATTTACTTTCCATTTTAGTCCGCATCAACTTCATTCTTACATCAACATATTCACTTTTAAGTTCCTTTACTTCGTTATTCATTTTTGCAATTTGATGCACTTTCCTATCTGCACTATGCGAACTTGCTATCATGATAAGTGCCAACACCGAAAGGAAAATGATAAAGCGCCAATTTTTAAAAGCATCATCACTTACTAAGAATCTTCCCTTGAGTATGTTGTAAAAATTTTTTTTCATTGTTTCTGAAATATTTCAGAATTAAATATTAATTATAACTTTTCTGCTATTCGAAGCTTAGCACTTCTCGCTCTATTGTTTAATTTTATTTCTTCATTTGAAGGAATTATAAATTTTCCTACCAACTTAAAAGGAACCTCCACGCTACCAAACACATCTTTTTCTGGCTCTCCTTCAAAAAGTCCGTTTCGCATATATCGCTTTACCAACCTATCCTCTAATGAATGATACGAGATAAGACTCAACCTGCCTTTTGGCTTTAAGACCTCATGTGTTTGAAGTAAAAATTCTTTCAATGCCTCCAACTCTTGATTTACCTCTATTCTAATAGCCTGATAAATTTGTGCTAAAATTTTATTCTCTTTATGACCTGGCAAGAACTTTTTAATTGCCTTTTTCAGGTCATCACTAGTTTTTATTAATCCTGATTTACGAGCTTCTACAATTAGTCTTGCCATACCTAACGCTGACCTTAATTCCCCATATTGAAGCAAGACTTCTTTTAATTGTTTTTCAGAATATTTATTTACAACATCAAAAGCTGAAAATTTATTTGTCTGATTCATTCGCATATCTAGATCTGCTTCAAATCGTGTGGAGAAACCTCTTTCCGCGACATCAAATTGATGAGAAGAAACTCCAAAATCTCCTAAAATCCCATCCACTTTTTTGTAACCATAAAATCTTAACAATCGTTTGATATCTCTAAAATTTTCATTGATCAACAAAAAGCGAGGATCATCAATAGTGTTTTTTAACGCATCTACATCTTGATCGAATGCTATCAGTTTTCCTTTTTCTCCAAGCCTAGATAATATTTCACGGGAATGACCTCCGCCTCCAAAAGTTACATCCACATAAACACCTTCAGGCTCTATATTTAAACCATCGACTGTCTCGGTTAATAATACCGGGTTATGATATTCCATTGCCAACATCACTATCATCTCCCATAACTTCTTCTGCTAAATCTGCAAAATCATTAGCAGCGTCATTTATGGCTTGTTCGTATTTATTTTTATCCCAAATCTCCACAATGTTTATTGCTGAAGAGATTACTATCTCTTTTTCAATTCCTGCAAAGGAAAAAAGGTCTTTAGGTATCAATAATCTTCCAGTAACATCCAACTCTACCGTTTTTACACCAGCAGAAAATCGACGTATGAAATCATTATTTTTTCTATTAAATCGATTTAATTCCCCCATCTTTTTCATAAGCTGCTGCCATTCTTCTATAGGATACAACTCTATACATGGCTGAAAAACCGCTCTCTTAATCACAAAACCATTTAACGAAACAGATGCCAATTGCTTTTTTAAAGCAGCAGGTATCATCACTCGACCTTTTATGTCGGCTTTACATTCGTATGTTCCTATTAAATTAAGCACGCTTGCTGAAAATTAAATAATTATAGATTCAAATATATAGAACTTTTACCACATTTTACCACATTTTACCACTTTGTTAATAAGTTTTACCACTTTGCCAGCACACCTACTAAAAAACTGATATTCAGTTATTTATTTAATTCCATTCCCTTGAAATATTTTTGCTTACTTTTGCTATTGAAAACCCCTTAACATCTTTCATTTTTGAAGAAGGAAAAAATGATTTAACTAAAGGGTTTAGAAACAATATTTGCATTTATCAAGAATGGCGCATAGACTTAATAAAGAAGAAAAATATTCATACCTCGATATAGGAGAAGGAACCCCAATAATCATATTACATGGATTAATGGGTGGCTTAAGTAATTTTGAAGGTGTCTCAAATTTTTTTCCAACTAAAGGGTATCGAGTGTTAATTCCCGAACTGCCGATCTATGATATGCCTTTGCTCAAGACTAATGTAAAGTATTTCTCAAAATATGTATCAGATTTTATTGATTATAAGGGGCTAAAAAATGTTATTTTACTGGGTAATTCTTTAGGAGGACATATTGGATTGTATTGTACCAAGACTTTTCCTGAAAAAATAAAAGCCTTGGTTATTACAGGTAGCTCTGGTTTATATGAAAGTGCAATGGGTGGGTCATTTCCTAAAAGAGGAGATTATGAATACATAAAACAAAAAGCAGAAAATGTTTTTTACGATCCAGCGGTAGCTACTAAAGAAATTGTTGATGAAGTTTTTGCTTCAGTTAATGATAGAAATAAATTAATTAGGACTTTAGCTATTGCCAAAAGTGCAATTCGTCATAACATGGCTAAAGATTTACCTAGTATGAAAACTCCCACATGTATCATTTGGGGTGAAAATGATTCAGTAACTCCACCAAAGGTAGCTAAGGAATTTCATGAATTATTACCCGATTCAGATTTATTTTGGATTGAAAAATGCGGACATGCTGCTATGATGGAGCATCCAGATCTTTTTAATGAAATTTTACACGCTTGGATTCAAAAGCGTAAGTTTTAAAACAAAATTACATGCGGATTAAATCAGCAGAATTTTTGGTAAGCAACAGCGATGTTGGCAAATGCCCAAAAAATAATTTCCTTGAATATTCTTTTATAGGCCGATCTAACGTAGGAAAGTCTTCTCTTATCAATATGTTAATGCAACGGAAAAACCTTGCAAAAACATCAGGTAGACCAGGAAAAACTCAATTAATAAATCACTTTATTATCAACAAGAGTTGGTATTTAGTTGATTTACCAGGATATGGTTATGCACGTGTTTCAAAAAGTGCGAAAAAAGTATTTCAGAAATTTATTACAGATTATTTCAGAAAAAGAGAACAGCTCGTACTCGCCTTTATATTAATTGATTGCCGTCATGAACCGCAACCTGTTGACATAGAATTTATGAAGTGGATGGGAGAACATTATGCTCCTTTCGCAATAATTTTTACAAAAGCAGATAAGTTAAGGCCTAATGCATTAGAAAGAAATATTGAGTCTTACAAAAACAAAATGCTAGAAACTTGGGAAGAAATACCTGAATATTTTATTACCTCTGCTAGTAATAATATGGGGCGAAAAGAATTGCTTGCGTATATTGAATCTATTAATATAAAATTAAAAGACAATTAATCTCTTCAATCAAGGAATTTAGTCCGCCTGATAAATAATTTTAAACAATAATTAGATTTAAAATTATTCTTTTTTCAACTCTAATTTTTCAGCAAAATAATCACAAAAATCACGCATAGTTGCACTCATTTTTTCATCATTAGTTGCTCTTTGAAAAGTATCAGCCATAGCACTTAATGTTTGATGAAAAAATATTTTCATCTCATCTACAGGCATATCTTTTGTCCATAAATCAATTCGCAAAGATTCCTTTTTTTTATGGTCCCAAAAAGACATAAATATTGCCTTAGATTCTTCCAAAGCTACCCCACCATCTTCTGCGGTCCAGTTTAATTTTTCAGGAATTTTATTATCGTCTAATGTTACCTGAATTTTAATTTCTGAAGTCTTACTATTATTCATTATTTTTTTGGTTTATATTTTGAAGCATTAAATATTTCATCAGCATTCATCATCATTAATTGTTGCAAATCTATGTTGTTTTTTTCCATAAATGATCGTACGATTTGCCAGCCCATATATTGACCTACTCTACCTGGTGATTCATTATCGATTTCCAAATAAAATTTAGAAAATGGCGCTGGATAAATAAATCTCGGCAACAATTTAGCGTCCGTACTAAAAAGAACTTCATTCTCTACAAAGTTTCGCCAAATCTCAGCTTCATTTTCTAACATCCAATCTACCTGACCTTGGGTATACCCTATCTTAACAGCATCTGATCCCTTGGGAATCCACAAATCTTTTAGGTATAATACTTTTCCATGATACATCATTTGAGCTAAAAATGTTCTTTCTACGGGCATAGAAACAAATTGTTTTGCATAGGCTGAAGAAACATCTGAAATAATCTGGGATTCTTTCATGTTTTGAGAGATATACATTGGAATACCTTCATAAAAAGAATGTTCACTTCCTAAATAAGTATCTAAAGAGACTAATAAGTTTTCATCTGTAAGGATTACATTATTTTTATAATCTACAAAATCTATTGACGTAATTACTCTAGGAATTTTTATAATAGGAAAATAGTATTTTATATGCTGAAACAAAGAAGTAAATTGTTCTTCTAAGTTTTCATTTGTTGGATATTTTCTAATTACTTCTTCAAATAATTGTTTTTGAAATGTGTCATTAATTCTATTGAACCAAACACTATCATGGTACTGTTTTGGAAAAAATTCTGGATACTTAGATTTTAATTTAGGCAAATCGTTTTCTGTTGCCTTACCAAATATAGTATCAAATCTTAATAATTCTATAGTTACAGGAATAGCTTCAATTTCTTTTTCAGTCTTCTTTTCTGAAGAGCAAGAAGCTAATAATAGGACTATAATTATTGAAAAAAGGTGCTTCATTTTAATTCACTTTGCAAGAGTTAAACGTATTTACTTTTTTTAAATTTTACTTTCCGCTATTTTTGCATTGCAAATGTATTATTAAAACTTAGAACATGCATACAGAAAAAGTAGTAAATCATATCGTAACCTGGTTAAAAGAATATGCTGAAAATTCAAAGATGAATGGTTTTGTATTAGGTATTAGTGGCGGAATAGATTCCGCAGTCACTTCAACATTATGTGCTATGACAGGTTTTCCTGTACATTGTATTGAATTACCTATCCATCAATCTCCAAACCAAGTGTCTAGAGGAAAAGAACATATAGCACAACTTAAAGAACGGTTTCCTAAAGTAACTGATGCCTGTGTCGATTTAACTCCTGTTTTTGAATTATTTAAAGAACAAACTCCAACAGTTAATGATGATAGTTTATTAAATTTATCTCTTGCAAATACCAGGGCAAGGTTACGCATGACAACTATTTATTATTTTGCAGGCCTTAAAAGGCTTCTTGTTGCCGGAACTGGTAATAAGGTAGAAGATTTTGGAGTTGGCTTTTTTACTAAATATGGTGATGGAGGAGTTGATTTAAGTCCGATTGCTGATTTATTAAAAAGTGAAGTGTTTCAAGTTGGAGCATTAATAAATGTCCCAATATCTATATTAAATGCTGCTCCAACAGATGGGTTATTTGGTGATAGTAGAACAGATGAAGATCAAATTGGAGCGAGTTATGACGAATTAGAATGGGCAATGAGAATGCAAGATGTAGGAAAAAACTCTTCTGATTTTAAAAATCGTGAAAAAGAAGTATTTGATATTTATTTTCGACTAAACACTGCAAATCAACATAAAATGAAACCCATACCTGTTTGTAGTATTCCCATTGATTTAAAGCTTTAAAAGGATTTAAACGAATTTTAATGGATTTGAACGAAATTACCTACCTCGCGTAGTTATTTAATTTAGATTTGCACTTAAGTTAATCAGATATATAACCTCACGCTTATATATTAAGTCTCTTATATTGTTTATTAAGACTATAATATGAAAAGAATATTAATTGCAGATCATCATCCAGTAACATTAAAAGGTGTTTCTTGTTTGCTGAAAAAGAACGACAATTTTTCGATAATAGGAAAAGCAAATAATGGCAATGAACTGTATTTAAAATTACAGGAACATAAACCAGATATTTTAATTATGGAAATCGATATGCCCCAAGTAAGTGGCATCAATGCATTGAGAGGTATAAAATCTCAATTTCCTGAAACTCGTGTATTAATTTTTTCTACACATCCTGAAGAAATATATGCGCTTCGTTCCATAAAATCTGGCGCAGCTGGATATGTACCAAAAACAGCATCATCGAAAGTTCTATTAAAAGCATTGAATAGAATAGCTAAAGGAGGAATATTCTTGAATGAAGAACTAACTTCTACTTTTACAAGTAGAAATGTGGGTGAAACAAGTGCTTTAAGTAGGTATAAAAAATTATCTTCAAGAGAAATTGAAGTATTAAATTTATTATCTAGAGGAAAACGTAATAAAGATATTGCTCAAACTTTAGACATCAATGAAAAAACTGTAAGTACTTATAAAACTAGGTTACTTAAAAAGCTTAAAGTAGATAATTTAGCCGATTTAATACATCAATCTAGAATGTTTCAATTCGGTTAATTTAAAACCCTATTCAATTTTTCTGAAAGAATTTTTTTAAGAGTAATATAGTCTACAATATCTTGTAGGCTATTTTCTTTTTGACTATCATCTAAATCATTTATATCAATAGAAAGATCTTCTATTTTTTGTTGAATTAAATATTTTCGCAAGGTCAAAATTGTTTCACTCACTAATTGAGGTAGGGAATTTTTTTTGGGTTTTACATAAATCTCTTTACTTTCCCAATTATGAAGTTGATGTTTTTCATCATCCATTAAAATACTTGAAATAGCTTCCGCTTTTTCTGGATGCAACTGACTCATAAAACTATCAATTTTGATCTCTTGATTCTGATTAAAATAATTAATTATTTCAAAATACAGTTCTTTAAAATCATTATTAGTAAACTCAATTTCGTCTTCTTGTAAATCAAGGTAAATCTTTTCAAATACTTTAGAGTTGATAATTTCAGACTTAAAAGAGATCGCACCTTCTTCATTGGTTTCTAAATGAACTTCTTCAAAATCTTCTTCTTCCGTTCCATATAAAAGTAAAATTTCTATAATTTTTTGTTCTAATTCGAACTGAACGTCAACTTTCTTTATTGTTTGCTTTTCAGAAGGAACTACTTTTAAACCTTCTGTTCCTTTTTGTGTTTTTTTATGATCTCTTTTTTCTTTCTGAAGTATTTGCGCTAAGGTATCAAAAAGTACCTCCTCACTAATATCCATGATTCGAGAGCATTCTTTTATATATACTTCTCTTTTAATTACATCAGGAATTTTAGCAATGCTTTCTACCATATCTCGAATGGTTTCCGCTTTTTTAATAGGATCATTATTAGCCTCCTCAGCTAATAATGAAGCTTTAAAGCTGATAAAATCTTGAGATTGCTCTTCAAGATATAAAGTTAATTGCTCTAAAGAATTACTTTTCGCAAAACTGTCTGGATCTTCGCCTTCAGGAAAGGTGCAAATTTTCACATTCATACCTTGCTCTAAGATTAAATCTATACCTCGCAAAGAAGCTCTTAATCCAGCCGCGTCGCCATCAAACAAAACAGTGATATTTTTTGTCAATCGATTTATTAATCGAATTTGATCTGAAGTTAAGGCAGTTCCAGAAGACGAAACCACATTTTTAATTCCTGTTTGATGAAACTGTATTACATCTGTATACCCTTCAACCAAATAACAATTATCTTCTTTTGCGACGCTTTGTTTGGCATGGTAAATACCATACAATACTTTGCTTTTATGGTAAATATCACTCTCGGGAGAATTCAGGTATTTAGCTGCCTTTTTATCGTTGGTTAATATTCTACCACCAAAGCCTAAAGTACGACCACTCATACTTAAAATAGGGAACATTACTCTTCCCTTAAATCGATCGAATTGTTTTTCTTCCTTAACTATGGTGAGGCCTGTTTTTTCTAGAAAATCAAGCTTATACCCTTTTTTAATTGCTTCACTCGTAAAAGCTTCCCATTGATTAGGAGAATACCCTAAATCGAATTGTTTTATAGTTTCATCCGTAAAACCTCGTTCCTTAAAATAAGTTTGGCCAATGGCTTTTCCTTCTTCTACTTTCAATAAGACTCTATGAAAATAGTCCTTGGCAAATTCACTTACTAAATAAAGACTTTCTCTTTCATCAGCTTGTTCTTTTTGCTCATCGGTTTGTTCGATTTCATCTATCTCAATTCCATATTTTTTAGCTAAATATTTAATAGCTTCTGGATACGTAAAATGTTCATGTTCCATTAAAAATGAAACTACATTTCCTCCTTTACCACTGGAGAAATCTTTCCAAATTTGTTTCGCTGGTGACACCATAAAACTTGGTGTACGTTCTTCAGAGAATGGACTTAAGCCTTTAAAATTACTTCCCGATTTTTTTAAAACCACAAAATCACCTATAACCTCCTCAAGGCGAGCAGTTTCAAATACAGTGTCTATAGTGGTTCTTGAAATCAAATGATTATTTTTTCAGAAATTAAAAATACATAAAACATGTTCAAAAGAGTAATTTATTCGAGAAATGTAAGTTTCTTATTATATTTTACGTTCAATCACGTAATTAACCATCAATTCTAGAGCATCTTTAAAATCAGATGTTGGATAAGGCCGCAATATATCCAACGCTTTTTGTTGATACTCTTTCATTTTCTGAACTGCATATTCAAGGCCTTTTTTTCCCTTCACAAAAGCAATTATTTCTTCAACCCTTTTTTTATCTGTATTATGGTTTTTAATTGAATTAATCACCCACCCTTTTTCTTTTGAAGAACAATTATTAAGCGAATGAATTAAAGGCAAGGTCATTTTTTGCTCTTTAATATCGATTCCTGTAGGTTTTCCTATTTTCTCTTGCCCATAATCAAAAAGATCATCTTTTATTTGAAAAGCCATCCCAATATATTCACCAAACTTTCTTAAGTTTTCCACTTCACCTTTTGGCGCATTTACAGATTGAGCACCCATAGCACAACATGCTGCTATTAAAGTTGCTGTTTTTTGACGAATGATTTCATAGTAAACTTCTTCAGTGATATCAAGCCTTCTTGCCTTTTCAATTTGAAGTAATTCACCTTCACTCATTTCTCTAATTGCTATTGAAATAATTTTCAATAAATCAAAATCATCATTTTCTAAGGATAATAACAGTCCTTTAGATAGCATAAAGTCTCCAACTAAGACTGCAATTTTATTTTTCCAAAGTGCATTTACTGAAAAGAAACCACGCCTACGATTACTGTCATCGACTACATCGTCATGAACTAAAGTAGCTGTATGTATAAGTTCGATAACTGAAGCTCCTCTATAGGTTCTTTCATTTACTTCTCCATTGTTTACCATTTTAGCAATTAAAAAAACAAACATGGGTCTCATTTGTTTGCCTTTTCGATTTACCACATAATGCATAATGCGATTAAGAAGGGAAACCTTTGACGACATAGAAAGCAGGAACTTTTTTTCAAAAAGTTCCATTTCGTAATCAATGGGAAGTTTTATTTGAGAAATAATCTTCATAAGATTGCCAAAAATAGTTAAATAAGACGATTTTATACTAATTTCAGTAGTGATTTTAATATTCTTTAAGTATTTTTGTAACTATTAATTTTAAAAAAAATAAAATGAAAAAAATTACTTTATTAGCAGCATTATTTGTTGCTCTTGCTATGAATTCACAAGTTACTATCTGGGAAGATAGTTTTGAAACGTATCCAGATTTTGAAATAGATAATATTGGAGATTGGACTCAACTTGATAATGACTTTTCGCCAACGTATGGTTCTGCAGATTATGATTTCTTAAATGAAGCTTATATTGGAACAGGGATTGTATTTAACCCATCTATGGCTATTCCAGATCCTAATGGAACACAAACTGAAAATGCAGATCAAAATCCAAACTGGGCTGCAAGAACAGGAGATAAATTATTAAACTTTGTTGCATCAACTGCTCTTTTAAACGATGATTATTTTATGTCTCCAGCTATTGATTTAGCAGGCGCATCTGGATCAAACTTTAGCTTTTGGGGTAAATCTGTAACTGATCAATATGGTCTTGAACAATTTGAAGTTTTATTATCTAACACAGGAAACGATCCTTCTGATTTTACGATTAACTTAAGTGGCGCAATAGAGTTTGCTCCAATAGATGTGTTTACTGAATTCTCTTATGATATCTCAGCGTATGATGGACAAGAAGTATATATCGCAATTCATTATGTAGCTGCAGATTCATTTATCTTCCAAACTGATGATTATTTAGTTGAAGCTGCTAGTTTAAGTGTTGAAGACAATCAATTTGAAGGGTTTGCATATTTTGTTGATGTAAACAGTGTATTAAATTTAAGAGCTAATCTTCCAATGAATAACGTACGTTTATTTAACGTATTAGGTCAGGAAGTAATTTCTCAAAAATTAGCTAACACAACTGAAACAATTAACGTATCTGCATTACAATCTGGTGTTTATATCGCGACTGTATCAATTGATGGAGCTACAAAAACTGTGAAATTTGTTAAGAATTAAGAAATCTTAATTTTTTTATAAAACAAAAAGAGCGACAATTGTCGCTCTTTTTTTTATTGCTTATTTGCTAATTGGCCACAAGCTGCATCTATATCTTTTCCTCTACTTCTTCTAACAGTAACTGGAATGCGATTCTTTTCTAGATAATAAATATAATTTTCAATAGCTTCATTATCTGCATACTGAAACATTCCATCATCTATAGGATTGTATTCTATTAAATTTACTTTACATGGAACGTACTTACAAAATTGTACCAAAGCATCTACATCTTCTTGTTTGTCATTAATATCATTCCAAACAATATATTCGTAGGTGATTTTTCTTTTTGTTATAGCATACCAATACTCTAAAGACTCTTGTAAATCGCTTAAAGTAAAGCTCTTTGCGAAAGGCATAATTTGTTCTCTTGTTTCCTGAATAGCAGAATGTAATGAAACAGCTAAATTAAATTTTACTCCATCATCGGCTAATTTCTTTATCATTTTAGGAACTCCAGAAGTAGAAAGTGTAATTCTCTTGGAAGACATACCTAAGCCTTCTTCCGAAGTAATTTTATCTATCGCAGCTAATACGTTCTTATAGTTCATAAGAGGCTCTCCCATGCCCATAAAAACAATATTAGATAAAGGTCTTTTATAGTATAACTTACTTTCCTTATCAATTGCCATTACCTGATCAAAAATTTCATCAGGATTAAGGTTGCGCATTCTTTTTAACCGTGCTGTTGCACAGAATTTACAATCTAAACTACATCCCACTTGAGAGGAAACACAGGCTGTTGTTCTTTTTTTTGTTGGAATTAGTACCGATTCTACAATGAGTCCATCGTGTAATTTCACACCATTTTTAATGGTTCCATCATTACTTTTCTGAATACTATCAACTTCAATGTGATTTATTTCGAAATTGTTTTTTAGATGATTTCGAGTTTCTATTGAAATATTGGTCATATCATCAAAAACATGGGCGCCTTTATTCCAAAGCCATTCATATACTTGATTGCCCCGAAAAGGCTTGTCCCCTATACTTTCAAAGAAATCTCTTAATTCTTCTTTTGATAAGGCTCTTATGTCTTTTTTTTCTGAACTCATAGACTGCAAAAATATCATTAAAAAAGCAGAAAAAGCAAAAGCCTCTTAATAACTAAGAAGCTTTTTAAATATATTTTATAAAAATACTATTATTCTATTACTATTTTCTTTGTAATGTCAGCATTACTACCAGAATCGATTAAATGTAAAAGATAAATTCCAATAGGTAATTCTTCTACGTTTATAACATTATATGTGTTATATAAATCTCCTTTGATTACCTCTTGGCCTAATATATTAAATATCTCATATGTTAAATGAGGATATCTTGTATTCATTATGGTAATTGTAGTGCTTGCAGGATTCGGATAAATATCTAATTGACCTGTTAATTCAAGATCTGGAATACTTAATGAGTTTTGCATACTTCCAATTGACATTTCTCCTGAGTTTATTGGATCTAACCAATCAATCAATCTTGTATCTGAAGAAGTTCCTGAATTCCAAGAAACTCCAAATCTTCCATATATATCGTAATCATTATTGTTTTGAAAACCAGTACAATTTGAAAGTCCTGCATATAGTTGACCTATAATACTCCCTTCTTCATTAAATAGTGGTGATCCAGAAGATCCACTTTCAGTGGTTCCAAGTTCCCATCCATCTCCTTGACCTACAGAAACTCCGCCAACTAACCAAACCTCGGTTCCATTTGCGTTTTCTTTAACTGCTCCAGAATCATCTCTACATATTTTCATTATGTCTCCGTTAGGATGATGTATTCCGACTTCAAACTCAGGTAGGGTGCCAGAATGGTCCCAACCAGCAAAAGTAACATCCCAGGCGTTTGGTATACTATTAAACATCTCGACTAATGCGAAATCACTTAATGGATTACTTGCTCTAAGATCAGCTCCACTCATAGTGAAATTTGATTCGATATCTAAACTTTCTTCTTCTCCGGAACAAATTGGATTTGGGCTCATCCAATTAAAACGTATTACCCAAAAACTTGGGTCACTATATTCTAAACAATGATTTGCAGTAAGCAAATAGGGTGTTTTATCGGAACTTGTATTGTTTAATAATGAAGCGGAACATAGATATCCATTCCCTAAATTTAATAAAGCAACTGCTTTTTTAAGGATGTCTTTTTTAGGTTCAAAATCATCACCTACAGAACAATTTACATCAAAGTTACAATCTCCTGAATCATTTAAACCCCTTATGTTTTCAACATAACGGTTTACATTCCCCATTCTATAACCATGAATAATACCCCCTATTTCTAGTTGGACTGTTCCTGAAATCTCTTTTGGCTCATAGTATTCGACCAAAATAACATCTCCTGTTATAAACCAAGAACCTAATTTATTGTTTATTCTGTTATTATCCTTAGTATATGTTTTTGACAAATCTGTTCTATCTTCACTATATAAATGTAATCGAGCGCCTTCTGGAAGATGAAAATCATTAAAATTTACACTTAGATTTAATGCTTCTGGAGATTTTATAGCTATTTGCCATAGTTTACTACCATCGGCTAATTCTGTCCAAACACCCTCTTCATTTAAATTTAATATTAAAGGACGTTCTAAACCATAGCGCCAAGGCATGCTTTTATCTAAATCATTAATACTATCTTCAATTGCTATTCCTTCTAGATCAATTGGAGGCAATTCAATTAAACTAACCGTTCGATTTAAATCTATACCCCAACTTATGGGCAATAACTTCTCTTCCTCTTGTGAAAAAGAGTTAAAAAGAAAACAAAAAAACAAAATGAAAAGTACCTTTTTTTTCACTTTAAAATTAGCTTTAGATTAGTTTAAGTCCACTAATTTACTTTATTATATTGATATTTGAAAATCAAATCGTTATAAAAAAAAATCCTGATTAAGTATCAGGATTTTTTAAATTTCATTATATAATTAACATTGCGTCTCCATAGGTATAAAAACGATACTTTTCCTTTATTGCTTCAGCATAAGCTTCTTTAATAAATTCATATCCTGCAAAGGCAGAAACCATCATTAATAATGTAGATTTTGGTGTATGAAAATTGGTAATCATCATATTAGCTATACTAAATTCATGTGGAGGGAAAAGAAACTTATTAGTCCAACCTGAGTAATCATTTAATGTACCGCTTGAAGAAACTGAGCTCTCTAAAGCTCTCATAGATGTAGTTCCTACAGCACAAATTCGTTTTTTATTAGAAATACCCGTATTAATAATTTTTGCTGTTATTTCATCAATATTAATTTCTTCTGAATCCATTTTATGTTTAGAAAGGTCTTCAACTTCAACCGAGCTAAAAGTTCCTAAACCAACGTGAAGTGTTACTTCAGCAAAATTTACTCCTTTTATTTCAAGACGTTTTAATAAATGTTTAGAAAAGTGTAAACCTGCTGTTGGAGCTGCAACTGCACCTTCATTTTTAGCATAAATAGTTTGGTATCTTTCTGCATCTTCAGGCTCTACATCTCTTTTAATATATTTTGGAAGTGGTGTTTGCCCTAAATCTGTTAATTTTTGACGAAATTCATCGTAAGGTCCATCAAATAAAAACCGAAGTGTTCTTCCTCTAGAGGTTGTGTTATCTATAACTTCTGCTACTAAAGATTCATCTTCTCCAAAATATAGCTTATTTCCAATTCTTATTTTTCTAGCAGGATCCACTAATACATCCCAAAGTCTAGTTTCAGTATTTAATTCACGCAGCAAAAAAACTTCGATACGAGCTCCTGTTTTTTCTTTATTACCATATAAACGTGCTGGAAATACTTTTGTATTATTTAATACAAGTACATCATCTTCATCTAAATAATCGATAAAATCCTTGAACATTTTATGCTCAATGGTTCCTTCTTTTCTATTTAAAACCATTAAACGAGCTTCATCACGATTTGGTGCTGGATATTCAGCTAACAATTCTTCTGGAAGTTCAAAATTAAATTTGGAGAGTTTCATTCCCATAGTACGATATATTATAGTTTAAAATTGGCAAATATACAACCTCGAGATAGGGGTTGTCAAGTAAATAACAGTTTATTATTTATAATCGATTAAAACACCTGTGCTTTCAAGGTCTTTCCAAAAATTTGGATATGATTTGTTTACTACTTTTGGAGAAACAATTGCAATGTTTGTTAACATGGCAAGAGGAGCAAATGCCATTGCCATTCTATGATCTTCGTAGGTATCAATTACTACATCTGGAATTATATTTTTAGCTGGATACAATTTAAAACTATCATTTGTAATGATTACTTCTGCTCCCAATTTTTCAAGCTCAGTTTCAAGTGCCTTTAAACGATCCGTTTCTTTTATTTTTAACGTAGATAATCCTCTTAATTTACAAGGTATTTTCAATCCAAAACATGTAACAGCAATAGTCTGAGCAATATCAGGTGCATCTGATAAATCTATATTTATATTTTCAAAATAGTTCGTTTTTACTTTTGAAATAGTTATTTCATTATTCGAAGTGTTAAATGTAGTTTCAACTCCTAATAACTTATAAATAGTTGGCAAAATTGAATCCGCCTGTAAACTGTTTTTCTGAAAACATTTCAGGGTAATCGTTTTAAAATTAGACAATGCGACCAAACTATAGTAATAGGAGGCCGAACTCCAATCTGACTCAATGATTATTTTTTTGGCTTTTATTTTACTAGCCGGTAAAATTTTAATTATTTTATAGAAAAAAGTACAATTAACCCCTAACTCTTTTAACAAGTCAATCGACATCATAAGGTAAGGCTTAGATGTGATTATTCCTTTAAGCTTTATTGTTAAACCATTTGGTAAAGAAGGAGCTATCAATATTAATGCAGAAATATATTGACTACTGATATTTGCATCTAACTCTACTTCATTCTTTACTAATTCTTTACCTTTAATTAACAAAGGTGGAAACCCTTCATTTTCTAAATATTCTATATCTGCACCTAATTGCTTTAATGCATCCACTAATATTTTTATAGGACGTTGTTTCATTCTTTCACTACCTGTTAGGGTAATTTCCGAACCTTGTCTTGTTGAAAAATAAGCGGTTAAAAATCGCATCGCAGTACCTGCATGATTTATATCAATAACTTGTTCCTTAGACTCTAGAGCGTTTTGTATAACTATAGTATCATTACAATTTGACACATTATCAATTTGAAGGTTAGGATATAGTTGTTGCAGTATTAATAGCCGATTTGACTCACTTTTAGAACCTGAAATATCAATTATTGAATTAATATTCCCTTTTAATTTTGAATTATATGATAGATAAGCATTCATTATTGTACCTCGTCTTTTTTTAATTTAGCCCTAAACTTTCCAAAAGTAACTAAAAATCCATAAATAAAACCACACAGCAAAAGGCCTAAAAAAGTATTGACTGGATTTTGAATTGCAGTAAAATATTCCATTTTAAAACCTTCGATAGCCCATTTAACAACAACAAAAAGCACAATAAAAGCAATGCCTAATGAAAAAACAGACTTCCAAAACCCTTGCAATGAAATTACTTTAGAGAACATATTATTTTAATTTTTTATTTGAATGGTGTCTATCATGATCGCGTTCAGACTTTAATTTAAGTTTTTTGTCAAAAGCTTCTTGCAGATTGACTCCAGTTTGGTTTGCCAAACATAACACAACAAACAGGACATCTGCTAATTCTTCACCTAAATCTTTACCTTTATCGCTTTCTTTTTCACTTTGTTCACCATATCTTCTTGCAATAATACGTGCCACTTCACCTACTTCTTCAGTTAGTTGAGCCATGTTCGTTAGCTCGTTAAAGTATCGAACTCCATGTTCTTTAATCCAATTATCCACTTCGAGCTGTGCGCCTTCTAAACTCATGATTATTCTGTTTTTTTAAGAACTACTTTTTCATTTTCTTTTTCAATAAATAATTGATAAAATCCTTTTAAATTTTCATATTCTGAAGAATCAATCATTGGATTATTTATTGAAAGCTCTGTAGATAATTGAATTTTATTTCCTGTATTAGATATTTGAAATCTAAAACTACCTAAATTTTGACCAAAACCAAAATTCGTGTTTTCCGGCATTGATTCTACTTCATAGCCTTCAGGAATTTCTATAGTTATTATATTTCTAATCTTTCTAGAAAATTCGAAATCTACTGGATAATTTCTTGTTTCTGATGTAAAAATAGATTCTTTTCTAGCCAAAAACAACAAAGGGGTTATATAAAGTTTCTCGCCAATTTCTTCAACAAGGTCTGAAGTTTCAAAATTATACTTTAGAGTTATTGGTTTATAAAGCGTTTTTAGATTTCCAAATTCAATGTTTGTTAATTCTGTTTCTCCTTTATTATTTTCTAATTTTTTTTGTATATCACTCTCATTTAAAGAGGTATAATCAGATCTCATTTCTTTTGAAAAATGACCTGTATACCTTGATTGAAGTGAACCGCTTACATTAAAATCTGAATCGATCGTACTTTTTAACATGGCACTAATATTTGCAGCGTTACTTGGTATTAATGAAACCCAAGCAGAGCTTCCATCTTTTCTAATAATACGGCCTTGCCAATTCATTAACTTTGCATCTAATATATCGATCTCATTATTATTATTAGTTGCATCTAATAATAGTACTTTGTTATTTAATTCGACCCCAGAAATTACTGCATTAAAACCGAATCGAGTTGGAAAAACAGAGATTCCATTCCCTTTTGTACTCACTAATATTGGGTTAGCATTAATTCTTGCATAACGCAACATAGCTGTTAGCATTAAATTAATTTCTGCCATTCCACCAACCTCATTTTTATATGCAGTTTTAACCCCCTTATCTGTATAAAAACCATAAAATGAATTCCAATTCATTTTATTTTTTACATAGTCAAAAATTAGTTTAATTTTTTCATTAGTATCACTAACACCACTTATTAGGTTATCAATGTCTTTTGAAAAATAATTCGATTTTTCAAGTTCTGAGCCAAAAGATTCAGAGTCATAAATGGATTCTGAAACAGCTTCCCAAGAAGTTGTATAGTTTTCACCAACAGAATTAGGAAACTTAGTATAAGCTAATTCAAACTTTAAAGAAGACATATAGTTTTCTATATTTCCTGCATACACTTCTTCTTTTAATGCAGGTACATTCGTTAAGTTAACTTTATATATATTTTCTCTAAAAGTAACTTCAGATGTTTCCGTTTTATAAGTAATCTGATCTCCAGAAGGGGCCGATGTATATCGAAATTGCATTTTTCTATCTCTTGCATCTCTTTTAATATCAATTGGAATCCATCCTTTTGTATGTGTTTTATAATTTAAATATTCAGGAACATCGAAGGTCATACTAACAGCATTAACTGGAATTCTTTCTTGAAATCTATAATCATCGATATTACCAATAAATGGAGATTTTAAAGTGTATTTATATTCAATCACACAACCTTCTTTTAAATTAGGCATTGTAAATTTTTTCGATTTATAATACTTATTTAGTTTTTCATCAAAAATTCCATCCTTTTTTAACTTTATTTCTTTAATTTTTGCTCCTTCTGAAAAATATGTATAGCCTTTCAAAGAAGTCAATTCTTCTTTATTTGATCCACTCCCTTGGTATAATCTAATTTCTTTATTTGCCCAATCGAATCCTTCTTTTTTATAAATTTTTACTCTTTCAAAAACTTCAGTAACTAAATAAAACCCTCCATTTTCGACATATTCATATCTTGTTTTATATTCTCTGTAAAGTATTGCTGCATTAGCAGATGGGTCTGTAAGACTCTCTTGTTGTTGTAATTCTTCAATAGATACTTTTCCAAATTTAAAATTTTGAGCTACTGAAAATTGTGCAAAACATACTGCTAGAATTAAAATATACTTATTCATGATTTCAATGAGTATTTGATGGTTATTTTTTCTTTAAAATTATTTTTGTTCTATCTAATTTTGTTACTTTTTTTCTAAAACTCCTATAATTCATATATTCTTCTGGAGGAAAATCTCCCTTTTTTAATATGAATTGACGATAGTACTCAAATGTAGTATCATCTATGTTTTTGAACCTAATAGTATAACTTCCAAATTTATTTTCTATTGATATATTTTCTGGCAATACATCTACCATATAATTATTTGGCAACTTAATTACTATAGAATCATTATCAATAAAACCGGATGAAATATATAGTTTTTGTTTTCGATTATTTATTCTAGGAGGAACATTTTGAATTTGATTAAAAACATTAGGACAAAATAATAAATCTTCCCCTATAGTAGAGCAATAATTAGGGATATCCATTTCTAATTTTTCAGTAAAAATAATATCCTCTTTATTGTCATTTATTTCAATATTTTTTAAAACATAGCCATTGATATATCCCCATTTATCTAAATAATGTTTTTTAAGATCTTCATTGCTTTTTCTCTCTAAGACATACTTCCTATCGTACTGTAATCCCTTATAAGTCCTAACATAATTAGAAGTAACATACCCATTCCTATTTATATTTAATGTGGCTTGTGTATCTTGAGTGTTACCAGTATAATCATACACTTTGGTGTGCACTACCTTTCCACCTTCTTTTGTGAATATTAATACGTCCCTATCATCAGTAAAATTACCTAAATATCCAAAAGGTGTATCTTGACTAGTACATTCTAACCAAACAATTTCATCATCATCTTGAATTCCTAAAATTGCATGGTTCCCTTGCATTCCGGTAAATTCTTTTGTGATATCAATTTCGTTATCACCAGCAAATAATACAGTATAATATGAAGGAATTTCAAGAACATCTAATATTGCTTTTGTATAATTTGTAAGTGCTTTACAATCCCCATAACTTAATTTGTCCACATCTGAAGCTAACATTGGTTTCCAGCCACCTATATCTATCTGAACACTTATATAACGCACCTTTTCTTGTAGGTAATTATAAACTATTCTTGCTTTTTTTATATTATTAGTTTCATTATGAACCAAATTTTTAATTTCCAGAATGGTAGATTCAGGTAAGTCACTAACATCATGCATTAAATTAGATTGCATCCAAGAACCAAACTCTTGCCAATTCTCAGCATACCCTTGTACTCCTTTTAATGAAAATCGATGAAGTGCAAAAGATATAGATGGCAATATTTTTGATTTGTGTGGACTATATTCTTCGTATTTTATTGATTTAATATTGCTTACTTCGCAAATGAATTCATTCGGGTTTTCAGATATTGAAATAGTATAACCCTCTAAATTTTTTGTGAATAATTTTGGTTTATTCGTTGGGTCAAATTTAATGCGATAAGAACTTTTCCAAGTACTCCTTGAAAATCCTTTAACAGGGTTCCAATCTGAAATAAACGCAGTGGTATTATTTTTAACAATAGATTTAAAAATAACAATATAAGGATACGTTGTAGGAATATAATTTAAATACAACACTCTATCATCAGTATAAATCGATCCATTACTTACAGCACTTACATCTTTGAAATTACGTTTTTTAAAATGATCTATTTCGTTACCAAATACATCATAAACATATATTTCAATTTTATCAATTTTAGTGTCTTTATCATAAAATTCATGTGTTCTAACATTATTTTTCCCCTTTTTATTCAATACCAATTGAACTTGATATTTACTTATAACTTGTTTGCCAAGTTGAGTAACATCAATCTCTATTTTTTCATCAAGCAACACACTATTTGTTCCTTTTAATAAATCTGCTGGAACATCCGCTAAGGTATATGTAGTTTGAGAGTATGTTTGTGTAAGAAACCCTAATAATAAAAATAAAATTTTTATACGCATAGCTGATATTAAAAGGGGAGAAACAAAATTAATCTCTTATAGCAATAAAAAAAATAAATTACTCTTTATTTTTAGAATCTATACAAATAGTAACTGGTCCATCGTTTACTAATGATATATCCATCATAGCGCCAAAAACTCCAGTTTGTACTTTTTTTCCAATTCCTTTTTCTAGCTGAATTACAAAAGATTCGTATAAAGGAATAGCAATTTCGGGTCGCGCAGCTTTAATAAATGAAGGTCTATTTCCTTTTTTTGTGGAAGCATGAAGTGTAAATTGACTCACAACAATAACATCTCCTTTTGCTTCAATAATACTCCTATTCATTGCACCATTCTCATCACTGAAAATTCTAAGATTAGCGATTTTTCTAGTCAACCAATCAATATCTTCTTGTGAATCTTCAGCTTCAATACCTAATAAAACTAACAAGCCATTGTTTATTTCTGAAACTATTTTTTCTTCAATTTCAACTGAAGCACTTTTCACTCTTTGTATAACAACTCTCATATTTTTTTCCTCCGTAGGCAGGAATCTCATTAATTAGGCTATTGCTAAATCCTTATTCGTTATTAAAATTATCTTTTCTATAATGCTCCTCTTCTCCTTCTAAAATTTGAAGGTAACTTTTATACCGAGACCAAGGAATACTTCCTTCTTCTAAAGCATCTTTTACAGCACATTTTGGTTCTTCAACATGCAAGCAATTATTAAATTTACAATGTTCTTTTAATTCAAAAAATTCTGGAAAATAACCACTTAGCTCATCTTTCTCAATCTCTACCATCCCAAATCCTTTGATCCCAGGTGTATCGATTATTTGTGCTCCAAAAGACAAATCAAACATTTCAGCAAAAGTAGTGGTGTGTTGCCCTTGTAGATGTTGTTCAGATATTTCTTTTGTTTTAATATTTAATTGAGGCTCTAATGTATTTACTAAGGTAGATTTACCTACACCACTATGTCCTGAAAACACACTAACGTTGCCCTTCATCATTTCTTTTACTGTGTCGATATTTTTCTCTGTCTTGGCTGAAATTCCAACACATTCATACCCTATATTTCTGTAAATTCTAGCTAAATATTTTATTTCACCTAGTTCCTCTTCATTATACGTGTCAATTTTATTAAAAAGTAACACTGCTTTAATTTTATAAGCTTCAGCAGAAACCAAAAAACGATCAATAAAAGAAGTAAATGTTGGTGGATTATTTAAAGTAACCAACAAAAAAGCAATATCGATATTGGAAGCTATTATATGTGTCTGTTTTGAAAGGTTGACAGATTTTCGAATGATATAATTTTCTCTTTCTGCAATATGAGTAATAATACCAATCGTATCATCTCCAATAGTTTCAACATCAAAACTTACATTATCTCCAACAGAAACTGGATTGGTGCTTTTTATTCCTTTTATCCTAAATTTTCCTTTTAAGCGACAGTTATAGAATTCTTGGGCATCGGATTTTACCGTATACCAACTCCCTGTAGATTTATAAACAATGCCATTCATACTACAAAAGTGCAAAACTATTTTTCATTAATAACTCTTTTTTGATGATTAATTGATTCTTGATGAATGGCTTGGTACATTTTTAAAATAAATTCCTCACTTAAATGATTTGTTTCTCCTTCAATTATCATTCTATCTAATATTTCATTCCATCGTTTTGATTGAAGAATTGCGACGTTATTTTCTTTCTTTAATAATCCAATTTTGTCAGCAATTTGCATACGTTTTCCAAAAGAATTGATCAACTTATTATCAATATCTTCTATCTTCATTCTTAATTTTGCAATCTTATTTTTATAGGCTGCATCCTCTCCAACTTTCTTACGTAATCTTAAGTCAATAGTCATTTGCCTTAAAACTTCTGGCGTTATTTGTTGCTTTGCATCACTCCAAGCATTGTCTGGATCGTGATGTGTTTCAATAATAAAACCATTGTAATTTAAATCTAGAGCCGTTTGACAGATATCAAATATTAAATCTCTTCTTCCTGCAATATGAGAAGGATCTAATATCATGGGTAAATCTGGAAATCTATTCTGAAGATCAATAGGTATTTGCCATTCTGGGTTATTACGATATATTGTTTTTTCATACGATGAAAACCCACGATGAATCACCCCTAAATTATTAACATTCTCTTTATGTAATCGCTCAATAGCTCCCAACCACAATGCTAAATCTGGACTGACAGGGTTTTTAACTAACACAATCTTGTCTGTTCCTTTTAATGCTTCTGCAATTTCTTGAACAATAAAAGGAGAAACAGTAGAACGTGCTCCAATCCATAAAATATCAATATCGTGTTGTAAAGCTTCTTCAACATGTTTTGCATTGGCAACTTCGGTTGCTAACATTAAACCTGTTTCATCTTTAGCTCTTTGAAGCCATTTTAAACCCTTTGAGCCTACCCCTTCAAAATTTCCAGGACGTGTTCTTGGCTTCCATAGTCCAGCTCTTAATACCGTAGCATCTGTATCTTTTAACTGATGCGCTATATTTAACACTTGTTCTTCTGTTTCAGCACTGCACGGTCCTGCAATAACCAATGGGTGAGACAAACTCATATTGTCCAACCATGTTTTAAGGTGTTTATTATTTTTCATGTGTCTATATTATATTTTTAATGGTCACATGCTGTTCGCCATTAGTTACTTCGTTAGGTGATACACTTTTTAACATGCTCGTTTCATTTAATACTAATGTGTTAAGTTGACTTGGTGCATTCTCTATATTATGCTTATAAACACCTACTGTTTTTATATCGGTCCCATTTAGTTTAAGCTCATTGATTGCTTGTTCAAAATTGTTATAATCTTCAAACAACACATCTATAAAAAACGCATATTGCCATGGTTTTCCTATGACAGGTAATGACTGAATTTTTGTCAAATTTATATCAAACCTATTAAACAACAGTAAAATATTAGCTAAACTCCCCACTCTATGATCTAAGTCGAATTTTAAAGTTGCTTTATCAACATAACTAGAATCGATAGTTTTACGTTTGCCTATTAATACAAATCTTGTTTGATTTTCTTTATGATTCTGAATTTTACTATCTAAAATCTTAAGACCATACTTTTCAGCAACTTGTTTACCAGCAATTGCAGCTACCCCTTTTAAATTATTGTCCTTTATCTTTTTTGCTTCTGAAGCGGTATCCTTTCCTTCAATAATTTTAAACTCTGGCGGGAATTTTCTTAAATAATCTTTACACTGAAGTAATGCTACAGGATGCGAATAAATTTCTTTAATATCATGGATGGTTTCTGAAGCAAGCGCCATGATATACATTTGGATATTAAGAAATACTTCATCAATGATTTCAAAATTACATGAATCAATTAAATTATAATTAGGCAAAATAGATCCAGCAATGGTATTTTCAATTGCTAATACACCATAATCTGCATCAAAATTAGTTAATGATTCTGTTACTTTTTCAAATGAAGTACATTCAACTAATTGGACATTTTCATTTGGAAATAGTTTTTGTACTGCCATATCATGAAAAGAACTTTCGATACCTTGAATTGCAATTTTTAAACTCATGTCTTTTAAATTTTAGCTAAAAAAAAAGTCCCGGGAATAAAACCGAGACTTTCAAATAATTAATATGTTAATTAACTACATCACGATCTCGTTTCTATTCGAAAATAAAAAAACCAGAAGTTAAAAAATGTAGCTATTGTGTTCATTGCTTGTTTTGTTAAGGCTAAAATAAATAAATATTAAATATAAGCCTGTTTTTTTCGTTTTTTATTTATGTAAATTTGTTTTAAATATTTTTATGTCTATTTCTGTATCAAATATTAGTAAACTTTACGGTGCTCAAAAAGCACTTAATAATGTTACTTTTTCAATCAATAAGGGAGAAATTGTTGGTTTTCTAGGCCCAAATGGAGCTGGTAAATCAACAATGATGAAAATATTAACTACATACCTACAAGCCACTGAAGGTGAGGCTAAAGTGAATAAATTTTCAGTTTCTGAAGACCGTAAAAATGTACAAAAGAGTGTTGGGTATTTACCAGAACACAACCCTTTGTATTTAGATATGTATGTTAGAGAGTATTTATCTTTTAATGCTAGTATTTATAAAATTCCTACTTCTGAAGTTGAAAAAGTAATTGAAAAAACTGGTCTTTTACCTGAAGCTAATAAAAAAATTGAGCACCTTTCCAAAGGATATAGACAGCGTGTGGGACTAGCAAATGCATTATTACATGATCCTGAGGTGTTAATTTTAGACGAACCTACTACAGGATTAGACCCAAATCAACTAATTGAAATAAGAGAATTAATTAAAACAGTTGCTACTTCAGCACAGAAAACGGTGCTATTATCAACTCATATTATGCAAGAAGTTGAGGCTATCTGTGATCGTGTCATTATTATAAATAAAGGAGAAATTGTTTTAGACAAAAAAATTAAAGACCTTTCAAAAGAAAAAGAGCAACTTATAGAAGTTGAGTTTGATTATCGAGTTGAAGAGCAAGCATTGAAACAAATCCCTAAAATATCTTCCGTTGAAAATATAGGTGGATATGTTTACCAATTAAAGTTTAACACGGAAAATGACATGCGATCTATCGTATTTGATTTTGCGCACGATAATGGCTTAAAAATACTTCAGTTAAACAAAAAGAATACAAGTTTAGAAAAATTATTTGCTGAATTAACTACTCAAAAATAAGACGTCCTTCGTATAATTCTTCTACCTCAACAATTGGTGGAATATTTCTTGAAATAACATTACCAATACTTACTATTCCTCCTCTAATAGACTCTTGAGGATTGACAATCATTACATTAGAACTTCTGTGAAATATTTGAATATCTCGAGTTATTAATTCTCCCGCATCAATTCTTGTATTACTTGCATACAATCCAAAAGTAGCTTTATTTGCATTTCCTCTTAAAAGAAAACTTGAAAAACCATTGGATGTAACTATTAGTTCATCTACATCTAAGGCTAAATCAAAGTCACCATCGATATGATATATATCTTCATTTCCGAAATTTTCAGAAAATAAATTTAGGTTTTGATAATTTAAAACACCGATACTTTTAATTTCAAGACTCGAACTATTTCTAATTTCTGTAATGTTAGGCGAAGTAACATAGATTTTGGTATCGTCATACTCACGAACATAATTACATTCATTATTATTTTTTAGAGATAATTGAGTTCCATTTACAGAAACTTCAATATCATTTAATAGATTTTCGCCTGTTTCAATGATAATCTGTTGAACCGCTCCTTGCTGAATAAAAAGTTGGACTCCTGGCCAAACTATAATTCGAGTAAAAACATCTACTTCAACTTCGGTCTGAATAATAGTTCCTGTTTTTTGAAAGCAATCTAATCCATTTTCAGAATTACATCCAAAAAATAAAAAACTAACCACTATAAAAAAATAGTTATTCATATGCTATATTTTAAATTCTAATTCCAACTGCAAATTCGATAGCTTCAGCTTTTGCCCAATGAGATTTTACTGAAACCGTTGCGAAATAATTATTGTCGAAAAAATACCGCTTAAGACCCATTCTATTATACACTCTATTTTCAAATTCATTGGGCCAATACACATAATATCCTACCTGACTTAGAAAAGCTGTTTTATTAAATCGCAATTCATGTCCTAAAAAAACTCCTACTCTTTTATAGTCTTCATCTCCAGTTAATCCGTCTTCAGGAAAAGCAACAGATCTATATTTGACATATTCTTTTATAAAATTTGAAAAGAAGAAATCCACGCCAGCTTGCAAACTACTTTTAAAGCTTATTCGCTTATTTGCAAAAGCAGAAACCACAAAAAATGACCTTTGGTCTTGACCAATTAAATCACTTTGATTAATCCCACCTCTCAAAACAAAATTATAAGAAATAGGTTCATTGTAAGTATTTTCATTGTCTTCAGCTAAGGGAATATAGTCTGGAAAATTTTCATGATCCAATAAATAACTTAATCCAATATTTGCTGAATACGTATTTGTACTTGTATTCGGTGCTTTAAAATTTCCATTAGAGTAATGGATAAATGAAAGGCCAGCATTAAGCCCAATTCCATTCCATATATTTTCCCGAACAAATCCAAACTTCAATAAACTAGTACTCATTAATGAAGTCCCGTACGCATTGTTTTTAAAATTGGTGTTTATATCATAAGGGTTGGTATTATAACCAATTCCTGTACCTACAGTTAGCTGTAGATTTCTTTTTAAAAAATACCAGGTATAATGGCCATACAAACTATAATTATCCCCTAAAACAGGGTTTTTCATATTTTGATATAAAAAAGTAAAGCCCCAATCTGGAAAACCATACCGTTGTTCTGCTTCTGTTAATCCATAGGTCTTCCGATTATAAGAAAGCATAACTCCTTCTGGATGACCCGTAATTAAATGACCTATATCAAAATTATGTTCATATATGTTTCCATAAAAATAATCAACTCCAATAGAATAAGGCTTTTGTGTTTTTTCTTGAGAAAGCAGTGTAAAACTTATCAGTACCGTAAAAAGTAGAAAAAAGGAATTCTTCATTTTAATGTTTAAAACGTAAAAGTAACTAATCTTGAAATAGTAAGGAACCAGTAAAATATTCTTCTACTTCTACTATTAATGGACGATGTACAGAAATTACATTTCCTGTTCCTCTAATTTCACCTGTTATTTTTTCTAAGGGATTTACTTTCATGGTTGTAGCACTCCTTTGAAAAATAGTTAAATCATTAATTATAAAGTATTCACCTTCAAATCGAGGCCATTCATCCCCAAAGTTAATTCTAGCTTTGTTTGTAGTTCCGTTGATATAAAACACACTTTGTCCATTTGCGTTTACAATTAAATTATCACATTCTAAATGTAAAATAAAATCACCGCTCTTATTGGTGTCTTCAACATTGCCGGTAGAATTACTCACTAATTTTAATTCTGGAAATTGCAAAACTCCTTCTCCAATTACTTTTTCTGAAGAACTGTTTCTAATTTCAGTTAGATTAGGAACACTAATAATTGCTTTAGTTACCCCATAATCTCTAATAAAATTACAGCCGTTATTGTCCTGAATTACCAATGTTTCATTTTCAATAAAAACAGCCACATCATTCAATAAATTCTCAGCAGTTTCAATAATTATTTTTTGTTCTGTTGCTTGTTTCAAAATAAGTGTAACGTCATCTTCTATTCTTATTTTTGTGAAAACATCCAGAATAAATTCTTCCTGAATGATATTCCCTTCCGTTTGAAAACAGTCTGATGCACTATCAGTATTGCAAGAAAATAAACAAATAAATAATATATAAATTAATTTTTTCATCATGTTTTATAATCGTATTCCTATTCCAATTTCTACTGCTTCAGCTTTTGCGCCATGTGATTTTAATCCAATTGATGAAAATAAATTTTTATATACATTATAGTTCACTCCTACACGCTGATAAACTCTACCTTCAAAATCATAAGGGTAATATACATAATACCCTATTTGAGTATTAATCGCAAATTTTCCGAAATGTAAATCATGACCAATAAAAACTCCTACACGTTTATAATCTTCATCCCCTTTGATATTAAAATTTGGAAAAGCTACTGATAAATATTCGATTTCTTTTTCTAAGAATTTTGAAAAAAACACATCCATTCCTAACTGCAAACTGCTTTTATAACTTACTCTTTTATCGGCGAAGGCAGAGACAATAAAAAAGGGATGTTGCCCTAAATTTAAATAATCACTTTCGTTCACGCCTCCACGCAATACAATATTATATTGTATAGGCTCTGTATATTTTGTGTCTGTCGAATCAACTTTATATTCTTTTGATTGTTCCTCGTTTTGAATTGTATACTTAAGTCCAATATTAAATGCCAGAGTATTCGTGCTCGTATTAGGCGCTTTTACATTGGCATTTGAAAAATGTAAAAATGTTAGTCCCGCTTGAAGTCCAATATTTTTAACAATATTTTCTTTAGAATAATTTATTAAAAATGTAGTTCCTAATAATAAATGACTCCCATAGGCATTATTCTTAAAATTAGTTTCTATATCAAAAGGATTCGTATTATACACCAAACCTTCACTGACTCTAAAGAGTAAATTCCTTTTTAAAAAATAAAAATTAAGATGAGCATACATTCCAAAATTATTACCTAATGTTTCATTATTAGAGTTATGGTATAGAAATGAAACTCCCCAATCTGGATAATTATAGGAGCGTTGCCATCTTTTACTACCAAAAGATTTATTATTATAACTAAAAATAAACCCTTGAGGATGCTCAGTAATTAAATGTGAGATATCTTTATTATGTCGCAATATAGAACCGTAAAAATAATTAGCGTCTATTGTAAAATCTTCATTTTCTTCACTTTGTGAATAAAGAACTGTAGAGATGAAAACAGTAAGAATTAAGAGTATTGTTTTCTGCATTTTTTTCTAAAAGCCGTAAAGATAGCCTAATCTTTATTAAAAGGTAATTTACTAATATCAACATTTCCTCCCGAAAGAATGACCCCAATATTTTTACCCTTAAAATATTTTTTTTCTTTTAGTATTGCTGCCAAAGGAACGGCACTTGAAGGTTCAACGATGATCTTCATTCGTTCCCATATAATTTTCATGGCTGTTATTATTTCTTCTTCGGAAACACAGATAATTTCGTCAACTAATTCGGTTATAATAGGAAAATTAATATCGCCTAAATGAGTTCTTAATCCATCAGCAATGGTATTCGAATGCTCATTGTATTCAATTTTTCCACTTTTTAAAGAACGAAAAGCATCATTTACTTGCAAAGGTTCCCCTCCTATTACCTTACATGTTGAATGATAGTAATGACACGCTAAAGCGGTACCTGCTAATAATCCTCCTCCCCCAACTGGGGTTAAAATAACATCTAAATTTGATTGATCTTCAATGAATTCAATAGCTGAAGTTCCCTGTCCTAATATCACATCAAGGTTATTTGAAGGATGCAAAAATGTAGCGCCTGTTTCCTTCTGAATTCGATTCGCTTCACGTTCTCTTGAAGCCAAATTGGGTTCAGAAAAAGTGATTTCTCCTCCATACGTTTTCACTCCTTCTATTTTCACTTTTGGAGCATTTGATGGCATTACAATGTATGCTTTAACTCCTAATTGTTTTGCTGCTAATGAAACTGCCTGGGCAAAATTCCCTGAAGAATGAGTAACAACACCATTGCTTTTTTGATCGGCTGTTAATTGCTGAATCGCATTAATAGCTCCTCTCATTTTAAAAGCACCTGCTTTTTGAAAATTCTCACATTTAAAAAATAATAAAGAACCTACCAATTCATTGATTAATCGTGAAGTTAATATTGGCGTTCGATGGACAAAGGGTTGTACTCGTTTATGAGTACCTTCTAAATCTTTCTTAGTAGGAATTGAATTATTCATTCCACGAAAATAAAAATTTAATTTCTAAAATGAATCCCATACGCTCTATTTTATAATGCTTTTACAGAAACGCAATAATTAAAATATTTGCAAAGCAATCGCTTTAATATCATCGCTTTTACCCATCGAATAATAATGTAAAAAAGGAACTCCTTTTTTTACTAATTCTTTACTTTGGGCAATACACCATTCAACTCCAATTTCTCTTACCGATTTATTATCCTTGCAATTAAGAACTTCTCTAATTAAATCGTCTGGCAAATCTACCTTAAATCAATGTGGAATTAAATTCAATTGTTTTCTCGTTGCCAAAGGTTTTAATCCAGGAATGATTGGCACAGTGATTCCTTCACTTCTACATTTATCGACAAACTGAAAATATTTTTCATTATCAAAAAACATTTGGGTAACAATATAAGTAGCTCCATCTAAAACCAAAATTATTTTTTGTATTGCTGACCAAATGTTTGCCATCCTTAGTTTAATTGATTTGAAAGTTTTAAAATATCTGAAAACACTCCTCTTGCAGTAACTTCCTTACTTGCTATTGCTTTTAGAATAAAAATTGATTAGTACCCAGGGACTTAAACGGCTTCTGTTAGTGGACCACTTGGGATCGCATGAATAGTTTTTGTTGCATTCATTTTTCTTTAATCTTGAATTAATTATTAGTTAAAATCAAAAGTCAAAATGCGTCATTGTTCTGACGTATCTTACTAGAAAAATGTTATTAAGAAATTAATAAAACTACCGAGAGTAATTTCATATTGGTTATCTATATACTAAAACAATAGTATAAATGTAGAATTTAGCACCTTCTTTACGAATAAAAGATTGCTAAGGCTTCATAGGGTCTAATCCCTCTGCCTTTCTTGATAATAGTTTCAATAAGTGTTTGAACTTTGTGAACGCAAATACTCGGTCACAAAAAGTAAATATCCGAATTTTTTACTAAAAAAATTAAAATAGAATTGCTATTCACTTTATTTTTTTACTTTTGCTTAACAAAATTGAAGAGGAAAGATTTGACTGATTGCAACCTCTTATGTTTAAATTTAAACATAAATAAAAATGCTAAAGGCTGTGTAAACTTCCTTCGACGCTTTCGTCAAATCTCTAACATAAAAAACAACAAGAATGGCATATTTATTTACTTCAGAAAGTGTATCTGAAGGACATCCAGATAAAGTAGCAGATCAAATTAGTGATGCTTTAATTGACAATTTTCTTGCTTTCGACCCAGATTCGAAAGTAGCTTGTGAAACTTTAGTAACAACAGGACAAGTTGTATTAGCTGGAGAAGTAAAAAGTAATACGTATTTAGATGTTCAAAAAATTGCAAGAGATGTAATTAATAAAATTGGATATACTAAAAGTGAATATATGTTTGACGGTAGCTCTTGTGGTGTATTTTCTGCCATCCACGAGCAGTCTCCTGATATTAACCAAGGAGTAGAACGAGCAAATAAAGAAGAACAAGGAGCGGGAGATCAAGGAATGATGTTTGGTTATGCTACTGATGAAACTGAAAACTATATGCCCTTGGCTTTAGAACTTTCACACAGACTACTAATTGAACTTGCTGAGCTAAGACGAGAAGAAAACGAAATTCCATATTTACGTCCAGATTCTAAATCACAAGTAACTATTGAATACAGTGATGATAATGTTCCACAACGCATCGATGCTATTGTAGTTTCTACGCAGCATGATGATTTTGATGAGAGTGACGAAATAATGCTTGACAGAATTAAAAAAGACATTGTTTCTATTTTAATTCCAAGAGTAAAAGCAAAATTGCCTGCGAATATCCAAGCTCTGTTTAGTGATGATATTACCTATCACATAAACCCAACAGGAACCTTCGTAATTGGAGGGCCACACGGAGACACCGGACTTACGGGAAGAAAAATTATTGTTGATACCTACGGCGGAAAAGGGGCACACGGTGGTGGTGCTTTTTCTGGAAAAGATCCTTCTAAAGTAGATCGATCTGGGGCTTATGCTACAAGACATATTGCGAAAAATTTAGTAGCAGCAGGCTTGTGTAAAGAAGTATTGGTACAAGTTTCTTATGCCATTGGCGTAGCAAAACCGACAAGTATAAACGTAGATACCTATAACACTTCCAAAGTGAATATGACCGATGGTGAGATAAGTGAGATTGTAGAGAAACTTTTTGATATGCGTCCTTACTTTATCGAACAACGCTTAAAATTACGTAGTCCTATTTATTCTGAAACGGCAGCTTACGGACATATGGGAAGAACTCCTGAAAATAAAAATGTCACTTTTACTTCTCCAACAGGAGAAATTATTACCAGAGAAGTTGAGACTTTTACTTGGGAAAAACTAGATTATGTAGATCGAGTTAAGAGCGCTTTTGATTTATAATTTTCAACATAGCTATTAAAACTTCTTAGTTCTTAAATGATACGATACCTATCGATTCCCTGCATAGAGCTAATTACCTGGTTTTAATCTACTTCAGGGAAATTATAAAATCCCCCTTTGTTGTATTAGTAGATATTTTAGCCTTTTCTATAAATTATTAGATACTAAAGGTCTTCAAAAGAACTATTGTTGTTATTGATTCCACAAATTGCATCTCTTAACTCATAGATAGTTTGAGTAATAAATGAACTCTTTTGAAAATAATAAGTCCTTAGAATTACAAACATTTACAAAACTACATCAATAAATAGATTCACTTATATTTGTGAAAAAGAGATTAATATGACAAAGAGAATAATTGTAGTTTTTATTTCGGTTTTTATTTTTTCCTGTGGTTCAGAAAAAAAAGATGTTGATTTCGATTTTACTACGGTTTTTGAAAAATCTGAAGGTACTGAAACAGCAACATATAAAGAGATTGTTGAATATTACATGCAACTTTCCGAAGCATATACCTCAATTGCAATGTATACTATGGACAAAACGGATAGCGGCCATCCATTGCATTTAGTTACTTTTAATCCAGACAGATCATTTGAGTCGGAGTTTTATGATCGAGAAAAAAATATCATCTTAATCAACAATGGAATTCATCCAGGAGAAAGTGATGGAATTGATGCTTCCATGATGTTACTCCGAGATTTAGCCCAAAATAAAATCAAAACTCCTGAAAACACCATAATTGCCGTGATACCTATTTATAATATTGGAGGCGCACTAAATAGAAATAGCACTACACGTACCAATCAAAACGGACCTGTATCCTATGGGTTTAGAGGCAATGCAAGGAATTTCGATTTAAATAGAGATTTTATTAAAGCTGATACAAAAAACGCTAAAGCTTTTATAGATATTTTTAGAACGGTAAAACCGCAAGTGTTTATAGACAATCATGTGAGTAATGGTGCAGATTACCAATATACATTAACTCATTTGTTTACGCAGCATAATAAACTCGGAGGAGCTTTAGGGGACTATTTACACGGAAATTTAATGCCGAAATTAGAAGATTCTTTGCAACAAAAAAATTGGGACATTACTCCATATGTCAATGTTTTTAATAGTACTCCAGAAAAAGGATATTCTCAATTTATGGATTCTCCAAGGTATTCAACTGGGTATACTACGCTGTTTAATGCCCTTGGAATGATGGTCGAAACACATATGCTAAAACCATATAATAAACGGGTAGAAGGCACCTATGAATTAATGAAATCTATGATCGGTATTATTGATGCAGATGCTCAAAATATTAATCAATTAACTTCTGAAGCAAAAAACAATTATAAAGTTAAATCAGAATACCCTATACAATGGGAAATTGATAGCTCACAAACTACAACACTTAGTTTTAAAGGGTATGAAGGCGATATGATTCCATCTGAAATCACAAATGTTAATCGATTAAAATATGATCGAGAACAACCTTTTACAAAAGATATTACCTACTATAATTTTTTCAAAGCTTCTGAAAACATCATCATTCCAAAGGCATATATAATTCCGAAAGGATATTGGAATGTGATTAATTTATTAAAGCTGAATAAAATAACACTAGAAAGAATTAAAAAAGACACTATTATTTCAGCTGAAGTATATAAAATTAAGGATTATAAAACAGTTTCAAATCCTTATGAAGGTCATTATCTTCATTATAACACACGAGTAGATTCAAATAAAGAAGAGGTACAGATATTTCAGGGAGATTATATTGCTTACACAGAACAAGAAGGGGTACGATATTTAATAGAAACATTAGAGCCTTCTGCTCCAGATTCATTTTTTAATTGGAATTATTTTGATACAATTCTTCAGCAAAAAGAAGGGTTTTCGCCTTATGTTTGGGAGGATCTGGCTTTAGAGTTTATAAATAAAAACCCTGAAATTAAAAAAGAATTTGAGTCTAAAAAAGAGTCTGACCCAAGTTTTAATGCAAATTGGTATTTACAATTAGACTGGATTCATAAACAATCACCTAATTATGAAAAAGCACATTTAAGGTATCCTATCGTAAGGGTGGGTGGTTAAATACTCTTTTGGAAATAATAACTTTATATTTTCGTACGATTTTTTTAAAGCCTTTTGGGTTTTACCAAAGTTTTTCCATTTCACCTTTTTTATACCTTCGTTTTCTTGAGGAATTAATTCTCCTTCATAATCAGAAAACATCTCGTACCAATAAGTGATTTTAAGTTTAAATTTATCATTTCGTTTAAAAACATGGTACGTTTTAGTAATAAACTTTCTTATCACTAAATCTTTTACGCCTGTTTCTTCTTCTACTTCTCGCATTGCTGCTTCTTGTATACTTTCCCCTTTTTCAATTTTTCCTTTGGGTAAATCCCATTTTGAATTTCGGTGAATAAATAAAACTTTTCGCTTTTGATTGAACACTAAACCTCCTGCTGCTTCAACAACAGGGAGTTTTTCTCTTAAAAATTTTTCAATATTCTCTTCATTATGATGGTATAGATTTAAATAAAGTATCTCTCCATCATAAATTTTTTTTACAATTTTTTTGAAATCAACATCCTTTAATTTTTTTGAAGTATACTGGTCCCCTACTTTCTTTTCAGTAGAAAGAATAATTGGGATGTTTTTAACAAAAACTTTATACATTTGCAGTATGATTTTAAATAAAGAAACAGCACAAAAAACTGCCGAATTATTATTGCAAATTAATGCAATAAAATTAGAACCACAAAACCCTTTTACATGGGCATCTGGATGGAAGTCTCCAATTTATTGCGATAATCGTATCACTTTATCTTATCCAATAATACGAAATTTTTTAAGAGAAAATATGGCAAATCAAATAGAAAATCTATATGGAAAGCCAGATATAATTGCAGGAGTTGCGACTGGAGCTATTGGTATAGGAGCATTAGTTGCCGATTATTTAAACGTACCTTTTTGCTATATTCGTCCTGAAGCTAAAAAACATGGGCGTCAAAATAAGATTGAAGGATATATTGAAGAAAGGCAAAATGTGGTTGTAGTTGAAGATTTGATTAGTACAGGGAAAAGTAGCTTACTCGCAGTAGAAGCATTAAAAGAAGCAAATGTAAATGTAAAAGGCATGATTGCAATTTTCACCTATGGTTTTTCAATTGCTGATAAAAACTTTGAAGACGCTCAAGTTAATTTAAACACATTGAGTGATTACACTAATTTATTAATGCTTGCTGAAAAATCAAACTTTATTTCTTCTAAAGAAGTAGAAGTGCTTTCAAAATGGAGGGAAGACCCAGCAAATTGGAAACAATAATTTTAATAAAATAAAAGGAATAGTATTTGCTTTCTTATTATTCAAAAAAATAAATACATATGGAATTGAACAGCAAAAAAGTAAGGGTGAATAAATCGGCAGAGGATCTTTGTAATTTATTATGTGATGTTAAAAATTTTGAAGGACTTATGCCTGAAAACATTAGCAAATTTGAAGTGATAAAAGAAAATGCTTTTGTTTTTGCCTTGAAAGGTATGCCGGAAATTGCATTAGAAGTTAAAGAAACAAATGCCCCAAATCAAGTCGTATTAGGTGCTATGAGTGATAAAATACCATTTAACCTGACTAGTAATATTACTTCAATAGATGAAAACACTTCTGAAGCTGAATTAAAATTTCAAGGAGATTTTAATCCTATGATGGCCATGATGATTAAGAGCCCGATTACTAAGTTTCTAGAGACTTTAATCAATAATATTTCGAAATTTTAATATAACATTTTAATTTCTCTTAAATTATATTCTTGAAAGGGGTTATCTTCAGTTTCAATAATTATTTGACCTGTTTGATTAATTCCTTTTATTTTACCGTTAAACTTTTCACCTAAAAGATTTTCAAAAACAGTGATTTTATCTTTTCTGAATAATAATTTTTCATAGTGCTCTTTTAATTTTGAGAAACTGGTTGTTTCAAGTTGAGATAATTCAATTAAAATAAAATCGGCAATTACTTTTAGCACTACATCTAATTTGTATTTTTTCAAAGAGGAGAGGAACATCGATGTAGCTTGAGGTAAGTTCTCGAAAGATTCATTATTTACATTAAGCCCAACTCCAATTATTGAAACTGTCACATTTCCTTGTTTTACTTGATTTTCTATTAATATTCCCGCCAATTTTTTACTCTCTGACAGAATGTCGTTAGGCCACTTAATTAAAACATCTGGAATGAAGAGCGTAGTGAGTGCTTTTTGAATTCCTATAGATACTGCCAAAGAGATATTGGCTTGATGTTCTATAGGGTAATTTTTTAATCTTTTAAAGATACTGAAGGTAAGGGTTTCTCCTATTTTTGAATACCAACTTGCACCCATTTGACCTCTGCCTTTTGTCTGCTCTTTCGCAACAACAATTGTTTCATCTGGCACTGCCGTAATTTTACTTAACTCAATTAGATAACTATTAGTAGAGTCAATGGCATTAAGTTTGATTATGTTCATATTAAATGGTTCTGTTACTAATAAGTTAATGAATCGTAATAAGAAACAAAAAAGTAATAACTTTGCGCAAATTAAAATAATTAATGTTGAATAAAGAAAAAGAAACTGACCAACTTATAACACAAATCATTAAAGGGATTGAAGGAGTTAAGGGTCAAGACATTGAAATTCTTGATCTTCGAGAGATAGAAAATACGGTATCCGATTATTTTATCATCTGTAATGGTACTTCAAATACACAAGTAAATGCGATTGTAAATTCTGTACAAAAAACTGTTAGTAAATCGATAAAAGAAAACCCATGGCATGTTGAAGGTAGTAGTAATGCTGAATGGGTATTATTAGATTATGTACATGTTGTTGTACATGTTTTTCAAAAACACATTCGTGAGTATTATGACATCGAAGGCTTATGGGGAGATGCTAAAATAGTTAAAATAGAAACCACACACTAAAAAACATAGAAGCCACATGGCGAACGAAAATAAAAAACCTGAAGTAAAAAAACCAAAGTTTAATGCTTATTGGATTTATGCTGCAATAATTTTAGGAATTATTGGTATTCAGATTTTTGGAGGAACTAGTTTAACACAACCTTCTCAAACCAATGAATCCGATTTTCAAGAATTTTTAATCAATGGAGATGTTGATAAAATTGAAATTGTTAATCGAAAATTAGCGAAGATTTATTTAACTCAAGAAGCAAAAACTAAAGAAGTTCATTTAAAGAAAAAAGGGAATAGTAGTTTCCTTTCTAGTGCAAATGATGCTAGATATCAATTTGAATTTGGTGATTTACAAAACTTCGAAAACAAAATAACTCAAATAAAAAAGGAACATAATCTTAATACCAATATTGTTTGGGAAACAGACAGTAATATGTGGGGTGAGTTATTGTTAACATTGTTGCCATTTGTTGTAATAATTGGTATTTGGATTTTTATCATGAGAAGAATGTCTTCTGGTGGTGGTGGTGGTCCAGGCGGACAAATATTCAACATAGGTAAATCGAAAGCTAAGTTATTTGACGAAAAAACTGATGTAAAAACTAGTTTTAAAGATGTTGCAGGATTAGAAGGTGCAAAAGAAGAAGTTCAAGAAATTGTAGATTTTCTTAAATACCCAGATAAATATACTGCTTTGGGAGGTAAAATTCCAAAAGGGGCATTATTAGTTGGACCTCCAGGAACAGGAAAAACGTTATTAGCAAGAGCTGTTGCCGGTGAAGCTAAAGTTCCTTTCTTTTCATTATCAGGTTCAGATTTTGTTGAAATGTTTGTTGGTGTTGGAGCTTCAAGAGTTCGTGACCTTTTTAAACAAGCAAAAGAAAAAGCACCATCTATTATTTTTATAGATGAAATTGATGCCATTGGTAGAGCTAGGGGTAAAAATAATATGTCTGGTTCAAATGATGAAAGAGAAAACACCTTAAATCAGTTATTAACTGAAATGGATGGGTTTGGAACCAATGCTAATGTAATTGTTATTGCAGCTACAAATAGAGCTGATGTCTTAGATAAAGCATTAATGCGTGCAGGTCGTTTTGATAGACAAATTTATGTTGACCTTCCAGATGTAAGAGAACGTAAAGAAATTTTTGATGTTCATTTAAGACCATTAAAGATTGATGAAAATCTAGATATGGATTTTCTAGCAAAACAAACACCAGGGTTTTCTGGAGCTGACATTGCAAATGTTTGTAATGAAGCTGCCCTAATTGCTGCTAGAAATGAAAAGAAAAGTGTTGAAAAACAAGACTTTTTAGACGCAGTAGACCGTATTGTTGGAGGGTTAGAAAAGAAAAATAAAATTATTACTCCAAAAGAAAAAGAAGCTATTGCATACCATGAAGCTGGACATGCCACAGTAAGTTGGATGTTAGAACATGCTGCTCCACTTGTAAAAGTAACAATTGTTCCTAGAGGTCAATCTTTAGGTGCAGCTTGGTATTTACCTGAAGAACGTCTTATCGTTAAGCCTAATCAAATGCTTGACGAGATGTGCGCTGCATTAGGTGGACGTGCTGCTGAAAAAGTAATGTTTAATGAAATTTCTACTGGAGCCTTAAGTGACTTAGAAAAAGTAACTAAGCAAGCAAGAGCTATGGTAACTGTATATGGTTTGAATGATAAAATTGGAAATCTAACATATTATGATTCTTCAGGACAGAATGAATTTGGATTTTCAAAACCATATAGTGAAAAAACGGCTGAAATGATTGATCAAGAAATTTCTAAAATGATTGAAAATCAGTACCAAAGAGCTATAAGTCTACTTGAAAAACATAAAGATAAATTAATTGAACTAGCAGATGTTTTATTAGAAAAGGAAGTTATTTTTAAAGATAACCTTCAAAAAATATTTGGTGATAGACCTTTCGGAAAAAAAGAGAAAAAAGAAGATATCGCAACTAGTTAATTTATTGTTTTCGACTAAACGCAATAAAGTTTAGTCGTAGGATATTACTATTAAAAAGAGAATTCATATATTTGATAAAATTAATAAGTATTCCTCAAATTAATCAATAAATGAGTCTGTTTAAAAGACTATTTAACTTAAAAGGTAATTCAGAAAATATTAAAAAATCTTCTGAGCATGGAAAGTATTTCCCTGAAGACAAGTTACCTATTGACGAAAAATTTACCTATAATTTTAATAAAAATGGAGGTAAGTTTCTATATTGTGAAAACAATAAAGAAATTATGGAGGCATTTGATAATATATTAATCGAAAATGATTGGTATGAAAAAGACTCTTATTGTTTCAATAAATCGTTAATTCAAAAATTCGATGGTTTTAATTTAAACTTTGATAAATCACCAACAGCATCTTTTTTTCTTTCAACATGTGAATCCTTAGTTGCTGACAATGGAGCGATTTTACTATCATCAAACCAAATTAAAGAAAAAAAATTAGACGAACTTCCTTCAAACTTTGTCATATTTGCTACTACTAGTCAACTTGTAGATTCTATAAGTGAAGGCTTACGAATTATCAAAAACCAATCTAGCAAACATCTCCCAAGTAATATAACTACAATTCAAGACTTCGAAACAGAAAAAGAAAAGGATTTTATGAGTTATGGAAGTATCACAAAAAACTTATATTTGCTGCTTCTAGAAGACTTATAATATGAAGGAATTTATAGTAAGGGCAATATCAGGGATTTTATATGTCTCTATTATCATATTTACCTTATTTACTCCTAGAGAATGGTTTATTGGTCTATTCTTTATTTTAGCACTTATCACATTAAACGAATTCTTAAAGCTTCACAAGTCAAAAGGCTATTTTTATTATATTATTTTATTCCTGCTTTTTTACTTTATAAGCTATCAATTATACCATAATTATGCTATTTACGCTTTATTAATCGCAACAATAAGTATCAATTTATTTTTATTGATTGATTTATATGCAGCAGAGAAAAAACATTTTATAAAAGAAAAAAAACTACTTGGCTCTATTTTTTATATCAGTTCTGGTTTTGTTTTCTTAACCCTAATACCCCTCATAAACCTTCAATTTATTCCGGAAATTTTAATTTCTATTTTTATACTTATTTGGGCTAATGACACTTTTGCTTACCTTATAGGAAAAAGTATTGGTAAACGTAAATTAATGGAGCGTATTTCTCCTAAAAAAACTATCGAAGGCTTTATTGGAGGGCTCGTAGGCGCCATTTTAACAAGTTTAGTTATCTTTTACTGCACAGAGTATTATAGTGCTTATATTTGGATCGCTATAGCTATACTCATTACTGTTTTTGGAACATTAGGTGACCTTATTCAATCAAAGTTTAAACGAATTGCGGGAGTTAAAGATAGCGGTAAACTTATGCCTGGTCATGGAGGTATTTATGATAGATTAGACAGTATAATTTACTCAAGCCCATTTATTTATTTATTTTTACAAATTATAAACTATGCTTCGTGAATCTAATCTGTTATTATTGAGATCACACGGAATATTCATATTAACATTCCTAAAAGGAAAAAATTAAATTAAATGTTTCATAAAGAAGGACATAAAATAATATTAATCACATTTATGCTTTGTATCATACTTAGCATGTTTTCTCATTTCTTAATTGAAAATGAAATGATAAGTAAAGCTATCATAGCTGTCCTTATTGTTTTCTTAGTACTAATTTTGCAATTTTTCAGAAACCCAAAACGAAATTACACTTTAGACACAAATCATGCAGTTTCGCCTGTAGATGGGAAAGTAGTCGTAATTGAGGAAGTTTTCGAAAAAGAATATTACAATGAAAAGAGGCTGCAAGTTTCAGTTTTCATGTCACCCCTAAATGTGCATATTACAAGATATCCTGTAGGTGGAAATGTTGTGTTCAGCAAATATCATCCTGGTAAGTTCTTAGTGGCTTGGCACCCAAAATCTTCCGAAGAAAATGAAAGAACCACAGTGGTAGTTAACAACCCTGCTTTTGGAGATGTATTACATCGTCAAATAGCTGGAGCTTTGGCAAAACGCATTGTTAATTATGCTGAAAAAGATCAACAAGTAGATCAAGCCTCAGAAAGTGGTTTTATTAAATTTGGTTCGCGTGTAGATGTATTCTTACCTTTAGATGCTAAAATAAATGTGAAATTAAATCAAAAAGTAAAAGGAGGAATTACAATTCTTGCTAAAAAATGAATTCACCCGAATTAGATATCGAATTTAAGAATGCAGTAAAAAGCATAAATGATCACACCGAATCTTTTCCGGCAGATTTCCTATTACGTTTATATTCCTATTACAAAGTTGCTACAAACAATCAAGACATGCCAAGTAGCAGGTCTCCTCTAATAAATGCATTTAAAACCAATGCTATTTTTCAGAATAAAGGATTATCTGAAGATGAAGCAAAACAACATTATATAGATGCTGTAACACATTATTTCTTATACAGAAAATAACATTACTTCAAACTAGCTAAACTACTTTTTAAAGTTTCAATTTTAGCTAAAGCATCAGCCTCTTTCTTACGCTCTATATCTATAACTTTTACAGGCGCATTATTTACAAAACGCTCGTTTTTAAGTTTACCCTGAACACTTTTCAAGAAACCTTCTGTATATTTTAATTCTTCAGAAAGTTTTATGATCTCTTCCTCAACATCAATAGTACCAGAGATTGGCACAAAATATTCATTCGATTTAACTCTGAATGTTAAAGCTCCTTCTAAGGCTTCAGTGATATAATTTAATTCTGAAATATTACCAAGCTTAATTATTACCGAATCAAAAGTAGTTGACGCTTTTTCATTATTAATTACAGAAAATGTAACCGCTTCTTTATGAGCTATATTTTTTTCTTTTCTAATGGTTCTTACTCCTGAAATTACTTCTGAAGCAAATTCAAATTCACTTAAAATTGTTTCATTGATTGATTTAACAGATGGATATCTTGAAACTATCAAGGCTTCCTCTTTAGTTCTATCAGCTATTTGATGCCAAATTTCTTCCGTAATAAAAGGCATAAAAGGGTGCAATACCTTTAAATTATTTTCAAAAATGTTGATAATAGCATCAAACGTATTTTTGTCAATAGGTTGTTGGTATGCAGGCTTTACCATTTCTAACAACCATGAACAGAAATCATCCATTATTAACTTATATACGGTCATTAACGAATCGGAAAGGCGGTACTTTGAAAAATGATCTTCCATTTCTGCAAAAGCACTTTGAAATTTAGACTCATACCATTCTAAGGCAATTTTACTAGATTCTGGCTGAGCAATAGTATCATCAATTTCCCAACCACTTACCAAACGATAAGCGTTCACTATTTTTTTAATAAAAGCCTTGCCTTGTTGTAATTTGGTTTCGTCGAACAATAAGTCATTTCCAGCTCCAGAACTTAATAACATCATCCCAGATCTTACTGCATCTGCGCTATAATCTTCAATTAATTTTAAGGCATCAGGGGAGTTTCCTAATTGCTTAGACATTTTACGCCCTTGATCATCACGAACAATTCCTGTAAAATAAACATTATTAAATGGTTTTTGTTCTCTAAATTGATAGCCCGCAAAAATCATTCGAGCCACCCAAAAGAAAATTATATCTGGACCAGTTACCAAATCATTGGTAGGATAATAATAGTTTATTTCTGTATTATCTGGATTTCGTATTCCATCAAATACTGATATAGGCCATAACCATGAGGAAAACCAAGTATCCAAAGCATCATTATCTTGCCTTAAATCTTCTGCATTTAAATTAGTATTCCCTGATTTTTCAACAGCTAACTTTAATGCTTCTTCTTTAGTTTCAGCAACCACAAAATCTTCTTTACCATCTCCAAAATAATAGGCTGGTATTTGTTGCCCCCACCATAATTGGCGAGATATATTCCAATCTCTAATATTTTCTAACCAATGTCTATAGGTGTTTTCTATTTTCTTCGGAAATAATTTAATCTCCTTAGTTTTTAAAACAGCATCTAAAGCAGGTTGTACTAACTCATCCATATTTAAAAACCACTGATCGCTTAATCTAGGCTCTATAACAGCTTTAGTACGTTCACTAGTTCCAACTTTGTTTAAATATTTTTCAGTTTTTAAAAGAGCGCCTATTTCTTCTAATTCTAATACCACTTCTTTTCTCGCTACAAAACGATCTTTCCCTTGATAATGAAGTCCGAAGCTATTTAAGGATGCATCCTCATTAAAGATATCAATAACCTCTAATTGATGTTTATCTCCTAATACTTTATCATTTACATCATGAGCTGGTGTTACTTTTAGACACCCAGTTCCAAACTCTACATCAACATATTCATCTTCAATAATAGGAATTTCACGATTACATATTGGTACAATTGCTTTTTTACCTTTTAAATGAGTAAATCGTTCATCTGTTGGATTGATACAAATTGCGGTATCCCCAAAAATAGTTTCGGGTCTTGTTGTTGCAATTGTTAATGTATCATTACTTCCTTCAATTTTATAATTGATATAATAAAGCTTACCCTCTTTTTCAACATGGTTCACCTCTTCATCTGAAAGTGTTGTCTTTGCTTCAGGATCCCAGTTTACCATTCGAAATCCTCTATAAATTTTCCCTTTGTTATATAAATCAACAAATACTTTTATTACAGATTCAGATAAATCTGGATCCATTGTAAATTTGGTACGCTCCCAATCACAGGAACAACCTAACTTTTTTAATTGTTCTAATATAATTCCTCCATATTCGTTTTTCCATTCCCAAGCATGTTGTAAAAACTCATCTCTAGTTAAGTCATTTTTATCAATACCTTGCTCTTTTAGTTTAGCAACTACTTTTGCCTCAGTAGCAATAGATGCGTGATCTGTACCAGGAACCCAACAAGCATTAAGTCCATTTAATCTAGCACGACGAATTAATACATCTTGAATTGTATTATTCAGCATATGCCCCATATGTAAAACTCCAGTAACATTTGGAGGTGGAATTACGATAGTATATGGCTCTCTTTCATCAACTTCAGAATGAAAATAGTTATTTTCCATCCAGTAGCTGTACCACTTATTTTCTATATCTTGAGCATTATAATTTGCTTCTAAAGCCATTTTGGTCTAATTTTTGAAAAGTAATCTGCAAAAGTAGGTAATATCTACAAGATTATAAAAGTGAATAACTTATTTTGCAGATTGTATTAAAGTTATTTACATTGCACATATAAAAAAATATATTATGAAAAAATTAGTAATTCTAGTCTTATTAGCTTTTGTTGGTATTGCCCCACAATCAATAGCACAAGCAAAGATTACATTTAAAGCAGAAGTTATCGATTACGGTGAAATTGCAAAAGGAAGTGATGGTTTACGTGTTTTTGAATTTACAAATACAGGTGACGCTCCCCTAATTGTTAGTGAAGTAAAATCGAGTTGTGGTTGTACAGTTCCAGAAAAACCAAAAGGTCCTGTAGGTCCAGGTGAATCTAGTGTAATAAAAGTAAAATATGACACTAAAAGATTAGGTCCTATTAGAAAAACTATAACGGTCTATTCTAATGCAGATGAGCCTATTAAATCTTTAAAGATAAAAGGTAAAATTTTAGGTGAAGATAAAAGTGTTTTAGAAAAATCATAATCGCCTTTAAACCAATACATAAAAAGGACATAATTAATATTATGTCCTTTTTATATTTAAAACATTTCTTTTAAAACAAATTTTGCTTTAAATGTCATCCCATTTCTTTTATAAACTATAGTGATTTTTTTACCTGCTTTCGATGTAAAAAGCCCAATTAATTCATCTAAATCGTATCGAAATGCTAATCTTCCATTTATATTAATTATTTCATCCCCTTTTTTCATCCCTGCCAAAGCAGAAGGAGATTCCTGTCTAATTTCCGATACTACATATTTAGGTACTAATAAAATATCATAAACCGTTCCTATGGGAATGCTAGTGACACTTGATGCTTCATTATTGTTTTCATTGGCATTACCAATAACACTCTTAGCATCTTTTACTATGGTCATACCCTCATGCTCTAACACCAAACCGCTCATATTGTAATGAAAAGGGTCTTTAAATTTTCCATTTTTCTTTACAGACATTTTATTTGATGAATAATCAAAAATTACATTGAATCTTCTTAAAAAGTCACCTCCAATACTCCCATCCCTTTCTTCGAAAAATTTAATATTTTCTAAAGCTAATTCTTCAGGGAAAGCAACATTAACATTATTTAATGAATGACTGCCAATTGAAACTCTATTCAGTTTTGCTCTTTTCCCATAAATACTTCCACTAAGCCCTTGACCTAAAAAATCTTTATAATAATTTACAGACTCCTCAGATATATAATTAGTTTCATTAAATAACCAAAGCGCATCACTAGAGCCAGAATCTATAAGTAATGTAACTTTTTCTTGTAGCATCTCTTCATTAAAAATATCCAAGTCAACAAAAGGTTTTCCATTATGGAATCTTAAATCAAATTCTTCGCACTTTTTGCATTTTTTCTTTTTATAAGTTAATGGATTATAAATTGTTATTTTGTGTGTAGAATAATTAATTCTCACTACAAAATCTTTAAAAAAGTCGAATCCTAAAATTCCATGAATAGGAATTCCCATTTTTGTAGAAAAATTAAGAGACTCATCAAAGATTACATATAGGGTCTGATTAACATTTGTAGCTTTATGAACTTTCACTAAATTATTTTCACTTTTCAAAGCAGTAACACTACCTCCCTGGCCTAAACCCCTTACTTTAACTCTTTGAAGGCTGTTAAGCTGCAAGGAATCATTTGGCAACCCAAATAAAATAGTCGATTTAACTCCTGTATCTAATAAAAAAGAAAGCTTTTTATTATTAATTTCAACAGGTATTACTATAAGGTTATTAATTAATTTAAAACTAAATTTATATTTAGTATGTGTTGAAGGTAAGGTGAATCCACTTTGGGATAAACCCGAAGTAGAAACACATAAAAATGTGACTACTACTAATACGAAGCGATGTATATTTTTAATTTTTTTTTATAATATCAAGATATAAAAAATTACCGAATGAGCTGTCTTATTAGTCTTTTTTTAAGAAATATTTTGCAACTTTGCTTTTAAATATTTTTATCATGCCTTCAATTTCAACAAAAGGAAAAAACATGCCGGAGTCACCAATCAGAAAATTGGTTCCGTTTGCAGAAAAAGCGTACAAAGCGAATAAAAAAGTGTATCATTTAAATATTGGCCAACCCGATATTAAGTCGCCTCAAGCAGCGATGGATGCTGTCGCTAACCATAACCTTGAGACATTAGCGTATAGCCGTTCTGAAGGCTCAGAAGAATACCGTGAAAAAATAGCCGCTTATTATAATAGAAATCATATACCCGTTTCTGCAAATGATATTATTGTAACTACTGGTGGGAGTGAAGCATTACTTTTTGCCATGGGTACAATTGCAGATCAAGGGGATGAAATTATTATACCTGAACCATTTTACGCAAATTATAATGGTTTTGCTATGGCTTCTGGTGTAAATATTGTTCCTGTGATTTCTAAAATTGAAGACAATTTTGCACTTCCTCCTATTGAAGAATTTGAAAAGTTAATTACGCCAAAAACAAAAGCTATTATCATCTGTAACCCTGGAAATCCAACAGGGTATTTATATTCTAAAGATGAAATTCAAAAGCTAGCATCTATTGTAAAGAAACATGATCTTTATTTAGTTTCAGATGAAGTGTACAGGGAATTCACATATGATGGTCTTGAACATTATTCTATTCTTCAAGAAGAAAGCTTAGCTGATAACGGAATTATTATTGATTCTGTTTCAAAAAGATACAGCATGTGTGGAGCTCGAATTGGATGTTTAGTTTCAAGAAATAAGGATGTGATTGCAACAGCATTAAAATTTGCTCAAGCTAGATTAAGCCCTCCTACATTTGCACAAATTGCAAGTGAGGCAGCCCTTGAAACTCCAAAAAATTATTTTGATGAAGTAATTGTTGAATATAAAGAGCGAAGAGATACTTTAATCAATAATTTAAAAGAAATTCCTGGGGTAAAAGTTGGAGTACCTAAAGGAGCATTTTATTGTATTGTAGAATTACCCGTTAAAAATAGTGACGCTTTTGCTCAATGGTTGCTTGAAGAATTTGATCTAGATGGTGAAACGATTATGGTTGCTCCTGCTGCAGGATTTTATTCTTCAAAAGGGATGGGATTAAATCAGATTCGAATAGCATATGTCCTTAATAAAGAAAGCCTAATTAAAGCAGTTGAAATTTTAAAAGTTGCACTTCAAGAATATTCGAATTAATGCAAATTGAAAAAAATAAATCGCTAAGAAATTTCAATACGTTTGGAATAGATTGTGCTGCGAAATATTTTATATCTATTAATTCTCAAAGTGAACTTATAGAAGCTTTACAAAGCAGTATTCATTCTAATTTATTTATTTTAGGCGGAGGCAGTAATTTGCTTTTAACTAAAGATGTTGATGCCTTAGTATTACATATCAACCTAAAAGGAATTGAACTTGTAAATGAAACAAAACATCATGCTTATTTAAAAGTGAATGCAGGTGAAAACTGGCATGAATTTGTTCAATACTGTATCCATAATGACTATGGTGGTATTGAGAATTTATCTTTAATACCAGGCAATGTTGGTACTGCTCCAATACAAAATATTGGTGCATATGGAGTTGAGCTGAAAGATGTTTTTGTGAACTGTTCGGCATTAGAAATCGAAACCTTAAAAAAAGAAGAATTTTCAAACTCTGATTGCAAATTTGGATATCGGAATTCTATTTTTAAAAACGAAGCCAAAGGAAAATACATCATTACCGATGTAACTTTCAAACTCACTAAAGAAGAACATAATAAAAGCATTTCTTACGGAGCTATTAAAGATGAACTTACTAAAAACAGTATAAAGGAACCTAGTATTTCAGATATTTCGAAAGCAGTAATATCGATTAGAGAGTCCAAACTGCCAGACCCTAAAAAGCTAGGGAATAGTGGAAGTTTTTTTAAAAATCCTATTATAAGTGATTTGGAATTTAAATCGTTTATTGAAAAATTTCCAAATGCTCCTTTTTATAAAATTTCAGAAACAGCTTATAAAATTCCAGCAGGTTGGCTTATAGAGAAATCTGGCTTTAAAGGAAAAAAATATGGAGATGCTGGAGTACATGAAAAACAAGCATTAGTTCTTGTTAATTATGATAATGCTACCGGAAAAGAACTATGGAATCTTGCCCTAAAAATTCAAGCAAAAGTAAAAGAAGACTTTAACCTTACTATAGAACCTGAAGTGAATGTAATTTAATGACTTCCAATTAAGTTATCAATCACATGCAGAATACCATTTACCCCTATAATATCACTTTTACCAATATTTGAGGTTAATCCTTTAGGCCCTTCAACAACGATATCATTTTCATTTATATAGAACTTCAAAAAACGACCAGAACTAGTTTCTAATTGATAAATGCCTCCATTTTTCTTTATCTTCTGAAATATATCAACTGAACTAATACGATCATTTATAATATAAGTTGTCATAATCGTTTTCCATTCTTCATTGTTTTCTGAAATAGCTGAAAATAATGAGTCTGATTCCAGGAAAGAATTAAACACCTCATCTTTTACAGCAAATACAGTAAAGGGACCTTTTTCATAAATTAAGGTATTCTTTAAATCTAAACTATCTAAAATCTTTTCCAATATTGATAATTCTGCTGTTGCCGTAATTTTGCTATAGATATTATTTAACAATGGCTTTTTCACAGCATCATTAGTGTTATTTATAGACTCTTCTATTAGGCTTTTTAAATCGTCATTAGTTTTATCATCTTTACAACTAGTAAGACCTATACTTAAAAAGATAAATAGGATTATAAAATACTTAGAGTTCATAATTTTTTGAAATTGTCTTATTAAATTTAAGGAAAATTGCGAGTACTTCAGCAATAAAGATTGTAATTTTGTTCTTTAATTTTGCATTATGAAATTATTACTAATCACTATTATACTATTACTTCTTGCCGTTGCAGGTATTGCCATAAAAATTTGGGCTAAGAAAGATGGTGAATTTGCAGGTACTTGTGCTAGCCAAAGTCCTTTTCTTAATAAAGATGGAGATTCATGTGGTTTCTGCGGTAAAACACCCGATCAATTTGATACCTGTGTAGAAGAAAAGCATACATAACCTTAATTTATATGCTACTACTTTACATATTCGCAGCAGTAGTTTTCGTTAATTGTGCATACCTCTTATTATTTTCTAGATTCTCTTTTTTACAACCTAAAGAAATAATTTCTTCGGAAGAATTTCCTATTTCCCTAATAATTTGTGCTAAAAATGAAGCTGAAAATTTAAAGATTAACATCCCTATTTGGCAACAACAGGATTATAATGACTTTGAAATTATATTAATTAATGACTCCTCTTATGATGATACTTTAGAGGTTTTGGAATCTTTTGCTAAAGAAGATTCAAGAATTAAAATTGTTAATGTAAAAAATAATGAGGCCTTTTGGGGAAATAAAAAATACTCTCTTACCTTAGGTATAAAAGCTGCTAAAAACAAACGAATGCTTTTTACAGATGCAGATTGTAAGCCAAATTCTACACTATGGATGAAAAAAATGGTGACTCAGTTTTCTTCAAAAAAACAATTGATCTTAGGTTTTGGAACGTATCAGAAAAAATCTGGCTTTTTAAATAAACTCATTCGATATGAAACATTATTAACCGCAATACAATATTTTTCGTATGCAAAATCTGGTATGCCATATATGGGCGTTGGAAGAAATTTAGCCTACACGAGTAACCTCTATTATGAGAATAATGGATTTATGTCACACATGAAAATTCTTTCTGGAGATGATGACTTATTTGTAAATGAAGTAGCAACTTCAAAAAACACAGCTCTTTGTTTTTCTAAAGATTCTTTTACAATTTCTAAGCCTAAAGAAACATGGAAAGAATGGAGTATTCAGAAGAAAAGACACATTTCAACAGCTAAACATTACAAAGATATACATCAATTTTTGTTGGGCCTTTATTTTTTATCACAAATTTTATTTTGGATCCTTGCCATTGTTTCTCTACTTATGATTGATTGGAAAATTCCAGCAATTATTATTGCCTTTCGATTTTTATTACAATGGATTATAATAGGTAAATCTGCACTGAAATTAGATCAAAAAGACTTGATCCTACTTTTACCACTTTGGGAGATATTTTTAATTTTCATACAATTGAGTATCTTTATTTCGAATAGTACTTCAAAAAACACGCAGTGGAAATAACAAAAAAAGATATTTTAAATAATATTGAAAATGCAAAAAAAGGATCTCAATCTGCCTTTAAGTTTCTGTTAGATTATTATTGGAGTGGCGTGTATCGCTTTCAGTTAAAGAGAGTTAACAATGAACATGAAGCTGAAGATATTACTATTGAAACATTTGCAAAAGCATTTGATAAAATAGATACTTTCAATGAAAAATACACTTTCAATACTTGGCTTATTACCATCTCAAAAAATATTCAAATAGATAAAACTAGAAAGAAAAACGCATCAATTTATTCTCAAACTACTGATGCATCAGATGAGTTGGTGAAAAAAATACCCGATGATGCTCCTACTCCTGAAGATAAAATTATTAGAGAACAACACCTCTCAGAATTATTGCGATACATCAAAAAATTAAAACCACATTATCAAGATGTAATTAACCTAAGATATTTTCAAGAGATGAGTTATTCAGAAATATCTCAAAGTCTTAATGAACCTTTAAATAATGTAAAAGTTAGATTGCTTCGAGCTAAAAAATTATTAGCTGAAATCATTTCTGAAAAACAGTTACATTGAAAATTTCGCTTAAAAAATTAGGCCCTGGATTTCTTTTCGCTGGTGCTGCAATAGGCGTTTCACATTTGGTACAATCTACAAGAGCTGGAGCTGATTTTGGATTTGGATTAATCTGGGCTTTGGTATTAATTAACATTGTAAAATATCCATTTTTTCAATTCGGCCCAAGATATGCAGCAGCAACCGGTGAAAGCTTATTAGAAGGGTATAAAAAACTAAATAAAGGAGTTTTAATTGCATACTTCATCATCACATTCGCTACGATGTTTACCATACAAACTGCAGTTACTATTGTCACTGCTGGAATTGCATCCTATTTATTTGGTGGTTCTTCTTTGGTATTTTGGACTACTATTATTACTGGAATTTGCGTCTGTGTTTTACTAATTGGGCGTTATAAAATTTTAGATTCCCTAATGAAGGTCATCGTTATTTGTCTTACAATAAGTACCATTGTAGCTGTCGCTGTGGCTTTTCAACCTTCAACCACTTTAGATTTCACTCAAGTTATTCCTAATGACCCTATTTCTATAGCATTTTTAATAGCCTTTATGGGATGGATGCCTGCACCTTTAGATATATCGATTTGGAATTCAATTTGGACTTTAGAAAAGAAAAAAACAAACCCTTCAATTACATTAAAACAATCTTATTTCGATTTTAATGTAGGATATATTATCACCCTCATTTTAGGTATTGGGTTTTTATCATTAGGGGCAATAGTTATGTTTGGCAGTACTGAAACCTTTTCTCCTAAAGGAGGCGAATTTGCCAACCAGTTAATCAATATGTATACTTCAAGTTTAGGAGAGGGTGCTAAAATAATAATAGGAATAGCCGCATTAACGACTATGTTTAGCACAACCCTAACGACTCTAGATGCTTCTCCCAGAGTAATGAATAAAACCACTGAACTTATTTCAGAAAAAACTTTTAAAAGAGGCTATCTTCTATGGATCCTTATTTTAATAACTGGAACTTTAGGAATATTCTTATTCTTTGTTTCTGAAATGGGTCTACTTATAAAAATCGCAACCATATTATCTTTCTTAACTGCTCCATTTTACGCTATCGCTAATTATAAATTAATTACAAGTAAACACACTCCAAAAGAAGCTCAACCTTCTAAAAGCATGAAAGTATATAGCTTAATTTGCATCTTAATATTAGTCGTTTTTTGCATTTGGTATCTTAGTACTTTGTAAAGATATTATTTTAGAGATTCTTTGTACCTTTGTAAGCTATTATGAGCACGAAAATTTCAGAAAAAACAGCACATACTCCAAAGCCAAAATGGCTTCGAGTTAAGTTACCTACAGGTAAAAAATATACAGACTTAAGAGGACTAGTAGATAAATATAGTCTTAACACTATATGCACTTCTGGAAGTTGTCCAAATATGGGTGAATGTTGGACTGAAGGGACCGCTACTTTTATGATATTAGGAAATATTTGCACACGTTCTTGTGGATTTTGTGGAGTAAAAACAGGGAGGCCAGATTCAATTGATTGGGATGAACCTGAAAAAGTTGCACGTTCTATAAAGTTAATGGAGATTAAACATGCCGTAATCACTTCTGTAGATCGTGATGACATTAAAGACATGGGATCTATTCTTTGGGCTGAAACAGTAAAAGCCATTAGAAGAATGAATCCTAATACTACACTTGAAACTTTAATTCCTGACTTTCAAGGAAACACAAAAATTATTGATCGAATTATCGCTGTACATCCTGAAGTAGTTTCTCATAATATGGAAACCGTTAAACGCCTAACAAGAGAAGTACGTATACAAGCAAAATATGAGCGTAGTTTAGAAGTTTTAAATTATTTAAAAAAGCAAGGGGTATCTAGAACCAAAAGTGGAATCATGCTCGGCTTAGGGGAAACTAAAGAAGAAGTCTTAGAAACTATGAGTGATTTAAGAAATGTGGGATTAGATATTATTACTATTGGACAATATCTACAACCTTCAAAAAAACATCTTCCTGTTAAAGAATTTATTACTCCAGAGCAGTTTAAAGAATACGAAGAAATTGGATTAAAAATGGGATTCCGTCATGTAGAAAGTGGCCCCTTAGTTCGTTCTTCATATAAAGCTCAAAAACATCTTACTTAAACCTAATAAGATGGAAAATAAAATCAACATTGCTATCAATGGATTTGGAAGAATAGGAAGAAACTTATTTCGATTATTACATAATCATCCAAGCATTCAAGTAACAGCAATAAATGATTTAGCAGATGCTAGAACTTTAAGCCATCTATTAAAATACGATAGTATTCATGGTGTTTTAAAAGAAGATGTATCCTATTCTGAAAAAGAAATTATTGTTGCAGGCACTTCTATTTCATTTTCTTCTGAAAAAAACATTAAGAACATTACCTGGAATAATATTGACATAGTTGTTGAATGTACTGGTGTATATAGAAAAAGAGAACAATTAGGAACACATTTAAATGCAGGCGCTAAAAAAGTCATTCTTTCGGTTCCTCCACAAGACGATTCAATTAAAATGGTAGTTTTGGGTGTTAATGACCATATTTTAGATGGTACAGAAACGATCATTTCAAATGCTTCTTGTACCACAAATAATGCAGGGCCAATGCTTAAAATCATTGATGAACTTTGTGGTATTGAACAAGCATATATCACGACCATACATTCCTATACAACCGATCAAAGTTTACATGACCAACCTCATCGAGACTTAAGAAGAGCAAGAGCTGCAAGCCAGTCAATAGTCCCTACAACCACAGGTGCTGCCAAAGCATTGACTAAAATATTTCCTCATTTATCAACTGTTATTGGAGGGTGTGGAATTCGTGTTCCAATTCCTAATGGTTCTTTAACAGATATTACTTTTAATGTGAAAAATGAGGTGTCTATTAAACAAATAAATGAGGCATTTAAATATGCTTCAGAAAATAACCTAAAAGATATTTTACAATATACTGAAGACCCGATAGTTTCAATAGATATTATTGGAAATACCCATTCTTGTATATTAGATGCTGAAATGACTTCAGTTATTGGAAAAATGGTTAAAATTATTGGGTGGTATGATAATGAAATAGGCTATTCTTCGAGAATAATCGATTTAATCCTACAGTTATCGAGGAAATAACTATATTTAACGTTGAGGCACAATAATTAAATGCGACAAATAGTACATAATTACATATCAATTCTACTAGTATCTCTATGTTTTTCATCGACGTATACTTCTTATAGTCAAGATGTTAAAAAAGATACTATTGCATTAATTAAAGAATATCAAATTAATTCCAAGAATGCTATTACAGTACAAGATTTTGAAACTGCAATGATAAACTTGAATAAGGCTAGTAAGTTAGTTGCAAATTCAAAAAATAATTCATTAAAAACAACTATTTATCTTGATATAGCTGAGTTACAATTCAGTTTGCATAATTATGACAAAGCTGCTTCTGAAACTATAAATGCAATTAGTCTTATAAAAGACTTAAAAAACGATAAACTACTTGCTGAATCATATCTGCTCTATGGTTCAATTTTAACACATAAAAATGATTTTAAAAAAGCGGAACAATATTTAAAAGAAGCTGATGATATATTCACAAATTTAAATGATGAAAAAAATCTTGCTAAGAATGTGTTAGCTTTTGGAATTCTTGAATTTAAAAAAGGGAATACCAAGGAGGCTATTAATTATTTTGAAGCCTCAAAGTCTTTGCTTATTAACTATCAACTCCCTTACCAATTAGCTTTATGTTCATTGTTAAAATCTGAAGCCCTTTTAAATTTAGAAGATTCAGGTATTAACTCTTTAAATTTTGAAAATGCTAAAGTTGAATTAGTTAACGCAGTAACAATTATTAAATTCAACAATTTCACTGAATTAGATATTGAAAGTTATAAAATATCTTCTCAAGTTGCCCTAAGAGAAAATCAAAATAAGGCTGCAGAAAGTCTTTTAAGTTTATATTCTAAGAAGAAGGATTCTATATACCACATCTATTTAAGTATTATATCTAGAAGTTTTGAAGATGATTCGAATGTTGGTGATTATATTGAAATTATTGCAAATCAACAAGATGATATAGATAAAAAACAAAAATCGATAGACTTAGGAAAAACGACTACTGGGTTAAGTATAGCTTTAATAATCATTTTATCCTTACTTGCACTTTCGTTATTTAAAAACAATAACCTTCGTGCAAAGGCAAATGATTTATTAAAAGATCGAACTGTAGAACTTACCCTTTCGAAAGAAAAAGCAGAAAGAGCATCATTGGCAAAGGCCCAGTTTCTTTCTACTATTACACATGAGTTAAGAACCCCTTTATATGCTGTAACTGGTCTTACTCATTTACTTCTAGAAGAAGATCCAAAACCTGATCAAAAGGAACATCTAAATTCTTTAAAATTCTCTGGCGAATATTTGCTATCATTAATTAACAATATATTAGATTTAAACAAACTCGAAGCCAATAAAGTTGAAGTTGAAAAAACTGGCTTTAGCTTAAAAAAACGTATTAATGATGTATTGGTAGCGCTAAAAAGAACAGCAGAAGACAGGAAAAATACATTAAAATTAGAATACGATGATGATATTCCTGAAAAGCTAGTAGGTGATCCATTAAAACTTTCACAAGTCCTTATTAATCTAATAGGTAATTCTGTAAAGTTTACCCAAAATGGAGCAGTAACTGTTCGAATACAAAAATTGGAACAAAGCAATAATAAGGTAAAACTTCGTATTGAAATTGAAGACGATGGTGTAGGAATTTCTAAGAAAAAGCAAAAAAGTATATTTGAGACCTTCTCACAAGGTTCACTTCAAATAAACAGAAAATTTGGTGGTTCTGGCTTAGGTCTTTCCATAGTGAAAAACCTATTAGAGTTAATGAATAGTAAAATCTATTTAGAAAGTCAATTAGGCCAAGGATCTAAATTTTGGTTTGATATAGGCTTTGATGTTTCAGAAGTTCAAGACGATGATAATAACACTATCTATAACATTGATTATACTGCTCTTGAAAATGCCTCAATACTCGTGGTAGAAGACAATAAAATTAACCAAATGATCACCAAGAAAATTCTTGAAAAAAACAAGATGGTTTGTCAAGTTGCAGACAATGGAATGGACGCAATCAAATTGGTAAAAGAAAATAACTTTGAAGTTATCTTAATGGATATTCACATGCCAGGAATAAGTGGTGTTGAAGCAACTGAAAGAATTAGAGAGTTTAATAAACAGATCCCTATTCTTGCTTTAACAGCAGTTACAATAGATGAAAATTTAGATGATTTTTACAAAGCTGGTTTTAATGAAATTATACCAAAACCTTTTAAACCTGAAGATTTCTTCGAAAAGATTTACCGTACATTAAAAGCTAGTAAACTTCCTGTCAATGGTTAATTTTTTATGCTTTTTAATATCCCATTTTTAAAAAACTCTTCTTGTTCATTTAATAGTACAGTTGTAATAGGCAAATAATAAATAGCGAACTTTTTCAACTTAGGCTGTAGTCTAACAAAATCTTTCTCCGTAGTTAAAATAAGTTCTTTTTCCTTCAATTCATTAATATCTTCTTTTGTAAAATGATGATGGTCTGCATACTTCTTATGCTCATATTGGAAAGAATTCTTATTAAGAAAATCAATTAAAGGTTGAGGATTTGCTATCCCTGTAACCAAGGTGAAAAATTTATCTTTTAAAAATGAAATTGGATTGGTTTCAGTAACACCATATATAGATTCATCGTATCCAATTTTAGAAAAATAGATGCGTTGATGTGGTTTTAGTTTTAAATTAAACTGAATTTCTTGTAATTTTGAATACGCTACTTTTTCCGGACATTTTGTTACAACAATAAAGTCGGCTCTATTGGCTCCTTTTTTATATTCTCGTAAATTTCCAGTAGGAAGCATATAGTCATTTATATAAAGGTCATCAAAAGTTGTCAATAATATATTGGTTGAAGGGTTAACTCTTCTATGTTGAAAGGCATCGTCTAATAAAATAACTTCAGCATTTCTTTGTAACTTTTCAATCCCAGTTCTTCGATCCGCGCATACAGCTACAGTACAATTTGGAAAATTCTGCTTAAATTGAAGTGGTTCATCGCCAACTTCTTCTGCTGTGCTAGAAAAAAGAACCTCTTTATAGCCTTTTGTTTTTCTTTTATAACCACGACTTAAAACAGCAACTTGATATTCTTTTTGTAAAAAGTCTATCAAAAATTCGATCATAGGAGATTTACCTGTACCTCCTGTAGACAGGTTACCTACACAAATAATAGGAATATTATACGATCTACTTTCCTTCCAACCTTTATCATACATTATATTACGAATAGCAGTAATCCATCCATATAATATGGAAAAAGGAAAGAGGATTTTTCGAAGAATTTTCATATAACGAAAATATACTTTTTATCTTTACCGTAAAATCGAAATTATGAAGATTTATGAGCTTATCAACATTTTAGAAGAATTGTCCCCTCTTGCTTATAGTGAAGATTTTGATAATACGGGTCTTTTAGTAGGTAATAAGGACAATAATGTTTCAGGTGTTCTTGTAACATTAGACACTCTTGAAAGTGTAGTTGATGAAGCAATTACCATGAAATGTAATCTCATCGTCAGTTTTCATCCTATCGTTTTTTCAGGTTTAAAAAAGATAACCGGTAAAAATTATGTAGAACGTGTTCTTTTAAAAGCTATAAAAAACGATATCGCTATTTTTTCAATGCACACAGCACTTGATAATTCATGGAACGGTGTAAATGCTATGATTTGTGAAAAATTAGGACTACAAAACAGAGAAATCCTTATTCCAAAAAACAATACCATTTTAAAACTCAATACCTACGTACCGCTTTCAAATGTAAATCATGTACGTGAAGCTCTGTATAAAGTCGGAGCTGGAAATATAGGGAACTATTCTAAATGTAGTTTTACTATTGAAGGAACAGGCAGTTATATGGGCAATGAAGAATCAAAGCCAACTCTTGGTGAAAAGGGTGAACTTCATCATGAAAAAGAAGTTCAAATTGGAGTAACATTTCAAAAACATAACAAGGACGCTATTTTAAAAGCTTTATTTAAATCGCACCCCTACGAAGAAGTAGCCTATGAAGTAACTTCTTTAGAAAATGTCAATCAGCATCTAGGTATGGGAATGATTGGAATCCTTGAAAAGCCACAAGACGATGTTTTATTTTTAAAATTCTTAAAAAAGACAATGAAAACAGAATGTATTCGTCATACCAAACTTTTAAACAAACCAATTAAGAAAGTTGCAGTATTAGGTGGAAGTGGAAGTTTTGCCATTGAAGCAGCGAAAAGGGCTGGTGCTGATATATTTATAAGTGCTGATTTAAAATATCATGACTTTTTTAAAGCTGAAAATGAACTAATTTTAGCAGATATTGGACATTTTGAGAGTGAACAGTTCACAAAAGAGCTTTTAGCATCCTTCCTTAACAAAAAAATTAGTAATTTTGCAATCGTTTTATCACAAATAAACACCAATCCTATTATCTATTATTAGAGCATGGCAAAAAAAACTGAAACAACTGTAGAAGAGAAGTTAAGAGCATTGTATGATTTACAATTAATCGACTCACGAATTGATGAAATTAGAAGTGTTCGTGGAGAGCTTCCATTAGAAGTAGAAGATTTAGAAGATGAAGTTGTTGGAATGAACACTCGTCTTGAAAAACTTACTGATGGTCTTGAAGTGATCGAAAATGATATCACTAACAAGAAAAATCAGATTGAGGAATCTAAAACTCTTATCAAAAAATACACGAAGCAACAAGACAATGTTCGTAATAATCGCGAGTATAATTCTTTAAGCAAAGAAATTGAATTTCAAGAATTAGAGATTCAATTAAATGAAAAGCACATTAAAGAATTTAAAGCTAGTATCGAACAAAAGAAAGAAGTTGTAAATGAAACTAAAGAACGTTTAAAAGGACGTGAAGATCATTTAAAGCATAAGCGTAGTGAGCTAGATGAAATTTTATCTGAAACAGAAAAAGAAGAAGAGGCTTTATTTAAAAAATCTGAATCTTTTGAAAAGAAAATAGAAGAGCGTCTTATTAGTGCTTATAAACGTATACGCACTAATGTAAAAAATGGCCTTGCAGTAGTACCTGTTGAACGTGGTGCTTCTGGTGGTTCTTTCTTTATCATTCCTCCACAAATTCAAGTTGAAATAGCGAATCGTAAAAAAATTATTACTGATGAGCATAGTGGTCGAATTTTAATAGATTTAGAACTAGCTAATGAAGAAAAAGAAAAAATGGAAAAATTATTTAAAAAATTATAATTTCATTTTAACCTCATATAAAAAGCCTTTACAATTTGTAAAGGCTTTTTTTTTATATCTTTCAGAAAGGAATAAATAAGATTGTCGACTTATTTAAAAAAGTAAATAATATGAAAAAATATTCAACCCTTCTATTTATAGCCTCTCTCTTTTTAATTCAAAGTGCTTGTCACTCTTCCAATAAAAAAAACAAAGAACTAGAAGCTAAAGCGCAACAAGAACAAACACCAATCGTGGTTGATATTCAAGATGGACATGAGCGTGCTTATTTTGCTAGTGGATGTTTTTGGTGTGTAGAAGCAGTTTATGAGAGTATTAAAGGAGTAAAAGAATCTATATCAGGTTATAGTGGCGGACATACTGATAATCCAACTTATAAACTTAGCAATACAGGGAGTACAGGACATGCAGAAGCGGTCGAAATTATTTATGACCCTTTAATTATTAGTTTTAGTCAATTGGTTGATGTTTATTTTGGTTCGCAAAACATTACACAAGTGAATGGTCAGGGTCCCGATAATGGTTCTCAATACCGCTCCATTATTTTTTATCAGAATAAAGAACAAAAGAAAATCATTAGAGACAAAATAAAAGCACTAGAAACAATCTATGGCAAAGGGAAAGTAGCTGCACAAGTTTTACCTTTTCAAAAATTTTGGCTCGGGGAAGACTATCATCAAGATTATGAAAGACTGCATCCTAACCAACCTTATATTCAACGAATATCAATTCCAAGATTGAATCGCTTTAAAAATAAATTTCCTGAATTATTGAAAGAAAATTTAAAACATTAAGTTTTACTTTTAGTCGCTTTCACTTCAAAAAGTAAAGGGTACAGTTTTGATGGCAATTCATAATACCCATCTAATCTTTTTTCTAAATCTGGAAAAATATTATACGGAGAAGCATCATATTCATTTAGATATTCAATATGCAACCCTTCATTGACAAGAACATTAATAATCTCTCCTAAACTATGATTCCAACCAAATTCTTTAGATATCATATCTGAATCTGGATCGGCATACGTTCCCGCATATTCTTCAAAAACAACTTCTTTTTGATGATACCCGTATCTCATCTTAGGTGGGTTTTCTGCATAGTCAAACATCCAAACAATGGGATGAAATTCAACAATATAAAAAGTTCCCCCAGGCTTTAATCGTTCAGCAATCATTTTAGCCCAAGGCTGCAATTCGGGCAACCACCCAATAGTTCCGTAACTTGCAAATACAACATCAAATTGTTCTGTAACATGCTTTGAAGTATCTAATACATTGCAGCAAACAAAGGTTGCATCAAGTTTTAATTCTTCCTTAAGCTCTTTTGCTAATTTAATTCCTTCTTCTGAAATATCTACACCTGTACATTTTGCTCCCATCCTACTCCAACTCAATGTATCTTGACCAAAATGACACTGTAAATGCAGTAATGACTTTCCTTTAACATCTCCTAAAGCATTTAACTCATAGGAATGTAAAGAAGAATCCCCTTTTTTAAAATATTCCATATTATAAAATTCGCTTGCTGCATGAACGGCTACTTTTTTATTCCAAGTTTCTTTATTGGTATTATATTCATTCTGAAATCCCATCAATTAAATTTTTAATAAATATAAATCAAATCATAAACCTATAGTTAAAAAAATAGATTGTTTATTTTTACTGAAACTATTTTCAAAGACAGAATTAGTGACATCTTGAATTAAAACAAGCTCTTATAAAATATATCGATTAAATTATTCTTATTTTTGTTTGAAGTCAAAAACTATCTTATTACATGTATATAAATTCATTAGCATTCGCACAAAGTCAAGACCAACAAGACCCGCTTCATTCATTTAGAAATGAATTTCTTTTTCCAACAGATGAACAAGGCCAAAAACTAATTTATCTATGCGGAAATTCATTAGGGTTGCAACCTAAAAAAACTTCAGAATATATTCAGCAAGAATTAAACGACTGGTCAAAATATGGTGTAGAAGGACATACTGATGCAAAAAATCCATGGCTACCTTACCATGAATTCTTAACAAACAGTATGGCTAAAATTGTGGGTGCAAAACCAAGTGAAGTTGTTATTATGAACAGCCTTACAGCGAACCTTCACTTTATGATGGTTTCTTTCTATCAACCTACAAAGACTAAATATAAAATTATAATTGAAAGTGATGCATTTCCATCCGATAAATATGCTGTTGAAAGTCAGTTAAAGTTTCATGGCTTTGACCCTAAAGAAGGATTGATTTTATGGAAACCAAGAGAAGGTGAAGATTTATGTCGATTTGAAGATCTTGAAGAAATTATGAAAAACCAAGGTGATGAAATCGCTTTATTAATGATTGGAAGCACTAATTATTATAGCGGACAATCATTTCCTTTAAAAAAAATAACAAAATTAGGGCATCAATACGGAGCTATTGTTGGCTTCGATTTAGCACACGGTGCTGGTAACATACAACCCAATTTACATGATATAAATGCAGATTTTGCCGTTTGGTGTACCTATAAATATTTAAATAGTGGCCCCGGAAGTTTAGGTGGATGTTTTGTTCATGAGCGACATGAAAACAATTCAGAATTAAAACGATTTACAGGTTGGTGGGGACACAATAAACAAACCCGATTTAATATGCGTCATGATTTTGATGCATTAGTTGGCGCTGAAGGATGGCAACTTAGTAATCCTTCCATCTTATCTATGGCTGCTATAAGGGCATCATTAGATGTTTTTGAAGAAGCTGGATTTGATAATATTCGGAAGAAAGCTGTAAAATTAACTGGATATCTTGAGTTTCTAATCAACGATTTAAAAAATCCACTAATTAATATTATCACGCCAAGTAATCCTGAAGAAAGAGGTTGTCAATTATCGATACAAGTGAAAAGTGCAGATAAAAACTTACACACACAACTTACCAAAGCAGGTGTCATAAGTGATTGGAGAGAGCCAGATGTTATACGAATCGCTCCTGCTCCTTTGTATAATAGTTTTGAAGATGTATTCCATTTTGTTGTAAAACTAAAAATTGTATTAAAAAACGGATAAATGTCTCCTCGAGCGCAGTCGAGAGGTTTTAAAAGGTCTCGACTGCGCTCGACCTGACAAATTATATTAACAAATATGAATCAAAAACAGAATATACTTATTATCGGCGCTGGACTTTGCGGTAGCCTTCTAGCATTACGTCTAGGACAACGAGGTCATCAAGTAACATTAATAGAAAAAAGACCCGATTTAAGAAAAATGGAACTAGATGCTGGACGTTCCATCAACCTTTCATTATCAGCCAGAGGATTAAAAGCCATGAAAATGGTTGGCTTAAGCAATGAAGTGAACGAGTTATGTCTTCCCATGGTTGGTAGAATGATACATGACAAAGAAGGAAATTCATTTATGAGTCCTTATAGTGGAAGAGGTAACGAATCTATTAACTCTATTTCTCGTCCTGGCCTTAATATGATTTTATTGAATGCTACTGAAAAATTACCAAATGTAACTTTGATTTTTAATCAAGCTTGTACTAAAGTTGATTTAAAAAATGCTTCTGTTAACTTTAAAGCCTATGAAACTGGAGAAGAAACAAACATTCAAGCAGATGTAATTTTTGGGACTGATGGATCTGGATCTGCAGTAAGAAACAGTATGTATCAAGACCGCAACTTTTTATTTAGTTTTTCTATCGATTGGCTTAGCCATGGTTATAAAGAATTAACTATTCCACCCTCCGAAAATGGAGGGTTTAGAACAGCCAATAATGCGCTACATATTTGGCCGAGAGGAAAAGATATGTTAATTGCACTTCCTAATTTAGATGGAAGTTTTACAGTCACATTATTTTTACCTTATGAAGATAATGGCTACTGTTTTGAATCGCTCACAACACCAGAAAAAGTAAATGAATATTTTAATGCAGAGTTTCCAGATGCAGTTGCCTTAATGCCCAATTTAGCGGAAGAGTTTTTCGAAAATCCAACAGGGTTTTTAGGAACCGTTAAATGTTCTCCTTGGAGCACCTATGGAAGCACCTTACTCATGGGAGATGCAGCGCATGCCATTGTTCCTTTCTACGGACAAGGAATGAATGCTTCATTTGAAGACGTGGTTGTTTTTGATGAAGTTTTAGCGCAGTTTGAAGAAGATTTATCTAAGGGTAATACCTCATGGAAACATATTTTCAAAGCATACGAGAACATTCGCAAAAAAGATGCAGATGCAATCGCTGATCTGGCTATAGATAATTTCCATGAAATGAAAGAACACACAGCAAATCCTTTATTTCAGCAAAAAAGGAAACTTGAAGTTGCTTTCGAAGAAAATTTTCCTTCAGAATATAGTTCAAAGTATTCGTTAGTAACTTTTAATGAAAACATACCCTATTCCGAAGCAATGAAAAAAGGAAGAGCGCAAGATAAAGCCATTCTTAATTTATTAGATGACGGAAAGTTAAATGACACAATGACTTTAAAAGAAAAACTTGATTTGGTTCAACAAGAAACCAAGGAGGTTTTACATGACGACGCAGTAGTTAAAAATTTATAAAATGAATGTCTCCCCGAGCTCAGTCGAGGGGTTTTAATTAGGCCTCGACTGCGCTTGACTTGACAATAAAATTAATGATTATGAATAATAAAAGTACATTAGTAGAAGGAAAGGCAACACCCAGAGGTGCATATCCACATGTAAAAAGAGTTGGAGATTTTATTTTCATTTCTGGAACGAGTTCTCGAAAAGCTGACAATACTTTTGCCGGCGTTCATCAAATTGATGAAATGGGTAGCATGCATTTAGACATTAAAGAGCAAACCCAAGCCGTGTTAGAAAATATCCAAGATTTTTTAGCAACAGAAGGTGCTACAATGGCTGATGTTGTAGATGTAACCACTTTTTTAGTAAACATGAATGATTTTGCAGGTTACAATCAAGTTTATGGAACCTTTTTCGATAAAGCAACAGGACCAACAAGAACTACAGTCGCTGTTCATCAATTACCGCATCCTAATTTAGTTGTTGAAATAAAAGCAATGGCTTATAAGCCTAAATAGCATGAAAAAAATCCTTAATTATATTGATGGCAACTATTGCGAACCTATTTCTGAAACATGGATCGATAATTACAATCCTTCTAATGGAGAAGTATATTCTCAAATAGCTAATGCGAATGAACAGGATGTTGAAAAAGCATATGAAGCAGCTAAAAAAGCATTTCCTTCATGGTCCAATACAACTATTGAAGAACGAAGTAGAATCATGCTTCGTATTGCAACTTTAATTGAAGAAAATTTAGAAGAACTAGCCTATGCTGAATCATTAGATAATGGGAAACCATTAAGTTTAGCTAAAGCAGTTGATATTCCTAGAGCCTCAAGTAATTTTAGGTTTTTCGGTAATGCAATCACCCAATTTGCAAGTGAAGCACATGAAAGTGTAGGATTAAACACCATGAATTTCACCCTTCGCCAACCTATTGGTGTTGTAGGTTGTATTTCTCCATGGAATCTTCCTTTGTATTTATTTACTTGGAAAATTGCTCCCGCTATTGCAGCAGGAAATACCGTAGTTGCAAAACCAAGTGAAATCACTCCTATGACTGCTTTTATGTTGGGAGAAATATGTACGAAAGCTGGTTTACCTAATGGAGTTTTAAATATTGTACATGGTACCGGCCCTTCTGCAGGACAGGCAATCGTTGCTCATAAAAACATTAAAGCCATTTCTTTCACAGGAGGTACAATCACAGGTGAACACATTGCAAGGACCGCAGCTCCTATGTTTAAAAAGCTTTCTCTAGAATTAGGCGGAAAAAACCCCAACCTCATCTTTGCTGATTGCAATTATGAAAAAATGTTAGCGGTTACATTAAAATCATCTTTTGCAAATCAAGGTCAGATCTGTTTATGTGGAAGTCGGATTTTTGTTGAAAGATCCATTTTTGAGAAATTTAAAAAAGATTTTGTTACTAAAGTCGCCCAATTAAAAGTAGGTAATCCATTCGATGAAAACACAAATATTGGCGCATTAGTTTCAAAACCACATATGGAAAAAGTGCAATCTTATATTGAAATAGCTAAAGAAGAAGGTGGAATTGTTCTCACTGGAGGAAATCCAGTTGTAGTCAAAGGTTCTGAAAATGGGTATTATTTAGAACCTACAGTAATTGAAGTATTTGATGATCAATGTCGTGTCAATCAGGAAGAGATATTTGGACCTGTTGTAACGTTAATGCCTTTTGATACAGAAGAAGAAGTCATTAATATGGCCAATGGAGTTGAGTACGGTTTATCTGCTACACTTTGGACTCAAAATTTAGATCGCACGATGCGAATTTCTAAAAAAATTGAATCGGGCATTGTTTGGGTAAACACTTGGTTAAACAGAGATTTAAGAACTCCTTTTGGAGGGGTAAAAAATAGTGGCGTTGGTCGTGAAGGTGGTTTTGAAGCCCTTAAGTTTTTTACAGAACCTAAAAATATATGTATCACTTATTCTGAATAAAGAAACTTAAAACAAGTGATACATTAAAGTTAAAAAATAGTAACCAACCTACAAATCATATTTAACCACTAACATTAGTATTCTTGGCAATACAAAATATTGACTTGTTGAATTGAACTGTTCATTAAAGCTATCATTATTTATAAACTTGGTATCTAAAATATTCGTTGCCTGTAGTTTAAATTCCCAAGGGCTTTCTCCTTTTTTAAAATACAGATCAGCTCCAAGAAATGAATAATTATTCTCTACGGTATTTGCTTTATCTGAATAATTATAAAGACTCCAATCGGCACTAAATGTAAAATGTTTCAAGAATTTTACATCTACAGTAGCAAAAGGTCGATCTGTATAGAATATTTGTTCTGTATTTCCAGAGTTATAATCGTTAATAGTTCGATTATAGCCTATTTCAAAATTAGGCCAGTCTCTAAAGTTAGATTGTATACTGGCTTTATAATTCTGGGTTAAACTTACACTTTCAGTGATCTCATTATTAATGGTATTATTGCTTTCACTATACGAAACATTTGCACTTAACCTAAGCTGCAGTTTTTTAAATCTTTTACTGAATCTTCCTGAAGCTGAAAATAATTCATCTGGAAAATTACTCGAAATATTATCTAAAGAACTTACTTGATTTATTCCTTCAAAAGAGCTTATGCTTTTTAATGAATTGATTCGCTTTGTATAGTTTAAAGAAGCGTTTATATTGGTATAATTAAACATATTAAAACTGAAATAATTTAAATTATACGAATGAGAAGTTGCATTTTCTAAGTCTCTATTTCCTTGAAACATTCGATTATAATTATTAAACACATAGGCTTCTGCATACTTATTTATGTCTGTATATTCTGAAGAAATTGCATAATTAAATCGCAAACTTTCACTCTTTTTAAGATCTAGAATAACATTTAAATCGGGCAAAAGTGTCAAATCATCTTGACTTACTGAAGTTCCTAATTGTTCATTTTTTAAGTTATAATTATGCAACGTAAGCCCCGGAGTAAAGGTAAATTTACCTGCTTTTAATTTATAATGCATTCCTAAAAATGTATCTGAAAACTGATACGTTACCTCATTATTTAAAATGTCTTCATTAAAAATAGAAGTTTCATTTGAATCTAATATTTGGAAAATTCCTGATTTAAATTTCTGATTGCTAAAGGTATTTCCTAAGGTGAAATTGATATTACTTTTATTATTGATTATATAATAATAATCAACCTTAGCATCAATTTTATTCGTTCTAATGTTTTTATTTTGATTGATGTTATAACGCTCTTGTGAATCTTCTACCGGTAATATTCCTGAAAAGGGTATTAAATCTGTGATCGCATTATAAAATGGATCTTCATCTTTCCACAAATGTTGTACTTGTCCTGCAAAAATATTCTTCTCGTTTAGCGTATAATAAAAATTCACGTTTTGATTGACAGATGAAGGTTTGTTTTCTTTATTTTCTGAAATGTTATTTGTTCCTACCTCTGTTAAAGAAAGGGTCTTATTATTTTCGGTCTGCTTTGCCGTTTTATAAAGCGCGTCATAATCTAATTGAAAATTAGAATTAGGTTTATAAACACCACTTAGCTTAAGCATTCCTAATTGTGATCTTTGATCTGTAATAGCATTTGTAGTTTCAGTACTTCCTAATACATAATTAGTAATAGAATTAGTTACTAAGTTTGTTTCGTTATCTGAAAGAATTGCAAATCCGCTTAGATCTAATTTTTTAGAAGCTTGCCAACTAAAGTTAGCAGCAACAAATTTTGAGTCAATTTTATTGGCTCTATTGTTTTGCATTAAAGCAAATCCTAAATCACTTTCATCTATAGAAAAATTGGTGCCACCACCACGATTAAAATTTCGAAAACCTCCCGTAAACTTAAAATAATCTCGAAAGGTAAAAGGTACTTCTCCTATATTATTAAAATCGGTTATTAAATTGATGCTATATTTCGGACTATAATAGAACAATTTTGGATGCACTAAATATTCGGTTTCATTATCAGCAATACCTATTCCGGCAGAAACTTCTCCAAACCAAAAATTCTTTTTCCCGTCTTTTAATTTTATATTAATTGCAATATTATCTTGATCATTTCCAACCCCTCGCATTTGATCAACCTCATTATAATTTCTTAACACCTCAACCTTATCAATTGCATCAGCCGGTATATTTTGAGTTGCTAATTTTGAATCTCCATCAAAAAAATCTTTCCCTTCTACCATTATTTTTGAAACTGTCTTTCCTTCTACTTCTATTTCTCCGTCTTCATTAATTTCTACGCCAGGAAGTTTCTTCATTACGTCTCCTAATTTTCGTTCGGTCCCATTTGTAAAAGAATCTGCATTATAAATAATTGTATCTCCCTTAACGGTAACTGGCATTTCATACACCAGTTCAACCCCCTCTAATTCTGAAGCTTTTGAATTCAATACGAAATCTAAATTTAAATCATTTGAATCTTCCTGAACACTCACCTCTTTCTCTAAGGTTTCATATCCTAAAAAACTAGCTTTTAAAAGATAGGTGTTATTTGCGGGCACATTTAATTGAAACCTACCCTCATAGTTGGTAATCGCATATGATTCAATTTCACTAGAACTTTTAACAGTTGCAATAACATTGGCTAACTCTAGAGGGTTTCCAATACTGTCTTTTATAACTCCTCTAATTTTAATTTCTTGAGCTGTTATCGATATAGAAAATAAGAGCATAAATGCCCAAATCATTTTTTTCATGTTTGTTGTTTTTTATGAACCGCCAAAACGTCTTCCTCCGCCTCTGAAATTTTCACGCATTTCGTCCGTTTTTTCTTTTACAATTTTATTGTATTCCTTTTTTGTTACTTCTTTCCCATTCGTTGGAACTTTGATAACTTCTCCTTCTTTTGGGTTTAATACTATTTTTGAACATAGAATAGTTGTTCTATATACATTCAGTTCTAAAATCAACCCTGGTAATCCTGAATATTCTCCAGGACCATTTTGCACAGGAATCATTGGCGTATACCATGCAGTTACTATTACTTCCTTAGGCACTTCTATTTCAGTAATTGGGTTCTTATCTTTTATTGAATCATTCTTTACTTTTGATTCATCATTTGTCAATGAATCCTTTTTTTGATCATTGTTTCTACCTCTTCTTCTTATCATACTTAGATCATTCGCATCAACTTTTTTAATAGCTGTTGCTTTAAAAACCACATATTGACCAATCTGTTTAGATTCTTTTTCAAGGGTCCATTCTAATTGAGGTATTGAATCATTAATTAAAAACTGTTTACCAAAAAGTTCTTGTTCTTGTATTAAAACTTGAGTTTTAATGTTTTTATATTGATTCTCTGGTGAAAAACTGCCCATCATCATTCTAAAACCTCCACCTGAGTTACCCCTTGTTTCTAACTTTTCTTCTTCTTTATAAATAGATTCGCTGTTATTAAAAGTTAAAATGTAGGTTTTCTCAAACATCCCTTTCATGCGTTCAGCAATCATTTTTTTTCTGCTTTCATCCATATCTCTTCCGCCAAACCCATCCATATTGACCGTTGTTTTTGATTGATAATAAGCTTGACCACTTATGTTTTGAGCAATTGTTGTAATTGAAAATAAGAACAGGGAAAATAAAATAAAACGTTTCATAAAATATATTTAAATTGAATACTGCTATAATGTAATTTATAACAATACTATTTGACTTATATTTTTACAAAAGGTTTAGTCTAACTTTAGAAGTTATCCACCAATTCTTATTTCAATATTATTTCCATCATCTCTTCTGTTTGAATTCATACGTTCATTCATTTCTTTCATTTTCTTTTCCATAATAGCATCGTATTCTTTTTGATTCACTTTTCTACCTTTTTCAGGTTTTGAAATTGTTATTCCGTCTTTAGGGTTTAAAACTATTCTACTACACAAAATAGATTCATTACCAGCACTAACCTCTAAAATAAGCCCCGGTAATCCATAATACATACTTGGACCTTGTTTTATGGGAATTTGCAAGGTATACCATGCTGTTACAGTTTGTTCAACTTCTGGGGTTTCTGTTTCTTCATCACTAGGTGGTCCCATTCTCTGTTCAGGAACCATTCGTTTATAGGTTGCTTTAAAACAAGTGTAATTACCAATGTTTTTGGTTTCTTTTTCAAAGGTCCATGCTGGTTGTTCTAAAGTGTCATTTATTAGAAATTGTTTGCTTAAAAGCTCATTCTGATTTAAAAAATAAGCATCCTTAGTATTTTTATATAATACATCACTATCTCCCGAACCTGCAACTACAATTTGCATTCCTCCATTACCCATACCGGTAGGTTTATCTAATTCTTTAACCTGTTTGTAAATAGATTCATCGTTATTGAAGTTTAAAGTGTACTCTCTTTCAAACTGTTTTTTAAGCATCGCCATCATTTGTTGATGCATTTCACCACTCATTTGAGTACTGTCCATTTGAATTTCCATTTTTCTTTGTGTTTTATAGGTTGCAATTCCATTAAATTCTTGTGCCGAAACAAGAGATGTAATTAGAAAAGTTAAAACTATTGTTAAATAAAGAAGTGCTTTCATGTCTGTGTTTTTTAATTATTATCATGCAAATATTTAAAACATGAATCGATATTTGAGTTAATGAGTGTTAACGTGTGTTAAGCAATTTGGTTACTAGCTACTTATGTCATTACATTTGACATATGAATCGAGCAAGTTAGAATGTTTGTCACTAATTGTTTTAACAAATAGTGAACTGCATGTGACCATTAATAAGTAATAAATTTAGACACATGAAAGAAAATAAATTCAGACGAATAATTTATTTTATTAGCCTTGTTATTGCTTTGACACTATGTGTACAAGGATATTGGAGCTATAAAAATTATCAATCTGAAAAACAACAATTCATCAATGATGTACAAGCAAGTTTAGATGCAACTGTTGAAAAATATTATACAAATCTTGCAAAACAAAATACACTTTCATTTATTTCAGATACAATTTCATCTAATGATCTAGGAAGTTGGGAATTAGAAATGGGACATCCTATAGATTCCATGGAAGGAATCATTAACATTATAAAGATTGATGATACAACTGACTTAAAGAAATTTTCTTTTCTTACTTCTGATAAAAAAGACAGTCTTCAAATTAAAATAAAAGATAATTACTCTCATTTTTTAAGGAAAAGATTAGATTCAAATCAAAAGAAAATAGGCTCTTCCATAGAAATGCTTACTTCAAAAATCATAGTATCTTTTTCTGAAGATTCACTTTCAATTCATAGTATCGATAGTATATTTCAAAAAGAATTAACTCGAAAAAATATTAATATAGCGTATGGACTTCACTATAAATCTCATTGGGGACTTGATCAAAAGTTAAGAGAAAATTTAATTGAAAATGCATCTCTTTCCGCAACTTCTTCATCTTCATTTATAGAAAGTAATGGAAGTTTAAAAGTATACTTTGATGATATTACATTATTGGTGCTTAAAAGAAATATCATTAGTTTATTATTATCATTCCTATTAGTCTCCAGCATCGTATTTTGTTTGTTATATCTTCTGAAAATAATTCAGAAACAAAAACAATTGGCAGCGATAAAGAATGATTTGATCAGTAATATTACACATGAGTTTAAAACTCCTTTAGCTACCATAAGTGTTGCTTTAGAAGGTATTCAACGTTTTAATGAAAGCAATAATCCTGAGAAAAGTAAAAAGTATGCTGAAATGTCTACTCAAGAAGTGAAAAAATTAACGCTAATGGTTGAAAAGCTTCTCGAAACTGCAACTTTAGACAGTGATTCACTAGCGCTAAATATTGAAGAAATAGATTTAGTTTCATTACTTGAAAGAACTACTTCAATTTCAGATGAATTATTACATGGAAAGAAACTTCAATTTAATTCAGAACTTACTGAATGTTTGTATAAAGTTGATTCATTTCATTTTGAAAATGCACTCAATAACTGCATCGATAATGCGCTAAAATATGGTGGAGATTCTATTGAGGTATTACTTCAGAAAAAAGAAAACAACATACATATTAGCATACATGATAATGGTAATGAACTTACCAAACCACAGGCAAATAAAATATTTGAGAAATTTTATAGAGTCCCAAAAGGTAATACCCACGATGTAAAAGGGTTTGGAATTGGACTTTATTATACCAAAAATATAATTGAGAAACATGAAGGTACCATCGCGGTTAATCTTCAAAAAGGGACCACAATTAATATCACTCTGCCTAATGGATAAGAAGATTTCTATTGTACTGGCTGAAGATGAACTTGCTCTAGGACAGATTATTAAAGAAAGTCTTGAAACGAGAGATTTTCAAGTAATACACTGTATAAATGGTGAAGAAGCATATCATGAGTTTCAAAAAAATCCTCCCGATATCCTAGTCTTAGATGTCATGATGCCAAAAAAAGACGGATTTACATTAGCCAAAGAAATTAGGAAAGAAAATAATTCTATCCCTATTATATTTTTAACTGCAAAATCGCAAACACAAGATGTTGTTGAAGGTTTTTCTATTGGCGGAAATGATTATTTAAAAAAACCATTTAGTATGGAAGAATTAATTGTTCGAATTAAATCCTTACTAAACAGGAATTTATTACAAAAAAGTACTGAAATATTACCCATTGGCAAATACAGTTTCAATTTTCCTAAACAACAATTATTTTTCGAAAATAAAGAATCTCTAACATTGCTTACGCATAGAGAAGCACATCTGTTATTCCATTTATATCAAAGTAAAAACGAAGTATTAGGTAGGACCTATATATTGAATAAACTCTGGAATAACGATGATTTTTTTAGTGCTAGAAGTATGGATGTTTTTATTTCTAAGCTTAGAAAAAAACTTAGCAATGACACTAATGTAACAATTGTAAACGTTAGAGGTTTTGGATACAAATTAATCTGTTAAGGTTTTGTATCTTGTAATGCTTGAAAAATCTTCTTATCATATTATTATTTCCAAGTTTTTTGCTTTCACAAGAGCTTACCCTTGTTAGTGAAACTTCTTTATTAGCAGATTCATTTATAGGAATTGATAATTACCAAAATTTATATTTTGTAAAGGATAACGTTATTAATAAAGAAGGTAAAGAAGGTGATTTTATTTATAATGATTTGCAATTAGGAGAAATAGCTTCTATAGACATTATTAACCCCTTAAAAATTATTGTCTTTTATGAAGACACGAATACGGTGGTTATGCTTGACAATCAATTATCTGAAATTGAAAGAATACAGTTTAATATGCTTCCTGAATTTATCCATGCTGGGTCAGTAACAAATGCAGGAAACAATCAACTTTGGGTTTTTAATATTAATACTCAGGAATTGATTCTTTACAACTACAGAAATAATTCAAAAACAGCTAACACATTGCCTTTTGAAGGTGAGATTATTTCGCAAGTGAGTAGTTTTAATTTCTGCTATTTATTAACCGAAAAATCCCTTCAGAAATTTAACAATTACGGTTCTTTAATCTATAAAACTGACGCTAATAATTTTAATCAAATTACTCAAAGCGACAAAACACTAATAGCTATTAAAGGAAATGAGTTATATTATCTCGATGAAAACAACCTTCTGCCTATTAAAATAGATACTTCTGAAATTACTGTAAAAGATTTGCAGCTTAGTCAAGATTTCCTGTATATTTATAACGGCGAAAAATTACTTAACTATACACTAACACATCCAAAGGAATAAGATTTATGCACGTTGCAATTGCTGGAAATATTGGCTCAGGAAAAACCACACTTACCCGTTTATTATCTAAACATTTTAAATGGCAGGCTCATTATGAAGACGTAGAAGATAACCCCTATTTAGACGATTTCTACAATCAGATGGAGCGTTGGTCTTTTAATTTACAAATCTATTTTCTAAACAGTCGTTTTCGTCAAATATTAGAAATTAGACAAAACAAAAAAACAGTAATTCAAGATCGAACGATTTATGAAGATGCTTTTATTTTCGCTCCCAACCTTCATTCAATGGGTTTAATGACCAATCGTGATTTTGAAAATTACAAATCATTATTCGATTTAATGGAAAGTGTTACGGAAGGTCCCGATTTATTAATTTATTTACGCAGTTCTATTCCTAATTTGGTGAGTCAAATTCATAAAAGAGGTAGAGAGTATGAAAACTCTATCAGTATTGATTATTTAAGCCGTCTTAACGAACGATACGAAGCTTGGATACATGGATATGATAAAGGTAATTTATTAATTGTCGATGTAGACAATCTAGACTTTGTTGACAACCCAGAGCATTTAGGTGATGTAATCAATCGTATTGATGCTGAAATAAACGGATTGTTTTAATTTAAACCATTTAGTTTTAATATAATAAAAAGCCTGTCATTTTCATGACAGGCTTTTTTATTTTAGAAAATAAAGAATTAGTTGATTTCAACTTCTTCGACAACTTCTTTTATTATTTTTTTACTTTTACGTCTGCATCTTTTAAAGCTTCAACCTGAGCTTTAACTTCTTCTTCTGTTCCTGTAAATGTTTTTGTTTCCGTAGTTGTTTCTCCACCTTTAGTCGTTTCTATTGTAACCACTGCTACAGACCTACCATCTTGTTCAGACATTGTAACTTTTACCTCTTTAGTAACTTCAACAGTTTCAATAACTCCGTCTTCAGTAATTTCCATTTTAGTACCATTGTGGTCTGTTAATGCAACTTCCGCAGAATGACCTCCTAAAATAGGAGCAATCACTAAACCAATTAAACAAGTAAGTTTAATAAGAATGTTCATTGAAGGTCCAGAAGTATCTTTAAATGGATCTCCAACTGTATCTCCAGTTACCGACGCTTTATGCGCATCAGAACCTTTATAAGTCATTTCTCCGTTAATTTCAACACCTGCTTCAAATGATTTCTTAGCGTTATCCCAAGCACCACCAGCATTGTTTTGGAAAATAGCCCAAAGCACACCACTTACAGTAACACCTGCCATATAACCACCTAACATTTCAGCAACTAACATATTGTTTTCTTGATAAACTAGTTTACCTATTAATACAACAGCTATTGGGAAACCTATAGTTAATAATCCCGGTAACATCATTTCTTTTAATGATGCTTTCGTTGAAATCGCAACACATTTATCGTATTCTGGTTTCCCAGTTCCTTCCATAATACCTGGAATTTCTCTGAACTGTCGTACCACTTCATTTACCATTTCCATAGCAGCTTTACCAACTGCATTCATAGCTAATGCTGAGAATACAACAGGAACCATACCTCCAACAAATAACATTGCTAAGACTGGAGCTTTAAAGATATTAATTCCATCAATTCCTGTAAATGTTACATAAGCAGCAAATAAGGCCAATGAAGTTAATGCAGCAGAAGCAATGGCAAAACCTTTACCTGTTGCTGCTGTTGTATTACCTACGGCATCTAAAATATCTGTTCTTTCTCTAACGATAGGATCTTGCTCACTCATTTCAGCGATTCCACCAGCATTATCTGCTATAGGTCCAAAAGCATCAATTGCTAATTGCATCGCCGTTGTAGCCATCATTGCTGAAGCAGCTAAAGCAACACCGTAAAATCCTGCCAAAGCATATGACGCCCATATTGCAGCAGCAAATAATAATACAGAAGAGAACGTAGAAATCATACCAGTAGCTAAACCAGCAATAATATTTGTTCCTGCTCCAGTACTTGATTGTTGCACGATTTTTAAAACTGGTTTCGAACCTAATCCTGTGTAATATTCAGTAAATGCAGAGATACCTGCACCTACAACTAAACCAACTAAACACGCGTAAAAGACTCTCATTGAAGAAATCTCTTGAAGGCCTTCTCCGAAGAAATCCATTTGCATTGTTTCTGGCAACATCCAAGTTACTAATCCAAAACATGCTGCAGCAACCATTGCGATTGATGCCCAGTTCCCTATATTTAGTGCTTTTTGTACGTCAGCTTCTTTTGCATCGTTAGATGAAATTTTAACCAATAATGTTCCGATAAGAGAAATGATAATTCCTACACCAGCAATTGACATTGGTAATAAGATAGGGCCTATTCCACCAAAAGCATCTTGAATTGCTCCTCCCATATCTTTAATAACATAATTACCTAATACCATTGCAGCTAAAACAGTTGCTACATAAGACCCAAATAAGTCGGCTCCCATACCTGCAACATCACCTACATTATCCCCTACGTTATCAGCAATTGTTGCTGGGTTTCTTGGATCATCTTCAGGAATATCAGCTTGTACTTTACCCGCTAAATCAGCACCAACATCAGCAGCTTTAGTATAAATACCACCACCAACTCTTGCAAACAAAGCAATAGATTCAGCTCCTAATGAGAAACCAGCTAATGCTTCTAAAACAATTGTCATATCAGCAGTGTTAGTCCATTCACCTCCCATAAAATTGTGAAAGAATAAAATAAAGAAAAGGGTTAAACCTAATACAGCTAAACCAGCAACTCCAAGTCCCATAACAGTACCACCTCCAAAAGACACTTTTAATGCATTTGGTAAACTGGTTTTTGCAGCTTGCGTTGTTCTAACATTTGTTTTGGTTGCAATCTTCATCCCCATGTTTCCTGCAAAAGCAGAAAAAATAGCTCCAATAATAAATGCAACTACAATTAAATAAGTACTATCCATATAAAAAGCAATACCTGCTAAAACAAGACTTGCTCCTATAACGAAGAATGTTAATAAACGATATTCAGCTTTTAAGAAAGCTAAGGCTCCTTCGTAGATGTGATCCGAAATTTCTTTCATCTTACCATCACCGGCATCTTGTTTCATTACCCAAGATTTTTTTATGACCATATAAATTAGTCCTAAAATCGCCAATACTATTGGCATATAAATCATCATTGATTCCATAAAAAATTTGATTTGTTTATTTAGCTCGCAAAAGTAACAAATTAAAGAGAATTAAAAAACCCTTCCAAAGCTATTTTAGAAGGGTATATAATATATAGTTGGTTATGCGCTAAAATGAAAAGCCAAAGGATCCAGTAACCCCGAATTTTCTAGCATCTGGAAGTTCTTTATAATTTCCTCTAAAATTGACATCAATTCTAAATACCTTGAAAATATTACCTACACCAACACTATACTCATAATACATCTCTTTATTTGGAGCTATATTTTCAGGAAGTAAAGGGATAGTTCCATAAATACTTTGGAATGCAGGTTGACTTAAATTAATATTCTCTTGTGATATTTCGCCCCAAATTCCACGAATACCTAAAATTTCTCTTAGGTTTAATTTTTTAAGAAGTGGAATTCTCGAAAATATTCGCCCTCCAAAATTATGTTCTAGATGTAAAGAAGCATAGGTATCGGTTACAAATTCATAAAAGTCTAGTTGACTAAATGAATTATAAATAGAGAAAAAAGATTGATTTCCTGGAACTGGGCTTAACAATGCTAATGGTATTTCTCCAAAGGTCTTTCCAGCTTCAAAAGAAATACTAAATTTTCCAAATCCTCCTAAACGATGTCCTTGACGATAAGCAAATTGTAATTTGTTATAATCAAAATCACTATTTAAAGTTCCTTTTAATCCTTTTGTATAACTTAATAAGAACGTTGGAAACCATTCATTCGCAGTTCTTCTTTCAACTCCAAATCCTGAAGTTTTCTTTCCGGGCTCATAAATAGTCGTAAAAACTAATTCTGCTTGATTGATATCAGATTTAATAGGCTCTAACAAATCGTCATTTAAATAATCTAAACTAAAGGTAGGTGAAGCAGATTTTAAAGTTCTGTATGATGCATCTAATCTAGTAACAATATTTCTTACAGGTTCTATCTCTACTGCAAAATTAGCTAACTTTATTGAGGTTAATTTATCATTTGTACCTGTTCCAACAATAGATGAGGAAGCCAAATTACGCCCCAACACATCTCTCGATGTTGTAAGACTAGCTCCAATCTGCTCAACATCTTGTCTATATCCTCCTGATAAGATCAATCGTTTTTTCTTTTCGACCAACCATTTCCCAGATATTCCAAATTTAAATTTTTCATCTTTAAATCCATAAGCAGTAAAACCTTCAATTCGCCAAGGATCATTTTGAGTAAAATAAGTTCTTCCTCCTGTTCGAATGCGAAGTCCTTCTACTGCATTATAACCAAAAGTTGAAAATATAGGGCCATAATCAAAATTCCATTCGGGAAATTCCCAATACCCGGAAGAAAGAATAGAACCCAAATTATATAATCGTTTAAACTTCTTGACTGTTTTTAGAGTATCTAACATTTTATAGATCCCTTCTTCATCTTTGCTTAAAACTTCCTGTCGATTTTCTTCCCAAAAAGTATCATCTCTATTGAACACATCCTTATCGTAATAATAAACTTCTTCATCGTAAAAGTCTTTTTCTTTTGGCTGATCAAATTGGTAATTATCATATAAAGTGGTTCTCTTACCATAAATCCCTCTTGATTCTTCCTTTTTTTGGAATGAAAAATCTGATAAAAAATAATCGCGTTTTAATAAGAAAACTGAATCGTTTAATAATTCAAACTCTTGTTCCATATACACTTCCTTCACCCAGTTGATGTTGGCGCTTTTAGAAAGCTGCATGTTTATTTCTTTAATCGCAAATGTGGTATCGTTTACCCAAAAATCACCTTTAAAAGTAAGTTCATTTTTACGTCGCGGATAATATATGATATTATAACACCATTTATTATCTATGAATGAACTATCGGAAAGCACATAATTATAGGTTTGTATCCCAGTACGACTTAATGGACTTGTAAAACTTTTATCGAAAAATTTAAGGTAATTATCATAAACATCATATTCATTATAAAGATCCTTTACAAAAGAAATAATCGTTTGATTTTCACTAAATCCACTATTTTTGTTACCAAGTAGTTCTTCCTTTACTTTATTAAAGTCATTATCACCATATACTTTTGAAACTGCTTCATTTACAAAAATGGGTAAATAAGTTTTACCTGTAATCCTTGAAGTATCTGTTTGATCAAAGATAAATTCCATCCCTCTAAACAGTTTACTCTTAATTAAAGCTGAATCAATTGTATTTAAATCGAATTCTAATTTTTCGTATTTATCGAAGGAATATTGATTGAATTTTTTAATTCCATTAGACCTCCTATTTTCCCAAATTTTCCGAAGGATATCAATTGCAGGATTATTTTTTTTAGATTGTTTGCCACTATAAATCACTACTTCATCTAGGGAATTTGCTTGCTCTTCAAGTTCAACTTCCATATTAAAATTACTTCTTTCAGTAAGTTCAATTTCTTTTGGAGTATAGCCTATAAATGAAAATAGTACCGTGGTATAGGTTTTGTCACTTTCTAAATAGAATCGACCTTCCTCATTGGTGATAGTACCTTCGTAAGAATCTTTAAAAATAACATTCGCAAATGCCACAGGCTCTCCTGAGTCATCTTTAATAACGCCACTCACTTTCGTTTGAGAAATCCCAATATAGGATACAAAAATAAATAGAACAAGTAATTTATACTTCATAGGTTATTAATCTGATTTGAGGAAATTGTTAGATTGCTAGAAAAGTTTCAATTATCTATATAACACCTTTTTCACTGCTTTTATTACATCATTACTATTTGGCAACCATTCAGCTAATAATACAGGTGAATAAGGTGCTGGAGTATCAGCAGTATTGATTTTAATTATTGGAGCATCCAAATAATCGAAGGCTTGCTCTTGTACTTGATAGGTTATTTCAGTAGAAATATTTCCAAAAGGCCAAGATTCTTCTAAAATCACTAATCGATTTGTTTTTTTAACAGAATCAAGAATCGTTTTATGATCCATTGGGCGAATGGTTCTTAAATCAATAATTTCACATTCAATTCCTTCTTCTGAAAGTGAATCTGCAGCTTTATATGCTTCTTTAATAATTTTACCAAAAGAAACAATAGTTACATCTTTTCCTGCTCTTTTAATATCAGCAACTCCTAAAGGAATTAAATATTCACCTTCTGGCACTTCTCCTTTATCACCATACATTTGTTCACTCTCCATAAAAATAACAGGATCATCATCTCTTATCGCACTTTTTAATAATCCTTTTGCATCAGCTGGATTACTTGGCACAACAACTTTTAACCCTGGACAGTTGGCGAACCAACTTTCGAAAGCTTGTGAATGAGTTGCTGCTAATTGACCTGCAGAGGCTGTAGGCCCTCTAAATACGATAGGAATATTAATTTGCCCACCTGTCATTTGACGCATTTTTGCTGCATTATTTATTATTTGATCAATACCAACCAAAGAGAAGTTAAAAGTCATATACTCTATGATAGGTCTATTACCATTCATGGCAGATCCAACTGCAATACCAGAAAAACCTAGCTCAGCTATGGGAGTATCAATCACTCTTTCTGGACCAAACTCATCTAACATACCTTTACTAGCTTTATAAGCACCATTATATTCGGCTACTTCTTCACCCATTAAATATATCGTATCATCACGACGCATTTCTTCAGACATTGCTTCGCAAACTGCTTCTCTAAATTGAATTGTCTTCATAAAATTCTATCTATATCTTTAAATAATAATATTTTTTTCTCTTGAAATTTTCAAAGAGGACACAAAAATAACATTATTTATATGCGTGTTGCAATTAATTATGAATTATTAGCAAATTATTATGCATGCATAGTATATAATTTGAAAATAAATATGTACTTTTGTAGCCCTAAAATCATACAATAAAAAACTATAATTCAATGAAAATATTAGTGTGTATAAGTCATGTACCCGACACCACTTCAAAAATTAATTTTACTGAAAATGACACTCAATTTGACTCAAATGGTGTTCAATTTGTAATTAATCCAAATGATGAATTTGGTTTAACTCGTGCCATGTGGTTTAAAGAAAAACAAGGAGCTAGTGTTCATGTTATTAATGTAGGAGGACCTGAAGCGGAACCAACCCTTAGAAAAGCTTTAGCAATTGGAGCTGATGAGGCCATTCGAGTTAACATGCCCGCTACTGATGGTTTTAGTGTTGCCCAACAAATTGCAACTATTGTAAAAGAAGGAGGATATGATTTAGTTATCGCAGGACGCGAATCGTTAGATTATAACGGAGGAATGGTTCCAGGTATGATTGCTAAACTTACCGATTCAAATTTTGTTCATATGTGTATCGATATTGAAGTTGAAGGAACTAATGCAACAGTCATTAGAGAAATAGATGGTGGTAAAGAAACTTTAAAAACTTCATTACCTTTAGTAATTGGAGGGCAAAAAGGATTGGTTGAAGAAAGTGAGTTACGAATTCCAAATATGAGAGGAATTATGCAAGCACGTAGTAAGCCTTTACATGTTAAAGAACCGGCAGACTCAGCATCAAACATAACTACATTGAATTTTGAAAAACCTGAACCAAAAGGAGCGGTTAAATTAGTTGATACTGTTGATGAATTAGTTAACTTATTGCATAATGAAGCAAAGGTTATTTAATTCTGAAAAAAAATCAATAAAATATTAATATGTATTCTGAAAATTATTCAGAATTATAAATAAAAAAATATGTCAGTACTCGTTTTTACAGAATCTGAAGATGGTAAGTTTAAAAAAATTGCTTTTGAAGCAGTATCTTATGGAAAAGCTATTGCAGATATGCTTGATACTACCGTAACTGCTATAGCAATTAACAGCAGTAACACAAACGAATTAGGTAAATATGGCGCTTCTAAGGTATTACAAGTTACAGATAACAAACTTGAAAATTTTAATGCCCAAGCTTATGCAAATGTAGTTTCTCAAGCAGCATCTAATGAAGAAGCTCAAGTAATTATAATAACTTCAAGTGCAAATGGAAAATATATGGCTCCATTTGTAGCTGTAAATAGTCAAGCTGGTTATGTAGCAAATGCTACAGATGTACCAGAAAGTGTTAGTCCTTTTAAAATAAGGTCAACTGTATATTCAAATAAAGCTTTTGCAATTACTGAAATTTCAACAGATACTAAAGTAATTGGTTTAGCTAAAAATGCATATGGTTTAAAAGAAAATGAAGTTAGTATTACTTCTGAAGATTTTACTCCTAATTTTTCTGAAAATGATTTTAATACTGAAGTTGTTTCAGTAAATAAAGCTACCGATAAAGTTACTATTGCAGATGCTGATATTGTTGTTTCTGGTGGCCGTGGATTAAAAGGTCCTGAAAACTGGGGAATGTTAGAAGAATTAGCAACTGTACTAGGAGCAGCTACAGCTTGTTCAAAACCAGTCAGCGATATGGGGTGGAGGCCTCACGGTGAGCATGTTGGGCAAACAGGAAAGCCAGTTTCTTCAAACTTATATATTGCAATCGGAATATCAGGCGCAATACAACATTTAGCTGGTGTAAATTCGTCTAAAGTAAAAGTCGTTATTAATAATGACCCTGAAGCACCATTTTTTAAAGCAGCAGACTATGGTATTGTTGGCGATGCTTTTGACCTAGTTCCTCAACTAACAGAAAAAATAAAAGAGTTTAAAGCTCAAAACGCATAATTTTTTATTAATTTGTACCCATTAAAAGGGCTATTTAATTTTATGGAAGCACCTATAAATTAAATAGCTTTTATAGTTAAATAATCAAACTAATATTATTTGAAAATTTCAAGATGAGTTTAGTAAAACTTACGATTAAAGGAATTTCATACAGTCAAACTCAAAATGGAGCCTATGCGCTTATTTTAAGTGAAGAAGATGGCGAAAGAAAATTACCTATTGTAATTGGAGCATTTGAAGCACAATCCATTGCAATTGCTTTAGAAAAAGAAATAAAACCCCCTCGCCCATTAACTCATGACTTGTTTAAAGGATTTGCAGATCGATTTGACATTGTAGTAAAACAAGTCATCATCCATAAGCTTATGGATGGTGTTTTCTATTCAAGTATTATCTGCGAACGAGACAAAATAGAAGAAATTATAGACGCCAGAACAAGCGATGCTATCGCATTAGCTTTACGATTTAAAGCTCCTATTTTTACTTATAAAAATATTTTAGAGAAAGCAGGTATTTTCTTAAAATCAACTCCAAAAAAGAAAAAAACTTCCAAAAAGGAAGAGGAAGATATCATTGGAGAATTAATTCTTGGAGAAGATAAAGAGTCTGTATCAACAATTACTGAAGATTATAGTAAACACACTTTAAAACAACTTAATGAAATGCTAGGCCAGGCAGTAGAAAATGAAGATTATGAAAAGGCTGCTGGTATTCACGATGAAATTTCTAAAAGACAAAAATAATATGCGGAACTTACTCATTATAGTATTAATGATTGCTAGTCAAGCTGTTTGCTTAGGTCAAAATATTGAAACTGATTGGCATTTTTCAGAAATTACAAATAACCAAGGTGATCCAATTATAGAAATTGACACAGAAAATGACATACTACAATTATCAAATGGCACTTTTCAATACCAAATAGCTTCAAAAAACAACGTACTATCTTCAGGAGATTATATCCTTCAAAATAAATTATTAGTATTTTTCTATTCCCGACCCAATGATACAATCCGTCGATACCGTATTACAGAAACAACAGATAGCACCTTAGTTTTTACTGAGAATAATATTTCTTATGCTTTTCAGAAGAAGAAAGAGACCTTATCAATTATTGAAAACAAAGAAGAAATTAAAACTGATATTATTACTCCTAGTGAAGGATTTTCATTTACAAGTTTATGGAGAGGTGTTTTAGGAATGTTTTCTCTATTGTTTATTTCATTTTTATTTAGTTCGAATCGGAGAGCAATTAATTGGAAAACTGTTGGAATTGGATTGACTATTCAACTTATTATTGCCATAGGTGTTTTAAAAATATCTTTTATTCAAAATACGTTTGAATTTGTAGGTAAAATATTTGTAAAAATATTAGAATTTACCCAAGCTGGTAGTAAGTTTTTATTTGAAGGACTTGTTATAGACATGGACACCTTCGGATTTATTTTTGCATTCCAAGTGTTACCAACCATCATCTTCTTTTCTGCCTTAACTTCCGTATTATTTTATTTAGGGATAATACAAAAAGTGGTAAAAGCATTTGGGTGGTTACTAAGTAAATTATTAAAAATTTCTGGCGCAGAAAGTTTAAGTGTTGCAGGAAATATATTTTTAGGACAGACTGAAGCACCCTTATTAATTAAGGCTTATTTAGAAAAAATGAATAAGTCTGAAATGTTGTTAGTAATGATTGGTGGTATGGCGACAGTTGCTGGCGCAGTATTAGCAGCTTACATAGGATTTTTAGGTGGAGACGATCCTGTTTTACGTTTAGTATTTGCAAAACACTTATTAGCCGCTTCAGTAATGGCTGCTCCTGGAGCCATTGTTATTTCAAAAATACTATACCCTCAAACTGAAGAAATAAATACTGATGTAAATGTTTCTTCTGAAAAAATTGGCTCAAACATATTAGATGCTATTGCAAATGGAACTACTGAAGGATTACGATTGGCTGTTAATGTAGGCGCCATGTTACTAGTTTTTGTAGCTTTTATTGCCATGATTAATTATGGTTTATACAAAACAGGAAATATCACCGGATTAAATGGTTGGATAATTACCAATACTTTATACGATAGCCTTTCTTTAGAGTTAATCTTAGGAACCATTTTCGCTCCTCTAATGTGGTTAATTGGTATTGCTCAGGAAGACATCATGATGATGGGGCAACTCCTAGGAATTAAACTTGTAGCAAGTGAATTTGTGGGTTATATACAATTAGCTGATTTAAAAAACGCAGCAAATACAACACATTTAACTTACGAAAAATCGATCATCATGGCTACCTATATGCTTTGTGGGTTTGCTAACTTTGCATCAATAGGAATTCAAATTGGTGGAATAGGATCTTTAGCTCCAGGGCAAAGAAAAACACTTTCAAAATTTGGAATGAAAGCATTAATTGGAGGTAGTATCGCCTCGCTAATTTCAGCAACAATCGCAGGCATGATATTAGGCTAAAAGTTAATAACTTTTTATATAAAAAAGGGCATCAATCACACTAATTTGAAGCTTTTTTTTAATTTTGCTTTTAGATTTTAAAATGTGTTTATTTACATCTATAGTTCATGAAACAATACCACGACCTTATAAAACATGTTCTTAAAAACGGAACAGAAAAGCAAGACAGAACAGGAACAGGAACCAAAAGTGTTTTTGGGCATCAATTACGTTTCGATCTAAGTGAAGGGTTCCCTATGGTTACCACTAAAAAATTACATCTTAAATCCATTATTTATGAACTATTATGGTTTTTAAAGGGTGATACAAATATAAAATACTTACAAGAAAATGGAGTGCGTATTTGGAACGATTGGGCTGATGAAAAGGGTGATTTAGGACCGGTGTATGGTCACCAATGGCGAAATTGGAATAGCGAAGAAATTGATCAAATTTCAGACATTATAACTACTATAAAAAATAATCCAGACAGTAGAAGAATGTTAGTTAGTGCCTGGAATCCAAGTGTATTACCTGATACAAGTATTGAATTTAGTGAAAATGTTGCCAATGGTAAAGCAGCATTGCCTCCTTGTCATGCATTTTTTCAATTTTATGTCGCTAATGGAAAATTATCTTGTCAATTATACCAACGAAGTGCTGATATCTTTTTAGGTGTTCCATTTAATATTGCTTCATATGCATTATTTACAATGATGATGGCTCAAGCGTGCGATTTACTCCCTGGTGACTTTATACACACTTTTGGTGACGCACATATCTATAGTAATCATCTAGAACAAATAGAGCTTCAATTATCTCGTGACCCTAAACCATTACCGAAAATGTTGCTTAATCCCGAAGTAAAAGATATATTTGGCTTTGTTTTTGATGACTTTACCTTAGTAGATTACGATCCGCATCCTCACATTAAAGGTGCTGTTGCAATTTAAAAATAAAACTATTTATGAAGCCTATAATTTTTATCATTTGTTTTCTAGCATCATTTTCCTTATTTGCACAAGAAGAATGGGGAGGCGTTGACAAAAACAATGTTACGTTAAAAGAGATTGCTCCAGTATGGCCGGGTTGTGAAAGTGAAAAAGGCAACTCGAAAAGTGATTGTTTCGACAAAAATTTAATTCAACACGTTATTAAAAACTTCAAATACCCAATGAGCGCGTACAAAAATAATGTACAGGGTAAAGTTATAGTTGAATTCTTTATTAATCAAGAAGGAATGGTCGAAGTAAAAAGTGTTACAGGAGCAACTAAAGCTCTGCAAGATGAAGCAAAAAGGAATATTTTAGCAATCCCTAAAATGAAGCCAGGAATGTTGGGAGGAAAATTTAGAGAAATAAAATACACCATCCCCTTTACCTTTAAGACTGGTAAATAAGCTTTTTATTATAGAATAATTAATTATCTTTACAGTAGACCTTTATTATCTATGTTTTCTAAAAATATTGATCCTCAACAAAGAGAGCAATATGATTATGCTCGAGGAAGAATTAAGCAGAAAAAGCGATTAATGCAACATTTTATCATTTTTCTAGCTGGTTCTATTCTGTTAATTATTATAAATCCTATATTAGGTATAGCACAAGATTTTTTCATTAAAGACTGGTTTATATGGGCCATTCTATTATGGGCATTCCTATTTATAGTTCACCTTTTGAATGTTTTTTTCATGAATCGATTTATGGGAAAAGAATGGGAGAATCGACAATTAGAAAAATTGAAAATTAAACAAGAAAAAAAAATAGCTCAATTACAGCAAAAAATTGAAAAAAAACTTCCTATTCCTGAAGTAAAAAAAAACGAAGAGAATCAAACTCAAACTCCCGAAAATTAATGATTACCATTATTGCTGCTGCTGGTGAAAACAATGAACTAGGTAAAGACAATGATCTTGTTTGGCATTTGCCAGATGATTTTAAACGTTTTAAACAACTCACAACAAACCATCATATTATTATGGGGCGTAAAACATTTGAGTCTTTCCCAAAACCCCTACCTAACCGAACACATGTAGTTATTACAAGAAATTCAGAATATAAAAAAGAAGGTGCTATTATAACAAATAGCATGAAATCTGCACTTGAAATTGCAAGGGATGATTCTGAAATTTTTATTATTGGTGGTGGTGAAATTTACACTTTAGGACTTAGTTTTGCAACCAAAATAGAATTAACAAGAGTTCATGCTAATTTTGAAGTAGACACTTATTTTCCAGCTATTCCTCAAGAAGATTGGACCTTGACAAATGAAGTTTTTCATGAAAAGGATGAACGCCATCAACATGCTTTTACTTATCAAACCTTCATCAGAAAATAATATTTAACAAGCACTTCTATGGACGCTACTATTCATAAAATTGCTGAATTAAATAAAATTCAATTAAAAGAAATAGTTCCACTTTATAGTGGTAGCATTAACTCAGTTTACTTATTAAAATGTAACTCTATTGAGTATGTCCTTAAAATAAATGATGCCTTAAAATTTTCAAAAATGTTTGAAACTGAAGCGAAAGGGCTTCAAGTTTTAAAAGAAAGTCAAAGTTTTAAAATACCCACAGTAATAAGGCAGGATGAAATTGAAAATAGCTCCTATTTACTAATGGAATATATTCCTTCAGGAAAAAAATCTTATAACTTCAATGAGATTTTTGCTGAAAATTTAGTGAAGCTTCATCAATGTACTCAGGACTTTTTCGGATTACAACATCATAATTATATAGGAAGTTTACCTCAATTTAATCACAAAGAATTTTCTGCATCAGATTTTTATATAAATCAGAGGTTAGCACCACAAATTAAGTTGGCAGGTCAAAACGGATTTACTTTTAAAAATTCAGAAGCTGTATTAAAAAATATTTCAGAAATAATTCCTGAAGAGCCATCATCATTACTTCATGGTGATTTATGGAATGGCAACTATATAATCTCCCACAATGACGAAGCATGCCTTATAGATCCAGCTATATCATATGGCTCACGCGAAATGGATATTTCAATGATGCTCCTTTTTGGTGGGTTTTCGGATGAGATATATACAATGTATCATGAAAAATTTCCATTTGCCAATAATTGGAAAGAAAGAGTCTCTCTTTGGCAATTATACTACCTCCTAGTGCATCTTAATTTGTTTGGAGTTGGATATTTTTCACAAGTAAATACTATAATAAAACAATATTCATAGATAATATTATATTTTTGCGGTATCAAAACTAGTAAAATGACAGCATATATTTTTCCCGGACAGGGAGCTCAGTTTAGCGGAATGGGATTGGATTTATATGATTCCTCTCAAAAAGCAAAAGCTTTATTTCATCAAGCAAATGAAATTTTAGGATTTGAAATCACTAAAACTATGTTTGAAGGAACTGCAGATGAATTAAAAGAAACGAAAGTAACTCAACCAGCAATTTTTTTACATTCTACGATCATTGCTGAAGTTATGGGTGATAAATTTCAACCAGATATGGTAGCAGGTCATTCTTTAGGTGAAATATCTGCATTGGTAGCAAATAAAACACTTGCCTTTGAAGATGGTTTAAGACTTGTTTCAAAAAGAGCTCTTGCTATGCAAAAAGCATGTGAAGTTCAACCTTCTACAATGGCTGCAGTTTTAGGACTTGAAGATGCTATTGTTGAAAATATATGTTCGGAAACTCCAGGTATTGTAGTCGCTGCAAATTATAACTGCCCAGGTCAATTAGTGATTTCTGGAGAAATAAGTGCCATAGAAAGTGCTTGTGAATCTTTAAAAGAAGCTGGCGCTAGACGTGCTTTGATATTACCTGTTGGAGGAGCATTTCACAGCCCGTTAATGGAACCTGCTAGAGAAGAGTTAGCAGCAGCTATTGAAAACACTCTGTTTTCAAACCCTGTTTGTCCTATATATCAAAATGTAAGTACAAATGCAGTGACAGATCCTTCTGAAATTCAGAAAAATTTAGTTGCGCAATTAACTGCTCCTGTTAAATGGACGCAAAGCATGCAAAACATGATAAAAGATGGTGCTACGCATTTTATTGAAGTGGGTCCCGGAAATGTATTGCAAGGTTTAATGCGAAAAATCGATAGAAGTGTAACTACAGAAAAAGGAGAGATCTAACGATTACTATTTATATATAACTCCATTTTTCATTACTAAAACCACGTTTTCCATTGTGTGAATATTATCTACTGGATTATCATTTACAGCAATGATATCTGCTAAAAATCCTTCAGACAACTGACCAAGTTGGCCCTCCATCTTTAGAATAATAGCGTTAGTAATTGTAGCAGACTGTATTGTTTCCATAGGAGACATTCCACCTTCAACCATATATCCAAATTCTTTCCCATTTTTACCATGTGGAAAAACGCCTGCATCTGTACCAAAAGAAATTTTAACACCTTCTTTATAGGCCATACTAAACATACCTTGAAGTTTTGTTCCAATTTCTAAAGCCTTTGGAACAATTATTTCTGGGTAATACCCTTTAACCTTTGCTTTTTCAGCTACATATTTTCCAGCTGAAAGAGTGGGCACTAAATAAGTACCATATTGTTTCATTAGTTCAGCAGTTTCTTTATTCATTAATGAACCGTGTTCTATAGTTGTTACACCCGCTATAATTGCTCGTTTCATTCCATCAATTCCATGAGCATGTGCAGCTACATCCATTCCATATTCTTTAGCTGTTTTTACAATTTCATTTACTTCTTCTTGTGTAAATTGAGGGTTCTGACCACTTTTTGCAACACTTAAAACTCCGCCAGTTGCGGTAATTTTAATCCAATCAGCTCCATTTTTATATCGCTGTCTTACAGCCTTACGAGCATCATCTACACCATTTATCACCCCTTGCTTTGGGCCAGGATCTCCCATTAAATCTTTCTTTCTACCGTTTGTTGGATCTGAATGTCCCCCTGTTGTACCTATTGCTTTTTCTGCAGTAAATATTCTTGGACCAGGAACTCTTCCTTTAGCAATTGCATTTCGCAATGAAACATTTACTCCACTTCCGCCTAAATCGCGAACAGTTGTAAATCCAGCAAGCAAAGTTCGGTTAGCAATTTCAGCTGCATTATATGCAACATCTGCATCATTCAATGTGAAAGCTTGTAAATATCGATTAGGGTTGGTTTCGCCTTCAATATGAACATGCATATCTATTAAACCCGGTAATACCGTTTTGTTTTTTAAATCGACCGTGTTATCATTTTCAGATTTTGCTTTTACAAATCCATTTAAAACACTTACAATTTTGTTATTTGAAACAACAATAGTTTTATTACTTAAAACCTCACCTTCTTTAGTATCAACAATTTTACCACAATGTAAATAATAATCCTGGGCATTTATTCCGAAGGAAATAAATAACAAACACAGTGTCAATACTAATTTCATACTTAATTATTTAATATTTCTAACTTTTTTTTCCCAATTCCAAGCTGTTAACAAAGCATCTTCCATAGATCCTTCAGTTTTCCAACCTAAAACATTATTGGCTTTTTTTGTGTCTGCATATACAGAAATTACATCACCAGGTCTTCTATCTACGATTTTATAATTTAATTTTTGATGGGTCACTTTTTCAAAAGCTTTTATCACTTCTAAAACAGAACTACCTCTACCAGTTCCTAGATTGAATACTTCGAAACTTGTAGTGTTTTTACCTTCAAGTAATCTTTTTAAAGAAATAACATGAGCTTTTGCTAAATCTACTACATGAATATAATCTCTTACACAACTTCCATCTACCGTTGGATAATCTTCTCCAAATACTGACAACTGTTCTCTAACTCCCGCTGCTGTTTGTGTAACAAAAGGAACTAAATTTAAAGGAACCCCAAGAGGCAGCTCCCCTATTTCAGATGTTTCATGTGCTCCTATTGGATTAAAGTAACGTAATGCAATTGCTTTTAAATCTGAAACTGAGCAAAGGTCAAAAATAATTTCTTCGCTAATTTGTTTTGTATTACCGTAGGGAGAAGTTGCTTTTTTTACAGGTGCTTCTTCAGTAATAGGTAAACTATCCGGTTCTCCATAAACAGTACAAGAAGAACTAAAAATAAGGTTCTTTATTTGGTGTTTTTTACATTCTTGTAAAACATAAACCAATGTATTTAAATTATTTTCGTAATATAATAAAGGATCTTCAACACTTTCACCTACTGCCTTACTTGCAGCAAAATGAATAATTCCATCTATGTCAGAGTTTCTATCAAAAAATTCTGAAACTTTCGTTTTTTCTTTTAAATCAAGTTTCTCGAATATAGGTGTAATACCCGAAATTGAATGGATTCCTTTTAAAACATCTTCAGAAGAATTAGATAAATTATCTATTATTATTACTTCAAATCCATTTTTCTGCAATTCTACAACAGTATGTGATCCAATATAGCCAAGCCCTCCAGTTACAAGTATTTTTTTCATTATTGAGTAACGAATTTAATTATGGTTTTAGTAATAAAATCAATTTGTTCGTCGTCTAATTCGGTATGCATAGGAAGAGAAATTACTTCTTTCACTAATTGATTTGTTACTTTAAAATCAGCATCATTATAACGTTCATCTACGTATGCTTTTTGAAGATGTAATGGAATAGGGTAATATACTCCACAAGGAATATCGTTTTCATTTAAATGCTTTGCTAAAGCATCTCTATCTGCACTTATAACTCTTAAAGTATATTGATGATATACATGACAGTCGCAAGAACTACAACTTTTATTTTCAGCATCACAAAAACCAGTGGGTGTTATAAGGTTTTCAATACTTGAAAATGCATTTGTATATTTTTTAGCCGCTTCTTTTCTCTTAGCATTATAGGTATCTAAATTTGGCAGCTTTACTCTTAAAACAGCAGCTTGAATTGCATCTAATCTAGAGTTTACACCTACCACATCATGATGATATCTAACATACATTCCATGATTAACGATTCCTCTAATCATATGAGCTAAATCATCATCATTCGTAAAAATTGCTCCTCCATCTCCATAACAGCCTAAGTTTTTTGATGGGAAAAAAGACGTAGAAGCAGCATGTCCAATTCCACCTGTTTTTTTCTTTGTACCATCTTTTGAAGTATAAGTACCTCCAATACCTTGGGCATTATCTTCTATTACATATAGATCATGAAGCTTTGCTAAATCCATGATTTCATCCATGTTAGCCGCTAAACCAAATAAATGAACAGGTACAATTGCTTTTGTTTTTGGTGTAATTGCTTTTTTAATAGCTTCTACATCTATATTAAATGTAACAGGATCAACATCGACTAAAACTGGTGTTAAGCCTAAAAGCGCAATTACCTCAACTGTTGCAGCAAAAGTAAAATCTGCTGTTATTACTTCGTCACCAGGCTTTAAACCTAGTCCCATCATACATATTTGCAATGCATCGGTCCCATTTGCACAGGGAATCACATGCTTTACACCTAGGTAATCTTCTAATTCTTTTTGAAATTGATGAACTTCAGGGCCGTTTACAAACGCTGTAGATTCAATAACACTCATTATTGATTGATCTACATGTTGTTTAATTTGTTGGTATTGACCTTTAAGATCAACCATTTGTATTTTTCTCACAATATAATTTTATAAAATGCTTTTCAAAATTACAAAAATTGAAAACGGCAAGCAATGTAATTCGTTAAAGAAGCGTATTTTAGCTATTATTTAAAATAAATGCGTATAATATATCATCTTTTAGTTCATGTTAGCACCTTTATTATATGGTGCTCTCAATTTTTTAATAAAAAAATGAAACTTTTTGTTTCTGGAAGAAAAGATGTATTCAAATCTCTTTCTTCTTTAACAAAGAATGACAAAACCATTTGGTTTCATTGTGCTTCTTTAGGTGAATATGAGCAAGGCGTACCAATTATGGAGGAAGTAAAGGTTTTATTTCCTGATTATAAAATCATAGTTACTTTTTTTTCTCCTTCAGGTTATGAAATAAAAAAGAATTCTTCTATTGCAGATTATGTCACCTATCTTCCGATTGACACAATTTCTAATGCAAGAAAATTTATTGAATCTGTTCATCCATCACTAGTACTGTTTGTTAAATACGAATTTTGGCCAAACTATCTTTATTATCTTCAGAAAAACAACATTCCAACCTTATTGATATCAGGTGTTTTTAGACCCCAACAATCTTTTTTTAAATGGTACGGGGGATTTATGAGAAATAGTTTAAAAGCATTTAATCATTTTTTTGTTCAGGATGAAAGTTCAAAAAGGCTACTAAATTCTTTTAACTTTAATAATGTAACTGTCAGTGGAGATACTCGTTTTGATAGAGTTCATCAACAACTAAAACAATCTAACACATTAGATTTTATTGAAAATTTTAAGCAAGACTCATTATGTTTGGTTTGTGGTAGTACATGGCCAGAAGACGATGAAGTATTATTAGGCTTTATTAATAATTGTGATATATCTATTAAGATCATAATAGCTCCTCACACTATTGATCCTTCAAAAATCAAATCTTTCAGAAATAAAATAAAAAGAAAAAGTATCTTATTTTCAGAAAAAGAAAATGAAAATCTAACTGAATACTCCGTATTTTTTATAGATACAATTGGGATCCTTACAAAAATTTATAATTATGCAGATATTGCATATATAGGTGGAGCAATGGGTAAAACTGGACTTCACAATATTTTAGAGGCTGCTACCTTTGGGATACCTATTGTTATAGGAAACCATTTTGAAAATTTCCTAGAAGCTAAAGAGCTCCAACGATTGAAGGGTTTATATTCTATTCATAATGAGATAGAGTGTAGTACTATAATTACGAAACTTACCGATGACGATGAGTTTAGATCTTCTACTGGAGAAATAGCTAAAAAGTATATCGTTTCAAATATTGGTGCTACACAAAAAACTATGAGCTATATTAAAAGTTTAAAGGAACATCAACTAGGTTAATCAGTCTTTAAATTATGAATCTGACCTTTTAAATCATTCATAGACTCTTGTAACTGTTTTAATAATCCATGATTATTTGAAGAATCTTCCAATCCAAAAGTCAGCTTACTATTTACCATCCATAATTCTTGTATTTCTTTAATTTCAACATCAATAGGTATATAGTTTTCATTAAAAGAAATTAATCTAATTTTTGAATTATCCTTCAATTTTTGAAGCTTCTTCACTAAAACCGAATCTTTTAAAACTACAATATAAATCTTACTGTCTGATGCATCAGAAATACTAGTTACGGAACGCCCTAACACCCAATCTTTAGGTTGAATATTAGGTGTCATACTATCACCTTCAACCTGAAAACCTCTATAAGTGGCATTTTTATATTGAGGTAAAGGGATATTAAACACCGGAAGAGATTGATACCATTCAACATCTTGAATATTATTTGGATATCCTGCTGCGGCTTTTTGATTTACAAGAATAATAGAATCTTCATTTTCTTGATTAGTCACTAAAACCTTAGGTGAAAGGTTTTCGTTACTTAAGGCTATTATTTTTTGATAACTTTCACCATAAAGCCATAATGGATTTATTTGATATAAATGAAGTAATTTCATCACCACCTTACCTGTGAGTTTAGTTTTACCTCTTTCTATATCGACAGTACTTCCCTTTATAGAAAGCATTTTAGCAAAGGTATGTTGTGTAAATTTTAAATCTTCTCTTACTTTTTTAAATCGTTTTGCTTCAATTGGTATTTCTAATTTCATAACCAAATATAACAACTTATTGGATTAAATCCAATAATATTATGGAATATTTCCATGTTCATGTTTTGATGATTCAAAATTGAATAATATAAACTTATGTTAAAAAAATAAGTATCTTTAACCCCTATAAATCAATAATCTATATTAAAATGAAAAAACTTATTTTGTCCCTAGCTTCATTATGCTTAATAATCTCTGTATTCTCTTGTAGAGAAACTGAAAAAAAAGCTGATGATATCACAACTGATGTTGAAGAAACAGTAAAAGAAGTTGAAAAAGAAGTTGAAGAGGAAGTTAAAGAAATTGTTGACAGCACAAAAAATACAATTGAAGAAGTTGTTGATGAAGCTGCTGAGGGAGCTCAAGAAGTAGTAGATGAAACTACTAAAAAAGTTGGCGATGCACTTAAAGATGCTATCGAAAACTAGCAACTAATTTATTTTATTTTTAAAAAGCCTCACTGAGTGAGGCTTTTTTATTATCCAATATTTTCATTTTCTGCTTAAAAATACATTTCATTGCTTACAAATGTTAAAATTTTTCTTAAGAATTTTGTTAATAACTAAATTTCTCCTGCTATAATACCAACCTTAAAGATAATGTCTTCAACTAAGCACTAATAATACCGCTGTACTAAATTTTCACTTGTTAAAGTTCTCATTTCAAAAAATATAAGCACATACATAGAAAATAAATCCTTATTTTGTAAGATTTTTCTTACATTTAATTATCTTTGTTTTTTTAACCACAAAAAATAATTAAAATGAAAAAACTTATGTTTATTTTAGCTGTAATAGCTTTCGTAGCTAGTTGCACCCCAGAATCTTTAAATAGTGACCAACAACAAATCGATAAGGACAAGTACGAAGTTCCGCCAAATGGATAGGAAGAAGCGTTTTATAAATGGGGTGTTACTTTCTTTAGTATTGACTGCAACACCTTTTCTTTTTTATATTTATAAATTGGCTCCAGTAGATTCCAAGGAATGGGATACCATTTTTGGAATATTCACCTCTGGTGGTTTTGGTAGTGTACAATCTTTTTTACATGCATTATTTACAAAAATATCATTTGTATTATTAACAGGCATTTGGTTTATTACTGCTACTAATTGGTGGAAGTATTCAATATTAGTGCCTTTTACTATGTTTTTATTTCAATTATCAGGAATAATCAACTTCCAATTACAATACATTGATGAATATGACTTCTTATATTCATTGCCTTTTATTACACCTATTATATTCTTCTTGGTATATATCTCTTATAGAATAAGCAAGAGACCTATTCTTAATACTGATCTAAAAGAAGATGTAGATGATGAGATTAGTAAAATTTTAAGTGACGAACTTTAATCAAATTTCCTCCCCTATTTTCTTAACTATTAATCGTTTACTAAAAAAATGAAAAAAACTTGAATTTTTTATTTAAAAATACTTTGCAGTTGTTTTAAAAGTTATAAATTTGCCACCGCTTTGCTATCGAAGCGATGTTCTAAAACAACCGCGAAAATAGCTCAGCTGGTAGAGCGCCACCTTGCCAAGGTGGAGGTCGCGAGTTCGAATCTCGTTTTTCGCTCATCAATAGTTTTTATTTTATAAAAATGCTGAAGTGGTGGAATTGGTAGACACGCTGGACTTAAAATCCAGTGAGCAGTAATGTTCGTACGGGTTCAAGTCCCGTCTTCAGTACAGAGAAAAAGCCTAATCAAATGATTAGGCTTTTTTATTAATATAGGCTTCTATTATCTAAACTCAATTTCTTAAGAAAACTTATTAATTACAAATCCTACCATACATATAACTATACTATTTAAATTTGCTAATTGTTAAATATATGTTAATTATATACAGACCTGTCTGTTTTATTAAAAATGATTCTATATTTGCATTATGAAAAAAGTAGGAGTAAAAGAAAGAATTATTGAAACAGCTTCCAGGCTTTTCTATTTTAATGGTTATAATCAAACTGGGATTAACCAAATAATAGCTGAAGCTAATGTTGCAAAAGCAAGTATGTATCAACATTTTAGATCGAAGGAAGATATTGCAGTGGCTTATTTAATTGCAAGACATGCAATGTGGATGGGTAAATTAAATGAATGTGTTTCAAGTCAAAATACATCCAAAGGTAAAGTCATTGGATGCTTTGATTATTTAACAAAATGGTTAAATGAAGTTAACTTTAGAGGCTGTGGATGGCAAAATATCATTACAGATTTGCCTAATGATCATACTAAAATAATGGATCAAGCAGTGCTTCATAAAAATGATGTAAGGAAATGGATCCATAACTTACTAATAGAAGAAGATCAGTACACAAATATAGAAGCAAAGGAACTAGGCGACGAAGTATTAATCCTTATCGAAGGATCAATTATATTATCGCAAATTCAAAAAAATGAATGGCCTATTAAAGTTGCAAAAAAAGCATGCAAAAAGATTTTAAATTAAAAGAACTTTAAAGTTCTTTTAATATGAAAACAAACATTAAAAAAATTGACACAAATAAAACAGACTTGTCTGTATAAAATAAAAATAATGGAAAAATTAGTCCCACCTTTTACAAAGGAAACAGCAACACTAAAAGTTCAACTTGCAGAAGATGCCTGGAATAGTAAAAATCCAGAAAAAATATCTCTGGCATATACAATTGATTCAGAATGGAGAAATAGAGATCAATTCTTCAGAGGGAGAAAAGCAATTGTCGCTTTTTTTAAACATAAGTGGAATAAAGAACAACACTATAAGCTAAAAAAATATTTATGGTCTTATACAGATAATAGAATTTCTGTTCGCTTTGAATATGAATGGAAAGATGCAACAACAAGTCAATGGAAGCGCACACATGGCAATGAACATTGGGAGTTTGATGAGGAAGGTTTAATGCGAATAAGAGACATGAGTGCTAATGATGTTGAAATTGAAGAAACACAACGAAAATTTAATTAACTATAAAAATGAAAGAAATGAAAACAAATCAAACAAGACTTTCCATTTGGAATAACAAAAGAAGATACAGATAGAAATATTCAGTATCAATTAAACAAAATGAATTAATATTTAAAACTAATAAAAATGAAAACAAATAATTTAAAATCAGTAATAGGCTTAACTCTTTTATCAATACTAGCCTTCGGAACCTTATCTTTTGAAAATCCTAAAAACAATGATTACATTGAAACAATAGAAAAAAATAAATACAATGAAACAGTAGAAAAAAATGAAAATTCTACACTTTACAAAAACGTTAATGTAAACGGAGTAAATATATTTTACCGAGAAGCAGGTGACATAAATAAGCCTACTATACTTTTGTTACATGGCTACCCTACTTCTTCACATATGTTTCGTAATTTAATAACAGACTTGTCTGTTCGTTATCATGTGCTAGCTCCTGATTATCCAGGATTTGGAAGAAGTGATCAACCCTTAATGAAAGACTTTGACTATACTTTTGATAATATGGCAAATATTGTTGAAGGCTTCCTAAAAGAATTAAAAGTTGAAAAATACAGTATCTACTTAATGGATTATGGAGCTCCTATTGGTTTTAGAATCGCAGCTAAATATCCTGAAAGAATTGAATCACTCATCATTCAAAATGGAAATGCGTATGATGAAGGTCTAAAAGACTTCTGGATTCCTATTAAAAAATATTGGAACGATTACACTGTAGAAAATGGAAAAGCTCTTGAAGGCTTTCATTCTCCAGGTGGTTTGAAGTGGCAATACACACATGGGGTTCAGGATTCAACTAAAATTAGTCCAGATAACTGGAATATTGATCTTCAACATTTAACTAGACCAGAAAATGATAAAATTCAATTAGCTATGTTTTATAGCTACAGAACCAACGTGCCTTTATATTCAGAATGGCAACAATACTTTAGAGACCATCAACCACCAACACTAATCGTATGGGGTAAGAATGATTACATTTTCCCAGCAGATGGTGCTTTTCCTTACAAAAGAGATTTAAAGAATCTAGAGTTTCACTTACTAGATACAGGGCATTTTGCATTGGAAGAGAAAGGTGATGAAATAGCTAACTACATTCTAAATTTCCTTAAGAAAAACAATATTAAATAATTAAGTGTTAGTTAATAGTAATCGGTTCGAGTTTATTTTTTTCATGATCAATAAAAAGGGTAACCCTTCTCGAACTGATTTTAAACACATCTCAATAGAAAATAAATTAAAAACATAGAAATTATGAAAAAATTAATAGCAGTATTCGTATTACTAATCATTGGAGTAAACGCTTTGGCACAACTACCAGACACCGAATTTGAGATCGATGGTGTAACAGCTATAGTAATTACAGATCCACAAAACGATTTTTTAAGTCCACAAGGAGTTACTTGGGGCGTAGTTGGAGAAAGTGTAGTAGCAAACAACACAGTAGAAAACTTAGAAACACTTTTTAAAATAGCTGAAGATAAAGGCATTAAAGTTTTTATCTCTCCTCACTATTACTACAAACATGATCACAATTGGCAATTTGAAGGAGCTTTAGAAAAACTAATGCACAACATTAATATGTTTGATCGGGGTGACCAATTAAATATAGAAGGATTTGAAGGTTCTGGTGCCGATTTCTTAGAACGCTATAAAAAGTATATAGACAAAGATTTTGTCACTGTTGTTGGACCTCATAAAGTATATGGCCCAGAACAAAACGATTTGAGTCTACAATTAAGAAAACAAAAAATTGACAAAGTTATTTTAGCTGGAATGTCTGGCAACTTATGTGTAGAATCACACATGAGAGAACTTATTGAAGACGGCTTTGAAGTAGCAATAGTAGGAGATGCAACAGCATCAGCAATTATCCCTGGATATGATGGCAATGCCGCTGCACAAACAAACTTTCGCTTTATAGCTAGTCATGTGTATAGCACAAAAGAACTTACGGATAAATTAAATAAGTAATACAACAGATCATTAATAAAAATAGAAAATATGAAAACAATAAATTGGAAAACAGCAATATTAGCAGGTATATTAGGAACTATCCTATTTGATCTTGCAGGATTATTATTAACAGGAACCTGGTGGGATATTCCAGGTACTTTAGGAGCGAAAACAGGATTAGGTTTAGCGTATGGAGTCATTGGACATTACAGTAATGGTATATTACTAGCAATATTATTTGCTGGAATAGCACCTTCACTTTGGGGACCAAAATGGTTAAGACCAATCATTTTTGTAACAGGCGAAATGATAGCTTTAGTATGGTTATTTATGTTACCTCTTCTTGGAGCAGGTGTCGCAGGACTTGAAGCCTCACCTATGATGCCATTAATAACATTTTTACGTCATTTAGCTTATGCAATCCCTCTGATCTTCTTAATTCAATACGATATTAAAGCATTGATAAGTAAATAAAAACATGGAGTATTAGGAGGCTAAATATTTCTAATACTCCTAAATTTTAATAAGAATGGGACGTCCAGCAAAAAAGCCAAAACCTTACGAAATGGTTTTTACATCGAAATAAGAAATAAAAATTCAAATGCGGTTGTGAAAATTAGAAGAGATAATAAGTACCAAATGTTATTTGCTGCCAAGAACTATGGACGAAATAAAAAAGGTATCCTGTTAGGTGAGATTAAAACGGGAAACTCATAAACCAATAAAACACAAATAAATCAAAAAAAACGATGAATACTATTAAGACAAAGACTTTAGAACCAAAAACAATTGAAAACTCAGATTCAATATCTAGTAAAATTCTAAGAACAGCGCAAAAAGAAATGGGAATGATTCCCAATATGTATACAGGTATGGCAAATAACACAGCTTTATTAGAGGGTTATTTTTATGCATACAATTCATTTAGGGCAAATTCAGGATTTTCATCTAGAGAGCAAGAAGTTATCTTCCTTTCTGTGGCTTATGAAAATGACTGTGATTATTGTATGGCTGCGCATAGCTTTGTTGCAGACAATTGGAGTAAAGTACCTGTTGAAGTAACAAATGCTATTAGAAGTAATTCAGAAATCCCGAATGAAAAGCTGAAAGCATTGAGCCTATTTTCAAGACAGATGACAGTAAAAAGAGGACTTCCTTCTGAAGATGATATTAATAATTTTCTAAGTGCTGGTTATACTGAAGAAAACATTTTAGGAGTAATTTCTGGCATAGGTGTTAAAACCATGAGTAATTATTTTAATCATGTGTATAAAACACCTGTTGATGATGCTTTTTCTAGTAGAGTTTGGACAAAGCCAAATTAATAAAAAGGAAAAGATAAAAAAACTTAATTAATTACAAGGATCATGAAATTAAAATTTTTATTATTTCTATTATCGGTTATCATTTTAAATAGTTGTAAAAACGTTAGCTATCGAAATATAACTGATGTATCAAGAATTACCAATAATCAAACTCTGATAGATTCTTTGATGAAGGTATCCTATGAACGTGGTGTTTTTAATGGAAATATCCTCGTAGCAAAGAACAATAAAATAATATATCAAAATGAGTTTGGATATTCAGATGGCTCAAAATCAAAAGAGCTTAATCCAAACTCAATATTTAACCTTGGATCTATAGGAAAAGAATTCAACGCTGTCGCTATAATGATGCTAAAAGAAAAAGGATTACTTAATCTAGATGATAAAATCTCGAAATTTGAAATGCATCTTCCAGAATGGTCAAATACTATAAGTATTAATCATCTTCTTCAGTATACTAGTGGATTGCCAAGAGTGAATTGGAGGAGTGTTAAAAATGAGAAAGACATTTTTGTTGATTTAAGTAAGATTAAACAGTTGAAATTTAAACCTGGTTCTGGTTATACTTATAGTATTAATAATATTATTCTTCAAAGAAAGGTTATTGAAAAAGTATCAGGAATGAGTTTCATTGATTTTGTAGAGTCAAACATTCTTAGTCCAAGTAATATGAAAGATGCTCTTATTGACCCAAGAAGTGATAACCCTCAATTGGCAACACCATTTAATAATGATTTCATTAATGATAAGCCAATGGATATTGAAATCACAGGTTGGGTTCATCCTACTGTAAATGATATGTACAATTGGATTGTAAGTTTACATTCTGGAAAGTTAATTTCTGAAGAATCTTTAAATCAATTATTCAATTCGTTCTCTGAAAGTAGCGAAGCAGCATTAGGAGGCGGAAAATTTAAAAACAATAGGTTACTTATTCATCAACATCAAGGGTCATCTTTCAACTACGAATCTTTTATCCATTATAATGCAAAAGAAGATTTGGTAATCGTTTTAATGACTAACAATAAAAATTTTAAACTACGGGAAATTGCTGAATCCATTGAAAATATTTCGAAAGGAAATTCCTTTTTAATACCTCAAAAGTCTGTTTATCTTACGATAAGACAAAAATGCTATGATGATGTAAATGAAGGGATACAATTCTATAAAACCTTAAAAAAGAACTATCCAGACACGTATAATTTTTCAAATGAAACTGAATTAAATCGAGTAGGCTATAAATTAGTTGAGAAAAATCAGATCGAAGACGCAATTGAAATCTTTACACTGAATGCACATCTTTTCCCTAAAAGTAGTAACGCACTTGACAGTCTAGCGGAAGCCTATGGATTGTTTGGAATGACTCCTGAATCCCTAAAAAATTATAAAATTTCGCTAAGACTCAATCCGAATAATACAAATGCAAAAAAACAAATAGAAAGGCTTAAAGAGAGTTTGAAAAATTAAAAGAGAATAAACACCATGGCTAAAAATTTTGCAGAAATAGCATTTACAGATGCGGTTAAAAAATTACAGGGGAAGTACGGTAGTCGTAAAAGCTATGAGCGCATGGAAAAATTTAGTATGATTGATGGATTGACTGATAATGAGATCACATTCATTGAAAACCGGGACAGTTTTTATTTGGCTTCAATAGGTGCAAAAGAATTCCCATATATACAGCATCGAGGAGGTCCAAAAGGGTTTTTAAAGGTATTGGATTCAAAACGCCTTGGTTTTATTGATTTTATAGGAAATAGACAATACGTTTCTGTGGGTAATATGGCAACCAATAATAATGTGTCTCTTATTATGATTGATTACCCTTCTAGATCACGGTTAAAAATATTTGCAAAAGCGGAGACTGTTGAGCTTGATGATAATTCTGAATTATTTAAAACATTAAATCTAGACAACTACAAGTTTCGCCCAGAACGTATGATGGTGTTTCATATCGAAGCCTATGACTGGAATTGTCCACAACACATTACACCACGATATACTGTTGAAGAAATAAATGCTGCTTTTACACCTCAAAAAGATTATATCGTAAGACTTGAGGCAGAAATAAAAGAATTGAAAGAACAAATCAAATGATTAGACAAATTTTAGAACTAAAAAATAATTAAAAGTTATGAAAGAATTTAAAAACAAGATAGCCATAATAATTGGTGGTACTAGTGGTATAGGCTATGTAACAGCTAAAGCCTTATTAGATCAAGATGCAATAGTGCATATTGTCGGTAGAAATATTGATAAAGTTGAAGACGCTCCAAACTTAATAAAACATAAAATAGACATTACAAAAAATAACGACGTACAAGAGCTGATTAACACTATCGAAAAATTCGACGATTTAGATTATCTCGTTAACGCTTCAGGCATCTTTTTACCAAAGCCGTTTTTAGAGCATACCTCTGAAGATTATAATGCTTATTTAGATTTAAATAAAGGGTTCTTTTTCATCACACAAGCAGTCGCAAAAAAAATGAAAGCAATGGGTGGTGGTTCTATTGTTAATGTTGGATCTATGTGGGCAAAACAAGCCGTTAAAGCAACTCCATCATCAGCTTATTCTATGCAGAAGGCAGGATTACATTCCTTAACACAACATTTAGCTATGGAATTGGCGGACTTCAAGATTAGAGTGAATGCAGTTTCTCCAGCCGTTGTAAACACCCCTGTATATCATACTGTTTTTGGCGGCAAAGAAGAAGCCGATAAAGCACTAGAAGGATTTCACAACTTCCATCCTATTGGTAGAAATGGAACAGCCGAAGATATTGCTAATAGTATCGTATTTCTGCTATCAGACAAAGCATCTTGGGTTACGGGAGCCATTTGGGATACAGACGGTGGTGTGATTGCAGGAAGAAATTAAATTTACGGAAGTAATTAATACCCGGAAAACTTAGCACAAAAAATGTAATAGTTTAGAATCGATTTAAAACATAGTAAAAATGAAAAATGCAATTAAATTATTTTTGAGAAGTGCAATTTCTATTGGATTTTTATCTGCAATTGCAGATAGATTCGGGTTTTGGAACATAGAAGTGTCAGCATGGGGAGACTGGAACAGCTTTTTAGATTATACGCAATTAATAAAAAGTCAAAATTCGTTTTAAAAGGACAACTTTATACTGAATTAAATGACAACTTAGAGGCAAGAGTTCCTAAAGAACATAATGTTTCTAATATGAGTAAACGTCTTTTTATTGGAGATAGAACAAATTTAGAATTAAGAGAGTTTTATTTCTATACTAGCATTAAAAACAAATTACGATTAACTATTGGTAAACAACAGATCGTTTAGGGAGAAACCGACGGTTTAAAACTATTAGATGTTGTTAACCCTCAAAACTTCAGAGAGTTTATTTTAGATGATTTTGAAGATAGTCGGATTCCGCTTTGGTCAATAAAAGCAGAATTCGACATAAAGAATATTGGGGTACAAATTGTTTGGATTCCTGACAATACATATCACATTACACAAGATTTTGATGCGCCTTTTTTTACCAAAAGTTTATTTCAATCTTCTCCTGAAGGTGTTTCAGTAGTGTTCAATAAAACTTTGAAGCCAAATCGTTTTATAGCAGATTCAGATATTGGTCTTAAATTAAATACGTTCACAAAAGGTTGGGATTTATCCTTAAACTATTTTTATTACTTTGACGATTTACCAGTCTTTTACAGTGAACTAGATGTTTCAGAAACCAACAATCCCTTTTTGGAAATAAACCCAAAATTTCAACGACAACATTTGATTGGGGGCACGTTTAACAAAGTGTTTGGGTCTTCTACGGTTAGAGGTGAAGTTGCATATATAATTGATCAAAATTTTTCGTCTACAAATTCAACTGCCAATCTTGGGATCGAAACTAGTAATGTATTTAAATCTGCCATTGGAATGGATTATATAAAAGGCGAAAACATTATTAGTGCGCAATTATTTACAGATATCATAACCGATGATATTTCTCCTTACAATCGAGATAAATTTGAAACCAATACATCTTTAAAAATTTCCAGAGAAATGATGAACGATAATCTTAGTGCCGAGGTCCTCTGAGTCCATAATGCAAATCATGGTGATGGTTATGTAATGCCACAATTGAGTTATTGGTTAAACTCGAGCTCACAACTATTCTTTAGTAGTGCTATTTTTTATGGCAACGAAAATCACCTATTTGGTCAATTTAAAGACAGAAGTAGAATTTCCGCAGGAATGCGTTGGGGGATCTAAAATCTATTTCTTAGATTTAACTGAAGTCTTTTTAACCAACATTCGCTTAACTTCATTAAGGCTTCTAAAGGAGTTAACGTATCAATGTCGATTTCTAATATTTCTTCTCTTAAATTTTCTAATAATGGAGCGTACAATTTTACTCAATGATATTCCTTCCTATTTAAATAACGCACTACTTTTTTAGCAGACATTGTTCTGGGGAATATTTAGGGGACTATCAAATTTTCAAGAACGATTTTTATGTCTTCAGGTATCATAATAATAGGTTTAAATATCTTTTTTTAAGAATATTTACTGTACAATTATAATATAATATTAATTTTATAAGAAAGTTTTCAACACACAATACTAGTTTGTAAAATAGTTTTGCTGCTCGTTCATCGGAAAAATAATACAGTTCGTCGTAAATAAATGATTATTCCCTATAAATTACACTTTATATAATGATTACGTTAATATTTCATATTATCCTCATTATTTTTATTAAAATAGATACAGTAAATTGCGTATACAATAACTTTATTAATTAATTCATTTAACATTATGGAAAAAATTTTCACACAGTTCTTGGATCTTCCAAAGACAATCAACAGCAAACTTCCAATGAATAGTTTTAATGCAATGGTTGAAGACTCAGAACAAAATGTCGCAAAATGGGTAGGAACTTTCTACACCGTTTCTGCTCTTGTTATTTTAATCACCTCATTGTTATATGTACTATCTCCTATTTGGAGTGGTGGTATAGGTGAAGGAATTGGTATTGTAGGCAATGTCCTTGCAATACTTATCTGGGCTTATGCAGCGTTCCCTATTGCACAGGTCGTAAGATCCACAGGGGATAGTTTAGCTGAATCTAAAAGCGGAATAGTAGATTTTGTATTTAGAGACCTGGCAGTTGCCAATATTAAATTGTTAGGCCATGTTGCGGCATTAGTTGCTTTATTCGGTGCGCTTTGCATGACAATAACTTGGGCTACTTCGCTTAACGTTTCCGGAGGCTTCATGACAGATTGGATTGCTAATATTGATTACGCATATGCGCTTCCAATGGCGGCTGTAACTGAATTAACAGATCTTTTAAATCTTCAATTTATTGGTGGAATTTTTGCTGATTGGTCTGGTTGGGATCCCACTATGTCTGCTGGAGATCATTGGAGTGTTAGTGGTTTGTATTCTGTATTATGGGAATATATAGGAGTATTAGCAATTCTAGCGAAATTATATGTTTCTTTAGCAATATATTATTTCTTCTATGAAATTATAAGCAGTTTAGTTAAATGGATAAAAAGTCCATATTTACCTTTTAGAACAAATTAATATAATAAAAATATATTAATTGATTTTAGGCGCGATTTTAATAAATCGCGCCTTTTTTTATCTTATTATTATTTAAGTTATAAACAATAATTTACTTCTTAAACTTAACAGAAGTCTTCTTTACCAACATTCGTTTAATTTCATTCAGCTTCATTAATGCTTCCACAGGAGTTAGAGTATCAATATCGATTTCTAATATTTCTTCTCTTAAGTTTTCTAATAAAGGGTCGTCTAGTTTAAAAAAGCTGAGCTGCATTTCCTCTTCTGACAAGGCTTTCATCTTATCGGTAAGCTCTTCAGAAGAATGGGATTTTTCAAGGCGCTTTAATATTTTCTCTGCTCGTTGTATAACTTGCTTAGGCATCCCAGCCATTTTTGCTACATGGATTCCAAAGCTATGGGCAGAGCCACCTGGCACTAATTTCCGAAGAAAAAGTACATTATCTTTTAATTCTTTTACCGAAACATTGTAGTTTTTAATACGATCAAACGTTTCGGTCATTTCATTTAATTCGTGGTAATGCGTAGCAAATAATGTTTTAGCCTGCGATGGATGTTCATGTAAATATTCACTAATTGCCCATGCAATTGAAATTCCATCATAGGTGCTGGTGCCTCTTCCTATTTCATCTAATAAGACTAAACTTCGATCTGATATATTATTTAATATACTCGCTGCTTCATTCATTTCGACCATAAAAGTAGACTCACCCATCGAAATGTTATCACTGGCTCCTACCCTAGTAAATATTTTATCTACCACTCCTAAACGAGCTTCTTTTGCAGGCACAAAACTTCCGATTTGTGCTAACAAAACAATCAAGGCTGTCTGTCGTAAAATGGCTGATTTACCACTCATATTTGGGCCCGTAATCATAATAATTTGTTGCATCTCTCTGTCCAGAAATACATCGTTTGGAATAAACGGTTGATCGGGCGGTAATTGCTTTTCAATCACGGGATGCCTTCCTTCTTTAATATCTAAATCGAAAGAATCATCTAGTAAGGGGCGTGAATAATTGGAAGACTTTGCAAGAGTAGCAAAGGAACACAAACAATCTAATTGTGCTATTAAACTTCCGTTTTGCTGTACGACTCCAATAAATTGAAGCATCCAATCAATTAATTTCGAAAATAGTTCCTGCTCAAGTGCAGCAATCTTTTCTTCAGCTCCAAATATTTTAGCCTCGTATTCTTTTAATTCTTCTGTAATATATCGCTCAGCATTTACTAGGGTTTGCTTTCGAATCCAATCCTCAGGAACTTTATCCTTATGTAAATTTCTAACTTCTATATAATATCCAAATACATTATTCGATGCAATTTTTAAAGATGTGATCCCTGTTCGTTCAATTTCTCTCGCCAACATGGTATCTAAATATTCCTTTCCTCCGGAAGAAATAGCTCTAAGTTCATCTAAGGTTTCAGAAAAACCTTCCGCTATTGCATTTCCTTTTAAAACACTAACTGGGGCTTCTTCATTTAAAGTTTCTTTAATTTTTTCTCTTAATATCTCACACGCTTGAAGTTGTTCTCCAATAATTTTTACAGATTCATTTTTTGAAGCAATAGCTTGCGCTTTAATAGGAATAATAGCCTCTAGAGAATTTTTAAGATGAATTACTTCTCTCGGACTTACTTTACCAGTAGCAACCTTTGAGATGAGTCGTTCTAAATCGCCAATTTTTTTAATTTGTGCTTTAACTTTATCTAAAAGAGTTTCATTTTTCAAGAAATAACTCACTACTTCATGACGACTAATAATTTTATCTTTATTCTTTAATGGTAATGCAACCCATCGTTTCAACAATCTTCCACCCATAGGTGAAATTGTTTCGTCAATAACATCTAATAAAGTCACTGCATTTTGAGAATTACTATGGTATAATTCCAGATTACCCATGGTAAATCGGTCCATCCAAACATATTCATCTTCAGCAATGCGAGAGATCTTTGCAATATGCTGTAATTTACTATGTCGTGTTTCACTTAAATAATGTAACGATGCACCTGCAGCAATAATTCCTTCTTCTAGATGTTCAATTCCAAAACCTTTAAGTGATGTGGTATTAAATTGATTGTTTAAAGTTTCAATGGAATAATCTTTCTGAAACACCCAATCTTCTAGATGAAATACTTGAAAACGATCTCCAAAATTTTCTGAAAAAAGTGCTCTTTTCTGTTTAGAAAATAATACTTCTGAAGGGTTAAAGTTTTGAAGTAACTTATCTATATATTCTGAATTTCCTTGTGAAGTTAAAAACTCCCCTGTTGAAATGTCTAAAAATGAAACTCCTATTTGTTTTTTTCCGAAGTGAATTGCAGCTAAAAAATTATTAGACTTCGATTGAAGAATATCATCGTTTAGTGCTACTCCTGGAGTTATTAATTCTGTAACTCCTCTTTTTACTATATTTTTTGTTTGTTTTGGATCTTCAAGTTGATCACAGATTGCAACTCTACACCCTGCCATTACTAATTTTGGTAAATAGGTATTCACAGAATGATGAGGAAATCCTGCTAACTCAATTTTATCGCCTCCATTGTTACGAGCAGTTAAGGTGATGTTTAAAATTTTAGCTGCTCGAATGGCATCTTCCCCAAAGGTTTCATAAAAATCACCCACTCTAAATAATAATAATGCATCAGGATATTTAACCTTGATGGCATTATATTGTTTCATTAAAGGGGTAACTTTTTTAGTCATATTTTCAATAAAAATGAATAGCTAATTTAAATATAATAGACTGTTTTTTAAAGCGCATATCTATGAAGTTTTAGAAAGTTTTTCACATTTAAAAAAATACATCAACTATCTTTGTATTTCTATAAGAAATATATCGTTTTGAAAAGAAAATTAAAAAATAACGAGCTGAATAGAATTTCAATTCCTGAATTTAAAGAAGCGAATAAGACGCCTCTAATCATTGTGTTGGACAATATTAGAAGTTTAAATAATATCGGTTCCGTATTTAGAACAGCCGATTCATTTTTAATTCAAAAAATTTATCTCTGCGGAATTACAGCTACACCTCCTCATAGAGATATTAATAAAACAGCGCTGGGCGCCACCGACAGTGTTTCTTGGGAATATGTTGAAAACACCATAGATCTTGTAAATAAACTAAAAGAAGAACAGGTGAAAATTCTTTCCATCGAACAAGCTGAACAATCTATTTCATTAAATAAATTTACCCCTTCAACAAATGAAACTTATGCGATTATTTTTGGAAATGAAGTAAAAGGCGTTTCTCAAGAAGTAGTTTCTAAAAGCGATGAAGTGATTGAAATTCCACAATTTGGGACCAAACATTCCTTAAATATTTCAGTAAGTGCAGGTGTGGTCATCTGGGATTTATTTGTGAAAATGAATCAGAACTAATACGCTTTGCTTCTAAGAAATATTAAAAACTTTTCGATTTGTCTTCTATGCCTTAACACATGAACAATAGCATGTTCTAATAATTGCTCGACATCATATTTTTGACCCCAACGTACTGCTATTTTTCTTTCATTCTTATATTCTTCAAGTTGTAGGCTTGAATAATCTTCAAGTAATTGAGCATTGTATTGAAACATCTCATTTAAAGCCAGATGATACTCTTCAATAGAGTTTAATAATACACCTTCTTTAAATTCTATACCCTCTCCAATACTTCTTCGTATTTCCACAACATACCCATACCCCGCTCTCACTACATGAGTTAATACCGTTTGAATAGATTTACAATCTGGATCTTTGGTTGATGCATCTGCTAATGCTAGTAATTCTTCAGAAGTAACCTCAACAATTAATTGTTGAAGTTCAATTACAGTCTTTTCATATTCGTCTATAAGGGCTCCAAATGCACCATTATCTCTATACATTTTCATCTTTATTTAATTTAAAATCTCTTTTAGTAGTTCAAGATAATCTTCACGATTTTCAATAAAGTCTTTATTAGATATGTCAATGATTTTTATGGAATCGTCATGTTGATTTTTTATAAACTCTAAATATCCTTCATTAATTTTTTGTAAGTAAGAACTATTAATTCCTTGTTCAAAAACACGCCCTCGTTTTTTAATATTTGCTAATAAACGCTCTGTATTCTGATATAAATAAACATACACATCGGGTTTTGGAAGCTCTTTATGCATTAAATGAAATAGTTTTTTATACAATGAAAACTCTTCATCCTGCAGGGTAATTTTTGCAAAAATCAATGATTTATATGCATCATAATCTGCAATTACTATATCATTAAACAAGTCGTGTTGCTTAATATCTTCTAATAATTGTTGGTAACGATCTGCCAAGAAAGACATTTCAAGTGGAAATGCAAATCGAGATGCGTCTTCATAAAATTTAGGTAAAAACGGATTCTCTTTAAAACGTTCTAAAATTAATTTTGCATTCAAATCGGATGCCATTTTAGTAGCTAAACTAGTTTTTCCTGCTCCTATATTTCCTTCAATTGCTAAATACCTAAACTTTGAAATGTCAAAATCTTTAATTGGATTTCTTAGCCATTTCGATTGCTTCTCTAACACACTTTCATCTTTTGTATTCGAAAGTAATTCAGAAACCTTCAATTTCATTTTAGGATGAACAAAATCTGAATGAATATCAACCAAAGGTTGCAATACAAATTTTCTATTCTGAATTTCAGGATGTGGAACCTTTAATGTTTTTGAGTCTATACATTCATTATCAAAAAACAATATATCTATATCAATTAGTCTTGAAGTAAACGTTGAAGATTCTAATCGTTTTCTTCCCATTTTTTTTTCAATAGCAAGAAGTTTTTTGAGCGATTTCTTTGCTGAAATATGACATTCGACAAGTAACACACAATTTAAAAATTCATCTCCTTCAAAGCCTAATGCTGGTGTTTTATATACAGGTGAAATTTTAGCAATCGAACCTATCTGATTAAATATCTCATTAACGGCTGTCTGGATATTCTCAAATTTATTTCCTAAATTGCTTCCTAAGGAAAGATATATTTTATGAGGTGTTTTGATAAAAGTGTATTTTACTGGAAGAACGAAAATAAGTAAAACTATTAGTTTTATGCCAAATGAAATTTAAAATGATTGATAATAAATTTGAATTATATGTTCTTTAGGTAAAAGAAAAAATATAAGCATAGCCTTAGCTATAGTTGTATTTTATATTGAAATATAAAGGAAATAGAAACGAATTTAATCGATTATCTTGAAGTCTATTTGGTATTATCTTTAAAAAATCAAAAATACTGTGTCAAAATCCACTCTAAAAGATAAACTTACTGCGCAACGAATTTATTTAATTCTGGGAGCTCTATTTATAGCTTCTTTAGTGGTCTCTAATTTAATATTTCAGAAATTCTTTTATTGGGATTTCTTCGGAATTTACACCTTCGAAATTTCAGTTGGTATTCTTCCTTACCCTATCACTTTTTTAATTACAGATATTATAAGTGAAATATATGGAAAACGGAAAGCCAATCAAGTAGTAACCGCTGGAATATTTGCTTCTTTTTTTTCGATGCTAATCGTTTATGTTGCAGGTGCTGTACCTGCTACTGATTGGAGTCCAATAAACAACAATTTGTTTGACCAAGTTTTTGGAGCTACCGCTATTGCAGTTTTAGCTTCAATGATGGCATATTTATTAGCACAGTATATAGACATACGGATTTTTCATTTTTGGAAGCGACTAACCAAAGGAAAACATTTGTGGTTACGAAATAATTTTTCAACTTTTTTCTCTCAATTTGTAGATACTTTTACCGTACTATTTCTACTCTGTAGTTTTGGAAAAATTGATTGGGATTTATTTGCAGCTTTATTAGTAAGTGGGTTCCTTTTTAAAGTATTAATCGCAGCATTAGATACTCCATTTTTATATGCTGCGGTGTATTTTTTCAGAAAAAGATTCAACTTAAAAATAGGGGAAGAAATTGATTTTTAGTTTACCGTAATACGAACCCTTATCCCTTCGTTACTGCGAACATTAAAAACGGTATTGTCTTCAAAAATTAAATACTGCCCTTTTATTCCTTTTAAAACTCCTTGATACTCTTGTGATTTTACAATATTTAAACTTTTGGGTGTAGAAGGATATTGAATCACTGGAAACTCTATATGAGTTTCTTTGTTTGAATCAATATAATATTCCATGGCTTCTTCAGGAATAAATGATTTTAATTTTTCTTTCCACTCCACTAAACTTTCATTTTTAATCTCATTCTTGAGCATGGTCCGCCAATTGGTCTTATCACTTACATGTTCTTTTAAAGCCACTTCTGTAATACCTGCCAAGAAACGATTAGGAACCTCAACAACTTCTAATGCCTCATGTGCTCCTTGATCAATCCATCGTGTTGGGACTTGTGTTTTTCTTGTTACACCAACTTTTACATTACCACTATTTGCTAAATAAACAATGTGAGGTTGAAGCTGTACCTTTTTTTCATAGTCTAAATCTCGATCTTCTTTATCTAAATGTGCTGTACTTAATTCGGGCCGCATAATCCAATCGGCAGCTTGTGGAATTTTATAAAAACAATCATAACAGAAACCTTGTCTAAAGATTTTCTTTTCTAATTTACAATTAAGACATTGGTAGCCTATGAAGCTAATTGAAACCTTTTTATTCAGTAACTGATTGATATTTAAGAATTCATTTTCAAAAACTAAGTAGTATTGAATGGGAGTTCCTATTTCAGTTTGCATTTTTGTTAATACACCTTCACTATTCATATAAAGAAAATCACTATTTTTATTCCATAAAGATAAAACAAAACATGCCAATACCTATAGTAAACTCAATTGCATCTTGGTTTCTTAAAAAGAGGATTCATCAAATTGAATTGTTTTTAAAATATCCTATTGATGTTCAAGAGGAATTATTAAAATCTTTATTACAAATAGCTAAGAATACTGAGCTTGGCAAAAAATATGATTTCGATAGTATAAAAACATATCAAGAGTTTACAGAACGAATTCCTATAACGACCTACGAAGAAATTGAACCTTTAATAGAACGTTCAAGAAAAGGGGAAAATAATATTTTTTGGCCTACACCTATAAAATGGTTTGCTAAATCCAGTGGTACAACTACGTCAAAAAGTAAATTTATTCCTGTTAGTAATGAATCATTAGAAGATTGTCATTATGCTGCTAGTAAAGATTTATTGTGCTTGTATTTAAATAATAATCCAGACTCTCAATTGTTTGTTGGTAAAAGTTTAAGGCTTGGTGGTAGTAAAGAATTATATGAAGAAAACGGAACAGTCTTCGGAGACCTTTCAGCTATTTTGATAGACAATATGCCTTTCTGGGCTGAATATAGTAGCACACCAAGTAGTGAAATTTCTTTAATGCCAGATTGGGAAACAAAAATGCAGGCTATTGTTGATGAAACCATTCATGAAAATGTAACCAGTCTTTTAGGGGTTCCTTCTTGGGTATTAGTGTTGTTAAATCAAGTATTGGAATCTACAGGAAAAAATAATCTCTTAGAAATCTGGCCAAATCTTGAAGTGTATTTTCATGGAGGTGTAAGCTTTGACCCTTACTTTGAACAATACAAAAAATTATTACCTAAGGAAAGTTTTAAGTATTATGAAATTTATAATGCTTCAGAAGGGTTTTTTGCTATTCAGGATAAAAACAACAGCAAGGATCTTTTACTCATGTTAGATTATGGGATTTTTTATGAATTTATTCCAATGAGTTCATATCGTTCATCCGAAGAAAAAATAATTCCCTTAAGTGATGTAGAACTTGGAGAAAATTACGCGATTGTAATTACTACTAATGCAGGACTTTGGAGGTATAAAATTGGCGACACCATTCGGTTTACCTCAACAAATCCTTATCGGATTAGAGTAACTGGAAGAACGAAGCATCATATTAATGTATTTGGAGAAGAGTTAATTATTGAAAATGCTGAAAAAGCATTAGTTAAAGCAACCAAACTGACCAACTGCGAAATAATAGATTATACCGTTGCGCCTATTTTTATGGAAGGAAAAGAAAAAGGTGCTCACGAATGGATTATTGAATTTAAAGATCAACCGGATGACTTAAATACATTTTCTATTCTGCTTGATAAATTTTTACAAGAAGCGAATAGTGATTATGAAGCTAAACGATTTAATAATATAACATTAAACTTCCCAAAAATAAATATAGCTAGGACTCATTTATTTTATGATTGGTTAAAATTAAACAATAAACTAGGCGGACAACACAAAGTACCGAGGCTTTCAAACACTAGAGAGTATCTAGATGAACTATTAAATCTTAATAAAAAAATTAATTAATTGTATTTCAGCGAGTTTAATTGTTCTTTTCCCTAACTCTATTTGCTTATCTAAATATTGAAACAAGACCAAAAACCCATATGCTTCAAATACTAACAAAAAAGCCTCGAAGTTGAATAACTTTGAGGCTTTCTTATTTATTTAATAATCAATTTAAGAAACTGCTTTTAATTTCTTAATGGTTGATTTATTTAATTTCTTTTCTGCATACTCTCTAGTAACATGTAAACTTTTATCATCACTATCTGGCATTTCAAACATGGCATCAGTTAAGACTGCTTCACATAAAGAACGTAATCCTCTAGCGCCTAGCCTATATATTACTGCCTGCTCAACGATAAAATCTAATGCTTCTTCCGTAATAACAAAATCTATATCATCCATTTCAAACAACTTTTTATATTGTTTGATAATAGCATTTTTAGGTTCTGTTAAAATTGCTCTTAAGGTTCCATTGTCTAATGGATTCATATAAGTAAGCACTGGTAAACGCCCAATAATTTCAGGAATCAATCCAAAATCTTTTAAATCCTTCGGAATAATATATTTCAATAAATTATCACGCTCTAGTGTTTTTTCCTTTTTAGAAGCACTAAAACCAACTGCCTGTAAATTAAGACGTTTTGAAATTTTACGATCAATACCATCAAAAGCACCTCCAGCAATAAATAAGATATTCTCCGTATTTACCTCAATAAATTTTTGATCTGGATGTTTTCTTCCTCCTTTTGGCGGAACATTTACAGTAGTTCCTTCTAATAGTTTTAATAAAGCTTGTTGCACTCCTTCTCCACTTACATCTCTTGTAATTGAAGGGTTATCACTTTTACGAGCAATTTTATCTATTTCATCAATAAAAACAATTCCATTTTCAGCTTTCTGAAGATCATAATCAGCAGCTTGTAATAAACGAGTTAAAATGCTTTCCACATCTTCACCTACATACCCAGCTTCTGTTAATACCGTTGCATCAACAATTGCTAAAGGCACATTTAACATACGTGCTATGGTTTTTGCCAACAATGTTTTTCCTGTACCTGTTTCACCTACTATAATGATGTTACTCTTTTGAATTTCAACATCATCATCGGTTACAGGCTGTAACAAACGTTTATAATGGTTGTACACGGAAACAGAAATCACTCTCTTTGAATGGTCTTGTCCGATAATATATTCATCTAAAAATGCTTTAATCGCCTTTGGTTTTTTTAGCATTAATTCTTTAGACAAATATCCATTTGCAGAATGCACCGCTTCCTCCGCAACAATACCGTGTGCTTGCTCAATACAACGATCACAAATATGCGCATCTAATCCTGCTATCAACAAGCTAGTATCGATTTTTTTACGACCGCAAAATGAACATTCTAATTCTTCTTTTGACATATATTTTTTCTTATCAATTCACAAAGTACCACTTATCTAGTTGATATTGTGAAAGGTGCAATTATTTAAAACTAAATTAACGCGCTAATATTTCATCAATCATTCCGTATTCTAGGGCTTTATCAGATTTCATCCAATAATCTCGATCACTATCAGCATATACTTTGTCGTAATCTTGTCCTGAATGTTTCGAAATGATATCATATAATTCTTTTTTCAAAATAAGGATCTCTCTTGCTGTAATTTCTATATCACTCGCTTGTCCTTGTGCTCCACCCATAGGTTGGTGAATCATTACACGAGAATGAGTTAATCCACTACGTTTCCCTTTTGCTCCAGCACACAACAACACTGCTCCCATAGATGCTGCCATCCCTGTACAAATAGTAGCTACATCGGGTTTAATAAACTGCATGGTGTCATAAATACCTAGACCTGCATATACTCCACCTCCTGGTGAATTAATATAAATCTGAATATCTTTTGAAGCATCTGTACTTTCTAAAAATAGCAATTGCGCTTGTACAATATTTGCCACGTGATCATTAATACCTGTGCCTAAAAAGATAATACGATCCATCATTAAACGAGAAAATACATCGAAAATCGCGATGTTCATCTGACGCTCCTCTATAATATTAGGTGTTAAGTTAGTTGGGTTCATGCTGCTTACGATTTTATCATAATACATACTGTTGATTCCCTGGTCCTTTATTGCAAAATTTTTAAATTCTTTTCCGTAGTCCATATATATATTGTTTTAATAAAAAAGGGTATTAAACAAACTTTATTCAACACCCTAAATATAAAATATTATTACTGAATTAACTATACGCTTCCTTCATGAATTTTTCGTAGGTTATTTCTTTAGTCTTTAATTTTGTTTTTTCCTTAAAGAAGTCTAATAATTTCTTTCCGTTTAATTGTTCAGACATTCTTTTTACCTCGTCTTCGTTTGCTAAAATACGGGCAGCTATAGTATCTAATTCTTCATCTGAAGGATTTGATTGTCCATATTGCGCCATTTGAGCTTTGATCATTGTTTTAGAATAATCTTTCAACTCTTCAAACGTTACTTGTATTTTATGTTCGTTTCTTATTTTACCTTCGATTAATTGATATCTTAATCCTTTTTCGCTACGCTCATATTCGGCTTTAGCTTCTTCTTCCGTTAATGGTTTTTCACCTGAAACTTGAATCCAACGTTGTAAAAACTCACCTGGTAAATCAAATTTTGTATTGGCAATTAAAGCTTCAATGGCATCATCCATTAATTTTTGATCGCTTTGTTGCGAAAATTGACGTTCTGCATCTTCTTTGATCTTTCCTTTTAATTCCTCTTCAGATTTAACAACATCTTTCCCAAACAACTTATCGAATAAGTCTTGGTCTAATGGTGCAGCTTCTCTTTGGTTTACTTCTTTAATTTCTAAAGCAACCTCGATATCTAAACCATGAGCATCATCATGAGAAATACCAAAATAAGTTTCGTTTGCATGATCATCAGCAAACATTCCTTTTGTTTTTAAGGTAACGATATCTCCTACTTTAGCACCAACTAAAGCTTTGATTTGTTTTTTTCCTTTTAAAGTTTCTAAAGAAAGTGTAGTTTCTTTATTGATTTCTTTTTCTTCATTGGTAAAAACACCAGTAATTTCATCACCTTCTCCTACTTCAGTTTTAGCAATTAGTTTACCATATTGCTTCGTAATCGTTTTTACTTGGTTGTCGATCATTTCATTATCGGCAACAATATTATAATGAGTAATAGCTTTTTTACCAACTACATCAACTACAAATTCTGGAGCAAGTCCTAAATCGAATTCAAAATTAAAATCAGCAGCATCCCAATCGATTTCAGTCTTTTTTGGAAGTGGATTCCCTAACACATCTAACTTTTCATCCGTTAAATATTTGTGTAAAGATTCTTGAAGTAATTTATTTACTTCTTCCACCAACACAGATTTTCCGTATTGCTTTTTTACCATTCCCATAGGTACATGACCTTTTCTGAATCCAGGAATATTGGCAGTTTTACAATAATTAGTCAGAACTGAATTTACTTTTTCTGAATAATCTGCTTCTTTAATTTCTACTGAAAGTACCGCATTTAAGCTATCAATGTCTGTTTTTGTAATGTTCATTATCTAAATAATAGTTACTATGAATATTTGACTTTCTTTCGTCTAGAAAGCGGGTGCAAAATTACGTTTTTTTAACCAATTGACAAATAGAATGGTTTGTAAATCAATACAATCCTATTCTATTTTTTTTCTTCTTTTATAAGTGAACGCAAAATCGATTGTAAAAAGGATAAGAGCAAACTAAACAATAATGCCCAGCCTAAACCGTCTACGTTAAAGCCACTTAAAAAATAATCGGCTAATAATATAATAGTTGCATTAATTATTAAGAGGAATAATCCAAAAGTAATAATAGTTACGGGCAGGGTGAGTATAACCAAAATAGGTTTTACTATAACTTTTAAAAAGCCAATCACCAATGCCACTAAAATGGCATAGCTATAGCTTACCACCTCAACTCCAGGTAATACTTTTGCTAGGAGAATAACAGCAACCGCTGTTAATAATAATTTTATGATAAATTTCATTTATAATGTATTAAGTATACTAAGGTAATGTCAAAAAGAATACCAAACCTTTAATACTGACAGAATTACAAAAGAGGCAAAATTCAATTCTTTAAAAACAGAATTTTCCAACAATTAAAGCCTCGTTTTTAGTTGGAAGAGGCTTTTTTTTGATAAAGAAACTATAATCCTTATTAAAACATCTGTTGAACCCATTCAGTAATAACATGATCTTTATTTAAATAAAGAAGTGTTATTCCCACTATATCAAAAAATCCATGTACCAAAACAAGTAAAAGCAAATTATTCCTATTTTTATTAAATATCATTGAAATAAAGAAAGACCATAAAAAGCCACCTACGATTCCAACAGTTCCCTGATACCCTTGAGATACCCCAAAATAGATTGAAGTAAGAAATGCAGACAACCATCAAGCTTTATTAGAGTTACCTAACAATTCCGCTAATGCTTTCATATAGTAACCACTAAATAGAAATTCTTCCCCAAATGCGGCAAATACTCACATTATAATCATTAAAACGATATAGCCAATTAAATTTCTGGAGAAGCTTATAATTACAAAAAATACCAACCTCAACAAATATTAAAACATTCAAAAATTAAGTAATTATACCTATTTGTAGGTTGCTCCTATAATTTTAAATTGTAAACGCGATTAAACAATAACCCATAATACATAAAGCTATGAGTAATGCCTTTACTATTTCAGGTTCAATATACACGGTAACAGGAACTGTAAAAAACAAAGACAACAACGAAGGGATTGAAGACCTACACGTTTTAGTATATGATAAAGACTTACTGAGTGATGATTTTTTGGGTATTGGAGTGACAGATGCTTCAGGGACCTTTAGCCTTAGTTTTGATGCTTCAAAATTTAAAAACATATTTGACAATTCACCGGAGTTGTACTTTATTGTTAAGGATGCAGGACTGGAATTGCTAAATACCAAAGACCAATATATTAAAAATGCAAATGAAGATACGCCACCTATCAACCTTATGGTAGATATTGTAAACGATAAATTAAGAGCACTTATTAATCCTAAACCTGTAGAAGGTTGGGTTGGCGGATTTGAGCAATCAAATCCAGCTTTTGGATATAATCCGACGCCAGATCTTAGTTCTTTAGATATGCTTAAAAATATGGCTAACATCGATAAGCTGGAACGTCAACAAAAAGTAGTTTGGCCAGAGTTTAGTTGGGAAACCGAACCGGGAAAAGACGATCCAAAGCGTTGTTATCAGATGTTTGCACCTGACATTTCAAGACTTGGTTATACCAAGGAAGGTAGAGTTTATTCTATTATTTGCCCACAACAGGGAGCTGCTTCTCCTAACTTCGGAAGCATGAATGTAGAAGTTACCGTAACAGGTAACAGAGGTTGGGCTGATGAAACCACAAAAGAATTGGCAGCAGACATGTCTGTTGTTGGTAAAATATGGTTTAGTAAGAGTGCTCAGAAAAAAGAGACTGTAAAAGTATTTGCCAACCATTTTGAAAAGAAAGGTTTACCATTTCCATCGAGCAAGGCAAAAGCGATTGTGATAAATACCTATAACCCCGCAAATCCTAGTGAAAAAGTTTTTCCATTGACGAGAGGATCGAGTACCGACTTTCCTATTCCAGATTTTGCCAAGCATGAAGGGTTATCTTGGTCCTTAGGGCATTTAGTTGTAAAGATTGGCGCCATCGAACCTTCAGGTTTTGAGATCGTAGATAAATTTAATCAATTGATGTTGGATGTCTTTAACATCGCATCTGGAAATATGCTAAAAGACGGCAATACATTGACTTGGAATGTTTGGTTTACAGCACCCGAGTTAGTAGATCAAGTTGAGTGGCTAAATCATGCAAAAAAATGGCGTGAATCTATTGATGCAGATCATGGAAGTCCTGAAGGTCCAGGAACAGATGCAAGGCATTTTGACGGAATTCCTTTTAAACCATTAAAAGAATTATTAATAAACGAGTTGCCTAAGATTATAGCTTTTACGAAAGAACATTTATAGACAGTATTCAAGTAATTTGTGTGAGAAGTATAACTTAACGTACTAAAAAACCCATTACCATTTTATAAAAAACGGTAGGATTTTCAGCATGTAGCCAATGCCCTGCATCTGGTACGGTACTGATTTCAGCTTTGGGAAATTGTTTTTTAATCATCAAGGCATCGTTGTCTTCTATATAATCAGAGTTGCCCCCACGTATAAACTCAACATCACCTCCAAAATAAGCTTCAGGATCTAGTGCTTTACCTACTTCCTCGACATTGTCGATTAGTACTTTTAAATTGATACGCATTCCTAGTTGCCCTCGTTCAACCCAATACAAGTTTTTCAGTAAAAAAAGGCGTGTACCTAGATTAGAAATATAAGGTTGTATAGCTTCATCTGCTTGTTTACGAGAAGTGATTTCATTAAAATTTAATAATGACAAGGCTTTTAAAATATCTTGATGATGCTGTGGATAGTATTTTGGACCAATATCAGCAATGATTAATTTAGCTACTACATCTGAATATTTCGCAGCAAAGTTCATGGCTGCTTTCCCTCCCATGGAATGACCTAACAATACAAAATTTTCTAATTGATGATGCACACAGTATTGATGCAAATCCTCCACCATGAAATCATAACTAAAATCATCGCTTCTAAAACTATGCCCGTGATTTCGTTGATCTACCAAATGAACTTGATAGCCTTCAGCAGCAAATTTTTTTCCGAGGGATTTCCAGTTATCGCTCATGCCTAAAAACCCATGAAGAATTATAAATGGTGTACCCTCTCCTAATATTTGTGAATGTAACAGCACTATTTTAATCTTTCAATGTATTGTTTAATTACAGGCTCTAGTCCTTTATACAAGGCTTCACAAATAAGTGCATGCCCAATCGATACTTCTAATAAATGAGGAATATTTTGTTTGAAAAACTGAATATTTTCTAAAGATAAATCATGTCCTGCATTAATTCCCAATCCTAATTCATTAGCAAGTAAAGCACATTCTGTATAAGGTTGAATCGCTTTTTTATTTCCTAAATCATATTGAGCTGCAAAGGCTTCAGTATACAATTCGATGCGATCGGCACCTATGTTGGCAGCACCTTCAATTAATCTTTTATCTGGATCGATAAATATAGAAGTACGAATATTATTTCGTTTACATTCGGCAATAATTTCAGATAAAAAATCTTTATTAATAATGGTATCCCAGCCTGCATTTGAGGTTAAAACATCGACTGAATCCGGCACTAATGTAACCTGTGTCGGTTTAATCTCTAACACCATTTTCATAAAGGAATCGATAGGATTTCCTTCAATATTATATTCGGTGTGTACTAAAGGGTGAATATCATAAGCATCTTGATAGGTAATATGTCTTTCGTCTGGTCGAGGATGAACAGTGACACCTTGCGCCCCAAATTTTTGAACGTTTATAGCAGCATCGACCACATTAGGCATATTTCCGCCTCTTGCGTTCCGTAAAGTTGCTATTTTATTAATATTTACACTTAACTTTGTCATGTTAAAAGAATAATAGTCAACAAAAATACAATTAGAAGCCGTGCTTTACGTCTTTATTTTAAGTATTTTGCAAAAAATAGTTAGATTGAATACTCAGCAATACATCATAAACGACATCATTCCTTTTGAAATTTCCTCCTCGATTAGAGAAGTTCAAAACGTATTTAATCAGCTTACGTATTCTCACATTCCTGTGTTGAGGGATGGTGAATATCAAGGCTGTATTTATGAAAATGACGCCCATTGTTTTGATGGCACCAAAACCCTAAATGATTATCTGTATTCATTAGAAGTCTTTTTTGTTCGAGAAACTATAAATTGGTTAGATATTATAGAAGCCTTTGCATTACATAACAGTAGTATTATGCCCGTTTTAGGGGCTGACAACAAATATCTTGGCTATTATGAATTAGGAGATATCATGTCTATTTTTAGTGAAACCCCATTTTTAAATGAAGCTGGTGGTATTATAGTTGTTGAAAAAGGGTTGAAAGATTATTCATTTAGTGAAATTTGTCAGATTGTAGAATCGAATGATGCAAAAATACTAGGAGTTTTTATATCTAAAATGGACAATGAAAAGGTTCAAGCTACTATAAAAATTGGTCATACAGGTATGAATGCGATTGTGCAAACCTTTAGACGTTATAGTTACAACGTTACTTCTAGTCATGATGAAGATAAATTTATAGAAGATTTAAAAAATCGTTCCGATTATTTAGATAGATATCTTAATATATAAGAAAATGAAACGAGCATGCTAAAAAAGTTCATCACTAAACGGAATCATTAAAAGCGAACCTGCCTTTGGCAGACAGGTAGCATGTGACCTTTAAAAAAATAATATAGTCTCATGAAAGTAGGTATTTACGGTCAGTTCTATCATGAAAACTCTGAAACATATATTCAGCAGGTTTTAGAAACCCTTCAGAAAAGAAAGGCAGAAATCTGTATTGAGAAAAAGTTTTTCGATCAGATTAACAAGAACAAAGAAATTTCGAATAACCTAAAAGGAATTACTACTTTTTCTAGCATCGATAGTTCTTATGATTTTTTCTTCAGTATTGGAGGAGACGGTACTATTTTAAAATCGATTACTTATGTGGGCGATTTAGGAATTCCTATCGTGGGAATCAATACCGGTAGGTTGGGTTTTTTGGCAAACATTCAGAAAGAAAAAATCAAAGAATGCATCAATCAAATTTTTGATAAAGACTTTACTATTTCTGAAAGAAGTTTATTGTCATTAGAAACTGATTCCGAAGAAACAGAAATAGGAAGTTTAAATTTTGCTTTAAATGAAGTCGCTGTCAATAGAAAAAATACGACTTCGATGATCAAAGTTGAAACTCATATAAACGACGAACATCTAACTTCATATTGGTCTGATGGGTTAATCGTTGCAACACCTACAGGGTCCACAGGATATTCATTAAGTTGTGGAGGCCCAATTATCGATCCAAGCACCAGCAGTATTATTTTAACACCTATTGCTCCACACAATCTAAATGCAAGACCTTTTGTTATTCCAGATTCTAGTACGGTAACTTTAAAAGTATCTGGTAGAGAAAATACATTTTTAGTTTCGCTTGATTCAAGAATTATTACGCTAAATAATAACACTACAATTACCATTAAGAAATCTCCATTTACTATTAAAATGGTACAACTTCCCAACGACAGTTTTATAAAGACCTTACGAGGCAAATTATTGTGGGGAGAAGACAAAAGGAATTAAACAATAAAATGAAATAAAACTTGTTAATCAACTGAGACTATATCACTATGAATTAATTAGTAGTGATTTAATTATTATATTTGCAAACTTTTCAAGGTATATGAAGCATTTTATTGTCCTTTTATTAATTAGTATAGTACCATTCATGGCACAATCTCAAACCTATGAGATTGGAGCATTTATTGGGGGTGCAAATTATATTGGTGATTTAGGAAACACATCGTACATATCACCTAATACTACAGCATTTGGAGCGATTTTTAAATGGAATCGAAGTGCCAGACATGCATTTAGGGGGTCTATAACTAGAGCTTCCATTGAAGGAAATGATGCTGATGCTGATGATGTAAGAAGAAGACAAAGGGGTTATAATTTTAAAAATACGGTAACAGAACTATCAGTAGGTTTAGAATATACTTTTTGGGATTTCAACATGTATGGGGGTCAGCCGGTTTCTACTCCTTATTTATATACAGGTCTTACTTATTTTTTTTACGATGCTTTAAGTAAAAACGATGTCAATAATGTAATCTCAAAGTATGATAGTGCTGCAAGTATGTCCATTCCAATGGTGGTAGGCTACAAAGCATATTTAGGCGGAAATTTAGTTTTAGGTTTTGAGATTGGAGCCCGTTATACTTTTACAGATGACTTAGACGGTAGTAATCCTATTAAAGGATTAGAAGATAATAAAAGTTTGAAATTCGGAAATATAGATAGTAACGATTGGTATGTGTTTACAGGATTAACCCTTACTTTCACTTTCGGAAGACAACCTTGTTATTGTAATTTTTAAATTTAATGAGCCTTCAAGACCAAATTGATAAAAACAAATTACCTAATCACTTAGCTGTGATTATGGATGGTAATGGTCGTTGGGCAAAACAAAAAGGACTCTTTAGAAATAAAGGACATGAAAAAGGAGCGAAAACTGTAAAAGCAATCGTGGAAGCATGTGCTGAGATTGATATTCCTTTTTTAACCCTGTATGCTTTTTCAACTGAAAATTGGAATCGCCCTAAATTAGAAATTGATTTATTGATGAGATTATTGGTTTCCTCTTTAAAAAAAGAACTGAAAACACTTCAAAAAAATAATATAAAACTTAATGTCATCGGAAATATCGATTCATTACCTAAAAAAACTATCAAGGAACTTTTAGATGTAATTGAAAAAACAAAATCAAATTCTAGAATGACATTAACTTTAGCTTTGAGTTATGGTTCGCGTGAAGAAATCATAAAAACTATTAAAGAGATTAGTCTTAAAGTTAAAAATAACCTAATTTCGCCCGAAAATATTGATGAATCAGTAATTAATAGTCATCTTTACACGCAAAATTTACCAGATGTAGATTTATTAATACGGACCAGTGGTGAACAACGTATAAGTAATTTCTTGTTATGGCAAATTGCATATGCTGAACTATATTTTACAGATATACTTTGGCCTGATTATACGAAAGATAATCTATTTGAAGCAATATTAAATTATCAAAACAGAGAACGCAGATTTGGAAAGACCAGTGATCAACTCAAATAAGAATAAATTTTTTCAATTGAAAAAAACCAGGTATTGTATATTTTTAATTACAATACTTTTTTCATTTTCTATTCATGCCCAACAAAAAGACTTAGATGGTGGTAAAAAGTATACCATCAATTCTATCGAAGTTACTGGTGAGCAAAATTTTAATGAAAACACAGTAATTGCATTTACAGGATTAAAAGTTGGGGATCGTATCTTTATTCCTGGTGAAAAATTAAGTGCTGTAACAAAAAAACTTTGGGAACAAAACCTATTTAGTGACATTGCTTTTTATGTTAAGAAAATAGAAGGTGATAAAGTTGATTTAGAACTTTACATTGTTGAGCTACCTAAGCTAAATGAAGTTACTATAGAAGGAGTTAGAAAAGGAAAGAAAAAAGAACTTATATCAGACAACAACTTAACTCCAGGAGTAAAAATTACTAAAAACCTGATAACTACTACTAAAAATTATCTTAAAAATAAATATAGAGAGGAAGGGTTTTTAAATACTCAAGTTATAATGACTACAACTCCTAATCTTGATTCGAATGGGGTTGAAATTTCAAAAAATCTTAAAATATTAATTAACAAGAATGAACGTGTAAAAGTTAGTTCTATTGAGTTCAATGGAAACGAACAGCTTTCGGATAAAAAATTGCGTAAAGCAATGAAAAATACTAAAAAGAAGAATCCGATTCGAATCTTTAAAAGATCTAAATACACCTTTAGTGGTATTGAAGAAGATAAAGCTTCCATTATTAAAAAATATAAGTCAAGTGGTTTTAGAGATGCACGAATTTTAAGTGACACCTTAATAAATGACAATGACAAAACTATCTCTCTTAAATTTGATTTAGAAGAGGGTAAAAAATATTATTTTGGAGATATTCGTTTTATAGGGAATAGTGTCTATACAGACAGTCAATTACGTCAATCTCTTGGTATTAGAAAAGGAGAAACATATAATGGAGTTTTATTACAAGAACGTATAGAAGACAATACAGATCCAGAAGCACAAGATCTTACTAACTTATACCAAAACAACGGGTATCTTTTTTCTAGAATTAGCCCAGTAGAAGTTGCAGTTAGACAGGATACAATAGATTTTGAAATTAGAATTCACGAAGGAAAAATAGCCTACTTTAATCATGTTACCGTCGTAGGAAATGACAAAACCAATGATCATGTAATTTATAGAGAATTACGTACTCGTCCTGGACAAAAATATAGCAAACGAAATGTAGTTAGAACTATTCGTGAATTAGGTCAAATAGGATATTTTGATCCAGAACAATTATCTCCGAACTTTATTAATGTTGATCCTAATAACGGAACATTAGATATCGAATATTCTGTAGTTGAAAAAGGATCGAGCCAAATCGAATTGCAAGGTGGTTTTGGTGGTGGAGGTTTTGTAGGTACTCTGGGGTTATCCTTTAATAATTTCTCACTTCGTAATATTTTAAATGGAGAAGCTTATAAACCACTTCCTATGGGAGATGGTCAAAAGTTATCTTTAAGAGCACAAGCAAGTAGTTTTTACCAAACATATAGCTTATCTCTAGTAGAACCATGGCTAGGCGGCAAAAAGCCAGTGCAGTTTAGTGCATCTTTTTCTCATACAATACAATACTTATTTGATTTTCAATCTCGAAATGTAGATAAAGATCAACGATTCCTTATTACTGGTGGGTCTTTAGGTATTGCTAAAAAATTAAAATGGCCTGATGATTTCTTCGTACTCTCACAAGCCATTAGTTACCAACATTATAATTTGAAAAACTATAATACAGGTCTATTTACATTTGGTGATGGAGAATCTAATAACTTGGCATACACAATAGGAATAAGTAGAAATAATACTGCTACAAATCCTATATTCCCAATGAGAGGATCTGAGTTTAGTATATCAGCAAAACTTACTGTTCCATATTCTGCTTTTAGTAGTACTGACTATAAAGCTTTAGCAGAAGAAAGAGAAGATAACGAGCTTCTTATAACAAATGATGCTACAAATACTTTAGCAAGAGAAAGAATTGCTGAAATTGACCAAGAGCGTTTTAAATTGTTAGAATATTATAAAGTTAAATTTAAAGGTACTTGGTATACAAATATTATTGATAAATTAGTACTTCGAACGAACACAGAATTTGGGTTTTTAGGAGCTTATAATAACGATAGAGGCTTACCTCCTTTCGAACGCTTTTTTGTTGGAGGTGATGGTTTAGGGTCATTTAGTTTGGATGGACGTGAAGTAATTCAGCTAAGAGGTTATCCTAATCAAGCCTTATCAAATAATGATGGAGATAACATTTATAATAAATTTTCGTTAGAATTAAGGTATCCTATTACATTGAAGCAAATGGCTTCAATATATGTTTTATCATTTATTGAAGGAGGTGCTTCTTATGATGGCTTTAGAAATTATAACCCATTTAGTGTTAGTCGTTCAGCTGGAGTAGGATTGCGTATCTTTATGCCAGCATTTGGATTATTAGGAATCGATTTTGCATATGGGTTTGACCCTATATTAGGTGGAGTACAGCCTAATGGATGGGAAACTCATTTTATAATAGGACAACAATTTTAATTTTGGCACGATATTTTCTAAAACAATAATAACACATGAAAACTAAAAAGTTAATTTTAATCACGCTTATTGCTTTGTGTTTTACTTTGGTGACAAATGCTCAAAGAGGAACTCGAATTGGATATATAGACATGGAATATATTCTTGAAAATGTTCCAGAATATAAAGAAGCAACTATTCAACTTAATGGTAAAGTTCAACGTTGGAAAGTTGATATTGAGAAAATGAATAATGAAGTTCAACAAATGAAACTTAATTTAAGTAATGAAAGAGTATTACTTACTAAGGAATTAATTGAAGAGCGTGAAGAAGAAATTAAAATAAAAGAAGATGAAATGATTAAATACCAACAAGATCGTTTTGGTCCTAATGGTGATTTAGACATTCAAAGAAGGCAACTAGTACAGCCTATTCAGGATCAAGTATTTAATATTGTTCAAGAAATAGCTGTCAACAAAAAATATGATTTCATTTTCGATAAATCTGCAGATATTGTCATGTTATTTGCTGCTGAAAGAAATGATGTTAGTGACATTGTTTTAAGAAGCATAAACAGAGCTGCAAAGAGAACAGAAGTTCGTACAAAGAAAGATAAGAGAGAAGTTGAAAAGAGAGATGACCTTTCAATGGAAGAAGATAATGAAGTAACAGAAAGAGAAAAAGCTGTTGAAGATAAAAAAGACGATCGCCAAAAATTAATGGAAGATCGTAAAAAGGTCCGTGATTCTGTACGAGCAGTTAAAAAAGCTGAATTCGATGCAAGAAGACAAAGATTATTAGATGAAAGAAAAAGAAAAAAAGACTCTATTTTAAACGCAAGAAAACCAAAAAATAATACTCCTGAAGAAGAAAACGACGGAGGTATTTAATATCAATTATAACAAAAATCATAACACTTAAATTAAAAACTATTACAATGAAAAATTTCAAATCATTATTCGTAGCACTGATGTTGTTCTTAGGAGCTACTAGTTTTGTAAATGCACAATCTAAAATTGCTCATATAGATACGCAAGCGCTTTTAACTTCAATGCCTGAAATGAAAACTGCTCAAGGTCAACTTGAAAAACTTCAGAAAACATATGATGTTGAGATCAAAACTCTAATGAAAGAGTTTGAAACCAAATTAAAGCAATGGGAAGTTGAAGCTGAAACTAAAACTGATGAAGAAAATGCTAAAAGAGGTCAAGAAGCTCAAGGAATGCAAAATAATATTGCAGCCTATAGAGAGCAAGCAATAAAAGATCTTCGTCAAAAAGAAGTAGATGTATTTAACCCTATTAGAGACAAAGCACAAACAGCTATTCAAAAAGTTGCACGTACTCAAGGATACCAATATGTTTTAGACTCTTCAAGCGGAACTACAATTCTAGCTGAAGGAAAAGACCTATTAGTTGACGTTAAAAAAGAATTGGGAATATAAGTTTATACTTATTTTTTAAAATTATTTAAAAACTGTTCTCCTTTTGGGAACAGTTTTTTTATTTTTATACAAATGAATAAAGGAAATAATATAGGCATTTTTGATTCTGGTGTGGGTGGTCTTTCTATTTGGAAAGAGATTCATCAACTCATGCCTTATGAAAATACTATTTATTTAGCCGATAGTTTAAATGCTCCCTACGGAAACAAATCCATAGATGAGATTATTTCATTAAGTATAAAAAACACTGAAACCCTCTTAAAAATGGGTTCAAAATTAATTGTGGTTGCCTGCAATACTGCAACAACAAATGCAATTTCAACGCTTAGAGAAAAATTTAATATTCCTATCATAGGCATAGAACCTGCTATTAAACCAGCAGCATTAAACACTCAATCTAAAAGCATAGGGGTTTTAGCTACTAAAGGCACCTTAAGCAGCCAATTGTTTAGTTCAACCTCTAAAGAGTTTACAGAGGGCATACAACTAATTGAAGTTATTGGAGAAGGATTAGTGCGATTAATCGAAGAGGGTAAGTTAAATAGCCCTGAAATGAATACTTTGCTGAAAAAATACGTCGACATACTTCTCAATGAAAATATCGACTATCTTGTTTTAGGATGTACTCATTATCCTTTTTTAATTCCACAATTAAAAAAAATAATTCCACCTTATATAAAAATCATTGATTCTGGCGTTGCTATAGCAAAACAGACCTATGCTCTAATAGAAAAAAATAAGCAATTAAATACCTCAAATAAAAACCCTAGCTTCCAGTTTTATAATAATAAGAATACTGAAACTATGGCTATGTTATTAGAAGCATCTAAAGAAAAAATTGAAATAAACTATTTATCGTTTTAATTAAAAAAGGCTAATAATTCTTTTTTACGAGAAGGGCTTACCATAACCTGTTTACCATTGGTTAATACCACACTTCCTCCTTTTCCTTTTTTGTATTCTTTTATCTCATTTACGTTTACTAAATACGATTTATGCACCCGTGCAAAACCGTTTTCAGATAGAATCTCTTCAAAATGTTTTAATGTTTTACTCACCAATCGTTTCGTGTCTTTTAAAAATATATTGGTGTAATTATCGTCTGCCTGGCAGTATAAAATATCTTTAATCTCTAAAACTTCGAAGCCGTTTTGTTGTGGTATGGTAATCTTTCCAGCAACCTGATTTATGATCGGTTTTAATACAGTGTTTTGAAGACTATTTTCTTTTTCTTTTATTTCTGACACATAATCTACAGCTTCAATCAACTTATCAATTGATATGGGTTTTAATAAATAGTAGGAAGCGTGTGCATTTAAGGCATCGATGGCATAATGATTATATGCGGTTACAAATACAGTTTCAAACTGTCTATCTCCTACCCTGTCTAATAAATCGAATGCATTTCCGTAAGGCATTTCTACATCTAAAAAAACCAGATCTAAATCGTGGTTTCTAATTAACAATAGTGCTTCTTCAACATTAGCAGCTTCTCCTAACAAAGTAACTTTAGGACAATATTTAGCAATATAATTGCGTAATATCTCCCTACTTGTTTCTTCATCTTCAACTATAATTGCTTTTAAATTATCCATTAGTCCTTCTTTAATATTAATTGAACTCTCGTTCCTTCATTGTTTTCAGAAACATTAGAAATCTGAACATCTACTTTATCTTTATACATTTCATTTAAAATATTTATTCTCTTTTTAATGTTACCCATTCCTTTTGAGTTCTGCTTCTTTTGATGCTCTGTTTTTAACTCTTTCGACTTTTTTCTTCCTATACCATCATCACTAATTGAAATTCGAATACTTTCAGTATCTAAATGCTCAAAATTAATAGTAAGATTTCCTTTTTCTTCTTTATATCTAAGGCCATGCCAAACAGCATTTTCAACATAAGGCTGCAATAACATTGGAGGAATCACAAACTCACTTAACTTTAATTTTTCGTCGACGGTGATGGTATAATCAAATTTATCTTTAAATCTAAAGTGTTCTAATTTCACATAAATTTCCAGCAATTCAATTTCTTTTGTCAAGGGAATAAAATCTTCCTCACTATTTTCTAAGACTGATCGCATAAGCTGAGAAAACTCACTTAAATATTTATTAGCAGCGCGTTCATCATTGGTGGCTATAAAACTATTTACTGAATTTAGTGCATTAAATATAAAATGCGGATTCATTTGAGTTCGAAGTGATTTTAAAGCCAATAAATTATTAGCATATTTTTGTTGTTTTACACTTCTAAACTGCACAAATGCTGTGATTAATAAAAGTAATGCAATAACAATTAAAGACCCAATAATCCACCATTGAACTCTACTGTTTTTAAGGGTTAACTCTTTATTTTCTTCCGCTAAATTATAACGACTTTCATTGAGTTCTCTTTCACTTTCAAGGCTTGTAATTCTATTTTGTTTTAAAGCTATTTCTCTACTAAATCGTGCAGCTTGTGATATTTCTTGCTCTTTTTTAATATATAATTCATCTACAATATTTACATATCGTTCGTAACTATTAGCTGCTTCATTAAATTTACCAATGCCTTTATATATTTCTGAAAGCTTACGAGTTGCATCTTTTTGTACTACTAAGTCTTCTTTTTTATCTGCTTCTTCAATACTTTTTTTTAGATAAGGAATCGCTTCCTCGTATTTTTCTTGTGCTACAAATGCATTAGCTATTTTATAATTTTGCCGTTGTGGAGTCAAAGGGCTTTCTAGATCTTCCTCTTCACTATCGTCATCCATAGATTCTATTTCATTTAAAGTCTCTTCTCTTAATTGTATTTCTTTTTCATAATCATTATTCTGATTGTAAAAATCTGCTACTGTATTTTTTTCGCTTACCGCTCGTTTTTTATTCTCTTGGGAGGCAAGGTTCAAAGAATTGTCGAAATAGGTTTCAGCTTCTTCATTTGCGCCTCCTTGAGCATAGGCTAATGCTATTTTAGAATTTAAATTGGTTATCTTCGGAATAATAGCATGTGAATTTGCAATATCAAGCCCGTTTTGATAATTATAGATGCTTTTCATTTCATCATTCACAGCAAAAAAATTATCGCCTAATCCTTCATACACTTCTACTTTTTGATAATTTGATAGGGGTTCATTTAATAAATCATTGAACAAGGCAATACTCTCTTGGTACTTTTTATTCATTCTAAAAGCATCAGCAAGCTTGATTTGGATGTTACTATTTGAAATTGCAGATTGACTTCGCTTATAATTATCAACCGCTAAATCGTACTGCTTCCAATGCATGTATATATCTGCCAACGTTTCAAATGCCATGCTATTTTGTAAATTTGTAGTTGAAAGACCGCTTACCGATTCTAACGCTTTTGCTACATAACCTATACTTCTTTTAGCATCTTTTTTTTGATGAAATTTAGCCGAATCTATATATGAAATAAATACATCTTGATTTCTACTTTTTTTTGTTCTTGACTTAGATACCGGAAGAATTTTATCATTTGCCTCTTCTACTTCAATCTTAATTTTTTGTTGATCCTTTATGATATAGTAGACTGTTTCAAATGTATCACTTCGTATAATTAATTCATCTCCTACTTTTGCTTCAATAAAAAATAATCCTTCTCGATTGGTCGTGGTATATCCACCTCCATTTATTTCAACATTTACCTTTGAAACAGGTTGATTTGTAGTAGATTCTATTACTTCGCCTTTTAAAGTAAATGAAGAACTTTTACTGGTATTATTTTGTGCTACACCAGTTGTAACATTAAATAGTATAATAGAAATTATGAAGATTAGGAATCTCATCTTAGGGTTTTAAAAGGTAAACTTACATCCTTTACAGCTATTATAAAAATGAGAAAATTTAAAAAGCGCTCTTTTAAAGATGAAATAGTTGACTTCACTAATTCAAGAGGGTAGTTCCCTAATTCATTTAGCCGATTAGCTCAACACTTGTTTTTTATAAAATAGGTTCGCCTTAGGTTTACAGTAATATAAAAACAACATTATGAAAAAAATAAAAATTTTATTGTTACTCCCTCTTTTAGTAGCATCCCTTTCTTGCAAAGCAGAAACAAAAAAAGAGATTGCTATGAATACTCCAAATGAGAGTGCCGAACCCATTAAAGAGCATTTTATTAAAGTAGCGCTATTATTAGATACTAGTAATAGTATGGACGGCTTAATTGATCAAGCAAAAGCCCAACTTTGGGAAATTGTAAATGAATTATCATACGCAAAATGTAAAACTCAGAGACCAAATCTTGAGATAGCATTGTATGAATATGGGAATGATAATTTATCTGAAAAAGAAGGATATATCCGAAAAATATTAAGCTTTACTGACGATTTAGATGAAATTTCAAAGGAATTATTTTCTTTAACAACCAATGGTGGAAGTGAGTATTGTGGAACAGTAATTCAATATTCCCTAAATAATCTTGAGTGGGGTTCTAATGCGGATGATTTAAAAATGATATTTATTGCCGGAAATGAACCATTCACACAAGGAAAAGTAAATTATAAAGATGCCGCTTCTAATGCAAAAGAAAAAGATGTTGTTGTAAACACTATTTTCTGTGGCGATTATAACAATGGTGTTTCATCAAAATGGAAAGATGGAGCTCAATTAACTTATGGAGATTATATGTCAATTAACCATAATCAAAAAACGGTACATATAGATTCTCCTTATGATGATGTTATTTTACAATTGAATATTAAATTAAATAAAACCTATGTAGCATACGGACAAAACGGGCGCAATAAAACAGCAATGCAAAAGCAACAAGATGACAATGCTGCAGGATATAGTAAAGCAAATGCTGTAAGTAGAACCGTTTCTAAAGGGTCTCATTTATATAAAAATAGTACCTGGGATTTGGTTGATGCTGAAGAAGAAATTGAAGACTTTAGTTATGATAAAATTAAAAAAGAGGATCTGCCAGATAATTTAAAAGATAAATCTAGCACTGAATTAAAAGCGTATGTCTCAATACAAAGAAAAGAAAGAGAAAAGATTCAGAGTGAAATTTCAGGATTAAATGAAAAGCGTCGCTTATTTATTATTGAAAAGAAAAAAGATGCTTCAAATGGCTTAGAAAGCGCCATGATAAATGCATTAAAAAAACAAGCTGAAAAAAAGAATTATTCTTGGAATTAAAAAAAGCCCCGATTGGGGCTTTTTTATTTTATTAATTAATCGCTGGACAATTACAGTCATAAGGTTCTGCTCTTCCTCCAAGAAATTCGTAACCTAAAGTAATTTGATGAAAACCACCGCTATCAAATTTTATATTCCCAATCTGATAAGAATAAGTATAAGCGAACATAAAGTTCTTAAAGTTAACTCCTAAAACAGGTGTGATATTTTGTAGTTTTTGATCGCTAATTTCAGTTCCATCTAAAAATTCAGATCCATCAAAACTTCTTCTATAAGAAAGTCCTCCCCAAATTTTACCAAAATCCATTTCACGATATGCTTTAAAATTAATATCGATAGCTTGCTCTCCAGTACTTTCAGAAAGCTGAAACATAAATGAAGGTTCATAAGTCCAAATTGAACCATAACTTCCAACTGCATATGCAGCAGAAATTAAATAACGTCTTTGATTATTTGATTCAAATTTTTCGGAATTTAAATTCCTATTTCTAAAAATTATATTTTTTACAGTAAAGTGTCCTGAGAAGTCTAAAAAGTTATACGATACTCCTGCATCAACATTAAAATAAGACGTACTCTGAATTATTCCTGCAATGATTGGATCAAAATCGTTTGGATCAAATTGTGTTTCATCTAATTTTGTTTGAACTATACCAACACTTAGTCCAAATGAAAGTTGATTTAAATCTGCTGGGCTTCTTGAAAACATTAAATGATGAGCATAGGTTATATATCCTCCAGTCTGTGAATGATATCCATTTTTATCATTAAATGCTATAACACCAATCCCAGAATTTTCACCCAATCTCGTATTATAACTTATGGTTTGTAAATTTGGCGCCTCATCTTGATCAAACCATTGTTGTCTTGCAGTTAGTCGAACTTGATTGTATGTACCTGCACCAGCCATTGATGGGTGAAGTAAATAAAGATTATCTGCTAAATAATCTGAATAAATGGGTATACCATCCTGTGCAAATGATAGCTGTGTCACCAATAACAGTAGGATATAGTAGGCTTTTTTAATTTTCATAATATAATATTATCTTTTTAAGGTAAAATGTCCTTTAAATTCTTTTTGTATGTCGTCTTCAGTGTATTCCACTCTGAACCAGTAATCACTCGATGGTAATGGATTGCCATTATACGTTCCATCCCATCCCTCTCCAAGAGGACTGATCTGTTTAAGTAATTTTCCAAACCTGTCAAATATATAAATTTTTGCCGTAGGATCACCCGTTGCGATTCCAATGATATTCCAAGTATCGTGATATCCATCTTGATTTGGTGTCACAAACCTAGGATAATCAATCACACTTACCTCGATCTCTACACTTCCACATCCATTAACATCCTGTATCGTTACTACATGTAACCCTGGTAATACATCGATAAATACATCGCCCTCTTGGAACACTCCATCATCCAACTGGAAGACATAGTCTCCCAAGCCTTCTACCGTTACATGGATCACATGAGTGCCCGTATAGGTATCGGTAACTCCCGAACTATCCGTATGGATTACTTCATTAATAGCAAAAGCTCCACTTACCACCTCCGCACTATACACAAGTGGTGGTGAGGATAACGTAACTAACGTATCTGCACTATTACTACAACCCGTCGCACGCTCTGTTACCGTAACACTATACTCTCCACCTGCTAAGGCTACCAACGATGCACCGATCTCTCCAAACATTTCTACACTATCATAATACCAAACAAAGGTATATAAATTTGCATCTAAACCAGTATCAATCACAGGGGGAGAATCTGCTCCATCTTCCTGCTGAATAGGATTACCTAAGACATCAACACATAAACGGTAACTACCATCTATTACAATGGTTGGTAACTCCTCTACCTTTAAAATCACCTCCACGATAGCATGACACCAGATATCATCTGTTGTCGTATTGGACGTATTAGTAACTCTTGCGTAGATAATCTGTGGATTAATCACATTGGTATAGGTATCTCCAATATCTGTCATTGTTTCTCCTGCCTCTGCCAATTCCAAAGTCTCATAAAATTTAAGTACAAATATCGCCGGATCTTGTCCGTCTAAGATCTCCTGACGAATATCAATACCACTTATATTAGCACTGAAATCTTGCATGTCAAATGTCGCAATACCATCATTATCGCCCTGATCATCACAAATAGCATAAGGATCTGATGGCATAACGGCTGATGCGCCCTCTTGGACCACCAATATAAAATCCTGCATTGTTATATAACAACCCGTGACTGTGTTTAATATCCCTATATAAATCGGAGTTTCGGTCGTATCATAAAAATAAGGCGTCACTGATGATACCCAATTCAACATATTCTGAGCATCGGTAAAGTCTTCAAAATACAATACATCAAATATCGATGGATCCTGACCGTTTAATACCTCCCCGTTCTTACTATCTAAGATAATAGAGTTGGTACCCACAAATGGTAACTGACAATCTATCTCATCTGAAACATCTGCCGTAGCATCTGGTAATGGGTTTACTAGTAACTCCAATGGAATCACTGTATAACATCCTGTGCCCGTTGCAGGGGCTATATCATCATAGGTAGCTCTAATCCAAATCGTTTGGCTAAAAGCCTCTTCATTGATATAAGGACTCACTATCTGATCTATTGGATCTCCAATAATCGCTTGGGCCTCTGTTAGGTAATAACGAACAACTACCCCAGCCTCCCCATTGATAATATCTATATCCAAATCTGTTAATATAAACTCCGTAATACCATCATCTGGTATATCCTCATCACAAGCCTCAAAAGGATCCTGTGCTACAGGTGATGGATTATTAAGTACCGTTAAAGTTAACAGGTCCCTAGCCTCACAGCCCTCTGCACTAAAGATACTTACATATAGCGTTTGAGGCGTACTGGTATTCTGATACGCTGTATCGGGGATGATAGGATTGTTAGTATCCTGATCCACTTGAGTTTCATAATAATATACAGACAAGGTCGTGTTCCCTAAAGTAATAGCATCATTATTCAAGGCTAAATTAAACGTTGATATCTCATCGGTTCCTGTACTGCCATTTAGAAGGTCATCACAATTATCCATATTAAAAGGTCCCGTACCTAGGGTTGGCATCACACCAACAATCAATTCAAAAGAAGTAATACGAGTACATCCTGTCTCCAGGTTCTCTATGCGGACCCAGATCGTCTGGCCAGAACTACTATAATTTATCGCATTGGCAATCGCATTGGCATTGGCAATAGCATCTGGCTCGCTCATGTGATAGGTAACGGGTGAAAAATCCAATGGATCTTGAGTCCCAATAACAAAAGAAGTGTTCTGCGTTAAATCAAAGACAGCAATACCATCTCCATTGTCATCACACTCTGTTAAATCTCCAAAATCATCCGTAGGTTGATCAGGTAATTGCGCCACAATAATTGCTAACTCAATAATGGTATAACATCCTGTTACGGAATTAATCACTCTTGCCCATACACTATCGTTAAATGGGTCGTCATTCTCATAAGGAATAGGCAATACATCGGTGTTATCTCCTTGCTCTGCTAATTCTTGTGTACCATAGTAATCCACCACTATATTTGGTTCCCCATCGATAATCTCTAGGTCCATATCTGATAAGGTAAATTCAGCAAAACCATCATTGTCATCATCACAAGCTGTTAAAGGGGCTACAACTCCTGGAGTTGGATTAGGAAGTACCAGAAGGGTTAGCTCGGTCTCTATCACACAACCCTCTACACTAAATACACTTACATATAAGGTCTGAGGCGTACTGGTATTCTGATACGCTGTCCCTGGTGTTATAAAGTTGTTGGCTGTCTGATCTGCTAGTGTCTCATAGTAAAAAACAGATAAACTTAGGTCTCCCAAGGTGATCGCTATATCATTGAGGGTTAAATCAAAGGTCGAGGTCTCATCAGTACCCGTACTGCCATTTAACTCATCATCACAAAGCTCCCTAGTAAAAGGTCCCGGTCCAATAGCTGGTAACACACCTACAATCAATTCAAAAGTACTAATGCGGATACATTCAGTGGCTATATTCTCTATACGTACCCAAATGGTCTGTCCGCCACTACTATAAGCCCCTGGAGTTAATATCTCATTGGCGGGCAAATCTGCATCTGCCTGGCTAGTATAATAGGTTACAGGTAGAAAATCTGAAGGATCTTGAATTCCAATCACAAAGGAAGTATTGATTGTTAAATCAAATAAAGCAATACCATCTCCATTGTCATCACACTGACTTAAATCTCCAAAATCATCCGTAGGTACATCTGGTAATGGATTTACAACTAGTAGTAATTCAATCACTGTAAAACATCCTGTAGTATTATTCTCAACTCTAGCCCATACACTATCATTAAATGGATTATCATTTAAATAAGGATTTGGTAATATATTTAATATATCGCCCTCTCTGGCCAATATCTCATTCCCATAATAGGCGATACTCACATCAGGCTCTGTGCCCATAATCTCAGTATCCTTCAAGCTTAAATCGAACAGCGAAAAGCCATCATTGTCATCATCACAAACCTCCAATGGTGTTGGAGTCACTGGCGTAGGATTTGGCAAGACTCTAAGGGTTAATAATACCCTAACATTACATCCTAGCACATCCGTAACTCTAGCTATAACCGTCTGTTCATTGATCAGAGAATTTCTATAATCTGATGGAGTTACAATAGGATTATCAGCCGACTCATCAGCTGGACTCTCATACCAAGTAACTAGTAAAGTCGTATCGCCGCCCCTTATAAAAGCATCAAAACTCGTTAAATCAAAGGAACTAAAGCCGTCCGTAGAAGTACTCACTCCTGGAATCTCATCATCACAAACCTCATACCGGTCCGTTGGCTCTATTGCTCCAGGTAAAGCGTCTACTATTAAATCTAAGGGAACTATATTATAACAACCAAACCCTCCATTATTAGGATCCGTATTACTAACATTACCAACCACTAAAACATAAATAGTCTGGGCATTGGGTACCTGATTCTGATAATTTAATGGAGCGACTATCGCTAAAGAAAAATCTGGTAAAGGACCTATAGCAACTTCACCAGCAGCTATCGCATCGGACTCTACTACATAATAATAAAAATCCCAATCCAAAGCATCCAAACCGTCCAAAACTTCAGGCTCTACTTCTGATAAATCAAACTCCTCTAGTCCATCGCCCGGGTTATTTACATCACACAGTCGTAAGGGCTCCGCAAGCTCAACAATCAAAGGACTATTGCGGACCTGAAGTTCTAAAACTATGACAGCAAAACAGCTGCTAGATATACTTTCAACCCGTACATATACAACATCATTATAAGCAACATTATTATCATGGGGGCTACTCAGTGGTAAAAGGTTATTTTCAGCATTTATTTGCGTCTCATAATAGCTTACAGATAAATCTGGATCGCCTCCAGTAATATCTAAATCAGCATCAGTAAGTGTAAAAATGAAAAAGCCATCATTGTTATCATCACATTCGATTAATGGTAATGGACTATTTGGTATTGGTAATGAATCTACTTCAATTAGCACATTTTGTGAGCTATCAAAACAACTACTATTATCTACTTCTCCAAATCTAATATAAATTGTTTCCGAAGGAGCCGTAACAGCATAAGGGGAAGCCAATGCCCCTATTCCTGCATCTGCATCTACTTGAGAACTATGATAAGTAATTATATATTCCAATGGATCTTGCCCATTTAATACTTGAATATCAAAAACAGCTGAAAGATCAACTTCTTCATCTCCTGTATCATCTTGATCACATACCACATATGGATTTGGTGTAATAACACCTGCCGTTGGTAATGGATAGACTATTAAATCTAATGGAACTATATTATAACAACCAAACCCTCCATTGTTAGGGTTCGTGTTGGTCGCATTACCTACTACTAAAATATAAACCGTCTGAGCATTAGGTACCTGACTCTGATATGCTAAAGGAGTTACAATCGCCAATGAAAAATCGGGCGTAGGACCTATAGCTGCATCACCCGCTGCAATCGCATCGGCCTCTACTACATAATAATAAAAATCCCAGTCCAAAGCGTCCAAGCCGTCCAAAACTTCCGTCTCTACCAAACTTAAATCAAATTCCTCAAGCCCATCGCCAGGATTATTAACATCACACAATCGTAATGGCTCCGCTGGAGCAACAATCAAAGGACTGTTGCGGACCTTCAACTCTAATATCGTCGTGGAATAACAAGTACTACCTGAACTCTCTGCACGTACATACACCACATCGTTAAATGCGACATTGTTTGGATGAGGGCTGACTAATGGTAAAACTCCATTATCCGCATTTAATTGGGTCTCATGATAGGTCAAGGTCAATAAAGGATCGCCCAAAGCAATATCTAAATCCAAATCCTCTAACTCAAACTCCGCAAAACCATCATTATCATCATCACAAACTACTGTTGGTAATGGATTTTGATTGATTAAGGGGAGATCTAAAAATTCAATAAAAATTTCGCCCTGTGCTTCACAACCATTTTGACCTCCGAAAGCAACAATTAATCGATATCTTCCTTCTTGAGTAACAAGTAGGTTTTGTGCAAGTTCTGGTGGAGCAAAAGGAACATATATCCCAGAACCAATTGGATCTTCAAATTGCCATTCATAAGTTGTCCCTGGAGGTGCTATAAATTCTGGTTCAATTAAATAAGTTTCACCTGCACATATTGCAGTACCATCTGCTACGGTAAGATCATCTCCTAAATCTACACTTCCAATACTAAATGAACCTGCTTCTAAAAACACAGCTGAATCATAAGCGGTATCTTGTTCATCAGCAATAGCTAGTTGTATTGTATAAGGGTTCCCTGATATTACAGGACCCATTGCTGTCATTACAACGGTTTGACCATTAAAATCTATAGCAGCAAGATTTTGATCATTAAAAGGTTGAAAATTATATTTATCAAAATATATTTCATTAATTGCTGGACAACCTCCAGGAACATTGGGATGTATATTTGTAGCTTCTATAGGAATATTAGTCCCTGGGATAACCGCTAAGTTTTGCACTATTCCCGTTATTTGATCTGTAAGTACAAACGCAAATGCATCAGAATATGTACATTCAAAGTTTTGATTATATTCTTCCGAAGCAAAAATAAAATTAAAGCTTATTTCATCTACAAAAGGAATAAAATCGAACTGAATTAGTGAAGCGTTATTAGTATCTGTTGCTGTAGTATTATCTTCAATTACAGGACTTCCTGGCCATCCAATACCTCCATCACTATGAATTGTTAAGTTAGGTCCAGAAGCATTTGCTACATTTCCAGATGTTAAAATAACACCTGCGGCAAATGGAAAATCAGATCCATTAGCGTCGAAAGCTCCAATTCCATTAACATCTCCAAAATCGGTGCCAGTTCTTTCTCCAAAGTTTGATACAGCGGCACAAGAACTATCAATTAATATATCTTCAATTAATTGTTGAGTTGTAAGCGTCTCATCAATGGTAATCTGTGAATATCCGATTACTGAAAAAAGGAATACTAGGGCAAGTAATTTTTTTCTCATAGCAAGCAATTAAGATTTCAAATATATTGAATACATTGGTTTTCTTTTCATATTTTTGTAAAAAAATTAGACATGCCTCAATTTAACATATCTGTACAACCCACTAATAATGAAAATATTGTAAAATTTGTTGCAAACTCTTTTTTAGTGCAAACTAAAAGCTTTGAATTTAACAATATAGATGAATGTCAAAATAGCCCTTTAGCGCAGCAGTTATTTCATCTTCCTTTTGTAAAAACAGTTTATATCTCTCAAAACTTTATAGCCATTGAAAAGTTTAATATTGTTAATTGGGAAGAGGTTCAAGAAGAAGTTGCTTCAAATATTGTCGATTATTTAAATTCTGGTGAATTAGTTATAATTGAAAACAGTTTAGAAACAAAAAACCCTACCACTGTATATGCTGAAAGCACACCAAATCCTTCAGTGATGAAGTTTGTTGCAAATAAAGCATTAACCTCTAACACTTTTGAGTTTAAAAATATCGAAGAAGCTAAACATTCTCCTTTAGCAAGTGAATTGTTTAATTTTACATTCATTAAGGAAATTTTTATTAGTGCTAATTATATTTCAATATCAAAAGTTGAAGAAGTTGAATGGCAGTTAATAACTAATGAATTAAGGGAGTTTATTAAGAATTATATTGAAAATGGAAAACCTATTTTTTTAGATACTATCCTTCAACAGGAGTCTTCTACTAATAGTACTTCAGAAAAAAAGACAGCCTATACCGATATTGAAGAGGAAATTATAAGTATTTTAAATGAATATGTTAAGCCTGCTGTAGAAAGTGATGGTGGAAACATTGCATTTGATTCATTTAATGAAGAAACTAAAACAGTTCGAGTGTTATTACAAGGTGCCTGTAGCGGTTGTCCTTCCTCTACTATTACCCTTAAAAGTGGAATTGAAACAATGCTTATAGAAATGCTTGATGGAAAAGTCACTACAGTAGAAGCTATTAACGGATAGTATTATTACTGAATTTCTTGTAAATGTTAAGATTACTTTTGAAGTAAAATAACGGTAACGAATCAAATACTAAATTAACTATTCAAATACGTTTTTGAAATTTCAAAAGCGTATTTTTGTTTCTATACTTAATCTTTATGCGTACAATTCTTTCATTATTATTTTTCGTTTTATTTTTTTACTCTTGTAACACTTCAAAAAAAGAAATCGTGGAATCTCATCAATATACCAATGACTTAATTCATGAATCTAGCCCTTATTTAATACAACATGCCCATAATCCTGTTAACTGGAAAGCATGGAATGAAACTACGCTTGAACAAGCTAAAAAAGAAAAAAAACTTATTATTATTAGCATTGGGTACTCAGCTTGTCACTGGTGTCATGTTATGGAAAAAGAAAGTTTTGAAGACTCTTCTGTTGCTGCAGTTATGAATGCAGAATTTATAAATATAAAGGTAGATCGGGAAGAACGTCCTGATGTGGACCAAATATATATCAACGCTGTACAATTAATGACTGGAAGTGCTGGCTGGCCTCTTAATGTTATTACATTACCTGACGGAAGACCTGTTTGGGGAGGCACCTATTTTAGAAAAAAAGATTGGATCAATGCATTAGAAAGTATGCAAGAAGTTTATAATAAAGATCCTCAAAAGTTAATAGATTATGCAGATCGGCTGGAGGAAGGTATAAAAAGCATGGATTTGATTACTCTAAATACAGAAGACGTTGATATTACAAATTATCCTTTGAATACTAGTTTATCTACTTGGAAAAAAAGTTTTGATCATAAACATGGAGGCTATAATAGAACCCCAAAATTTATGATGCCTAATAATTTTGAGTATTTATTAAGACATGCAAACCAAAATAATGATAGAGAACTATTGGATCATGTTTTGTTGACGCTAGACAAGATTGCTTACGGAGGCATTTACGATCATATTGGCGGTGGATTTTCTCGATATAGTACAGATATTAATTGGCATATTCCACATTTTGAGAAAATGCTATATGACAATGCCCAAATGGTAAGCTTATATAGCCATGCCTATATGATTACTAAGAAACCATTATACAAACAAGTTGTTTTTGAAACACTAGCATTTATTGAAAGAGAAATGACACAGAAAGACGGTGCTTTCTACTCTTCTTTAGACGCATCTAGCGAAACGATTCACGGAGAAATAGAAGAAGGTGCTTATTATACCTACACTAAAGATGAATTAAAAACTTTGTTAGGTGAAGATTTTTCACTTTTTTCAGAATACTATAATGTTAATAATTATGGGAAATGGGAAAAAGATAGTTATGTCTTGATTAGAAAGAAAAATGACATTGAAATTTCTGAAGAATTTTCAATTTCCTTAGAAGATATTCAGAAAAAGAAACAAGCATGGAAAGACATTTTACTTTCCTATAGAAATAAAAGACCCTTACCAAGATTAGATGATAAAACCCTAACCTCTTGGAATGGATTAATGATTAAAGGCTATGTAGAAGCTTATAAGGCTTTTCAGAAAAAAGAATATTTAGATGCGGCATTAAAAAATGCACATTTTATTGCAAATCAACAACTACAAAGTTCTGGAGCATTGTTTCATACCTTTATAGATGGCGAAAGTTCTATTAATGGTTATTTAGAAGACTATGCTGCTGTTATTGAGGCATATCTTGTATTACATGAAGTTACCTTAGATCAACAATGGATTGAAAAAGCTAAGACTCTTACTGAATATTCATTTACTTATTTTTTCGATGTTGAAAAAAGTATGTTTTATTTTACATCGACAGAGGATCAAAAATTAGTGACAAGAAATATAGAATATAGAGATAATGTAATAGCGGCTTCTAACTCAATCATGGCGAAAAACTTATATGTACTTTCTCATCATTTTGACAATCAGAAATATGAAGAAACTGCTCGGCAAATGTTGAAAAATATTCTTTCAGAAATGGAAAACTATCCTAGTGGGTTTTCAAACTGGTTAGACTTATTAGCAAATTACCAATCCAAATATTATGAAATAGTAGTGGTTGGTAAAAATGCTATTGCAAAAACTTCAGAAATTAATACTCTTTATATTCCAAATAAATTAGTCGCTGGAAGTATTTCAGAAAACAACAATCTTCCGCTTTTAAATCTTCGCTTTGTCGAAGATGAAACATTAATTTACGTTTGTGTTAATAACACTTGTAAATTACCTGTAAGTGAAACAAATAAGGCTATAGAACCTTTAAAAAAATACAAATGAAAAATTTGATAGTACTCTTATTTATTAGTTTAACCTCTTTTTCTGTATTTCCACAAGGTATCGATGCAGCTTATAAACTTAGCGTTAGACATATAGAGATCTCCCAAATAAATGAATTTGAAGGATTATCTGATGAAATCATAAAAAACATGGATGGTTCACCTTATGCAAATGATAATTTCATTTTGGGGAATATCTATGAAAATGGCAAATTAGTTAAAGAGAGTATATTGCTTAGGTATAATATTTTTTCAGATGAAATTGAAATTAAAAATCAAACAAATACTGAAAAATATACTGCATTATTAAAAAATCCAGACTTAACAATAAAAATATTAAATGAAGTTTATGTTTTTATTCCATTTAATGGATCTTTAGAAAAAGGTAATTATTTTAGCATAATCAGTACTGGAAATAAGTTTGATTTATACAAAAAAACTACCATCACCTTTAAACAATCTCAAAAAGGAAAAACTTCGTATGAAAACGACACACCTGCAAAATTTATTACAAATAATACGCTCTATTTAGTTTCAAAGGACACTAAGTTTTACGAGTTACCTAAAAGCAAATCCAAATTTTATAAGGTCTTTAAAACTAAAGAAAAAGAAATGAAAAGTTTTGCTAAAAAAAGCAAATTGAAAATAAAAAATGAGATAGATATAAAGCGTCTCCTTCAATACTATCACTCTATACTTTAACCCCTCAATTTAAAAAAAATCATAAAGTAAACTTTCTTCGGATTAGTTAATGTTTATAGGCGTTACCTATTGGACATTTATAAACAAATTTATTTACAATTGCTATATTATTAATTTTATGTTAAATTAAAAAAAAGGCGTAGGGTAAATAGAATGTTAACTGTTTTATAAATCTATAATTAAAAAAAAAATGAAAAAAAGAACCTCTCTTTATTACTTAATATTACTAATAAGCTACACTGCTTCTTCTCAACAATCTTTCAATAATAATTTAGAAAGTGAATATATCTCGAACAAAACAATCAACTTAAAAGAAAATTCAAATGATTATACGGGATCTCCCTATTTTAATGAAGTGTTTATAAAAGGAAACATTTATAAAAATGGAGAATTATTGGCTACTAATAAAAGCCTTAGATATAATGCAAGTAAAGACGAATTTGAAATAAAAAATAGTCTAAATCCAACTAGCGATTTAGTTAAAACATTATTTAAGAAAAATAGCCTAAGTATTAAAATAGGGATTAAAGAGTTTGTATTTATTCGCCCAAATAGCACAAATACAGCAAATGGATATTTTCTATTATTACAAGAAGGTGAAAATATATCGTATTTAAAAAAGATTAAAAAGAAGTTTATACCAGGTAAAAAAGCATATAGCTCTATGGCGGTTAATACACAAGCAACATATAAAAGTGATGATGTATATTATTTGTTAAATAAAGAAGGAACATTATTTGAATTACCTAATTCGAAAAATGGAATAATTGAGACCTTTGGTTCCCATAAAAAAGAAATAAAAGCTTTTCTTAAAGAAAATAAGCTTAATATTAAAAAGGAAAAAGGGCTGAAAAAGGTTGTAGTATATTATAATTCATTATAATATGCACCTTAATGGATTAAGGGGGTCGGTATTTATAAATACCGACCCCCTTTTTATAAATACAGGTTGAATAGACTTGTTTAAACCCTCATTCCTGTTTACTTTTACCATATAATAAATTGCTCATACTTAATAAAAATACCATGAATAAAAATATTTTAATATTTTCTTTACTAAGTATCATTTCATTTTCTGAAGTAAAAGCACAAAATGGAATGCAAACTAGAAAGAATACAGTAATGTTTGAACATATTACTAGAAATAATTTAAACCTAGATTACTTAGATGTATACGAAGGAACTCCTTATAACAACCCAAACTTCTTAATTGGAGATATATATATTAACAATGAGAATACAGCTCCTAATACATCATTAAGATATAATATTTATGCTGATGAAATGGAGGTTAAAGAATATCCTAATGATGAAGAATCAGATTTAAAAGCTTTAACAAAATCTCCAGATATTTATGTTACGATAATTAATGATAAATTTGTATACATAGCAAAAACAGAAGGAATACCTGAAGGAGGTTACTTTTTAGAGTTACAAAAAGGAAAAAATGTAATGCTATATAAAAAGTTGATCAAAAAATATTATCCAGAGAAAAAAGCTAAAACATCATTCGAAAGAGATATTCCAGCTAACTTTAAAGACAAGCCTTTATATTATATAATGTCAAAAGATGGAAAAATGAATGAAGTTCCATCTTCAAAAAGCAAAACAATTAAAATGCTTAGTGAACTTAATAAAGGCATCAAATCTTATATTAAAACTAATAAAATTGACATCACAGAAGAAAAAGGATTAATTAAAGCCTTTAGATATTGCGATACTAATATGCTTTAAAATCTTTTAAAGAATAAAATAAATAACAAAAAAGGCAGCAAATAATTTGTTGCCTTTTTTTATTTGCAAATTTATAATATGAATAAATAGCATATGAAAAGTATTACATATTAATAATTTTTGTTTGTTTAACAGAATTAACTTTAGCTCAAAATGAAATTAAAGCTATTATTGTAGGTGAAGATTATATAACAACAAGTACTAGAAGATTAATAAATGATGATTTAGATATAACTGATGAAAATATTTTTATAAAAATAGTACGTTATTTCGATTCAATGAAAGATGCTAATTGGTAACAAAATCTTTTAAATAATAAGGTTCAAAATAGGCGACATCTTCGATGTCGCTTTTTTTATACTTTTTTTCTGCTAATAAAGCCATTTCATTAGAGGATGGCATTCTATCTTCAACAAAATTAGCATTCTTATGGGAACATAGCGTTTTAAATTTTTCAACACCATCCCCTATAAAAAAAACGGTATCATCATTTAAATACTCCGCAAAGGATTCTTGGTCTAGCACTTCAGCTCTAGTTTCCCTAACTTCGATAACATCATTATCATAAACCGAAGAATATACTTCCATTCTACGCGCATCTAGCATCGAAACAATTATTCCATTTTCAATTTGCAATTGATTTGCCAATATCTCTAATGTTGGAATAGATATTAAAGGGATACCTAAAGCAAAACAAAGCCCTTTTGCGGCTGAAACTCCTATTCGAAGTCCAGTATAGGACCCTGGACCTTTACTTACTGCTATTGCATCTAAATTAGCTTTTGTGATTTTATTTTCGATTAATAATTCCTCAATAAAAACATGCAGCCTTTCAGCATGGGAATAGTGTTTGCTATTATCTTCTTTTAAAGCAACAATGCTTCCATTAACTGAAAGCCCTACAGAACAGTTTGTTGTCGATGTTTCAAGACATAATATGATTGCCATTATCCCTCTTCTTTATCGCTTTCTCCTTCTTCGGAAGAAATTTGTTCAATCTTATCTCCTGGTTTTAATGATTTTGTTACCACAGTATAAGGACCTGTAACCACCTCATCATCTTCAGTTAATCCTGAAATAATTTCAATGTTAGAATCGTCTTGAATTCCAGTTGTAACTATACGTAGTTTTGCTTCATTGCCATTTTTAACAAAAACACATTCAAACTTTTCTACATTTTCAGCTTTAGTTTTTTTAACCACAATCTTTTTAGAAGAAGAGGTATCTGTTTTAATAACAATAGCACTAATCGGCACTCCTATAATTTTTTCCTTTTTATCTGTAATTACATCTACAGTTGCAGTCATACCAGGTCTAAATGGAGAATAATGTTCTGGTTTACCTTTGGTTAAATCAATATAAGATTCTGGAACTATTCTAACTTTTACCTTAAAATTGGTTACCTGATCTACAGACGCAGCGTTTTCAGCAGAATTTGCAATTTCAGTAACAATTCCTTTAAATTCTCTTTTTAAATATGCATCCACTTCAACAATGGTAGAATCACCAATATTTACTTTTACAATATCGGTTTCATTTACATCTACCTCAACCTCCATATTATCTAAATTAGCAACTCTTACTATTTCAGTTCCTGCCATTTGTGCTGTTCCAACAACTCGCTCTCCAAGTTCGACAGACAATTTTGAAATGGTACCATCCATAGGTGCATATATCGAAGTACGAGACAAATTATCTTTTGATTGTTTTACCGTTGACGCTGCACTTTGAACATTGTAATACATCGATTGTACACTCGCTTGCGCTCTTTCGTAATCTGCGATTGCATTATCCCAATCTGATTTTGAAATTACACCTTTTTCAAATAAGGCTTTACTACGATCGTAATTGGATTTTGAATTTTTAAGACTTGCTTCTGCTTGAGCTAATTGAGCTCTCATATTCTGTAATCCAGATTGTGATTGGTTAACAACTGCTTGAATTAAATCGGGATTAATTTTAACTAATAAATCTCCCTTTTTAACTTGCTGTCCTTCTTTTATTGGCAGTTCAATAATTTCACCTGAGACTTCAGAAGAAAGTTTTACTTCTATTTCTGGTTGAATTTTACCTGTAGCAGCAACAGTTTCAATTATATCCATTAACTCAATTTTGGTAATTTCTACTTCTTTAAAGTGTCCACTTTTACCAAACCACCCTTGTTTTTTACCAAACATCAATAAAATCAATAGAATTACAACTATTGAACCTAACCAAATAAGTGTTTTTTTCTTCATATCTAAAATTTAAGTTCTGTTGCAGGCACTCCAAAATATAATTCTAATACTTTCAATTTAAAAATATAATCATATTTAGAGCGATTTTCTTCTATTTGTGCATTGTCATATCTCAATTTAGATTGACTAAAATCGAATGCGTTTGTTAATCCAACATCGTATCGATCTTTTGCGTATTGATATGCTAATTTTTGAGATTCTAATGCAGCTAAAGCTGCCTCATATGATTTTAAAGCTCCTTTAGAGTCAACGAATGCTTGATATACATTAGATTCTAAATCGAGTGTAGCTTGCTCTAATCTAAACTCACTTCGTAAAACGTTTACCTTGCTACGTTTTACATTATTGCGGGCTGAAAACCCATTAAAAACAGGTACATTTAAAGACACACCATAAGAGATACCATCATTTAAATATAGTTGTTCTCCATAAGGCAAGGGGTTTAATTCTTCAATAATAGTATTAGAAAAAGTACCTACCACATTTTGTCCAGTAGATTCTACTATACCAATATCACTTGTAATTAATGGATTGTCAGTATCTACACCTTGTACAAATCTATTAGAACCAGATTCACGGGTATTGTAATTAAAGAAACCGCTTAGAGAAGGTAAATAAGAACTTTTTGCAATTTGTAGGTCTTTCTCAGCTAATTCTACATTTTTTTCAGCAATCTTAACTTCGTATCTATTTTCTTTAGCTGCTTCAATCACTTCATCCACATTTTTTGAAGAAAATCCATCATCAATGATATTGTAATTATCATCAACTATATCAAAAGAAGGATAATCTTTAACTAACAATAATTGTGCTAAACTAATAAGAGAAATTGTTACTGTATTTTCAGCCACAGCAATTCGTTGTTTTTCACTAGCATTAGTCGCTTGAATTTCTAATAAATCTCCTCTTGGAAGTACTCCAGCATCTACTAAATCTTGTGTCCTCTTTATTTGCTCTAGGGTTACTTCATTTTGAGATTGAATGACTTTTAAATTTGCCTTATTTAAAAGCACTTGTAAAAAACTATTGGCTACAAATAAAGCAATATCATCTTGCATTTTATCAAGATTATATTGTGAAGCCAATTGCGATAGCTTGGCTCTTTGAAATTGTCGGTGATTACGTAAACCATTAAATATATTAACCCCTGCACTAAAACTATACGATGAGTTTCTTGAGGTTTGAGTTTCTAATACTCCCGTTGTAATATTTTGAGTTAAACCTGTATTCCATGAATTTGAAGCAGAAGCATTCAAATTAGGAAAAAAGTTACCAAAGGCATCGCTTTTTTCTATATCTGAAAGTTGAACGTCTAATTCAGATTGTTTCACTGAAATATTATTTTTTAATGCATACTCAACACATTCTTGTAAGGTCCATTTTTTATTTTGAGCACTTACAGAAAAACCGATGCTGAGGAATAAAAATATAATTACTAACTTCTTCATATTAATTGTTGTTGTTGAATTTGTCTTTTAAATGTTAAAATTGTTACAAAAATTGTTACAATTATTGACCTCCCCATTGATTAGCAGGCTTTAATTGATTCCAAACTTTTATTTTATCCTCTATCGAAACACCGCTTTTTACTTCTACATTGATCCCGTCACTTATTCCTAGCTCTATATCTCTTCGTTCAAAATCTTGATCCCCTACTTCTAACTCAACATAGGGTTTTTGGGTTTTAACATCGTATTGAATGAGTGCTTCCTTTAATGTCAAGACACTGTCTGCTCGAGCTAGAATAATCGAAGCATTAGCACTTAAGCCTGCTCTAATAAAAGTGGTATCTAGTATGTTAAGTGTTCCTTTTATTTCAAATTGAATCGCTCCATTTTCACTTACTCCTTTTGGAGCAATATAATCCAAGATGGCATCAAACTTCTTATTTTCAATGGCACCTACCGTAATTTCTAATGGTAAATTTTCTTTTATTTTACCCACCTCACTTTCATCTACTTTACCTTCAAAAATCATTTCATCTACATTAGCCAAGATTGCTATTGTTGTACCATCATTAAAATTATTTGATTCGATAACCTGATTTCCTGTTTTCACTGGAATATCCAATACCATCCCAGATACTGTTGCTCTAATCTCTGTATTAGCTGAAGCGCCCAAACCTCTTGTAGTTCCTGTTTTTACAATATCAAACGTTTGTTGCGCACCAGACAAACTTACTTTCTCCTGATTGTATCGCTGTTGAGCCTGATTATAACTCAACTTAGCTCTGTCAAATTCGTTCGCAGAAACCACTCCTTTTTCGAATAGTCCCTTTTGCCTATTATATATACTTTTTTCACTTTCCAATGCTAAACGGGCTGTCTCCACCTGGGTTCTTACTGAATTAATATTATTCTTAGCACTGCTAAGAGAATTCACATTGGGAACAACTTTAACTTTTGCAATAAGATCTCCAGCTTTGATAACATCACCTGCTTCTACGAATATTTCATCAATAATTCCAGAAATATTCGGTTTAATGAGGATCTCCTCCTTAGGCACAATACTACCCGTTGCCACTGTCTTTTTAATAATACTCCCTTTGGATGCTGACTCCGTAGCATACGTCACTGGGTCTTCTTGATTTTTTTGATAGAGATAGTATACACCACCTACACAGCTTAAGACTATAAGGGCTAGTACTATAATGGTTCCAATTCGTTTCATATGAGTAATTGATTATTAATAATTATATATTTAATCGGTTCGCAAAGCGTCCACGGGTTTCATTTTTGTAGCGCGAACAGCTGGGATAAGTCCAGCTAAGACTCCAGAGATAATTAATATAATGAAGGCAGTTACTACAACACCAATTTTTACTGAAGGGTTTGCAAAGTTTTTAACAGGACCAACGCTATCTAAAATAGTATTCATTATCCAGATTAAAAAGGAGGCAAAAGCGATTCCTGCCATTCCAGAAATTATGGTCAAAAATATTGATTCCTGTAAAATTTGTAATCTAATATTCCATGGGGTGGCTCCCAAGGCTCGTCTTACACCAATTTCCTTGGTTCGTTCTTTTACAACGATAAGCATAATATTACTAATTCCAATGGCTCCAGAAATTAATACCAAAGCTCCAACCACATATCCAACCAATGATAGAATGGTAAACAATCCACTTATTCGTGCAAATTGTTCGGCCAAATCAAAACTTCCTATGGCTCTTTTATCATCAGGATGTATATTTCTTTGCTCACGCATAGTAGCCATAATTTTTGGCTTCAATCTTGTTATACTTGTATTATCATGAGCTGTTATTGCCATCCAACCAACATTATTCGCCCTATTAAACGCTTGCCCAAATGTAGTAAATGGTACATAGATGGTATTGCTCTCGTCTTGACTGTCCCCATTACTATTACCCATCTTAAACGTACCTACTACTAAAAAATTAATTCCATTAATTTTGATATAGGTGTCAATGACTTGTTCTCCCTTATCGTATAGACCATTAATCACATCCTTTCCAATTACGGCAACTTTTCTTTTTTCTTCAATATCACCATAACTTAAAAACCGTCCCTCCATAATATCCATGGGTTGTTGTTTTATAAACTCTGGATAATCGCCATAAATACTAAAAGCACCCGACTTCTCATTTCTTATCACATTATTGGCTCCTCGAAATCCACCTAGCTGGTTTCTGGGAGACACATACTTAAGCTCAGGTATCTGCTCTTTCAAAACCTCAACATCCTCCGTTTTAAAATTGAAACGTCGTCCTTTAGGAAGTCCTTTATAAGGCATTGAAGTTCCTTGTGTCCACATAAAAATAGAATTGGTTGCAAAATCACCAAAATCTGCTTGAACACCGTTCCGTAATCCATTGGTAAGAGCTAAAAGTGTAACCAGGATAAAAATACCCCAGAACACACCAAAAGCAGTAAGAAAAGTTCTTACTTTATTTGCGTTCAACGCCTCTAATATTTCGTTCCAACGATCCTTGTTAAACATATTATTCGTCTCTTAGTGCATCTATTGGCTTAATGTGTGCAGCTCGTCTTGCAGGGATAAATCCTGCTAGAGCGCCAGCAGCGATCAAAACAAACACTGTAATCATAGCTGTATTAAAATCAACCTGTGGATACTTAATAAAATCACTTTCAATTTGTGGGCCCACTAATTCTAATAAAGCTACACCGGCAAATAATCCCATAAAACCTGCAATTGCTGTAATAAAAATAGCTTCTTGCAAAATCATTGCTATAATTGAGCTAGGTAAAGCTCCTATGGCTTTCCTAATTCCAATTTCTTTTGTTCTTTCCTTCACAACAATTAGCATGATATTACTCACTCCCATCACTCCTGCTATAATCGTTCCTAACCCTATAAACCAAAAAACCATTCGAATAGTGTCGATGAGTCCATAAATTTGTTTGGCCTCTTCTAAAGTGTCAAAAACACGAACAGCACTTGTATCATCTGGAGCAACGCTGTGTTTTGATTTGAGGTCATTCTCGAATTGATCCTTCATCGAAGCCGACAAGGCAACTGCTTCATCAAAATCTTCACTCATTTTCACCGTATAAACCAAGGAACGCAACTTATCTCCTGCGTTAAAAACTCGCTGTGCCGTTGTCACAGGAATAAAAGCTCGGTTCTCTTCACGTTCACCACCAGGGTCTGTATAAACTCCAACTACTAAAAAGTTAATACCAAAGACCTTTATTAATTTGCCAACAGCTTCCTCATCCTTGAAGAGATCCTGTTTCATTTGATTACCAAGAACGGCAATTTTTAAACCAGCATCCATATCTGACTGATTCACAAAACGTCCCGAAACCATAGTTGCATTTTCGATGAACTGTTGATCTGGCCCAGCTCCTTCTACTCTATAGTTTCCATTCTGATTCCCATAAGTTACTTCGGCGCCCCAAATGGAGTACAGCCCGCTTTTGTATTCTATATTTTCTTTATGCTTCCTATTCATTTCATCAAAATCACCATTTCGAAGTTGAATAACGCGCCCAGGATTGAGCCCTTTGTAACCTTTAGTGGTCATTCCCGTCCATACCGAAAGTCGGTTAGTAGCATCCTGTTCGAATTCACTCCGAACGCCATTTTCAATCCCACTACTGAAGCCCACAAGTATGACCAAAATAAAAATTCCAAAAAAAACAGAAACCATTGTTAAAAAGGTTTGCAATTTGTTCTTGCCCATGCTATCAAATATCTCTTGCCAACGTTCTATATTAAACATGAGATTTGGCTTTAACTCTTACTTGTTTCACCTTAATATCTTCAATAATTACTCCATCTTTAAGATGCACAATTCGCTTACACATGTGAGCGATATCATCTTCATGAGTAACTACTAAGATTGTTTTTCCTTCATCATTAATGCCCTGAATAAGTTCCATTACTTCATACGATGTAGTACTGTCTAATGCTCCAGTAGGCTCATCAGCAAGTAATACTTTAGGATCACTTACTAAAGCTCGAGCTATTGCTACACGTTGTTTTTGACCACCTGATAATTGATTTGGTAAATGTGAAGCCCAATCTGCAAGACCAACTTTTTCTAGATAATGCATCGCTTTTTCCATTCGGACATTACGTTTAACTCCTTGATAATATAAGGGCATTGCAACATTATCTAATGCAGATTTATAGCCTATTAAGTTAAAAGACTGAAATATAAAACCGAGAAATTTGCTTCTGTATTGAGCTGCTACTTTTTCATTTAAATTTTTAATCACTTTATCATTAAGCTCATATACACCTTCATTGGCTTCATCTAAAATTCCTAAAATGTTAAGTAATGTAGATTTTCCAGAACCTGAAGAACCCATAATAGCAACCATTTCACCTTCTTCTACTTCAAAATTAATTCCTTTTAAAACATGAAGAGAATTGCTCCCCATTACATACGATTTATGTAAGTTATTAATTTTAATCATGCCTAGTTTTTAATTGACAATTTACAGAAATAATTCACTGCAATATGTGAAAGTGTTGTTAAGACTTACAGCCTTTTCAGATTAAATAAGACTCCTCTAAAGCACTATTGTTACATTAAATATGAAGAAATTATAGTTTATTCTTTTTTTGCCTTTTTTCTGCTTTTATAAATTGCATAACCTACTCCTGCAATTAACAAATAAGGGAACATCATTAAATATACAATCCCATTATTAATTCCTTTTGCAACAAGCCCACTCTCATCACTTTCTATAACAGCCCTACACATTGCGCATTGAGCATCTACAGGTAATACCGCTATAATGAATAATAGAGTTAATAAAATAAATTTTAGCCGCATATTATTAATAATAAGGAGAAATTAAGATATAAACTATAACGCCAGTAACCGCCACATAAAGCCATAATGGAAACGTAATTTTGGCTATTTTTTTATGTTTTTCAAAATCTGAAGTAATTCCTCTTACAAAAGTGATTAATACAAAAGGAATAATAATGATTGATAATAATATATGACTTATAAGAATAAAGTAATACACACTTTTTATAATTCCTTCGCCGCCAAACTTTGTTGAATCTGAAGTCATATGATAAAGAACATAAAGAACAAGAAACAGCGCAGATAATGCCACTGCTGTTTTCATCATTTTTTCATGTGTTTTTCTATTTCCTTTTTTAATCTGAAATACAGCAAGAACTAATAGAATTGCCGTTATAGCATTAATACTTGCATACAAAGGTGGTAAAAATGCTATACGCTCAACACCTGGAATTCTAACACTAAAAAGAAGTGCAACTACAATTGGAATTAAGATGGATAAAACCCAAATCCACTTAGTATATTTTTTTGATTTTTCTAAAATCTCTTTCGCCATTTTATAATAACTTTTTTATATCTTCAATTAACATTTGGATTCCCTTATCCTCTAAACCATCATAATAAATAACTGGATTTTTATTTTCATCTAGCCTAGAACGAATATTCCCCTCTTGATCTATTAAAGCAAAAAATCCTGAATGCTCAAAACCTCCTTCTATTTCTTCATTTTCACCGACATACAAATTAAATCCACTGTTCGCTAGTTCGTATATTTTCTCCTTTTCACCTGTAAGTAAATGCCAGTTCGGACTTGAAATTTTATATTTTTCGGCATATTGTTTTAATACTTCTTGGGTGTCTGTTGCAGGGTCTATCGTAAAAGATGCAAAGCCAACCTTAGGATTACCAAAATATTTATTCTGAATTTTCACCATATTTCTATTCATAACAGGGCAAATAGAAGGGCAATTTGTAAAGAAAAATTCCACTATGTACACTTTTCCTTTATAGGTTTTATTCGTGATAGTTTCTCCATCTTGATTGGCAAAACTAAAAGGGGGAACAATCCCAATCTCTGCTAATTCTGAACCTGAAATTGTATCCACAATTTTTGGTACTGCCCAAATTCCGAATATTAATATAATAAAAGAGATTCCTATGTATGAGTAGTTTTTCATTTTAAATTTCTCTATTTGAATTGTACTTTTTTAATGCTAATCTATATTCTGCAATGATCACCTTAATATCATCATCCATTTTATTGTTTATCTCTGAATAATCTCGCGCATCAAATCCGAATAAAACTCCTTCATCTTCATCTTTATCTTCATCTCTACCCCGTAAATTATTATCATGATCAATTATAAATACATAAGGGCTAGACATATTTTTATCTAAAGAATAATTACTTTTTAATGAATGAAATACTTCCTGAACTTCGTCTTCACTAGCAAAAACAAATTTCCAATTTTTAGGATCTTCAATTTCTTTTAATTTTTCTTTTAACTGAAGTGCTTCTTCTTTTTGATTTTCATCTATAACTATTATAAATTGAAAATCTTGAAACTGATAGTATTTTTTATAAATCTTATGTGCTAAGTTAAAAGCATTTGCTTTTTTTGACTCTACATCTTTTCCGAAGAAACCGAGAACGGTAATATGGTTTTCTAATTGTACTGAAGGGCCTTCTAAGGAAGTGAAATTTTTAATATCTGAAACATTTTCAGTAAGTATTGGAAGTTTCCCGAAATTATTTACTCCTGAAGCAAAAAACAAATACACCGTTATAGGCAATAAAAATAAGACCCCTAAAACTGTAAACTTTTTTATTTTATCTGACTTTTCCACATTGCAAAAATACTTGGTAAAAAAAGGAGGAGCAACCTTTTTATAGTTAATTTTTAGTTATAATCTAATTATAAATAAAAAAGCCCTGAAAACAGGGCTTTATATAATAAATAAGAATGAATAATTATTAAAAATTAAATTTAATAAACCCTTCTTTATAGATGTTAAAAATATAATCTCCTTCTACCAATATAATAAATAAAAGATATATTATTAAGAATATAGTTGTCCAAACCACAGCTCTTCTTAATCCACTTTTTTCATCCCGCATATGCATGAAATCCCAAGTAATATAATATGCTTTTACTATGGTTAGTATAAGAAAAATCCAGTTAAGATATTTTAAAGCTAAAAATTTTCCTTGTACTAAAAATTCAGGTTTTGCAATACCTAAACCTACCTCAACCATCGTGATTATAGAAAGTAATATAAATACACCCCAAATTTTTTGAATGTTCGATTTAAACTTTAAGCGTCCTCTGAAAATTGCTAAATTATGTTCTGCGTGTGCCATTTCTTAAAATTAAAAATTTAAACAAGGTAGAATACAGTAAATACAAACACCCATACTAAATCTACAAAGTGCCAATATAAACCTACTTTTTCAACCATTTCATAATGTCCTCTACGTTCGTAAGTTCCAATTATAACATTAAAGAATACTATAAGGTTGAACATTACTCCAGAAAAAACGTGAAATCCGTGAAATCCTGTTATAAAGAAAAAGAAATCAGCAAATAAAGGGGTTCCGTATTCATTGTGTTTTAAATTTGCTCCTTCTACTACCATTTTACCATCAGCAGTAATTTTTGCCATAGATTCTTCTCGAGATAATATAATACGTTCACCTCTATCATTTAAATATTGAGTACGTATTAATAATGATTCGTCAGCAAGAAAACCTTTCGTTACTTCTTCTAAAGAAAAACTTGTACTAGCAGGTTCTGATTGATACCAAATACCTTCACTTTCTATATGATCTTTTCTTACAGTTGGTATTTCAATTGCGAAATCTCCAATTGCAATTCTTTGAGAATCACCTTCTATATCTGAATCTAAAAATTGAAGTATTTTACCTCCTTTAGTTTCTACAGCTCCATAACTTCCTTTAATGAATGTCTTCCATTCCCATGCTTGGGAACCTACAAAAATAAGACCTCCAATAATGGTTAAGAAAAGGTAAATAATTACTTTATTCTTTTTCATATGGTGTCCCGCATCAACCGCTAATACCATCGTTACTGAAGAGAAAATCAGAATAAAAGTCATAAATGCCACATAATACATCGGAAAATTACCGTGCACAAAAGGTATGTGGGTAAAAACCTCATCTGCTATTGGCCATGAGTCTATAAATTTAAATCTTGAAAATCCATAAGCGGCAAGAAATCCTGAAAAGGTTAATGCATCTGATACAATGAAAAACCACATCATCATTTTACCATAACTGGCATTTAAAGGGCGGTTTCCTCCTCCCCAGGTTTTTTCATCAGTACCTGTTTTAGCAACAGTTGCTTCCATATAAAGAATTTGGTTTAAAATAAAAGTCCAAAAATAAGCATATTTTTTATCTAACGAAATAGAAAAATAAAAACAAATAGATCCATAAAAAATCTACAAAATGCCAAAAAGTTGTTGCCAGTTCTACGCCCAGCGTATTTCCATTTGCATATTTCTGTTTATAATGATTATAAATTACCACTAAAACTGAAATCAAAGCAAAAATAATATGTGTTAAATGTAGTATTACTACTAAATATATAAACGAAGTTGTTATGGAACTTTCACTTCCAGTAAAATAATATCCATTAGAAATTATTTCAGAAAAACCTCTAAATTGAAGGTATGTAAATGAAATTCCTAATAGAAAAGTTATAATAAGAAGTATCATACCTCTTTTACTTTCTTTAGCAACAATACTCGTTTTTGCAAAATGTATTGTAATACTACTAAGGATGATAACAATTAAACTGAAGTAAAATGATTGAGGAATAACAAAATCTGTCAACCAATCTGGTCGTTCTTTACTTATTACATAAGCACTTGTTAATCCAGCAAAACTCATCCCTAAGCTTACAATACCAAACCACAACATCATTTTTTTAGCACGATGTACTTTTTTAATATCGTTTTGATTTTCTAGTATTTCCTCCATTTTTTCTTCTTCTAAATTGCTCATTATCTAATAAATTTATCTAATACATATATTATCTGCAATAAAGTTATATAACTTACACTAGCCAACATAAGTTCTTTTGCCACTTTATTGGTTCCTATTTTGTATAAACGTATTGCAAAATAGATAAATACTAGACCTAGAATTCCTATAATTATTCCTGAAAATGGCGTTAAGTATAAACGTCCTGTCACCCCAAAAACTGGTATTAAAGATGCTAGAAATGTCCAAATACTGTACAATACAATTTGTATTGCAGTACCTTTATCTGGTTTCCCTGTGGGAAGCATAAAAAATCCTCCTTTTTTATAATCTTCATATAAAAACCACCCTAAAGCCCAGAAATGGGGAAACTGCCAGAAAAATTGAATCATAAACAATGTTCCTGACTCAATTCCGAATTCACCTGTAGCCGCTACCCAACCAAGCATAAAAGGAATGGCTCCTGGAAATGCACCTACAAATACAGAAAGAGGTGTTCTTGTTTTTAAAGGAGTATATAAACTAACATACATAAATATGCAGATAGCTCCAAACATTGCTGTTATAGGGTTTATTAGATAAAGTGATGCTATTCCAGTACCGGTTAATAGAACTGCTATTATAAAAGCTGTATTTACTGACATTCTACCTGAAGGTATTGGTCTATTCTTTGTACGATTCATAAGTACATCTAAATCTTTTTCAATTATCTGATTGTAGACATTAGAAGCTCCGACCATACAGTAGCCTCCTACACTTAGTAATACTAGAATATAATAATCGATAGATTCGGCACCTAAAAAATAACCTGCAATAGAGGAGAACACAATACTTAAAGAAAGTCTGTGTTTTGTTACTTCTAAAAAGTTAGAAATAATAGATTTTTTTTCAATTTGCAACTGGGTATTCAACAAGCTCATCTTAAGTGGCGCAAAGATACAAACCTCTTTATTCTTTTCAATTTAAATATGATATTCTTATCGTTTTATTTATGCAAACTATCATAAAGATGTCGCTACATTAAAATAGTGCTCTTAGAAATCATTATACCAATTAAATAAATCGGTTCGTATACCAAAATTAAACCAGGTGGTTTGATTATCAAACGTAGTTGCAGTGTTGGTTAATGGTTGAAAATCTCTAAAAACAACACTCCCATATACTTTTAAATTGGTCGCTGGATTAATAAGGTATCCTACTTGGATTTCTGCATGAAAAAAATCGGTTGTATTTCCTTGTGCTAGTTCATTTCCATTATCTGCAGGTCGATTATCCTCAGTTCCATAAATATCACCTCCATAAAACAATGCATCTTCATCAGTATTAAACTCTAAACCTCTTTTCGCAATAATGAATTTAACATCTCCAAATATTCTTCCTCTTTGATATCTTGCAATTGCAATAAATTCTGAAAAATTTGCGCCCAAGGTATGCGCCATTGATTGATTATTATGACCGTAGTTTAACACTATTGAATTATGTGAGTAGGTATAAGGTCTAACTCTATTATACTCTGCTTGTAGATATAGTTTTTTTACACCAAAAGCATCGTAATATTTTACACCAACTTGATATCCTATTTTATTTTTATAACTTCCTTCTCCTCCAAATATATCACTCGTAGAAAATTCATCTATTATTAATTGAGAATAGGCATTAATCCGATCTGTAAATTTATATTTGGCGCTTAAACCTATAATTGCGTTCCCTCCCCTTGAGCCTGTAGAAAACTCAATGGCTCTATAAAAAATTATTGGATTTATATAATTAAAATCAAATCCTCTATTATTATCATTTTCCCAGATTACCGTCTCGAATAATCCAATATTTAAACGTTTCGAAATATTATAACTTAAATAATGATTCGCAATATATTTTGTTCTAAATGATCCGGACTCTGTAACTTCTGGACGAACATCTCGCAAAGACATCCATGTATTAGTATACTTTAACTTCCAAAAAGTAGTATTTACTTTTAAAAATGGATACGGACTTGCATTATCACTTAATAATAAGGAGCGATAACCGTCACCAATAAAATTTTTACCGTGCCCCAATTGAAAGTTTACCCATTTTGAAGGAGTATATGAAATATGACCTGTTGCAATTGGATAATCGTACGAGTCGCTTTTAAATGATTTCGCAATCCCCCTACCAGGAATAATAGCCGGGTTTCCACCATCAGGTTTAATGGATTCTGCAAAACGATTAAAATAGCCTGCAAATCTTCCTTGACTCTCTTGTATAGTTGCATAAAAACTAAACCCTTTTCCTAATCCTCCTTGAACATATACCATTCTGGTATTGTTATAGGTGTTTATATCTGCATCCGTGTCTTTCCCCATTTGTAAATCTACTCCAGGGTCTAAAGTCATCCAAAAATCTTTAGTAGCTAGAGTAACCATATGTTCATTCCACCATTTTTTACCTAACCAATTTGTCGTTTTTTTAGCAAGTTTATTATTTTCTTCTTCAAAATTATAATATTTATTTACTTCAGAATAAACAAAAGGTTTTTGAGCTGTATGATTATTTAAACCTACTTTATTAAGGTAAGGATCAAAACGACTGTAGTTTTGATGAGACAATGGGATGTTTATATTACTTCGAAATTCTTGGTTTGAATAGGGTAATTTTTCAATTGAATCGTATTCTAGTTTTAATAGATCTTGTCTTTTTTGTTCTAAAGAAATTTCTTCATCATTTCTTAGGGGTTCTTCTAATGGTATTTGAATAGGCAGCGTATACTGAACATATGCTGGGTTTCCATTATAGGTTGCCGGAGAAATTTTTGGAAGCATTCCAAATATTTTTTTTACTTCTTCCTTTAATTCATTATAGAAAGCATCTACATAGAGTATTTTAAAAGATCCTTCTTTGTCTACTTCAAAAAAGACTTCAACATTACCTTTATAATTTTCAGAAAAAACTACGTCGGGTGTTTTAAAATTCGCAAATACGAATTGTTGCAATGTATAGTTAAAACAATTTTCTAATTCTGAAATACTTTCTTCAGCACATTCTGTAAATACAGGATACTTCTCAAATTTATTTTGAGAGTTTTGAGAAAGCATAGAAATGGAAATAATAGAAATAAGAAATGAGGCAAATTTCTTCATTGTAAATAGGTCTTTTATTCTCGAAAGATACGGAATTTTTACAATGCTATCGTTTAAAAAAATCCCGTTCTCAGTATATGGGAACGGGGTTTTTAATTTTTTAATCTATATTAAATCTAATTGGTACTCTATAAATTACATCCACATTTGTATTCCCTTGTTTACCCGGCGTCATTTTTGGTAATTTACTGATCACTCTCGAAGCCTCCTTTATAAGAGATTGATGTTGCGCAATTGCTTTTACATCAACCACATCTCCGTTTTTATCAATTTTAAATTCAACATAAATAATATGTTTGGTTCCTGAATTTAAATCTGAAAAATTATCGGTCCGAAACTTACTTCTAATAAATAATTTTATATTAGTAGACATGCAGTCTATTTTTTCATTATTCTTTGTTAGAGATTCACAACCTGGAAACACTGGAGCAAATTCTACTCCTAAAACACTATGGGTTTTTTTCGTTTTAATATCAATTAATGGTTTAGTATCAACTATTATTACATTAGGTTCAATTTCAGTGGTCCCTAATTCTGTCTCTGTAATATTTGTATTAGGCACTACTGTAATTATAGTTGTCAGTATTGGTCTTTTAGGTACAACTAGTTTCCTTACCTTTTCCTTTACTGGAATTACTTTTGCTTTTTCAACCTCAAAATTAAGGTTTTCATTTTCATTCAATTCAAAAGGGTCTACTCTTGCTACTTCTCGTTGTACTGTTAAACCAAAAGTACTCTCCATGAGGAAGAAAACAGCTAGTAAACTAACGATAAGCCCAACTTGAAAAAAAAGTCTAGAATTCCAATTAATACTTACACTCTTTTTATCTTCTCTTTTTGAAAATGTTTTTGGATGGTCATTTGTCAAAATTTGTTTAGATGATTTCATAATATATATGTTTAAGAGTTAATATATATTATAGTAATACAAGGGTTATGCCAAAAAAAAATCCCGTTTCTAACGATACGTTAAAAACGGGATAAACTATTTTTTTTATATAAAACTTAATCCATTACTTGAAATAAGATTGGAAGTGAATATAATACACCTACAGATCTACCTCTTTGTCTTCCAGGTTGCATTTTGGGAAGCGCTCTTACAACTTTAACCGCTTCTTGTTCTAATTTTGGATGTGGAGCACGAGCACGAACATTTACAACATTTCCGTTTTTATCAATTTTAAATTGAACAGATATACGTTGTCTTCCTTCTAAGCCTAGATCTCCAGCCAATTCAGTATTGAACTTTTTATTTACGAATGCCGCAATTTTATCGGACATACATTTTTTCTTTGCATTATTGTTACCCGCATTTTCACAACCAGGATAAATCGGTACATTTTCAATAACTGCAAAAGGTACATCTGCAATTTCTTCTTCCATTGCCTCTTCAATCTCTTCAATTTCTACAATCTCCTCTTCTTGATTTGTTTCGGTAGACTCTATAATAGTTTCCTCTATTTCTTCTTCATCTTCAACAACTTCAATTTCTTCTGGAGCTGCAGGAGGTGGTGGAGGTGGTGGTGGAGGCAATTGATCAGTAATTGGGATATCCTCATCTAATTCATCACCAATATCAGCTAAACCAGTATCGATATCAGATCTATCATATGATTTATATTCAATGGCTTGCCAAGTTATTAATAGCATTAAAATCATTCCTAATTGGAAGAAAAGCATGCTTCTACGGTTTAAATCAGCTTTGGGATTTTTTTTAGGTTCCATAATAGAGTTTTAATAGTGTTGCTAAAATATACAAAATCTGTTGTAAATAAAATATTTCAAGAATTAAATCTGAATTTAAATTTTAAAAAAATTAAAACCCCTAATAATGTACCTACACTATTAGCTATAATATCTAGAAAATCAGCCATTCTTGTTTCTATAAACAACTGTTGTACTATTTCAATTATTATGCCATAAACTATACAGCTTAGCACTGTAATGGCTATTCGTTTTAAATTTATCACCCTATTATTATAGATGAAAATTACATTCAACCAAATAAAAACTAGGATTAAATGAATACTAAAATGCACTAATTTATCGATTGGAATAAAAAAATCGAAATGATTAATACTACCCATTGAAGGTAATAAAAAAGCTAATGTTATTAGGGAAGTATAAATTAATACCGCTCTTAATAAAATTTTCTTAGGCTCCAATGATAGTTTTATAAGCTTCCACATCTAGTAATTGGTCTACTTCTTCAGGATTACTAAATTTAATTTTAATCATCCAACCCTCACCATAAGGATCTGAATTCACTTTTTCTGGTTCAGACTCTAATGAATCATTAAACTCGACAATCTCTCCTGTAAGGGGTAGAAATAAGTCTGAAACTGTTTTTACGGCTTCTACTGTTCCAAAAACTTCATCAACATCTAAAGTTTCATCAAGAGTTTCTACTTCAACATAAACTATATCTCCTAATTCACCCTGCGCAAAATCAGTTATCCCAACAGTTGCTATATCACCATCAATGCTAATCCATTCGTGGTCTTTTGTATATTTTAAATTTGAAGGAACATTCATCTTTTAATTTTTTTAGTTAATTTTTTAGTTTCCAAAATTATATCTTAAGGTTATCCCACTTCTAATAGTTGTTTGTGGAAATGCTGTAGATATTGCATATTCAGAGAATGTATGATCATAATAAAACAATGCAGTAAGGTTTTTACTTAAGGCATAATCTGCTGTAAATTGAATACCATATAATGTTTGGCCAGCAGTTGTTTGATTATTTTCTAAATCTAAATATCTTATGATTGTTTTATTATCTCTTCTTGATAAGTCAAGTTTGAAATTTAAATCACTTTTTAGGACTTTCTTTTTTCCACCTAAATTAGTAGAAATTCGCAAGTCTTTTATTCTATACCCTAATCCAATAATAAATTCATTTCCTTGAATTTCAGTTAAAAGATTATTAGCAAAACTTAATGATAAAGCTCTATCTTTTCTTATTTCTGCTAAAATTTTAACAGAATTTTTCATTTCAAAATCAATTTTTATTAAAGGAGAAAATTGTTCTGTTAAGTTTACATTGGATAAGATAATTTCAGTTTTAAAGTTACCAGCTTGATCAACTGCATTTGGATTGTTCGTATCGAAATCTAAATTTGACTGAAACTGATTTACAGTATAACCAGCTCTATATCCATGTTGAATTGAGAAACGTTTAAATCGTTTTTTAAACCATTTAAGTTTCATTAAACCAGTATATTTTAAATCCCAATTAGGTAATGGAATATCTCTTAAGAATCCTGTTTTTTCGCTTGAAGCACTTGAACCTTTATATGCAGAAATAAACGCAGGCAATAATACATCCTGACTTGTTTTACCAAGACCAATTGGAAAACCATCATCGTCTAAGTTTGCAGGGTCACTGATATTAATCCCTCTTTTTTCCGCTAATCTATTTGCTACAATAAGTCTATTCGCTCTAAAATCATCAAAAGCTGCAGATCCATTTTCATCACTTTTAGAAAATGCAGTTTTTATTAATAAGGTAGAGATATTAAAGTTTCCAAATGTATTTGGTGTTAAGGATCTATATAGATCATCCTCTACAATGTAATTTTCTGAAAAGTTTTCAGAGAATACTCTATTACCGTTAAGGTCAATTTTTAATCCTGGAAGTAATTCAATATTTGCTTGAACATCTAATTGACGACTATCTACTTCAGTATATTGTTCATTAAATTCAGGATATAATGTTAACCACCCTTTACGAGCTGCTAAGTCTCTTACATTAGATTGACTTCCAAAAGTAAATCCAGCTGAAGGCCTTAAGGTTCCTATAAAACCTATCGAAGGCGTATACCCTGGTAAAAAGATACCTTTATTTTCCTGGTAGTTAATTTGAAATTTCTTTATTGATGTAGCAATTCCAATTAAAGTATTCATTGCCTGTTGACCTCCACTTAATGAATTTGAAGTAGAGGAAGATGCTGTCTTTGTACCTGCACTATCACCTGTTAAAGATTTACCAGCAGCAGCAGCGGGTTTTACTTTACCATCATTCTCTGCTCTCTTATTATTTCTAGTTTTATTTTTCTTAATTTTCTTAAGCCCTATGTACCTATAAAAACTTTTCATATCAATACTAGAATTGATACGGTGTGTACTTGCATTTTGAATTGAATTTCCTAAATCAAAGAAAGCAGGTTCTCCATTTTCATCTGGATTTGGAATATTGCTTAACAATTCACTTCCATCTTGCCATTGAAAATCACCTGTATATGAATAGGTTGCTCGAATAAACTTTAAAAATGGAAACTTTTTAAATGGTAAATCATAATTTACTTGTAATGATTGTGCATGCCTATTAGGATCTCCTATATCAAAGAATCCGTCCCAAACCCCCACTTCATTGTCTACGTTATAATCTATAGATCCATCTGTATTTACTTCTTCAGTGATATAATTATTAATGATTCTGTTATTTGATGAATCAAAATTAAAACGCAAGGAATTTGTTAGGTTATAATTAATCGTATACTGCCAATCAAATAAATAATTACGTTGAAATAATGTAGGTACTCCAATATTTCCATCAGCTAAATTAAACTCTCTAAATTTTTGTTCATTGTATTGACGAACAATACTTGAGTTTACTGAAATATTAGAAGGCGCATAATTAAAGTTTAAATCCTTTAAGAACTGCCAGTATTTTCCATTAAATATGGAATCATTTTTCTTGAATGGTTCCACTATTTTTGGGGTAAAATTATAATTATAAGTAGCCCCTACTCTTACATTTTTATCTACCGCATCTTCAATTTCAAAATCATGATGATCAATTTGATTATATGAATACGAAAAAGTTAAATTTTCAACATCATACATTCTTGGTTTTGAATCTCCAGTTCTATCTTTTCTAACACCAATAAAGTTGATGCTTTGTCGTTTTGTATAATCTACAGATTGTTCTTTAACTCTATCTTTTTCAACATTATCTGAAATTCCATCTAACCTTGCATCTAATTCAATATCTTGAAATTCTGGATCGTATTGAGGAGTAATTAATTCTTCTGAGCGTCCATAATTAAATGGTAATTGGATTCCCCATTTTTTTGGCAATAATTGACCTAAATTCAAATTAGTAACTACGTCATATAGCTGTACATCTTCACGACTTCTTTCATTAGGACCTTGCTCGATTGAACCAAACCCTATGGTGCTTCTTCTTCCTGCAGCACTAATGGTTGCAAAGTCGGCAATATTAGCATCCATGCTTGCAATTGCAGCCCATCCACCTTGATTTTTTAATTCTGAAAGACGTAACTCATTGAACCAAACTTCTCCACAAACGTCTTCATTTGTTAATGAGTTTTTCATCCCTAACATGATGGTACGTACATTACCAAAACTTGGGTTTCCTTTAATACCAATTCTTAGCTCATTTTCTGGACCTGAATATCCCGTAGTTAATCTATCATCTGATTGACTTATATAAGATATTCCAGTAATAGGATCCGCTTCTAATCCTCCTCCTAAAACAAGTGATTTTACTTCTTGAAGTAATTTTAATGGTAGATTAATTCGGTTTTCAACAGGCCAAATCTCTTGAGGATCAGATGTTCCTTGAGTATTTGTATCAATTGGAATATCTGTTGGATTTAATGGAATTTCCACTTCATAGAAATTTTGAGATAAATCATTTCCTATTCTAATAAACGCAACCATATCGCCATCTTCAATTCTAGAAGGACAACTATTATCATCTATAGGTTCGGCATGGATAAATAGCTCTAAATTTTCGTATTGACGCATATCAATACTATAATTTTTATATACTCCACGACCATCACCCCCTTCTAAACCTTTTACTCTTAATGATAAAGATTGTTCATTTTGACGAATTAAATTATTATTATTATTTAATTCTTCTCTAATTACTCCTGGAGGTAGTCTATAAGGAATTGGAGCTCTATTTTCGTCTTCTTCTATACTTACTGCTCTATTTTCAAAAAAGGTATCATCATCATCAGGATCATCTCCTAATAAGTCTAATGTTTGAGTATATCTTCTGTAATCACCTCTAACTAAATCTAAAGTACCAAAACGTAATATAGTGGATTCTTCAAACCCTGACATATACATACGCATAAAACGAATTGATCTAAAATCTGCTGCTCCATTAATAACATCTGTTGGTTCACTGATTGGAATTTTAAATTGAATCCATCGTACAGGAATTACATTATTATCTTGAGTAGTTACATCAAGCTCTTTAATTTGAGCTACAAATGGATCATTTACTGTTAAACCATCTTTAAAATCTATTTCATATTCGAAATAACTATCAATCGTATTCATCGAATTGTCACGGTTGATATCTTCAACATCAGGTTGTGAAGTTGAACCTCTATCTGTATCTGATAATTCAACAGGTGAATTCCCTTCTACTCCATTATACCTTTTATAACGATTAACAATAGATCCTTCAGCTTGTAAAAAGTATTGGTAGTTATCTCTTGCAGGGTCATCTCCTCCAAACTGTGAAACTATTGAGTTAATGGTTGGATTTGGGTCACTTGATTCATCAACATCACCTTCACCATCATACCCAACATCTTGATTGGTTCTTTGTTGTCCTTCAGTATCGAAGGCATACACTAATGATTGACTTGTAGGTACTTTACCCCACTGTGTTGGTAATGTATTTGCTGAACCACCATCTTCTGGTAATCCATTTTCATATTGCTTTCTACCATCCTTTAATACATCTTCTGAAATATTTCCTAAATTGAAGAATATTTTTCCACTCCCCTGACTGTCATCATGCTCATAAGGATCCATTACCCAAAACTCGATAAATTCTACATTTGAACGTTCAAAATCTGTCGTTGTTAATTGCCTTGAAATACCTGCAAAATTATCTTGAGGATTTGGTAAAGTATTTGAATCTCCATCTGCTAATGCATCTGGATTAAAGTTATAAGGTCCACGTTCACTCGGATTATAAGCTAAATCTAATGTAAATAATGCCTGCGTTTGTCCTTGTACAATATCTTGATTTGGAAATATTTCATCTCTAAAGACTCTTCTTGTAAATGGTGAAGAAAGGTCTTCATCATTTATCCCACCTGGTCTTTGACTACTATAGAATACTGGGTCAATTGTGTACCAAGATAAACCAGCCCTTTTATAATTATACGCTAAGCTATTAGGATCATTTACTAATTCACCTCCAAAATTAAAAGGAGCACTAGATAAGAACCAACTTTGTGGTGAACTTATATCTAATTCTGTTTGGGCAGCTTCAAAGTCATCAACATACACCGTAGTTTTTCCATCAAAATCAGCCACTTTTGGAGCGCCTGGTAACAAGTATGCAAACTCACCTCGTAAAGAAAGATTAGATTCTACATCTGTATCTATATTTGGTAATTTATTTACTAACCTTGTTAAAAAAGGAACCTGTGTAGAATAAGTAGCATTAAAACCTAATATTGTATTATTAATTGGTTCTGCATTATAAGTAGACTTCTGAGTTAAAGGGCGTTCATTTAAATTTAAATATGTAGCTCCTATTTGGAAGTTTTCATTAAACTTATGTTCTACATTTAGCCCTGTAAATCGTTTTGTCTGCTGACCAAATAAAGTATTATTTTCAGTAGTAATATTAATAGGAGTATTTGAATTTTGAAGGGATGGATCTAATATCTGAACTCTTCCTAATTGGTAATTTACAGTATAATCTACACCTTCAACTAAAGTTCTACCTCCTGCCGTAACAGTCACAGACCCTTGAGGTACATTAAACGCTCCAATAGAAATTCCATCAGAACCTGTTGATTTATAAGAACCTTTTAATTGAAATTTATTTTTATCACTATCCTCTTGTTCTGCTTGCGTTTTTGTCGAAGTATATAATGATCTATACACATACTTATTCTGATTTGCATTATAAGTAGTAGGATTATCATAATCTTCTGGACCTCCAATTGTAGTATCCAATTTCTCAAATAAATGAGATCCAAAAGGCTCAATGGTTGTAAATATTATTCGTCCATTTTGAGAGTCGACTGTGACACCATCAATAAAATCGAAGAATCCATCACCTTCCTGCTGTGGATCATTATTAAAGTTTAAACGATCTAAATTAAATACTCTAAGTAACGTTGTATTATCTACGTCTTCTGGCAACTCTGTTTCCGGAAAACCAACACTTTCAGTTGCTTTTGTAATAAAGTTTAATGGGGACGGATCTGTATAAAGTATATTTAATCTAAAATCTTCCCGTTCTAATTGAAAAGCGCCTAAAGGATAGATATTTTTCATCATGATATCCCAAATAGGTTCTTGTACATTTGTGATACTACTCTTAAGAAGTTTTACTACAAGATTTTGAGGTATTCCATCTATTTGATCATCTTCTCCTTCATTAATTGTTCCTCCTGTTGCATCTATTCCATCATTAGAAAACTCTCCTACTTGATACACATTTCCATTTACTGTAAATTGGAACGACACACCTAAAATTTCATCATTACTTAATCGTTGATTTAATGAAATATATCCTAATCGACTATTAAGCTCATATTCATTTTGGCGTAATTTTCTGGCATTTTCAAGTCCAACGTAATCAAGACCATCTCTTACTTGAACGCCAGTAAAACCAGATTGAACTGTCGCTACATCTCTAATCGCTGGATTTAAAATACTTTGAACTGAAGGGTTATCTATTCCAAAAGGGTTAAAGTCATTATTTGAGTTATCTGGAAATGCAGTACTTGCGCTATTAATAAAACCTCCAGGAAGAACAGGCAATCCAATGTTTGTTGCATCCGATTCACCTATATCTTGAACAGCTACAATATTCCTTACGTTCTCAATACTATTATTTCGATTGGTAATCCAAACTTCAGCTCTTGTAATTTGAACGTTCGTATTTATAAAAGGATATTGTTTTAGATTTTTATCGTAATTATCTCTAAAAAAATGTGCTAAGAAAAAGTGACGATTATCATCATAATCTAATGCAAAAATATCAAATTCTGTTACTGTTGCTCCTCCCTGAGCTACGACAGATCGGGTTTCGGATTTTTGTTCAGAAAACACACCCGTAATGGTAGTTTTTCCAAATTGCAATTCGGTTTTTACTCCAAATAAGCTTTGTGCTCCTTGGATTAATGAACTATTTAATGGCAAGCTTACATTACCCACTTCAATTTTTCGAATTATATCATCTTCGGTAGGCGTGTATTCTAATTTTATTTGGTTTTGAAAATCAAAGGTAGATTGAGTGTCATAATTCGCTGTAATTTGAAGTCGTTCACCTACTTTTCCAAGTAAACTTAAGCTAATTCGTTGCTCAAAATCAAAAGTTAAATTTTTTCTGTTTCTTGGTGAAAAAGCTGGATTATCTTGTTTAGAGAATAACACCCCTAAATCCATTTCCACACTACCTTGTGGGATAACTTCAATGGTATTTCCGCCAAATATTGATTCAAAGAAGTTAGAATTGATATAAAATGTGGGTAAAAGATTTTTTTGTAATTCTTCAGCCCCTTCTTTTCTACCATCTACTGCATCTATTTTCTCTTTAAAATAAGCCTTCATTTGCTCTTTTAATATTAAGGCCTGATATTCTTCAGGAGTTAGTATTAAAGGATAGGAAATGGTAAAACTCCCTAACATTCTTGTATATATATATCGTTCCGTAATAGGATCGTAGGTATACAAATCTTGAATGCTTGTAGGTGTAGGAAGATCTAATCTTCCCATTGAAAATCCTGTGCTAGTTGAATCTTGTGCCTGTGTAACAGTAACAGTACTAGACATTATACTTAAAACTAAAATTAGCTTAAAAAAGCTATGCTTGAAATCGTATTTTTTTGCGTTCAAATTTTACAAATTTTTTAAAGCCAGTTTTATAATAGTTTCTACAGAAGCATTTGGATCTTGCGCATAAATTTTATCACAAACTCTTTCCGCTTGTTTACGAACAAAACCTAATGTTTCCAATGCTGATAACGCTTCAATTTTATTGGTATTGCTTGAAACGTTAGAAACATCATCTAAACCGTATACTTTCAATATTTTATCTTTTAAATCCAATACCACGCGTTGTGCAGTTTTTGAACCAATTCCTTTAACTGATTGTATGGTTGCTATATCATTTGATGCTATAGCTTCCTTTACTTGTTCTGGATTTAATGAGGACAACATTGTTCTTGCTATACTAGCCCCAACTCCAGATACTGATATTAATAGCTTAAAAATTTCTCGTTCAACTATACTTGAAAAACCATATAATACATGCGCATCCTCTCGAACCTGCAAATGTGTAAATAATTTTACATTTTCACTCGTAGGGATATGTGAAAATGTATGCAGCGAGATATTAATAAAATACCCAACACCATTACAGTCTATTACTACATCGGTAGGATTTTTTTCAATTAATCTTCCCTGAATATGGGTAATCATCGGCTATCTATAGTTGATGCCCCAAATATAATATAAAAATTGTATCTGCCATAGCTGTAAATGCTAAATTCTTAAAGCTAGTTTAGGGCTTATTCTTGTTATTTTTTTCTTTCCTCTTTTTATTGAACATCACCCATCAATATTTTCTAACTCTTTAAAAAATTTATGTTTCTAAGCAAGCCTGAATATTTTGTTCTTTTTACTGCGCTTTTCTGAAAGATTTCTTGAAAAACTTCCTGTGTTATTTCTTCCCATTCTTTCTTCGACTTACTTAAAAGTTCTGGATTAGGGTTAAATAAAGGCTCCTTATGAGATTGACTAAAACGGTTCCAAGGACAAACATCTTGACAGATATCACATCCAAACATCCAATCATCAAGTTTACCTTTTACTGAAGAAGGCATTTCATTTTTTAATTCAATAGTGAAATACGAAATACATTTACTTCCATCAACTACATAAGGATCTACAATTGCATCAGTTGGACATGCATCAATACATGCAGTACAACTTCCACAATGGTCCGTAATTGGAGTATCATATTCTAACTCTAAATCGATTATTATTTCAGCAATAAAATAAAACGACCCAACTTGTTTCGTTAATAAATTACTATGTTTCCCTATCCAACCTAATCCACTTTTTGCCGCCCAAACTTTATCCAACACGGGTGCTGAATCTACAAAAGCTCTTCCATGGACTTCGCCTATTTCTTCTTGAATGAAATTTAAAAGATGTTTTAGCTTGTCTTTTATTACAAAGTGATAATCGGTTCCATACGCGTATTTTGAAATTTTATAACTCTCCTCATTCTGGATTTCAGCAGGAAAATAATTCAATAAAAGTGACACAACACTTTTTGAGTCTGGAACTAATAATGTTGGATCTAAGCGCTTATCGAAATGATTTTCCATGTAGCTCATTTCGCCATGCATATTCTTGTTGAGCCATTTTTCCAATCGAGGTGCTTCTTCTTCTAAAAATTCAGCTTTGCTTATACCACAAGACAAAAAACCGAGGCGTTTGGCTTCAGATTTTATTAGTTGGGTATAATTTGAAATAGGGTTCACGAAATTTTATTTTTAAAACTTCCTAAAATAAACCTCCTTGCGTAGGCCCTTTTATTTTGCCTAAATGTTTGTAAGCAGCTTCTGTAACTTCACGACCTCTAGGTGTTCGCATGATAAAACCTTGTTGGATTAAAAAAGGTTCATACACTTCTTCAATGGTTTCAGTACTTTCAGAAACAGCTGTTGCAATAGTGCTAATACCTACAGGACCACCTTTAAATTTTTCAATAATGGTCGTAAGGATTTTATTATCCATTTCATCCAAACCATGTGCATCAACATTCAAAGCTTCTAATGCGTATTTTGCAATAGCAATATCTATAGTACCATCTCCTTTTATCTGTGCAAAATCTCTCACTCTTCGCAATAAAGCATTTGCGATACGGGGAGTACCTCTACTTCGACCTGCGATCTCTATTGCAGCTTCCATACTAATTGGCACATCCAATATTGTAGCACTTCGCTGTACAATTGTGGTTAATAATTCGGTTTTATAATATTGTAATCTTGAAGTAATTCCGAAGCGAGCTCTCATTGGAGCAGTTAATAAACCTGATCGTGTTGTTGCTCCAACTAGTGTAAACGGATTTAAATTAATTTGTACCGAACGTGCATTAGGTCCAGACTCAATCATAATATCGATTTTATAATCCTCCATAGCAGAATATAAATATTCTTCAACTATCGGACTTAAACGATGGATTTCGTCAATAAATAAAACATCTCTTTCTTCAAGATTGGTTAATAAACCGGCTAAATCACCGGGTTTATCTAATACGGGTCCAGAGGTTACCTTTACATGAACGTCTAGTTCATTTGCTAGTATATAAGCTAAGGTAGTTTTACCTAAACCCGGAGGGCCATGAAAAAGTGTATGATCAAGTGCTTCTTCTCTTTGATTAGCGGCTTGAACAAATATTTTCAGGTTTTCTAAAATCTGATCTTGTCCTGTAAAATCATCAAAAGTAAGAGGGCGCAATTTACGCTCCATATCTATTTCTTCTGGCGAAAAATCTTCTGAATTAGGATCAAGGTTTTCATTCATAAAACAAATATACAAATCGAATGCTACCATAAATAATAAAAAAGTACAATTCAGGTTGCTAAAACCAAAAAAGACCCTTTCAAAAATGAAAGGGTCTTTTATTTAAAATATTGTGAGATTCCTACTTCCGCAGGAATTTTTTAATGATCTAATACTTCTTCATTGTCTTGTATAGGTACATTTTGTGGCACATAATCTTGCCCAACTATAACATAGTCATTACCATCTTTATCTAACTTACTATAATCGTAAGGACCACGATATACTTCAGGAATTGGTCCATCCCAGTTTCCGTGTACATGCTTTACTTCAGCAGTCCATTCTAGTGTCGTAGATTTCCAAGGGTTTTTAGGTCCTTTCTTTCCATTAAATATTGAGTTGATAAAATTATAAATAAAGAATAATTGTCCAATTGCAGCAAAGAATGCAAATAAAGTAATTACCACATTTACATCGGCTAAATCATCGAAGTAAGGGAAGTTTGTATTTGTATAATAACGTCTTGGAAGTCCAGCCATTCCAATAAAATGCATTGGGAAGAAAACTCCATAAGCACCTATAGCCGTAATCCAGAAATGTAAATACCCTAATTTTTTATTCAGCATTTTACCTTCAAACATTTTAGGGAACCAATGATATACACCGGCTAGTAATCCATACAATGCTGATATTCCCATTACAAGGTGGAAGTGAGCAACCACAAAATAAGTGTCATGAACATTAATATCTAAAGCACTATCTCCTAAAATAATCCCTGTTAAACCACCAGAGATGAATGTTGAAACAAATCCAATTGAAAACAACATCGCTGTATTCATTTGTAAGTTTCCTTTCCAAAGAGTGGTAATCCAGTTAAAAGCTTTTACCGCTGAAGGAATTGCAATTAATAAGGTTGTAAATGTAAATACGGACCCTAAGAAGGGGTTCATTCCAGTAATAAACATATGATGACCCCAAACAATTGTTGAAAGGAAAGCAATCGCTAATATTGAAGCAATCATCGCACGGTACCCAAAAATAGGTTTTCGTGAATTGGTTGCTAGAACTTCTGAAACAAGTCCCATGGCTGGAAGAATAATAATATATACTTCGGGATGTCCTAAAAACCAGAAAAGGTGTTCAAATAATACAGGTGAACCACCTTGATTATGCAATACTTCCCCTGCAATATAAATATCTGAAAGGAAGAAAGAAGTTCCAAAACTTCTATCCATGATTAACATTAAAGCTGCTGAAAGTAATACAGGGAATGAAACTACACCAATTATAGCCGTTACAAAGAAAGCCCATATTGTTAAAGGTAGTCTAGTCATAGACATTCCTTTAGTTCTTAAGTTTATTACAGTAACTATATAGTTTAATGATCCTAATAAGGAAGAAGCAATAAATATTGCCATAGAAACTAACCAAAGAGTCATTCCTGTTCCTGCTCCAGGCATTGCTTGGGGCAATGCACTTAATGGAGGATATATTGTCCAACCTACAGATGCTGGTCCTGCTTCAACAAATAATGAAAGCAACATTACAATACTAGATAGGAAGAATAACCAATATGATACCATATTAAGAAACCCTGATGCCATATCACGTGCTCCAATTTGTAGTGGAATTAATAGGTTACTAAAAGTTCCACTTAAGCCCGCTGTTAACACAAAAAATACCATTATAGTACCATGGATTGTAACTAAAGCAAGATACATATTAGGGTCCATAACGCCATCTTCAGCCCATTTTCCTAAAAATATTTCATATACAGTAAATTGTTTATCCGGCCATGCTAATTGCAGTCTAAAAAGCAATGACATTGCAATACCAATAAATGCCATAAACAAACCTGTAATCAGGTATTGTTTAGAGATCATTTTATGATCTTGGCTAAAGATATATTTTGTTATAAATGTCTCTTTATGATGATGTCCATGGTCATCGTGATGATCTACTGCTAGTTCGTTTGAGTTTGCTGACATATCTCTAATTACTGTTATTTATTTTTTTAAAGTTGATGCCACAGTTGCTTGTTCAGCTAACCATGCTTTATACTCTTCTTCTGTTTCTACTACAATTTTCATTTGCATATTGTAGTGATTACTTCCACATATTTTATTACAAAGTAGCATATAATCAAATTCATATACTTCTAAAGCTTCTTCCCCTTTTTCTTGTAACAAAATACTTTTCTTTCTTCTAATTTTATTAATCCTTCCAACTTTCGCAACTACATCATCTTGCAAACGCATTTCTTCCGTTGTAACTGTTGGAGTAAATCCGAACTGAGTTATCATTCCAGGAACACAATTCATTTGTGCTCTAAAGTGAGGCATAAAAGCAGAGTGTAATACGTCTTGCGAACGCATTTTAAATAATATTTTTTTACCTTTAGGTAAATGCAATTCATTTACAATTATATCATCTTGTGCATTTATATCAGAAACATCAATCCCTAGTTGATTTACGCCTTCAATTAAACGTACATTAGCTTTACCTAAAGAATTATCTTCACCTGAGTATCTAGCTCTCCAATCAAATTGATATGCATATAATTCAATAACAATTGGATCATCATCTTCATCAACATACATAATGTCTGTCCATGTAAATAATCCATAGATAATTAAAGCCGCTAAAACGATTACCGGGATAATGGTCCAGATGAATTCTAATTTATGGTTATCAACATAGTATAATGCTCTATAGCCTTTTTTTCCTCTATATTTAAATGCAAAATAAAACAACAACCATTCTGTAAATATCCCTACTACAAATATTAATACCATAGACACTAACATAAGTTGGTCTATTTCCACCCCATGTTCTGAAGCTGAAACGGGCAATAGAACGTCACCCCATAACCAAAAACATGCGATTAAAAGAGCATACATAAATATGACAAAACCTAACATTAAATATCCATTAAGGCTATTGTCTTTGTCTGATGAAATTTCTGAAGTATTGTCTTGCTCTGGCTTAGATAATTGAAATATCTTATTCATTTGCCAAACAGCAACTCCAAAAAGAATGATTACTAAAACTACTAAAAATGCGGTCATCGTTGTTTATTCTATAATTGTAATTAATAATGATATTGTTTACTTTCCTTAATAAATGGATTGTGTTTTGCTATTAAAGGTTGTTTTGTTAATGCTGTAAATACTACATACACAAACAATCCAAAGAAAAATAACATTGCCCCAATTTCAGGTAAACCGATATACCATGAAGTTCCAACTGTTGCAGGCATAACCATTACAAAAAGATCTACATAATGTCCTGCAAGAATAACAATTCCTGTTAAAACAACAAACCAATTTACTCTTTTATAGTCACTGTTCATAAGCAATAATAAAGGAAATATAAAATTCAATGCTAGCATTCCAAAGAATGGAAGATTATAATCTTCAATTCTGGTAACAAAATAAGTTACCTCTTCTGGAATATTTGCATACCAAATAAGCATGAATTGTGAGAACCATAAATAAGTCCAAAAAATACTAAAAGCAAACATGAATTTTGCTAAATCATGTATATGACTGTCATTAACAAATTCTAAATATCCTTGTGCTTTTAATACGATTGTTATTAGCGCAATTACTGTGATTCCACATACCATCATTCCAGCAAATACATACCATCCATATAAAGTACTAAACCAGTGTGGATCGAAACTCATTAGCCAATCCCATGACATTATAGATTCAGTATAGATAAAGAATACTAAGAAACCCGCTGCAATTCTAAAATTCTTTTTAAAATAGCGATTATCCTCCGCTGTATCATCTAAAATTGAAAACTTTCTAGAGTAATGACGGTATAAATTCCAACCTAATAAAAAGATTGCTGCTCTAATTAAGAACCATGCTTTATTTAACCATCCACTTTTTCCGTCAATTAATTTATCGTATTTATCGCTTTCAGGATTTATTAAATCTGGATCCATCCAATGAAATATATGATTCACATCCATTACTGAAAGTGATAATAATATTAATATTATAACAGAAGCCCAAGGCAAGTATGCCGTTATCGCTTCCATCACTCTAAATAAAACAGGTGACCATCCTGCTTGCGATGCATATTGAATAGCATAAAAGGCTAAAACACCTAATGAAATCATAAAAAAGAAAAAGGAAGCAATATAAATTGCGGACCAAGGTCTATTTTGCATTTGATGCATTATATGCTCGTAATGAGCTTCATCATCATGAGCATCATCTCCATGAGGAACTTCACCTCCATGTGTGCCCTCTACAGCATCATGTCCATCATTAGAACTAGCTTCTAAATTATGATCATCACCATGACCAGATGCCATCATTTCCTTAACTTCTGCTGTTGTTTTAGGAGTACTAAGAAACCCAGAAACAATTCCTAAGGCTCCAGTAACCATAAAAATGATCGCAAAAAGTTTTAATTTACTAGGTAGCGTATACATATCTTTAGCTCTTCTCTTAATTTTTTATTTAATGCTCGTTGTCTGAATGAATTTCTTCAGAACCAATTTCAACTTCTTCTGAGACTTCTTTTGTTAATTCTAATAACGATTCTCCATTTAAGGTTGCCTTTAAGTTTAAGACATGCATCGTAATTTGCCAACGTTCTTTTTCGTTGGTTTGAGAAGCATATGAACCCATAGAATTTAATCCAAACATTTGTACATGATAGGTTCCTCCTTCAGTAATATTTCTACCCGCATCTGCATAACTTGGAATTCCTAAAATCTTTTCACGTTGTACTAAAATTCCTTGTCCATCTCCAGCTTTACCATGACAAACAGCACAATAAATATTGTACATTTTCTTACCTTCTTCTAAGTTTTTTTCAGTTACTGCTAGAGGATTTTTTAATTCCGCTTTAGCTAACTCAAGTCCTGCTGTTGAATTTTCATAATCATAAGGCATCCAACCTCTTGGAATTGACCCTTCAGCGGGCAACATTGCTTCTTGTCCATCTTTAAATACTTCTATATCATAATCACCGTAGGCTTCATATCCAACTGGCTCATACATATTAGGCATGTATTGATAGTTTCGATTATTATTATTAAAACAAGAAACCAAACTTACTGAAGCAATTATTACAATTGCAATGTTTAATAACTTTTTCATATTAGTGATCTTCATCATTTTCAATTAAACTTATTTCTATCGCTCCGGTAGAAGTTAAGAAATCTGAAACAGTTTTCACATCATGTTTCCCAGCATCAACTGCCATTAAAAAATGATCATCTGTTGTTCTTACATCTGGATTTTCTGCTTTTTTAAATGGCCATAATTTACTTCTCATATAAAAAGTTATAACCATTAAATGTGCTGCGAAAAATACAGTTAATTCAAACATTATTGGAACAAAAGCAGGCATGTTTTCTATATAACTGAAACTTGGCTTACCCCCAATATCTTGAGGCCAGTCTTGAATCATAATAAAATTCATCATTACAATTGCAACTGTAAAACCAACTATTCCATATAAAAATGCAGTAATAGCAATTCTAGTATCTGCAAGTCCCATCGCTTTTTCTAGACCATGTACTGGGAAAGGTGTATATATTTCCTCAATATGATAATGTTCATCTCTTACTTGCTTTACAGCATGTAATAAAATGTCGTCGTCGTTATAAATAGCGTGAATTACTTTCGAAGCCATATTAACTGTTTTTAGATTTTGTTGATGAATCTGAACCAAATTCATCATAATGCTTTACATCATCTCCATGTTCTGCACGAAGATTTTTATATTTTGACCCTGAACCTTTCAGTATAGATTTTACTTCTGCTTGAGCAATTACTGGGAATGTCCTAGCGTATAATAAAAATAACACAAAGAAGAATCCTATCGTCCCAATAAAAATTCCTATTTCAACAAATGTTGGCGAGAACATTGACCATGATGATGGCAAGTAATCTCGGTGTAACGAAGTAACAATAATTACAAAACGCTCAAACCACATACCAATATTTACGACTATCGATATAAAAAATGAGAACATTATACTAGTCCGTAATTTTTTAAACCACATAAATTGAGGTGAAAATACATTACAAGACATCATAGCCCAGTACGCCCACCAATAGGGGCCCGTTGCTCGATTTAAGAAGGCATATTGTTCGTATTCAACACCAGAGTACCATGCAACAAATAGCTCTGTTATGTAGGCGACCCCAACAATAGAACCCGTAAGCATAATTACAATGTTCATTAATTCGATATGTTGTAGTGTAATATAGTTTTCTAGGTTTGATACTTTACGCATGATTATTAACAGCGTATTAACCATCGCGAAACCAGAGAAAATTGCTCCAGCAACAAAGTAAGGAGGGAAAATAGTCGTATGCCATCCTGGTATTACTGAAGTTGCGAAATCAAATGATACAATGGTATGCACAGATAGTACTAAGGGTGTTGCTAATCCTGCTAAAACAAGAGAAACTTCTTCAAAACGCTGCCAATCTTTAGCACGCCCACTCCATCCAAATGCAAGGATACCGTAGATCTTTTTATTAAAAGGAGTAATTGCTCTATCACGAATCATTGCAAAATCTGGCAATAAACCTGTCCACCAGAATACTAATGATACCGATAAATAAGTAGAAATTGCGAAAACATCCCAAAGTAAAGGGGAGTTAAAGTTTACCCATAAAGATCCAAATTGATTAGGAATAGGTAATACCCAATATGCTAACCATGGGCGGCCCATATGGATAATCGGAAATAACCCTGCTTGAATTACTGAGAAAATTGTCATTGCCTCAGCAGAGCGGTTAATACCCATTCTCCATTTCTGACGGAATAATAATAATACCGCGGAAATTAGTGTTCCTGCGTGACCAATTCCTACCCACCAAACAAAGTTGGTGATATCCCAGGCCCAGTTAACAGTTTTATTTAATCCCCAAGTTCCAATACCTGTGGAAACTGTATAAACAATACATCCAATACCCCATGAAAATGCAAGTAAGGCTATTGTAAAAACAATCCACCAAGCTTTATTGGCTTTTCCTTCTATAGGAGCAGCTACATCTACCGTGATATCATGGTATGATTTATCTCCAGTAACTAAGGGTTGTCTAATAGGTGCTTCGTAATGCGACGCCATATCTTTATTTGCTATTTCTTAGTTTAAACTTCTTTAGTGTTTCTCACTTTAGTTTGGTAAATCACGTTAGGTTTTGTTCCAACTGCTTCCAATAAGTGATACATTCTTTTATCTTCTTTCAAAGCTGCAACTGCACTTTCGTGGTCATTAACATCTCCAAATACTATTGCTCCAGATTCACAAGCAGCAGAACATGCTGTATGTAATTCGCCATCTTTTATAGCTCTTCCGTCACGTTTAGCGTCTAATATTGTTTTTTGTGTAATTTGAATACACATTGAACATTTTTCCATTACCCCTCTTGAACGCACAACCACATCTGGGTTCAATACCATTCTTCCAAGGTCATTATTCATGTTAAAATCAAACTCATCATTTTCCGCATACAAGAACCAGTTAAAACGTCGCACCTTATATGGACAGTTATTTGCGCAATAACGAGTACCTACACAACGGTTATAAGCCATATGATTTTGGCCTTGTCGACCATGCGATGTTGCCGCAACTGGACAAACTGTTTCACAAGGTGCATGATTACAATGTTGACACATTACAGGCTGAAAAGCAACCTGTGGATTTAATGAGGCAACTTCTAATTCATGTAATGTATCTTTAATTCCCGTTTCTCCAAAAAGACCACTAGCATCATCTTTCTTTTGTGTATCTGCAACAAATGAATCTTCACTTGAATAATATCTATCTATTCGTAACCAGTGCATATCGCGACTCGTACGTATTTCTTGTTTACCTACAACGGGAACATTGTTTTCTGCATGACAGGCAATAACACAAGCTCCACATCCAATACATCCATTAAGATCTATTGATAAATTAAAATGATGTCCAATAGAACGATCAAAAGAAGTCCATAAATCCGCACCTGGATCAGTTACAGGAATCATTTTATGGTCTTTAGAAACCATTGGCATTGCATTCCACTCTGTAGCATCTTTTGTATTGAAAATCTCTAGAGAAGTCTCTCTAATGATATCTCTACCCATCATGGTATTGTGCAATTGCACACATGCAAATTCATGCATCCCTGATGTTTTTTCTATTATTACATTTTGAACTGAAGAAAAGTTATGGTACACTGCATATGCATTTACACCAGTTTGCATCTCTTCTTGAATCGCTTCAACTTTTCCGTATCCTAGCGCAAGTCCAACTGAACCTTTTGCTTGTCCTGGTTGAATGATTACAGGGACATTTTCTATAACAATACCATCAACACTAACGTTAACATAGCTACCATTTAATGCTCCATTTGCCACATTTTCATTAATCAATCCCATTTCAGAAGCATCTACTGCTGAAACAGTTAAATAGTTATCCCATGAAGCTCTAGTTAATGGATCTGGCATTTCTTGTAACCAAGGATTATTTGCCTGTTGACCATCTCCTAATGCAGTAGTAGTATATAAAGTAAGTTCTAATCCTCCTTGTGAATTAGAAGCTAAAGCTCCATGTGAAGTATTATTTTCAATTTCACCTACTCCTTCAGATAATGGAGTTTCGTCCATTTCAACTTCAACATTACTAGTAAGTATACCATCATGTAATGTTTGATTCCAAGTAGCGCCTCCTAAAATACTAGAAGACCATGTTTCTTTAATATACTCGTAATATTTTTGAGAACTTCCAGTCCATTTTAACATACAATCTTCAAATTGTTTTGTGTCAAAAATTGGACGTATCGTTGGTTGTATTAAAGCAAACGTTCCTTTTTTAATTTGTGTATCACCCCAAGATTCTAGATAATGAGGAGTTGCAGCTACCATTTTTGCTAAAACAGCAGTTTCATCTTTTCGCATTGAAAATGCAAGTGATAGATCTAATTTAGCATATGCTTCTGCAAACTTTTGATTATTTGGAAAAGAATAAACTGGATTAACACCTACTGTAATTAAACCTTTTAAACTTCCAGAAATAACATCGTTCATGACTTTCATCACTTCCGCATTATTTCCTTTTCTAATCATTCTTGGATGAGATATATCCATACAAACACTAGCAACACTAGCATTATAATCAAGTGCCATTGTTTGTGCAGATACATTAGGAATTCCTGTTAAAATAACTCCTTTACTTCCTGCTTTACTTAATTGAGCTTTAGCATTTGCAACAGCTGAAGCAATATTTTCAGGTAATCCTGAAGCACTCCCACCTGTTAATGCTTTTATTACTTCTGCTTGTAATGATGGCTTTACTGGAATACGCTTATCGGCATTTGCTCCAGAAAGTGTCATATTAGCTTCAAACTGAATATGACGAGACATTTTTCCATTTTTAGGAATACGGCTTTCACCATAACCAGCATTATATCCACCACCTTGCCAATCTCCTAAAAAATCAGCTCCAACAGATACAATAACTTCAGCTTTAGAAAGATCGTAATCAGCTAATGCTCTAGTATTGTATTTATTTTGAAAAGCATCTAATGCTTCCGAAGAAGAGACTGTATCATAAATGACATGTCTTACATTAGTATAGTTAGCTTTAAATTCGTTTATTAATTTAGAAGTAGAAGGGCTTGCAAAAGTTTGTGTTAATAACACCACTTCTTTTCCAGCCATTGCATCCATACTTTTATTGAATGCTATTTCTAACTCTTCCCAAGATGCCGATTCTTTATCTACTAGTGGTCCTTGCAATCTATTTGAATCATACATTGATAAAACAGATGCTTGAACACGAGCATTTACACTTCCTCCTGAGGTTGAAAGCTTATTTCTTTCAACTTTAATAGGACGGCCTTCTCTTGTTTTTACTAATACATTTGCAAAATCGAAACCATCTGCCATTGTTGTAGCGTAATAATTTGCTACTCCAGGAACAATCTCGTCTGGTTGCACAACGTAAGGAATTGATTTTATAACTGGACCTTCACATGCGGCTAATGAAGCAGCTGCTGTTGTAAATCCAACATATTTTAAGAAATCGCGACGAGTCGTTGATGAAGCCTCTAGAGTTTCTTTATCTCCAAGGAATTCATCTGTAGGAATTTCTTTTACAAACTCGTTTTGTTGTAGCGTCTTAACAATAGAACTATTTTCGTTTAGTTCCTCAACACTCTTCCAGTATTTCTTGTTTGATGACATATCGTTAATATAATTACCTTTTTTTATTAATAGTGACACTTACCACATTCTAAACCACCCATTTGTGCAGCTGTTAACTGCTCTACACCAAATTTCTTAGAAAGTTCGGCATGGATTTTTTCGTAGTATTCGTTGTCTTTCAAATTTACATTTGTCTCTCTGTGACAATCTATACACCATCCCATAGTTAATGGAGCAAATTGTTCCATAATTTCCATTTCTTCAACTGGACCGTGGCATTTTTGACAATCAACTCCTGCTACTGTTACGTGCTGAGAGTGATTAAAATAAGCAAAGTCAGGAAGGTTATGAATTCTAACCCATTTAACTGGTTTTTCTTCACCTGTATAGGACTGATTATCTACATCCCAACCTACTGCATCATATAATTTTGCAATTTCTTTGTTATAGAAGTCAGTGGTGTATCCTTTTTCAAGATCTTCTTCTCCTGCATATTCTGAAATGTTTTTATGGCAATTCATACATACATTTAATGAAGGAATTCCTGAGGTTTTACTTTTTCTTGCTGAAGAATGACAATAATTACAATCTATTTGATTGTCACCAGCATGTATTTTATGAGAATAATGAATTGGTTGAACAGGAGCATATCCTTGATCAACGCCTATTTGACTTAAATAACCAAATACAAAATATGCACCTGCAAGCAACAAGAATATAGTTGAAACTAACATTAGGAATTGATTCTTAGCGAATACTTTCCATATAGGCATTTTCTTTTCTTTCTCAACTAGTACTCCATTTGCTTTAGCTATTCCTGTTAATGTTTTATTTACCAGATATAACATTATCACTAATAATAAAAACACCAATACTAAAGCAGCAAGTACAATAGCATTTGAAGCGCCACTATCATTACTGCCACCACCTGTTATAGGTAGTGCTTTCATTTTAGGTTCAGGTTTTGGTTGGCTTGTATAAGTTAAAATATTATCAATATCAGCATCAGAAAGCTGAGGGAAAGAAGTCATTACTGAATTATTGTTCGCAGCAAATAATTCATTTGCTTTAGAATCTCCAGACTTAATTAATCCCTGACTGTCTTTAATCCAAGCATAAAGCCATTCTTTTTCATATTTATCAGCAACTCCTCTTAAAGCAGGACCCGTTGCTTTCTTATCTAATTTATGACAAGCAGCACAATTCGCTTTAAATAATGATTCACCTGCCATAACATCACCTCCTTCTTGAGAATATATGGAAGTGGAAAATGTTAGTGTCAACACTAACAGAAGAAATGACAATTTTAAGGGTAGATTTCGGTAGTTCACCTTTTTCATACTAATGGTTAAATTATCTTCAATAGTTTGGCATGTAATTAGTTATATTAAAAGAGTATTACACTCGTATTTTTACTTGCCTAAATAAAGCACAAAAGTAACATATTAATGTTGATTTGAGAAATGCAAACAAAGTGTTAAATACTAATTTATAGTAATTCTAAATAATAAATAGAGGAATTATAATGTTATTAAGTTTTACATTTGCAAAAATACCATGATAATATGAATACTAAATTAACTTATAAAGCGCTGTTCTTCTGCTCTTTAATTTTCCTTATTCCTAGTAAGAGTCATGCCCAAAACGGCACTATTATCATAAAAGAAGATGCTAAGGTTTCACAAATTCTTAGCTTAAAAAAAGAGCTAGAAAAGGAAAATAAACTTTCTGACGGCTATACTATTCAATTGTATTATGGTGAGAAAAACAAAGCAAATTCTACAATTAGAAGTTACAGAAACTCATATAGTACATGGCCTGCAACTATAAAATATGAAACTCCAAATTATAAAGTTTGGGTTGGTAATTTTAGCACAAGAATTGATGCTGATAGAGCTTTAATAGAAATTAAAGAAAAATTTTCTTCCGCATTTATATTAAAGCCTGAAAGAAAAAATTAAAATAAAGTTTTATAAAATAAAAAAAGCGGCTAAATAGCCGCTTTTTTTATTTGTATCTATATTAAATTATTTCAGTGTTTTCTTAACGGCAACTTCTCTAAAAGATTCAACAATGTCACCTTCTTTAATATCATTGTAGTTTTTCACTTGCATACCACAATCATATCCTTTAGCAACTTCTTTAGCATCGTCTTTAAATCGTTTTAATGAAGATAATTCACCTGTGTAAACTACAACACCTTCTCTTATTAATCGAATACCTGAATCTCTTATAATTTTTCCGTTTAACACCATACAACCAGCAATTGTACCAACTTTAGAGATTTTAAAGGTTTCTCTAATTTCGGCAGTACCAGTAATCTCTTCTTTCATTTCAGGAGATAACATTCCTTCCATGGCATCTTTAAGATCGTTTATTGCATCATAAATGATTGAATACATTCTAATATCAATTTCTTCTTTTTCTGCAATCTGACGTGCATTACCCATTGGGCGTACATTAAATCCGATAATAATTGCATCAGAAGCTGAAGCAAGTAGCACATCACTTTCAGTAATAGCACCTACTGCTTTATGTATAATATTTACTTGTATTTCTTCCGTAGAAAGTTTTTGGAAAGAATCTGTTAATGCTTCTACTGAACCATCAACATCACCTTTCAGAATTATATTTAATTCTTTGAAATCACCAAGAGCAATACGTCTTCCAATCTCATCCAGTGTAATATGTCGTTGCGTTCTAACTGATTGCTCACGTTGTAATTGTGTACGTTTTGTCGCAATTGTTTTTGCTTCACGTTCATCTTCAAACACATTAAACTTATCACCTGCTTGTGGCGCTCCATCTAAACCTAATATTGAAATAGGTGTTGATGGTCCAGCTTCATTTACTTTATTTCCTCGCTCATCATGCATGGCTTTTACTTTACCACTGTTTTGACCTGCAAGTACATAATCACCCACTTTTAATGTTCCTCCTAATACTAGTATGGTTGAAACATATCCACGTCCTTTATCTAAGAATGCTTCCACGACAGAACCGTTAGCCATCTTATCTGGATTAGCTTTTAATTCTAATAACTCAGCTTCTAATAATACTTTTTCTAAAAGCTCATCAACTCCTTCTCCTGTTTTAGCTGAAATATCATGCGATTGTATTTTACCTCCCCAGTCTTCTACTAAGAGATTCATAGTCGCTAAACCTTGTTTAATTTTTTCTGGATTTGAAGCATCTCTATCAATTTTATTGATAGCAAATACCATAGGAACACCCGCTGCTTGCGCATGACTAATTGCCTCTTTTGTTTGAGGCATAATATCGTCATCAGCTGCAATTACAATAATTGCTAAATCGGTTACCTGAGTACCTCTTGCACGCATCGCTGTAAAAGCTTCGTGACCTGGAGTGTCTAAGAATGTGATACTTTCTCCGTTTTCTAGACTTACATTATAAGCTCCTATATGTTGTGTAATTCCACCAGATTCACCTGCGATTACGTTTTCTTTTCTAATATAATCCAGTAAAGATGTTTTACCGTGATCAACGTGACCCATTACTGTAACAATAGGAGCACGAGGTTTTAAATCTTCAGCTGAATCTTCTTCTACTTGAACAGCTTCTTCAATATCTGAAGTAATAAATTCTACTTCAAAACCAAATTCTTCTGCAACAATTGAAAGAGTTTCTGCGTCTAAACGTTGGTTCATTGTCACCATCATTCCCAATGACATACATGTGGAAATAATGTTGGTAACAGGAAGATCCATCATGGTAGCTAATTCACTAACCGTTACAAATTCTGTAACTTTAATTAATTTACTATCGCTTTCTTGTTGCGCTATTTCCTCCTCAGTTTTCTGACGATGTATATCTCTTTTTTCACGTCGGTATTTAGCCCCTTTCTTTTTGGAACCTTTTCCTTGTAATTTTTCTAATGTTTCTCTTACTTGTTTTTGCACTTCAGCTTCACTAGGTTCTTCTTTAGGAACATTTGTTCTAGCTGGGACTCTATTATTTTGGCTATATTTTGCTCCACCTGCTGAAGGGCTTTTACTAATACGACGCCTTTTACTTCTTTTCTCCTTATTTACATCTTCCTTTTTAGTTACTTTACTAACAACTTTCTTCTTTTCTGGTTTTTTAAATTGTGTTAAATCAATTTTTTTACCAGTAAAGTTAGGTCCATTAAGTTTAGTGTATTTTGTTTCAACCTTTTCAGATACAACAGGAACTTCATCTTCATTCTCTGGTTTCTTCTTTTCTTTTGCAGGTTCCTTTTCTTTGGCTTTAGCTTGAGTTTTATCTATAGCTGTTTCCTTTTTAACTACAGGAATTGTTACTGGTTTTTCTTCTTTTTCTTTAACTTCTTTTTTAACAGGCTCTTTTTTAACAGGCTCTTTTTTAGTCGCTGAGGTTTTTTTCAGAACAGGCACTTCTTTTACTTCTTCAACAACTTCTTCTACCTTCTCAACAACTTCTTCTTTAACCTTCTCAGCAACTTCTTCTTTTTTTACTTTTGTCTTAACTGGGTTTAAATCGATTTTTCCTAACTTTTTAGGTCCATCTAATTTTACCTCTGCTTTTATGACTCTTGAAGCTTCTCTTTTTTGCTTTTCCTCTATCTCTTTTTCTCTTTCAAGACGTAACTCTTCCTTTTCTTTACGTTTTTCTTCACCCACTTCTTTAGAAGCTACTTTTTTACTTTTGTCTGTTTGAAACTCTTCAAACAGTATCTGATATTCATTATCAGAAATTTTTGTAGTAGGGCGTGCTTCTATCTCATGTCCTTTGGAACTAAGAAATTCCACTGCACGATCTAGTGAGATATTAAATTCACGTAATACTTTGTTAAGTCTTATCGTTTTTACTTCAGCCATAAAAATGCTTTCTCCTGTTATTCTATAATATTTCTATAAAAGTAGTTAGAAATGTAACTACTCTTCAAATTCTTCTTTTAAAATATTTATTACTTCTAAAATTGTCTCTTCTTCTAAATCGATTCTCTTTACTAAATCTTTTAAATCGTAGTCTAATATACTTTTAGCAGTATCTAAACCAACTTTTTTAAATTCAGTAATAACCCAAGCTTCTATTTCATCTGAAAATTCAGATAACTCAACGTCTTCTTCAGCACCTTCACGTAAAACATCAATTTCGTAACCCGTTAAATAACCAGCTAATCGAATGTTATGTCCACCTCTACCAATTGCTTTTGAAACTTCTTCTGGTTTTAAGATAACTTCTGCTCTTTTATTTACTTCATCAATTTTAATTGAAGTAACCTTAGCGGGACTTAAAGATCGTGTAATATACAAGGGTAAATTATTCGTGTAATTAATTACATCGATATTTTCGTTTCCAAGTTCTCTAACGATTCCATGAATACGTGATCCTTTCATTCCTACACAAGCTCCAACAGGGTCGATACGATCATCGTACGAGTCTACAGCAACTTTTGCTTTCTCTCCTGGAATACGCACCACTTTTTTAACGGTAATTAATCCGTCAAAAACTTCAGGTATTTCTTGTTCAAATAGTTTTTCCAAGAACATTGGATGTGCTCTTGACATTACTATAGAAGGCTTGTTTCCTTTTAACTCAACACTTTCGATAATTCCTCTTACATTGTCTCCTTTTCTGAAAAAATCTGAAGGAATTTGCTTTTCTTTTGGCAATATAATTTCATTTCCTTCATCATCTAGCAAGATTATTGCTCTATGGCGAATGTGATGAACTTCAGCGGTATATATTTCGCCTTCAAGGTCTTTAAATTGCTTGTAAATATTTGTATTATCGTGTTCGTGAATTTTTGAAATTAAGTTTTGGCGTAACGCTAAAATAGATCTACGTCCTAACTGAATTAGTTTCACTTCTTCCGAAACATCTTCGCCTACTTCAAAATCTGGTTCAATTTTTTGAGCATCACTTAAAGAAATTTCAGAATTATCATCTTCAACTTCTCCATCAGCAACTACGATTCTATTTCTCCAAATTTCTAAATCTCCTTTATCTGGATTTATAATAATATCGAAATTTTCGTCACTACCGTATTTTCTATTTAATGCATTTCTAAAAACATCTTCCAGTATCGCCATTAACGTTACTCTGTCAATCAATTTATCATCCTTAAATTCTGAAAAAGAATCAATTAAGGCTAAATTTTCCATATCAAGTTTTTTAAAATTTTATCATCACTTTTGCTTCAACAATATCTTTATAAGGCAACACAGCTTCTTTACTAACTGTTACTTTTCCTTTACCAATTGGTTTTGGCTCTCTAGCTTTCCATTGTAATGTTATGTTGTCATCATTAGCATCAGCCAATTTTCCTTCAATCACTTCTTTTTCAGAAGTAATTACTTTAAGATTTCTGCCAATATTTTTACTGTATTGACGTATCTCAACTAAAGGCTCTGATACACCTGCCGATGCAACATCTAAAGAAAAATCTATTTCATCTCTATCAAGATTATGTTCAATTTCTCTACTTACAGCAATACAATCATTAACCGTAACACCATTATCGCCATCAATAATTACGCGAATTTGGTTATTCCCAATGATACTAAAGCCTATTAAAAACAATGATTTGTTTTTATCTAGTGCTTGATCTAATAATTGTAATACTTGTTCTTTTAACATTTTTTATAAAAAGAGGGGACTTTATGTCCCCTCTGCTAGTTTCTTATCATTTTCGCTGCAAAGATACTACATTTTTTTTGTATAAAAAAAACTGTGAGAGTCGAATTATTTTCGTAATTTAATTGAAATTAATAACCATGAAATTCAACCAACTATGAAGCGAATTTTAGTTCCCACGGATTTTTCTAAACAAGCAGAAAATGCATTAAAAATTGCTGCACAAATTGCAAAAAAACACAACAGTGAAATTTTTTTATTGCATTCATTAGAAATGCCATTACACCTTAATTCTAGTGCTGATTCTGGAGGAATGCCTGAATCACTTTATTTTATTAAACTAGCTGAAAAACACTTTGCTGAAGTTTTAGAAAAACCATACTTAAATGGCATTAATGTTTATGAAGCCATTGGGCATAATGAAATATACAAAGACATAAATGAAACTGTATCTACAAAAGATATTGATATAATTGTAATGGGTTCACATGGCTCAAGTGGCTTTAAAGAAATGTTTATTGGCAGTAATACTGAAAAAGTTGTAAGAACTTCAGATATTCCGGTTTTAGTTATTAAAAATGAGCATGAACAATTTGATATTAATGATTTTGTGTTTGCTTCAGATTTTTCTGAAGAATGTAGAGACTCTATTAAAAGAGCGGGACAATTCGCTAATAAAACAGGAGCCGCTATGCACTTGTTAAATGTAAACACCCCTAGCGGATTTAAAACTACTTCAGAAGCAAAAGAAAAAATGGAAAAATTTGTTAGCTCCATGAATTTAGAAAATTATACACTGAATATTTACAATGATACTAGTGTTGAAAAAGGAATTTTAAATTTTGCCAAAGATACTAATGCTCAACTTATTGGAATGAGTACGCATGGCAGAAAAGGATTAGCTCATTTCTTTAATGGAAGTATCAGTGAAGATTTGGTGAATCATGCAAATATGCCTGTGATAACATTTAAAATTTAATTAAAAACCCATTTGAAATTAAAAATCCCAACCTTTTTCAAGGTTGAGATTTTTTTGTTGGCCCACTAGGGCTCGAACCTAGACTCTTCTATACCAAAAACAGACGTGTTGCCAGTTACACCATGGGCCATCCTAAACACAACATTCCTATTGTGAAGCAAAAAGCATTTTCAGCTATTGCGGGTGCAAATCTAATACAAACTTTGGCTTGAACAAATATTTTAATATAAAAAATAATAAATGATTCATTTTTTTTATAATTATTGATTCGAATCATACGTTAAACTATTTTTAACAAGACATTATTTATATTATTAGTAAATTCGCCTCATTAAAATAGCTAACAAATATGGGTTCCTTCAACTTTAATAAATGGAATAAAATAATAGGCTGGTTTGTATTTGCAATTGCACTACTCACCTATTGGCTTACAGTAGAACCAACTGCAAGTTTTTGGGATGCTGGAGAATATATAACAACGTCAAGTAATTTAGAAGTTGGTCACCCTCCAGGAGCTCCTTTATATCAATTATTAGGTGCTTTTTTCTCCATATTTGCATTAAAAGCAACAGATATTGCTCTTACAATAAATTTAATGTCAGTTTTTGCTAGTGCATTTACCATTTTATTTATGTTTTGGTCATTAACAATTTTACTTAGAAATGTACTATTAAAAAACCAGGAACTAAACAATAATAATAGCCTTGCTATAATAGGAAGTGCAGCTATTGGCGCCTTAACATTTGCTTTTACAGATAGTTTTTGGTTTAATGCTGTTGAAGCTGAAGTCTATGCTGCTGCTGCTTGCATTATGTCTATTCTATTCTATTGTGCCCTGAGATGGGAAAAAGAAATGAATACCCCAAGAGGGAATCGTTGGGTCATTTTAATCGCTTTTATTATTGGCTTATCATTTGGAGTTCACTTCATGGGATTATTAACCATACCTGCTATGGGCTTCTTGTATTTCTTTAAGAATTATAAAAAAGTTACTGTAAAAAACTTCATAGTTGCCAATATTGTTATGGTAGCAATCTTACTTTTTATATTTAAATTGTTATTACCGATGACACTTAAGTTTTTTAGTGCTTCGGAATTATTTTTCATAAACAGTATTGGTCTTCCTTTTAATTCAGGAACAATCATTGCCGGGATATTATTTATAGCTTTATTTTATTATTTACTTCGTTATACTCTTAGTAAGAGCTTTATACAATTAAACACCTTGGTTCTTTGCGTTTTATTCATTTTTATTGGGTTTTCAAGTTGGGTAATGTTACCCATCCGTGCAAATGCTGGAACTGTAATTAATGAAAATAACCCCAATAATGCTAGAGAATTACTTGCCTATTACAACCGAGAACAATATCCAGAGACCCACCTTTTTTACGGTCCACTTTTTACTGAAACCTATTCAGGTTTAGATGAATCTAATCCTTATAAAGACGATAAGCCTAAATACGAAAAGGACTTAGAATCGAAAAAATATGTTATCGTAAATGAATACAAAAATGCAAGTCAGAATCTAGACGACAGTCACAAAACATTTTTGCCAAGAATGTGGAGTTCTGATAATAGTGCAAATTATTTAGAGTTTACAAATGGTTTAGAGTTTACCATAAAAAGAGAATATCGAGGTGAAAAACGTCTAGTTGAAGAAGTGAAAAAATTTAAACAAGCATATAATAAAGGGCTTGTTGATAGTAGTGATTTTAATTCCTTCCTAAAAGATTTTGGTCCATTTATGGATATTCAAAAACCAACATTTGGACAAAATATTTCCTTTATGTTCGAATATCAATTTGGCTATATGTATTGGCGGTATTTTATGTGGAATTTCGCAGGAAGACAAGATGACAAACAAGGGGAATACACAGATTTACATGGAAATTGGTTAAGTGGAATAGATTATTTAGATGAATTAAGATTAGGAAGTCAAGACAATTTACCTAGTGATGTAGCAACCAATAAAGCTAGAAATACCTATTATTTATTACCCTTAATCCTAGGAATATTAGGCTTAGTATTTCACTTTAAAAGTGACAATAAAAGCTTCTGGGTATTATTTGTACTATTTCTTTTTACAGGAATTGCACTAAAAGTCTATTTAAATGAAAGACCTTTTGAGCCTCGAGAAAGAGATTATGCCTTGGTTGGGTCTTTTTATGTTTTTGCAATGTGGATAGGATTTGGAGTCTATGCTTTATATGATCTTTTAAAAGATTATTTAAAGCCAAAATTAGCGATACCTATTGTATTAACAACAACATTATTAGCTTCACCTTTACTTCTAATCTCCCAAAATTGGGATGATCATGATCGTTCAAATAGATACACAGCACAGTCTATGGCTAAAATGTATTTAGATTCTTGTGATAAAAATGCAATAATTTTTACCATTGGTGATAATGATACTTTTGCATTATGGTATGCACAAGGAATTGAAGGCTACCGTCGTGATGTTAGAGTTATAAATACTAGTCTTTTTCAAACCGATTGGTACATTGACGACATGAAGAAAAAGGCATTTGATAGTGACCCTATTCCTTCACAGTTAACCCATGATAAGTATAGATATGGTTCTCGTGATTTTCTGTTCTTCCAAAAAACCAAACAAGACACCATCGATATAAAAACATGGATGAATTTTATCGCAGATGACAGTCGAAAAACTAAAGTAGAGCTGGAAAGCGGCCATTTTGCAAATACATTCCCTTCTAAAATAATTCGTGTTCCTGTAGATAAAGAAGCTGTACTTAAAAACGGAATTGTTGATGAAAAAGATGCCCATTTAATTGTTCCATATATTGACATTGTACTAAAAGGGGATGCCATTTATAAAAATCGATTATTAATGTTAGATATTATAGCAAATAATAATTGGGAGCGTCCAATTTATTTTAGCCCAGGGAGTTTTGGTGACGATGATTATTTATGGATGAAGGAGTACTTACAATTAGATGGTGTTGTATATAAATTAGTCCCTATTAAAACCGCAATAGATAAAAGAAACCCTTATGATATGGGTAGAATTGACAGCGGTAAAATGTTCGACATTGTTATGAAATGGGATTGGGGTAATAGTGGCGATCCAAGAATTTATCATGATGTAGAAACAAGAAAAAATGGAATTACCTACAGAAGTAACCTTGCTCGATTAGCAGATGTGTTAATTAAAGAAGGTGATTTTGATAAAGCAGAACAGTTATTTGACCTTGGTATGGAAAAAATGCCAGTTGATAAATTTGAATACTATTCACTTTTAGAACCATTTATAGCAGGGTATTATCAAATTGACAAACCTGAAAAAGCTAGACAAGTTTTTAAGGATGTTACCAAAAAATATCAAGAAAACATTTTATTTTATAGTGGACTTAAACCCTCTAAACAACGTCAATACGCTCAAGAAATAATTAGTGCTATTGAATACTATAGAGGATTAGTTGAAGTTTCTATTATATTTGATGTAGAAGAATTTGCAAAAGAAGAAGCGGATATTTTTAATGAATACATTAAACAGTTTCCTGATTTCTATGAAGTAGAAGATGATAATATTAAAATAGAAAATAAACCATTAGATTCTTCTGAATCATCAACAGATAGTATTCAGTAAAAAAATATATTATAAAATGTGAAACCATATTTGGTAAAATCCCCTACGGTATTAAAATGGCTATTTCCCAAAAGGATCTGGTCTTTACCAAATAATTTGAATTCAGTTTATATTACTTTTGACGATGGTCCAATTCCTGAAGTTACCCCTTGGGTTCTTGATACGTTAAGCCGGTTTAAAGCAAAAGCCACCTTTTTCTGTATCGGTGATAATGTTCAAAAGCATCCTTTAATTTATAATAGGCTTTTAAAAGAAGGGCATGCGACAGGGAATCACACCTTCAATCATTTAAATGGATGGAAAACATCTACTGAAGATTATAGTATTAATTGTGAAAAATTTGAAGAGATCCTGAATCTAGTTCAAGATGACAAATCTTCAATCAATACTCTTTTTCGACCTCCTTATGGCAAAATAACATCAAAACAGGCTAGTATTCTTCAGAAAAAAGGATATTCTATTTGTATGTGGGATGTGTTAAGTGCTGATTTTGACGCATCGATTTCAGAAGAAAAATGTCTTCAAAATGTATTGAAAAACATAGAACCTGGCAGTATTATAGTTTTTCATGATAGTTTAAAAGCTGAAAAAAGACTTAAGTATGTTCTACCTAAAGTACTAGACTATATCTACACCAATGGATTAAACTCTAATAAGATTAGTTTAAATTCAGAAATCTAACTAAACATATTCATTTATTAACCCAATAAGAGTATTAGCATCTTGCTCGCCACTTTGCCTCCATTTCATTTCACCTTCTTTATAAATCATTAAAGTAGGTAATCCTTTCACGCGAAGTGCTTCGGAAAGTTCTTGGTTTTTTTCAACATCAATTTTAATCACTCGTGCTTTATCGCCTAAAGCAGCTGCAACATCTCTTAAAACTGGATGCATTTCGCTACTGGCTTCGTCCCAATCGGCATAAAAATCCAAAAGAACAGGCACTCGTGTTTCAATTAATTCTCCAAATTTTGACATATTTTCTAAATGTTTGGTAAATAATTGTATTACAAAGATAGCATTTCCAGCAAATTAAGTGTTAATAGATCGTTTTTTTAGCTTAATAACAGTGATTTGAAGCTAAATTCCTACTCTTCCTGGGTATGCATGAAGTCCAAAACCTCTATTTACATTTATATGTTGACCTAAATCCTCATAAATTCCTGCCCATTGTTTATACACATATTGAACTGGACTCCACTTAAAAATTCCTGGAATTTCAATACCGAATTGAAAACCATGGGTATGACCCCTTAATGTTAAATGATAATGATCTTTATGAGTTTTCACCTCATGTTCCCAATGACTTGGATCGTGGCTTAATAATATTTTAAAATCTTTTTCTGAAACATTTGAAGAAGCCTTATTTAAATCACCCGCTTTCTTAAAATTATGCCCCCAATTTTCCACGCCTACTAAAGCTAATCGTTCTCCATCTTTTTCAATGAAAACACTTTCATTCAACAATAAATTAAAATCTATTTTTTTATGAATGCCCTTAATTGCTTTAAAATTATTCAGCTTTGCTTCTTCTGAAGGCCAAGAAACAAACTCGCCATAATCATGATTTCCTAGCACAGAATATTTTCCAAATTCAGGATTCCTAATTCGCTTCAAGGTATGAATCCAAGGATCCATTTCTTCCGCTTTTGTATTTACAATATCTCCTGTGAATACTATTAAATCTGTTTTTTGTTCATTTATTAAATCAACTGCATATTCAATTTTTTCAGAATTATTAAAACTACCAGAATGAATATCGCTAATTTGAGTTAAAGAAAAACCATCAAAAGCATCTGGTAAATCATCAAAAAATAAGGTATGTGTTATTACTTTAAAATTATATTTTCCTTTAAACATTCCGTAGATCAAAGAAGAAAAAGGAATTACAGCAAGCCCAAGGGCAACTTGACTTACAAATTTTCTTCGATTAGGCAGATATTGAGTTGTATTTCCTTCAAAATAAGTGTTGGTGATAAAATTATACGCTCCAACAATTAATCGAATTAAATCTTCACCAAACATAAAAACAATAAGTACTAGCTTCGGAACATAAAAAAGCAAAAAGAATCCAGCTACTTTTAATGTTTCAGAAGAAGGACCTACACTTTTATCATAATTATAAATGGAATACGCTAAAAAGCCTAAAACACCAATAGATATTGCAACATAAATACCTGTTACAACACCGCTTTTAACAACAGTTTTAACTGCTTGATAGGCATAAAAATCTATACTTAATAGAAGTAAAAAGAAAATTAAAAATCAAAGAATCATATGGAAAATCTAAATGTTAAATATTTAAAGTGAAAAGCTAAAAAATAACATTCACTTTTATTTAACTGTTTTTGTATCTTTTCAACTTAAATATTCAACATGATTAGAGTATTCTTTTTTTTAAGTGTTATTATGTTTTTTTTAGGATGTTCAGAAAGAACAAACACAAACCTTGCTCAAAAAGACAAAACATTAATTTCATATGTAAATCCGTTTATTGGCACAGGAGGTCATGGTCACACTTATCCTGGTGCTACCATGCCTTTTGGCATGATGCAATTAAGCCCGGATACTCGTTTAGAAGGCTGGGATGGATGTAGCGGATACCATTATAGTGATAATTACATCTATGGCTTTTCCCACACCCATTTAAGTGGTACAGGAGTAAGTGATTATGGCGATATTTTATTAATGCCAACGAATACTATTAACTTTAATAATGGTGCCGATGGTAAAAAAGGGTATCGCGCACATTTTTCACACGATAACGAACTCGCTTCTCCTGGATATTATAAGGTAAAGCTTGACACAACCAATATCGAAGTAGAGTTAACGGTAACTCCTCGTGCAGGAATGCATAAATATCAATACCCTTCTTCTGAAAGTCAAATTGTAATTTTAGATCTAATCCATCGCGATAAAGTATTGGATGCGAAGATTGAAAAGATTTCTAACAAAGAAATACAAGGTTATAGATTTTCTGATGCATGGGCAACCGATCAACGTTTATATTATTATATAAAAACATCTCATTCTTTTAATGACATGTTACAGTCGCCTCCAGTACAAGGAATGCCAGGTGCTAGAAAAATAGCATTAACATTCATCAATCCTAATAATGAACCTATATATGTTTCTATCGGAATTTCAGCCGTAGATGAAGAAGGTGCACGTAAAAATTTAGAAGAAGAAATAGGAGAAAAATCGTTCGAGCAAATCAAAAAAGAAGCCGAAGATCTTTGGGAAAATCAATTGGAGAAAATAGTAATTGAAAGTACAAATATTGATTACAAAACAAACTTTTATACCGCTCTTTATCATACCATGATTGCTCCTAATTTGTATCATGATGTAGATGGGAGATACCGAGGAATGGATTTAAAAATTCATCAAACTACCGATTTCGATTATTATACCGTTTTTTCATTGTGGGATACTTATAGAGCGGCGCATCCTTTATATACGATTATTGAGCAAGAACGCACCAACGATTTCATTAACACTTTTCTAGCAAAATATGATGAAGGCGGCATCATGCCTATTTGGGATTTATCTGCAAACTACACAGATTGTATGATTGGTTATCATGCGGTTCCTGTGATAGCTGATGCCTATCTAAAAGGGATTCGTGGTTACGATACAGAAAAAGCTTTTGAGGCAATGAAACACAGTGCTTTTCAGGATAAATTAGGATTGAAATCATACAAAAAAGTTGGATTTGTTCCTATGGAAGATGAAAGTGAATCTGTGTCAAAGACCCTAGAATATGCGTACGATGATTGGACCATTGCACAAATGGCAAAAGCAATGAATAAAGAAAATGACTATACATTATTTTCTAAAAGAGCCCAATATTATAAGAATGTGTACGATCCCACTTCTCAATTTATGAGAGGTCGTTTCAGAAATACTTGGTTTGCTCCCTTCGATCCTTATGAAGTCAATTTTAATTATACAGAAGCCAATGCATGGCAGTACAGCTTATATGCACCACAAGATATATCAGGCCTCATGAATTTAATGGGGGGCAAAAGTGTATTAGAAAATCGCCTTGACAACATGTTTACAGCCAATATGGAAACCTCTGGACGCAATCAAATAGATATTACTGGACTCATCGGACAATATGCCCACGGAAACGAGCCCAGTCACCACATGGCTTATCTTTATAATTTTGTAAACAAACCTTATAAAACCCAAGAAAAAGTTTATCAAATTTTAACCGAATTATATAAAAATGCTCCCGACGGTGTTTCAGGAAATGAAGATTGTGGGCAAATGAGTGCTTGGTATGTCTTAAGTTCTTTAGGGTTTTATCCAGTTACTCCAGGATCTAATGAATATATTATTGGAACTCCTTTGTTTGAGAAAGCGACCATTAATCTTGAAAATAATAAAACGTTTACTATTGTTTCTGAAAATAGTTCAGAAGAAAACAAATACATTCAAGAAGCATTTTTGAATAATCAACCCTTAGAAAGAACTTATATCACGCACGAAGAAATTATTAATGGCGGAAGTTTAATTTTTAAAATGGGTACAACACCATCTTCTTGGGGAACGCTAGAAGGACAAGAACCTAAAACTGAAATAAATGAACACCTTATTACTCCTGCTCCATTTATTTCTGAAGGAAATGTAGCCTTTAAAAACAACACTATTATTTCTTTAGGGATTGCTTCAAAAACAGCTAAAATATTTTACTCCACGAATAATTTAGATTATACAGAATATGAAGATTCTATTATTATTTCAGAAGAAATCGAACTAAATACTTTTGCTATAGAAAATGGTATTTCAAGCGATACCTTAGCTACTAAATTCTATAAAATAGATCCTAATTTAAGCATTACACTTGAAAATAAATACGCTAATCAATACAATGCTGGCGGTAACAATGCTTTAATCGACGGTATTCGTGGAGCTAAAGATTTTAGAACAGGAGCTTGGCAGGGATATCAAGATACCGATGTAATTGCTATTATAGATTTAGGAAGCATAAAATCTTTTGAAACTATTGAAGTTAGTTTTTTACAAGACCAAAGAAGTTGGATCTTTTTCCCTACGGAAGTAGAATGTTATGTTTCTCCCGGAAAAACGTTTTATAAAAACCTTCCTCCCCAAAAAATAGCTGCTGAAGTTGCTTCTTCAGAAACAGAAATAAAAACAATAACCTTCAACATGGAAGGATATAGTTCTCGATATATAAAGATAGTCGCTAAAAATTTAGGTGATTTACCTCCTTGGCATTTAGGCGCTCCTCATAATGGAAAAGCCTGGGTTTTTATAGATGAAATAACAGTAAAATAAAATGAAAAGAAGAAATTTTATTAAAAATGCATCCTTAACGGGAGTTGGACTTACAGTTGGAAGTGCAATCATCGGTTGTAAAGAAATACCTTCAGAAGAAAAAACTCCCATTATAGAAAATAAAGAATCTGAATTGACTGCTACATTACCCATTGTAATTGCAACATGGAATGTGGAAAATTCTACAGCAAAAGCGTGGGAAGTATTACAGGAAGGAAAATCTTCTTTAGAAGCCATTGAGCAAGGATGTATGATTGAGGAAGCGAACGCTGAAGGGCAATCTGTTGGATTAGGCGGATTACCAGATCGAGATGGAAATGTCACCTTAGATGCTTGCATTATGAATAAAGAAGGAGATTATGGAGCAGTGGTTTGTATGCAAAATATTATTCATCCTATCGCTGTAGCAAGAAAAGTGATGGAAGATACTCCCCATGTAATTTTAGCAGGAAAAGGCGCTGAGCAATTTGCAGTTTCATTAGGATTTAAAAGAGAAAATCTATTAACCGAAGCTTCAAAAAAAGCCTGGGAGGAATGGAAAAAAACTTCAGAATATAAACCCATTATTAATATTGAAAACCATGATACCATTGGGATGCTAGCCATCGATAAAAATGGAGATATTGCAGGGGGTTGTACCACGAGTGGACTCGCTTACAAAATGGCAGGTCGTGTAGGTGATTCTCCAATTATAGGCTCTGGACTTTTTATTGATAATGAAATAGGTGGAGCTACCGCCACTGGTTTAGGCGAAGAAGTATTAAAAACAGTCGGGAGTTTTTTAATAGTAGAATTAATGCGACAAGGAAAATCTCCTCAAGAAGCATGTGAAGAGGCTATAAAAAGAATCATTAAAAAGAGCCCTAATTTTGAGAATTTTCAAGTGGGATATATTGCAGTAAATAAAAAAGGTGAAACGGGTGCCTATTCAATTCATGAAGGCTTTTATACCACCACGTATCAGAATAATGAAAACATTAGTAACGCTCCAGATTTCTATAATAAAAAATAAATATGTCTCAACAAAAATCATATCGTTCCGCTTTTATAACAATCACTATTTTATTTTTTCTTTGGGGTTTTATCACAGTACTCGTAGACAGTCTCATCCCAAGATTGAAAGATGTTTTTGAATTAACCTATGCAAAAACAGTATTGGTTCAATTTGCATTTTTTGTTGCATTTTTTGTGTTTTCAGTTCCTGCTGGTTTTTTATTATCTAAAATTGGTTACAAAAAAGGAATCATTTTAGGTTTGGTAACCATGGCAATTGGTTGTTTGTTATTTTATCCTGCCGCTTCCAATCGATTATTTTCAGTATTTCTAATTGGATATTTTACGCTAGCGGGAGGAATTACCATTCTACAAGTAGCAGCTAATCCATATGTCGCTTTGTTAGGAAATGAAGATGGAGCCTCTAGTCGACTAAACTTATCTCAGGCATTTAACTCTTTAGGAACTACAATAGCTCCTGTAGTTGGTGCTTTATTTTTATTAAGTGATTCTGTTAAGTCTTCGGAAGAAATCGCAACACTAAGTGAAATAGAAAGAAGCGATTATTATCTAGCTGAAGCTGCCACCGTTCAAACTCCATTTCTTGCTATTGCAGGATTTATAGGAGTTTTAGCCTTGTTGTTTTTCTTTATTAAACTTCCTAAACTCATGGAAGAAAATCCGAAGGGAGGCTATATAGAATTATTGAAAAACAAACTAATGCTCATGGGTGCCTTAGGTATTTTTGTATACGTTGGTGCTGAAGTTGCTATTGGAAGTTTTCTTGTAAATTATTTTTACGATATGGGATTAGCAAGTGTGGTTGCAGAAAATGATTCCATGATGAATATTGCTAATACCATTGCAAAAACGTTTAATCAAACCTTTTCTGGTAAAGATCCGAAATCCTTATTGGGAATATTTGTAATATTTTATTGGGGAGGCGCTATGATTGGAAGGTTTGTAGGAGCTTATCTTACTAAAATAGTATCACCAGGAAAAGTATTAGGCACCTTTGCAACTTTAGCTATCACTATGATTGTAGTATCAATAAATACGCACGGTTTAATTTCGATGTGGTCGATATTAGCGGTTGGATTGTTTAACTCAATCATGTTTCCAACGATATTTACATTAACACTAGAAGGTTTAGGAGATTTAAAAGCACAAGCTTCAGGATTGCTTTGTATGGCAATTGTAGGAGGTGCAATAATTCCTTTTATATTCGGATCATTAATCGATTCTTTCGGGTTTAAAACTGCTTTTGTTTTAGCAATAGCATGTTATGGATATATCCTGTTTTTTGGATATAAAAAACACAAGCTAATTATAAAATCTTAATTTATACGAAAGGAGAATCTATCGGTAACACTCTGGTTTCTCTTGTTTTTATATTATAATGATCTCCATTTGAAAGTACATGTACCACAAGGTTGGTCATGGTCATTGGCGTACCCTCTTCTAGTATCTTTTCATTGTTATGAGTTAAGCCTTTAGGATCGAAAACAATAATCATACCTGATCCTATTACTTCAAACTCATTCCCATTTTTAATGACAAGCCCAGTGTCTTCAGCTAAACCAATTCCTAAAAGATTTGGGTGCTTAGCAACTGCTTCTGATTGTCTTCCAAATCTTCCTCTTTTAATAAAATGTGTATCAATGATAAGTCCAGGAATTAAACCTAATCCTTTATACATGAGCACAGCACCTTTTATAAAAGCCTCTGTACTACTTCCGCCAGCTATCATTTCATTAGTCATTACCATTGCTCCTGCGCTAGTTCCAGCTATGACAAAATTTTCATCATTTTTATATCGATCTAATAATATATCATGAATTTTAGTGCCTCCTATATGTTTTGTAATTTTGGATTGATTCCCTCCAGAGAACATAATACAATCTGCATTTAAAATCATTGCTATAGATTCATCCTTTTCGGAATCTTCTTGACTTCTAATATCTAAAACTTGAACATTTTCACAACCTAATTTAGCAAAAGCAGTAAGATAATTCTCTCCAACTTCTACTGGTATTCCAGATGCGGTTGGAATTACTACAATATTTGCCTCATTACCTCCACTTTCTTTTACAACTCTTGAAAGTATTCCTTCCTCAATATATTCTAGTTTATATTGTTCATGAATTTCAATCCCCTTATCTTCATTACCGCCTATTGGAATTAATGTTCCTTTTACTTGCATATTTTTTTTCTTGGGGACAAAAATAGAGGTTTAGAAATAAAAAAAATCATATATTTATAAACTTTCAGAATAATTATTAAAATCTAATCAACATGAAGATAAGAGAAATAAATGCCATGCGTGGCCCCAACTATTGGTCTATAAGACGTCATAGGTTAATAGTTATGGTCTTAGACCTTGAGGAAATGGAAGAATTACCTTCAAACAAAATCCATGGTTTTAGTGAACGATTAGAAGCAATGTTTCCAACCATGTTTAGCCATCGATGTTCCGTAGGAGAACCTGGTGGTTTTTTTCAACGAGTAAATGATGGTACTTGGATGGGACATATTATTGAGCACATTGCCCTTGAGATACAAACTTTAGCTGGTATGGATACTGGTTTCGGAAGAACCCGTGGATATGGTGAAGAAGGCGTTTATAATGTTGTGTTCTCCTATATTGAAGAAGATGCAGGACGTTATGCAGCAAAAGCTTCTGTAAAAATTTGTGAAGCTTTAATCTCTGGAGAAGCATATGATCTTGAAGAAGATATTCAAGAAATGCGTGAACTTCGAGAAGCTCAAAGACTTGGACCCAGTACTGGTTCAATTGTTGAAGAAGCAGCAAGAAGAGGAATTCCATGGATACGCTTAAACAAATACTCCTTAGTGCAATTAGGATATGGAGCCAATCAAAAAAGAATTCAAGCTACGGTAACTAGTGAAACGAGTAGCATTGGAGTTGAAATAGCTTGCGATAAAGAAGATACTAAATATTTATTAGAACAAGCTGAAGTTGATGTTCCGCGAGGGGATATCATTCGCCGAGAACGAAGTCTAAATGATGCTTGTGATTATGTTGGTTTTCCACTAGTAATAAAACCTGTTGATGGAAATCATGGCAGAGGAATCACCGTAGATATTAATAATTATAAGGATGCATTAGTTGCTTTTAATCATGCAAAAGACAGCTCTCGGAGTGGTGCTATTATCGTTGAAAAATTTATTACAGGTGACGATTATCGACTCCTAGTAATTAACAACCAATTAGTTGCAGCAGCGATTAGAACTCCTGCACATGTAATTGGTAATGGAAAGTCAAGCATACAAGAATTAATTGATGTTGTAAATAGTGACCCAAGAAGAGGCTATGGACATGAAAAAGTGCTAACTCAAATTACAACAAACGAATTAACTCAAACTTTAATAAAATCAGCTGGTTACACCTTAGATTCTGTTTTACCAGAGGGTGAACGATTAATTTTAAAAGATACCGCCAATTTAAGTACGGGTGGGACTGCTGAAGATATTACAGATATTATTCATCCTGCAAATGTTTCAATGGCAGAACGAATTTCAAAAATTATCGATTTAGATATTTGTGGAATTGACATCATGACTACTGATATTTCCAAACCTCTTTCAGAAACAGGCGGAGCAGTATTAGAAGTAAATGCAGGTCCAGGATTTAGAATGCATTTAGCCCCTACCACAGGATTACCAAGAAATGTAGCAGCTCCAGTAATAGATAAATTATTCCCTAAAGGAAAAACCGGTAGAATTCCAATTATTGCTGTCACTGGAACAAATGGAAAAACTACTACAACAAGATTGCTTGCTCACATTGCAAAAATGAATGGGCATCGAGTAGGATATACAACAAGTGATGGTGTATATATTCAAAATAGATTATTAATGACTGGTGATTGTACGGGTCCTGCTAGTGCAGAATTTGTATTGAAAGACCCAACAGTAAACTTTGCTATATTAGAAAGCGCTAGAGGTGGATTATTAAGAGCTGGTTTAGGCTTTAAAAAATGTGATATTGCTATTGTAACTAATGTAGCCGCTGATCACTTAGGTTTAAAAGGAATTCATACCGTAGAGCAATTAGCTAAAGTAAAAGGAGTGGTTCCAGAAACCGTATTACCTGATGGTTATGCTATTTTAAATGCTGATGATGATTTGGTGTATGATATGCGCAGAGGTATAGAATGTAATTTAGCCTTGTTTTCTATGGATGAAAACAATCCACATATAAAAGCATTACAAAGAAAGGGTGGTATTACTGCTGTGTATGAAAATGGTTTTGTTACTATTTGTCGGGGAGAGTGGAAAATGCGTGTAATGAAAGCAGAAAATATTCCTCTTACTTATGGTGGTAAAGCAAAGTTTATGATTCAAAATGTATTACCAGCGATACTTGCTGCTAATATTCAAGGAATTAGTATTGAAGATATGAAAGCTGCTTTAGAAACTTTTATTCCTTCAGCATCTCAAACACCAGGTCGTTTAAATTTATTTAAGTTTAATGATTTTAGTATCCTATTAGATTATGCTCATAATCCTGCAGGAATGAGAGCACTTAAGGATTTTACAGATGAATTAGAAGCCACTGTAAAAGTGGGTATTATAGCTGGTATTGGTGATAGACGTGTAGAAGATAATAATGAAATGGGAGCCATCGCTGCAGAAATGTTTGATGAAATTATTATTCGTCAAGACAAACGATTGCGAGGTAAATCTGAAGAAGAACTTATTAAGATGCTGAATGATGGGATTAAAATGAAAGATCCAAATAAAAAAATTACAATTATTCCTTCTGAAAGAGAAGCCATTTTATATGCTGTAAAAAATGCTGTAAAAGGATCGTTAATAATATTAAGTAGTGATGTAATTCCAGATGCATTAGAATTAGTAAAAGAATTAAAGGAATTAGATTCTGAAGGCAGGTTAAATGAAATATAAAAAATTGAAAAGCCGCCCCCAAAGCGGCTTTTCTTCTCAAAAGATTATTTAAAATTACCCCAACTACGAAACTATTTGTTTTTAGCTACCTCAATTATAACATTTGGTTGATATTCCAAAGCACTTAACCTTGTCTCAAAATCAAGATATAACTGAACTTTGAAAATACGCCTTTCAGTAATATCAATAGCGACTAGAAATCTTTGTCTTTCTGAAATATCTTGGGCTACTACAATTGCAGGAAAAAGAAAGAGAATTATATCTTTCAATAGAATTTAGATATATCTAAAGGACTATTTTTTTTAGTGCTTTAAAAATTAAGCCTTTTATCTGCATTAAAAGAGTTTTATAAAAAAGGAAAACCGTCACAAACGTGATGGGTTTTCGGCGCAAATTTGATTAATCCACCCTAAGTGAATCAACCTACTTATAACATACAGTTACAAAAAAATTATTTATATATCGAAATCTCTTTTTCTCCTTTTGAAGTTTTATAGGCTCTATACATTCCTTCCGTATTAAATGGCATTGAAATAGCACCTTCTGCATCTACTCCAATTAAACCACCATCTCCTCCAATTTCTAAAATTCTTTTATTAATTACTTCTTCACAAGCACTAACTAAATCAAGCCCTTTATACTCCATTAAGCATGAAACATCATAAGCCACAACTCCTCTTATAAAAAACTCTCCACTTCCCGTACAAGAGATCGCACAGGTTTTATTATTCGCATAATTTCCAGCGCCAATCATTGGGCTATCTCCAACTCTACCCCATTTTTTATTGGTCATACCTCCTGTTGAAGTCGCTGCTGCTATATTCCCGTTTTGATCACAGGCAACTGCTCCTACCGTTCCAAACTTTGAATCTTTTTTAACTGAATGATCTAATTGAAAAGCATCGGTATCTTTAATCTGTGTCCATTGATCGTGTCGCAATTGATCATAAAAATAAGATGGCTCTTCTAAATTGTAGTTCTGGCTTTTTGCAAATTGCATTGCTCCTTCACCTGCTAAAAAAACATGCTCACTTTTCTCCATCACATCTTTTGCAAGACTAATTGGGTTTTTAATTCCTGAAATTAAAGAAACTGCTCCAGCTTGTAAATTAGATCCATCCATAATTGAAGCATCCATTTCGTGTGTTCCTTCAGCAGTAAAAACACTTCCCTTTCCAGCATTAAAAAGAGGTGAATTCTCTAATTCTTTAACCGAAGCTTCAACTGCACCTATTGCCGTTCCTCCCTGTTCTAAAATTGAAAATCCTTTATCTAAAGCTAAAGTAAGTGCATTCTTATAAGCTGTTTCTTTTTCAGGTGTCATCATTCCTTTTACAAGAGTTCCTGCACCTCCATGTATGGCTATTGAAAATGTTTTCATTATTTAATAAATCTACAATTGATCAGGTTACAAAACTATTATTCTTAAAGCAATAATAGATAGGAAGAAAGAAAAAATCTCGTTCTAAATTAAAATTAGAACGAGATTAAAATTTTAATACCAACCTCTAGTATTATATGTTATGTTTTGTGGTTGATTTCTACCATAAGCAACTCCTATATCTCTAGCTGCATTTATAGCTCTTTTTTTAAGATCTAACACCTTTAATTGATAGTTCCAACTTCTATCTGAAAGATCCTTAACTCGACTTGATATTTTTGAAAACAATGAGTTTACCTGAGAAAAACATTTAGCTTGAGGATCAATACTTGCTAGGATTACACCTGCTTCATTCGCTGCACCAATGTTTTGATTTGCCGCCCAAATAGCTTGTGCTTCTGCTAATTTTATTTTACAATCTCTATCTATTATTTTTTGATAAAGATTACCCATCTTTCTTTCAATTTTATCAAAACAAGAACTTGCTTCAGGAACATTAGCTAATTGTTCTAATGCTTCTTCAAGTTTGTTCTGAGACTCTAAACTACCAGCTTTCTTTACAATTAAATCACAATTCTCATTATAGTAATTAATGATTTTTTGTTTTCCTCTAGTAATAAAATCTTGAACTGCTGTATTTTTTGGACTTAACCTTTTTAATGCCGAAATATAAGCTTTGGTCTCATTTGTGCCTACTCCTTTTAATTCAAAATATTCGCTTTCAAAAAGATTGCCTGCCACACCATCACCAATATATAAAGTAACCCCAAGGTTAATGGCTACTTTAGGAGGCGCTGTTGCGGTAACATTTTTACTTAAAACAGTTACATTAGGAACCAATATAAATCTTGAATTATAAACATTGTCACTAATTCCATTCTTTGTAATTATTTGTCCTAATTTATTTACAAACATTTTTTTAGCAGATGCAGGAATTCCTTCTGCTTGAGTCGGTATATAAGCACCTAATAATATCCCATTATCATTTGTAGTTTCCTGAGCTACTATTCCAGTTGATATAAATAGTAATATATATATTATATTTTTCATGTGTCTAAATTATTTTATTAAAACGGTCACATGCTGTTCGCTAATAATTATCCTCTTATGTGATAATGCTTTTAGCATGCTCGTTTCATGTGTTTTATTTTTATTTTCCTCCTAAAATCAAGGTAGCTCTTCCTAATCCTTTCATAACTAATTTATTAGGGATAGAATAAGGTGCATTTTTTAAGAATTTACTTAAACCTCTTATATACCTTCTAGCATCAATTGCTCTTCCTTTATCGTTATAAAGTGGAATTCTTACTTGTTCAAATAAGGCCATACTTTCAGTCATATCGGTCGTACTAAATCTTCCTTTTACTGTATTATCTGCTAACCAATCTTCAATAAGAAACCCAAGTTCTTCTCCATCAAATTCACTTTCTAAATCTTCATCCCAATCATCCCATGTTTGAATTCTTAAAATAATTTCACGACCATTTTCAAACATATCATCAAAATGTGATTGTAAGGAAACACAAAAATTATCGATGTGAGCTAAAACCGATTCAGATAATAGAACTGGTAATTCCGCAGAAAAAGATGGAGCTCCAGTTCCAGTTGCAGTTGCAATCTGTTTGTCGGTATATGAATCTAAACCTTGTAGGTTGAAAGTGATCGATTTTTTAGGTCCTGTTTTATTAATCGTCCATGTAAGTTGCATAATGATGTCTGCTTTTGCGACTTTCTTTAAGGCATCTATCGGACTTTCATTTACATTGCTTCCAGAATCTTTAGAAGATCTCATATTGTCTTCTGCTGCATTAGACTCTAATGTTTTAATAGCTGCTTCCATGTTTTTTAAAGGAAATCCTCTGTCAGCCATCATTCCGTTAATTTGACTGATTACTAGAAGAACATCTGTATTTTCTTGAAAAGCTCTTTTATAATCTGGAATTCTTATTGTAGAACCTTGATCATCAAAAGTGAGCACATAACCATTTTGAATGCACCATGCATCACTAGGTACAACCATAATAGTAGGTTTTTTAGCCTGACCAAATGACAATACACTAAACGTTAATATACTTATTGTTAAAATTAATTTTATTCTATTTTTCATATGTCTACTTTAAATATTTTAGAAACCTGAACTAAGGCCTTTAGCTATTCCTTCTTTTTCAAGTCTTTTTCTTAATTGATCACTTTGTACATTAACTATTACGCCTATTTTATATTCTCTTTTGCTAATTTTTAATCGGTCTCCTGGCGCAATACTTCCATCTGTTGCTGCAGATACATACTTCATATATTCTCCTCCTTCAGCAAAAAATTTATCGAAAAATTCTTTGTGACTTGCTTCAACATCTGGTGAGCTTACTAATGCTTTAAATGAAGTACATCCTTGTCCTCCTCCTGCATATCCTTTAAATATCATTCCGTGTACAGCGTTTTTCATTGCACTCGAAATTGCATGTTTAGGGTTCTTAGAATAGGACCATACTTTTACTAGTTTGGACCCTTGCTTTGCGATCCCTTCACATTCAATATCGTAGCGCCATATTTTGGTGTCAGCATTTGCTTTATTCTTTTTCCATTGTGCATTTGCACTAAACCCGAAAAGAATAACCATTGCTATGAGTAAAATTTGTTTTTTCTTCATATAAATTAAATTTAGTTAGTCTATTTGTCTAATTAACATTCCTGAATAATACTTGTTTTTCTTACCCTTAAATATAGTAAATTTATTTTCTGAAGGGTTTTCTTCTTCTGCTAAATATCTGTTATCCCAAATTTTTCCTTTTTCAACTTTGATCACTCCAAGGCGTTCATAAACTGTTTTACCTTCATCATTAATCACTTGTTCTAACACTTCGTATTTATCCCCTTTTTCAAGCCCTTCTTTAAGACCAATCGCCGCCGAAATTGGGTCTCCACTCTTTAAAGGTGTTTTTGTTCTAAAAACTTCATACTTTCTTTGAAGTTTTGCTATTACTGCATCAACTGCTTTTATAGTCGCGACAGAGATTAATTCTTCTTCAGATTTTTTTGTAAACGTAGTACTCTGCAAATCTGCCCATGCAGTTTCTACACCTACTACTTCAAGCGTAAATAAATCTGTTTCATTAAAAGCTTTCACTTTTTCAGCATCAATACTACTATCATCTGTCCAAAAGTCATTATAAAAAATAGCTGCTACCTCTTCATTCCAAACCAATTTATACAAATACGCAGAGGTTTTTATAATATAACCCTTACCAAGAACACCAACAGCAGCAGAAGTTCCATCTGCAATTAATGAAACTGTTGAACCTCCTACTGCAGATACAACCGAAAGTAATCCTTTTGTTTTTTTAGCAACTTCTTCTTTGTTCGTATATTTAAAATCATTGACAACAACAAATGTGTTTTTAATTAATTCCTCTCCTGCGTCAGCGACCATAGAAAGTCCTCTTTCGCTATTCTTAGCAATTTTAATGTCTAAATCAGTTGCATTATAAGAACCTCTTTCAGCAATTAAATTCATATTAAATCCACCACTCTCACTTCTATTAAACCATTTTGCCACGATTCCTTTTGCTATATCATTGGTGCTAAAATAATCTACAATAGCTTCCTCTTGTGCAATTTTTAATTCTTTCTTGGAAAGTGAATCATTATATGTTTTAGGGATTTCCCTATCGGTAACAATATGGTTATTGAATTTATCTGGAATAGTTGAGTTTGTAAAAGTTTCTTGTATTACAGAACTAAATTCTCTATTTTCATCCGCAATCATTAAAGTATATAATGAGCTTCTTCTGTACTTAAGATCTGAAGATTCTTCCTGTGCAAAGGTCTGTGCAGTAAAGAATATAAAGAAAATGAAAAATGCTATTTTAGAGCATGTTGAATTCGTTGATTTGTTTGTTAAGTTTTTCATAATGGGTTAGTTAGTTCCTCAAATTTAGTGATTTATAATAAGTTAAAAAAGAATAGCTGTATTTATTACAACACTAAAATATTTCTTAGCACCAAATTTGTTTTGTAGATTTGGTTTTCGTCAAAAACACGATACATGTCAGACAAAAAAAGATTGTTTTTAGTAGATGCTTTTGCTTTAATATTCCGCGGTTATTACGCACTAATAAAAAACCCCAGGATCAACTCGAAAGGGATGGACACCTCAGCTATTTTGGGATTCACGAATTCTTTATTAGATGTTATTAAACGTGAAAGACCCGATCACTTAGCTGTTTGTTTTGATCGGGGAGGAAGTGTTGCTAGAAAAGAAGCTTTTCCAGAATACAAAGCCAATCGTGATGCTACACCAGATGCCATAAAAATTGCGATTCCTTATATTGAAAAAATATTAACAGCCATGCATATCCCTATCATGGTAAAAGAAGGTTTTGAAGCCGATGATGTAATTGGCACTCTTGCAAAAAAAGCAGAAAAAGAAGGGTACAAAACCTTTATGGTAACACCAGATAAAGATTTTGCACAATTGGTTTCTGAAAACATTTTTATGTACCGACCAATGTTTGGGGGTGGATATGAAACTTGGGGAATTCCTGAAGTTCAAAAACGTTTCGAAGTTGAATCTCCATTACAAGTAATCGATTACCTAGGAATGATGGGAGATGCCAGTGATAATATTCCTGGACTTCCGGGTGTTGGTGATAAAACAGCTAAAAAATTTATAGCTGCATATGGAAGTATGGAAGGCTTATTAGCCAATACTGATCAACTGAAAGGTAAAATGAAAGAGAAGGTAGAAGCTTCAAAAGAACTTGGAATTCTTTCAAAAGAATTAGCGACTATAATTTTGGATGTTCCTGTTGATTTCAATGCCCAAGATTTTGAAATGTCGAAACCTGATATTTCTGGTGTAACCGAAATTTTTGAAGAATTAGAATTTAGAAGGTTAACTGCCAATTTTTTAAAAACCTTTGCTACTGAAACCGCAGCTACTTTAACAACAACTACAAAAAAAGAACCTGTCAATAAAGCAGAACCTCAATCGGCTGGCTTGGGACAATTTTCACTTTTTGGTGGAGACGGAGAACCTTCAAATGATCAAGAGGTTTATAATTCAAGAAACAATATTTCAACCACAGAACATTTCTACCAAAGTGTGCAACCTGGTATGGGAACCAAATTATTTCTTCAGAATTTAATGAAACAAACCAGTGTCTGTTTCGATACTGAAACAACAGGATTAAATCCAATTACAGCTGAGTTAGTTGGAATTGCATTTTCTTGGGAAGTTGGCAAAGGGTTTTATGTTTCTATTTCCGAAGAAAAAGAAAAAGCGCAAGAAATTTTAGAACTACTTCGACCATTTTTTGAAAATGTATCTATTGAAAAAATAGGCCAAAATCTAAAATACGACATTAAAGTACTAGCAAAATATGGTATTACAGTGAAAGGAAAATTGTTTGATACCATGTTAGCACATTATTTAATCAATCCCGATATGCGTCATAATATGGACGCTCTTTCTGAAGCATACCTCAACTACACCCCAGTTTCTATCACAGAATTAATTGGCAAAAAAGGAAAAAATCAATTAACAATGCGTGATGTTCCTGTTGAAAAACAAACCGAATATGCTGTTGAAGATGCGGATATTACACTTCAGTTAAAAGAACATTTCACAAAAGAACTAGTAGAAGCGAAGACGCGTACCTTATTTGATGATATTGAAATTCCATTACTGCGTGTTCTTGCTGCAATGGAATTAGAAGGAATTAATTTGAATAGTGACTTTTTAAATGAATTATCAACGGTGTTAGATACCGATATAAACGTGTTAATTTCTAAAATATATGAAGCGGCTGGAGAAGAATTTAATATTGCATCTCCAAAACAATTAGGTGTGATTCTATTTGAAAAAATGAAACTGGTCGACAAGCCTAAAAAGACAAAAACAGGACAATATTCTACCGCTGAAGATGTGCTTTCTTATTTAGCAAAAGATCATGAAATTATTCGTGACGTACTAGAATACAGAGGGCTTGCAAAATTAAAAAGCACCTATGTTGATGCATTACCATTACAGGTTGAAGAATCTACGAAACGAATTCATACTGATTATATGCAAACTGTTGCTGCTACAGGCCGTTTAAGCAGTAATAACCCTAATTTACAGAATATTCCAATTCGTACCGAACGAGGTCGTGAAGTACGAAAAGCATTTATCCCAAGAGATGAAGATCATATATTATTAGCGGCAGATTATTCACAAATAGAGTTGCGAATAATCGCTGCTTTAAGTGAAGAATCTACCATGATTGAAGCCTTTAAAAATGGCGAAGATATTCATGCCTCAACTGCTGCGAATGTTTTTAATGTTCCTTTAAATGAAGTAACTCGTGAACAACGGAGCAATGCTAAGACCGTTAACTTCGGAATTATATATGGTGTTTCTGCCTTTGGATTGAGCAACCAAACTGACTTAACGCGATCTGAAGCTAAAGAATTAATTGAAACTTATTATGCAACCTACCCTAAGTTAAGAAGCTATATGAGTAGACAAATTGATTTTGCAAGAGACAATGAATATGTACAAACAGTGTTAGGGCGCCGCAGGTATTTAAAAAATATTAATGCTCAAAATGCAATAGTACGAGGCGCTGCCGAGCGAAATGCTGTTAATGCTCCCATCCAAGGAAGTGCTGCAGATATCATTAAAATTGCTATGATTAATATTTTTAATAAATTGGAGGAAGGCAATTATAAAAGTAAGATGTTATTACAGGTTCATGATGAATTAGTATTTGACATTTACAAACCAGAATTAGAAACGTTACAGCCTTTAATTAAAACTGAAATGGAAAATGCTTTTCAATTGAGTGTTCCTTTAGATGTAGAAATTGGTTTAGGGAATAATTGGCTAGAAGCACATTAATAATTAAATTATAAAAACAAAATTAATGGCATCAGGCTTTTTTGCTCTTTTTGATGATATAGCAGTATTACTAGATGATGTTGCTGCAATGAGTAAAATTGCAACAAAAAAAACAGCAGGTATTTTAGGAGATGATTTAGCGGTAAATGCTGAAAAAGCTTCTGGGTTTACTTCAACTAGAGAACTCCCTATTTTATGGTCGATTACAAAGGGTTCATTTTTAAACAAGCTTATTATTTTACCGATCGCTTTTCTTTTAAGCGCATTTTTACCAAGCACTATTATCCCTATTTTATTAATTGGCGGAATATATTTAGCTTTTGAAGGTGCCGAAAAAATATATGAATACATTTTTCCTCATCAACATAGTGAACATGTGAGTGAAGATTTAGTTGAAATGACTGAAGAAGAAATTATTATCTATGAAAAGAAAAGAATAAAATCAGCTATAATAGTAGATTTCATTCTTTCCTTAGAAATTATAATTATCGCACTTAGTACTGTTGTTGAAAAATCACTTTCAATACAAATAATAGTAGTAACTATTGTCGCGATTATAGCTACTGCTGGGGTGTATGGTATTGTAGCTTTAATTATAAGAATGGACGATTTTGGATATCGTTTAATCAAACTTAACTCCAATAATAAAAGTGTTTTAAATAGAATAGGCCAATTTTTAGTAAACGCATTACCAATAATAATAAGGGGTTTAGCTTTCATTGGTACTATTGCAATGTTATTAGTTGCAGGAGGTATTTATGTGCATAATATTAATTATATTCATAAATTAATCCATTCAATACCTTCTATTATTGGAGAATTTATCGTTGGCCTAATTGTTGGATTTGTTGCGCTTTTTATTGTAAAATCCTTTAAACGATTATCTAATAAATAATGTATTTCACGTTTAAGCGTGAAGCTTATTGATAGATTTTATCTAAATTTACAAAAAAAAACAGCTTTTATATTGCAGCAATTTAGTAGTTTTATAGGATAGAAATTACTATTCCCATATCATTGAAAAAGAATAAAAAAATTGACTTTATTAAAACCGCTTTTATATTTTTCTTTATTTCGTTATCCTTTAACCGAAGAAGAAATCTATGCTTTTTCTGAAGCAAAAAATCGGGTTCAATTTAAAAATGAATTAGACGCTTTAACAAAAGATAATATTATCTATAAAATAGATGGTTTTTATTTATGTGAAAATAATAAAGAACTTGTTGAACGTAGGTTATTAGGCAATAAAAAAGCTAAAGAAATTCATAAAAAAGCTACAAAAGTTTCTCGTTTTATTTCAAAATTCCCTTATGTAGAAGGGGTTGGCATCTCAGGCTCTTTATCAAAGGGTTATTATGATGATGATGGCGATTTTGATTTCTTTATTATTACCACACCAAATCGTCTTTGGATTGCAAGAACGCTTCTCATATTATATAAAAAAATATTTCTTCTTAACTCAAGAAAATATTTTTGTGTGAACTATTTTATCAGCTCTAATTCCTTAGAAATTGATGAAAAAAATAGGTTTACTGCAACAGAATTAGTGACCTTACTCCCTATGTTTGGGAATGGTAGTTTTCATGAGTTTTATAAACAAAACAAATGGGCCAATTCATTTTTACCCAATAAAAATATTTCTGAAAATATCGGAAACTTACATCCAGTAAAAAAACCCTTTATCTCAAAAGTTTCAGAAAAAATTCTGAACACAAAACTTGGAAATATCATCGACAACTTTTTTCTTAGAATTACCTATAAAAAATGGAAATTAAAATTTAAAAACTTAGATGAAGATCAATTTAAGGTCGCATTAAAATCATCTAAGAATGTTTCAAAACATCATCCTTTAAATTTTCAAAACCAAGTAATTGTAAGACTGAATAAAAAGTATCTAGAATATCAAGAAAATCATAATATTCACTTACCTAAAGAACATGCTTGATATTCTATTTTCACATTCTTATTATTATCCTCTTGACAAAAAACAATGGGCTAATAAAACTCCATATCCACCTTTAGGAACTTTATATGCGGCTTCCTATATGAGAGAAAATGGATATTCGGTTTCATTGTTTGATACCAATTTAAGAAGTGATCCTTATGCTATAGAAAAAGAGATTATTGAAAAAAAACCATCGTTCTTAGTTTTATATGATGACGGCTTTAATTACCTCACGAAAATGTGTTTAACAAACATGAGGGAAGCTGCTTTCGAAATGATATCGATAGGAAAAAAACACGATTGTAAAATCATTGTATGTAGTTCTGATAGTACGGATCATTTTCAGAAATATATAGAAAAAGGTGCCGATTATATCATTCAAGGGGAAGGAGAAATTACTTTAAAAGAATTAATCCATGCAATAAATAACAAGCTCCCTGTTGATTCTATTCAGGGCTTAGTATTCAAAGAAAAAGAAGAATTCAAAAAGAATCCAAAAAGGGTTGTACTTAAAAACCTAGACGAGTTTCCAATGCCTGCTTGGGATTTGGCAGATATAGAATCTTATAAAAAGATTTGGCAACAAGGTTCTAATGAATTTACACTAAATATTGCAACCACAAGAGGCTGTCCTTACAAATGTAATTGGTGTGCTAAACCCATTTATGGCAATCGCTATAATTCTCATTCACCAGAGTATATTACAAAGCATTTGGCTTATTTAAATGCCAATTATGGAGTGAGTAAATTTTGGATGTGTGATGATATTTTTGGTTTAAAACCCCATTGGGTGCAAGAGTTCAATAAGGAATTAAAAAAAGAAGATTTAAAAATCTCCTACTTTATACAAAGTCGGGTTGATTTATTATTGAAAGAAGATACGATAGATGCATTAGCAGAAAGCGGTCTAACTGAAGTATGGGTTGGTGCAGAAAGTGGTTCTCAAAAGATCCTAGACGCGATGGATAAAGGCACTCAAGTAGAGCAAATTTTTGAAGCTACACGAATTTTAAAAGAAAAAAACATACGCGTTGCCTTCTTTATTCAGTTTGGTTATTTAGATGAAACTAAAGAAGACATTCAAAAAACAATCGATATGATAAAGGAATTGTTACCGGATAATCTCGGTATTTCAGTTTCGTATCCTTTACCAGGCACTCCTTTTTACGATAAAGTAAAAGACGATTTACAATTAAAAGCGAATTGGACAGACTCAGATGATTTAGCAATGATGTTTCAAGGCACTTTTAATTCAGAATATTATAAAAAATTACATCGCTACGTTCATAAAGAATATCGTAAAAGTCAAGCCATTGCTAACTTTAAAAGTTTCTTTAAAAACCCTCTCTCATTGTCGTATACAAAATTACGATCTATGGCCTCTTTTTTTTATTATCTTCCAAGTTCAATATTAGATCGTATTATTTTAGAGAAAATGCAAAATACTCATGGCTAATAATTTTGATAAGGCCGCGAAACAATACGATGCTACCTTTACGTATTCTGAAATAGGTAAAGCACAGCGGGAAAGAGTATATCATTTTTTAAGGCATGAAATCAATGATAAATCTACTCTAAATATTCTCGAATTAAACTGTGGTACAGGAGAAGACGCTATCTATTTATCTAATTTGGGACATCAAATTATTGCAACTGATATTTCTTCGAAAATGATTGCTGAAGCGAAAGCTAAGAATAGCACCATACAATTTAAACAACAAGATATCACCACTATTTCTTCTGAAACGTTTTCAGAAAAGTTCGATTTAATTTTTTCAAATTTTGGAGGGCTAAATTGTCTAAATAAAAAACAATTAAAAACTTTTATAGATATTTCAGAAACATTGTTACAACCAAACGGGAAACTAATTTTTGTAATTATGCCTAAAAATTGTGTGTGGGAGCGATTCTATTTTTTTATTAAAGGAGAGTTCAAAAAAATATATCGTAGAAAAAGCAAACAATCAGTTGATGCAAATATTGATGGTGTTAATGTACCTACCTGGTATTTTAACCCTTCAGAATTAAAAGTATTAGCAAATAAAAAATATACATTAAAATTATTAAAACCTATCGGAATTAGCATTCCACCTTCTTATCTAGAACCTTTTTTTTCTAGTAAAAAGAGGTTTTTAAATGTATTGATAAACATAGAAAAATGGTTATCTTCATCCTTTTGGTCTAAATACGCAGATCACTATATAATATCCTTTCAAAAAAAATGAGTCTAGTTTTAAGCCATGCATACTATCTTTTTGAAGATCCAAGAGAGGTTAAAATAATGAAACCTTATCCTCCTTTGGGCTTACTCTATGTTTCCGGATACTTAAATGAAAAGAAAATCACCAATCATTTATTCGATTCAACGTTTTCAAACCAAAAAGAGCAATTAGCTTTTATTGAAAAAATACAACCTAAAGCAATTGCACTTTACACTAATTTAATGACGAAAGTTAATGTCATTAAACTTATTAAAATATTAAAAACAGAACAACAATATGGGTTTCCTAAAATTATATTAGGAGGGCCAGATATTACGTATAATATTGATAATTATTTAAATGCTGGGGCTCATTTTTTAATTATTGGTGAAGGTGAAGAAACAATGGCAGAACTCTACAATGCTATTATTTCTAATACTGAAAAAAGTAAAGTTAACGGGATAGCTTATCTTGAAAATGATCAAGTTATTAAAACGGCAGGTCGAATTAAAATGAAAGATTTAAGCGACTTACCCTTACCTAATCGAGATGGGATTTCAATAGAAAAGTATTTAAAAACTTGGAAGGATAATCACGGGAAAAGCTCCATGACAGTAAGTACACAAAGAGGCTGTCCTTATACTTGTAAATGGTGTAGTACTGCTGTTTATGGGCAAAGCTATAGAAGACGTCCTGCCAAAAAAGTGGTGGAAGAACTAAGGATGCTTCAAAATAAATACAATCCAGATACTATTTGGTTTGTGGACGATGTATTTACGGTAAGTCATAAATGGATTAAGGAATTTCATGCAGAAATTAAACTACAAAAAGTTTCAATTTCTTTTGAATGCATTACCAGAGCCGAACGTTTAAACAAAGAAATTTTAACGCTTTTAAAAGAATCGGGTTGTTATCGTATTTGGATTGGAGCTGAGAGTGGATCTCAAAAAATTATAGATGCGATGGATCGACGGGTTTCGGTTGAAATGGTTCAAGAGACCATTAATATGACCAACGATTTAGGCATAGAAACAGGAACTTTCATTATGTTAGGTTATCCTGGTGAAGATGAAAAAGATGTAAATCAAACGATCGACCACCTAAAAAAATCGAATCCGACTCATTTTACAATTACAATAGCTTATCCTATAAAAGGTACTTCCTTATATAATGAAATTGAAAAAGATATCACCGTTCAACCTAACTGGGAAACCTCAACGGATCGTGAAATTGATTTTAAAAGAACCTATCCAAAAAAGTATTATGATTATGCAGTAAGGAGAGTTGTGAATGAAGTAAATTATCACAAAGAAATACTGAAAGGAAAAGACAGAAATAATATAAAAGCACTTAAACTTAAAACCAAATCAATACTAGCTAGAGGTTTAATGGTTATAAATAAGTAAGATGAAAAAATTAATATTTCTTTTTTGTGTTTTTTTAATTTCATGTACCAGCGCTACCTATGATGATATTGTTGGAAATAATTCAAACCTAATTTTAAAATGGAATAAAGGGTACGAAGATGATAATCTTGCAAATACAATCATTGGACTTAATTGGGCATATTCATATATAGGAGCTAGTTTACCATTTAATAATACAGGAATATCTATACAAGCTAATTTAATAGAAATCGAGATCAGTGAATTAGGGTTCATTCCTGATGCTCAACAAAAATTAAATACACTGCATGAGGTCATTTTTTCTTCAGAAGAATATCGATTAAATGGCGCTATTGACATAGGGCGTTATGTAAGTTTACTGATGGGATCTTCAGCTCATTATTATGAAATTACTGGACTCCCTTATGAATTGTCAGATTTACTTGACCAGTATAGTTTAAATTCTGAAAGTGGTTATGTATCAAATTCAGGGGTCTCGTTTGAAGATCGAATCATACGTTTTTCTGAACAGAATGGTTTCAATCAGCTCTTTTTTTGCACTGAAGTTGACCCAATTACAGGTGAAATTTTTGAATATGAAACCGTCGATATCCTGCCCAATGGACAAACAAGGTTTGGGATTTATAATAAAGACGGTATTAGAATTAGTAATACAGATCCTTCCCATTCTTTTGCTGGAAAACCTGCCAAATGCATGTGGTGTCATGAATCTAGAATTCAACCATTATTTAGTGAACAAGAAGATAAAGAAGGTTTTATTCCTTATCTCGATTTTAAAAACATCTTAGACGAGGATAGAGCTACACATAGTAATTTACAAAATTCATTAAGTGACGGCGTTAATTATCAGGAACTACAACAACATACCTTTGCTGAACTTTTGTATATTACATTTATGGAACCTTCAGCAGAACGTTTAAGTTTAGAATGGAATCTACCTATTTCTGAAATTCAAAATTTACTATCAGGAATTCCTACACATACCCATTCAGAATTTGTTTTTTTAGACAATCTGTACTATAGAGAGGATATTGAATTATTAGCTCCATTTCAAGGATTACAAGTCTCTTCAAATGTTAGAGAAGAATCAGAAACGGAAGTAAATTATATCAATTAATATGCTTAACGGAAAAAAAATAGTTGTAATTCTTCCTGCATATAATGCCGAAAGCACACTTGAAAAGACCTATAATGACATTCCATTTAATATCGTTGATGATATAATTTTAACCGATGATTATAGTAGTGATCGTACAGTTCTTATAGCTAAAAAACTAGGCATTCAACATATTATTGAGCATAAAGAAAACTTAGGTTATGGCGCTAATCAAAAATCTTGTTATTCAAAAGCCATCTCTTTAGGTGCCGATATTATAATCATGCTTCACCCCGATTACCAATATAATCCAAAGCTTATACCCGCAATGTCATCATTAGTAGCCAACGAAGTTTTTCATGTAGTTTTGGGGTCAAGAATATTAGGAAACAATGCGCTAAAAGGTGGAATGCCGGTGTATAAATATATTTCGAATAGAATATTAACGCTTATTCAAAATATATTAATGGGTCAAAAACTTTCTGAATATCATACTGGATATCGATGTTTTAATACAGAAGTATTTAAGAAAATAAATTATAAAACTAATTCGAACGACTTCATTTTTGACAATCAATTACTAGCTCAGATTTGTTATAAAGATTATGGAATTGGCGAAATATCTTGCCCCGCTAAATATGAAAAAGATTCTTCATCTATCAATTTCAGTAGAAGTTTGACCTATGGATTTGGAGTTGTCGGTGTATCGTTAAAGTATTTTTTACATAAACTAGGTTTTAAATTTAAACTGTTTAAAGACCATGAAGTATAATCAATAATGAAAATTTTTAATACAATACCAATACATACTTTAGGTTATATTTTTATAGCGTTAATTGGTAGTGTTTTTATTTTTCAAGCAGCTTATTTTGAGCCACATGATTTTTCTAATTATTATTTTGGAGCAGAATTACTATTTACTAAATCTTTGGGGGCTGATATTTATTTTCCGCATATTTTTAATCTAGAAGTAGCAGCCTTAGGAACTCAAAACATATTTGTGAGCTATGCTCCAAATACTCCATTTTTAGCAACATTATTTTATCCTCTTACGTTCTTTTCAGTAGCGATGGCTAAAATAATTTTCAATAGTATAAGTCTGGTTTTATTCTTATTTAGCTTACGAAGATTAGTAAAAGCTTATCCTGTTAACCTTTTATATTTAGTAGCACTTCCGCTTGTATTTTTTATCCCGTTGCGTAATAATTTTATGTTCGGACAAGTATATTTATTGTTATTTTTTTTACTTTCTGAAGGGTTTCTTGCTTATAAAAAAGAAGCGTATTTAAAAATGAGTTTGTTTTGGAGTGTAGCGATTTTGTTTAAAGTTTTCCCAGTATTATTATTTGGGATGTTACTTTTCAGAAAAAAGTACAAAGCATTTATTTATTTATGGCTTGCCTGTCTAGTTTTATTTGGTGTTTCATTACTAATAAACGGTTATGAAATTTGGGAATTTTACCTAACTTCTGTACTTCCAAAATCGGGAAAGGGAGAAATATCAAGAGAGTTTGTACAAAACTATCAATCGATGTTTATGTTTTTAAAGTATTCATTTCCATCTAATATCGCAGTTTTCTCAATGCTATTATTCGTTTTTAAAATTAGCTTAATAGCATTAAGTTTTGTGTTTACTAAACAATTAAAATCTGATTTTAAAATTTTCTCCTTTTGGATGTTATTTATAATTTTATGGTCTCCATATGGAAGCACATATTCATTGTTATTATTGCTCTTCCCTTTTATATTTTATAGCAAAAAAGTAAACAAAACATCATTCCTACTAATTGCATTGCTTTTTATAATTAACACGATTCCAATTCATTATTTTTCGAATTTTTCAATCCCTTTTTCATTTCCAAGGTTATGGGTTTTATTGTTATTGGTTGTTCTTGTTATTCGCACTTCTGAAATTCAATTTCATTGGAAAAAAAGTTTACTTATTTTTTTTCCTATAACGATTATTTATTTTTTCGGAATTTTACCAAAAGAGACTATAACAGCACCAAGTATTGTCTCAGAAAAACACATCCTTACGTACGATTACAAAATTGAAAATGGTAAATTAAGTTACCTGTATTGGGATGAAAAAGGAGAACATTCTGAAACTACAGTCATTAATGTTAAAATGGTAGACTCGACTAACATTTCATTAAGAAACAATCAGATATTTTACAAAAACAAACAACTTACTTTTACAAAAAGCAATAAGATTAAACCTGCTATAATTAATAATAATGAATTAATATACCTTAGCGATTTTAAAAAAGGTATTGGTTTTTTTAGTGTACACACTTCACCCTTTGATTCTAAAAGTAAATGATTTTAAAAAGAAAATTATATAATAGAATTAAAACCATTACCTCTTACGGTTTAGGACAAATATTAAGTGTTTTTTCTGTTTTAGTATTGTCTCTTTTTATCGTAAAATTTCATTCGGTTAAACTTTGGGGTATCTATGCTGAAATATTAATTTGGACTAACTTTTTTTTACTTTTTTTATCCTTTGGAAGTTATGATTCTCTTCTAAAATCCTTTAGTGAAACACCCTCTTCAATTAATCAATTATGGGTAAATAATTTAATGACTCGAAGTATTTTATTAGTTCCTTCTATTGTGTTATTATTTTTTATCCCGCTTTTTAAAAGTTTCATTTTATGGGTGATATTATTAATTTTTCTTCAGTTTTTACTTCAGTCTTTTAAAGTATTAATTGTGTATCATAGAAAGTTTAATCTCACCATTTTGGTAGAAATTATATATACTATATTTTTAATAGGAATCCTGTTTTTTCAATATAGTGATCTTGATATAAAGCAACTTCTGCAACTTATTTGTTTTACCTACTTATTAAAATTGATTGTTTATTCTATTTTCTTGCTAAAAGGCTTTAATAATATTACATATTCTTTAGAATTAAATGAACTTAAAAAATCTGTTCCTTTTTTTATACCAGTAGCTGTAGGCACAATTAGAACAAAAATAGACACCTATTATGGTTCCCATTTTTTTAATTCAATCACCTTAAGTAAATATCAAGTATTTATTAGTTTTTTAATGTTAGCTCAAATGGCTAGTTCTTTTATTATTACTCCATATATAAAAACGCTGTATCGTTCTAAAAATGTTCTTATACAATCTATTCAAAAAGAATTTTTTATTTATGGCTGTATGTTTTCTGTTGTTTTTACAGCATTCTTATACATTTTCATAGAATACATTTATGGTTTTGAATTTACCTTATTTCAATATTTTCTAGCATTAATTTTTGTAGCCCCATTAGTCATACATATCCTATTAATAAATGAATATTATAAAAAGAATCTGCAATCTAAAATTGCGAAATTTGCTTCTTTAATTGTTATTGTTCAGGTAATTATTGGTTATTTTCTAATAAAACACAATGGAATTAATGGAGCCTTATTATTAAAAGCTTTAGGACAATGGGCGATTGTAATTATTCTTTGGTTTTGGATAAAAAAAGAAAGAATTAATGGATAAAAAAAATATTGTAATCGTAGGCTATCCTAAAAGCGGAACTACTTGGCTTAGCAGACTTGTTTCTGAGTTAGTTTCATGTCCATTACAAGGTGATTGGGGATTCGAATCCTTAAATGCTCCTTATAAAGAAGGATTACAAAGAGTTTCTAATTACAATGTTTTTAAATCTCACCACACATTTAATGAAGTTGAAAAGGCATCAGAACTACCTATATATAAAATAATTTATATCATTAGAGATCCCAGAGATGTAGTGGTTTCAGGAATTAATTTTTTCAAATTCTATCCTAAATTCATAGCAAATAACTATCTTTTTAAAAAGTTCTCTTTTATTAAAAAAGTATCCTCTAAATTTGTTTCAGAAAAAGAAAAGAAACAACAAATGATTCAAGCTGTTTTATCTGGAAACAAGTCAATAAGCCAATGGTTTGTTCAATCTTGGAAGACACATTATGAAGAGTATTTAAATAAAGATATTCTTTTTATTAGCTATGAGAATTTAGTGAAGTTTCCAGAAAAAGAATCACTTAAAATAATGAATTACCTTACTGTTGAAGTTTCAAAAAAACATATTCAAAATAGTATCTCAAATCAATCATTGCTACATAGAAAAAAAACAGCTATTCATATAAAAGATGAATTTCAAAAAAAAATAATAAGAAAGGGTACGTTTGGTGATTGGGAAAATGAATTTAGTGATGATGAAAAATGTATCTTTAAAAAAAATCTAACTTCTCCATTTTATAATTTCTAATTAATGAATAACAAAATCCTAATCTTTAATCCTCGAAGTGCAAAAGGCAAGCATAGAATTCCGAACTCTATTTTGCAGGTTGGGGCTTCAATTTTTGGCACTTACGAATTTGTTTTTATTGATGGAAATCTTGAAGAAGATCCTTGGAATAAAATTAAATCTTATTTTGATACAGGCGAATTTAAATATTTCTGTAGCACAGTAATGCCCGGGCCTCAATTAAAACAAGCGATTCCTTTTACAAAAAAAATAAAAGAACAATTTCCAAATTCTATTACAGTTTGGGGTGGCTATTTTGCTTCAAATCAATTTAAAGTATCTATCGAATCTCCATTTGTTGATTATATCATTAATGGCCCTGGAGATGTTGCTTTTCCTTCTTTAATAAATGCTATTGAAACCAATTGTCATTCCGAGAACAACGAGAAATCTCAAGAGCTTCTTCACTCCGCTCTGAAGGAGATAAAAAATCTTATTTATTTAGATAAAAATAATGAAATAGTTCAAACTGCAAAAGAAACCTTATTAGATCAAGATAGTTTACCTAGTCTTCCTTATTTACATTTAAATAGCTTTTACAACTTAGAAAATTATTTAAGTAAAACATTTTTAGGTAAAAAAACCTTCTCTTATCATTCTAGTTTAGGATGTCCTTTTACCTGTTCATTTTGTGCCGTAGTACCTATTTATAATGGGCGTTGGAAAGCGAAATCTGCTCAATCTGTATATAATGATGTCTTGTTTTTTAAAGAAAATCATGGAATTGATGCCATTGAGTTTCATGACAATAATTTCTTTACCTCAAGAAAACGTGTCGTTGAGTTTTCAGAATTAATTAAAAACGATGGAATTACTTGGTGGGGAGAAGGAAGAATTGACACGATAGATAAATATAGTGACGAAGATTTACTCCTTATGAAGGAAGCTGGTTGTAAAATGATCTTTTTAGGAGCTGAAACTGGAAATGATGAAATTTTGAAGCAAATGAATAAGGGAGGAACTCAGACCGGTGCAGGAATTAAAAAGTTTGCAGAACGTTTGTATCCAATTGGAATTATCCCTGAATTTTCTTTTGTATTAGGAATGCCTGCTGACTCTCCAGAAAAAGTGATGGCTCAAATTGAATGGGATATAAATTTCATCAAAGAAATAAAAGAAATTAATCCCGATGCTGAAATTATAATTTACCTCTATAGTCCAGTGGCAACGGAAGGATCTGAGTTGTATGAACAAATTCAAAAAGCTGGATTTAAGTTTCCTTCAAAATTAGAGGACTGGTTAGACCCAACATGGGAAAATTTTGACCTTCGAAAAAACCCTTTAACTCCATGGTTAACTCCTCCTATGGTAGATAAAATCATGAATTTTGAAACTGTTTTAAATGGGTATTACCCAACAGCTTCAGATTTTAGAATTAAAGGAATTAAAAAAACTATTTTAAGGGGTATCTCGAAAGTGCGGTATCAATCTGGTTTTTATAAATACCCATATGAAATAAAAGTTTTGCATAAAATTTGGAAATACCGACAACCTGAAATTCAAGGTTTTTATTCTGAATAGTACAATCTATGTCATGTCGAGCGCAGTCGAGACGACATAATTAAAATAATAGTTCTCGACTGCGCTCGAACTGACAATTTTATAATGTCTAAAGCAAGAAATATAATAAAACGAATTACCCAGCCTTTTTTAAAAGGAGGATTGGATTTTTATTATAGAAAACCTAGAGCGTATCAATATCAAGGAATTGAGGTAATGGTCCATCCTGAAGTTTTTCCTCCTCATTTAACCTTAAGTACTAAAATACTTCTTGGTTTTATTTCTGAAATAGATCTAAACAATAAATCATTTCTAGAATTGGGTTGTGGAAGTGGTATTATAGCTCTATTTGCACGAAAAAAAGGAGCAAATGTTATCGCTTCAGATATAAATGAAATTGCTATAGAATATTTAAAAGTTGCTTCCGAAAAAAATAAATTAGAAATAGAATGCATTCAATCAGATTTATTCGATACCATCTCTCAAAAATCATTTGATTATATAATTATCAATCCTCCCTATTACCCTAAAAAACCAAAGAATACTAAAGAACAAGCTTGGTTTTGTGGAGAAGATTTTGAATATTTTGAAGCGCTTTTTCCTCAATTAAAAACTTATCTTTCAGAAGAAAACAATACCTATATGATTCTTTCTGAAGATTGTGATTTTCAGAATATATCAAAAATTGCAGCCAAGAATAACATTCATCTAAACTCAATTTTTACTACTAAAAAAGTGGGAGAGAAAAACACTATTTATAGCACAAAAAATCAGAAAGAATACTAGGTTTCGTTTGTTCGTCATGATGATTGATTTAATTAAATGAGTATAATTTCAAAAAAATGTTACAAACATGCAATCAATTAGGAGAAGTTTAAGTGTTAATTAGGTGTAATTTAACTTCGGAAATATTTAATTCTTAACGTTTGTTATTCAAATAAATAATAGTACATTTGCAGCCCTTTTCGAAGGGAAAAAACAATGAATTATAAACATTAGACAAAGAACTAAATGGATACATTAAGTTACAAAACAGTATCTGCTAACAAAAACACTGTTAACAAAGAGTGGTTATTAGTAGATGCGGACGGGCAAGCATTGGGTCGTCTTGCTAGTGAAGTAGCAATTTTACTTCGTGGCAAACACAAACCTAATTTCACCCCTCACGTAGATTGCGGTGATAACGTAATTATTATTAATGCTGAAAAGGTTACTTTAAGCGGAAACAAATGGGAAGACAAGTCTTATATAAGACACACAGGCTACCCAGGTGGACAAAGAAGTTTAAGTGCTAAAGAAATGTTTGGAAAAGATCCTGCAAGACTTGTTGAAAAAGCGGTTAAAGGAATGCTTCCTAAAAATAAATTAGGAGCAGCTTTATTCAGAAACTTAAAAGTTAATGTAGGTCCTGACCATGGTCAAGAAGCACAAAAACCTAAAACCTTTACCTTAAACTATAATAAATAATGGACGTTATTCACAAAATAGGTAGAAGAAAATCTGCCGTAGCACGTATGTACCTTTCAGAAGGGAAAGGTAATATTACAATTAACAAGCGTGAATTAGAAAACTATTTCACAACAGGAACCTTACAATATAAAGTTAAGCAACCTCTTGTATTAACTAACAACGAAAAAAACTTTGATATCAAAGTGAATGTGTTTGGTGGTGGTATTACAGGACAAGCAGAAGCAATTCGTTTAGCAATTTCTCGTGCAATGTGCGAGTTAGATCCAGAAAACAGATTGGTTTTAAAACCAGAAGGTTTATTAACTAGAGATCCTAGAATGGTTGAACGTAAAAAATTCGGTCAGAAAAAAGCGAGAAAGAAATTCCAATTCTCGAAACGTTAAAAATTTCAATACAATTGGGTTTCTCATGCCGAGATACCCAATTGTATTATTAAGTTCATATCTATTATTAATAATCGCTGTTACCTCTTTAAATAAAAGAGAAATTAGTTTAGCATCTAAACCATAATACGAGAATCGTATAGGTTGCTATCTATATTAACACAGGAAAGTAAACTATTTCAAAATGGCAAACAAATTAGAAGTTAAAGACTTACTAGACGCAGGTGTACACTTTGGTCACCTAACAAGAAAATGGAATCCTAATATGGCACCGTATATCTATATGGAGCGTAATGGAATCCACATTATCAATCTTTACAAAACTGCTGCAAAATTAGAAGAAGCAAATGAAGCGCTTAAAAAAATTGCAAGCAGTGGACGAAAAATTCTTTTCGTAGCTACAAAAAAACAAGCAAAAGATATTGTTGCTGAAAAAGCAAGCAATGCTAACATGCCTTATATTACTGAAAGATGGCCTGGTGGAATGCTTACAAACTTTGTAACTATTAGAAAAGCAGTTAAAAAAATGTCTACTATTGACCGTATGAAAGCGGACGGTACATTTATGACACTTTCTAAAAAAGAACGTTTACAAGTAGATCGTTTACGTGCTAAATTAGAGAAAAATTTAGGTTCTATCTCAGACATGAATCGTTTACCAGGTGCTTTATTTGTTGTGGATACAACACGTGAACACATTGCAGTTAAAGAAGCTTTAAAATTAAAGATTCCAATTTTCGCAATGGTAGATACTAATAGTGACCCAAGAATTATTGATTACGCGATACCATCTAATGATGATGCATCAAAATCAATCAATAAAATTATGTCTAGCGTTTCTGAAGCTATCATTGAAGGTTTAGCTGAAAGAAATTCAGGTAAAGAAAATGAGAAGAAAGAAGAAGCTGCTCCTGCTGTAAAAGAAGAAGCTGCACCAACAGAAGCAGCTGCACCAAAAGAAGAAGCTGCTCCAAAAGCTAAAACTGCTCGTAAAAAAGTAGTAGCTCCTGTTGCAGAAGTAGAAGCTCCTGCAGTAGAAGTAGAAGCAACAAAAGAAGAAGAGTAAAAACATTTTAATATCATAAAAGTCGTTTGTTCTCTTTTTAATAAAGTGATGAAACGACTTTTTATTTTAATACAATTATAATTATGGAAACTGTAAAAATAACAGCTGCAGAAGTAAACAAATTAAGAAAAGCAACCGGTGCAGGTATGATGGATTGTAAAAATGCCTTAGTTGAAGCTAGTGGTGATTTTGACAAAGCAATTCAGATTCTTAGAAAAAAAGGACAAAAAATAGCTGAAAAAAGAGCTGACAGAGATTCTAGTGAAGGTGCTGTAATCGCTAAAGTAAATAGTGACGCTTCAAAAGGCGTAATTGTTTCTTTAAATTGTGAAACAGATTTTGTTTCTAAAAATGATTCATACGTTGCCATGGCACATAAAATGGCTGAAATTGCTTTAAATACTTCAACAAAAGAAGAATTTTTAGCTGCTGATTATGATGGAATGACGGTTGAAGAAAAATTATTAGAACAAACTGGAGTGATCGGTGAAAAGATCGAAATTGGTGGTTATAAAACATTAGAAGCCCCTTTTATTGGATCTTACATTCACGGAAATAAAATTGCTGCCCTAGTTGGATTGTCAACAAAAATTGATGATGCTGCTACTGTTGGAAAGAATGTTTCAATGCAAGTTGCTTCTATGGGAGCTTCAACGTTATCTTATAAAGATTTTACACCAGAATTTGTAGCTTCAGAAACGGAAGCAAGAATTGCTGTAATTGAAAAAGATAATATTGAAAGAGGACGTTTAGGCAAACACCTAATTAATGTGCCTAAATATATTTCAAGAGCTCAATTAACTGACGAAGTTTTAGCAAAAGCAGAAGAAGCTGCAAAAGCAGAATTAAAAGCTGAAGGGAAACCAGAACAAATTTGGGATAGAATTCTTCCAGGAAAAATGGAACGTTTTATGTCTGATAATACATCATTAGATCAAGAACAATGTTTATTAGACCAAAATTTTATTATGGATGATAAACAAAGTGTTGCAGATTATGTTTCATCTAAAGGTGATGCAGAAGTGGTGTCTTTTGTAAAAGTATCATTATAGTCTAATTACTATAAATAATTTATATTAAAAACCGTCTTATTTTTTAAGACGGTTTTTTTGTATATTTTTTTGTCATTCAGAGGGAAACGAAGAGTCTTTTTAGATTCCTTATTTTTTCTATATAAAGTCTTGTCATGCTGAGTAAGCTTGTCATCCTGAACTTGCCTGCACTGAGCTTGTCGAAGAGATTCAGGGTCTCATCCTACTCCTTCACCACCTTTTTAGTTACAATACCCTTCGCTGTTTCAATCTTTACAAATAGTAATCCACTAGTAAGATGTGAAACATCAATAGTATTAAACTGTTCTCTTTCTTGAAACACCAATCTACCTAATACATCATAGATTTTGATTGTTTTTATTTGAGTAGTAGAGGTGTTATCGACATATAAAATAGTTGAGACTGGATTTGGGAGGATTGTAATGAGCTCATGAGAAAACTCATCGATACCAATTAATGTTAAATTTTCATACCAAGCAATTTTGTAATCTACAAGTGAAGATGATAATACATCCATATCTCCATCTCCATCGAGGTCTGCAGCAAAAACAGTATTAGCACCATCTGCCTCAGTGGATATAATTTGTTGAGAACCAAAATTTCCTAAACCATCAAGGTTTTCATACCAAGCCACTTTATCATCTTCTGCAGAAGCTGAAAGCACATCTATATCCCCATCATTATCTAAATCTACAGCAATACCATCTCTTATAGCATCTACATTATTATTAATGATTTTCTCTGTACCAAAAGCTCCTTGTCCATCTACATTTTCAAACCACGCAATTTTATCATCAGGAAATGAAGAAGCTAGCACATCCATATTATCATCTCCATCAAAATCTGCTGAATAAATACTGATTACCCCATTAGTATTATCATTAATTATTTGTGCTGTACCAAATGTGCCTAAGCCATCTATATTCTCAAACCAAATTACTTGGTCAGCTGCAGTATCGGCAGCAATCACATCCATATCTCCATCATCATCCAAATCGGCTGCATGAACATCTCTAACACTTGATGTTATACCGCTAATAATTTGTTGGGGTCCAAAAGTTCCTAAACCATCGGTATTTTCATACCAAGCAATTTTACTATCAAATGCAGAAGCAGAAAGTACATCCATATCATCATCACCATCTAAATCAGCAGCGATAACAGAAAGAGGAGCATCTACTAAAGTTGTAATGATTTTTTTAGCACTAAAATTACCTAAACCATCCAAATTTTCAAACCAAATTACTTTATCTCCTGAGCCTTCTGTTGCCAACACATCGATATCATCATCACCATCCAAATCTGTAGCAAATATCTTTCTAGCTCCTTCAACACCTATACTAATCACTTGTTGGGGTCCAAATGTACCCAAACCATCCATATTCTCATACCAAGCCACTTTTTCATCACCTTCAGAAGCAGAAAGTACATCCATGTCATCATCTCCATCCAAGTCTGCTGCAAAAACTGATTTAGCTCCAATTGCTTCTATAGTAACAATTTGTTCTGGTCCAAATTGGGCATAGCTAATGGTAGTAATTAAACCCAGTATAAATAAATTAATGTTTTTCATAGGTATTTTTAATAAGTTAAATGTACCTTTTTAAAATATAGAAACCTAACCAAACTAAGCTAACTAGATTGGTTAGGGTTTTCTAATATTATTTATTGTTCTTTGATTATCACAGTTTCTTCCACGGCTCCATCATTATAGGTTTTTTCAATTTTATACAAACCGCTCGGTAAGTCATTGATTAAATTTTGGCTATTAATTGAAGTGGAATCTTGAGGTATAATGGTCACATTATTATTTAGTACATTATCATTAAATTTCAATACTGTGCCACCTGTTGCTGCAAGATTAAAGTTGTCATAACACTTCCTAGGTTGAGGAAAAAACACATCACCGATTAGGTGCTTTATAAGTATTGCCGAATGATTTGGGTGTGTAATACTGTTATAATTACTTTCATCTTTATCATAAATTGCTAAAACTGTACCATTGTTTGACGGAAATGAAATATCATCATAATCTGAAGGGGGTGGTCACACCCAAATAAAAAAGAAAATTAGTTGAACACACACCAATTCTAAAGCTAAAAATTTGAATATATTTCTTTACTTTTGTATAAGCAAAAATATACCATGCAATACAAAAGAATTTTATTAAAATTATCTGGAGAAGCATTAATGGGAAATCGTCAATATGGAATTGACCCAGACCGTCTTCAGGAATATGCAAAAGAAATAAAACAACTTACAGATAAAAATGTTGAAGTCGCAATAGTTATTGGCGGCGGCAATATTTTTAGAGGCCTTGCCGGTGCTACAAGTGGAATGGACCGTGTACAAGGTGACCATATGGGTATGCTTGCTACAGTAATCAACGGACTTGCCTTACAAGGCGCCTTAGAAGATGAAGGAATCCCTACTCGCCTACAAAGTGCTATTAAAATAAATGAAGTTGCAGAACCGTTTATAAGGCGAAGAGCCATGCGTCATTTAGAAAAAGGTAGAGTTGTTATTTTTGGTGGAGGAACAGGGAATCCATATTTCACTACCGATTCTGCCGCTGTATTAAGAGCTATTGAAATTTGTGCCGATGTTATTTTAAAAGGTACTCGTGTAGATGGTATTTATACTAGTGATCCCGAAAAAGATGCTAATGCTACTAAATTTGACAATATCAGTTTTGATGAAGTATTAAAAAAAGGGCTTAAAGTAATGGACACAACAGCCTTTACATTAAGTCAGGAAAATGATTTACCTATTATTGTATTCGATATGAATACAAAAGGAAATCTGTTAAAAGTTGTATCTGGTGAAAATATAGGAACTAAAGTCAATATATAAGTTTCACAGAAAATTGGCTTAAATTTTGTAAAATAAATTTTATATCAGAGTTTTTAAGTTTAGATATTTTAATTTAACTTACTCACTCTAAAATAATTTTAAAATGGAAGAAGAAATTAATTTTATTATAGATAGCACAAAAGAGGCTATGGATAGTGCCTATGGGCACCTTATAAAAAAGTTTATAAATATTCGTGCAGGAAAAGCATCTCCTTCAATGGTAGGAAGTGTTATGGTAGATTATTATGGAAGCCAAACTCCCATTACACAGGTTGCAAATGTGTCAACTCCTGATGGAATGACTATTACTATTCAACCTTGGGAAAGAACATTGATTCCTGAAATTGAAAGAGGAATACATGCTGCTAACCTTGGTTTTAATCCAATGAATAATGGTGAAAGTATCATTATTAATGTTCCGCCCTTAACAGAAGAGCGAAGAATAGAATTAGCAAAACAAGCAAAAGCTGAAGCTGAAGACACAAAAGTAGGGGTCCGCAATGATCGTAAATCAGCGAATTCAGAAATTAAAAAATTGGACATCTCTGAAGATTTAAAAAAGAATCTTGAAATAGACATTCAAACAATGACCGATACTAATATTAAAAAAATTGATGGAATTTTAGAAGTCAAAGAGAGAGAAATTATGACGGTTTAATTTCAGCTATACACACCATAAACAAAGCGGCCCAAAAGCCGCTTTATTTATACCTTTACATTAACTATTTTCAATAATTGAAATGCGCTATTTTATTTTAATCCTCACGTTTATAATCCCTCTAATTGGATTTGCGCAAGAACCTGAATCTGAAATAAAAAAAGACACAAGCCAAACGGCTTCAAAGCCTAGACAAAGCCCTTTTAATACTGGATTTTATCCCATCTATTTTTTTGATGTAGATCTGAGATATCTCATAAAATATAATGATTATGAAGGGATTAGATTAGGTTTTGGAGGTATTACAAATAAAAAATTATCTGATAAATTTAGAATTGGAGGTTATTTAGCAAGAAGTTTTAAAGACCAAAAATATAAATATAGCCTAGGCGGTGGAATTAAATTAACATCCAAAAACAATACTTGGCTTAATATATTTTATAAAAAAGATATTCAAGAGGTCGGTAGTTTTCAACAACTCACAGACCAACTTATCTATTCTGTTTTTGAACCACGTTTAGTTAATATCTCACAGTTTTATAAACACCGATCTTGGCAAACTAATATTCAAAATAAATTTTCTTCGAAAATTCTTTCTGAGCTACGATTGTCCCATAGTAATGTTGAACAAATAATTAATTACCAATACTTGAATGACAATAGGTTATTTAATGCCTATAAATTAAGTGAGGTCAGTGCTTCGATTCGTATTAGTCCTAAAACAAATAGTTTTCTAACCGAAGATGGCTCTATTGAATATTACGATGGTTTACCCAATATTAGTGCACAAATAACACAAGGGTTTAAAGGAATTTTTGAAAGTAACTTTAACTATACTAAGTTTGGATTGAAATTAGATTATTTTATAAAACAAAATAATTTGTCTTCAACAAAAATACTTTTGGATGGCTATCTTGCTTTTGGAGATGTTCCGCTAACGCATTTGTTTCATGCCTATCCTAATAGTCCAACTAAGGACGAAATTTTACAACGTTTTTCTGTAGCAGGGAACAGAAGTTTCGAAACGATGTACTTTGGTGAGTTCTATTCAGATAAACTTGCAACCTTTCAAATTGAACATAGTCTTCGTAGGTTTAATATTTCAAAACATATTCAACCTGAATTAGTTTTTATTACGAAACATGCTATTGGTGACCTTAAAAATAAAGAAAAACACTATGGTGTTCAATTTAACACCCTAGATCATTTCTATTCTGAATCTGGTATCGAACTGAATAAATTAATCTTTGGGTTTGGCTTAAGCTTTGCGTATCGATATGGTTTTTATCACCTCCCAGATTTTGAAGATAATGTTTCCTTTAAATTTACATTTAATCTTAAATTTTAAATTGTTAGAACCTTATACAATCATAGGGATTTTAATACCTTTACTCGATTAAAAATTAAACCCTTTTGAATAAACTTTTTAGCATAGGATTTTGGAGTGCCGTGGCTCGTTTTATTTTGCGAAACCGGCCTCTAATACTTATTATTATAGCTGTGATAACTGTATTCATGTCTTTGCAGTGGAAGAACATGCGCTTTACCTATACAGAAGCCAATCTTTTACCCGATGAACATCAAGTAAATGTTGAGTATAATGAATTTTTATCTCAATTTGGTGAAGAAGGTAATCTTATCATTCTTGGCGTAAAAGATTCAACATTATTTACAGTTTCAAAACTTAATCAATGGAATCAATTATCTAAAAAAATAAAAAAGTACAATGAGGTTGAGCTAGTTCTATCTTTAAACGAGCTTAAAGTACTTGAAAAAAGAAAAGATTCAGCAGCATTTAATCTAGTACCGTTTATAAAAGATTCAGCTTTTACTTCAGAAAATATTGAACGTTATAAGTATGAATTATTCAACAAACTTCCATTTTACGAAGGCTTAATTTATAGTCCTAGTAAAAAATCTATTAGAACTGCCATTTATCTTAAAAAAGATATCGTTAATAAACCCGAACGAAAAGATTTTATAATTAATGATTTAATTCCGCTTATTAAGGAGTTTGAGAATGACACTAACCTGGATGTACATACTTCAGGAATGCCCTACATAAGAACTTTAAACTCTCAAAATATTATTGATGAAATTGGGCTATTTATTGGAGCTGCTTTGTTTGTAACTTCCATTATATTCTTCTTTTTCTTTCGATCATTTAGAGCCACATTTATCTCAATGATCACCGTAATAATTGGTGTGATGTGGGCCTTTGGAATTTTAGGCTTATTGCATTACGAAATCACAGTACTTACCGCTTTAATTCCACCATTAATTATTGTAATTGGGATCCCCAATTGTATTTTCTTGATTAATAAATACCAACAAGAAATAAAACTTCATGGAAATCAAGCTAAATCATTACAGCGTGTTATTACAAAAGTTGGTAATGCAACATTAATGACAAACCTTACCACAGCATCTGGGTTTGCAACTTTTATTTTAACAAATAGTAAGTTGCTTAAAGAGTTTGGTATTGTTGCTTCTATAAATATTATTGTCATATTTTTATTAAGCTTGCTTATTATACCTATTGTATATAGTTATATGCCACAACCAAAAAACAAGCACTTAAAGCATCTTAATAAAAAATGGATAGGAACATTTGTTGATTGGACAGTTCGAATGGTAAAAGGCCATCGTATTGCAATTTATATTGCGGCAGTTTTTTTATTATGCATCAGTATTATTGGAATTTTTAATATTAAAATATCGGGTAGTATCATTGAAGATATGCCTAAGAAAACAGAATTTTTTAGTGACATTCGCTTTTTTGAAAAAGAATACGAAGGTATTATGCCATTAGAAATATTAATAGACACTAAACGTAAAAAAGGAGTAATGAAACTTGCAACCTTAAAACGTATGGATGAACTTCAGAATTATTTATCTGACCTTCCAGAATTTTCAAAACCATTATCTGTTGTTGAATTGGTTAAATTTTCAAAGCAAGCCTATTATAATAACAATCCAGAATATTATCAATTACCAAATAGTCAAGAACGCTCCTTTTTACTTTCATATGCAAAAAGTAGTACTAACGACACAGAATTACTAAAGAGTTATGTGGATAGTACTGGTCAATTTGCTCGTATGACCGTTTTTATGAAAGACACCAAAACAGATCGTTTTGATAGAATCGAAGAAGATTTAAAAGCAAAAATTGATAAAATATTTCCTTCAGATCGTTATAATGTAACCTTAACAGGAAAAGCTTTAGTTTTTCAAAAAGGCACAAAATACTTAGTTAATAATTTAATTATATCGCTTTCATTGGCAATATTCCTTATTGCCCTTTTTATGGCATGGATGTTTAGAAGTGTAAAAATGATATTGGTTTCATTAATCCCTAACCTACTCCCTCTTATTATAACAGCAGGTCTTATGGGAATTATTGGAGTACCCATAAAACCATCAACAATACTTGTATTTAGTATTGCCTTTGGTATTTCAGTAGATGATACTATTCACTTTTTAGCAAAATATAGACAGGAGTTAATTGCAAATCATTGGCGAATTAAAAAATCTGTATTTGCTGCACTACGAGAAACTGGGGTTAGTATGTTTTACACCTCAATTGTTCTCTTTTTTGGATTTTCAGTATTTGCAATTTCTAGTTTTGGAGGAACAGTCGCTTTAGGAATATTAGTATCGATTACCTTATTATTTGCAATGCTCTCTAACTTATTATTATTGCCTTCATTATTGCTCTCTCTAGAAAGAAGTATCGCAAATAAAAAGACCCTTAAAAAACCTTCTTTAAAAATATATACAGATACCGAAATAGATAATTCCGAAGGAAAAGAATAAGTCTATATTTATAAAAGCTATATTCTAAAAATTAAATTCAGATAAGTATCTTTACGCTTTCAAATTAATGCCATGCAGACAAATAATATTAAAGATTTATTACAAAGTGAACCTTCTTTACATGAAGTAGTTATCAACGGATGGGTTCGATCTTTCAGAAGCAATCGATTTATTGCATTAAATGATGGTTCAACCATTAAAAACTTGCAATGTGTAGTTGATTTTGAAAACTTTGAAGAAGCGCTGCTGAAAAAAATAACTGTTGGTGCAGCTATTAAGGTGACCGGTAATATTGTTGAAAGTCAGGGAAAAGGTCAAAAAGTAGAAATACAAGTCACTGAAGTTGAAGTTTTAGGCGAAGCAGATCCTGAAGAAGTTAAAAAAACTATATTATCACCAAAACGTCATAGTTTAGAATTTTTAAGAGAACAAGCTCATTTACGTATCCGGACTAACACTTTTAGTGCTGTGATGCGTACCCGTTCTAAATTATCATTTGCAGTGCATGAATATTTTCAGAAAAATGGTTTTAATTATATGCATTCTCCAATTATTACGGGTAGTGATGCTGAAGGTGCAGGTGAAATGTTTAGAGTCACAGGTTTAGATGCTAAATCTCCTATCTTAAATGAAGAAGGAAATGTAGATTTTAAACAAGATTTTTTTGAAAAAGAAACCAACCTTACTGTAAGTGGTCAATTAGAAGCTGAAACCTATGCAATGGCATTAGGTAAAGTGTATACATTTGGCCCAACTTTTAGAGCTGAAAACTCTAATACTTCGCGTCATCTAGCCGAATTCTGGATGATTGAGCCTGAGGTTGCTTTTTTAGATTTAGATGGCAATATGGATCTTGCAGAAGATTTTATTAAGTATGTAGTGAATTATGCAATTGAGCATTGCGCAGATGATTTACATTTTCTTGAGCAAAGATTATTTGATGAAGAGAAGACTAAACCAACTTCAGAGAGAAGCGAAATGAGTCTTTTAGAAAAACTTAATTTTGTTAGAGATAATAATTTTAAACGAGTTTCATATACCGAAGCTATAGAGATATTAAAACGCTCTAAGCCTAACCAAAAGAAGAAATTTAAATATATCATCAACGAATGGGGTGCTGACTTACAAAGTGAGCATGAACGTTTTTTAGTTGAAAAACACTTCAAATGCCCTGTGATTATATATGATTATCCAGCAGACATTAAATCATTTTACATGCGTTTAAATGAAAATACTCAAGACGACAGAAAAACTGTTAGAGCAATGGATGTATTGTTCCCAGGTATTGGTGAAATTGTAGGAGGAGCTCAAAGAGAAGAGCGTTACGATGTCTTAAAACAAAGAATGGAAGAAATGGGTATTCCTCTAGATGAGTTATATTGGTATTTAGATTTACGTAAATTTGGAACTGCGGTTCATAGTGGATTCGGATTAGGATTTGAAAGATTAGTGCAATTTGTAACTGGAATGGGTAATATTAGGGATGTAATTCCTTTCCCAAGGACTCCTGGAAATGCTAGTTTTTAATATATTTTATAAAATATCAAATGATTTTGCGAAAACAACCTACTTTACACTTAAAGTAGGTTGTTTTTTTTTAAATTTATAGCATAGTTAAATATAACGATGCTTAAACAACAACTGAACTTTAAACTTTCACAAAAGTTATCTCCTCAACAGATTCAACTCATGAAGTTGATCCAGTTACCTACGCAAGCTTTTGAGCAACGTATCTCTCAAGAGATGGAGGAAAATCCAGCATTAGAAGGTGGTAAAGAAGAGGATGAAAACTATGATGAGGATTTAGATTTCGATTCTGAAGACACAGAATTTGATGATGGTAATGAAATTATTGAAGCAGATATAAATGTTGATGATTATTTAAGTGATGATGAAACACCTAGTTATAGATTAAACGCTAACAATCAAAGTGCTGATGATGAGGATAAACAAGTGCCTTATGCTTCAGGAACTTCATTTAATCAACATCTTCTTCAGCAACTAACGACTGTTCGATTAAGCGAAGAAGAAAAAGAAATAGCAAAATTTTTAGTTGGAAGTGTAGATGAAAGTGGTTACATACGTAGAGATCTTCAAGATATCGTTGATGATATGGCTTTTACCCAAAATGTATTTACTTCCGAAGATAAAATTAAAAAAGTCTTAACTATAGTTCAAAGTTTAGATCCGGCAGGAGTTGGAGCTCAAAATTTACAAGAATGTTTAACTCTACAATTACATAGAAGAGCGTCTAATACATCTATTGATTTAGCGATTCGAATTATAGAAGAATCATTTGACCATTTTACTAAAAAGCATTATAAAAAATTAATTGCAAAATTTAATATTTCTGAAGAACAATTAAGAGCTGCTATATCAGAAATAGAACACCTTAATCCTAAACCAGGAGGTGCTTTTTCAGGATCCAACCGAATCATTGAACATGTAGTGCCAGATTTCGCAATTAAAATAGTTGATGGTAAATTAGAATTAACTTTAAATGGAAGAAATGCGCCCGAACTTCATGTATCTAGAGATTATACCGAAATGCTAAAAGGATATAAAGTAGCTAAAGAAAAGTCCAAATCTCAAAAAGATGCTGTTCTGTTTATTAAACAAAAATTAGATGCGGCAAAGTGGTTTATAGATGCAATTAAGCAACGTCAACAAACATTATTTATCACAATGAATGCAATTATGCATCATCAACAAGAATACTTTATAACTGGAGATGAGCAGAAGTTGAAGCCAATGATATTAAAAAATATTGCGGACGAAATTAATATGGATGTATCTACTGTTTCAAGGGTCGCTAACAGTAAGTATGTTGACACTCCTTATGGCACGAAATTAATTAAAGAATTTTTCAGTGAGTCAATGAAAAATGATCAAGGTGAAGATGTATCTACCCGAGAAATTAAAAATATTCTAAAAATTATTATTTTAGAAGAAGATAAAAAGAAGCCTCTAACCGATGACAAGCTTGCAGCTTTATTAAAAGAGAAAGGGTACCCTATTGCTAGAAGAACTATAGCTAAGTATAGAGAGCAACTAGATTTACCTGTTGCGAGACTTCGTAAAAAAATATAAAAATGAATTTTTTTTTACGTTTAGCCGCCTATATATTTCATCCTTTATTTATTCCCTTATTAGGCGCTATTACTTATTATAATATAACTCCGCGCTATAATGAATCCTTAATAGTACAATCAAAGATTTTTGCTATTATAATCATTACGTTACTTATTCCTATCATTACCTTCTTTTTATTGAAAAATTTAAATGTTATTACATCTATTCATTTAAAGAATGTAGAAGAAAGAAAGTATCCGTTAATGATTCAATGTATTTTAATATTACTCATTATTAAAATGGTGTTTTCACCTTATGAGAGCATTGAAATGTATTATTTTTTCTTGGGGATTTTATGCACAACCCTTAGCGCATTAATGCTTGTATTTTTCAAATTTAAAGCAAGTTTACACCAAATGGGCATTGCGGGTATCACTATGTTTATTATAGCATTAAGCGTCCATTTTAAAGTTAACCTATTAATGGGTATCGCTATTTTTTTTATTTGTAATGGCTGGGTGGCATCATCTAGATTACACACAAACTCGCATACGGTACCAGAGCTAATTACTGGTTTTTTTATTGGGATAATTCCCCAATTAATTATGCTGAATTTTTGGTTATAGTATATAAAATATTATTCCAATTTTTAATGCTTTCATTTCTATTTTTTGTCCGCCTGTGGTTATCGCATCATTATTGAAAAACGGATTTAAGCTATAATAGGCGAAAAAATTAAATGTGCTATATCCAAAACTTAATGTAGCTCCTAACCGTAAGGATTCAAATTCATTAATACTCGATTTTGAAATTTTCAATTCAGATTGCTTAAAATTAGCATTATTCCAAAAGGAATATCCTATTCTTATCCCTGTATATACTCTCCAAAACTTAAATGTAGATCGTGTAGAGCTTCTCCATCTAAATTCAAAAGGAACTTCAACCGTAGCAAAACTAAAACGATTACGGTCATAATCTACATCACTATCTAATACCGAAAAGGTTGTTTGACCATCAACGTTTTCATTAATAAAAAGATTATGCCCAAATTGATCTAATGTTAATCCTACTCCTAAGGCAACAGCTATATTTCTTTTTTCATTAATAGGCATATCTCTAAGAAAGCCCAATTGTATTCCTCCAGAAACTCCATTAAGCTTTACTCCTGAAGGCGCTGAAGATATAAGGTTATAAGTAACTCCCATATAAAATTGATCTTCTCGATAATGATCATCGCTCTCTATTGGAGGTATAGAATCTTGAGCCATCATTAAATAGCTTAAAAAAGTTAAGATATAGGTTAAGATATATTGGTTATTAAAAAACATAGGTTAAAGATAAAAGTAATTTGATGATTACTAAAAAAAAAGCGCCTTGATTATATCAAGGCGCTTTTTATAAAATATTTTAGAATGTTTCTATTGATCTAACTCATTACCATTTGCGGTAATATAAATTAGTTTCAACATATTTGCTTCTCGTAGTTCTTGTTTAATGTCTGAAACTAAACCTGTATTAGTCTCTTCATCTACTTTTAAAGCAACCATAACTTTATTTTGAAGTTCAGGACGTAATTTACCTCTTAAACCTTCAAGCGCTGGCTTTAAATTTGTAACATCTGTATATTTATCTCCTATTTGGATTCTACCTTCTGTACCATATTTATCCTTATATGCATCACTTGGTTTACCTGCATAAACAAAAATTGACCTATCTTTTTTAAGCTTTTCGACTTGATCAGCTTTAGGTAATTTATTTTGCACTAATAAACTACTATCTCTTAATACGGTTACAACCATAAAGAAAAATAATAACATAAATACAATATCGGGTAAAGATGCTGTAGAAATTGGAGGCAATGCACCCGTTTTTTTCTTATTAAATTTTGACATATCTGTTTAAATTTATGATCCTTTCTTTTTCGGTTCTGCTTCTGATAATTTTTGAGGAAATAATGTCTGTATATTTTTCAATTTTTCTTCTGTACTAGATACATCGCCATTGAAAGTTCCTTCGCTAATAGCTTTTTTAACTTTAGTGAATTTCCAACCGTAAAGACGTTCTGACTCTCTATCTCTAAGAAAATTATACGCAGCAACTAACTCATTTTGTACATTAATGTACATTTTATAAGAAGTAAGCCTATCATTTTGTAAAGATATAATCGCTTTTTCAGGATTATCTGAAGAACTTGAGCTTCTATTTCCTTTACAGTAGTTACAAAATTCTGCACTATTAGACGCTGCTCCTCCATTATCCAAGAAATCAACTGCAGCTTGACGTAAATCTTTGAGCTGCATTAATTCTTCTTCAACAAGTAATTGATCATTTTTATTTACATTAACTACAAACAAATTCTTCTGCTTAATAATAGGAGGTTTCTCCGTTGGAGGCTCAATAGGAGGCAACTGTCTTGCAATCCCTTTATCTTTTTCAATCGTAGTCGTAACTAGGAAAAAAATAAGAAGTAGGAATGCGATATCTGCCATAGATCCTGCATTAACTTCGGGTGTTGCTCTTCTTGCCATTATTTTGCTATTTTTTTAATTCCGCTTAATACCATTGCACCTACCGCTATAATAGCTAGAAGGTAAAAGGCATATAGTCCTGTTCCCGCCCATTTTGAAGCGCTTTCTGACATCATTGTACCATCACTCTTTATCATTGGTGTACCATCAGCTAATACGTAAGCTATGATTACTACAACCAAGAATGCGCCGATAGTTATAAGAGTTTTCTTAATATCACCAGCAAGAATTCCTTTTAATACAAAAACAATGACAAAAAATAAAACAATCGCAAATGTTATATAAGCTACAAATAAATATCCGTCTACTCCCTCACCAGTTGCTTGTACAACCTCATCACCTTTAGCGACAATCATTGCAAGGAAGATAATTCCAGCAACACTAAGAATTAATGCTACTATTTTTAAAATTTTATGTAATCCCATTCTATATGGTTTTAAAATTATTTTTTGTTTTTGTAATCTACTAACATATCTATTAATGTGATAGATGCATCTTCCATACTATTTACAATGCTATCAATTTTTGCAACAATGTAATTATAGAATACTTGAAGTATAATCGCTACGATAAGACCAAATACAGTTGTTAATAGTGCAATTTTAATACCTCCTGCTACAAGAGATGGATTCATATCACCTGCTGCTTGAATTTTATCAAATGCAGAAATCATACCAATTACTGTTCCCATGAATCCTAACATAGGTGCTAATGCGATAAATAATGAAATCCAAGAAACATTTTTCTCTAATTGCCCCATTTGTACTCCACCGTAAGCAACAACAGCTTTTTCTGCTGCTTCAACACTTTCATCAGCTCTATCGAGCCCTTGATAGTAGATAGAGGCTACAGGTCCTTTCGTATTTCTACAAACTTCTTTTGCTGCTTCAATACCACCACTACTTAATGCATCTTCTACATCTGTAGCTAGTTTTTGAGTATTGGTAGTAGAAAGATTTAAATAAATAATTCTTTCAATAGCAATTGCTAAACCAAGAATAAGACATAAAAGTACAATCCCCATAAAACCAGGACCTCCCTCTACAAATCGTTCTTTTAATTCTTGATGCCATCCTGTTTCCTCCTCTGCAGGAGCGGCTTCTTCTTCTTGAATAGATGTAACTGTGGCTGTAGTTACTGTTGACGAACTACTTATTGTTGCATTCGCGTTAAATGTCCCCGCAAAAATAATTGCGGCAATTGCCAAAATAGAAAATAATTTTTTCATTGCTATCGACTTAAAGTCTGTTTTTAGTTAAAGGTTTAAAGATATAAAAATATTTAGTAAAATTCCAAGTTAATATTCTGAAGAGAGGAAATGATAAAATTATTATTTCCAAACCCCCTTTATTTACACTGAATGAAAACATTATTATTGAATTTACATTTAATATAAATGTAACTACTCTATACATTTTTCATTTGCAGAGAGGAAGGGATTCGAACCCTCGATACGCTTTTGGCGTATACACACTTTCCAGGCGTGCGCCTTCGACCACTCGGCCACCTCTCTAATTAATAATAATTCAATGAGCCAAACGGATGGGCAAATAACAAAAAAAAAACAGGGTAGGGAAATATTTAACACGAAAATTTATAACATTTCACCCCTAAGTTGGGTTTCAAAGTTGGTTTTGAAGCTATTAGCCTCAACATTTTTCCCCAATAAATACATTAATTTTGCAAGTGCAGCTTCAGTTGTGCAATCTTTACCCGATATTACTCCGATATTTCTTAACTGAATACTCGTTTCATAATAGCCCATAGCAACACTTCCACCCGAACATTGTGTTATATTAACTACAGGAATTCCTTTTTCAATGATATTTGTGATAGCTTCTATAAACCATTTTCTATTGGTTACATTTCCACTTCCATAGGTTTCCAAAATCAAACCTTTCAAATTAGGATAGTCTAATAAATACTCCATTGTTTCCTTATCTAATCCTGGAAACATTTTTATTAATAAAATATGTGACTCTAGTTTTTTATGCACTTTCAGCTTTTTAACAACTGATGCTCTAATCAATGCCGCGTAATTTATAGTAAGGTGCACTCCACTTTCAATTAAAGGTGGATAATTTAAAGAAGCAAATGCTTCAAAATGTTCCGCATTTATTTTAGTGGTACGATTAGCTCGATATAATTTATATTCAAAATACAAACCTACCTCTCTAACAACTGGCAAGCCATTTTCTTGTAATGCTGCAATTTGAATGGATGTAATTAAGTTTTCTTTTGCATCAGTACGCAAGTCACCAATTGGTAATTGAGATCCTGTAAAAATTACAGGTTTATTCAAGTTTTCTAGCATGAAACTCAATGCAGAAGAAGTATATGACATGGTATCGCTACCGTGCAACACTACAAATCCATCAAAATTATCATAATTCTCCTCTATCATTATTGCGATTTCCACCCAATAATTAGGATTCATATTTGAACTATCTATAGGCTCTTCGAAGCTTGTTGTCTCGATATGGCAATCCAATAAGTTTAATTCAGGGATATGATTTAGCAATTCATCAAAATTGAAATTTCGCAACGAACCTGTTTCAAAATCTTTTATCATACCAATAGTACCACCGGTATAGATAAGGAGTATGTTTGGTTTACTATTCATATATAATTTTGCTGCTAAATACCAAAAACATTTTTCGAGTTATTTGTTGTAATTCTTGCGACTTCATCTTCAGAAATAGTATATATCTCTGAAACTTTCTTACAAATATTTGTTAGATAACTACTCTCGTTTCTTTTTCCTCTATAAGGAACTGGTGAAAGGTAAGGTGAATCTGTTTCTAAAACAATATGTTTTATATCAATCTCATTTAAAAAAGTGTCAATCTTTCCGTTTTTGAAAGTAACAACTCCTCCTATACCTAATTTCATATTATATGAAATAGCCTTTTGCGCCTGTTCTTTAGTTCCTGTAAAACAATGAAATATCCCGAATAAATCCGCCCCTTTTTCTTCTTCTAACACCTCGAATACCTCCTCAAAAGCATTTCTACAATGTATAACAATAGGTAGTTTATATTTTTTTGATAATTGGATTTGGTATTTGAATGCTTTTTTTTGAATTTCTAACGTTGAAGAATCCCAATATAAATCTATACCTATTTCACCTACTGCAAAAAAGTTTCTGTTTCTAAATTGTTCTTCGACTATAGCTAGTTCTTCTTTGTAATTATCTTTGACAGAAGTTGGATGGAGTCCCATCATTAAAAATACTTGCTTAGGGTAGTCTTTTTCTAATTGATACATGGAAGGTATATATGCTGAATCAATAGCTGGTATAAAAAATCGACTTACCCCATTATTCATTGCCCTTTGAATCATTTCCTTACGATCATCATCAAAAGAATCACTATATAAATGTGTATGTGTATCTGTTAACATAAATGCAAATCTAATCGATTGAGACCTATAATAACTCACCTAATTATTAATTATTTTGTTTGCTATCTTTACTCAAAAAAAAATGAATGTCGAATTTAAGAAATCTTCTTGAAAATAAAGGGTTTCATCGTATCCCATTAATAAAATTGAATACTGGCCACTATAAATTAAGAATAAAAATTAATAAGCAAAAAGGCGACTTTATCCTAGATACTGGAGCTTCTACAAGTTGTATCGGTTTTAAAAGTATAGCTTACTTTCATTTATCAAGTGAAGAAAGTGAAATAAAAGCAGCAGGAGCCGGTGCCGTAGGGATGATGACGAAAATTTCAAAAAAAAATTCATTTTCTGTTGGTTCTTGGCACCTTAAAGAAATGGACTTTGTACTGTTCGATTTATCACATGTAAATGAGGCACTTCAACAAACAAATGAAAAAGAAGTTCATGGAATTCTTGGAGCCGATTTCTTAAAAAGAACACGTTCTGTAATCGATTATGGAAGGAATTGTCTTTATATTACCTAAAATTGACTTTATTAAACTTTATTTTTATACATTTAAAATTCCCTCATAGAACTTAATATATTGAAATACATACGGTTAATTTTCATACTATTTATCCTAAATGCCTTAAGCGTTAATGCTCAGGATGTTAATTATTATAAGTCAATAATTGACACAACACAAAACCTCTCTTTAAAATTAACTGCACTAGATTCTATAGTGTCCAAAAGTTTCAAAAATGATAATGACTTATTTATTGAATCAAGCATACAATATATTGAAGTAGCTAAGAAAGTTGACAGTTTTGAATATGCAGCAAAAAAAGCTATAAATCTTCAGTATATACTAACCAACTTTAAGAGTGAACCTAGAAAAGCAGTAACTATAATTGATGACGTTTTAGCTTACAAATCTAAAATTAAAGATAGTTTTTTATTGGGAGGTTTATATTTAAAAAGAGGTGGAGCAAACTTTCGATTAGATTTAAAAAAAGCTATTATTGATTATACAAATGCATTGCAAAATTTTTCAAAGTCTGATTCATTATATGTTGCAGATACCTATCTTTTTAGAGGTCAGGCAAATTCTAAATTAGGGAACTTTGTTAAAGCTGGTGAGGATTACAAAAATGCTTATCAATATTTTGAAGCATTAAAAGATTATCAGTATATGCTTTTTGCAAAACAAGGTAATATTACCATGTTTAGTATGAATGGCTTTTTTGATAAAGCCAAAATTGAAAGAGACCTACTAATAGAAAAATTAATTACTTTAGATTTAAAAGAATATTTAACTACTGAATATTATAATCAAGCCCTTGATTATAAAAAAATAGGGGATAATAAAAAGCATATCCAATTTTTATTGAAGGCAGAAAGAACAATGATAAAAGTATCTGAAGATGAAGACAATGATTATAGTTTTAACTTTATAGTGATACATTCAAAGTTATCAGAATATTACAGCAATAAATACGATGTAGAAAAAGCTGAATATCATTTAACTTTAGTAGATGCTTTTAAAGATAAAATTGAAGGTGATTTAATTTCTGAATCTAGTTATTATGGTTCAAAGTCACTGTATTACAAAGCATTATCTGATTACAATAAAGCATTAGAATTTGCAGAAAAGAAATTAACAAGTGCTAAAAAATTGAATTATGGAGGAGAAGTAATGGACGCCCATTTCATATTATCTTCTATATATTCAGAAATGGGTAATTATAAAAAAAGTCTTGAAAACAAAGACATGTATACTACCATAAAAGATTCTATCTTTAATCAAAGTAAAACAAATTCACTCGCTTATTATCAAACTTTATATGAAACTGAGAAAAAAGAAAAAGACTTAGTTGAAAAAAATACCAATATAAAATTATTAGAAAAAGACAATGATTCATTTAAAAAATTGGTGGGAATTTCAATACTATCAACTCTCTTAATTTTTGGTTTAATAATTCAATTTAAAAATCAACAAAACTTAAAAAACACTCAAGAGGTTCAAGAAAAATTTAGTCAAAAACTTATTCTTTCTCAAGAAGAAGAAAGAAAAAGAATATCTAAAGAATTACATGACGGTTTAGGACAAAATTTATTAGTATTAAAAAACAAATTAATTTCTTCTGGCGATGAAATTTCAAGGAAAATGGTAGATTCTAGCATTGATGAATTGCGTACCATTGCAAAAGATTTACACCCATTTCAATTACAGGAATTAGGAATAACAAAGGCGATAAAATACACCTTAGAACAAATTGATGAAAACACACCCTTGTTTATTACTTCTGAAATGGATGATATAGACGGGGTATTTATAAAAGAACAAGAAGTTAATATATATAGAATCGTTCAAGAATGTTTAAGTAATATAATTAAACATTCAGATGCTGAAGCGTGTAAAGTAAATATTAAAAAAACAAATAAACTCATAACAATTATAATTAAGGACAATGGCAAAGGCTTTGATTTTGCGAAAAAATATTATAATGTAAAATCTCTTGGGCTTAAAACTCTTCGGGAGAGAACTAATTTTTTAAATGGTAATATGAAAGTACAGTCTAAAAACGGAGAAGGAACAATTATAAAATTTGAGTTTCCAATTGTATGAAAAATTTAACTATCATAACAGCAGATGATCACCCTCTTCTTTTGAAAGGCTTAAATGACTTTTTAATAGAAAAGAATTTTAATATTATTGGGAGTGGAAATAATGGTCAAGAAGCTTATGACTTAATTGTAGAAAAAAAGCCAGCTATTGCAATTTTAGATATCCAAATGCCCTCTATGTCTGGAATAGAGGTCGCTGAAAAATGCAAAGCGAATAATTTAGACACTAAAGTAGTGTTAATCACATTTCATAAAGAAGAAATACTCTTTCAAAAAGCGAAAGAGTTTAATATATTTGGATATATCTTAAAAGAGTTTGCTATTGAAGAAATAGAAACTTGTATAGAATCAGTTTCAAAAGGAATCCCTTATTTCAGTAAAAAAATCAAACAGTCTTTAAAAGGAAATGCTTTTAATGATAGTTCTTTTGAATCTTTAACTCCTTCTGAAAAGAAAATTCTTAAGCTTATAGTAAAAGATAAAACGAATAAAGAAATCGCATCAATCTTATTTATTTCATATAGAACCGTAGAAAAACATCGAAGCAATATTATCAATAAGTTAAAACTTGAGCAGAAAACCAATAGTTTATTAATTTGGGCAAAAGAGCATCAAGGATATTTACTCTAATTTATTGCTACTTAAAAAACTACGTGTTTATACTTATTTTATTATTCCATAAAATGTCAGAACTTTATACCTTAAAATAAAGGTATGTTGATGGAAAGCGATATAAGAAAAAATAAAACAAAAAAGGCGGTATTTATATCAGTCTTTGTTTTAGTAGTTGCAATTGTTTTATTAAATATTGTATCGTTTTATTTTTCAAATAACTAAACAGCACAAGAGGTTAATAATCTTGTAAACTAACCAAACTAAAAACCCTTTTCAATTAATTCGAAAAGGGTTTTTTTATTATCAATATATTAATTTTTTATAATTCTAAAGCTGATTGTATCTTATTCTCCATCAACAACTCTGTTGGATTTTCTAATGCTTCTTTTATGGCAACTAAGAAACCAACCGACTCTCTTCCGTCAATAATTCTATGATCATAAGAAAGTGCTAAATACATAATTGGTCTTATTTCAACCTTTCCATTAATTGCAACAGGACGTTCTACTATATTATGCATTCCTAAAATTCCACTTTGAGGAGGGTTTAAAATTGGAGTTGATAACATACTCCCAAATACACCTCCATTTGAAATAGTAAAAGTACCACCAGTCATTTCATCTACTGTTATTTGTCCATCTCTTGCTCTTATAGCTAAACGTTTTACTTCAGCTTCTACCCCTCTAAATGATAAGTTCTCAGCATGTCTTATTACCGGAACCATCAATCCTTTAGGTCCAGAAACTGCAATCGAAATATCTTTATAATCATAGAGAATTTTATAATCTCCATCTATCATTGAATTTACTTCAGGAAATAATTCTAAAGCTCTTACAACAGCTAATGTAAAGAACGACATAAACCCAAGTCCTACTCCATGCTTTTCTTTAAATTGTACTTTATATTGCTTACGAATGTCAAAAATAGCAGTCATGTCCACTTCATTAAAAGTGGTTAACATCGCAGTTTCATTTTTTACAGTAACTAATCTCTCTGCTACTTTTCTGCGAAGCATTGAAAGTTTTTTACGATTTGTACCTCGTTCTTCTTCACCTTGACTTCCCATTGAAGGAACTGCTTTTACAGCATCTTCTTTAGTAACTCGTCCATCTTTTCCAGTGCCAAGAATTGAAGTTGTATCCATTCCTTTTTCACTTAATATTTTTCTAGCTGCTGGAGAAGGTGTTCCCGTTGCATAAGAAGTTGTTTGTGGCGCTGAGACAACAACTTTTTCTTCCGCTTTTTCAACTGTTTTAACTTTAGAAGTTTCACTAGCTCCTTCAGGTTTAGTCGCTTCTGTATCTATTAAACAAACCACTGCTCCAACTGCTACTGCATCTCCTTCTTCAGCTTTTAAGGTAATCATTCCACTTGCTTCCGCAGGCAATTCTAAAGTAGCTTTATCGCTATCAACTTCAGCGATTGCTTGGTCTTTTTCTACCCAATCTCCATCGGCAACTAACCATTCAGCTATTTCTACCTCTGTGATTGACTCTCCTGGTGAAGGAACTTTCATTTCTAAAATCATCTTTCTAAAATATTAAATATATTGAAATTGTATTATCTCTGATTGTTTTTTGTTTTATCAAACACGAAGTCTATTACTTCTTGATGACGTTTTTTTGAACGTACTGAACTACCTGCAGCTGGTACACCATAAAGTCGTCTTGTTGCAGCTCTAAATGTTTTCACTTCATCTAAATTCATCAATAAATGACTATAAGCACCCATGTTTCTTGGTTCTTCTTGAGCCCAAACAACATCATCAGCATTTCTGTACTTACTAATTATTTCGCGTATGTTTTTAACTGGAATAGGAAAAATTTGTTCTAATCTAACTAAAGCTACATCTTCTCTATTTAGTTTTTCTCTTTCTTCTAATAAATCATAATAGAATTTTCCTGTAACAAAAACCAATGTTTTAATTTGATCCGTTTTTGCTTTTTCATCATCAATTAGCATTTGAAAGCTTCCATTTGCAAAGTCATCAACACTTGAAACTACTAATGGATGACGCAATAAACTTTTTGGAGTAAAAACAATTAATGGTTTTCTATAGTCAGCTTTCATTTGTTTACGAAGCAAATGATACATATTTGCTGGTGTTGAACAATCAGCAATAAACATATTATCGTTAGCACAGAGTTGTAAATAACGTTCCATTCGTGCTGAAGAGTGTTCTGCTCCTTGGCCTTCATATCCATGAGGTAATAGCATTACTAATCCGTTTTGTAATTTCCACTTATCTTCTGCTGCCGAGATATATTGGTCTAACATAATTTGTGCTCCATTACTGAAATCGCCAAATTGTGCTTCCCAAATGGTAAGTGTTTTAGGACTTGCCATAGCATACCCATAATCAAAACCAACCACGGCATATTCGGAAAGTAGTGAATTATAAATAGAGAATCTTCCTTGTTGATCACTAATATTATTTAACAAAACAATTTCTTCTTCGCTATTTTCAACTTTAACTACTGCATGACGATGCGAAAACGTTCCTCGTTCTACATCTTGGCCTGAAACACGTACATCATATCCTTCTTCCAATAAAGTGCCATACGCTAAATGTTCTGCCATTGACCAATCTAACCTATCTTCATCAAACATTGTTTGTCTTGACTGGACAAGGCGATCAATTTTACGAATAAATTTTTTGTCCTTAGGCAAATTAGACAACACTTTCGTAATTTTTGCTAGTCCCTCTTTAGCATATTTAGTGTCTACAACCTGCATCATTTTATTCACATCTGCAGTATTGTAATCTACCCATTCATTACTCATGAATGGTGTAATTACTGTATTCTTTATTTTTCTAGAATCCTCTAATTTTTCCTCTAATGAATCTTTATACTCTTTTTCTAATTTTGAAATATAAGTCGTATCGATAATTCCCTCTTCAATTAGTTTTTCTGCATAGATATCTCTTGGATTTTTATGCTTTGCAATCGCTTTATATAAAAGAGGTTGTGTAAATTTTGGCTCATCTCCTTCATTGTGTCCATATTTTCTATAACCCAATAAATCGATAAAGACGTCGCGTTTAAATTTCATTCTAAAATGCAATGCAAATAAAACGGCATGTACCACAGCTTCTGCATCATCTGCATTGACGTGCAATACAGGAGATAATGTTACCTTTCCAACATCGGTACAATAAATACTAGAACGTGCATCTAAATAATTGGTCGTAAAGCCTATTTGATTATTTACTACGATATGAATGGTTCCATTCGTTTTATAACCCTCCAATTGCGCCATTTGCACAATTTCGTATACAATTCCTTGACCTGCAATTGCAGCATCTCCATGCACAACTATTGGTAAAACTTGCGATGGATTATCGCGGTATTTATCATCTTGTTTTGCTCTCGCTATTCCTTCAACAACAGCTCCAACTGTCTCAAGATGTGATGGGTTTGGCGCAATGTTTAAATTTATTTTTTTACCTGCATCAGTGATTCTATCACTCGTCCATCCTAAATGGTATTTTACATCACCATCAAACACTTCTTGCTCATAATCTTTACCATCAAACTCACTAAAGATATCTTTAGCAGATTTTCCGAAAATATTAGTAAGAGTACTTAATCGTCCACGATGTGCCATTCCCATGACAAATTCTTTAACATCATATTCTGAAGCTTTTTCTATTAAAGCATCAAGGGCAGGAATTAATGATTCTCCTCCTTCTAAAGAAAAACGCTTTTGACCAACATATTTGGTATGTAAGAAGCTTTCAAAAGAAACAGCTTCATTTAACTTTCTAAGAATATATTTCTTTTCATCTGAAGAAAACTTAGGTTGATTATCATTTATATTTAACTTACTTTGAATCCATGCAATTTCTTCTGGCTGACGAATATATATATATTCTACCCCAATAGAATTACAGTAAATTGCTTCTAAATGTTTACGTATCTCACGAAGTGTTTGTCTACCAATACTTAAAATTTCTCCTGCATTAAAAACTGTGTCCAAGTCATTTTCTGAAAGACCAAAATTTTCAATTTCTAAAGAAGGTGCATATTTTCTTCTAGCACGAACAGGATTAGTTTTAGTAAATAAATGACCTCTTGTTCTATAACTGTCAATTAGTTTTACTACTTGAAACTCTTTTGAAAGACTTTCTGAAAGACTTTCTGAAATATTTTCTTCAATCTCAACATTCAAGCCTAAGTTTTCACTACCAAAGTCGTAGCCTTGAAAAAATGCCCTCCAACTTGGTTCTATTTTATCAGGGGTTTTTAAATATGTATCGTAAAGTTCTGCGATATAAGAAGGGTGAACCGCATTTAGAAAAGAATATTTGTCCATAAATGGATACTTAAAGTCGTATTTTTAGTGTAAAACAATACAAAAATACAATAAATCCCTAAATTACATCTTTCTATTGTATAGATTTATGTTAAAATAAAAATAAAAAAATGATGGTAAAAAAATCGATTACTTTAAATTGGAAAAAAACGGCTTTACTATTAATTATAATAAGCTTTAGTCTTTCTCTTTCTGCTCAAAATCAAGAAAAACAATTTTGGGACCATATACGATTTGGTGGAGGGATTGGTTTAAGTTTTGGAGATGGTTTTTTTAGCGGAACGCTAGCTCCAAGCGCTATTTATAAATTAAATGACCAATTTTCGATGGGAGTAGGCCTAAATGGAACCTATAACAAACAGAAAAACTTTTATTTTTCTACAATTTTTGGAGGCAGTGTAATAGGTCTTTTTAATGTTTTGCAAGAATTACAGCTTTCTGCTGAATTTGAAGAGTTAAACGTATCTAGAACATGGGATGATTCATTAGGATTTGTAGACGACAATTATTGGTATCCCGCCTTGTTTTTAGGCGCTGGATATTCTACAGGAAATGTAACCGTTGGTGTAAAATACGATGTGCTTTATGATGAAACTAAAAGTGTGTATGCTGATGCCTATATTCCTTTTATAAGAGTTTATTTTTAAACCTTTCGCTTCATTAACATTTCACCAAAAGCACGAAGCGTGTTTTTATGTTCTTCTGCAATTGCAATAGTTTCTAACACATCATTCGCTTTTTGCGTATAAGCTTCAATTTCATTTTTAGTAGCTTCCGCTGCACCCGTACTTTCAAATAATTGTTTTACTCTTTTAATTTTTTCTGAAGGGTTTTCTGGAGTTCGATTAAAAAATTGTTCTAACTCTGTGGCTTCACTAGGAGTACAATTCTGTAATGCTTTTATATATAAAAATGTTTTTTTGTTCGCAATAATATCACCTCCAACTTGCTTTCCGAAACTAGTAGGATCTCCAAATGCATCTAGATAATCATCTTGCAATTGAAATGCGATACCTATATCTCGTCCAAAATTATAACAACCTTCTTTACAAGAATCTGAAGCCTCCCCAATTATTGCTCCCATTTTCATAGCTGCACCAATTAAAACTGAAGTTTTATATTCAATCATTGTAAGGTATTCTGAAATGGTTACGTCATTTCTACTCTCAAAATCAACATCATATTGTTGTCCTTCACAAACTTCTAAAGCCGTCTTACTAAATAGTTTTGCTAATTCTTGAAATGTTTCTGCTGAATAACCTTCAAATAATTGATAGGCTAAAATTAACATCGCATCGCCTGAAAGAATACCTGTATTTAAATCCCACTTTTCATGTACTGTTATATTACCTCGACGAATGGGTGCCTTGTCCATAATATCATCGTGGATGAGTGAGAAATTATGAAATAACTCTAAAGCTACAGCAGCAGGGATTGCTTTTTTAAAATCATCTTTAAAAAAATGACACGTCATTAAGGTTAAAACCGGACGAAGTCTTTTTCCTCCTAAAGACAATATATATTGAATAGGTTCATATAATTGTTTAGGTTCTCTATCTATTATAACTTCTGAAAGATAATCTTGTAAAACTATACTATACTTTTCTAAATCCATTAAACTTAAATTATTTCAACAAAAATACGAGTTGCAAACAAATAAACAACTATTGGCTAAATTTTAAAATAAACTTCTTGAAAAATTAAAACTTTGTTAAAACTTTGGAAACTTTTATTGTTTTTAAAGTTTCCATTCTTATATTTGCAGCCAATATGAAAGATTCAATATTACAGAAAGCAGTTGATATGTTTTTAAGCTATGGCTTTAAAAGCGTAACTATGGATGATATAGCCAACGAAATGGGAGTCTCAAAAAAAACGCTTTACAAGTATTTTTCTAACAAAGAGAGATTAGTTGATGAGACTACATTGGTAGTTCAAGAAAAAATAGATAGCATTATTAAGGAAATTATGAGTGCAGGATATAATGCTATTGAAGAAAATTTTGTTATAAAAAATGTTTTTAAAGAAATGTTTAAAAAGGCAAAAACTTCCCCAATGTATCAATTAAAAAAGTATTATCCAGATACCTATAATAAATTAATGGAGGTTGAATTATGTACGTTCAGCGAATGCATTACATCTAACCTAGAAAAAGGAATTAAAGAAAAAGTATATCGTAAAGATATTGACAAGGATATGGTTATGAGATTTTATTTTATCCTAGTCTTTGGGGCACATGAAAGCGATCTTTTTAGTAGTAATATGTCTGATATGCTACAAATTGAATTAAAAATACTAGAATATCATACAAGAGCAATTGCTACTTTAAATGGCATTTCAGTTCTTGAAAAACAACTAACACAAATTAATCAAACAGCATCTTAAATGATAAGAATAATTTTATATACAAGTTTTCTTTTATTGTCAAGCTTAAGTTTAGCACAAGAAGATAAAAAAGAATATAGCTTTACATTGGAAGAAGCAATCACTTATGCATTAGACAGTAATTATACTGCTATTAATGCAAGACGTGATGTTGCAAAAGCGATAAAAAAGAAGTGGGAAACAACCGCTTCAGGACTGCCACAAATTAGTGCTGAAATCAAATACCAAAATAATTTAAAACAGCCTATTACACTACTTCCTGGAGAAATTACAGGCGGGTTACCAGGAACTTTCGTGCCAGTTACTTTTGGAACAAAACAAAATGGATCAGCTACCGCTACTTTAAATCAATTAATTTTTGATGGCAGCTATTTAGTCGGCCTTCAAGCTGCTAAAGTATTTTTAGATTTTTCAAAAAATTCTGAAGAAAAAACCAATCTTGAAGTTAGAAAAGGTGTCATTAATGCCTATGGAAGTGTGTTATTATCTGAAGAATTGATTTCTATCTTCAAAAAAAACAAAACTACTTTAGAAAAAAATCTTTATGAAACACGTAAAATTTATGAAAATGGATTTACTGAAGAAGAAAGCGTTGAGCAATTAGAAATTACGTTACTTGATATTGAATCACAATTAAGCAATGCAAAACGCACAAAAACGATAGCCAATCAAATGTTTAATCTAGCGTTAGGAATTGATGTTTCCGAAAATGTAACATTAAAAGATGATTTAGCATCATTGGCTTATAAAAACACCACGCTAAGTTTTTTAAAAGCTTCTTTAAATTTTGAAAATAATATTGATTATAAAATAGCTTCAAATTTAACGCAACAAAGAAGTTTAGAATTAAAACTTGAAAAAAGTAAAGCACTCCCTACCCTATCTGCATTTGTAAATTATGGCACGAGTGCAAACAGTGAAAGTTTTACCTTTTTTGATTCTGAACAAATTTGGTATCAATCCTCTCTTTTAGGATTATCAATGAATATACCTATTTTTAGTAGTGGTATGAGAGGAGCTAAAACTCAACAAGCACGAATTGCTTTAGAACAAGCAGAAACAGATTTTAAGTACACGCAACAAAATATTTTATTAGAATTAAACTCAGCAAAAAGCAACTATCAGTTTGCTATTGAAAATTATGAAAATGCTAAAAAAAACCTATCTCTTTCAGAACGGATAGAGGGCAAAAATCAAGTAAAGTTTAAAGAAGGTCTTTCTACTAGTTTTGATTTACGTCAGGCACAAACACAATTATATTCCGCTCAGCAACAATATTTTCAATCAATGCTAGAGGTAATTACATCAAAAGCAAACTTAGAAACTATATTAAACAGTCCTAAATAAATACAGGCATCCTAATCACGAAAATAAATTATTCAACAAATGAAAAATATATACGTCCTTATTGTAACTACTCTTTTATTAACTTCATGTGGAGGAGATAAAAAATCGGTTGAAAGTATCATTGAAAAAGAAAATTTAGTAGACATTCGAACTAAAAAAAATGAAATCTCAAATCAAATTCAAGAGCTTTCAAATCAAGTAAAACAATTAGATGTTGCAATTGCTAAATTAGATACCGTCAAAAAAATACCATTAATTACAACATTTACTGCTAAGCAGAGTGTGTTTAATCACTTTTTAGAATTACAAGGTAATGTGCAAACAAAAAAGAATATTCTTATATATCCAGAAATGTCTGGAATATTAACCAAAGTGTTTGTTAAAGAGGGTCAAAAAGTTTCAAAAGGACAATTACTTGCAAGAATCGATGACGGTGGATTAAGACAGCAAGTTGCACAAATGCAAATACAAGCAGACTTAGCAAAAACTACATTTGAACGTCAAGAACGTTTATGGAATCAAAAAATTGGTTCTGAAATAGAATTTTTACAAGCAAAATCTACCTATGAAGCTCAATTAAAAGCAGTAAGCCAAATGCAAAGTCAATTAGCTAAAACAGGAATAAGAGCTCCTTTTTCAGGTATTATTGATGATATAATTACGGAGCAAGGTACTGTTGTTGCTCCTGGTCAATCTCAATTAATACGAATTGTAAACTTAAGCGATATGTATATAGAAACAGATGTGCCAGAAAGCTATTTATCATACATTACAGTTGACAAAAAAGTACAAGTAGAGTTTTCTGTCTTAGGGAAAACTATGGATGGGAAAATTCGCCAAACAGGGAATTTCATTAATCCCGCAAATAGAACTTTTAAAGTAGAAATTGCAGTTCCAAATAAAGATCGAAGTATAAAACCTAACCTTACTGCTAAGCTTAAAGTTAATGATTACACTAACGAAAAAGCACTTTTAATACCACAAAGTATTATTTCAGAAAACGCCAATGGAGAGCAATATATTTATGTTGTTAAAAACAAAAGCGCATCAAATGAGGGTGTTGCTGAACGTATTATTATTGAAACTGGAAAAACCCAAGGTGATGTTATTGAAGTTTTAAAAGGCCTTGAAAATGGTGCGGAAATTATTCAAGAAGGCGCTAGAAGTGTTAAAGACGGGCAAATTGTAAAAGTGTTAGATATATAAACCAACCACTATGACTAATAATAAAAACAAAAAGAAAGTAGAAAAGGAGTTTGGTTTATCGTCTTGGGCAATAAACAACAAAACCACTATGTATGTGGTAATGGCTCTTATGTTCTTCTTAGGAATTTCTGCTTTTTTCGAAATGCCAAGAGAAAATTTTCCTGAAATTAAAGAAACTAAAATTTATATAAGTTCTGTATTTCCAGGTAACACAGCTGAAGACATTGAAAAATTAATAACTGATCCTTTAGAAGACAAATTAAAGACGGTTAATAATATGACCAAAATCACCTCAACTTCACAAGAAGATTACTCCATGGTAATTGTTGAGTTTGACGAAGTTGTCACCATAGCAGAAGCCAAACAATTGGTGAAAGATGAAATAGACTCTGAAACTTCAAGCGAAGACTGGCCAACATTTAATGGTGCCAAAATAGAACCTAATGTTTTTGCATTAAGTATGAGTGAGGAAATACCAATTCTTAACATTAATATTTCTGGTGATTATACAGTAGAAAAATTAAAAGAGTTTGGTGAACATCTTCAAGATGAAATTGAAAACCTGAATGAAATCAAGAAAGTAGAAATTCGTGGTGTTCAAGACAAAGAGGTAGAAATAGCGGTAGACATCTATAAAATGATGGCTGCACAAGTGAGTTTTAGCGATGTGATTAATGCAATAAGTGGCGGTAACGTAACAATGTCTGCTGGTAACCTTATTTCAAGTGGTCAAAGACGTACCATTAGAATTTTAGGTGAAATTGAAAATCCTTCAGAATTAGAAAATTTTGTTGTAAAATCTGAAAACAACAATCCTATCTATTTAAAGGATGTTGCAGAAGTATTTTTTAAATCTAAAGACAAAACCACGTATGCTAGAGAATATGGCCACCGTGTTATTATGCTTGATGTAAAAAAACGTGCAGGCAAAAATATGGTAGCAGCAGCAACTAAAATTTATGACATTGTTAACAAAGCTAAAGAAGATGTTTTTCCTACAGATCTAACAGTAACAGTTGCTAACGATCAGTCTACTAAAACAATTGGACAGGTAGATGATTTAGTTAATAACATCATTTTTGGAGTTATTTTAGTAGTAACCGTATTAATGTTCTTTTTAGGGTTTAAAAATGCCGTTTTTGTTGGTTTTGCAATACCAATGTCCATGTTTATGTCTTTAATGATTTTAAATATGCTTGGCTATACACTTAATACTATGATTCTTTTCGGTCTTATTATGGGGCTTGGAATGCTAGTAGATAATGGTATTGTAGTCGTAGAAAATGTCTATAGGATGATGGACAAGGAAGGCATGAGTCCAATACAAGCTGCCAAGAAAGGAATAAGTGAAATTGCATTTCCAATTATTATTTCTACCGCAACTACAGTAGCCGCATTTATTCCGCTTGGTTTATGGCCTGGCGTTATGGGAGAATTTATGAAGTTACTACCTATAACTCTAGCAACCGTTTTAGGCTCATCATTATTTGTAGCTATCTTTTTTAATTCGGTTTTAGTTTCAGATTTCATGAGTATTGAAGATAAAAATATGCCACTTAAAAAGATTATTAAAAACTCTATAATAATAGCAGCAATTGGTATTCTTATTTTCATTTTTGGAGGCGAATATAGAGCACTAGGAACCTTAATGGTATTTACAGCTATTATGCTTTGGGTATACAGACTGTTTTTACGTAAATGGGCAAATAGTTTTCAAAACAAAGTATTGCCAAGGTTAGAAAATTGGTATGAAGGTGTTTTACGTGGTGCATTATCTGGCAAAACGCCCTATTGGTTAGTTGCAGGTACGTTTACTTTATTAATTGTCTCATTTATGGCTTTCGGATCATCTGTTAGTTCACAAAGAACAAAAATAGAATTCTTCCCAGATAATAAACCAAATCAAATTATTGTCTATCTAGAATATCCTCAAGGGACAGATATTGAAAAAACGAATGCAATTACTAAGGAAATTGAAACAAAAGTATTTACTGTTTTAAATGATTCTCAATATATGGACGGTGATCACAATTTTCTAGTAGAAAGCGTTGTATCCCAAGTAGGTGAAGGTGCTGGAAACCCACAAACTGATGGTGGATCTGCTGCAGAAATGCCGCACAAAGGAAAAATCACAGCATCCATGCGTGAGTATAAATATAGAAAAGGAGAAGATAGTGAGCAACTTCGTCAAAAAGTTCAAGAAGCATTAGTTGGCATTTATCCAGGTGTTTTAATTTCGGTTGAAAAAGATGCTGCTGGACCACCAGCTGGACCACCAATTAACATTGAAATTGAAGGGAATGATTATAGCGAGTTAATTGCTGTTGCCGAAAAAATGAGAGACTTTATAAACGGTAAAAATATTCCAGGAATCGATGAATTAAAGATTGATGTTAACAAAGATAAACCAGGAATGCAGGTTCTAGTTGACAGAGAAAAAGCTGGTGAATTAGGTGTTAACGCCTCTCAAGTTGGACAACAATTACGTAATTCTATTTTTGGAGCAAAAGCTGGTATTTATAAAGAAGACGGCGAAGATTACGATATATATGTTCGTTTTAATAAAGAAAATAGATATAATACTAGTGCTATATTTAATCAAAAAGTTACATTTAGAGATATGGCTTCTGGCCAAATCAAAGAGATTCCGGTATCTACGATAGCAAGTCAATCTAACAATTCTGGTTTTAGTGCTATTAAGCATAAAGACACTAAACGTGTTGTAACCGTTTATTCAGCATTATCTCCTGGATTTACTGATGCCGGAGCAATTGTCGCTCTAGTGCAAAACGAAATGAAATCTTATGAAGGTTTGCCAAAAGATATTAAAATAGATTACACAGGACAAATTGAAGAACAAAATAAGCAAATGGCCTTTTTAATGGGAGCACTGTTTACTGGTTTAGGTTTAATTTTCTTCATTTTAATTTTCCAGTTTAACTCCATTTCAAAACCAACAATCATTATGATTGCGATTCTTTTAAGTCTAATAGGTGTGTTCGGTGGTTTAGTGATATCAGGAAATCCATTTGTTATTATGATGACGATGATGGGAATTATTTCATTAGCAGGAATTGTAGTAAATAATGGTGTGGTACTCTTAGATTATGCACAATTACTTATTGATAGAAAGAAGCACGATTTAGGATTAGAAGATAAGGCCTATTTAGAAACCAACGACTTATATGAAAGTATTGTTACTGCGGGTAAAGCACGTTTACGCCCTGTATTATTAACAGCAATAACAACCATTTTAGGACTAATACCTTTAGCTATTGGTTTTAATATCAACTTTTTTACTTTGTTTAAAGATTTTGATCCTAATATATATATGGGAGGAGATAATGTTATTTTTTGGGGCCCTTTAGCTTGGACCGTTATTTATGGTCTACTTATAGCAACATTTCTAACTCTAATCGTTGTGCCAATTTTGTTCTTTTTAATCACAAAGTTTAAAATGTGGTTGCGTTCAAAAAGAACTACAGAGGCTGTATCTGCATAAAATTTTAAAACAAAAAACCCTCAACAATGTTGAGGGTTTTTTTTATTAATTAAAAGGATTGTTTAAAACTTAAACGTTAAACCTCCATTTATTATCATACCATTAAATCCAAACTGATTTACTTCCCAAGGATATTTAAAACGTCCTCCTAAGTCAGTTACAAAATCTCCTTGTGTTTCAATTTCATCTGGATAAACATCAAGTAAATTATTTGCTGAAGCAAATAGTGAGAAGTTTTCGCTAAGATTGAATCTTACAATTAAATCTGTAATAATTTTACCAGCAAAAGTTTGATCATAATCTGCATCATCAACTGGTAATAAAGCACCACCAGGTCCTAATGGAGCACCATTCAAACCGTTGTTAGAGTGCATCCAAGTAACTTCACCGAAATAAGTATTATTCAATGTGAAATTAAATTTACCAATATCATAGTCAAGACCTAATAAAACTTTTGTTTTTGGTCTTGATGATACAATTCTAGATTGTTCTTTTCTATTAAAAATATCATACCCATTTTCACCTAAAATACCTGGAGCTTCTAACTGAAGTCCATCTGTATTTGGATCACTATCATTATTAGTAATTTCTGTTTCATTAAAATTTGCAGCTAAAGTAGCTCCAAAAGTACCTGAACCTAAATCAATATTAGATAAGGATGCAACTAAATCAACTCCACTCGTTCTTGTATCTACTGCATTCACAAAGAACTTTAAACTAGTGATCGAATTTGCATCTAAAATCTCTTCTACAGGATTTCCAGGAGCACCAGGAGCGCCATCGATATATCCAATTTCACCCGTAAATAGCACACGATTTTCAACTTCTACCCTGTAATAGTCTACTGATAGTTTTAATTTTGGAGTTACTTTATACGTAATTCCTGCTGCAATATTTGTTGATTCTTCAGCTGTTAACTGAGGTACACCTAAACCTTCTCTAATTACTGGATCTACATTATTAAATGTTCCTTGATTAGAAATAGTACCACCAGAAACTAACGTCTGAATATTACTTAAATAGATTTGATGTAATGAAGGAGCTCTAAATCCAGTACTATAAGAAGCACGAATTGCACCTTGATTATCACCTAAGATATAACGACCATTCACTTTCCAAGAGGTATTATCTCCAAAATCACTAAAGTCTTCATAACGTACGGCACCACCTAACAATAATTTTTCAGTTGCTTCAACTTCTAAATCAAGATACACACCATAGTTATTTCTATCAGCTCTTATTGCATTAGCGGGTTGTAATCCTGGAAAAGATTGTACTCCATCAGCAAAATAAGATGCTGATTCACCGGCAAAAGAATTAAATCTCTCATCTTTATATTCAGCTCCAAAAGCGACACTAACGATTCCAAAAGATCTAGAAAAATCTAAATTTGCAATTGCATTACTAAAGGAATAAGCACCTACGTCGAAAGATGTTGGGCTACTAGCACCTAAAGCTGGGTTAAGACTATTATTCACTTCATAATTTACAGCATTTCTACCATAAGTACCACTTAGGTCAGCATTAAATCCTAACATCTCAAATTCAACACCAACTACATTGTTATTATCTGTAACTTTTGTTTCGAACGTTGGTTGAAACCCTTGGTATTCTGTTCCTTCATCATGTAATAAAAAATGAGGATCTGGCACCCAATAAGGAGTTCTATATAAGGCAAAACTTGTACCTTCTCTATAAGTAATACCTCCAAAAGAATACAATTTTCCTTTTCCATTTTTAAATGGAAGTCCTAAGTTGTAAAACACATCCCCTTTAAAAAGCTCAGGTTGACCAACAGTCATTCCTAAATCTGGATTTTCACTTAACCATTGAGACCAATCTGGGTTATCTGCTGCAACACCAAATAGAACATCTTCACCAGGAGTTCCTGCTCTATTGGTTTCTTCTTGCTTATAGTAACCAAAAGTCATATTAAGAAAACCTCCGTTATCTCCAACTTTTAAACCTGTATTAATGTCTGCTGAAAGATTAAATCCATCACCTTCAGAAGTTACTCCTGAAGAAAAATTAACCGTTGTCGTTCCAACATCTTCTCTTAAAACCATATTTATTACACCTGCAATTGCATCAGATCCATATTGAGCAGAAGCTCCATCACGCAATACCTCAACTCTTTTTAAAGCTGCTGCGGGTATACTTTTTAAATCTACACCAACTTCTCCTTTTCCTGGAGTATCATTGATATAGACTAAAGCACTTTGATTTTTACGTTTTCCGTTCACTAAAACTAATGTTCTACTAGGTCCCAATCCTCTTAAATCTGCAGGATCAAAATGCGCAGTTGCATCAGAAACTGTTTGGTTTGTAGAGTTAAAAGAAGGCACCTTATAGGTTAACATCTTATCTACAGTTGGTTGTCCTGTGCTTTTTAAATCAGCCACAGAAATATTATCAACCGGCACTAGTGAAGTTAAAACCGTTCTAGGTTTTGCTCTATTTCCAACAATAACTACTTCATCCAACGAAACTCCATCACTTAATGATATTGTCCCTGCATTGTTTGATGTTACTTCAACTTCTTGCTCAGTTGAGCCTACAGAAGAGATAACTAACGTTACCGGAAGACTTGGCACTTCTAATTTAAAGTTTCCGTCGAAATCTGTTGAAGCCCCATTGGTTGTTCCTTTAACAACAACACTAGCTCCGGGCAAAGGAGCATTTGTACTTGATTCAGTTATTGTACCTGTTATCGACTCTTGTGCAAAAATAACAAGAGGAAAAAACAGCAATACCAACAAGATTTTTTTTGAAAGTAAATTTTGTTTCATATTATAAATAGATTGATTAATAATATCAAAACTGCAACAAAATAATGATATTATCAATTTTTTTATATTAAAAATGATATATAGCTCTCATATAGTTAACAAATCATCAATAAAACTGATCCTTTTTACGCTTTAAATATTATAATTAGAACGTTATTTTTTACCTCGATACTTAGTACATTTGCACCTCAAAATATTTTAAAATGTATAGAAGTCATACGTGTGGTGAATTAAGAAAAAACCATTGCAATGAAACCGTAACTTTATCAGGTTGGGTTCAAAAATCTAGGGACAAGGGATTTATGATTTGGGTAGACCTTAGAGATAGATATGGAATTACTCAATTAATGTTTGATGAAGAACGCACTCCTAAAGAAATGATGGAGAAAGCTAGGACGTTAGGGCGTGAATTTGTTATTCAAGTAACTGGTAATGTTATTGAACGTGTTTCAAAAAATCCTAATTTACCTACAGGTGATATTGAAATACTTGTTACTGAATTAACTGTTTTAAATGAATCGTTGGTGCCTCCATTTACAATAGAAGATAAAACTGACGGTGGTGAAGACTTAAGAATGAAATATCGTTACTTGGATATTAGAAGAAATCCTGTACGCGAAAATCTTATTTTTCGCCATAAGGTATCTATGGCCGTTAGAAACTATCTTTCAAATTTAGACTTTATTGAAGTTGAAACACCATATTTAATTAAATCAACTCCAGAAGGAGCAAGAGATTTTGTGGTTCCTTCTAGAATGAATGAAGGTCAATTTTATGCTTTACCTCAATCACCTCAAACATTTAAACAATTATTGATGGTAGGTGGAATGGATAAATATTTTCAAATTGTAAAATGTTTTAGAGATGAAGATCTTCGTGCAGATCGACAACCAGAATTTACACAGATTGACTGTGAAATGGCTTTTGTTGAACAAGAAGATATATTAAATGCTTTTGAAGGATTAACAAAATATCTTTTAAAAGAAATAAACAATGTAGAAATTGGTGATTTCCCTCGAATGACTTATGATGATGCTATGAAGCGTTATGGAAATGACAAACCTGATATTCGCTTTGGAATGGAGTTTGGCGAACTAAATGAAGTTGCTCAACACAAAGATTTTAAAGTCTTTAATCAAGCAGAATTAGTAGTAGGAATTGCTATTCCTGAAGGAAATAGTTATTCAAGAAAAGAAATAGATAAAATAATTGATTGGGTAAGACGTCCACAAGTAGGCGCCTTAGGAATGGTATACGTTCGTTGTAATGAAGATGGAATTTTTAAATCGTCTGTAGATAAATTCTATGACCAAGAAGATTTAGCAAAATGGGCTGAAAAAACGGATGCAAAATCTGGAGATTTAATTTGTGTGCTTTCTGGTGAAACTAATAAAGTAAGAGCTCAATTAAGTGCTTTACGTATGGAAATTGCAGAACGTAAAGGGTTAAGAAAGTCTAATGAATTTGCTCCTTTATGGGTCATTGATTTTCCTTTGCTAGAATGGGATGAAGATTCCGCTCGTTTTCATGCAATGCATCATCCTTTTACTTCTCCAAAACCTGGACAGATCGAATTATTAGATACTAACCCAGGTGAGGTAAAAGCGAATGCGTATGATTTAGTTTTAAACGGAAATGAAATTGGTGGAGGTTCCATTAGAATTCATGACAAAGAAACACAAGCTATCATGTTAAGACATTTAGGCTTTTCTGAAGAAGAAGCAGTAGCTCAATTTGGATTTTTAATGGACGCATTTCAATTTGGCGCACCACCACATGGAGGTATCGCATTTGGTTTAGACCGATTAGTTTCGATCCTTGGCGGACAAGAAACTATTCGTGATTTTATAGCATTTCCGAAAAATAATTCGGGACGAGATGTTATGATTGATGCTCCATCTCCCCTTGACAAGTTGCAATTGGATGAATTAAGTTTAGCCTTAAATTTAAAACCATAATTAAATAGGAGTTTATAGTTCTATAAAAAATACAGTGCAAAAATTCATGAAATACGTCATCATTTTACTATTGTGTCTTGCCATAACAGGTGTCTGTTACGGTTTTCACATTAAACCTTTAGACCCAAAAAACGGTGATTTATATATAGGATTATCTGTCGTACTTGGGTTTCTTATAGTAATGCCCTTATTTATTTATCATCGCTGGAAAAACAGAAGTGTAAAAGACTATATGTTGACTAAAGAAAATATTGAAAAGATGAGAGATTTTAAAAATTCAGGCTCTCGAAGTTCTAAAAAAGATTCACAATAAAATGTATCTTTTTTGAAAAACAGCAATTATTTTAAAATCCCTTTAAAATCTACTATATTTGATACTTATTAATATATATTTTTACAATGGAAGGAACCGTAAAATTTTTCAATGAATCTAAAGGTTTTGGTTTTATCACTAATGATGAAACAGGAAAAGACATTTTTGTACACATTACCGGGCTTAATGGGGAGACTCTAAACGAAGGTGACAAAGTAGAATATGAAGAAGAAGAAGGCAGAAAAGGAATTGTTGCGGCTAAAGTTCGCTTAATTCACAGCTAAAGACATAGACACTATAGATTTTAAAAACCCTTTTCTAATTTTGAAAAGGGTTTTTTATTTCACTTAATTTAAATTTCTTTTTTCTATAAAAAATTGTTTCACAAGTCTAGAAGATTCTTCCGCTAACACACCCCCAACCATTGTTGTTTTTGGATGTAATTTAGATTTTAAAGCGATACATCCTCTTTGTTCATCTCTAGCTCCATACACTATTTTTGAAATCTGACTCCAAAATAATCCTCCTGCACACATTTGGCAAGGTTCCAAAGTAACATATAAGGTGCAGCCTGTTAAGTATTTTCCTCCTAAAAAATTAGCAGCCGCTGTTATTGCTTGCATTTCAGCATGTGCAGTTACATCGTTCAATAATTCAGTTAAATTGTGTGCTCTAGCAATAATCCTATTTTCAATTACTATAACAGCTCCAATTGGGACTTCCCCTTTTTCATAAGCGTTATTTGCTTCTTGCAAAGCCATTTTCATAAAATAAGTATCATCGTAAGGTTCTATCATAATAAAAACATTCAGTATTCAAAATTACAATATCCAATTAAAAGGCTAACTATATTATTTGAACTTGATGAACCATAGAATATTGAAAAATTGTAGTTTTGTTTTGTGCATAAAAACATATTAAATACAATAAATTTCCCTCAAGACCTAAGAAAGGTTTTGCCACAAGATTTACCTCAGCTTGCTAAAGAACTTCGTGAATTCATTATAGATATTGTTGCTACAAAAGAAGGACATTTGGGTGCTAGCTTAGGTGTTATTGAATTATCTATAGCTTTACATTATGCATTTAACACTCCAGAAGATTTACTTATTTGGGATGTTGGGCATCAAGCCTATGTGCATAAAATAGTAACAGGAAGAAAAAATTCATTTCATACAAACCGTCAGTTTGGAGGCATTAGTGGTTTTCCGAAAATAAAAGAAAGCAACTACGACACTTTTGGTACAGGCCATAGTAGTACCTCTATTTCTGCCATGTTAGGTATGGCAATTTCTGCACAATTAGACGGAAATTTTAAACGCCAACATATTGCCGTAGTTGGTGATGCATCAATTGCCAGTGGAATGGCTTTTGAAGCATTAAATCATGCAGGAGTTTCAAATACAAATTTATTAGTAATACTTAATGATAATGCAATAGGAATTGATCCCAGTGTAGGTGCATTGAAAGAATATTTAACTAAAGTTACACTCGATAAAGCCCCAAACACAGATAATATTTTTGAAGCATTAAATTTTAATTATTCTGGACCTATAGATGGTCATGATTTAAATATTCTTATTTCTGAATTCAATCGTTTAAAGAATGTAGAAGGTCCAAAACTTCTTCATATTATTACTAAGAAAGGGAAGGGGCTTCGTCAAGCTGAAGAAAATCAGGTAGCCTATCATGCTCCTGGAAAGTTCGATGCATTATCTGGTGATATTTTACCTAAAAACACGAATAATCTTCCGCCAAAATTTCAAGATGTTTTTGGAGAGACCATAGTTGAATTAGCAACTATTAATAAAAATATTATTGGAATAACTCCCGCAATGCCCACAGGTAGTTCATTAAAATTAATGATGGATAAATTTCCTGAAAGAGCCTTTGATGTTGGTATTGCCGAACAACATGCTGTAACATTTTCTGCAGGGCTCGCTACTCAAGGACATACCGTTTATTGCAACATATACTCTACATTTCTACAAAGAGCGTATGATCAAATAATACATGACGTTTGCCTACAAAATTTACCGGTAGCATTTTGTTTAGATCGTGCAGGATTAGTAGGAGAAGATGGCGCTACACATCATGGCGTTTTTGATATTGCATTTTTAAGGTGTTTACCGAACCTTATAATCTATGCGCCTAGTAATGCTATTGATTTACGAAATATACTTTATACAGTACAATTAGGATTAGAGCACCCTATCGCAATAAGATATCCTAGAGGAAGAGGTGTAATAAAAGAATGGAAACAACCTTTTTCCGCGATAGAAATTGGTAAAGGTATTCAACGAATAAAAGGTGATACCATTGCTATTTTAACAATAGGTACTATAATTAATAATGCATTAGATGCTATTAAAACATCAGCTCATTCTGAAAAAATCGCATTGTATGATATGCAGTTTATTAAACCTTTAGATGAACATCTTTTACATACTATCTTTAAAAAATACCAAACAATAATTACTGTTGAAGACGGAACTATTAAAGGTGGATTTGGAAGTGCTATTGCTGAATTTACAGTAAAACATAAGTATTCTAATACAATTGAAATGTTAGGAATTCCAGATGTTTTTATAGAACATGGAACCGTTCTAGAACTTCAAGAACAAGTAAATATTTCTTCAGGAAAAATTAAACAGGCTTTTGAAAAATACGTATAAAAAAAGAGGCTATTAAATAGCCTCTTTTTATTATTACAACTGCTAGTTATTATTCAATAATAAGCTTAGTTGTATGAGAATAATTTTCTCCATTAATTTGAAGAATATAAATTCCAGCACTTAAGTTTTCAGTATTAATACTAATAACATTTTGTATTTCTACATTTTGGTTAAATACTTTTCTTCCATTAATATCAAAAACAGAAATATCAGCACTACCAAGATCTAAACGAGATTGAATATTTACAATTCCTTTAGAAGGGTTAGGGTAAATATTAAAGTTATTCTCTAAAGAACCATTATCATTTGCTCCTAAATTACAATCTGCAGGAAGGTCAAAAGCTTCTGTTTGGTCTGAACGACTAGAGCTACTACCTTGATCTGCACTAAATCCTAATCCTCTATTTGCAAATACCTCCCAAATTAGGCAACGATTAGCACCTGCATTTACAAGTTCATCTGCTTCTAAAATAGCATCTCTACCATCTACAAATCCTGGAGAACATACTTGTAATTTCATACCGTCCATCACTAATTGAATCGCAATATTGTTTCCGCCTGTTCCATTATAAAAATCAGCATCCCATCCATACTCATCAATTAGAGCCCAGTTTAAATCCCAAAGCATAGTAGACCATACAAAACCTATTCCATGAGGTTGAGACACATTATTATTAGTGTCAACATATGTGTATGGGTTTATAGCAAAATCTGTACTATAAGGAGCTTCTCTTATACCTCCGCCATCTGTTGATTGACCAGTAGCATAGGTACCAATACCTCTAATATCTTCAGGTTGATCTCCAGGCTCCATAGTAAGCATTAATCCTACCCAGTCACTCCAGCCTTCACCCATTTGCTCAGCATTACTTAAGCATCCTGTATTTGTTGGACCTCCTGTCAAACGATTTGAAATTCCATGTCCATATTCATGAGCTATAATTCCATTATCCACATCCCCATCAAGTTCTGGAGGTGTATTTGCTGGTAAAGAAAGACTTCCATTTACTGTATTTCCTGCAATTAATTCAGCTATCAAAGCATCTCCGTCAGCCATACTTACCATAATTGATGGTATTGTTACAGACCCACCATTTACTCCACCTGCCATTGTAATAGCACCGCCAGGCACATTATTTACAACAATCACAGCAATAGCTCCTTCATTTTCAGCAGCTAATACTTTAAAACCAAACTCACATTCACCTCTTCTTAAAATAGCAATTTTACCTGATAAATCACCGCCATTTATAATTGGATCACAAACATCATAATCGTCTGGTCCTGACCCATCGGAAGCTAAAGCAAGATCTTCAGTTATTGGAGTTGTAGTTAAAGAACCTCCAAAATCACCTTCTATCCCTAAATAACCACCAGCCAATGGTCCATTATTAACTGTAAGAAGATCTCCTGCTGGAGAACCCCATAAAAACATTTGCATTCTAGGGTTTGCACCATCTGGTGGTGTTGCAAAGTTTGCATTGTTTGTTCCACCTCCATCTTGAGCATCTGCATTTACACTATCACTACCATTACCAGCTTCGCCATAATTATTTTCTTGAAAGTTCCCACTTTCTTCATCAAAACCATATTGATAGTATACATCATGCATGATATTATTCCAATAGAATAAATTTACTGTAGCAGCATCTACCATTTGTACAGGAGGATTATCAAAATCGTAAGGGAAATCAAAGTTTAATCCAGCTCCTCCATCAGGCATTGCTCCTGAACCATTATTTGCGTTTATATCTTCTTGTGCTAACACATTATTACCTCTAGTGGTAGTAAATTCAGCTCCATCTGCACCATTAGTATCATGCCATCCAAAAGGAGAAGCATTCGCATCAGCAGGGTCAGCTACTAATTCTTCTAATCCATGATTTGGACTTTCAACAGGCATTGGAAATACTCTATATTGAGCTCCTCCAGCAGCATCAAAACTTAATGACGCTTCCTTTTCTTCAGAAAATAAAATACTATTCTCTGTTTTGTTATGGTCTAAATTACTGTGACTTGGTTCGCCAAAATTACAGCTTACCACCCAGTCATTTGTATCTAAAAGAGCACCTGTTACAGCGTCAATTCTTACATTATAATAATGACTTGCATCTAATAAATAGATACTTAAGTCCCATGCTAATTTTAACATGTTTTCTTGATCGTATTGAAACACTAACTTAACAGGAATATTTTCTAATGAAATAGATCCGTTAGAGAATACGAATGACTGATTAGAAATAGTTTCTAACAACGTTAAGTTTGACGGACTTTGAATTCCTAAAGAAGTTGCAGCTCTACTGATTGCATTTTCTGCAGTTATAGCAGGGCTTGTAGTATTTACTTTTTCTGTTGCATTTTGTACAAACGTAATGTTTGCATTTACTACTGTATTATTTTTTACTGCAAAACTTGAAGTAGTATTAAAAATATCAATTCCTTGATATTGCTGAGTTACATATACATTATGTAACTGCATACTTTTTGAGAAACTTTGAGATGCAATATTAAAGTCTTCTACATCTTGGGCTTCAAGGCCTAATTGTGCTCGATTGTTGTTTAAGTAGCTATTTATATTTTGACTAAAATCTTGGGCAAAGGCAAAATTAATAGTAAAAAAAGCTAACAAATAAATAATTTTTTTCATAGTTTTTTTAGGTTGATTAATAATTAAGGTGATTCGTTTTTTTTTAAGATTTTAAAAATAAAGGATTCCATTAAATAATGTTGCCTTTTTTGCGATTTTAACAGGTTTAAATATAATATTTAAAGGTTTCCTTTGATTTTTTGAAATACTTGTAGTGCGTTTCCATCGGTTAGGCGAGAAATATAATTGCAACTTTCCATTAAGTAGTTATAAATTGTTCCTTTTTCTGGAAATTCATCTTTGATTGTGTTTAAGATTAAATGATCGTAATGTTGCATTTCATTGTTGAAGTAATTTTCACAAGAAGTAGTTATAGCATCTAACAGCGTATTTAATATTGCATATCCTGCGATTTCTTTTTCAACGACTTCTTTACTTTGATAAATGTTTTTAACACTAATCTTTATGATGTCATCAATTTGTGCTTTATATTTACTTTTATCGAGTAATGCTTCTGAAAAATTTCCTTTCAGAATTTCCTCTTCATTTTCAATAAAAATTTGAACCGATTCTGAAATTAAGGTATTTATTGCTAAGGATCGTAAATATGCTAAGCGATCTGAAACTTTAGATAGCGTTGCATATTTTTCAGTATTAATACTATTTTTAACCAGTTTAATTAAATATTCTAAGGCAAATTCTTCTTCAATAACACCTAAATTAATACCGTCTTCAAAATCAATTATTGTATAACATATATCATCTGCGGCTTCCACTAAGTATGCTAAAGGATGTCTGCAGTAACTTAGGTTCTTTGATTGTCCACGATTTATGAGCCCTAATTCACCTGCAACCTCTTTAAAAGAAGGAGCATCACTTTGAAATATACCAAATTTCTTGTCTGCTATATGCTTTGTTGGTTTTTTAGGAAGCGATTCTTTTGGATATTTCATAAAAGCTCCTAGCGTTGCATACGATAAACGCAATCCTCCGGTGACACCATTTTTAGATTCGGTTAATATCTTAAACCCATTGGCATTCCCTTCAAAATCTATTAAATCTTGGTATTCTTTTTCAGTTAACATATCTTGAAACCGCTTCCCTTTTCCTTTTGAAAAATAATTACCTATCGCTTTTTCACCACTATGACCAAAAGGTGGATTTCCAATATCATGAGCTAAAGCTGCTGCTGCAACAATAGCTCCAAAATCATTTAAATGATATCCATGTATTGTATGTAAATGTGGATGTTTTTCCAAGATTGCTTTCCCAACCATTCTTCCTAAAGAACGGCCAACAACTGAAACTTCTAAACTATGTGTTAATCGCGTGTGTACAAATGAAGTTTTTGATAAAGGAATAACCTGCGTTTTATCTTGTAAACTTCTAAAAGCTGACGAAAAAATAATTCTATCATAATCAACTTCAAACCCTAATCGAGTTTCATCTTGTTCTATACGTAACCTTTTATTAATGTCTCCCTGCTTCCGTAAAGACAGTAATTGTTCCCATTGCATCATTTGTAAAACCATTTATAATGCAAGATACTATTTTCGGAATGTTAAGCAATAGAAAATTTATTGTTAAGCCATAACATTCAATTAACATTGATTTAATGTTTTATTAAATTTTCATTAACCCTATAGATACAGTTCATGGGTTTCTTTGTAACATAAATTTTTTAAAACTAATAATGAAAAAACTATATCTATTATTAATCCTTGGTTGCATACAATTATCATTTGGTCAAGAATCAAATTCTATTGTTGGTAAGTTAACCGATAAAGATTATAATAATGAACCCCTTCCTTTTGCCAATATTATAATAAAAGGTACATCAACTGGAACAACATCAGATATCGATGGGTTATTTTACTTTAACAATATTCAGTCCGGTAATTATACTTTAGTAATTAGTTTTCTTGGATATGAAACACTTGAAATTACAAATGTACTTGTAGAAAAAAACAAAGTTACTACTATCAATGCTGCCTTAAGCGCAAATGCTGCCTCCTTAGAGCAAGTTGTTATTAAAACTACAATCAAAAGAGAAAGTGAAGTTGCGCTTCTATTAGAACAAAAGAATGAAGTAATAATAAAAGAAAGTATTGGTAGCGAAGAACTCTCACGAAAAGGAATTAGTGATGCAGCTGGAGCAGTGGCTAAAATTTCTGGAGTATCAAGACAAGAAGGAGGCAGTAATGTATATGTAAGAGGTTTAGGTGATCGTTATCTAAACACTACTTATAATGGCTTGTCATTACCTTCTAATGATATTGAAAAGAAAAATATTGACTTACGTTTATTCTCATCAGATATTATCCAAAATGTTTCTATTAGCAAAGCATATTCATCTAATTTTTATGGTGATTTCACAGCCGGAAATGTAAACATTCTGTCCAAAAATTATACAGGAAGAGGATTTGTAGAATCTTCTATTTCTACTGGAATTAATACCAGATCGGTACAAACTGATTTCTTGAAAAATGAAGGAACGGGAAATTTCGGATTTTATAATCGGTACGATAATGACCCTTTTGCAGTAATTCTATCTCATGGCGTAGATCCTGTAGATGCAGGAAAACCCATTAATTTTTCGGGAAGTATTTCGGGAGGAAAATCAATTTACTTTAAAAATGATTCTAAACTAAGCTTCTTTTTAACTGCTTCCTTCGATAATGATTTTGAATACCGCAAAGGCACAGCTGTCGATTTTACAACAGTCGAAAAAAAGAGATTTCCAAATGTTGAAGAATTTGAATATTCAAGTACAACAACAGCTATGGCTAATATTATTTTTAAAGCAAATCAAAACCATAAACTTAGTTTCAACTCATTGTTTATTAACAGCTCAAATGATCAAGTTGGCTATTATGGTATACATGGGGAAGGAACAAATAGGGATGCTATTTTAAATACCGATAGAGGGTTTTATCAAATGAATGCACAGTTTGAACAGGATATGATTTTTGTGAATCAGTTAATAGGATCTCATACAATTAACGATCAGTTTAAAGTGGATTGGGGGATTGGATTTAACAACGTTTTTGCGCGCCAACCAGACAGAAAAAGGATTAGTATCGAAAATTATCATTTAGCATTAGATGGAGATCAAAACACATCACCTTCTTTTTATAACAATATTCCATATGACAATCAACGCTATTTTCAAGATATAGAGGACAAAGAGTTAAACAGTCGTTTCAATATAAAATACACTCGCAACGATCAAGTAGCTTTCAACTTTGGATATAATGGAAGAACAAAAGAACGTGCTTTTAAAAATATCCGCTACGGGTATGATTTTATTGAACCAAACACTCCGGTGAATGATGTAAATAATTTAAATGAAATATTTAATATTGAAAATTTAGGTACTGTTTATAATACTGAAGTTTTTAGACCCATTAACCCTGATGGAGGAATTGACAACACAAACTTTCCTGGATTATATGAAAATACCTACAATGGAACGTTAGATAATCATGCTTTCTATATTGATTCTGAAATTAATCTAACTGAAAAATGGTTATTAGTACCAGGAATTAGAGTTGAATCATTTAAGCAAAACATTGTTTATGATGTTATAAACTTAACAACAACAGATCCTGGATATAGAAACTCTTATGAAAATTTTTACCTGCCAAGTTTAAATATTAGGTATAAAGCTTCCGAAGATCAAAATCTACGTTTTACATTTAGTAAAACTGTTTCATTACCTGAATTTAAAGAAGTTGCACCATTCGTATATGAAGATGTAACACAACGAATAGGAGGAAATCCAGACTTATTAAAAGATCCTTCATATTCTGAAATCTACAATATAGATCTTAAATATGAATGGTTCTTCGGAAGAAGCGAACTCTTCTCTATAACTGCATTTGCAAAACAAATTAATGATCCAATAAACAAAGTCATTGCAAACGACGCGACTGGAACCCAACGCTATTTTAGAACAGGTGAAAAAGCTGAAGTAATTGGTGCGGAAATTGAATTGCGGAAAAACCTTCTTTTAAATGAAGAGGAAAAAGTCAAGCTGTCTATTGGTTTTAATGCAACCTATATGCATACACAACAAGATTTAAGAAATTCAAACGGATTGTTTTCTACAACATTTAATAGAACAGAAGAAGAGTTACAGGGCGCTTCTCCCCTATTAGTTAATGCTGATGTTTTTTATAGTCCAGAATTCAATAATTATAAGCCTTCAATGAACTTGGTTTTTTCATACTTCTCAGATCGTATTGATGCAATAGGTTCGGGTCAATTAGGGAATATTATCGAAAAAGGAATTTCAACAATAGACTTCATATGGAAAAACAAAATTGGAAAAAAATTAGAGCTAAATGCAAGTGCTAAAAACCTTTTAGATCCAAGTATCGTAAGAATTCGCGAGAACAATTCACAAAACGACGTAATTATTTCAAAATATAAAAGAGGAATTAATCTCTCGCTACAACTTAAATATAAATTTTAAATACAAACAAAAACTAAATACAAAAAAAATGAAAACAAATTATTTATTAGTAAGCATAACAATTTTAGCAACTCTATTTGCTTCATGTGAATCTGATGATACTGCAGATATTATTTTTAATGATAATAGTATCGACAATAGCATAAACAATGGCTCTAATAATGAAGAGTCTGGAAATTTAGCAGTGATTATTGGTGGTACAATGACAACTGATTTAATATTAGAAGAAGGTAATGATTATCTTTTAACTGAAGGATTAATTATGACTGCAGGAACAACATTAACAATTCCGGCCGGAACTGTAATTAAAGCAAATTCAGGTGCTGATGTCTATGTTGCAATTTCTCAAGATGCACAAATCAATGCTGTAGGAACAGCGGGAAGTCCTATCGTATTTACATCAAACTCAAATACTCCAAATGCTGGTGACTGGGGAGGATTAATTATACTTGGAAAGGCACCTATTAATTCGGTATCTGGTGGAGACGCTACATCTACTTCAGAAATAGGTGGATTACCTTACGGAGGTAGTAATGAAAATGACAATTCAGGAATCATAAAATATGTTCGTATAGAATATTCTGGAGGTAGTGCTGATGCTTCTTCTGAAAACAATGGGTTTTCATTTTATGGTGTTGGAAATGGAACTTTGGTAGAATACATTCAAGCTTTTGAAGGAAAAGATGACGGAATCGAATTCTTTGGAGGAACTGTAAATGCAAGCTTTATTTCAGTAATTGGCGCACAAGATGATTCTGTTGATTGGACAGAAGGATATAGAGGTACATTAAACAATGTATATATCGAGCACGGTGTTTCCCACGATAAAGGAATTGAAGCAGATGGATTTAATACAGATATAGGAAATAACTCTAGTCCGTTATTTTATTCAAAACCAACCGTAAATAATGTTTTAATTATTGGAAGAGGATCTGCAACAGAAAATGAAGCAATAAGATTAAGAGCTGGAACACAAGGAATTTTTAATAACGTCGTTATTCAAGGATTTGAAGAAGGTTTTGATATTGATGGCGATGGAGGAAACAGCCCAACGGGTCAAGGAGTAATTTCTGGAGATTTAAAAGTAACCGATGCAATTTTCACAGATGTACTAGTTAAAATGAAAAATGACACTTCTGCACCTTTTACAGAAGCAGATTTTATATCTGGTGATGGAAATGCATCTACAACAGATTATTTTACTTGGGGTGCTGTATGGACAAGAAACTAAACTTTGAATTAACCAACAAAGTACACTTTTGAATATCTTTTTAGTTTTTGTCGACTAGATTAAAAGTGTAAGGGCTATTTTAATTAAAATAGCCCTTTTTTTTATACTTATTATTTTTAAGAATTTAAGAATTTTCTTCGTCATTAAAAAATTCAACAACACCTGTACTTACATCATACATCGCTCCTACAATCTTTAATTGAGAAGGATCCTCTGCTCTAAGTGCCAATGCGCGGCTCTCATTTTTTAAGTTCTTCACTGTTAATTCTACATTCTTTCTAGCTACTCTATTTAAAAAGTCTGTATTTCCAGAATTACGTTCGCCTTGTTCTATCGGTTCTGTCACTGCTGTAACGGCAGGCTCTATCATCCTAATTAGTTTATTTAGGTTTACCATATCATCAAACCTAGCATGATTGCAAGCTGCACCAACTGCGCCACAACTTGTATGCCCCATCACCACAATAATCTTCGAAGTAGAGGCAATATTTGCAAACTCCAGACTTCCTAAAATATCTTGATTTATAATATTTCCAGCAACACGAACACTAAATAAATCCCCAACTCCTTGATCAAAGATTAACTCAGCAGAAACTCTAGAATCGATACAATGCAATATTGTAGCAAAAGGGGTCTGACCTCCCGCTGTTGCTTTTACCTCCGTCATCAAATCCCTGTCTTTATTTCTACTAGCTACAAACCTTCTATTTCCTTCTCTTAAACGTTCCTGGGCCAATGCCGGAGGACTCATGCCTTCTTTATTATTTCCCTCCATAATTCTTTTTTATTTAATTTCTAAATTATTTTTTACCCAAGATACACAATCATTGAAATCCTTGAAAATATTTTCTTTTGGAACTAAATCGGGTATAATATCAATTTTTTCCATCAAATATTGTGGTTGCTTTAAGGGGTTAATAAAAAATACCTTTATGTCTCTTTGCAATAAATCTACTAACACATCTTCCATTGCATATAATCCAGATTGATCCATATAAGCCATCCTTCCCATCCTTATTATTACAGCAGAGGCTGTATCTGGTATTTGCTTCGCAAGCTGTTGAAACTCACTTGTGGATCCAAAAAATAGTGGGCCTTTAATGTGTTTAATAAATACTTTTTCTTTTAAATTTAAAGGAAAAGTGGCTTCATCATCCCATGCTTTTTCATTGAGTAATGATTTTACATCAGATCGTTCTGCTGTAAGATCTCCCATTTTTTTCATAAACATAAGCGATGCAATTACGAGGCCAATTCCAACAGCATATACTAAGTTCCAAACAGAAGATAATACTAAAACTACTAACATAATAATCACTTCTGGTTTTGGCATATACGGAATCGCTTTTAATCCTTTATAATCCATAACTCCAATACCCACAGTTATTAAAATTCCTGCTAATACCGCTGCTGGTATTTGTGAAGCTACTGGCCCTAGTGCTAAAAGAACTATAAATAATATGATACCTGCAATCATTCCAGACAATCTAGTTTTACCTCCAGCATTAATATTTACGACTGTTCTAATAGTAGCACCTGCTCCTGGTATTCCTCCAAAAATAGCAGCTATAGAATTTCCAATACCTTGCCCAATTAATTCCTTATTAGGTTTGTGTTTCGTTTTGGTCATATTATCTGCAACAACAGAAGTTAGTAATGAATCTATCGCTCCTAATAATGCAAGTGTTAATGCTGTAAAAATATATGGCGTTATACTGCTAAAACTAAAACTTGAAAAAATTTCTAAATTTGGAATTGGTAATCCACTAGGAATCTCTTCAATAGGGCGATAATTTAATTTAAACCCAACAGCAATACCCGACATTACTAGCAGAGCTACTAAAGTACTTGGTATAACTTTAGTGATTCTTTTGAATCCATAAATAATAAATATCGTGCCAAATGCCAATAGTAACTCTAACCAGTTTATATTTTGTAGCGCTCTAGGAAACACCTTCAAAGATCCTAAAACACCCGAAGCTTCTTTAGCAGCGAGAGTTTGTGATTCAGCTAAAATTTGATTACTTGTTATCTTCTCAGCTCTAATTATTGTTTCCCTAAAATCTTCTAATACTAAAATTCCTTCTCCCGCTTCTTTCTTTAAAATATTATCTAAAATTATTTCTTCGGCTTGAGGCTTAAACATTTCGACAAAGGCAACATCCTCTTTAGGATAATATCCTAGCGTAGGTAATATTTGAGTAATTAAAATAATGATCCCGATGGCTGTCATAAAACCAGAAACAACAGGGTAAGGAATATATCTTATATATTTTCCTAGACCAATAAGGCCTAGTCCTATTTGAAAAAGACCTGCTAAAATAAAAACAGTTAATATTGCAGGCATTGCCTTATTTATATCACCATCGTTCACCGCAATAATCCCTGCAATTACTACCATACTTACTGCTGTCATTGGAGCAGTAGGCCCAGAAATTTGTGTGTTGGTCCCTCCAAAAAGGGCAGCAAAGAAACTTACAAAAATAGCTCCATACAGACCTGCACTTGGACCTAATCCCGAGCTAACACCAAAAGCTAATGCTAAGGGTAAGGCTACAATACCTGCAGTAATTCCCCCAAACAAATCTCCTTTAAAATGTTTAAAATCGAATAATTTTTTCATAATAATAACTTGATTTATTGCTATAAAAATAGCAACATTAATTTATATTTCTTCAAAAAAATGAAGACTATTTTAATCTAAATATTAAATGAAATATTCTGGAGGGGGTAGAAATATTTTAGAAGAATATGCTTGATTTAATTTCCAATAAAAAGAATTTAATGAAGCTTTTTTATCTAAAACTATGCATTCAGAATAATGAGATTTTAAATCAATAAGATCTTTTTCTACAACATCAATTTCACTTTTATCTTTCTTTTCTTTTTCAGAAAATTCTCCATAAACAATAGCTTCTAAATTTAAATTCATGTAAGAAACCATTATAGGAGCCATCATTGAAAATATCAATAATGTAGAAAATATAGATGTGATGAAAGTTTTACTCATTAAAACCTCTAATTTTTACAAATATAATGGCTAAAAACTAGTATTATAACTGTACCATGTTAATTGAATGTTAAAACAAAAATCAAAAAATTAATCTTGTCTTAACATTCAATTAACATAGAGGTTAGTTATTTGCATAGACAAAAACTTTAAAAGATTAAAAAATGAAATTATATTACATTATAGTTCTTGCTTTTCTAGCAACAATTAGTTCCTCAAATGCTCAAGAAATTAGCGATGCTAAGTTTGGAAAAGGGCTTTTAAACTTTGTAGCTAAAGATAGCTCATTTAGCGTGAAATTTGCACCTCGAATTCAAGTAAGATCTATGTCTTCTTGGGATCATGATGGAGATCAATACGGAAGCCCAGATCATAATTTTATTGTTCGTAGAGCACGATTAAAATTTGACGGTTTTGCTTATTCACCAAAATTAAAATATAAAATAGAGTTAGGTCTATCTAATAGAGACATCTCAGGAGCAAGTGATTTTAACAGAAATACCCCAAGATATATTCTTGATGCGGTTATTATGTGGAATTTTCATAAAAATTTCGAACTATGGGCAGGACAAACTAAATTACCTGGAAACGTAGAACGTGTTGTTTCATCAGCAAATCTTCAATTAATTGATCGTTCAATGTTAAACAGCAGATTTAATATAGACCGTGATTTAGGAATACAATTACGTCATAAATCAAATTTAGGAGGAAACTTCTTAATGCGAGAAAAAATTGCAGTATCACAAGGAGAAGGAAGAAATGTTACAGAAGGAAATGAAGGTGGCCTTCAATTTACTGGACGTCTTGAATTTTTGCCCTTCGGAAAGTTTGCATCAAAAGGAGATTATTCTCAAGCTGATTTAAAGCGTGAACCGTCCCCTAAATTAATGATTGGTTCTACTTATGACTATAATAATGATGCAGTAAAAACAAGAAGTAATTTAGGTTCTTATATGTTCCGCTCAGATGGATCATTATATGAAACACCTATAAGCACCATCTTTGTAGATGCTATGTTTAAATACAAAGGATTTTCATTTATGAGTGAATATGCAATGAGAGATGCAGATGATGCAGTTGCATTAGATATAGATGGTACAACTCCTACTGGTGATATAGTACTTACCGGAAATGCATTTAATGCTCAAGCTGGGTATTTATTTAAAACTAATTATGAAGTTGTAGGACGTTTTACAACTGTAGACTACGATGATATTACAGGGGCTTCTCCTATTGAACAATATACCTTAGGTGTTTCTAAATATATCGTTGGTCACAAACTTAAAGTACAGTCGGATATTAGCTATTCAACGGTAGATGGAAATGAAGACAACATCACATTTAGATTAGGTTTCGACCTTCACTTTTAATCAAAAATAATTATTTAATAAAAAGTAAAAGGGAAGACAAAATTGTCTTTCCTTTTTTTATACAATTTATTAATCATTAGGTAACGTAAGTATAACCATTCGATAGTATTTTCTTCATTATTGATTAACATTCACATAACATTAAGGTGGTTTATTTGTAATGCAAAAACTAATGATATTCAAAATGAAAAAAATAATTACAATTATCGCCATTGCATTCTTACTTGGAGCTTGTGGAGAGAAAAAAGAAATTGCTAAAAGCAATTCAAATGGGTCTACTGAATTATCTGGAACAATTAAAGTGGATGGATCAAGTACAGTATTTCCTGTTACAGAAGCAGTAGCTGAAGAATTTAGAAGTGTCCAACCTAAAGTGAAAGTAACTATTGGTGTTTCAGGAACAGGTGGTGGATTTAAGAAATTCTCAAGAGGAGAAACTAATATTTCTAATGCATCTCGCCCAATTAAAGACAAAGAGATAGCAGCTTGTAACGAAAATAACATTAAATATTTAGAACTGGAAGTTGCTTATGATGGATTAGCTGTTTTAGTAAACCCAGCTAATGATTGGGTAGATAGCTTTACAATTGAAGAATTAAAGAAAATTTGGGAGCCTGCAGCTCAAGGTAAAATCATGAAATGGAACCAAATTCGTCCAGAATGGCCAAATGAAGAAATTCATTTATACGGTCCTGGAGTTGCTTCAGGAACTTATGATTATTTTACCGAAGCAATTGTTGGTAAAAGTGGTTCAAGTCGTGGAGATTTCACAGCTAGTGAAGATGATCACGTTTTAGTGCAAGGAATTGCTGGAGATAAATTTTCTTTAGGATTTTTCGGATTAGCTTATTATGCTGAAAACAAAGATAAGTTAACATTGATAGGTGTTCATAATGGAACTGAAGTGGTAAAGCCATCTTTAGAAACTGTTAAAAATGGATCTTATTCACCTTTATCTAGACCTTTATTTATCTATGTAAATAGTACTTCAGTTGCTTCTCCAGAAGTAGTTGAATTTGTGAACTATTACATTGATAATGCTGGTGAATTATCTAAAGATGTAGGATACATTCCTCTTCCAGATGAAAAATATAAATCACAAAAAGATAGCTTCAAAACTTTTGTTGAAAGTAACAAATAAATGAAAGTTTGATTAGTGAGAATCAGGTATCTCTTTGAGGTACCTGATTTATTAGCCTAAAAAAGTATCAATGCGTAAAATAAAAGAGTTAATAATAGAAAAGTCACTTTTTTCGAGTGCCTTAGTTACTGTAGCTATAACCGTAGGAATTGTTTCTGTATTAGCGGTAGAAACTTTTCGTTTTTTTAGTGAAGTTTCCATATTTGATTTTTTTACTGATACACAGTGGACTCCTTTATTTACTGAAAAACATTTTGGGATTCTTCCTTTACTTTCAGGAACATTATTAACTTCTTTCATTGCTATTTCTGTTGCATTACCTATTGGTTTATCAATAAGTATTTATTTAAGTGAATACGCGCCAAAAAGTTTCAGAAAAACTATCAAACCTTTATTAGAACTTTTAGCAGCGGTACCAACTGTAGTTTATGGTTTTTTTGCTTTGATAGTAGTGACTCCTTTTTTGCAACAAATTTATCCTAATCTTTCTGGTTTTAATTCACTTTCAGCTGGTATTGTAATGGGAATAATGATTATACCTTATGTATCTTCATTAAGTGAAGACGCATTACATGCAGTTCCAAAATCCTTAAGAGAAGCTTCTTTTGGGATGGGAGCAACAAGGTTACAAACAGCATTTAAAGTGATGGTTCCTGCTGCATCTTCAGGAATTATTGTATCTATCATATTAGCTATTTCAAGAGCCATTGGTGAAACCATGATAGTTGCTATTGCTGCAGGGCAACAACCTCGTTTAACTTTAGACCCTACAGTCCCTATAGAAACTATTACAGCATATATCGTGCAAGTGAGTTTAGGAGATGTTCAACATGGTTCACTTGAGTATAGAACAATCTTTGCGGCTGGTATAACCTTATTTGTATTCACATTCTTATTGAACACATTGAGTTATAGAATTCGAAAAAAATACCAAGAGAAATATGAATAATGTTCAGAAAAATAGGTTGAAAGACCAATTGTTTAAATTCTGGGGTATTTTTTGTACCCTTATTGGTTTAATCTTACTATTTGTTTTTATTGGAGATATTTTAATTGATGGTATAAGTAGAATTGATTGGAAATTTCTTACAGATTTACCTTCTAGAAAAGCTGAGAAATCTGGTATTTATACAGCTTTAATGGGTAGTATCTGGATTTTATTATTAACAACTTTAATTTCATTTCCAATGGGTGTTGCAGCTGGATTATATCTTGAGGAATACGCTAAGAAAAACCGGTTTTCAGCAATATTAGAAATTAATATCTCAAACCTTGCTGGAGTACCTTCAATTATATACGGGTTATTAGGCTTAGAAGTTTTTGTAAGAATCATGAATCTTGGCGCTAGTGTTTTAGCGGGTAGTTTAACACTATCTCTTTTAATATTACCCATCATTATTGTTGCAACAAGAGAAGCTGTAAAAGCAGTTCCTTCAACTATTAAAGATGCCTCTTATGCCTTAGGAGCTTCTAAATGGCAAACTATTTGGAATCAAATTCTACCAGCTTCTGGAGGAGGTATATTAACAGGAGTTATCCTTGCGCTATCGAGAGCCGTAGGCGAAACTGCTCCTTTAATTGTGGTTGGTGCATTAGCTTATGTACCTTTTGCTCCTCAAACCCCAATGGATGATTTTTCAGTGCTCCCAATTCAAATATTTAATTGGATTTCAAGGCCTCAACACGGTTTTATTGAAAATGCAGCAGCAGCGATAATTATTCTATTATTAATCACATTTGTTATGAATGGTATCGCTGTTTATTTCAGAAATAAATGGCAGAAAAAATGGAGCTAACAGCTGAAAAAACTAGCATAGATATTATGACTCAAGATAAAATTATAGATTCTTCTTTAAGAAAAGCGCCAAAAATTGAAACAAAAAATGCTCATGTTTGGTATGGAGATTTTGAAGCAATCAAAGGAATTGATATAGAAATTAAACCTAAATCGGTCACTGCGTTAATTGGGCCTTCAGGTTGTGGTAAATCAACTTTTTTAAGGTTATTCAATAGAATGAATGATTATGTAGACGGTTTTAAATTAGAAGGGAAAATAAAAATTGATGGAGACAATATTTATAAGAAAAAAATTAACATTGAAGAATTGAGAAAAAACGTAGGGATGGTTTTTCAAAAACCAAATCCCTTTCCAAAATCCATTTTCGAAAATGTTGCTTATGGCTTAAAAATTCAAGGTATAAAAGACAAAGAATTTATTAATAAACGTGTTGAAAAAGCTTTAAAACAAGCAGACCTTTGGAATGAAGTAAAGCACGACCTTAAAAAATCAGCTTTGACTTTATCAGGAGGACAACAACAACGCTTATGTATAGCCAGAACTCTTGCTGTAGAACCATCTATCATATTAATGGATGAACCTACTTCAGCTCTTGATCCTATTTCAACTGCAAAAATCGAAGAACTTATTTTCGAATTAAAAGAAAAATATACCATTGTAATTGTAACTCATAATATGCAACAAGCTAGTAGAATTAGTGATTACACTGCTTTCTTTTACCTCGGTGAATTAATTGAATATAATAAAACTAAAACCATTTTTACGAACCCAAGTAAAACCAAAACTGAAAACTACATTACCGGTCGTTTTGGTTAAAAATACAACATTATGATAATAAATGCAGAACATCAACGTGATGTAATAAACCAAGCTGGATTTGATATGCTTCGTCTTTGTAATTCACAAATCGATAAAGCAAAAGAAGCTTTTGTAACTCATGACAGCGATTTAGCAGAAGAGGTTATTCATAAAGAAAACCGTGTAAATGCTTTAGACCTTAAAATCGAAAAAGACTGTGAGAAGTTTTTAGCTCTTTATAATCCTGTTGCTAATGATTTACGTTTTATCATGGCCATTCGTAAAATCAATTTTGATTTAGAACGAATAGCTGATCATGCATATGGAATTTCTAGATATGTTGTGGATGAGGACAAAAAAATTGCTCCTCATTTATTAAAAACATTACAATTTGATTTAATGTATGACACAATAACTTCAATGTTTGAAGATATTACTCAAGCTTATGAAGAAAAAAATGTAAAAATTGTCCGCAAAGTTTTTAAAAAAGATAAAATTTTAGACAAAATAAATTCCAATTCCTTTTCATTACTTGAAACTGAAATAATTAAAGACACCTCTATTACTGGTCAAGCATTAATCTTATTTTCTGTCATTAAAAAGTTTGAAAGAGTTGGAGATTTATTAAAAAACGTTGCTGAAGAAATTATATTTTACACTGAGGCAGAAATAGTTAAGCATAAAAAGAAAAAATGATCCTTTTGAAAATAATTTTAATATGCATGATTTAGTAACATTTAGTTAACATAGCGAATAAATTATTGAATTACGTTTGTATCGTTACTTTCAATAATTTTGTTATGGATAATATTTATTTAATGATGATCGTTGCTTTAGCTGTTCTTGCTATTGCCGATTTAGTTGTAGGGGTTAGCAACGATGCTGTAAACTTCTTAAATTCTGCCATAGGTTCTAAGGCTGTTTCTTTCAAAACAATTATGATCGTTGCCAGTTTAGGGATTGCTTTTGGAGCACTCTCTTCTAGCGGAATGATGGAGGTTGCTCGGAAAGGTATTTTTATGCCTGGCGAATTTTACTTTAATGAGATTATGATCATTTTTATGGCTGTAATGATTACAGACATATTATTACTTGATTTTTTTAATACCCTAGGAATGCCAACCTCTACTACGGTATCGATAGTATTTGAATTATTAGGAGCTGCGGTTGTTATGTCTTTAATAAAAATTGCAAATTCTAGTGGAGATTACTCAGAATTATGGAACTATATTAATACTGATAAAGCCTCCGAAATTATTTTTGGAATACTCCTCTCTGTAGTCGTCGCCTTCTCGGTTGGTGCATTTATAATGTATATTTCTCGCTTAATGCTTAGCTTTAAATTTGAAGAAAAAGCTAAATGGGTTGGAGCTCTTTTTGGTGGTATTGCAGCAACAGCTATTACCTATTTTATATTTATCAAAGGGCTTAAAGGAACAAGTTTCATTCCAGGTGATTTTAAAGAATTTGTATTTTCTAATACCTTATTAATTGTAGCAGTTAGTTTTATTTTTTGGACAGGTTTATGTGCTTTATTAAACTATGTCTTCAAATTGAATGTATATAAGTTCATTATTATCATTGGTACCTTTGCTATTGCAATGGCCTTTGCGGGTAATGATTTAGTCAACTTTATTGGAGTTCCAATTGCTGCGTGGCAATCCTATCAAGCTTGGATGGATCCATTAATAAATGTTGGTGGTTTAGCTGCGAATGAATTTAGCATGGAGATCATGTCTCAAAAAGTACCTACTCCTACCATACTCTTATTTTCTGCGGGAATTGTAATGGTAATCACACTATGGTTCTCTAAAAAAGCAAAAGCAGTATTAAAAACTTCTATTGATCTTTCAAGTCAGGATTCTGTAAAAGAACGTTTTGAACCTAATTTTTTATCTAGAAGTTTAGTTCGTTTTACAATATTGATATCAAAATATCATGACACTCTAATGCCTACTGTTTTTAGAAGAAAGATAGAAAAACAATTTCAAAAACCAAAAGCAGCAAAAGTAGCTGAGGCAGATCTACCTGCCTTCGATATGGTGAGAGCAGCTGTAAATTTAATGGTTGCAAGTATTTTAATATCTATTGCAACTTCATTAAAATTACCTCTTTCAACAACCTATGTAACCTTTATGGTTGCAATGGGAACTTCGTTAGCTGATAGAGCTTGGGGAAGTGAAAGCGCCGTGTATAGAGTCGCTGGTGTATTAAATGTTATTGGAGGTTGGTTCTTTACAGCATTTAGTGCATTTGTTGCTGCAGGTACTTTAGCTTATTTAATTTTTATTGGGAAAGCTCCAATGATTGCGGTATTGCTTTTATTAGCTGTTTTATTATTAGTAAGAAATTATATAAAACATAAAAACAAAGGAAAATATGATGATACGCATAAAGGCTTAAAGAAAGCTGAAAGTAAAACAGTACAAGGTATCATTCAAGAAAGTGCTGACAACATATCTAATGTAGTATCAAGAACAAATAAAATTTATTCTGATGTATTACAGGGATTAGCGAAGCAAGATCTTGGTAAATTGAAGAAAAGCAGAAAAGGTGTTGAGAAGTTAGATGCTGAAATCGAAGAGTTAAGAGATAATATTTTCTACTTTATTAAAAACTTAGACGACACCAGTGTGAGAGGGAGTAATTTCTATATAGTAATTTTAGGCTATTTAACAGATATTGCTCAATCATTAGAGTTTATTTCTAAGAAAAGTTATAAGCACATTAATAATAACCACAAAGCGCTTCGCTTTAATCAGATTAAAGATCTTCAAGAAATCGATTCTGAATTTGAACATTTATTAGCTGATATTCAATCTATATTCGACAATCGAGAGTTTGAAAAATTAGAGAATATCCTTGAAAGAAAAACGCAAGCGATGGATGATATTTCTTTAATGATTGAAAAGCAAATTCAGCGAACTAGAACTGAAGAATCTAGTCCGAAGAATACAACTCTTTACTTTAGTCTTTTATTAGAAACTAAAGATCTAGTAACTGCTTTAATAAACTTAATGGATGAATATTATTCAAGTTATAAAAAATCCTAATTAAATATTAAGCATTAAAAAGCCTCACATTTAAATCATGTGAGGCTTTTTTTTATTTATTATTAGATGTAATGATTAGCTATAGTCGTTTCTAATCTATTTATTAAGCATTAAAAATAAGTTTTAATTCTTTCTATTAAAACCAAGGTCTTCTACCTACTTGGTAGGTATTATAAAACTCTTCATCACTTTTTGTAAGATAAATAATACCCTCTACTAATCCAATGAAACTTGCAAATCCACAAGTAACTACAGTAAGTACAATTTGAATAACACCTTCCTTTGTGTATCCTAAAATAAACTTATGAATACCAAAACCTCCTAAAAGTATACCTAATAATCCAGCTATTAATTTTTTGTTTTCATTATTATTTGTTGCTTCGTTCCATCCTTCCTTAAAATCATTGGCAGTATTCTTAGCCTCTTCTTTTATATTTTCGGTAGTTTCTTCAAAACCACCTTTTGTGTTCTCCTCTTCTTGAGGATTTGTTTCTTCGCTCATAGTAGTTTAAATTTATTTGGTTGAGAAGTAAAGATAGTAAAAATTATAAAAAAGCTTAATCTATTGGCTCCCAAAGTTCAATCTTATTCCCCTCGTGGTCAAGTATCCACCCAAATTTTCCATAATCATATTCTTCCATTTCACCAACAATTGTAACACCTTCGCTTTTTAATACTTCCAAGAGTTCTACTAAATTTTCTACACGAAAATTCATCATAAATTCTTTCTTACTTGGTTCAAAATAGGTAGTGTCATCTTTAAAGGGACTCCATTGAGTAGAACATTTATTACCTTTTTCATCTTTCCCCCAAAAAGTACAACCATAGTCATCGGTATTGAGTCCTAAATGATTTTTATACCAATCTTTTGTTTTTTTAGGGCCTCTGTTTTAAAGAAAAATCCTCCTAATCCTGTAACTCTATTTTTCATGTGTTTGTTCTATTTTTTTTTAACGGTCATACTTCGACAGGTTCAGCACAGGCATGCTATTCCCTATTAGTCATCTCATTAGGTGATACACTTTTTAACATGCTCGTTTCATATTCTAAAATTATGTGTGATTTTATCTACAATCGTTTGGGCTAATTTAATCTTACTTTCATGCGTCCACCCCGCTATGTGAGGACTAATTAAAACATTGTCAAGGGTCAGTAACTCCTTTAATACATCTGGCATATCATTATCCGTAAATAATGTTTCAAATGAACTTTTTTCATATTCCAAAACATCTAATCCTGCACCTAGTACTTTACCGTTTTTTAATGCTTCTACTAGATGTGAAGTCACTACACTTTTTCCTCTAGCTGTATTGATTAGCCAAAATGATTTTTTAAATTTCGCGATAAACGCAGCGTCTATCATTTTATTTGTTAAAGGTGTCCAAGGAGTATGTAAGCTCAATACATCTGCTTCCTCTTGAAGTTCTTCTAAAGTAACTTGAAGAGCGTTTTCATTCCCTACATTAGGTTTTATGTCGAAACAAATGACTTTACAATCAAAACCTTTTAAGTTTTTCGCGAACGCTTTGCCCATATTACCATATCCAATAATTCCTACCGTTTTTCCTTCTAATTCGACCCCTCGATTGGCTTCTCGATTCCAGTGTCCTCTATGTACTTCAGAATTCGCTTTATTCAGTTTATTGAATAACGACAACAACATTCCTATTGTATGTTCTCCAACTGCATTTCTATTTCCTTCAGGTGCCGAAAATAATTTAATCCCTTTAGTTTCAGCATAAGGAATATCAATACTTTCTAGACCTGCTCCAACTCTTGCAATAAATTGTAATTGAGAAGCAGCATTGATAAATTGCTGATCTATTTTGAATCTTGATCGGATAACAATTCCATGGTATTCAGAAATTATTTTTTCAATTTCTTTTTTAGACGACGCATAGTTTTCATCATTTTCAAACCCAGCAGATTTTAATTGCTGAATTAATAAGGGATGATTTTTATCTAAATGAAGTACTTTCATAAGTTCTAACTATATCTTAAATAGTAGGGTAGGTTGTTTTTGTTTTTTCATGAATTACATTTCCAGTATGGGCTGTTGTAAGTTTTTCAAAAAGTAATACATGAACTTCTTCCCCATCTTTGGTAATTGGACAATGCTCAACTCCTTTGGGTACAACAATAATTTCACCTTCTTTCACTATCTCTATTTTATCTCTAAAATGCATTTCGAGCGTTCCTTTAACCACCTGAAATAATTCATCCTCATCTTTATGTGCATGAAAAACAAACTCTCCTTTAATTTTAGCCAAAAGTACTTGCATATCATCTACAACAGCTATTTGATGAGGATGCCATTGTTCAGAAAACTTAGTAAACTTTTGTTTTATATTAATTGTTTTCATGTGTCTTTTTATTATTTTTATACAAACAAGGTACTAATTTCTTCTGTGATTTTAGAAGGACGAAGTGTATTAGCATTCACTAAACACCAGTCGGTTTTGGCTTCAATAATTATTTTTTGATCTGTTAGTCTTATAATTTTATATAGACGTTCACACTTAGCACCCTTGTAATTAGCTATCCAAGTTTCAACTTTTAGTTGTTCACCTTCAAATACGGAAGCTTTATAATCGATGGAATGATGAAGAACATACCAAGCAAACTTCTTTTTCAAATCTGTATTAGCTTTCGTTTCCCAATGTGCTTCAGCAACTTCAAGGCACCATTCTAAATATACCAGATTATTAACATGCCCTCTTGCATCAATAGCTGATTGAGGTACTATAATTTCTCGTGAAAAGATTTCAGAATTCAAAATCCTAAAATTAGTTTTGCGAGATAGAAGAAAAGAAAAATTCCGAAGATATCATTACTCGTAGTTATAAAGGGTCCGGTTGCGATTGCGGGATCGATTCCTTTTTTGTCTAATATAATAGGAACAAAAGTTCCAATCAATGCAGCAATAATAATAACTGAAAGCATTGAAACCGCAATAGTAATGCTAAAATCAAGATCGTAATTCATTATAAAGCCAAAAATTATTACTAAGATCCCTAATACAGTACCGTTAATTAAGCTTAAGCCAACTTCTTTCATTAAACGTCCCCACAAACTCCCTTTTACAACATCGTTTGCTAAACCTTGCACAATAATCGCACTTGATTGTACTCCTACATTTCCTGCCATTGCAGCAATTAATGGAGTGAAAAAGAACAATGTTTTTGTTTTTGGATCTTGCATAATACTTTCAAAATCTTCAAGAATAAAAACACTGGCTAATCCACCAAAAAGCCCTAAAATAAGCCATGGCAATCTTGCTTTTGTAAGCTCAAAGATGCTATCATCTGCCTCTACATCTTTTGAGATACCTGCAGCTAATTGATAATCTTTTTCTGCTTCCTCTTTTATGAAATCAACGATATCATCAATGGTAATTCTTCCCACTAAAACACCCTTTTCATCTACTACTGGAATTGCCTCTAAATCGTATTTTTGCATGACACGAGCCACTTCTTCGTTTTCTGTATGTACCGTTACATAATCAACTTTAGGAATAAATATTTCACTAATATGTGTTTTTGTTGAAGCAGTAAGTAGGTCTTTTAAGGAAAGTCTTCCTGTTAATTTACCTTCATTATTTGTTACATATATAGAGTGAACACGCGTTACATTTTCGGCTTGCCTTCTCATTTCTCTCACACATCCAGCAACCGTCCAAGTTTCTTTTACCTGCACTAATTCCTTCGCCATCAATGCTCCTGCAGTATCCTCATCGTATTTTAATAACTCTACAATATCGGATGCATGCTCTTCATCTTCAATTTTTTCAATTACCTTTTGCTTAATCTCCTCATCTAATCCTGCAATAATATCTGCAGCATCATCAGTATCCATCTCTTCTATCTCTTCGGCTATTTCTTTTGGAGAAAGATTATCTAGAATTTTTTCACGAACATCTTCATCAAGTTCCATAAGAACTTCTGAAGTAATATCACTTTCTAGTAATTTAATAAGGTAGGTTGCTTCTTTAGCTTTTAACTCTTCTAGTAATTCAGCAATATCAGCGAAGTGGATGTCCTTTAGCGTTTCTTTTAACGCATTCCCATCTCTCTTGGCAATAAGTTGCTCAATGCTCGATATGAAGGTTGTCGTTAGCTGAAATTGCATCGTTCTCTAATTTTTGAGTTAGCGATATAAATTGTGATACCGAAAGTTGTTCGGGACGTTGCCCAAATATAGTATCTTCTTTTAACTTATCTGAAATATTAAATACTTTTAAACTATTTCGAAGTGTTTTTCTTCTTTGTTGAAATGCAGTTTTAACTACTTTAAAAAAGAATTTTTCATTACAAGGCAAGCTGTAATCTTCTTTTCTTGTTAATCGCAACACTCCACTATCGATTTTTGGAGGTGGATTAAACACTGTTGGTGGCACCGTAAACAAATACTCCGCATCATAAAATGCTTGCACTAATACAGACATAATTCCATATACTTTACTTCCTTCTTTTTCACAAATACGTTTTGCTACTTCTTTTTGAAACATTCCAGTAAATTCTGGTATTTGATCTCGCCATTCTAAGGTTCTAAAAACTATTTGAGTTGAAATATTATATGGAAAGTTACCTGTTATAGCATAAGGCTCACCATTAAAGAAATCTTTTAAATCGAATTTTAAAAAATCAGCTGAAATGATCTTCAAGTTTTTGTTAGGATAATGTTCTTCGAGATATGCTACAGAATCTCGATCCAACTCCATAGCAATAATTTCAACATTTTTTTCGATTAGGTATTTTGTTAAAACTCCCATTCCTGGGCCAATTTCTAATACATTAGAATAGCCTTGAAGTGTAAGTGTATCACCAATTTTCTTGGCAATAGTTTCATCTTTTAAAAAATGCTGACCTAAATGTTTTTTGGCTCGTACGGACATCTATTTAAATGTTACTGAATATTCATCTATGATTTCTAATTCGGTTCTAAAAGCTAACATTTTATCTGAAAATCTTTTTAATCCGTCGCTTTTTAAGGCATCAGCATGATTCTTGTAATAATCATCTAAAGATTCTCTAGAAAAGGCTCTATACTGAACGGCATAGGTAATACCTTCTTCTTCCTCAACCAAAACTTTGGTTAAACGAGCATCTTTAAATTTTCCTGTTGCTAATACAAGTGGGATGTGATTTTTAATCCATTCTAACCATTCCTCATGAATCGTTTCATCTACATTTACCGTCACATTATATATAATCATTATTTGAATTTTGTAAGGTTGTTATTGTTCAATTAAATCTCCACGAAGCATTCTAAACTTTTTACGTGCTTCAACAAAATAGATGCTATCGGCATAATTAAAAATAATTTGCTCGTAAAACTCTTTTGCCTTTTGGGCTTGATCTAAATTATTCTCATATAATTTTGCTAATAAAAAATGAGCATCATCTGCTAAAATATCTTCTTTATAAAACTGAATTAACTTTAAAAACATTTCTTCCGCTTTATCGTAATTCCCAATTTTAGTATATAATTTTCCAAGTTTCAATAAAGCTTCATCTTCAATTTTTTCTCCTTTATTATCCTTTAATACACTGTTTAATAACTCAATAGCTTTTATGTCTTTTTTCTGAAGTGATAGTAAATCAGCTCTCGCATATTTCCTTAAGGCTGTTTGAGTAGAGTCCTCTAAAGAATTATCTTTTATTATTAAACTAAGCTGCATAGCATCATTTGCAATGAGCTGTGATGTTGATTTTTTTAATACATCTAACTGAACTTTTGCCCACTCAAAATCTCCTTTAAAATAACTTGTTTTAGCGATTTTAAATCGAGCTTCTTGTGCTAAAATATCACCTTTTATTTTTTTCTGAATTTGAGAATAATAGATTAAAGCCTTATTAAATCTCTCATCTAATACTAAAATATCTGCTAACTTCATTTTAATTTTTGCCTCCTGAAATCGTGTGAAATTTTCTTTCAATAAAGTCTTTAGGTTTTGAATCGCCTCCTCTTTTTTACCGTACTGGAACGCTAAAAATTCATTATAATCTAATTGCAATAAGTAGGTTTTTTTGGTACGACCATATTCATCTAACAAGGTATTAAATTGTTTTTCAATCGTTGGATAATCCTCTTTTGAAGCTTGTCTAAGAGCAATGGTCATTAAATATTGCTTCCCTTCTAACACCACCGATTTACTTTCAGCATTTTCAATAATAAATTCCACAATTTTTTTTGCACTTTTATAGTCTTCATCATTCATTGCTATAAAAATAAGTTCGACCATGCCACTTAGGTCATTGTCTTCCATTCGATTATAAATCGCTTTCTCCTGTACAAATGCTTTATTATATTCTTTTTGCTGAATAAAAAGCCAGCTTAATAATTCATTATAAGTAATAATTGGCTGCTGCTGTATTTTTGTTAGCAATGCCTTTTTAAGAATAATATTAGCTTCATTTAAAGGGTCTTCATTAACATATAAACTAAAGTTCTGTTCCGCAGTACTTTTATAAATAGGCTTGGCAATAACAAGGTCTAAATATTTATCGAACATCTTTTCAATATTCCCTTGTTCACCATAAATTCTTGCTAATTGGGAATTATAATCCATTTCTGAATTTAATTCCATTGCTTTTTCATAAACAACAGCGGCTTTATCCAGTAAACTATATTTCTCAAAAGTCTTCCCAATGGTATAGGCATAATTCGAATTAACCTCTAAATAATCAATCGCTTCTTTATAATACTTATTTGCTAATGAGTCTTTATTTTGAAGTGAATAATTATACCCTAATTCAACTATTATCCCTGGTTTTCTCGTATTTGATTTAATTTTTTCTTGAAGCAATTTTTCAGCATCAATATACCTTTCAAGTTGTTGGTTAGATTGAATCATAGCCAAGAAGAATTCAGATCGATACGGGTTTTTTTGGTATAATTTTGAGTAGATATTTAAAGCCTTTTCATACTCCCCTTGATCAAAATAATTTTTTGCTAACAATTCATTTTGAGCTCCAACAATTGAAGTAACTAATAATAGTAAGATGAGAGCAAATCTGAGCATGCGATAAAGATAGGGAATTGATTTCTTAAAAAAATACCAAAAATAAAGCCGAAGTATTAATAGTAAGGTTCTATAATGAATGTGTGATTTTTATTTAATGCTATTTTAATATTGATCTTTTTTATTTAAATATATAAGACCGCTGCGCTTTTAGAATTTAGAGAATAGACCTTTTAATGATTAATTTCGATTTCAAACAGTCTATATTCTAGGTTCCATTATCTATTTTATTTTGAATTGAGATTATAGACATTTAAAGCCTTTAAATCGGCTTCATATTTATTCTTTGTGGTTCTAGGAAATCATGTCAAATCCACAATACGGAACCAATACTTTAGGTATTTTAATTCCTTCTGGGGTTTGGTAATTCTCCAAAATTCCAGCTAATACTCTAGGTAATGCTAAAGAACTTCCATTTAATGTGTGTACCAATTTGTTTTTCTTGTTCTCATCTTTAAAACGAAGTTTTAAACGATTGGCTTGAAAGGTTTCAAAATTAGAAACTGATGAGATTTCTAACCAACGATCTTGCGCGGTAGAAAACACTTCAAAATCATAGGTTAATGTAGCAGTAAATCCTAAATCACCACCACATAAACGAAGAATACGATACGGTAATTCTAGTTCTCTTAAAATCTCTTTTACATGATCCACCATTCCATCTAAAGCAGCATCACTATTATCTGGATGCTCAATACGTACAATTTCAACTTTATCGAATTGATGTAGTCTATTTAATCCCCTAACATGTGCTCCATACGAACCTGCTTCTCTTCTAAAACAAGGTGTATAACCCGTACACAAAATTGGTAAATCATCTTGAGCTACTAAATCTCCACGAAACATATTCGTTACGGGAACCTCAGCAGTCGGTATTAAATACAAATCATCTGCAGTTGAGTGATACATTTGTCCTTCTTTATCTGGCAATTGACCTGTTCCATAACCAGAAGCTTCATTGACTAAGTAAGGAACTTGATATTCGGTATATCCTGCTTCCGTATTTTTATCTAAAAAGTAAGCAATTAAAGCACGTTGTAACCTAGCTCCTTTTCCTTTATATACAGGAAATCCAGCACCCGTTATTTTCACACCTAATTCGAAATCAATAATATCGTATTTCTTAGCTAGTTCCCAATGAGGCATTGCCCCCTCAGATAGTGTTGGTATTTCACCTTCACTAAATACTTCCTCATTATCGGTCTCATTTTTCCCTGCAGGAACTAATTCATTTGGAATATTTGGGATGGTATATAATAATTGTTGCAATTCTTCAACCGAACTATTTAACGTTTCTGAAAGGATTTTTGAACGTTCCTTTAATTGAACCGTTTTCTCTTTTAATAAATTGGCTTTTTGAACTTCACCATTTTTAAAAAGTATTCCTATTTCTTTGGAAAATGTATTGGACTGTGATAAAATTTCATCTAACTGACCTTGAGTTGTTCTTCTTAATTCGTCAATTTCAATGACTTCATCAAAGATTGAAGTGGCATCAAACCCTCTTTTAACAAGTGCTTTGATGTATTGATCCTTATGTTCTCTTATTTCGCTAACTACTAACATTTCCCTAAAACTTTAAGCCTGCAAAGCTACGGAAATTAGCTGTTTTAGGGCAATCAATTATCACTTTTTAGTGACGCCTTTTTTATGATAATCATTTGGGGATGGTAATATCCAATCTAAATGTGAATATGGCTTCCATTTCTGTGAAGCAATATCGATTTCAGGATTTATAAAAGGAAAAAAAGGACCTCCATTTACACTTACTCTTGAAGTGACATATATAGCAATTTCATTTCCTTTTGCGTTTTCTTCTTTTTTAATTCGTTGCGCTAATTGCCACATTAAATCGGCTTTTGTAGGCAAAGATCTCGCTTGTTTTTTAGATAAATGATTTCGATAATTATAAATAATTCTCTCCCCAGTTTCTTTATTTTCTATATGCATTGTCAGGGTTCCACTTTTAGCCCGAAGCATCATTCGCCAACTCATGCGATGACCTTCTTCGGTCCAAAGCACATCGTCTTTTATCCCCCAATGCCGTAGTGGTAAACCTATTTGAACTATAAAATATAAACTGCCACAAAAGATTAATAAATTTTTATACTTCGGAACTAATACCTCGTCTTTATTATATAGTTCTGCTTGTAATTTAAATAGTTTCTGAATGCTTTCCGAAGAAAAGAAAAACAAAGCAAAAGCAATAGACATATAAGGAAAAATACCTACTTGAAATACTACTGAATTAAATAAATGAAAAAATAGAGACAAGTAAAATCCAAGCAATCGTGTTGGTTTCCAAAGTAACATAGGAATGATCAGCAAATCGAATAAAATTCCAAAATATGCAATAGAATAATGCATCCATGATTCTTGCAGTAAGCCTCCAATGAGCCAATAATCACTCTTAGATTTCATAAACATCGCAGGTGCTGTTCCATTTAACCAATCTGGATACCATTTTGCTATAGCACCATACGTAAAGACAATAAAAACTTGTAAAACTAACATCCATTTACACCATTGAGGCATGGAAAGTTTTTTAAATGATGGCTTAAATTTTACATCCAAGGAATACCTTCTATGTGCTGGCAATAATACCATTACCCAGCATAAAAGCACCATTAAATAATAATGATTATTGTACGATGTTTTTTGCATTAGATACGCTCCTGTCCAAAGAAAAGCATAGGCAAACATGCTCATTCTATATTTGTAGCCAAGCATCACTCCGAGTCCAAAAACACCCATAACAACAAAATAGGCATACATTCCAGGGCCTTGTAAATTTTGCAAGAAATCGAAACCAATAAAATTAAAAGTAAATTCAGGGTCCACCATAACGCGTCTTACCCAACCGGTAGCAATTGCACCAAACGCCTCGATTGTAATTAACAAACCAAATACGATTCTAAACAAAGTTAGTCCCGTATTATCAATTTGTTTAAAGAGGAAGTTATTCATGTAATTTTAAATATGCTCTTGCGAATTTTTCATCTTCTTGAATCGCTTGTTTTAGTTCTTCAACAGAGTCAAAATTAATTTCGCCTCTAATTCTTGTTAAAAAGGCTATTTGAAGTTCTTGATCATAAAGGACTTCATTAAAATCTAAAAAGAAGGTTTCTATCGTTTTATTAATTCCACCAACAGTAGGATTAGTTCCAATATTGGTGATTCCAAATACTTTTTTATTTGCGATTATAGATTGAACCACATACACGCCAATTTTTGGCACTATTTTATAGGCTTCTTGAACATGAAGATTAGCTGTTGGAAAATTTAATGTCTTTCCAATACTTTTACCTTTTACCACGGTACCCGTTAACATAAAAGGATAGCCTAAATACAAATGAGCGGTTTTACAATCACCTTCTTCAATTGCTCTTCTAACTTTTGTTGAACTAACCGAAACTTCATCTAATTGTCGTGCTCCAATTTCAATTACTTCAAAATCGAACGTTTCACCAAATTCTTTTAAATCATCGATTGTAGCAGCACGATTTCTTCCGAAGCGATGATCATATCCAATAATAACTTTTTTAGCTTTAAGTTTATTAACTAGAATATCACGGACAAATTCTAAGGCGGTTATTCGTGAAAATTCTTTGGTAAATGAATGAATAATAAGATGGTCGAGTTCAGTTTTTGCTAACAAATCTTTTCGTTCACCAATGGTATTAATCAATTTAATATTTGATTCTTTTTGAAGCACCATTCGGGGGTGAGGAAAAAAAGTAAGTACCACTGAATCTAGATTTTCTTCTTGAGCTGTTTTCACTAATTGATTAATAATCTCTTTATGACCAATATGTACACCATCGAAAGTGCCAATAGTCACAACGCTTGGACGATTATTTGTATAGGAAGACGTTTCTTGGTAAACTTTCACTCTTTTTTATTTTCCGTTAAATGAATTCATTGTATTTGCCATACCTGCCAATCCAAATGATTTAATTGCATCTATTGCTTTATCAACTCTTAATGAAAGGTTTTTCTCTTCTTCTTCAGTCCATTCGCCTAACACATAATCAACTTGTCTTCCTTCCGAAAAAGCATCGCTTATCCCAAATCTAAAACGATTGTATTGTGTTGTATTTAAGGTATGTTGAATATCTTTTAATCCATTATGACCCCCATCACTACCCTTCTTTTTAATTCTGAAGGTTCCAAAAGCTAGATTTAAATCGTCTGTAAGCACTAGGAGGTTTTCTAAAGGAATTTTTTCTTTCTCTAGCCAATACTTAACAGATTTCCCACTAAGGTTCATAAAAGTACTTGGCTTAATAAACACAAAGGTTCTTCCTTTTAATTTATAAGTGGTTTTATCACCTAATTTAACGGTCTCAAAAGTTAAAGATTCTTTTTCAGCAAAAACATCTACTATTCTAAACCCTATGTTATGTCTTGTATTTTCATATTTAGGACCAATATTACCTAAGCCAACGATAAGAAATTTTTTCATATTTATTTCCCGCGAAGGCGGGGAGCTTTTAATTGTTCCTGTTTTTTCTTTTTCTTGTAGGTTCCCTTCCTCAGCGTTTTTCTGCTTAATAGGATAACCAAATAATTTCCGAAGAAAAGCAATCATAGACAAATGAATATTCTGTAAAAATAAAAAAAGCATCCCATATAAATGGAATGCTTTTTATTATAATTTTTAAGAATGATTTATTCTTTAGCAGCTCCTTCTTCTGCAGCTCCTTCTTCACCTTCTTCAGCTCCTTCTTCACCTTCTTCTTCTGCATCATCTTCAACAGCAGTACGAGAAGTTCTTATTTGACAAACTACCGTATTATCTGGGTGTAATATTGAGTATTCTCCAGCTAGTAAATCTGTAACATACATTTTACTACCAATTTTCATTTCTGTAATATCTGCATTAAGAAAATCTGGAAGACCTTTTGGTAATGCTTTAACACGTAATTTACGAGTAACAACACGTAAAACACCTCCATTTTTAACTCCTACAGAATTACCTGTAACACGAACAGGAATTTCCATACTCACTTCTTTATCATCAAATATTTGATAAAAATCGACGTGTAAAATTCCGTCTGTTACTGGGTGAAATTGAATATCTTGAAGTATAGCAGCTAAACTAGTACCATCTTCTAAAGAAATTACAACTGTATGTACGTCTGGAGTGTACACTAAGTTTTTAAACGCTAATTCTGGTGCTGAAAAGTGAATTGGTGCATCTCCTCCGTATACTACGCAAGGAACCATTCCAGCATTACGTAGGGCTTTAGTAGCTACCTTGCCTACGCTTTCTCTTTGAGATCCGTTGATTGTAATTGATTTCATTTGTTTATTTTAATGAATATAATTAATGTGTTAGCCTTTTTGACTAAGCGGATGCAAATGTGCGACTTTTTTTTGATTTTGAAAAGTAACAATACACATTTTTTAGACGCTAAAAAAGATGAATTTCAGAAGTTTACATTAAAAATTTCGAGCTAATTGATTTATTTCCATTTACGCTCATCATAACTTCTGCAAATAGCGGTGCACAGCTCAATACTTTAATTTTTGGGCTGTCTTTTTTTGTTGGAATAGAATCTGAAACTATTAACTCTTTAAGTTGAGAATTTTCTATACGTTCATACGCATTCCCTGAAAGCAAAGCATGGGTACAAATAGCTCTAACACTTAGGGCTCCACGCTCCATCATTAAATCGGCTGCTTTGGTTAAAGTTCCAGCAGTATCAACCATATCATCGACTAAAATTACATGCTTCCCTTCTACATCTCCGATTAATTCCATGTGAGAAATGATGTTGGCTTTTTCTCTTTGCTTATAACAAATAACCACATCACTTTCTAAAAATTTTGAATAAGCATAGGCTCTTTTAGAACCTCCCATATCTGGAGAAGCAATGGTCAGGTTATCTAAACCAAGTGATTTTACATAAGGTAAAAATATAGTAGAGGCAAATAAATGATCCACCGGCTTTTCAAAAAATCCTTGAATTTGATCGGCATGTAAATCCATAGTTATAATTCGAGTCGCTCCAGCTGTTTCCAACATTTTAGCAACTAATTTAGCTGCGATTGGAACACGTGGCTTGTCTTTTCGATCTTGTCTTGCCCAACCAAAATAAGGCAATACAGCGGTAATGTGTCTTGCTGAAGAACGTTTAGCTGCATCGATCATTAATAACATTTCCATTAAGTGATCACTGTTTGGAAATGTAGAACCAATAATAAAAACGCGACTTCCACGCACAGATTCTTCAAACGAAGGCTGGAATTCGCCATCGCTATAGGTTGATGTAATTACATTTCCTAATGGGATTCCATAAGAGTCTGCTATTGCTTTTGCTAGTATTATACTTTGCTTACAAGCGAAAATTTTTGGGTCGGGATAGTTCGTGGTCATTTTGTTGTGGGTTTGATACCTACAAATGTAAAATTATTCATAATTGTTTTGCAATTTTTGACCCAGCTAATTATCATTATTTATGAGCATTTTAATTAACAATAAAAATATAATATTAATTAGCATAAATGTCTATTTTTGCCAAGCCTAAGCTCAAGTGGTGGAATTGGTAGACACGTTGGATTCAAAATCCAATGCTTCACGGCGTGCGGGTTCGATTCCCGCCTTGAGTACGAATAAATCGAAAAGCAAGCGAAAACATAAAGCTTGCTTTTTGATTTTTGTAGATTTTTGATTTTCAAAGCGACGCTTTAGGGAAGAACACTAAAGTGTTCAATCACGCCTTGAGTACTTTATAAGACCGTAATCCTTTTAAAAAACAAAGGTTTGCGGTTTTTTTACGCCTTTTTTAGTCAACCAATAGTCAACAATATTAAAATAGCCGTAGTTTTTCAGTTAAAATCAGTTAACTGATAATCAATTAAAATCATTAATGATTCATCAATTCCATATATGAATATTATCTCCTGTTCGTTCTACTTGATATTGAATCATAGAATACTTACACTGGTCATCTTGAGTTTGCCCAGTGACAATATCGTATCTGTTTCCATCACACTGGCATGTAGCAATAATACCTTCTATCGTCATTCTTGAACATGAACTAGGTAAATGATTTGGATCACTTAACTCATAAGCAGTATAAAAACTATTATTCACATTGTAAACAACAATACCTTTAATTCCTTGATTGTAAATTTCAACACTATTTCCAGGAAATTTTAACGCGTTATATTCAGGCAGGTTCAAGTTTATATTCATATCTAACAATGGGATTATTAAATTTGGATTTTCATTTCTTAGAATTTCTCCAGCATTTATTTGGTTTATACCAGTGCTACATACTCTTTCCCATTTCCAAGTTTTTGGAATAGTGCCCTCTAAAGTTTGACCTGTATCTTCATCGATAATTTCGGTGTTAACCCAATACTCTGAAGACGTTTCTAATTCATCCTTAAGAATATATCCATGCCCTTCTGATAAAACTTCAATTCTCGTGTCAAGAAAACTAATTTCATCATTTGCTCCATCAAGAATATAGATGTCATTTTGTTCAAATCTAAAACCTTCATTAGACACTCCTGATTTCAACCAAGTATCTAATATCCAATTTGGTGGTGATAATTCTAAAATATTATTATCATTTTGATTATCGTCATTACTATTTTGATTATCATCAAATGAACAAGAAGCGAATAAAACTGCGATTAGTAATATGGATATTATTTTTTTCATTCCTTTATGTTTTTATATTATAATTTTTAGTAATGTATTAGAAAATACTTTTTATTGAATTTAAGAGTTATGAAAATCTTCTAACTCCTTTTTAAGTTTTCTATACTCGTTAGCATTCAATCTTTTTTCTTCTTCAGTCTTTTTAATTTTCTCAGAAAGAATAGAAATACTATCAAAAGCAGATATAGTCTTTTCTGAAAACACTTCTTTTGGGTTTTCTACTATAATAGCAGTACCCGCTGTACAAACTAATGCTTTAGCATTATTACCAGCAATTGCTCCTCCGCTACTACCAATTTCAGAATAATCAATATCTACTCCAATTACAGCATTTCCACCTAATAAGACACATTGTTGCTTTAATCGACTAATACATAATCCTTCTCCTTGATTAATTTTTGAATTTTGCTTTTTATCTTCAGTACCCATTAAATCTGACCAAAATGAAGCCCCTTCTGACCAAAACCCAGTACCCATAGTGGCACGACTAGATATAATATTGATTGCTTTATATTCCCAATTAAAAGGGTTTTGAATAGAAACTACAGGAATATTAATAGATAGTTCTATAATTTCTGATTTAATATTCTTTAATTCTGTTTTTAATCTTTCTTCAATTTTAAGACAGTTTTCTTTTCCTTTTTCTAAATCAACTTTCTTTTTATTTTTATCTTCTTTTTCCTGTTGTTTTTTTGCTTTTTCTTCTTTAGAGTCAAAAAGTCCCATAATTTAATTGTTTTAAGTTTTTTAATGATGAAAATATGATACCTGTCATCCTTTATTAAAACACCAAAATAAGCACATTAATAAATTATTGATTACGGTTAACCTCATCTAAAAAAATAACTTTTAGTTATCTATGACAAATGTTACTTTAAGAAACTGGGGAGTTCTAATTGGGAGTTTTACTTCTATAACGATAGTAATTTATTTTAACTTGAAAAATGTATTGATTAATCAATTTCCTCGCGTAAGCGTAAGGGATAAAACTATATAGATTCCCATCATTATTCTGATAAGACCCAGAAGTATATGCTTTTGTACTTATAATTGATCTTATTTCTGAAGTGTAATTTTCTTCAACATTCCCTTTCTTATTTTTAAAATGATTTTGTAACACTATGAGTTCTTCCGAAGTAAAATATGCTGAAATTGCCCCAGAAACAGTTCAAATAGTATCTAATCTAGAGGTTAGTTCTTCAATATTTGTAACAGATTTTTCTTGTGCAAATAAAATTCCTGTACAGCAGATAAATAGAATTACATATAATGTGGTTCTTTTCATAGCTAATCATTTAAAAAAGGGGAGATATCTCAAATATACGAATCTATCTACAAAACCCCTATATTTGTTATAATTGATGAATCTCCAAATCATGAACGAATTCTGGCTTTACTTTAAACTGGGTCTAAACCACGTACTCGACATGCAAGCATATGACCATGTCTTGTTTATCGTTGTTTTAGTAGCTGCATATAATTTTTCTGACTGGAAAAAATTACTAGGTCTTGTTTCGTTATTTACATTAGGGCATACCATCTCCTTACTTTTAGCTAGTTATAGTATAGCAAGTGTATCAAGTAGTGTGATTGAGTTTTTAATACCAATTACCATTTTAATCACTGCGTTTTTTAACATCATTGCTTCTCGAAAAAGTAATCATTCAGAAAAAATAGGCCTGCTTCTTATAATCACTTTTTTCTTCGGATTAATTCATGGGTTTGGATTTGCCACTTATTTTAATATGATCAAAGATGACACTACGATACTTCCGCTGCTTGAGTTTGCGCTTGGTATTGAAATCGCACAAATCATTATTGTAATTATTGTTTTAATCATCAGTTTTATATTTCAATCGTTCCTCCGTTTTAATAAAAGAGATTGGATTCTAATCATCTCATCTTTGGTAATTGGAATAGTCATTCCTATGTTAATTGAAAATTGGTCTTTTTAATTTTTTCAGAAAAAACAAGGTTCAAGTCAATTTTGAGATTATGGTTCAGCCTATTTATTTTTTGAATTTTTCAAAATAATAAAATATAATCATAGCCGTAGCTAGGTGAGTCATATTATTATAAAGAAAAAACGAAAAAGAACAAGGATTGGGTCGTCATATCTTACTTGACTTGAAACCAGCAACATTTATACAATATTTAACGCCCTAAGGTTTTGTTAGCAGACAAGTTCCGCTTAAATTCGCTATATACTATTATTTCAATGGGTGACGAAAAACAATTAAAATACGATATTGCTTATTTACGAATGGCGATGGAATGGAGTAAACTTTCTTATTGTAAACGTAAGCAAGTAGGTGCATTGATTGTGAAAGACAAAATGATCATTAGTGACGGGTATAACGGAACGCCATCTGGGTTTCAAAATATTTGTGAAGACGATGATGGATACACAAAATGGTATGTACTTCATGCAGAAGCTAATGCTATTTTAAAAGTAGCTTCTTCTACACAAGCATGTAAAGGAGCCACATTGTATATCACGATGTCGCCATGTCAAGGATGTAGTAAATTAATCCATCAAGCTGGGATTACTCGTTTGGTGTATTATAATGAATATAAGGATACATCAGGTTTGCGTTTTTTAGAAAAAGCAGGGGTCGAAATTTCACATATTAAAGGATTAGAAGAATAAAATGGGTTTCCAAAAAAAATACATCCCTCTATTATTAGGAGTAGCTGTAGCTGCTGGGGTTTATATTGGCTCAAAACTAAATTTTAATGATACAAGCGATAAGATTTTCGCAACAAATTCGAAAAAAGACAAACTCAACAGACTCATCGATTATATTGATTATGAATATGTTGATGAAGTAAACACCGATAGTATTGTTGATGTAACAGTTAATAGAATTTTAGAAAACTTAGATCCACATTCGGTGTATATTCCGGTGGATGAATATGAAGACAATGCAGATGATATGCGCGGAAATTTTGTGGGCATAGGCATTAGCTTCTATGTTTATAAAGACACCATTGCGGTTATTCGAAGTATTGAAGGAGGTCCTGCTGCAAAAGCAGGAATTATTGGAGGAGATAGAATTTTATATGCGGATGCTCATAAAATCTTTGGTGAAGATATTGAAAGAGATAGCATCACTAAATTTTTAAAAGGGAAAATCAACAGTAAAGTTAAATTAGAAGTTGCTCGTAAAGGGGAAGATAAATTACTAACTTTTAATGTGAAACGAACAAAAGTGCCTTTGGTAAGTGTAGATGCTTCCTATATGCTAAGTGAAGACCTAGGATATATTAAAATTAATCGTTTTTCAGAAACCACCTATACAGAATTTAAAAATGCGCTGGATGATTTAATCGAAAGAGGTTCAAAAAAATTAGTATTAGATCTTCGTGATAACCCAGGGGGATATATTTCTACGGCCGAAAAAATTATCGATAATTTCCTTAAAGACGATACATTGATTCTTATTACCAAAAATAAGAACGGTGAAGAAGATAAAATTTACGCAACTGGCAAAGGAGACTTTGAAGACGGAATGGTCTATGTGTTAATGAATGAGAACTCTGCTTCTGCTAGTGAAATTGTTGCTGGTGCTTTACAAGACAATGATCGTGGTATGATTATCGGAAGACGCTCTTTTGGAAAAGGGTTGGTTCAAAGAGAAATGTCTTTAGGAGATGGAAGCGCTATAAGATTAACAATAGCAAGGTATTATACTCCTACGGGGCGATCTATACAACGTCCTTATGATAATGGTAATGAAGCTTATTATAGGGATTATGAGAATAGATACACTAATGGCGAAATGATAAGTATCGATAGTATAAAAGTAGAAGATTCATTACGATTTGTAACTCCGAAAGGAAAAGTGGTGTATGGAGGCGGAGGTATTATTCCAGATGTATTTGTTCCTAAAGATACAAGTATAGAAAATGAAACGTTAGAATACATTTCTAGAAGTGGTTTTATGGGGTATTTTATATTTGAATATTTAGAAGAAAACAGAGCTCAATTTGAAGGAATGACTTCTGAAGATTTTAAAAATAATTATCAAGTATCTAATGAATTAGCTGAAGAATTTATAAGTTATTCTCGTTTTAATGATACGGAAATAAACATCGAAGAATATTCAAATCAGTTAAATAGAATTATCAAAGCGAGTATAGGACAACAACTCTTTGGAAGCAATGTTTTTGAATCAATTCTAAATGAAGGAGACTCTATGATACTAAAAGTGCTAACTATAGAGAACGCTCTTGTTCCTGAAATAGAAGACTAGCTCTTTGCCTTTTTCTCAATTGTTTTTACTGTTTTTAAGATCAATAATAACACAATAGCACAAGCAGAAGCAAAAATCCCAATTAATGCAACTAATGATTCGCCATCTAACAAATTGTTTGTGTCTAAAAAAGATATATTATAAACAATAAGTCCTACCGCTGCAATTATTAAAAAGTATATAAATTTTTTCATAGGTTTTAATTAAATAATTCTTGAATGTTTGAAGCAAACAGTTTTACAGCAATCGCTAATAAAATAACTCCAAATACTTTTCTAATAATAGTAATCCCAGACTTCCCTAAAAAACGCTGAATACGAGCTGAGGTTTTTAAAACAATATAAATAACAATAACATTAATTATAATGGCCGCTATAATATTTTCAATTGCGTATTCCGCACGTATTGATAGCAAAGACGTTAGCGCTCCTGGCCCTGCTAGTAATGGAAAAGCAATTGGAAAAATCGCAGCTACTTTTGGGGAGGCATCTTCTTCTTTAAACAGTGTAATTCCTAAAATCATTTCTAAGGCTAGAAAAAATAATATAAAAGAACCAGCGACTGCAAATTCATTTACATTAATTCCTATTAAGTTTAATATTCTCTCTCCAACAAATAAAAATATAATCATTAAAACGGCAGCGATAATAGAAGCCTTTTCAGATTGAATATGACCAACTTTTTCGCGTAAGGAAATAATTATTGGAATATTCCCAACAATATCAATCACGGCAAACAGTACCATCGTTGCAGTAAATATTTCTTTAATATTAAATTCCATTTTTTCTATTATTAAATCGCAAAATTACTCATTTAAGTAATGTCCACATCAATAATATATATATTTTTGATTTTGTTTTTATTCTTAAAAAAAGGAAATTAAAGTATCTTTGTCGCATGTTTCAATTAGGAAAAACCATAGTTTCTGAAGATATTTTAGAAAAAGAATTTGTCTGCAATTTAGGAGCCTGTAAAGGTGAATGCTGTATTGCTGGCGAAGCAGGAGCACCTGTTACTAAAGATGAAGTTGAAATTCTAAAAGACATTTACCCAAAAGTAAAACCCTTCTTACGTAAAGAAGGCATTGCAGTAATCGAAAAAGAAGGCACTCATGTTATTACCGATTTAAATGAACTAGAAACTCCTTTAGTTAATGGTAAAGAATGTGCCTATGTTTCTTTTTCAGAAAACGGAACTGCAGGCTGTGGAATCGAAGACGCCTATAATGCTGGCGAAGTAGAGTTTAGAAAACCCATTTCATGTCATTTATATCCTGTTCGTGTACAGGATTTTAGTGAATTTTCAGCTGTTAATTATCACAAATGGCCTATTTGCAATGATGCTTGTACTTTAGGAGCAGAGTTAAAAGTACCTGTCTACAAATTTCTTAAAGAATCTCTTATTAGAAAATTTGGTGAAAACTGGTATTTAGAGCTTGAAAAAGTGGCTGAGAACTACAAAAAGTAATCTTGTATATTTGGAAAACATTTTTGAAATTTTCAAGATGGTTTTTTTATTATTTCCAAATTAAAAATTAATTTCCGCTTTTTTATTAATTAATTTTAAGAAAAATATTCTTCGTTTTTAACAATTTTAAATCCTTAATAAATTGCTTCTAAAGACTTGCTTAACTCCTATAAAATAGAACGTTTTGTGAGTTTTCAACGATTAATTTTTAATTGTTTATAATTAAATATTTAAATTATAAATACCTGAAGATCAGATATTTTAGATTTTTTTTAACAAAATATTTGTATCAGGTCTAAAATGACTTTGTTGAAAACTTTGTTAAAAAACTAAAAGACATTCTGGTAGAATATCTTTTAAAAATATTCATATTTGTATGTCTACAGCAACAGCTAATTTTTTATAATATAAAACGTAACGGACAATGAACGAAGTAGAACCAATTTTAAAAAAAAACGATAATAGATTTGTAATTTTTCCTATACAACATCATGATATTTGGGATTGGTATAAAAAGCAAGAAGCTAGTTTTTGGACTGCAGAAGAAATTGATTTACATCAAGACGTAATCGATTGGGAAAAAAAATTAACTGACGACGAGCGTTATTTCATAAAACATATATTAGCATTTTTTGCTGCTTCAGATGGAATTGTTAATGAAAATCTTGCTGAAAACTTTATTTCAGAAGTACAATATTCAGAAGCAAAGTTCTTTTATGGTTTTCAAATTATGATGGAGAATATTCATTCTGAAGTATATTCACTATTAATTGATACGTACGTAAAAGACGATAAAGAAAAAGACCAACTATTTAAAGCCATAGAAGTTTTTCCTGCAATTAAAGAAAAAGCAGAATGGGCACTTAAATGGATCGATAGCCCAAGTTTTGCTGAAAGATTAATTGCTTTTGCTGCTGTAGAAGGAATCTTCTTTTCAGGAAGTTTTTGCTCTATCTTTTGGTTAAAGAAAAGAGGTTTAATGCCTGGCTTAACGTTCTCTAATGAATTGATATCACGTGACGAAGGGTTGCACTGCGACTTTGCAGTACATCTTCATAACAACCACATGATTAACAAAGTTCCTAAAGAGCGTATCACAGAAATTCTTACAGATGCATTAGATATTGAACGCTCATTTATTACTGAATCTTTACCTGTTAGTTTAATTGGTATGAATTCAAAATTAATGACACAATATCTTGAATTTGTAACCGATAGACTATTAGTAGAATTTGAATGTGAAAAAGTATATAACTCTAAAAATCCATTCGATTTCATGGATATGATCTCACTTCAAGGAAAAACAAATTTCTTTGAAAAAAGAGTTTCTGAATATCAAAAAGCAGGAGTTACAAACAAAGATAAAGAGTCTAATAAAATTAGTTTCGACGCGGATTTTTAATTAAAAGACCCGTCTTCTCCCCAAAAGATGGTATTTTTATTTAACAATAATACCTACAGAATAAAATCATCTAGGGCAGATATGTATTGCCTGAAAAATAATTAACCACAAAAAACAAAGAAACAAATGGACGTAATAAAAAGAGATGGCAGGAAAGAACCCATCATGTTCGACAAAATTACTGCACGAGTGCGTAAATTATGTTATGGCTTAAACGAATTGGTTGATCCAGTAAAAGTTGCCATGCGAGTTATTGAAGGTTTATATGATGGAGTAACAACAAGTGAACTAGACAACCTAGCAGCAGAAATTGCCGCAACCTTAACTACATCTCACCCTGACTATGCACGTCTAGCAGCAAGAATCTCTGTTTCAAATCTCCATAAAAACACTAAGAAAACTTTTTCTGAAGTAATGACAGATTTGTATGAGTATGTAAATCCTCGTACAGGAAAAGCCGCTCCTTTGTTAAGTGATGAAGTGTACAATGTTATTAAAGAGAATGCAGACGAATTAGATTCAACCATTATTTATAACCGTGATTTTAGTTATGACTATTTTGGTTTTAAAACACTAGAACGTTCATACCTCCTTAAACTTAATGGCAATATTGTTGAACGTCCTCAACATATGCTAATGAGAGTTTCTCTTGGAATTCATTTAAATGATTTAGAATCTGCAAAAGAAACGTATGAGTTGATGTCTAAAAAATTCTTTACACATGCAACTCCTACCTTGTTTAATAGTGGTACTCCAAAACCTCAAATGTCTTCTTGTTTTCTTTTAACAATGAAAGATGATAGTATTGATGGCATCTATGATACCTTAAAACAAACTGCAAAAATTTCTCAATCTGCAGGTGGAATAGGTCTTTCTATTCATAATATTAGAGCTACAGGTTCTTATATTTCAGGAACTAATGGAACTTCTAACGGAATTGTACCTATGCTTCAAGTATATAATGACACCGCTCGTTATGTAGATCAAGGTGGTGGAAAACGTAAAGGTTCTTTTGCAATTTACTTAGAGCCTTGGCATGCTGATATTTTTGATTTTTTAGATCTTAAGAAAAATCATGGTAAAGAAGAAATGCGTGCTCGTGATCTTTTCTATGCAATGTGGATTCCAGATTTATTTATGAAACGTGTCCAAGATGATGCAGAATGGACATTGATGTGCCCAAATGAATGCCCAGGTCTTTGCGACATGCATAGTGAAGAGTTTGAAGAAATGTACCTAAAATATGAAGGCCTAAATAAAGGAAGAAAAACAATTAAAGCGCGGGTACTTTGGGAAAAAATATTAGAATCTCAAATTGAAACAGGTACTCCGTACATGCTTTATAAAGATGCCGCAAACAGAAAGAGTAATCAAAAGAATTTAGGAACTATCCGTTCTTCAAATCTTTGTACTGAAATAATGGAGTACACTTCTCCAGGTGAAGTAGCCGTTTGTAATTTAGCATCGATTGCACTTCCTATGTTTGTGAAAAATGGAGCGTTTGATCATAAAGAATTGTTTAGAGTCACAAAACGTGTAACTAAAAACTTAAACAAAGTAATTGATAGAAATTACTATCCTGTAATTGAAGCAGAATATTCAAACTTTAAACACAGACCTATTGGATTAGGAATTCAAGGATTGGCAGATGCATTTATTTTAATGCGCCTTCCATTTACTTGTGATGAAGCAAAAAAACTGAATCAAGAAATTTTCGAAACACTTTATTTTGCAGCCTTAACAGCTTCCATGGAAGAAGCCAAAGAAGATGGTCCTTATGAAACTTATAAAGGATCTCCTATTTCTGAAGGTGAGTTCCAACATAATATGTGGGGCATTAAAGATGAAGAATTAAGTGGCCGTTGGGATTGGGCTAAACTAAGAAAAGACATAAAGAAGAATGGCGTGCGTAATTCATTATTAGTAGCACCAATGCCTACTGCTTCAACGTCACAAATATTAGGAAACAACGAAGCGTTTGAACCTTATACTTCTAATATTTATACCCGTCGAGTACTTTCTGGTGAATTCATTGTTGTAAACAAACATTTATTAGAAGATCTAGTAAAATTAAACCTTTGGAACGATGATTTAAAAGAAGAAATCATGCGCGCAAATGGTTCAATTCAAGGGGTAGAAAATATTCCTCAAGATCTAAAAGAATTATATAGAACCGTTTGGGAATTAAGCATGAAAGACATAATCGATATGTCACGTCATAGAGGATACTTTATTGACCAATCTCAATCGTTGAACCTCTTTATGGAAAATGCTAATATGGCAAAGCTAACATCAATGCACTTTTATGCATGGAAAAGTGGCTTAAAAACTGGGATGTACTATTTACGCACAAAAAGTGCTGTTGATGCTATTAAATTTACCTTAAAAAAGGAAGTTAAGAAAGAGCCTATTGTTACTGCTGCTGTTATTGCTGAAACTAAAGTAGAAGCTACCTCAGCTGTTTCAAACAAACCAATGACTCCACAAGAATTACGTGAACTGCTTACGAAATCTCAAAATGGAGAACCTGATGATGATTGTTTGATGTGTGGGTCTTAAGTTCAAAATATTAATAAATAAAAAAGGAAGGCGAAAGCCTTCCTTTTTTATTTATTAATAACATCAGTTCCTAAATACCCATCCTCTTTAATATAGTACCATTTCCTGATTTTAGGTATTTTTATATCTTCTATAATTTCTTCTTCTGAAAGTAATATATACTCTCCGTCATTTTTAGATTCATCATGAAAAAACTGATATACTTCCATCGCATACGTTTCAGGATTAAAATAGAAATACCAACTATCGCCGCCAACTTGTTCATCATAGGTTACTTTTAATACCAAATATTCTTTTCCTTTAAAAAGTTTTCGTTCCACTTCATTATGAATTACTGTTCCAGGATCTTTTAGTTTCATAGGTAATCCATACAAATACGTATAATAATTTTTATACATAGAAGCACGTTTACAATTTAAACCATGTTCTTTAGCTACCGCTTCAGAAAATTCTTTTTTTCCACAAAAAACAACACTACAGTTCTCTTTAACTATAGTAAATTCTGTGGTTAGTGTGTCTTTAATTGCCTTTGAATAAAAATATTCATCAGGTAAATTTATTTTTATTTCCGTAGTTCTTTTAGCGCTTTTAGGAGATTCCATTTCAACAGTAAAAGCACTATTAAATGAATCCCAATTATTTTGAGGATCGTGATATTCAATGGATTTATTTAGTAATTCTTCTCCTGTAATATTCTGACAAAAGACAAAAGTACTTATTGAAAAAAGGAATAAAATAATATAATATTTTTTCATAATTATAGTTTTATAACCTCGAAGTTAAATAATATCTTATTCTGAAAGCTTTTATAATCTTAAAATATTTCATTTATAAATTTTAGTATCTTTCGTCATCCAAATATCTAAACATGAAGAAATTCCTATTAGTTACCCTATGCTTATTTACGAACCTTATTTGCTCTTCTCAAATTCTTTATGAAGAGTTTTATTCAACAAAACTAGATGAAACAAGAAAATTAAAAATTCAACTTCCAAGAAATTATGAAAGTAATTCAGAAAAAGTATATCCAATTGTCATCGTTCTTGATGCAGATTATCTTTTTGAACCTGTTGCGGGTAATGTTGATTATTTTAGCTATTGGGAAGATATGCCAGAATCTATAGTTGTAGGTGTTATGCAAGGAGATGGTAGATATGACGATTGTAATTATGACGATACCAATTTTTTGCCTTCAGATAAAGGGGTAGATTTCTTTGAATTTATTGGATTAGAGTTGGTGCCTTTTATTGATGAGAATTACCGTACCGCAAAATTTATTATTGCGGTAGGCCATGATTTTACTGCAAATTTTATCAATTATTACCTTTTTAAAGACCCTCCATTATTTAATGGCTATATAAATTTAAGTCCAGATTTAGCGCCTTTAATGGATGAACGACTTCCTGAAATAATTCCTTCTATTGAAAAAAAAATTTATTATTATCTGGCAACTGGAACCGATGATATTCAAGATTTAATGGAAAATACCGAAGCATTAAATAAATCTTTAGCGGGATTAAAAAGCAAGAATTTCGAATACTTTTATGATAATTTTGACGGCGCCACACATTATTCATTAGCCGGAAGAGGTATTCCAAACGCTTTAGAAAAAATATTTTCTGTGTATAGACCCATTAGTAAAAAGGAGTTTAAAGATGTTATCATGAAACTAGAAACTCCTATACATTTATATTTAACAGAAAAATACCAAACTATAGAAGATCTTTTTGGACTTACAAATCCAATTAGAGTAAACGATATTATCGCTACAGCAACTGCTGCAGAAAAGAAAAAACAATGGGAATCTTTAAGAGAAATTGCAACATTAGCAAAAAAACAATACCCTGATACAGCTTTAGGTTATTACTATTTAGGGCGCTATTATGAAGAAACCGGTGAACCTAAAAAAGCAATGAGAACCTATCAAGGAGCCTATGATAAAGAAGAGGTAGAGTTCATTACTACTGATATGCTATTAGACAAGGCTGATAAAATAAAAGAAGATTTTGGGTACTAGTACCTCTAAATTTTAAATTAAAATGCCTCAAATTAATGAGGCATTTTTAATACTAGTCAGTTTTTATATCCCACGTTGGAAATAACCAAAGTAAAATATGTAAAATAATTTTAATCATAATGGTTAATTATTAGTCATGAATTAAAGTAATTGCTTTTTTTCCACATATAAAAATTTATTAGCCTAACGGCTTTATTTTTACGATATGTTACATTCTAAGTAATTTATATAGAGCCTTTTATTAAAATTGATTTATCTATTATTACGTATATCATAGTTTAAACTAATGCATTATTTTTATAAACTAATTAAAAAGAATATTACCATAAAAAATTTTATAATGCTTTTAGCTTTTGTTTTTATTTTCACTAGCTGTGAAAAAGAGCAAGACACTATACCTGAAACAAATACAGCAGATTTAGTTTCAACTATTTACAATCAAGATGCAAAAGCTGAATTTGATAACAACAATGAAGAAGGTCTTTATAGAGGAATCTTTTCAACTCACGATTTATCTATGAAAGGTGAAATCGTTTTAGATTTAGGAAATTCAAAAAAAATTCAAGCCGTTGTAAATTTAATTAGAGGAGGAGACTCTTTTCTTTTAAAAGGACAAAAAGACAAAACAAAAAGAGAACGATATATTTTCGATTCTGAAAGAGGAACATTTACAATTACAGTTAATCCTGATGGTAGAATACGATTAGATAATTTTACTTTCGATGAAAAAGATGCTTATATCGTTGCTTATAAAGAAACTTCATTAGTACCTGTATCTTTTTCATTTGGTAACTATACCGATGATGGAGACCCAACAAAAAATGGAAACTGGGATGCTATGAACAATGGAGCAACTTATATATCACCTCCAGCACATTCATCGTTCCCAGCTTCTTCAAAAGCCTGTACTCTAAAGTTAATTGTTCCGGCAAAAATATCACGTTCAGACACTCGCATAACGGAGGTCATTCCTGAAGATAAACCATAAACAAAACCATCACCATTAAAACACACAATTTCTGTCCCGCCACAAGCATCAAATACACTAATTCCATGGGTTCCAGATAAATTAGTAACGTATAGATTTCCATCCACTGGCATGACAAATTCATACCATACATCTAAGTTGTTGTCTACAACGCCGTCACAAGATGCATCCATACTCTCTGTAGCCGTGGTGTTATCTATAGAACATTCTAAATAATCTAATACTCCAATGGTAATAAGTTCGCGGTCGACACATTCATCATTGGCAGGTTGTGAAAAACCAATTAAGGGGAGTAATAATAAAGCTGAAATAAATAATAGTATTTTCATGGTTAGCTACTTAGTGTAAAAATAAACTTAGTGTATTTATTACAATGAGATACTAAATTTTTAGTGAAGGGGTGTTTTTCTTTAGTGAATGAAAAAATCATTCTCATTTTCAATTGATATATTTTTAGGTCCCTTTTAATTATGGTATTTTAGCTATATAGATTATGGCTAAAACTAAAACCTCCTTTTTTTGTCAAAACTGCGGAAGTCAATTTGCAAAATGGCAAGGACAATGTACTTCCTGTAAGGAATGGAACACCATTGCTGAAGAAATAATTCAGAAAGCTGAGAAAGTCTCTTGGAAGACTTCTGATTCTCCTACACAAAGAACATCAAAACCACAAAAGATTTCAGAAATTGAAGCAACATCTGAAGCAAGACTTAACACCTTAAACAAAGAGCTAAATAGAGTTTTAGGAGGCGGTTTAGTTCCTGGCTCTTTAACTTTGTTAGGTGGTGAACCAGGTATAGGAAAAAGTACATTAATGCTTCAAATTGCTTTGCAGTTACCCTATAAAACATTGTATGTTTCAGGAGAAGAAAGTGCACAACAAATAAAAATGAGAGCGGAAAGAATTCATCCAGACTCAACAAATTGTTACATTTTAACTGAAACAAAAACACAGCATATTTTTAGGCAAATTGAAGCCAATCAACCCGATATTGTAATAATCGATTCAATACAAACATTACATAGTGATACTATTGAAAGCAGTCCTGGAAGTATTTCCCAAATAAGAGAATCTACTACCGAACTTATCAAATTTGCAAAAGAAACTGCTACCCCAGTAATTCTTATTGGGCATATTACCAAAGATGGAAATATTGCAGGCCCAAAAGTATTGGAACATATGGTGGATACCGTACTTCAATTTGAAGGTGACCGTAATCATGTGTATCGAATATTAAGAGCACAAAAAAATAGATTTGGCTCTACCAATGAGCTAGGAATTTATGAAATGCAAGGCAATGGATTACGGGAAGTACATAACCCTTCTGAACTATTAATTTCTAAAAATAAAGAAGATTTAAGTGGAACTACAATCGCAGCTACTTTAGAAGGCATGCGTCCTTTAATGATCGAAATTCAAGCTTTGGTAAGTAGTGCTGTTTATGGAACACCTCAACGAAGTACTACTGGATTTAATGCTAAAAGGTTAAATATGTTATTGGCTGTTTTAGAGAAAAGAGCTGGATTTAAACTAGGGGCAAAAGATGTTTTTTTAAATGTTACTGGCGGAATTACAGTCGATGATCCTGCTATTGACCTGGCTGTAGTCGCAGCCGTTCTTTCTTCGAATATTGACATTTCGATAGATAAGTCAATGTGTTTCGCTGCTGAAATTGGTCTTGCTGGAGAAGTTCGCCCTGTACCTCGGATTGATCAACGAATTATGGAAGCTGAAAAACTTGGCTTTACTTCTATAATTATCTCAAAACATTGTAAACTTCCAAAAACGAACTATAAAATAAACATTATTGGTGTTACAAAAGTTCATGATGTGGTGCGGCATTTATTTGGATAATAATTAGGGCGCCGGATTTGGAATCTGGCTATGAATATCATTTATTTCATTTAAAATTTCTTCGGAAAGAATTACATTCATACTCCCTATATTTTCTGAAAGTTGATCCATTGTAGTTGCTCCTATAATCGTTGAAGTTACAAATGGTTGTTGTCGAACAAAAGCTAATGACATTTGTGTCAAACTAAGTCCATGTTTATTCGCCAGATCATTATATTTCATAGTCGCTTCAAATGAAGCTTTTCCATGATACCTAGAGTAGTTAGGAAATAATGTAACTCTTGCATTTTCTGGAGTAGCACCATGTAAATATTTTCCTGAAAGCTGTCCAAATGCTAAAGGTGAATAAGGTAAATATCCTAAATTTTCTTTGTGTAATACTTCTGTCAAAGCAATTTCATCTCTACGATTAAGTAGGCTATATGCATTTTGAACAGAGACCATTTTCATCGCTCCTTTTCTGTGTTCTTCCATATAGCGCATTAATCCAAATGGAGTCTCGTTCGATAAAGCGATGTGTTTTATTTTTCCTTGTTTTACAAAGATTTCAAGTCTTTCTATAATCGCTGCAATATTATCTTCCCATTGTTCATTTACATTATAATTATAATCTCTTACCCCAAAAATATTTACATTCCTTTCTGGCCAATGCAACTGATAAAGATCTATATAATCTGTTTGTAGTCTTTTTAAACTATGATTTAAAGCATGTTCTAATGAAGCTGCACTAAAATCTAATTGCTCCCTAATATGTTGAAAACCTCTTGAAGGACCTGCAACTTTTGTTGCTAAAATAACCTGATCTCTATTCTTTTTTTGAGCGAACCACGTGCCTATAATTTCTTCCGTTTTACCTTGTGTTAAAGGAGAGGCTGGAACTGCATACATTTCAGCAGTATCAATAAAGTTAACTCCTTCTTCCAAAGCGTAATCTAATTGTTCATGGCCCTCTTTTTCATCATTTTGCTCTCCCCAAGTCATGGTTCCAAGGCAAATTTCACTTACATTTAAAGAGGTATTAGGTATTTTTTTATAATTCATTGATATTGCTTTTTAAAGCTTTGGAATATTATATTTCGTTTAACAATTTACTGATTTCATCCAGTTTTGGCGTTAAAATCACTTCGATTCTTCTATTTTTTGCTCTTCCTTCAAAAGAAGCATTAGAATCTATAGGAGCAAATTCACTACGTCCAGCAGCGGTCAAATTCTCTTTAATAATTTTTTGATTTGAACTTAATATAGTTACAATTGCTGTGGCACGTTTTGTTGAAAGATCCCAATTATCTTTTAAAGGGCCATTTCCTCCATAGGCAACATTATCTGTATGACCTTCAATTAACACTGCGATTTCTGGGTTTTTTGCTAGTACTTTACCTAACTGTAAAACAGCTTCTCTTCCTCTAGGGTTCACAGACCAGCTTCCACTTTCAAACAATAATTTATTTTCCATAGAAACATATACTTTTCCATCTCGATGTTCTACAGTTAAGCCATTGCCTTCAAAATTTGTAAGTGCTGCAGAAATAGCATCTTTTAAAGATTTCATTTTAGCATCTTTTGAAGCCAAGATACTTTCTAACTCTTCCACTCTTTTTGATCGGGAAGCTAAATCTTTCTTAAGTTGCTCTAAACGCTTGCTTTCTGCTACTAATTCTTTTTCCTTTTCTTCTAATTGTTCTAACAATTTTCTGTTGAGTTCAAGGTTTTCAGTAAGAGAAGAAGAACTATTTTCTTCTAAAGCATCATAGGAAGATTTTATTCTATCATAATTATTTTTGGAAGCCTCTAAGTCCATTTTAAGGCGACTATTTTCTGAAGTTAATTTTTCTACTTCTTTTTTAAGCTGGTTTATTGAATACTCATCTTTATCTCCTCCTTTATCGTCTAATTGGGACATTAGCGATTCATTTTCAGTTTTAAGATTGTCGTATTTGCCTTTTAAATCTTCATATATTTTTGAAGAAACACAAGAAGATAATAGTATGGATGTTAGTATTCCGAAGAAAAACTTTTTCATTATAATTTTAGATTTGGGACAATTAGAGTTTATTTTTTAAGATAATGAAAGCTCTACCATATGCGGGCAATGATCACTATGATGTGCTTCTGGTAATATAACGGCGCGTTTTATGTTTTCTTGTAAAGGTTTTGAAACCATGTTATAATCTATCCTCCAACCTTTATTATTAGCTCTCGAATTTGCGCGATAACTCCACCATGTATAATTATGAGGTTCTTTATTTAAATGCCTAAATGAATCGATAAATCCACTATCCATAAATTCGCCTATCCATTTTCTTTCTATTGGTAAAAACCCTGAAGAATTTTTATTGGAAACCGGATTATGTATATCGATGGCTTCATGACAGATATTATAATCTCCACATATTACTAGGTTTGGCAACTCTTTTTTTAAATTATTTACATAGTCTTGAAAAGCGGCCATGTATTTTAATTTAAAGTCAAGGCGTGCAATGTTGGTTCCACTAGGCAAGTATAAACTCATAATAGAAACCCCTTCAAAATCGATTCTAAGATTTCTTCCTTCAAAATCCATAGACTCGATTCCTGTACCATATTCTATATGGTTGGGTTTCTTTTTTGAAAAAATAGCCACTCCACTATATCCTTTTTTTTGAGCACTATACCAATAATGGTAAGGATAACCGGCAGCTACAATTGCAGAAACATCTACCTGTTCTTCCATCGCTTTTGTTTCCTGAAGACAAATAACATCAGGATTTGCTTGTTGAAGCCAATCAATAAACCCTTTTTTCATCGCAGCACGGATGCCATTTACGTTGTATGATATTATTTTCATTTGAATTGCCCGCGCAGGCGGGTATCTTTTATAAAATACTTTTAAAGCATTAGGTTAATAATAACACGAAAATAAGAAATAATCAAAAAGGAGATTCATTTTGGCACGACTCAATTCAGTTAAAATTTATATAATTTTACTCGAAAATTTGCTAAATGACTATTTTATAATGAGATTCCCATTTTCACGGGAATAGGATTGTATTTTTACTTCGTTAATTTTAAGAAAAATATTCAAAAAAAGTTCACAAAATAAACTAGCTTTTGTTAAGTTGTAGTAATGATGAAATTTACCATTTTTTTATTCATGTGTTTTATTGTCAGTTTTGGCTATGCGCAAGATATTTCATCAAATTATAAATCTAAGAATGTTGCGGTAAAGGATACTATTGTAATAGACTCAGTTAGTATACAACCTTCGCAGTTTCAAATTAAGGATAATAAAGGTACTGTAATTGATTCAACGAAGTATCGGGTAGATTTTAAAAAAGGAATTGTTATTCTTTCTGAAAAAACAAGAACGCGACATGATTCAATTACCATAAACTACCTAAGCTATCCTTCCTTTTTAACAAAAGAATACTTGGGTATAGATCCAAGTATTATTGTAGACAGTGATGGTTCTATTGATCGATTTTACTCTCTTCAGCAAGCTAACAATAAAAAAGTTTTTACTCCTTTTGAAGGGTTAAATACGGTAGGGAGTATTACGAGAGGAGTCACCGTTGGAAATAATCAAAATGCTGTTGTAAATTCTGAACTTGATTTACAAATTACAGGAAAGTTAAGTGATAAAGTCTCTATTAGAGCCTCCATTCAAGATGCAAATATTCCAACACAAGAAGGAGGGTATTCTCAAAGTTTAGATGAATTTGATCAGATTTTTATTGAACTTTTCAGTGATAATTGGAATATACGAGCGGGAGATGTTGAGCTTACAAACCAAAACAGTTCGTTTGCTAATTTCACAAAAAAAGTACAAGGAATTTCACTGAAAGGGTCTATAAATCATGACTCGGGCGCTAAAACTTCTGCGTTTGTATCTGGTGCTTTAGTGCGAGGAGTTTTTTCAAAAAGTGAGTTTTTGGGACAAGATGGAAACCAAGGTCCTTATAAATTAATTGGATCTAATGGTGAGTTATTTATTTTAATCGTTTCTGGCAGTGAACGTGTGTATGTAAATGGATTGCTTTTAGAACGAGGTGAAAATAAAGATTACGTAATTGATTATAATGCGGGTGAAATAAAATTTAATCCAACTTATCCTATCACAGCAAACATGAGAATTTCTGTTGAATATCAATTTACAGATCGAAATTACACTCGTTTTATTGGATATGGTGGAGGTAATTATACCAGTGATAAATTAGATATAGGAGTGTATGTATATTCTGAAAATGATGCTAAAAATCAACCGCTTCAACAAAATTTATCTGAAGAACAAGTAGATATATTACAAAATGCCGGAGATGACAATACTTTAATGAATGCACCTTCCGCTATTTTAGATACCTTTTCTGAAAATAAAATATTATATAAAAAAGAGATTGTTGAAGGTGTCGAAATTTTTAGTTTCTCTAACAATCCCGAAGATGAATTATACAATGTAAGATTTACTTTGGTTGGAAATGGCGCTGGTAATTATATGATAAGTACTGCGAATGCAATTAGTAGAATATTTGAATATATTGCCCCTATAAACGGTATTCCTCAAGGTAATTATGAACCCATTGTACGGTTAACTCCTCCTGAAAAAATACAAATTGCTGGGATTACAGGAACCTATCACCCTTCAGAAAAAACGAATGTTTCATTTGAGTTCTCTGGAAGTAAAAATGATTTGAACTTATTTTCCTCGATTGATGATCGTAATAATGATGGGTTTGCTGGAAAAATAAAGGCAAAACAAATAATTTTAAAACCTAATGACAGCACTAAACTAGATGCTTTTGTTTCCTTAGACATTATAAACAGAGATTTTAAAACTATAGAACGTTTATATTCTATCGAATTTAATCGAGATTGGAATCTTGAAAATCCATTAGGAAATCAACGATTTTTGATTGGAGGTTTAGAATATTCAGATGCTAAAAATGGAGCTATAACGTATGAATTTCAGAATTTAGAATTTTCAGAAAATTTTAAGGGAACCCGTCATGTTTTAAACTCTAACATTAGACTTTCAAAATTTAAAATTAATACCACAGGAAGTTTTTTAGAAAGCAAGGGTGATTTAATTGATTCAAAATTTATAAGAATTAATAATAATACCTCCTATTCTTTTAAGAAAAATTGGATTGGCGCTAAAATCAATGCTGAGGATAATCAAATTAAAACAATTGCAAATGATAGTTTAACGCCACAAAGTCAGCGATTTAATGCGTATGAAGTTTATACAGGCATTGGAGATAGCACCAAGGTTTTTGTAGAACTAGGGTATCAATATCGTGTTAATGACAGTGTTCGAAATACTTCCTTACAAAGAGTATCTACTTCTAATACGTTCTATTTAAAATCAAAATTAATTCAGACTAAGAGTTCACAACTTTCATTTTTTGCAAATTATAGAACGCTAAAAGATGAGTTTTTAGATGAAAATCAAAATGAATTACCTGATGAAGAGCAATTTTTAAATTCAAGATTATTATATAATCAAACTTTATTTAAAGGAGCCATTCGTTTAAATACGGTATTACAGACCAATAATGGAGTGATTCCTCAACAAGAATTCACATACATACAAGTAGAACCAGGTGCTGGTATTTATACTTGGAATGATTATAACAATAATGAAATACAAGAATTAGATGAATTTGAAATTGCACAATTTCAGGATGAAGCTGAATATGTGCGGATTTTACTACCCAATCAATTATTTATAAAAATTCGAGAAAATAAGTTTAGTCAGATCCTTACCCTTAACCCACAACAATGGTCTTCAAAAACAGGTTTTAAGAAGCTTTTATCGCACTTTTACAACCAAACCTCCTATGTGCTTGATCGAAAAATAAAACAGCAGAACGATAGTTTTTCTATCAATCCATTTGAAGAGGGTGGTGAAGATGAGTTGGGGTTAAATTTAAACTTTAGAAATGCGTTATTTTTTAATAGAGGGAAGCAAAAATACACTACTAGCTATACCTATGTTTCCTCCTCTAGCAGAAATTTATTATCTGTTGGCTTATTAGAGAATAAAATTAAAAATCATCAATTAAATTTTACTCATAAAATTTGGGAAACTTGGCTGGCAAATTTAAAAAGCACTATAGGTACTAATGAAAGTATTTCTGAAAATTTTGAAAATAGAAATTACAAATTAGAGGTAAATAACATTGCTCCTAAAATTTCTTATATATTAAATTCTCAAACAAAATTTGATATGTTTTATCAATTGCTCAACAAAGAAAATACGCTTGGAGAGAAGGAACAATTAGAACAACAAAAATTAGGGGTTTCCTTTTCGTATTCAAGGGCTCAAAAGCTATCTGTTAATGGTGAATTTAATTATATAGATAATGCTTTTACTGGCTCCGCATTTTCACCAGTAGCCTATCAAATATTAGAAGGTTTACAACCGGGTGTTAATTTTACATGGCGCTTATTATTTCAGAAAAAAATCACTAAATATTTAGACGCTAACCTTTCTTACTTCGGAAGAAAAAGTAAAAACTCTTCTACCATTCATTCAGGTAGTATTCAATTAAAAGCATATTTCTAAAAAATAAAAAGCCCTCATTTTCATGAGGGCTTTAAAATATTTATAATTCTAGTCTAAACTTATTTTACAATAATTTTAGCTGATTTATAAGTGTTAGAATCTTGATCTCCTATTTTGATTAAGTAAACTCCACTTGCAGCATAAGACATATCTAAGTCATAGTTATAACTAGCTCCCTCTTTTTGAAGGTTATTAAAAGCTAATGTACGACCTAATATATCATAAATAGCGATTGAAGCTATACCATCAAACTCAGTAGTTAAAGAAATACCGAACTGCTTGTTTGGTAATGTTGTAACGATTAAGCTTCCTTGAGTAATTGAAAGATCTTCAACACTTAAACTACCAACATTAGCAGTATAATCTTCCGTTTCACCATATTGAGTTTCCTCACATGCATCATTAGGAACATCAGCTTGCCAGTTAGATTTAAATCTCATTCTATGAGCTCCTTCAGTAACTCCAGAAGGAACAACTAAATCTAAAGTTTCAGTAAAAACACCCGCAGCTTCACCTGGAGCAATTATAAAGTTAGGAACAACTATTTCACTAGTTTCAAAATTTCCATCGTCATTAAAATCAATCCAACCTTTAACATTTTGATCACCGTATCCAGTTGTAAATGTAACACTGTAAGTATTTCCTGGATTTAAAGTAGCTTCTTGGTCTGTAAAATCAGCATACCCTTCACAACCTGAAGTATTGTTAATTTCTTCTACAGAAACTAAAGTGAAACCATCACCAAATGAACAATCAGCTCCTGGATCACAGTAAATAACTCCATTTGTAACAGTTTTACAAAATTCGTCATTAGCACCATTAGAGTCTCCACCTAAATTAGTTTGAGCACAAATTACATAATCCCCAGCAGCAGATAAATCTGCAGTTGTAGTAAATGTAAATGATTCAGTAGTTTCAGCTGAAAGGGTACTTCCAAGGTTTTGTGTTACTGCAGCTCCTCCATTAATAGTATATTGTATTTGTGGATCAGAGATATCATTAATCCCATAGTTTCTTACAGATACCGTAATAGTTTCAGAATTTGTTAAAAGACCAGTTACTGGAGAAGTAATGTTTGTAACTCCAATATCGTTAGTAGTTGTATTTGGCTCTAATTGGAAAGCACCAACTACACCTTTTCTTCCACTATTAAAATATTCATTGATGAACCAGAAAGTTGCATCATCTGAAGGGTCAATATCAATTTTACTATAATCTCCATAACGAGTACTTGGAATATTAGCATTACCTGCAGAAATTAATTCTTCATTTACAGTCATAGTTCCTAATGGATCACCATCAAATCTACCTGTATAATAAGAACTAATTCTTACTGTAGTAGGAGTTGTAGGTCCAGACATAGAAGTATATCCCATCCCTATATTACCACTTCCATCCATAATCATACTAGCATGCCATGCATGTCTTCCATCTGGTGCTACATAAGTACCTTCTTGGTATAATGACCAAGCCGTGTTATCTGCAGCTTGACGGAATTCCATCCAACGTACACCTGCTAATTCACCTCCACCAGCATCTGTATCAACTACAAAGTTGAAGATAGCTGAGTTATGACCAGCAAATTTTCTAAATTGAGCTTGATTCATAATAGTTGCTTGTAAAGCATCAACTGAAGTTCCTCCAGTTGGTTGCGCTAAGTTTACAAAACTACCACCATCAAATACAGAGATAAATGGAGTTAAAGGAACTTCTTGTGCAGCAGAAATAGTAGAGTTTCCTGGAGTTCCCCAATCCATATCTACTGTCCATAATTTCATATGATCGGTTGTAACACCACCCCATGCATCATCTTGCATGTACATAATAATAGCACCACCTGCAGCAGGCATATTATCATCACTTACGTTAAGTGCTTGTGCACTATTAAATCCACTTGTAACAATTCCTGGCAAAGTAAAGCCTTGTAATCCAGCAGAATTTCCAGCAATCATAGCGTCTCTTTCAAGAACCCATAGTTTAGTTGAACTTGCATTATCTGTTATATAATACCCATCACTCCAAACAGAAAGTTTTTGGTAATCATTAATAGCGGCAACATTGTATACGTTCCAACCATCATTAATTGGATCAGGTCCATCTGATATAGCAACTTGTGCTCCACCACCTAAGAAAGAAACTACCCATCTGTCGGCAGCTTGATCATAAGATACTGTAAGGTCACAACATCCACTTGAAGGGAAAATTGCTGGATTAGGAGAAGTTTGTCCTAATAATTGAGCTCCTGATTTGTCATAAATAGTAAATCCTGTATTAAATACAACAAACACGTGGTTTGGTCCAATTGCAACAGATGGATCTGTTGGTTGTGAGTTTGATGTATAAGCATCAAAAACAACTGATGGAGGATTGCTAAAGAAAGATCCTTTAGAAGGATGTGGGTTGCTAGCTAAATAATCATCTTCTGTTTGACTATCCTTACCAATTACAACTTGGTTTCCTAATGATCTTCTGTCTAATGCTTCTGTATTTTTATCCACCGCTGGGGTGATTTCATTCATTCTAGAAGCAATTGAAGGCACATATACCATATCAGTAATTGTACTGCTGTGATGCGCTTTCGTTACAACGTTTGGCGTAATGTCTTTTTGTGCAGTAGCAGTAAATGTAAATACTGCAAAACACAATAAGAGAAAATAATTTTTTAAATTCATTAGTTTAAATTTTAGTTTAACAATTTTTTGAGTGTCTCCAAAAATACTATCTATAATTGAAAAATACAAGCATTTATTTAACAAAAATAATAGTTTAACGTAGCTTTTTCTGAAAAATTACTGATATAAACCCCGTAAAATCAGTCAGAATACTCTTTTTAGTTTAATTAGAATCATTAATTTAACGAGATAAATTTATATTTTTAATTCAACATGGGCATAAAGCGGCACATTATTTGTAATTTTCAACATCGAAAACAATTAAATAAAAACTATGTTCCTTATTAAATCAACACTAACTTTATTTTCTGTGCTATTAATTGCTTGTTCATCAACAAATAAGGCTGCTTCGGAAGAAAAAAACATAACAAATACAAAAGAAGTCGAAATGAAAAATTCTGAAATGATTGCCGCTGGATTTTCAATGGCAGTAATTGTTGAATCTAAAGAAGAAGGTGATTGCCCTTTTACATTAAAAATGAAAAACAAGGATAATGAATATTACCTTGACCCAATAAACATGACAGACGAGTTTAAAAAGAATGGAGAAAAAGTTTGGGTAAAATTTTCTGGCTTACGAAGAATGAATCGTTGCATAAAAGCCAATCCCGTTAGCATTAACGGAATTGAAAAAAGAATAGAATAATAATTTCTTAACTATATTTAAAAAGGCTTCATTTAAATGAAGCCTTTTTTTTATTTAATTAACCTAACCAAGATTGATAGGATATACTTTCTTTTATTTTATTTCCTATTTCTGAAATAGCTATTCTTTCTTGCGTCATTGTATCTCGATAACGTATGGTCACAGTATCATCTTCTTTTGATTGATGATCTACCGTAATACAAAACGGTGTTCCATTTGCATCTTGACGTCGGTACCTTTTTCCAACAGCATCCTTTTCATCATAAATAACATTATAATCCCACTTTAAATCTTCAATGATTTTCTTTGCGATATCTGGCAGCCCATCCTTTTTAACTAATGGAAAAATAGCTGCTTTAGTTGGCGCTAATATAGAAGGAAGTTTTAATACAACTCTTGAACTTCCATCTTCTAAGGTTTCTTCTTGAAGCGAATTACTAAAAACAGCTAAGAACATACGATCTAAACCTATGGATGTTTCAACAACATAAGGGACATAGTTTTTATTTAATTCTGGATCAAAAAATTGAAGTTTCTTCCCTGAATGTTCTTCGTGTGCTTTTAAATCGAAATCGGTTCGCGAATGAATTCCTTCCAATTCTTTAAATCCGAATGGGAAGTTAAACTCTATATCAGTAGCTGCATTTGCATAATGCGCTAATTTTTCATGGTCATGAAAACGATAATTTTCTTCCCCTAATCCTAATGATTTATGCCAGTTTAAACGAGTTTCTTTCCAGTATTCATACCATTTCATTTCTTCTCCTGGTCGCACAAAAAATTGCATTTCCATTTGTTCAAACTCACGCATTCTGAAGATAAACTGTCTTGCAACAATTTCATTTCTAAAAGCTTTTCCTGTTTGTGCAATTCCAAAAGGAATTTTCATTCTTCCTGTTTTTTGCACATTAGAAAAGTTAACAAAAATACCTTGAGCTGTTTCAGGACGTAAATATAAATCCATCGCACTTTCGGCAGATGCTCCTAGTTTTGTTCCGAACATTAAATTAAACTGACGAACATCGGTCCAATTTTTAGAACCGGTATCTGGATCTGCAATCCCAAGTTCTTCAATCAATGCTTTAACATCGGCTAAATCTTCATTATCTAAAGATTTTGCCATGCGCTCTAAAATTTCTTTTTGTTTGTTTTTATACCCAATAACTCTTCCATTGGTTGTTACAAACTCTTCTTCATTAAAGCTTTCCCCAAAACGTTTTTTAGCTTTATCAATTTCTTTTTGCGCCTTCTTATTTATTTTTTCGCAATAATCTTCGATTAAAACATCAGCACGATATCTCTTTTTAGAATCTTTATTATCTATTAAAGGATCACTAAACGCATCAACATGCCCTGAAGCTTCCCAAGTTTTAGGATGCATTAATATTGCGGAGTCAAGCCCCACAATATTTTGATGCATGTACACCATGCTTCTCCACCAATATTCTCTAATATTCTTTTTTAACTCAACACCGTTTTGTGCATAATCATACACTGCACTAAGTCCGTCGTAAATTTCACTAGAAGCAAAAATGTAACCGTATTCTTTTGCGTGTGATATTACTTTTTTAAATTTATCTTCGTTTGCCATAGCGCAAAAATAAAAAAACCGTTACGATAACCTCGTAACGGTTTCAATTATTTATATAGTTTTATTATTTTAATTCCATTGTAGTGGTTGCAACTTGAGTAGAACCGTCAAAAACATTAATTCTATAAGTTCCTTCTACTAAGTCTGCTTCTGCTGCATTTACTAAAATACATACATCTAGCTCATCATTTTCGTAAAAAACTTTCGTTGATTCACTATAGTTTAAAGTACCGTCTTCAAATTCCATGACTGCTTTTTTTCCTAATAAATTATTTTTAGGATTAATTACTTGTACAAATAATAAACGATCTCCCTTTTCAGCAATAGGATTTGGTGTAAGCGTAAAACAAGCTCTTATTTTATCTGTACGACTTGATCTTTGGGTTTCCACTAATTTTCCGCTTTTACGAACGATTACTGCAGAACCTATTAAATCAAGAGTCTTCACTATAGATCCAATTTTGATGGTTTCAGCAAGGGCTTGGTTTTCTTCAGTAACAGAATCTACTACGCGTATTGTTTCACCTAGTACAGAAATAGTGCTATCTCTTTCAATAGCTAATGTTTGATTTGCAGCAATTAAACTGTCTGCTTTTCTAAACATTAATTTACGTTCTGTTTTTAACTTACCAATCTCAATTTTATACCTTCTAATTAACTGAACGTTTGCTTCAGAATTTTTCACAGAGTCTAATAATACAACGATACGTTGTTTAGCTTCTATTATGCTATTGTCTTTAAGCTCATTGTCTTGTATAATCTCATCATAATTAACAATTAACTCTTCTAATTCGGTTTCAATATCTGCTTTTTGACTTATTAAAGTTGTTTCCGTATTTTGACTTGTATTGTACAGTCTAAAGGTATACACAGACAAGACAATCAATAAAACGGATAGAATCCCTAAAAGGACTTTAAATTTTGTGTTATTGTTTTCAGTACTCATGGTTGTTGGTTTTTGTTAATTTAGGTTGGGGGTATTATTTAGTGCCTGGTCGGAAACACTATGTAACAATCTATAACGTCTTCAAAGATGAAAATAATATAATTAATGTGAAAATTTTAATGCTACAGCAAAAGTAAAATAAATAAAACCTGTAGCACTTAAAAAGAGAAGGAAATTCAATACCTTAGCTAATACTCCTTAGAACTCCCCTCCAACCAAGAGCAAATCATGCTTAATATACTATTCCCAAAAATTTGTAATGGGTGTAAAACAATTCTTTTATCTTCTGAAAATGTTATTTGTACTTCTTGTAGGCATTCCTTACCCTTAGCTTGTCATCATAAAAATAACAGTCTAGATTTAAAACATTTTTTTTATGGGAAATTTCGAATAGAATTAGCTACTTCCTTGTTGAAATTTCAGAAAAAAGGTATCACACAAGAGATATTACATAATTTAAAGTATAGAAAACAAAAACAAATAAGTTCATTTTTTGGCGCCTGGCTAGGTGCTGAATTAGCTGAAATCGAGGCTTATAAAACAATTGATATTGTGATTCCTGTTCCTTTGCATAAGCAAAAATTAAAATCAAGAGGTTATAATCAAGTGGAAGGATTTGGTAAAGAAATTGCCAGCGCTTTACAGGTTCCATATCGAGATGATGTTCTTATTAAAATTAATAAAACTGAAACTCAAGTTTTTAAACAACGATTTAAACGATTTCAGAATACAAATGAAACCAATCAAATTTTTTCTATTGCAAATCAAGATGTTATAAAAAACAAACATATTTTACTAGTAGATGACATTGTAACTACAGGAGCTACTTTAGAAAATTGCGCTATACAATTACTGAACAATACGAATGCAAAATTGAGTATTGCAACCATTGCAATTGCTTGATGTGAATCTCTAAAATTTATCTATTTTTGTAGAATGAAAAAACACCGTTTACTGTATCTTCCCATTGCTTTTATTTTTATGCTTTCATTTGTGGACTGTGCAAAACGTGGTAGACCTAATGGTGGTCTTAAAGATAGTATCCCTCCAGTGATTGTAAAAAGTAACCCAGAAAACTTTAGCACAAATTTTAAAGGTGATGAAATAAGAATCTACTTTGATGAATATATTAAATTTCAAGACCTTAATAAGCAACTTATTATTTCTCCTCCTTTAGATTATGCTCCTACCATTACTCCTTTAAGTACTTCTAAATATATAAAAATTAAAATATTAGATACCTTAAGAGAAAATACAACCTACTCCATTAATTTTGGAAAAAGCATCCTAGATAATAATGAAGGAAATGAATATGATTATTATAAATATGTTTTTTCTACGGGCGATTATATCGATAGTTTAAAGGTAAAAGGAACGATAAAAGACAGCAAGCTCATAACATTAGAAAGTCCTATTTCTGTAATGTTGTATGAAGTTACTGAAGAATATAATGACTCCCTCATTTATTCTGAAAAACCCATGTATATAACTACGGTAAAGGATAGCACAGATACATTCGAACTCTCTAATTTAAAAGAAGGGACGTATAAATTAATAGCATTAAAGGAAGATAATTCAGATTACATTTTTCAGTCCGATAAAGATAAAATTGGGTTTTTAAATGAAATAATTACATTACCAACAGATAGTTTATACATCCTTACCTTATTTAAAGAAACTTTAGAATATAATATGTCTAGGCCCAAACATGAATCTAAAAATCACATCCTATTTGGCTATGAAGGAAATGCAGATAGTTTACAATTAGAACTCATTACTCCTGTTGTTTCAGATTTTACTTTTAAACAATTTAAAGACAGACAGAGAGACTCGATTCATTATTGGTTTAAACCTGATTTAGAAATTGATACACTTCAATTTATAGCAAGAAGTCTATCTGAAATTGATACTCTAACTGTAAAATTAAGAGATCTATATAAAGATTCTTTAAAAGTTACTGTTGAAAGTAAACCGTTTTTAAAACTGAAAGATTCTGTTAAAATATTTTCAAACACACCATTAGTTGATGTTAATGCTGAATTTATTTCTATTATAGACAAAGACTCTATTTCTATTCCTGTTTCAGCTATCCTTCAACCAAAAGATTATACAGCAGCTCTTATTTTTGAAAAAACAGAAAGTCAGACCTATAATGTTACTATTTTTCCAGGCGCATTTACTGATTTTTATGAAGCTGTAAATGACACCATCAATTATAGAGGTTCAACAAAAGCTATTTCAGATTATGGAAGTTTAACAATGAATCTAGAAAATGTAAAAAGTTACCCTATCATAGTTGAATTAGTAGATCAAAACTATAAATTGATTGAAAAAGAATATATTACAGAAACAAAAGAAATTGCTTTTACAACACTAATCCCTGGTAAATATTATGTTCGAATTATTTACGATGAAAATAAAAATGGTCTGTGGGATACTGGTAGTTTTCTTGAAAACAAACAACCTGAAACAATTATTTATTACCCTTCCATTCTAGATGTTCGTGGTAATTGGGACCTTGTTGAAACGTTTAACTTAAAGTAAAATCATCTTTATCATTTAAAAACTGAAGATGCCTCCTGTTTGTTTCAATTTCATTTTTTTGAAGTGAAATAGTTTCAATAAATTCATGTTCAAAATCTTTTGTCGAAACTTGTTCTCCTAATAAATCATAGACAGCAGAATGTCCCACATATGGATGTCCATTTCCGTCTTCTCCTGTTCTATTGAGACCAATACAGTATGCCATGTTTTCTATAGCTCTTGCTTTTAATAGTGCGTCCCATGCAGCAATGCGTTTTTCAGGCCAATTAGCCACATATAATAATACATCATAATTCATTGTGTTTCTTGCCCAAACTGGAAATCTCAAATCGTAACATATTAAAGGGCATATTTTCCAACCTTTATACATCACAATTACTTGATCGTTTCCTCGGGCAAAAGTTTTATGTTCTCCGGCCAAAGTAAAAGTATGTCGTTTATTATACGTTGTATAGTTTCCGTCGGGAAACACAAAAAATAATCGGTTATAGTAACACCCGTTTTCAGAAATAATTAAACTCCCTGTAATTGCAGTATGGTGTTTTTTTGCTTCGGAAATCATCCAAGAAACAGAAGCGCCTGTTTCATCTTCGGCTAAAGCTTTAGCATTCATCGTAAATCCGGTAGTAAACATTTCGGGAAGAACGATAAGGTCTGTTGCCTCAGAAATGCTTGCGATTTTTTCAGAAAAAATCATCCGATTAGCATTTGGGTTTTCCCAAACTAGATCTGATTGGATCATCGTAATTTTTAATTCTTCTTGCATCGAGTAAAAATAGTTAAAACTATTTAGTATTTCTACAAGGTTGTTTATCTTTGAAATTAAACTATTTAGCTATGAAATTCATAAAAATTCTTATACTATTTATTGCCTTTCAAGTATCAGCTCAACAAGGTGGAATGTGGATTCCTTCTTTATTAGAAGGAATGAACGAACAAGAAATGCAGTCGCTAGGGAGTACCTTATCAGCTAAAGATATTTACGACGTAAATAATTCAAGTTTAAAAGATGCAATTGGTCATTTTAATGGAGGTTGCACTAGTGAAGTTATTTCTGATAAAGGATTAATTTTAACGAATCATCACTGTGGATTTAGTCAAATACAATCTCATTCATCTGTTGAAAATGACTATATCACAAATGGTTTTTGGGCAAAAAATTTCAAGGAAGAGCTTCCAAATGAAGGATTATATATCGACTTTATTGTTCGTATCGAAGATGTAACTGCTAGGGTATTAGCTGACGTTACAGATACAATGACTGAAAAAGAAAAGCAATCAAAAATAGATAGCACTAGTAATCAAATAAATAAATCTGCTAAAAAGGAAGCATGGCAAGGATCTAAAATAAAAGCCTTTTTTAAAGGAAATCAATATTTCTTATTTATTACGGAAACCTTTAATGATATAAGATTAGTAGGAGCTCCTCCAGTAAGTATTGGTAAATTTGGTAGTGACACCGACAATTGGGTTTGGCCAAGACATACAGGTGATTTCTCTTTGTTTAGAATTTATGCTGATAAAAATAACCGTCCTGCTTCTTATTCAAAAGACAATGTCCCATATGCTCCTAAACATTTCTTACCAATTTCATTAGATGGAATCACAGAAGGAGATTTTACATTAGTATTTGGTTTTCCTGGAAGAACCAACGAATATCTTCCTGCTATAGCCATTGAGCAGATTACACAAAAAGTAAATCCGAGTAGAATCGCTATTCGTGAAGCTACATTAAATGTGATGGATGCTGAAATGAAAAAAGACAACAAAACAAGAATTCAATATGCTTCAAAACAAGCAAGAATTGCTAACGCTTGGAAAAAATGGATTGGCGAAAATCTTGGAATAGAAAAAAGTAATGCAATTGGAAAAAAGAGAGATTTCGAAAGTCAGTTTCAGAAACTTGTAAAGCAAAAAGGGCTTGAAAAGCAATATGGCTCACTATTATCGGACTTCGAAAAATTATATAATGATTTTGAATCTGTTAATGTAAAAAGAAACAATTTCTTAGAAGTGTTTATAAGAAATAATGAATTGATGCATATGATGTTTCGATTATACCAAATGGAAAATGCTTATCAAAAAGGAGATGCCTCCTTTAACAAAGCAAAAGAAAGCACCATTACAAGACTAAAAGGAATTCATAAAAATTATAATGCAAGCTTGGATAAAAATGTTTTTGAAGCGATTATGCCTTTGTACTCAAAAAATATAAATGCTTCTATTTATGATAAAACACAATTTACGAACCTTGATTCTGCTTTAGAATTACTAAAAGGAGAACCAAAAAAAGTAATAAAAAAATTGAATAATGATGCCGCTTTTGTATATGCTAAACCCTTTTTTGATGAGCTTTATAATTCAATAGACCCACAATTTCAAAGTATAAATTCTGAAATTAATGCACTTCAGAAAATATACATGAAAGCATTAATGGAAGTAATGCCAGAGGAACGTTATTTCCCAGATGCCAATAGTACTTTAAGAGTAACTTACGGTCAAGTAAAAGGATATGCTCCAAGGGATGCTGTGTATTATAACCCTGTTACTTATTTAGATGGTATTATTGAAAAATACATCCCTGGCGATTACGAATTTGATGTGCCGCAAAAATTACAAGACCTATATAAAGCAAAGGATTATGGACAATATGCTGACACCAATGGTAAGCTTCCAATTTGCTTTTTAGGAACTAATCATACTTCTGGAGGAAATTCAGGAAGTCCAGCAATTGATGCACATGGAAACCTCGTTGGTTTAAATTTTGATAGAGTTTGGGAAGGAACCATGAGTGACATGAATTACGACCCAGAAATCTGTAGAAATATTATGGTCGATTTACGATATGTACTATTTATTATTGATAAATATGCGGGAGCAGATCATTTAATTAAAGAAATGAAATTGGTTCACCCAAAGCGTAAATAGTCTAAATACTATTTAAAATTTTTGCTGCAGCGTTTAAGGTCTCTTCCGTTTTAGCAAAACATATTCTTACTTGTTTAAAGTCTTCTTGGTTTGCATTAAAAACTGAAGTAGGTATTGTTGCAAGCTTATTTACTTTGGCTAATCTTTCAGAAAAAACTAAATCACTTTCATCTGTGACCTTACTATAATCCAATAACTGAAAATACGTGCCATCAGACGGTATTACTTTAAACCTAGAATCCTTTATCAAGTTTAAAAAATAATCTCTTTTTTGCTGATAAAAAGACGAAAGCCCTAGGTAATGTTCTTCCGTTTTCAAATAGGTAGCTAAAGCTCTTTGCATTGGGTGATTAACAGAAAACACATTGTATTGGTGAACTTTTTGAAACTCAATCATTAAATTTTCAGGAGCTAAACAATATCCTAATTTCCAGCCTGTATTATGAAATGTTTTTCCGAAGGAAGCGGTAATAAATGTACGTTTTGAAAGTTCTGGAAACTTTGCAGCACTTTGATGAATATTTCCATCAAAAATAATGTGTTCATACACTTCATCACTTAATACCAATAAATCATGTTTTTCAGCTAAACTCTGTAACTGAAGCATATCTTCTTCCAAAAGAAGTCTTCCACTAGGATTGTGAGGAGAGTTAATTATAATCATTTTAGTTTTGTTGGTAATCTTTTCTGAAACTTCTTCCCAATTAGGAGAAAACAAAGGTGCTTTTAACTGAACAGGAATTATTTTTCCTCCAAACAATTCAATTGAAGGACCATAACAATCATACGCTGGTGTAAAAATAATGACCTCATCTCCAGAATTAATTACCGCAGAGATTACAGTGAAAATAGCTTGGGTAGCCCCCGCTGTAATAGTTATTTCAGTAGCTGGGTTATACTCTTTTTGATGTGAGTTTTTGACTTTATTAGATAGTTCAACACGCAAACCTAAATCTCCTTGCATAGGTGCATACTGGTTATAACCTTGCTTCATTGCTTGATTAACCAATTCTAATAAATAAGGATCGCTTTTAAAATTGGGATATCCTTGAGATAGGTTGAGAGCATTAAAATCATTTGCCATTTTACTCATTACAGCAAAAATAGAAGTGGTAACATTTGGGAGTTTTGATATCATCTTATAAAAATACTATTCCTTATGGTAACCGCTAAAAAATATCAAGTTTTTTTATAATTTCTAAAAAATGTGTACATTACGTTCCTAAATTTAACTAACCTGAATGAAGGACCTTTATTCTTTACTTATAATATGCCTACTATTTATAGGTGCTTTTCAGCAAAATCCTTTGTTTGCTCAAGATACAATTGTAGCTAATAATCCAAAGAATTTTCAAAAATTATTAGACTCAGCAACAGCTTTTTACAATCAAGGTGATTATACTAAATCATTAGTTTTAAACATCGATGTTTTAAAAATGGCTTATACCTTAGACGACCCTTATTATTTACATCAAGGATATCGATCATTAGCGTACGATTATTTAGTCTTAAATGACACCATTAACGCTATGACAAACATGAAAAAGTCTGAGCATTATGCAGGATTATCAAAAAATGATACTGCAACTGCTGTTACATATATGGACTTAGCGAATATATATTCTATCAATCAAAATTATAAAAAAGCGTATCATTATCATGATAAATCAATCACACAATTTAATAGCATTAAAGATTCTATAGGCTTATCAAAAGCACATTACAATTATATTTATACTGCAATAGATAATGATGATTATGAGAGAGCTTATGTGCATATATTAAAATCGAAACAACTATTAAAATTTGAGGATCATCACTCTTATTGTATCAGTTTAGACGGGTTTTTAGGTGAATACTATTTACACCATAAAGACTTTCGAAAAGCAGATGAATTATTTCTTAAAACTATTGAAGCTGCAAAAAAAGAAGAGTTAAGAATTGAATTAGAAAACATCTATTATTTCTATAGTATAAGTCTATACGAACAAGAAAAATTTAAAGAAGCATATGATGCTTTTGAAATCTATGATGAATACAGCGATGAAAATTCTGGTATTTATACCGCTCCTGAAAGATATGCTATTACTGACAAAATTCAATTAGATCAATACCGAAAAGACGCAAAAACAGCACAGTTAAATTCTCAATTACAAGCTCAAATATCTAATGATAAAGGCAGGTTAAACACATTATTAATAATAGTTGCTGCCATATTTTTATTATTACTTATTTCACTTTTTGTAGCATTCTTAAAAAGAAAAACCTTAGTTAAAGAACTAAAAATAAAAAATAAAAAATATTTATTGGCTAAAGAAGAATCTGAAAAATTATCTAAAGCAAAAAATAACTTTTTCTCAACCGTAAGTCATGAGTTACGAACCCCTTTATATGGAGTAATAGGATTAAGTACTATATTAATGGAGGATGAATCTTTAAAGAGTCATGAAAAAGATTTAAAGTCCTTAAAGTTTTCAGCAGATTATCTTTTGGCTTTAATTAATGATGTATTACAAATAAATAAAATTGACGCAAAAAACATCGACAATGATCTTACTTCCTTTAACTTAAGAGAATTAATTGAAACTATTATAGCTTCTTTTGAATATATGCGCCTTCAAAATAATAACAAGATTAACATCAATATTTCCAAAAACGTCCCTGGAATTATTCGAGGAAATTCAGTGAGGTTATCTCAAGTATTAATGAACTTAATAAGTAATGCGTGTAAGTTTACAGAAAATGGCGCCATTACTATTTCTATTAATTCAGAAAAAATTGATGCTAAAAACTCAACTATTACTTTTATAATTAAGGATACAGGTATCGGTATAGCTAAAAATAAGCAAGAAGGAATCTTTGATGAATTTTCACAAATTGACTCTTTAGATTATAGCTATCAAGGAACAGGGTTAGGATTACCCATTGTAAAAAAGCTACTAGCACATTCTAACTCTGAAATTTATTTAGAAAGTGATTTAGGTAAAGGCTCTTCCTTTACATTTGCCATAGATTTTGAAGTCTTAAAAGAGAAAGTTGCCATTAAAAAACAACCTTTATTAGATGTTAATATTTTAAAAGATAAAAAAATACTAATTGTTGAAGACAATCGCATCAATCAAATAGTTACTGCAAAAATATTAGAAAAAAATAAAGTGATATGCTTTGTTGCTGAAAATGGAGACGAAGCTGTCAATATGATAAAAAACAATACCTACGATTTAGTCTTGATGGATATTAATATGCCTATTAAAAATGGGATAGATGCTACTAAAGAAATACGTTTATTTAACACTACTCTTCCAATACTTGCTTTAACTGCCGTAGAAGTAGAAGAGATGCGATTTAGTATCTATGAATCTGGCATGAATGATATCATCGTAAAACCGTATGATGTTACTAAATTTATACAAACTATTATAAAAAACATGATCAGTGTTTCAGAAAAAAAAGAACATTTAAAAGCGATGTAAAATCAGTTAAATGCATAAAAAAGCCCCTCTAAATAGAGGGGCTTTTTTATATGTTCTTTCTAAAACTATCCTTTAAGTGTTGCACTTAAGTATTCACGATTCATACGCGCAATGTTTGAAAGAGAAATTCCTTTTGGACATTCAATTTCACAAGCGCCAGTATTGGTGCAATTTCCAAATCCTTCTAAATCCATTTGGGCAACCATGTTTTTAACACGATCTGCTGCTTCAACTTGTCCTTGCGGCAATAAAGCATATTGCGAAACTTTTGCTCCTACAAATAACATCGCAGAAGAGTTTTTACAGGTAGCTACACAAGCTCCACAACCAATACAGGTTGCAGCATCCATTGCTTCATCTGCAGCATGTTTTGAAATAGGTGTTGCATTAGCATCCTGAGTATTTCCAGAAGTATTTACAGATACATATCCACCTGCTTGTTGGATCCGATCAAATGAAGTTCTATCTACTACTAAATCTTTAATTACTGGGAAAGCAGCTGCTCTAAAAGGTTCAATATAAATGGTATCTCCATCTTTAAACGAACGCATATGTAGTTGACAAGTTGTTATTCCTTTATCGGGTCCGTGAGCTTCTCCATTAATGTACATTGAACACATTCCGCAAATTCCTTCCCTACAATCATGATCAAAGGCTACTGGTTCTTCTCCAGAGTTTATCAATTGTTCATTTAAAACATCCATCATTTCAAGGAAAGACATATGTTCTGAAATTTCAGTTACCTTATAATCGACTAATTTTCCTTTGTCGTTAGCATCTTTTTGACGCCAGATTTTTAATGTAAGATTCATATATCTACTTATTTGTATGAACGTTGTTTTAACTCAATATCTTTAAACTCTAATTCTTCTTTATGTAAAACCGCATCTGCTGGTTCTCCTTTATATTCCCAAGCAGAAACATAGGCATAATCTTTATCATTACGCAAAGCTTCTCCTTTTTGCTCTCCCTCTTGCACAACACTTTCTTCTCGGTAATGACCTCCACAAGATTCGTTTCTGTCCAAGGCATCTTTTGCAAATAACTCTCCTAATTCAAGAAAATCGGCAACTCTACCTGCTTTTTCTAATTGAGGATTCATCTCGTTAGCATCACCGGGAACTTTTACTTCTTTCCAGAATTCTTCACGAATTGCCTTAATTTCAGCCATAGCTTCCTTTAAGCCTTTTTCGTTACGAGCCATTCCAACTTTATCCCACATTACCTTTCCTAAACGCTTATGGAAGTAATCTACAGATTTTGTTCCTTTATTATTGATAAAGAAATTGATTCTATCGGTTACTTCTTTTTCAACTTCATCAAATTCAGATGTATTTGTAGGTATTTTTCCGGTACGAATGTCATCAGATAAATAATCGCCAATAGTATAAGGCAATACAAAATATCCGTCAGCTAATCCTTGCATCAATGCAGAAGCACCTAAACGATTTGATCCGTGGTCGCTAAAGTTAGCTTCCCCAATACAATACAGTCCTGGGACCGTTGTCATTAAGTTGTAATCTACCCAAACTCCACCCATCGTATAATGTGTCGCTGGGTATATCATCATAGGAGTTTTATAAGGATTTTCAGCTGCAATTTTCTCATACATTTGAAAAAGGTTCCCGTATTTTTCTTCAATAACTGTTTCTCCTAATGTTGTTATTTTTTCTTTTGAAGCATCATGGTGCCCGTGTATTTTTGCTTGTTCTTTTCCGTATCGCTCAATAGCTGCTGCAAAGTCTAAATACACAGCTTCACCTGTTGCATTAACACCATAACCGGCATCACAAAGTTCTTTTGCTGCTCTAGATGCTACATCACGTGGCACTAAATTTCCAAAAGCAGGGTATTTTCTTTCTAAATAATAATCTCTATTTTCTTCAGCAATTTCAGTAGGCTTTAATTTTCCCTGTTGAATTGCTTTTGCATCATCAATATTTGCTGGCACCCATATACGTCCATCGTTTCTTAATGACTCTGACATCAAAGTTAGTTTAGATTGGTAATCGCCCGATCGAGGAATACATGTTGGGTGAATTTGTGTAAAACAAGGGTTCGCAAAAAACGCTCCTTTTTTATGTATTTTCCAAGCTGCAGTAGCATTAGATCCCATTGCATTTGTTGAAAGAAAATAAACATTACCATAACCTCCTGTTGCAATAATAACAGCATGAGCCGAATGTCTTTCTATTTCACCAGTAATTAAATTACGTGCAATAATTCCTCTTGCTTTTCCGTCCACTTTTACTACATCTAACATTTCGTGACGATTAAACATTTCAATTTTACCACGAGCAATTTGTCTATTCATTGCTGAATAAGCTCCTAATAATAGTTGCTGTCCTGTTTGTCCTTTAGCATAGAAAGTACGAGATACTAATACGCCACCAAACGAACGGTTGTCTAAGAGACCCCCATAATCACGTGCAAAAGGAACCCCTTGTGCTACACATTGATCGATGATATTTCCTGAAACCTCAGCCAAACGGTATACGTTTGCTTCACGAGAACGATAATCACCCCCTTTTACGGTATCATAGAATAAGCGGTAGTTAGAATCACCATCCCCTTGGTAATTTTTTGCGGCATTAATTCCTCCTTGAGCAGCAATTGAATGTGCTCTACGAGGAGAATCTTGATAACAAAATGCCTTTACATTATAACCTTGCTCTGCTAAGGTTGCCGCAGCAGAACTTCCCGCTAAACCTGTTCCCACAACGATAATATCTATATTACGTTTATTGGCTGGATTAACTAAATTAATTTTGTCCTTATATGTAGTCCATTTTTCTTTAATGGGACCTTTAGGTACTTTTGAATCTAATACAGACATATACAGTAGTATTTAGTGATTAAAATGGTGAAAAAGGGCAATGAAAATAAAAAGTGATGGAATTAGAATAGCATATCCTTTTCCAAAATTTTTCACACATTTTGTATATTTATTGTTCATTCCCATTGATTGGAATGCCGATTGAAAACCATGTAATAAATGCAAAGCAAGTAATACAAACGCTATAACATATGCCCCTACTCTATATGGGCTATGAAATTTTTCAACTAATTCATGGTAGTATCTAAACTCACCATCGTGCATACCACTCATATCTCCAAGTACGTATTTTGTGTTTAGTTCTGGAAACCAAAAATCTATAAAGTGCAATACGATAAAAGCTAAAATTACTAATCCGCTATAGATCATGTTTCTACTCATCCAAGTAGAATTAGCTGCACCGTTGTTTTTAGCATATTTAATACCTACCGCTTTTCTGTTTTTTAATTCTAAAACAAAACCTAGTACAAAATGAAACACAACTCCAAAAATTAAAATGGGCTGCATAACAAACTGAATGAGGGGGTTGGTTCCCATAAAATGGGAAGCAACATTAAACACATCTTCACTGAAAACCGATAGAAGGTTGATAGTTACATGCGTTAATAAAAAAAAGATTAGAAAAAGAGCAGAAAGTGCCATAGCGACTTTTCTAGCAATGGAGGAGGATATTATTCCCATATGTTATATTTTCTTAAAAGATGTTATGCAAAAATACGCCTCAATGAGGTGATTGCCAAACTTTGTGGTTTGTTTTAATTTGTATTTAGAATTATTTTAAATACTTGAATTATTTTACTTTCAATTCTGTTTTAGAATGCTTCTTACCTATTGAAATGTCCATAACATGAACCCTTTTCGGAAGGTAATACTTCTCGTTTTCAGCTTTTTTAGCTTTCAATTCTTTATTATTTGAAAAAGTTAAGTGATAGGTATATACATTCACCCCTTTTTGAGCATCTACTTTTACTGACTCCAATTCCTCCCCTTCTTCCGTTTGAATCGAAATAGTTGCTTTACCTTCTATCGGACTATAAAAATGAACCTCAACTGAAGGCTGATACACTTCTCCCCAAGAGCTAAATTTTTTCCCCCAAGAGCCAGAATGAAGAACAGGTTCTATTTCAGAAATTAATACTTCGTCCTTATTTCCTGAATTCATTTTTTGTAGCAATGAAATATTCGCTACATAAATAGATCGCCCATGTGTTCCAACCACTAAATCTTTAGCTTCTGGTTGTATTACTAAATCATGCGTAGCCACGTTCGTTAGTCCTGAAGAAAATGCCTCCCAAGAAACGCCTCTATTAAATGAAACATATACTCCATTGTCTGTTCCTAGATATAATATATTTTCATTTTCTGTATCTTCTTTAATAACATTCACAGAAGAAGTTGGCAGATTACTACTTATATTTTTCCATGTAGCTCCATAATCTTCACTAACAAATACATAAGGCGTAAAATCATCCCAACGATATCCGTTTAATGTCACAAACACTCGTTCCTTTTTAAAACTTGAAGCTTCTACTCTACTTACCCACAAATCTTGTGGAAATGAATTAGAAATTCGTTGCCAATTTCCACCTCCATTTTTAGTTACTTGAACATAACCATCATCGCTACCTGCATACATCAATCCGAATTGAAAAGTTGATTCACTAATTGTTGTTAAAGTTCCATACGATACATTTCCTGGCTTTCCACCTTTGGTGAGATCTTCTGAAATTGCATCCCAAGTAGTACCTTGATCCATACTTCGCATTAATTTATTAGCTCCTAAATACAAGATGTCCTGATTGTGGGAGCTTAATAAAATTGGTGTTTGCCAATTAAATCGATATGGATTTTCACCCAATTCATGTTTAGGTTGAATATAAGTCTGTTCGTCTGTTTCGCGATTTAATCTATAATAATTTCCGAATTGATAACCTGTATAAACTATATTACTATTTCTGTTATCTATTTGAATTTGCATTCCATCTCCGCCCATAATAAATTTATATGGGTATTCTCCATTTTGCAACCACCTTCTATTTTCCTTTGTATTATGTGGTCCTACCCAAACTCCATTATCTTGCAGACCTCCATATACATTATAAGGTTTTTCATTATCTACATTAATCGCATAAAATTGACCTACTGCTAATGAATTGTTTTTAATCCAGTGTTTCCCATCATCGTAGGTAATATTAACTCCACCATCATTTCCATTGATAAGATGTCCCGGTTTTTTAGGATTAATCCAAAGGGCATGATGATCTGCGTGAACATTTCCTGCATTCATAGATTCAAACGTTTTACCGCCATCTTTCGATTTCAAAATTGGCACTCCATAAATATAAACTGCATCTTGATTGCTTGGATCTACGTGTATTTTTCCGAAGTAATATCCATACGAATAATATACATTATCCAAATATCCTTCATGTGTTTTCTTCCAGTTTTTTCCGCCATCTGTACTTTTAAATATTTCTGTTCCAACAACAGGAGTATCAAACAATAATGAATTTGCATCTTCTAAATATTTAGCAATATCAATTGGTTTTGCTTCTTCTTTTTTAACCATTTCTTTTACTGAATCCACTGTATATTTCTTCGGAAATCCATTCGATTTCAAAAATGTTTTCAAAGAAGCATCTTCTAAGGAAAGAAAATCTGCAACAGACATGCTTTTAAAATCATCTTTCTGAAGCCCACCTTTTGAAGATTCCTTTTCTTTATCTTTTTCTCTTCGGAATTGACTATCATGAATTGCATATACCACATCATCATTATAAATAGCGAGACCAATTCGACCTACCCCTTCGCCTGTTGGTAATCCAGAACCTTCACTTGAAACTTTTGCCCAAGTACTTCCCGCGTCAATACTTTTATAGATTCCACTTCCGTTTCCACTTCCTCTAAAATTCCATGCTTTTCGATCTTTATCCCATGAAGAGGCATACATCAAATTAAAATTACTTGGAGATACTTCCAGTTCAATAATCCCAGATTGATCATTTACAAATAAAGTTTGCGCCCAAGTTTGACCACCATCTGTAGATTTATAAACCCCACGTTCTTCATTTTTTGAATATAAATGCCCAACAACACCCACCACTATTTCATTAGAGTTATTTGGATTAATCAATATATTGCTAATATGGTGAGAGTCTGTTAAACCCATATTAACCCACGTTTTTCCTTCGTCAGTAGATTTTAATATTCCAATTCCTGCATAAGAAGATCGCGATGCATTGACCTCTCCAGTACCAACCCATAGTGTATTAGTCTTCCAATCCATGGTCACGCATCCTACGTTTTGAGTAGGGCTCGAATCTAATACCGGCTCAAAAGAAGTTCCATTGTTCTTGGTATACCAAACACCTCCACTTGCATAGCCTACATAAAATTCGATAGGATTATCTGGATTCACAGAAAGTGAAGTTACACGACCACTCATTACAGTGGGCCCAATATTTTTAAATGGAAGATTTTTAACGATTGAGTTTTCGATTAATCGTTGTTTTTGAGCTAGTCCTTCTTCAACTGAATTGGCAGCAGTAGATTTCTGCTGAGAAAAAAGTGGGATGCTAATAAAGCAAATTAAAAGAATTGCTAATTTATTCATAGTTAGTTTTTTTGGTTGTTGAATTTACTGAAATGTACTTGTTTCACAAAATTTTATCAAAAGAATAACCCACTATTTTGTATTTCTTTTTACTTTCGAAAGATTATTACACTTTGTGAAATGGACCTTTCAACGCAAACTTTTAAAACATACTTATCTCAAATCATTAATGATCCCTCATTAGAACATCATATCGATGCGATTATTGAATGTTTTTCTGTCATACATTTATCAAAGAATGACTTTTTAGTTGAGGAAGGAAATATTTGTAAATACTTCTGTTTTTTGGAAGAAGGTGTTTTACAACATTCATTAAATGTTCAAGGTGAAGAAAAGACCACTTATTTAGCGCTTCAAAATACAACGACCGCTGCCTTAAAAAGTTTTAAGCAGAAACTTCCTTCCAGAAAGAACATTAAAGCTATTTGTGATTGTACCCTAAGAATTATTAATTTAGAACAGTTTAATTCTTTAATGAAAAACAATAAAGGTTTTAGAAGGTATTATCACAACCTAATTGAAAATCAGATATTCCTTATAGACGATTATCGAATCAATTTATTAACACTAGCTCCAGAAGAAGGGTATAAAAACTTACTAGAAACTCACCCTAATTTATTTCAGCAAGTTCCCTTACATTATTTAGCTTCATTTTTAGGAATTTCCACTCGACATCTAAGTAGGATTCGAAAAAAGGTAAATGAACACTAGGTGAGGCTACAATGTATTAAGGAAGGAGTTTTTTATTATAATCTAAGCTTCGAAATAAAATAATCTCGATTATCGAGTAAATTAAGGACATTTGGCTTTTTTTTTCAGTAAATCTTTAATTAATTTTGAAGTAAATAATCCTTTAAAATAAATTCTCATGAAATATCATCAAATAGATTCTGCACTTTATATTAAAAACCGTGCAAATTTTATGGCTAAAATGAAGCCTAATAGTCTTGCGGTCTTTAATAGTAATGATATCTATCCAATTAGTGCAGATAGCACCATGCCTTTTCAGCAACATCGAGATATTTTATATTTAAGTGGTGTAGATCAGGAGGAAAGTATATTAGTAATGTTTCCAGATGCACCTCATGAAAAGCATCGTGAAGTATTATTCTTAAAAGAAACCAATGACCATATAGCTGTTTGGGAAGGCGAAAAACTTACCAAAGATCGTGCGCTAGAAGTAAGCGGAATTAAAACCGTGTATTGGCTTCAAGAAATGGAAAAAGTAATGACTGAGTTAATGGCACAATGTGACACCGTTCATATTAACACTAACGAACATTACAGAGCTTCTATTGAAACTGAAACTAGAGAATCGCGTTATACAAAGTGGTTATTAAATAAATATCCTGCGCATAGTGTAGCTAAAAGCAATCCAATTTTACAAAGACTTCGTTCTGTAAAAGATCCAATCGAATTAGATTTATTACAAAAAGCTTGTGATATCACCGAAAAAGGAATGCGTCGCGTTTTAGGTTTTGTTCAACCAGGCGTAACCGAATACGAAATTGAGGCAGAATTTATGCATGAATTTTTACGCAATCGATCTAAAGGGTTTGCTTATACTCCAATTGTAGCGAGTGGTAATAATGCCAATGTACTTCATTATATTGAAAACAATCAACCTTGTAATGATGGTGATTTAATCCTTCTAGATGTAGGTGCTGAATATGCAAATTACAGCAGTGATATGACGCGTACTATTCCAGTAAATGGAAAATTCACCAAACGTCAACGTGCTGTTTATGATGCTGTAAATCGTGTAAAAAATGATGCTACAAAATTATTAGTGCCGGGGACAGATTGGGCAGACTACCATATTGAAGTAGGTAAACTAATGACTTCTGAATTATTAGGTTTAGGTTTAATCGACAAAGACGATGTTCAAAATGAAGATCCAAACTGGCCAGCTTATAAAAAATATTTCATGCACGGGACTTCTCATCATATGGGATTAGACACCCATGATTATGGATTACTTTGGGAACCGATGAAAGCCAATATGGTTTTTACTGTTGAACCTGGAATTTATATTCCTGAAGAAGGATTTGGAATTCGGTTAGAAGATGATGTTGTAGTTCAAGAACATGGCGAACCATTTAACCTGATGCGAAACATTCCTATTGAAGCGGAAGAGATTGAAGATCTAATGAATTCTTAAATTCATCTATATAATTATAACCGATATAGCATTATGTTAATTCTGTATCGGTTTTTTTATTTCTGAAATTCAACACATTCAGAAGAACAAAAACAATAAATGCTGGTAAAACCCAACCCATACTATATTCTGAAAATGGAATCATTTCTTTTATTGGAGTAATTTTTTCTTCAGAAATTATAAATTTTAAAAAGTCAGGAATACTAAAGATAAAGGTTGCTAACACTACGCCTCTAAACACTAATTTTGAAGCCCATTTTTCTGGGACAACATTCAAAATAATAAGTACAATAGTTATTGGATAGATGAACATTAATGCTGGCAAAGCAACTACTATAATATAATGTACATCAAATTGCCCCATTAGTACACCTAATACACACCCTACTATTCCTGTAATTATATAGGCCCTTTGAGAATTTCCCATTAAACCTTTTACAAAATCTGCTGTTCCAGTTACAATTCCTACGGCTGTAGTAAAACAAGCTAATGCCACTAAAACAGATAAAAATGCATTCCCTATATTTCCTAATGTTTGAAGACTTAAAGTACTTAATAATTCGGGGCGATTTTCAATAATCAATTCACCGCTATTATGGGCTCCTAATGCAATTAATCCTCCATAAATAATAAACAACCCAAGTCCTGCAATCAAACCTGATTTTGCAATCATTTTTTTCTTTTCTTCATAATTAAATTTTCCCTGAAGAGAAAGTGAGATTACAATAACACCACCTACTACAACGCCACCAATGGCATCGAATGTTTGATACCCCTCTAAAATTCCTTCTACAAACGAGTTGTTAAAAATTGAATTTCGAAAAGATTCCACTTCGGTAAATAATCCTAGACAAATAATTATTAAAAGTATGAGTACTATTAAAGGAGTTAAAAACTTCCCTATAATACTAAGCACTTTCGTTCGGTTCAAAACAAAAATCAACACAAGGGCAAAATATATACTACTTAAGCCGAGTGATGAAATCTCGAAAAAGGGCTCAACTGCCATTTCATAAGTAACAGATGCCGTCCTTGGAGATGGCAATGTAATTGAAATGATGTATATTAATATTGAATAAATAATAGCAAATTTTGGAGAAACTTTATTGGCAAAATCAAGCATTGTTCCTTGTAATTTTGCATGACCATAAATTGCTAAAATTGGTATAATTACCGCAGAAATTGTAAATCCAATTAATACCCAAATCCACCCATCACCAGCATTGTATCCTAAAAAGGGAGGAAGAATTAAATTTCCTGCACCAAAGAATAAAGAAAATAATGCAAAAGCAATGATAATGGTTTGTTTGGTAGGATTCATTCTATGATATTTGCATCGAATATAGAAAAATGATTGCATACTTTAATACCTCAAAGATTTATTATGAAGTGTACGGCAAGGGAAAACCTCTTGTTTTACTCCATGGTTTTCTTGAAAGTTCAAATATGTGGGATACCATTCTACCACTATTAACACAAAAAAACAAAGTAATCTGTATTGATCTGCCAGGTCATGGTAAAAGTGATTTCATTGCTGAAATACATACAATGGAACTAATGGCTGAGGTGATTCATTTTGTATTAGAATCTTTAAAAGTAAAAGACGCAAGATTTATTGGTCATTCTTTGGGTGGTTATGTTTCTTTAGCTTTTGCTGAAATATTTCCTGAAAAAATAAACACCCTTGTCTTATTAAATTCTACCACTGAAAGTGATTCAGAAGAAAGAAAAAAGAATAGAGACCGAGCGATCCGATTAATTAAAAAAGATGCGAGATTATTTATTACGCTAGCCATTCATAATCTTTTTAATGAAAAAACAAAGCAGCTACATACGCAAGAAATAAAACAATTAAAAGAAGCAGCTTTTCTGTTTCCCCTTGAGGGAATTATTGCAACTATTAAAGGAATGAGAGATCGTAAAGATCGAACAGAAATCATGAAAAACTTTAATGGATTAAAACATTTAATTTGCGGAGATGAAGACACTATGATTCCAAAAAATGTTTCAAACCGTGTTTCAAAAAAGACTAATTCTGAAATTCATTTTGTAGATAGTGGTCATATGACTGTTAATGAAAATGCAGGAGAAATGATTAAAATATTGCATTTCATCGATTTTTTGTAGCTTTTTGTCGATTATATAAAAAATATTTTTATATTTATTCCAAGAATAACCCCCCAAATTGTTCATTATGCAAAGTTCTACTTTTTCGCTTTCCAGTATTATATGTGTTACTGTAAGGCATCAATACAACATTACCAATAAAATTACCAATCATATAAACGAATATAAATGCAATAAGTGTGGGAAGGAAGTAACTGAAGATATTTTGGGGAATATCGAAGAATTAACTTCTCGCCAAAGAAAAATCAATGAAAGTGTTGCTTTATTTTTTCAGAAGAAAAATGAGAAAAAAATATACCAACAATTATGAAAATACTCCTTTGTAAAATTAAAGGTCATGAGTTAATTGGCCTTAACAATGAATCATTAATGCTAGAAGAATTTGAATGCAAAAATTGTAGTCAAAAATTCACTACTGATGGATATGGTAAGGTTGTAAAGCTTACGCCTTATTGGGTGAAAAATAATTTAGTTTTTAAAAATAATAAGAATTACAATTACTAAAATCTATTCTTCATTTAAAGAGTTCCATCCTCTTGCTATTAAAGGTATTTTCGTATTAGCTCTTGTTATTAAATGCATTCCTTCACTCTCTTGAGTCATGTGACCAATAATAGAAAAATTAGGATTTGCTTTAATTTTTGGAAAATCTTCTTGTTTTACAGTAAATAAAAGTTCGTAATCTTCTCCTCCACTTAAAGCGATGGTGGTACTATCCATATTAAATTCTTCACACGTAGCAACGACTTGAGGGTCTAATGGTATTTTGTCTTCAAAGAGATTACAACCTACTTTTGAATTTTTACAAAGGTGAATTATTTCAGAAGACAAACCATCACTTATATCAATCATAGAAGTAGGTTGAACTTCTAAATCTGAAAGTAATTTCGATACATCTTTTCTAGCTTCTGGTTTTAATTGTCTTTCAATTAAATACGTGTAAGCATCTAAATCGGGTTGAGAATTTGGGTTTACCTGAAACACCTTTTTCTCTCTTTCTAAAACTTGTAAGCCTAAATAAGCAGCTCCTATATCTCCAGTAACAACCAGCAAATCATTGTCATTGGCTCCTTCTCTATACACTATAGTGTCTTTTTTCGCCCTTCCAATAGCAGTAATACTAATAATTAAACCCGAGGTAGTTGATGTTGTATCACCACCTACCACATCTACATTATAATAATTTGCTGCTGCAGAAATACCTTCATATAACTCTTCCAATGCTTCAACTGGAAATCTATTTGAAACTGCAATAGAAACAGTAATTTGTGTTGCTTCGGCATTCATGGCGTAAACATCAGATAAATTAACCACCACGGCTTTATACCCAAGATGTTTTAAGGGCATATAACTTAAATCAAAATGCACCCCTTCTACTAACAGGTCTGTAGTTACCACTAATTGTTTTTCTTCACTTTCAAGAACAGCAGCATCATCTCCAATTCCTTTTACTGAACTCTTTTGCTTTAAAGTAAAATTTTTAGTTAAATGTTCAATTAAACCAAACTCCCCTAATTCAGAGATATTCGTTTTAGAATTATTTTTATTTTCAAGCATGAATAAATACCGTTTTAAATTCTTTGCAAAAATATAGGGAAACTATTAACTATCTAGCATTTAAAGGACTTTTATTTAAATATTTCATACCTTTCAAAAAAAATTGCATCATTAACACATTTTATTATGAAAAAGATATTTATTATCGCACCTCTTTTCTTTATGTATTGTTTTTTTATTTCATGTTCAAGTAATCCAGATTTTTCTGAAACTGTTATTTTAATTGACGAATCAGATAACCCAGATGGTGAAGGCGATCCAGATGGTGAAGGCGATCCAGACGGAGAAGGTGATCCTGATGGTGAAGGCGATCCAGATCCAGATGGTGATGGTACTCCTGGAGCTGATTGTGTAGGCGGGTTTTCTGGACCTTATCCATGTGATAATTATGATTTAGTGGGCTGGATGAAAACCTCAGATTTTGGAACAAGTTCGGCAAATGATTGTTGGGGTTGGACAGACCCTCTAGACAATAAAGAATATGCAATTTATAGTTTATCTAACGGAACTGCATTTATTGATATTTCTGATCCAGGTAACCCTAATTTTATAGCAGAAGTTGAAGGATCAAATAGTCCTTGGAGAGATGTAAAAGTTTATAATAACCATGCTTTTATTGTAAGTGAAGCAGGTGGATCTGGGATGCAAGTTGTTGATTTAACACAATTAAGAGAAGCTAGTGGTGGAGAATTATTATTCCCTATTACTACCTATACCGGGTTTAGTAGCGCGCATAATATTGTAATAAATGAAGCAACTGGGTTTGCCTATGCAGTAGGTACTAACACCTATGGTGGAGGCCCACATTTTGTTAATATTCAAGACCCTGCAAATCCAATAGAAGTTGGAGGTTTTTCAGGAGGTGGATATAGTCATGATGCACAAGTTGTAAACTACAATGGTCCTGATACAGACTATACGGATCATGAAATTTACATAGGCAGTAATGAAAATGAAGTAGTAATTGTTGATGTAACTGATAAAGCAAATCCTCAATTAATTTCTTCTGTGGGTTATTCAAATACAAGTTATACTCATCAAGGTTGGCTTACTGAGAATCATACCTACTTTATTGCTGGTGATGAGTTAGATGAAGTAGATTTTGGGAATAACACTAAAACATTAATTTTTGATTTAACAGATTTAGATACCCCACTATTTCATTTTCAATATTTAGCAGGAAACTCATCTATTGACCATAATGGATATGTGAAAGGCAATACTTTTTATCTAGCTAGTTATACAGGAGGGATGCGAACTTTTGATATAACTAATATAGAAAATAGTGAAATGATTGAAAATGGCTTTTTTGATGTCCACCCTGGAGACAACAATGCTAATTTTGATGGAGCTTGGAGTGTATATCCATACTTTGCAAGTGGGAACATTATTATAAGTGATATGTTTTCTGGGCTTTTCATTGTTAAAAAACAATAATATACTTTTAATTTTCTTACCTAAAAAGTAGGGTATTTGTCTAGTGAACTGTTTAAAACATGGATGTAAATCTATATTTACATGCAATCAATTAAAATTAATTTATTACAAATAATCAATATGAAAAAATTATTACTACCCATATTTTTAGCATTTATCGCTTTTTCTTTTGCTCAAACTCCGTGTGTTGGAGGCATTGCAGCTGGATATCCATGTAGCGGATATGATTTACAATCTTATATTCCTTATGGTGATTTTGGTGCAGGGAATTCAAATGATTCATGGGGTTGGACAGATCCTGATGATGGAACTGAATATGTGCTTGTTGGATTAGATAACGGTGTTGCTTTTGTTGATATCTCAGATCCAGTAAGCCCAGTGTATTTAGGTAAGCTTCCTACGCATACTTCATCTACTCTTTGGAGAGATGTAAAAGTGTATAATAACTATGCATTTGTTGTAAGTGAAGCTGGTGGTCATGGAATGCAAGTATTTGATTTAACTCGATTAAGAGATGTTGCTAGTCCTCCTGAAACTTTTACTGAAGATGCACATTATGATGGTTTTGGAAGTGCTCACAACGTTGTAATAAATGAAGAAGCAGGATTCGCATATGGTGTAGGAACAAATACATTTAACGGAGGCCCTCATTTTGTTGACATCTCAGATCCTTTAAACCCAGTGGCTGCAGGAGGCTATAATGTAGACGCTTATAGTCATGATGGTCAGGTAGTTACATACAATGGTCCTGATACTGATTATGTAGGTCATGAAATTTATGTTGGTAGTAATGAAGATGAAGTAATTATTGCTGATATAACTGATAAAAATAATCCTGTAAGTATCTCAACAATTGGATATTCAAATACAGCTTATACTCACCAAGGTTGGTTTACTGATGATCATAAATATTTTATTGTAGGAGATGAAATTGATGAAATTGATTATGGCTTTAACACAAGAGCTTTGGTTTTTGACTTTTCAGATTTAGAAAACCCTACACTATCATTTGAATATTCGGGTCCAACTTCTGCAACAGATCATAATGGGTATGTAAAAGGCAATGAATACTATTTAGCTAATTATACTGCAGGTATGAGAGTTATTGATATTTCAGATATCGATAATGGTAATTTTACTGAAACTGGATATTTTGATGTGTACCCTTCAAACAATAATTCTGGATATGATGGTGCATGGAATGTTTACCCTTATTTTGAAAGTGGTAATATTGTTATAACCACACTTTTCTCAGGCGGTCTATTTATAGTGAAAGCAAGTGACTTAAGTTCAGGTGATTTTGACTTAAACCAAGGACTATCTGTTTTTCCTAATCCTAGTTTAGATGAAATTAACATTAACTCAAAAACTTCAGCAATAACTAGTATTTCTATTTCAGATGTTAGTGGAAAAATTCTTTTTTCTGAAAACGATTTAGATACAGACAATAAAACTCTTAACATAGCTTCTTTCTCAGAAGGAATGTATTTTATCACAATAAATAATCAAGTAACTAAAAAGATTATTAAAAAGTAAAATAATAATTAATTATTCTAAGGCACCTATTATTAAAGTAGGTGCCTTGTTTTAACTTTAAAATAAAAAATATGAAAAATAAAGTCTCCTTCATTATAACTTTATTTTTTACTTTCGTATGCTTTTCTCAAACGCCATGCGATAGTGGAATGGCAGGTGTGTATCCATGTGATGGATTTGATCTTTTATCAGAGTTCACCGTAGAAGATTTAGATTCTACTAGAGGTAATGATTCCTGGGGTTGGACAGACCCTGATGATGGTAAAGAATATGCTATAATAGGTTTAAATAATGGTACTGCATTTATTGATATTTCAGACCCAATAAATCCGATTTATTTAGGAAAAGTACCTACCCATACAGGTAATAGTACATGGAGAGATGTTAAAGTATATAGTAATCATGCTTTTATTGTGAGTGAAGCTAGCAATCATGGAATGCAAGTTTTTGACTTAACTCGTTTACGTTCAGTTGCAAATCCTCCAGAAACATTTTCAGAAGATGCACATTATAATGGTTTTGGTAGTTCACATAATATTGCCATAAATGAAGATACAGGTTATGCCTACAGTGTTGGAGATAACACCTTTTCTGGCGGGGCTCATTTTGTTGATATTTCTGATCCTGTAAATCCAATTGCTGCTGGTGGTTTTGCTGCAGGAGGATATACCCATGACGCACATGTTGTTATATATGAAGGACCCGATACAGATTATACAGGACGCGAAATTTATGTAGGAAGCAACGAAACTGATGTTGTTATTGTTGATGTTACAGATAAAAACAATCCACAACAAATTTCTTCTATTTCTTATTCAAATGTAGCATATACACATCAAGGATGGTTGACAGAAGATCATCGTTACTTTTTATTAGGTGATGAAGCTGATGAAATTGATTTTGGATTTAATACTAGAACTATTATTTTCAATTTAGAAGATTTAGACAATCCATCTTTTCATTTCGAATATTCTGGAACTACATTTGCTACCGACCACAATGGATATGTAAAAGGTAATAAGTTCTATATTTCTAATAACTCCGCAGGATTAAGAGTACTTAATATTGAGGATATTGCAAATCAAAATATTTTTGAAGAAAGTTATTTCGACTCATATCCTCCGCACAATGATGCTGGGTATATTGGTGTTTGGAATGTCTATCCGTTTTTTGAAAGTGGCGTAATAGTAATGAGTGATAGAGAAAATATTTTATTTGTTAGGGACCCATTATTATCCAATGATGATTTACAAAATTTAGAATTTGCATTATATCCTAACCCAGTTACAAATAGGCTTACCATAGAGGCAAAATTAGAAGCAATAACAACGATTAGTATAAACGATATTAGCGGTAAACTGCTTTTTTCTGAAAAAAATATGAATATATTTTCAAAAACTATTAACCTTTCAGATTATTCCACAGGAATGTATTTTATTACAATTAACAATCAATTAACTAAAAAGGTCTTAAAAAAGTAAGTATTTATAGTACTTTTCGAACAAACTAAATAAATAAAACAACACATTTAAAACATCTACAATGAAAAAGAAAATTTTACCTTTATTAGCATTATTTGCTACATTTTTCTCAGTTGCACAAGCTCCATGTGTTGGAGGTATGGCTGCTGGATTTCCATGTGAAAATTACGATTTATATGCAAGGTTTACACCAGGACAAATGAGTTCAAGTAGAGCTAATGATTCATGGGGTTGGACAGATCCAGATGATGGAACTGAATATGCCTTAATTGGTCTTAATAACGGAACTATCTTTTTCGACATTACAGATCCATTAAATCCAATAAACTTAGGAAAGCTACCAACACATACAAGTAATAGTACCTGGAGAGATATCAAAGTGTACAATAACTATGCTTTTATTGTAAGTGAAGCTGGTGGACATGGAATGCAAATTTTTGACCTAACTCGTTTAAGAAGTGTTGGAAGTCCTCCTGAAACTTTTACAGAAGATGCTCATTATGATGGCTTCGGAAGTGCACATAATATTGTAATCAATGAAGATACTGGTTATGCCTATCCTGTTGGAGCTAACGCTTATAATGGAGGCCCTATTTTTATCAACATACAAGACCCTTTAAATCCTGTTCTAGAAGGTGGATATGCAATGGATGATTATAGTCATGACGCACAAGTTATTACATATAATGGACCTGATTCTGACTATGCAGGACGAGAAATCTTAATTGGAAGTAACGAAAATGAGGTTGCGATTGTTGATATTACTGACAAAAATAACCCAGTGAGCATTTCTACAATTAGTTATTCTAATGTTGGTTATACACACCAAGGATGGTTTACTGAAGACCAACGTTATTTTATTGTTGGTGATGAAATAGATGAATTAGATTTCGGATTTAATACAAGAACAGTAATTTTTGATTTTGAAGATTTAGATAACCCAACTTTTCATTTCGAATATTTTGGGAATACTCCTGCAATAGATCATAATGGATATGTAGTTGGTGATAAATATTACATGGCTAACTACCATGCAGGTATTCGAATTATAGATATTAGTGATATTGCAAATGAGAATATTTCTGAAATAGGTTATTTTGATACTGTTCCAAATACAAACAGTGCTAACTTTGGTGGAGTTTGGAATGTGTATCCATTCTTTGAAAGTGGTTATATAGTAATTAGTGGTGATGAAGGTTTTCACCTTGTTAAAGAATCTAACTTAAGTGTTAATGATAACGATTCGGACATTTTCTCACTATCTCCAAATCCAGCTAATTCTAATGTTACTATTAGCTCAAAATCAGCGCCAATATTTAAAATTGAAGCATATAATGTTTTAGGACAACAAGTTCTTAACCAAGAGTTTTCTGAAACAACTTCAAAAAATATCAACATCTCTAGTCTTAAGTCTGGAATTTACTTGTTAAAAGTTAATTCTAATACGACAAAAAGATTAATTGTAAAATAATCCATAAGCGTGGGTTGTAAAAGACTCACGCTTATTATTGTATAAAATTTGAAACCCTTTTGCTATGAAGTCTTTCTTTAATTTTATTTTATCTTTTCTATTTATTTTTTTAATTGCTTCCTGTGGAAGTGATGATAATTCTGGCGGGACTACAGATGACACTCCAGTTCCTGCTTTTGTAGGTGAAGTTGATTGGGTAAAAACATTTGGAGGAAGTTCCGAAGATGATGCCATATCAATTGTTCAAGCAAATGACGGTGATTATGTAATTTTAGGGGTTACCAATAGTACCGATGGCGATTTATCGAATCGAACAGGTACAGACTATGATTACTGGGTGTTAAAAATATCTGCTACTGGAGAGAAAATCTGGAGTAAAAATTATGGTGGAACGAATGATGATAGAGCAACAAGTCTAATTAAAACTAATGATGGAGGATATGCTATTTCGGGTTACAGTAAAAGTAACGACGGAGACGTTTCTGGAAATGGTGGCTTTTGGGACTATTGGCTATTAAAAATTGATAGCGAAGGAAACAAACAATGGGATCGTAATTTTGGTTTCCTTGGAGATGATAAAAGTTATAAAGTAATTCAGACAAATGACGGTGGTTATTTTATGACAGGATATTTAGATCTTGCAAATAGCGATGGTCAAGGTGACGATATTATTGATGAAGATGATTCCGAGACTAGAAACAGTCAACATGGTTTAGGAGAGTATTGGGCTATTAAAACAGACGCCAATGGTATTAAGCAATGGCGAAAATATTTTGGTGGAACCGATAACGACAGAAGTTACGATGTAATGCAAACCGATGATAATGGATATTTAATGGTTGGTGCTGCAGAAAGTTTAGATTTTGACATTTCATCCCCAAGAGGAAGTTATGATTTTTGGGCATTAAAAATTAGTGAGTCTGGCATTAAATTATGGGAAAAATCATATGGTGGCTCCGAAATAGATAACGGCTTTTCTATTGCTAAAAGTGATGATGGTAATTTTATTTTTGTTGGAAATACTAGAAGTAATGATTTTGACATTTCATCAATTATAGGTAATGCAGACATGTGGGTGGTAAAATTAAGCAGTACTAACGGAGCTATTATTTGGGAAAAAACCTATGGAGGTACTCAATTTGATACTGCTTCAAATATCAACAGCCTTGCAAATGGAAATTTTGTTATTTCTGGTCACACACGTAGTAATGATGGTGATGTAACAAATGGTTTAGGACTTAATGATGTATGGGTATTAGTAATTGATGATTTTGGAACTATTCAATATGAGAAAACAATTGGGGGTTCAAATTTAGATTTTGCAAACCATGGTATCGAAACAACAAATAAAGAATTACTTATTGTAGGTAGTACTGAAAGTACTGATGTAGATCTTAGTCAAAATTTAGGAAGTAAAGATTTATTGATAATAAAAATTAAATAAAAAAAAATGAAAAAAATTGCATTCTTATTAGCGATCACATTTGCTTTTATTAGCTGTAATAGTGATGATGACGTCACAACAACTCCTGAAGACACCACTGTAGATTTTACATTCAGTCAAAATTGGGCTGGTGATGCTATTGAAAATTCAGACTACGAAACAACATCTTATACCAATGCAAATGGAGAAAGCCTTAAGCTGTCTAAATTAGTATATTTAATTTCAGATATTACATTTACAGCAGCAGATGGTACTGTTTATGATGCTGGAGATTATAACCTAATTGATGCTCGTAATGGAACTAATGTAAACTTTACTCCAGGAATAGAAATTCCTGAAGGGGACTATATAGTTTCTTTTACCTTTGGTTTTGATGATGAGGACAATGATTTAGATGGAGGATATTTAGACTTAAATTCTTCAGACGGATCCTGGGCTGTGCCCGGACCACTTGGTGGAGGATACCACTATATGCGTATGGAAGGAGCTTACAATAATAACATTGGGATTAATGTAAATTATCAGTACCATACAGTTAGAGCGAATAGACATTCTTCTTTTCCTCCAGGACCTGATACACTTGAAGAGTTAAGGGACACCTCATTTGTTGTAAACTTAGGAGCTATTACTATTGGAAGTAATACCAATATTGAAGTAAAAATGAATGTTGATGAATGGTTCAAAAATCCAAATCAATGGGATTTAAACACATGGTACACTATTTTAATGCCAGACTTTGAAGCTCAAAAAGACATGAGTGAAAATGGCACTGCAGGCGCATTTAGCCTAGGTACTGTGACACAGTAAACTATTACAAAATGAAATATTTATTTGCAGCATTAGTATGCATTACAATTGTACTAACTTCTTGTTCAAGTTCAGATAATGGCCCTGACACACAAAGTATTGTTGGTTGTATGGATAGTAATGCTGTAAATTATAATCCAAATGCAACCGAAAGTGATGGTTCTTGTGCATATCCTACTCCTTACACACTTGAAGTTCCTCAACTATTTTTAGAAAATATATTACCTCCTGTAATACCAGCAAATAATCCATTAAGTGTAGAAGGTATTGCTTTAGGGAGAAAATTATTTTATGATCCTATTTTATCTGGTGATGGAACTCAAGCCTGTGCTGACTGTCATCGTCAAGAAAATGCTTTTACTGACTCTCTTAAGTTTAGTATTGGAATAGATGGTTCTATTGGCACAAGAAATTCTATGCCTTTATATAATATGGCTTGGAATTATAATGAAAAATTCTTTTGGGATGGAAGGGCTATTAGTCTAGAAGACCAAGCTTTTGACCCTGTTACAAATCCAATAGAAATGAATAATACTTGGCCCAACGCGGTAGCAAGTTTACAAGCAGATGGAGAATACCCTAGTTTATTTCTAGAAGCATTTGGAACCTCATCAATAGATTCAATTTTGGTTACGAAAGCCATTGCACAATTTGAACGCACCATAGTTTCTGCTAATTCTAAGTTTGACCGTTATTCATTAGGTCAAGAGGAACTTACCTCACAAGAATTAAATGGTTTGAATATATTTTTAGATGAAGGTCGTGGAGATTGTTTCCATTGTCATGGGCTTCCAAACAGTCCGTTATGGACAGATAATGTATTTCATAATAACGGATTGGATGAAGTTATTACCGATATAGGATTTGGCGAAGTATCTGGTGACCCTAGAGACAATGGCCTTTTTAAATCACCTTCTTTACGTAATTTAGCCTATACAGCACCTTATATGCATGACGGTAGGTTTGAAACCTTAGACGATGTAATTAATCATTACAGTGAAGGGTTAAACGATTCTCCAACTATTGACCCATTAATGAAAGCTGTTGCTGCAGGTGGAGTTCAATTAACGGAAAATGATAAGGCTGACCTTAAAGCATTCTTACTTTCCTTATCTGATGAAAGTTTTATTAATAACCCAGACTATCAAGATCCAAATTAATAGTTCAACTCATTCAATGTTAAACTATTGTTATTCCTTATTATACCATAACTTTTAATTCTTATTCAGCCATGGTTAAAGTATTATTTTACCATATATTTGCATACTATTTAGAATAAATCTATATAAATGATTAAAGTAAGTAATAACGCAAAATCAAAGATAGCACAGCTCATGACTGAAGGAGGCTTTAATGCTGAATCAGATTATGTTCGGGTTGGAGTTAAAAGTGGTGGTTGTTCAGGTTTATCGTATGAATTAGATTTCGATAATGCCATGAAAGATAATGACAAGCTTTTTGAAGATAATTTTGTAAAAATTGTAGTCGATAAGAAAAGCTTTTTATACCTTATAGGAACCACACTAGATTTTAGTGGAGGACTTAATGGTAAAGGCTTTGTATTTAATAATCCAAACGCAAATAGAACTTGTGGATGTGGAGAAAGTTTTTCTTTATAATTACAGAATACTATGAAAAAATTTACAGAAGACGATTTAAAGAAAGACCTTGAAACCAAAGAATATGAATATGGTTTCTATACAGATATTGAAGCTGAAACATTTCCTATAGGATTAAATGAAGACATTGTCCGAGCGATTTCTAAAAAGAAAGAAGAGCCAGAATGGATGACGGAATGGAGATTAGAATCTTTTCGTTATTGGAAAGAAATGGTAGAACCTGAATGGGCAAATGTTCATTATAAAAAACCAGATTTTCAAGCCATTTCATACTACTCAGCACCTGTAGCTGTAGATCCTAACAAAACGCTGGACGATGTAGATCCAGATTTATTAGCGATGTACAAAAAGCTAGGAATCTCAGTAGATGAACAGAAAAAGATGAATAATGTTGCCATGGATATTGTCGTAGACTCTGTTTCAGTGGCAACGACTTTTAAAAAGACTTTAGGCGAAAAAGGAATTATTTTTATGAGTATTTCTGAAGCCATAAAGGAACATCCAGAATTGGTAAGAAAATATTTAGGCTCTGTAGTTCCTCAACGTGATAATTTTTATGCAGCTTTAAATAGTGCTGTTTTTAGTGATGGTTCTTTCTGTTATATTCCTAAAGGAGTTCGTTGTCCAATGGAATTATCAACTTATTTCAGAATAAATCAAGCAGGAACTGGTCAATTTGAACGCACCCTTGTTATTGCTGACAAAGGAAGTTATGTAAGTTACTTAGAAGGCTGTACTGCGCCTTCTAGAGATGAGAATCAATTACATGCAGCTGTCGTGGAGCTTATTGCCCTAGATGATGCAGAGATAAAATATTCGACAGTTCAAAATTGGTACCCTGGAAACAAAGAAGGAAAAGGTGGTGTTTTTAATTTTGTAACCAAAAGAGGTATTTGCGAAAAGAATGCAAAAATTTCATGGACACAAGTAGAAACTGGATCAGCTGTTACTTGGAAATATCCAAGCTGTATTTTAAAAGGGGACAACTCAATTGGAGAATTTTACTCCATTGCAGTTACCAATAATTATCAGCAAGCAGATACAGGTACCAAGATGGTTCATTTAGGTAAAAACACAAAAAGTACCATTATTTCAAAAGGTATTTCAGCAGGTAAATCACAAAACAGTTATCGTGGTTTAGTTCAGATAAATGCACGGGCAAAAAATGCGCGTAATTTTTCTCAATGTGATTCTTTATTAATGGGTAATGAATGTGGCGCACATACGTTCCCATATATAGAAGCAAAGAATAAAACAGCTCAAATTGAACACGAAGCTACCACTAGTAAAATTGGTGAGGATCAAATATTTTATTGCAACCAAAGAGGAATCGATACTGAAAAAGCAATTGCACTTATTGTAAATGGTTTTAGTAAAGAAGTATTAAATAAACTTCCGATGGAATTTGCTGTAGAAGCTCAAAAATTATTAGAAATAAGTCTTGAAGGCTCTGTTGGATAAACAAAAAGTAAATTATTTATATGAAAAAAATCACACTTTTATTAGCAATTATTGTTCTTACATTTTCATGTAAAAATACAGAACAAAAAACGGAAGAAACAGTAATTGAACCTGTTGTAACAGAAATAACAACTACTAAAAACCTATTTCAAGGTGAGTTTATTGTTGTAGATAATGCAGCGGTGTTTAAAGGAACTGATTTTATTTATGGAGTTACTTTAAATGATGTTGCAAAAGAACTTGCTAGTCAAGTTGAAAATGTTAAAAATGATGCATTCGATATGGTTCCCGTAATTGTAAAAGGAACCATTTCAAAAAAACCTGAAGGCCAAGAAGGATGGGATGAAATACTTACAATTAATGAAATTGTAAAAGTGAGTGACACTCCTTCAGAAGCAGATATAAAAATAGACGCAAAGAAAAAATAATTATGTTACAAATTAAAGATTTACACGCAAGTGTTAATGAAAAAGATATCTTAAAAGGTATTAATCTTGAGGTTAAAGCTGGAGAGGTTCATGCGATTATGGGACCAAACGGTTCTGGAAAAAGTACTTTGGCTGCGGTTATTGCGGGTAAAGATACCTTTGAAGTAACTAAAGGAGACATTAAATTATTTAAAGAGGATATTTCAGAGCTTGATCCAGAAGAAAGAGCGCATAAAGGAATCTTTTTATCGTTTCAATATCCTATTGAAATACCTGGAGTATCGGTTACAAATTTTATTAAAACAGCTATTAATGAAACGCGTAAAGCAAAAGGGTTGAAAGACATGCCCGCTTCTGAAATGCTTAAGCTTATTAAAGAAAAAGCTGATTTATTAGAAATTGATAGAAAATTTTTATCTCGTTCTTTAAATGAAGGATTTTCTGGAGGTGAGAAAAAAAGAAATGAAATTTTTCAAATGGCCATGCTAGAACCTAAACTTGCCATATTAGATGAAACAGATTCTGGACTTGATATTGATGCCTTAAAAATTGTGGCTAATGGTGTTAATAAATTAAAAAACAAAGACAATGCAGTTGTTGTTATCACACATTACCAAAGACTTTTAGATCATATTGTACCGGATTTTGTTCATGTATTAATGAATGGTAAAATTGTGAAATCGGGGGGTAAAGAATTAGCTCACAAATTAGAAGAAAAAGGATACGACTGGATTAAAGAAGAAATAAATGCCTAAGATTAATGGGTAAAACCATTTAATTAAGAATTATGAGTTTAAAAGAAAAATTAGTTTCCTCCTTTCTTGCTTTCGATGATCATTTAGAAGACGATTCTCCTATACATGACATTAGAACTAAAGCAATAAATAATTTTGAAGAAAATGGATTTCCAACTAAGAAAGAAGAAGATTGGAAATACACCTCTTTAAAACCTATTTTAAAAGATAACTATAGTATTTTTCCAAAGGGAGAAAATACAGTTGAATTAAAAGATGTAAAACAATATTTTTTACATGACATAGACACATTTAAAGTTGTTTTTATCGATGGAGCTTATAGTTCTTTTCTTTCTGAAACTACGCATGATAACATGGATATATGTCTTTTTTCTTCTGCTCTTAAAAATGACAAATACAGCGCTTCAATTGAAACCTATTATAATAAAATAGCAGGGGAAGACAGTTTAACATCCTTAAACACTGCATTTGCTAAAGAGGGTGCTTATATCAATATTCCGAAAAACAAAGAGGTTGAAAAACCTATTGAAATTATCAACTTTGTAACAGGTAAAGAAGAGGCTTTAATGGCTCAACCTAGAAATTTAATCATTGTTGGTGAAAATGCTCATGTACAAATAATTGAAAGACATCAAAGTTTAACGGGCAATGCTGTATTAACTAATTCAGTAACAGAAATTTTTATTGAAAAAAGAGGCTATTTAGACTTTTATAAAATTCAAAATAATAATTCAACAGCTTCATTAATTGACAGTACGTTTATTTCACAAGAACAAGACAGTAATTGTTTTGTACATACGTTCTCATTAGGTGGAAAACTAACTAGGAATAACTTGAAGTTTTCTCAAAATGGAGAACATTGTGATTCTACTTTAAAAGGTATTACAATTTTAAAGGAAAAACAACACGTTGATCATAATACGCTAGTACAACATATTGCTCCTAATTGCGAAAGTCACCAGGATTATAAAGGATTGTATGCTGATAAATCAACCGGTGTTTTTAATGGTAAAGTGGTGGTTGAAAAAGAAGCACAAAAAACAAATGCATTCCAGCAAAACAATAATATTTTAATTGACGATAAAGCAACAGTAAATGCGAAACCTCAACTAGAAATCTTTGCAGATGATGTAAAATGTTCTCATGGTTGTACGATTGGACAATTTGATGAAGAAGCACTTTTTTACCTTAGATCTAGAGGAATTGCAAAAAAAGAAGCACAAGCATTACTCATGTATGCATTTGCAAATACAGTGTTAGAAAGTGTTAAGATTCCTGCTTTAAAAACAAGAATCAATGCTATTATTGCTGAAAAAATTGGAGTAAGTATTGGTTTTAATGTATAAAAAAAATCCTTTCAGATTAATCTCTGAAAGGATTTTTACTTTGGTTAATTATTAAGTCTAATTTATTCTTTAACTAATTTTGCAGTATACCTTTTTTCGTTTTTTCCTACTACATTAACAAAATACATTCCAGAGGTTAAATTTGAAATATCTACTGTTTTTTGATTTTTCCCTTGAGTTTCTTCTGAAAAAACAACCTGACCCGTAATTGACATTATATTGATTGTTTTAATAATATCTTGTTCTAAAGCGATATCGAAACTGTTTTTTGCTGGATTTGGAAACAAGCTAAGATTCGTACTTAGTGATTCAGCACCTCTTGTATTTACACCATCTCCCATTACAAATTTAGATTTAATTTCTGCTTTCATTTTATCGGTTAATTCAAAATCGTTTTGAGAAGCAAATCCACTGTTATAAGTGATTTGGTATTCCCAACTTTCTGTATAACAACTTTCACAACAAGATGGAATCCACATACCTATTACATAAAATTTATTTTGAGCAAAAGGATAATCTGGAAAATTTGTTGTTAATCCCCATGGCCCAACTATAGGAGTAGCAAGAGGTTCTGCAAACCAGCTAGCATTAGAGCTCCATGCAAAAGTGTCCTTGGTAATATTCCAAGTAAATGGAGGATTTGCTGGCAACGTTGTTTCGTAAACAGACCAATAATAATCGTCAGCATCATTTTCTTCACATAAATCTCTATCAAACAAAGTATCATCTGTAGTTGCAATCGTATTTAAGGACCCCGTAATTAAATTAGTATCTCCTTGATGCTGTGTGGTTAGAAAATACTCAGGATCTAATTTCTGTTGAAGAGCAATATCATCGATTGCTAAGTCATTCCCATCACCATTTCCAGTTTCGTCTAATTCAATTTGCAGATTTATATCTGGTCCATCCGCGATGAAACAAAACTCAATTCGTTGCCAATCACATGGGTTCGTATCGTCTATATCAATTATTTGACTTATAGAACCATAACTTGTATTCATAGAAATTCTAGGGTAAATAGTAAAGGTGCATTGTTCCATATCTTTAAAGTTGGCACAAAACTTATACTCCTTACCTTGTTCAAGACCTGTAATGTTTTGCTCCCAAATAACACTACTCCCTGCTTGTTGAGTTTTTCCATTAACTACCATAAACATATCATTGGTAGCATAAGCAGAAGGATCTGCACAGAATGATTGGTCTGTTACATTCGCTCCAAATGCAGCCGCACTGCCTGTAACATCATATTCTCCTGGAAAAGTTGCTGTTGATTGTCCATAAGTACTTGAAAAACCTGTATCTCCAAATTCAAAATTGCCATTGGTTACAAGATTAGTTGCTTTTTAATCATCACAACAATATGCCCCATCTTCGGTTGGCTGATCTTGTCCAATAGTAGCGTCACATAATTCACTAATACAAATATTGTCGATTCCCTAGATTTCTGTTCCACCATCAACATCTACATAAAAATAAATAGAATTAACATTCGTTATTAATGCATCCCAATCTGCTGCATTCCCTGTATTAACAACCCATTGCCCATCAGCATTACTTGGCAAAACTCCACCACTACTCAACGCTATTGGTGCGCATACTCTTTGCCAACCTAATGCAACATCAATGGGTGTAGAAATAACAAAAGAAGCACTTAAAGTAGAGCTACATCTATCTGGACCATCCTAAATACTTAATATATTATATCCTGTAACTGTTCCCGTTTGAATGTGAAGTGCCTTCATATCAAAACAAAAACAACCTTCCCCTTGAGGTACCATTGCTGTCCAATCTCCGTTAAAGTCTGTGTCATTATAAGCAAACGTTCCTCCTGTACTACAAGAGCCGTCACGTAATTTTAAAAAATAATCTCCTGTTCCACCTTGACTTCCAACATCCGTGTAATTAATACCATTAATATTAAAACCACCCCAATTATTTAATAAGCTAGGATGGCAAATAGCATCACATATTGTACCTACAGGAGCAGTTGTAGAGTATTGATTAAAATCCTCACAAAAAGGATTTTGTCCTTGAGGCGAAGTTCCCATTAAAACAAAACAACAAACCCATACAATAGTTTTGTAATTTTTTAATATGTTTTTCATAATTTCTAAATTTAAATACACCTACTCTATTTTTTGCCTTTTCGGTTTCCGTCAATTGTTCAAATAATTATGCTGTAAATGTATTTTAGGGCGCTGCAGAAAGAGCTAGTCTCTCAACCCAAAATAGTAGCGCTAATAAACCCTATTTGAAATGGTGTTTTTACTGTTAATTAATCACAAAAACTGTTAAGTGATTGACATGTTCTTCTTTTAAAATGTACCTTTGCAAAGCAAAATAAAGGGCATGTTCAATATAAATAATATCAGAAAAGATTTCCCAATTCTTAACCGTAAGGTTAATGGAAAGCCATTGGTGTACTTAGACAATGCGGCAACTTCACAAAAACCTCAAATAGTTATTGATAGCATCGTAGATTATTATTCTAATTACAATGCAAATATCCACAGAGGGGTTCATTCATTATCACAAGAAGCTACCGATGTCTATGAATTAGCTAGAAAAAAAATTCAGGAACATTTTAATATAAAAGAATCTCGAGAAGTAATTTTTACTTCCGGAACTACGCATAGTATCAATATTGTTGCTAATGGCTATACTAAAATCCTAGAAAAAGGGGACGAAATAATTGTTTCTGCAATGGAACATCATTCTAACATTGTTCCTTGGCAAATGCTCTGCAATAGAACAGGAGCAATTTTAAAAGTAATCCCTATGAATCTGGAAGGAGAATTAATCCTTTCGGAATATGAAAAATTACTTTCAGCAAAAACAAAATTAGTATTTGTTAATCATGTTTCAAATGCACTTGGAACCATTAACCCAATTGAAGAAATTACTAAAAAAGCTCACGAGTTTAATGCTGTTGTTTTAATTGATGGAGCACAAGCTTGTTCACACATTAAAGTAGATGTTCAAAAATTAGATATTGATTTTTACGTGACTTCGGCTCATAAAATGTGTGGCCCAACAGGAACTGGAATGCTTTATGGGAAAGAAGAGCTATTGAATCTTCTTCCTCCCTATCAAGGCGGTGGGGAAATGATTAAAGAGGTGACTTTCGAGAAAACAACGTATGCAGATTTGCCACATAAATTTGAAGCAGGAACTCCAAATATTTCTGGAGGAATTGCTTTTGGAGTTGCTATTGATTATTTAAATACAATAGGTTTTACGGAAATTTTAAAATATGAAAATGAGTTGGTTGCTTATGCTACTCAAAGATTATTAGAAATTGAAGGGTTAAAAATTTATGGTACATCCCGTTCTAAAACATCTGTTATTTCTTTTAATATAGGCAGCATTCACCCTTATGATATCGGCACTATAGTTGATAAACTAGGGATTGCAGTTAGAACAGGACATCATTGCACACAACCCATCATGGAATTTTATAAAATCCCTGGTACTGTAAGAGCTTCTTTTTCGTTTTACAATACCAAAGAAGAAGTTGATGTTTTAGTTAGTGCAATTAAAAAAGCAAAAATGATGCTTCAATAATTAAATGAAGTTTTAAAATGAATATAAAAGAAATACAAGATGAATTAATAGATGAGTTTTCGATGTTCGATGATTGGATGGAACGATATGAATATATGATCGAATTAGGAAAATCACTACCTTTAATTTCTGAAGAACAAAAAACGGATGATCTATTAATTAAAGGGTGCCAGTCTAAAGTTTGGCTTCATGCCGAATTAAATAAGGACATTATTATGTATACTGCCGAAAGTGATGCAATTATCACCAAAGGTATTATTGCAGTATTACTTCGAGTTTTTTCAAATCAAAAACCTGAAGATATCTTAAATGCAAATACAGACTTTATTGATGAAATAGGGTTAAAAGAACACTTATCTCCTACAAGAGCAAATGGTTTAGTATCCATGATAAAAAAATTAAAATTATATGCACTAGCCTTTCAAACACAATTAAACAAGTAAGAAAATGAGCGAAGAAATAAAAATAGACATCAACGAGTTAGGTGAAAAAGTAGTAACCGTAATTAAAACTATTTTCGACCCAGAAATACCTGTTGACATATATGAATTAGGACTAATCTATGATGTATTTGTCAATGAAGACTATGCTGTTAAGGTATTAATGACATTAACAACTCCTAATTGTCCTGTAGCAGAAAGTTTACCTTTAGAAGTAGAAAATAAAATAAAATCTATTCCTTTAGTTACTGATGCTGAAGTTGAAATTACCTTCGATCCCCCTTGGACTCAAGAATTAATGAGTGAAGAGGCAAAATTGGAGTTAGGTATGTTGTAAAAAAGAACGCTTATGTCCAAGGGAACTTGGTGGTGTTTTTTTATCTTTTTGTACCTTTTCTGAACAAAAAGTAAAATGATACCGTAACAAAGTCCTTTGAGTGAAGAGGCAAAATTGGAGTTAGGTATGTTGTAAAAAAGAACGCTTATGTCCAAGGGAACTTGGTGGTGTTTTTTTATCTTTTTGTACCTTTTCTGAACAAAAAGTAAAATGATACCGTAACAAAGTCCTTTGAGTGAAGAGGCAAAATTGGAGTTAGGTATGTTGTAAAAAAGAACGCTTATGTCCAAGCGAAGATGCAAAACTGGGACTCAAAAATGTTATTATGGAGGGCGAAATTAAAAATAGGGTTGCAAACAGTAAATTAATTACTATTGATCTTGAAGATTATTATCCTCAAGGAGAACGATTAATTGTTGATATTTCACCTTGGCTATATGAAGGCATCATTCTACGTGAAAAAGAATTTAGAACCTTTATTAAAAATCATCAATGGGAACAATACCAAGATTGCTATGTTGCAATTCATTGTTCTAGTGAAGCTATAATTCCTGCTTGGGCCTATACTTTAGTTTCAGTTCATTTAAATCCCTTTGTAAAAAAATCATGTGTAGGTTCTTTAAATGATTTAGAGACCATTCTTTATGCTGAAATTATTTCAGAATTAAATTTTGAAGAACTTAAAGACAAACCAATTATTATAAAAGGATGTTCAAACAAACCTGTTCCAGAAAATGCCTACCTCCTTTTAGCACAAAAAATACTTCCCTTTGCTAAAAGCATTATGTATGGTGAAGCCTGCTCAGCAGTTCCGCTTTATAAAAATAAATAGGCTGTTTATCGAATAAATTATACTTTTTCATCAAATACAATCTAGTTTTCTATTTGTACTAATTAATTCTAAAGAGAAATATTATATTTGTACAAATTTTCAAAAACATAACAATGAAAAAAATTACATTATTATTGGCTTTATTTGCCATATCGTTTTCAGGATTTTCACAAGAAACAGAGGAAGAAGGTCCAAAACAAGGATGGACTAGAGGTGGAAATATTAGTCTATTATTTAATCAATCTTCATTTTCTAATTGGGCTGCTGGTGGTCAAGATAATATCTCTGGAACCTTAGGGATCAATTATGATTTTAATTACGTAAAAGAAGACATTACTTGGGACAATAAAATTATTGTGTCTTACGGTTTAAATAAATTGGATGATCAAGATGTTCAAAAAACAGATGATCGATTAGAATTAAATTCTTTATTAGGTAAAAAAGCAAAAGGATTTTGGTATTACTCTTGGTTTTTTAATGCAAAAACTCAAATGGATGTAGGATATGATAAAGATTCAGGTATTGAAACCAGTCATGGTTTTTCCCCAACTTATTTACAAACAGGTCCAGGTATGTTATGGAAAAAAAGTGACAACTTAAAAGTAAATATTGCGCCAGCTACTGCAAGATTAATAATTATTGATGATCACTTTACAGAATTTGGTGAATCATTTGGTGTTGAGCAAGGAAAAAATACTCGATTTGAATTTGGTGCTTCGATTGGAGCTTATTATAAAGTAAATTTAATGGCTAATATTTCTATGGAGAACATGTTAAATTTATATTCAAATTACTTAGAAGATCCACAAAATGTAGATATCGATTATACCATGAACTTAGTGATGAAAGTGAATAAATATATTTCAGCTAATTTATCATTCCAAACAATCTATGATGACAATGCTTATGAAGGCTTTCAAATTAGAGAAGTATTTGGTGTAGGTGTAAATTTTGGTTTCTAAAACTTCCTTTTAATTAATTAAAAAGCCGACATAAAATGTCGGCTTTTTTTATTCTGTATATTCATCATATAAAAATTGATTATAAGGAAATCGCTTTGTATGAACCTCTTTTACTTTGTTATACACTGTCTCTTTAAATTTATCAATATTTTCTTTATTTAAGGCTGATATAAATATAGCATCCCCATTAACTCTATTCATCCAAGTTTGCTCCCATTCCTGAAGCGTAAAATGAGCTTCTGTTTTTTCAGTGACTATATCATCTTCCTCAATGGTTTCAGGATGATACGCATCAATTTTATTAAAAACCATCAACGTTGGTTTGTCTGAAGCTTTAATTTCTTCTAATACTTTATTTACTGAATCTATATGATCTTCAAAAGATGCATGTGATATATCTACAATGTGTAATAATAGATCTGCTTCACGTACTTCATCTAAGGTACTTTTAAACGACTCTACTAATTGAGTAGGTAGTTTTCTAATAAACCCTACCGTATCACTTAACAAAAAAGGCAAGTTGCCAATAACCACTTTCCTTACCGTAGTATCTAAGGTGGCAAATAGTTTATTTTCAGCAAAAACTTTAGATTTACTAATGACATTCATTAATGTAGACTTCCCAACATTGGTATACCCTACTAAAGCAACTCTCACTAATTTTCCTCGATTCCCTCTTTGAACCGCCATTTGTTTATCGATCGTAATAAGCTTTTTCTTTAGTAAAGAAATACGGTCTCTAACATTACGTCTATCTGTTTCAATTTCGGTTTCCCCTGGACCACGCATACCAATACCTCCACGCTGTCTTTCAAGGTGTGTCCACATTCCGGATAATCTTGGTAATAGATATTGATATTGTGCTAATTCTACTTGGGTTCTTGCATAACTAGTTTGTGCACGTTGGGCAAAAATGTCTAAAATTAAATTGGTTCGATCTATAACTTTACATTCTAGAATCTTTTCAATATTTTTTTGCTGTGCGGGTGTAAGTTCATCATCAAAAACAGCAATACTTACCTCATGGGCATCTATGTATTGCTTTACTTCTTCAATTTTACCCGACCCAATAAATGTTTTTGGATTAGGCGCTTGCATTTTCTGAACAAACCTTTTTAAAACTTCACCCCCTGCGGTATAAGCTAAAAATTCAAGTTCGTCTAGGTATTCTATAGATTTATCTTCATCCTGTAATTGAGTAATTAAACCAATGAGAATTGTTTTTTCGTATGTTATGTCAGATTTTTCAATCATAAATTTGAATATAAGCAAAGGTACGAAAGAGTACCTATGAATATTGAAGATGTTATTTTTTATTTCATAAGGACTCCCCTATATTCGTAGTATATCTAATTACTGTTTTATGGATCTTACTTCTAATAATGAGTACAAACAATTTACTATTGCTTTTTACAATCTAGAAAATCTTTTCGATACGGTTAATGACAATAATACTTTAGATGATGATTTTACTGAAAGTTCAGATAAAAACTGGAATGAAAAACGCTTCAGAAAAAAAGTTAAAAAATTAGGCGGAGTTATTTCGCAATTAGGGTACAATGAAATAAAACAATCTCCAGCTTTAATCGGTGTTGCTGAAGTTGAAAACAGGTTGGTTTTAGAAGAGTTAATCAATTCAAAATACCTCAAAAAAAAAGGATATAACATAGTTCATTTCGATTCACCAGATGAAAGAGGCATTGATACTGCATTATTATATAGAGAAGAATATTTTAAGGTTTTACATCAAGAAGCAATTCCTCTTTTTTTAAATAATAAATATGGCGAAAGAGATTATACAAGAGACATACTATATGTTAAAGGGCATCTTGAAAAGGAATTAGTACATGTTTTAGTAAACCATTGGCCTTCTCGTAGAGCTGGCACTAATGAAACTTCTCAAAAAAGAATTGCAGCAGCTGACAAAAACAGAGCAATCATTTCAGATATTATTCTTGAAGAGCCTAATGCAAAAATTATTGTCATGGGAGATTTTAATGACGATCCAACAAGTAAAAGTTTACAGAAATTGTCTGAAACTGATTTACATAATCCAATGGAACAATTACATACTCGTTATGAAGGCAGTCTCAATTATAAAGGTTCATGGAATCTTTTTGATCAAATCCTTATGTCAAATAATTTTTTACAACAACATGGTAATTCGTTTCGTTTTCAAGAGGCGAAGATTTTTAACCCGGTAGAACTACAAGAAAATAAAGGAAGATATAAGGGCAATCCTTTTAGGACTTATGTAGGTGATAAATATCTTGGTGGGTTTAGTGATCATTTTCCTGTCTATAGTATTTTTTCAATAAAAAATAACTCATAGGTATTATATATTTTTATCCTTGAATTACTCATTTATTATTTAAAAAAACAAGATATTTAGCTAGGGTAAAATGCATTTCACCTGTTTAAACAGTAATATTTCAAGAGAATTTTTGAATAAATTTTTGTTTTAATCTATAAAAAACGTGTTTAAACAAAAACAAAAAAAATACTTAAAATTTTCACAATTTTTTAACTACATTAGTGCCGAAAAATTACCAATCATTTTATATATGAAAAAATCTTACACTAATTTTCAACCAAACCTAAATAAAACAGCAATAAAAGGAGAAAGAAAATCTTTTTCATTCTTACAATTTATCCCTTTTGCTCTGTTATTGTTTTTTACAACACTATCCTTTAGTCAAACTATTATAGATTGTGCCGCAGGTCCTGTAAATACAACCTATTGTTATTTGAGTAATGATACAACTCAATTTGTTTTTACAAATACTGATGGACTTCCGTTAAATTTAGTATTTAATGCTGGTGAAACAGAAGTTAATTTTGATGAAGTAATTGTATTAGATACTGATGGTGTTACCGATTTAAATGCAGCAACTCCTTATGGAAATAGTGGTGATTTAACAGGGCTAACTTTTCAATCTTCTGGAGATACTATTACATTACAAGTTAATTCGGATAGTGTAATTGGATGTTCGACAGGTGGATTTATAGAATGGGATTGGGATGTTTGGTGCCAAACTTGTTTAAACCCTACAGTTACATTCGCTACTGATGGTGATTGTACCAATGGTAATGACTTTAATATATTAGTAAACATTAGCGATCTTGGTTCTGCAACTGAATTAACTATTAATGATGATCAAGGTAGCCCTCAACAAACAGCAACAAATACAGGTGTTGTTACTTTTGGTCCTTATGCTTTTGATACAGATGTTGTTATTACAGTGAATGATGCTAACGATCTTAACTGTTTAGTAACAAGTAGTTCAATTGGTTGTTTAAGTGGTGGCCCAGGCTCATTATTTATTAATGCCGGAGACGACATGACATTAAGCTGTAATGATGCTTGTACTGATATTACTGCTACTTTCCTTGAAACATTTGAAACATTAACAGATCAATACGAAGTAAATGAAATTACGTACGATCCTCCATTTGCTTTTAATGGTTTATCTAATTCTGTAAATACTTCTATTGATGATGCATGGAGTGATGTTGGAAATTTGCCTTTTGATTTTTGTTTTTTCCAAAATATAGAAACACAGTTTATTGTAGGTTCAAATGGGGTAATTAGTTTTGACGTTGGTCCTGCAGGAGGATATAATGGCTGGTCTTTCGATGAAAATTTACCAAATAACACAAATGCAACTTTAGCTGAAGCAAATATTTTTACTCCAGGACATGATATTGATCCTTCTGTAAATTCTTCAAATGAAATTGCTTGGGAAGTTTTAGGTGCTTTTCCAAATAGAGTGTTAGTAGTTTCTTATTTTGAAGTTCCAATGTTTTTAACTTCCTGTAATAATCTATTAGCAACTCATATGGCCGTTTTCTATGAGTTTTCTAATGTGATTGAAATTTACATTCAGGATAAACCCTCTTGTTCAGATTGGCAAGGAGGAGTAGCTACTTTAGGGATTCAAAATAATGCAGGAACCATTGCTTATGTTCCACCCGGAAGAAATACTTCAGACTCTCCTTGGACAACAAACAATGAAGCATGGAGCTTTAGCCCACAAGGTGCACCAACCTATGAATTTGCTTGGCTAGATTCAGATGGAACTGTAATTAGTACAGATCCAACCATAAATGTTTGCCCTTCAGGAGGTGAAGAAACATATACTGCTCAAATTACGTATACAAATTGTAATGGGGATGAAGTTATATTAACTGATGATGTAACAGTTACACTTGTTGCTGATTTTACTTTAGAATTAGGAGATGATCAAGAGTTTTGTGATGAAGCTTCTTATGAAATTATCCCAGAAACAACAGGAGATATTACTGGGGCTACTTATTTATGGAGTCCTGGAGGTGAAACTACTCCAACCATTACCGTAACTACATCTGGAGCTTACACTTTAGAAATGACTAGAGATGATTGTTCGGTAACAGATAGTGTAGAGATATTATTTAATGAAAGCCCAGTGATCGAATTAGGTGATGACATTACAACTTGTTTTGAAGCTCAAGTTATTCTAGATGCTTCACCTACAAATATAGATCCAGCTACTGCTACTTATGAATGGAGTTTAGATGGCACTATTATAGCTGGTGAAACAAGTCAAACATTGATTGCAACTCAATATGGAGTTTATAGTGTTATTGTTACTAATAGTATTTGTACTGCTGAAGATTCAGTAACAATTATTCCTAGCGACGACTTAGGTGTTGATTTAGGAGATGATTTTAGTACTTGTTTTGATGGTCCGGTAGAATTAGATGCTACACCAGCAAATATTGACCCTTCACTTGTTACCTATGAATGGAGCCTAGATGGCACAGTAATCGCTGGTCAAACTAATGCCCTATTAACTGTAACAACTATAGGTACATATTCTGTAGTAGTTACTTCTGGTCAATGTGTAGATGAAGATAGTATTATTATTACACCCGCAAACGACATAGCATTTGATTTAGGTGATAACATTAGTGCATGTCTCTTAGATAATATTATTTTAGACGCAACACCATCTAATTATGATCCTGCTGATGTTACTTATGAATGGAGTTTAAATGGAACTGTGTTAGCAGGTGAAACAAGTGTTACTTTAGTTGCTTCACAACTAGGAACTTATTCTTGTACTGTTAGTTTTGGTGAATGCTCTTCTGAAGATTCAATGGAGATTACAAGTGCAAATGATATCGCTATTGAATTAGGTGATAATATATCATCTTGTCTAGTAGATAATGTAATTTTAGACGCCACACCTTCAAATTATGACCCTGCAAATGCAACCTATCAATGGAGTCTAGACGGTTCTGATTTAGTAGGTGAAACTAATGTTACTTTAGCAGCCTCACAACTTGGAACATATACTGTTATTGTAAATGTCGGAGTATGTAGTACTCAAGATTCGATTGTAATTACAAATGCTAATGATATTCAAATAGAGCTGGGAGATAATTTCTTAACTTGTTTTGATGAAGATGTATGGCTAGATGCTACTCCATCAAATTATGCCGCTAATGATGGAACTTACCAATGGTTTCTTGATGGTACTTTAATTGATTTTGGAGATTTTGACAATGCTACATTGTTAGTGACTTCAGAAGGTACTTATAGTGTAATAGTAACTTTAGGAGTTTGTACTACTGAAGATTCTATTAATTTAGAATTGCCAGATGAATTAGATGTTTCTTTGGAACCTGGATTTAAAGTTTGTCCAGACGAGGTTCACACTTTAATTGCAGAAACTAACGATAGTAATGTTGAATTTACTTGGTTTCTAAATGGAAATGAAATTCTTGGAGAAACAGGTCAAACTCTTGATATATCAATTGAAAGCGGTGAAACGGGATTAATGTCTTATGCCGTTAGAGTTAAAAAAGGAAGATGTAGAGCTGTAGCGTATACAAATGTTGAATTATATAGAGCTGGAAATTGTATTATTTCTCAAGGTCTATCTCCAAATGGAGATGGATTTAATGACCGCCTAGATTTAGAATTCCTTGCAGATCGTACAGGAATTGATAATATCCAAATATTTAATAGAAATGGCGTGCAGGTGTATAAAAGAAACAATTATGTGAGACAATGGAAAGGTCAAACAAATGATGGAGTATTTTTACCAACAGGTACTTATTACTATGTAATCATTTTAAAAGGTCTTGATCCTGTTTTTGGTAATCAAGTAACTGGATGGATATATTTAAATAAAGAAGCTGAATAATTTAATCATTTAATGTATATGAACTTTAAAGACAAATTTATTAAGCAATCTAAAAGAAGAAACAAGTATTCTATACTTATAGCTTCTGTATTGGTGTATCTTTTTATGTCTACAAGTTTATATAGTCAGACAATTATTGATTGTGCTGCTGGGCATGCTAATTTTACTTATTGTTATACTAGTAATGATACAACACAATTTGTCTTTACCAATACTTCTGGGTTGCCTTTAAACTTAGTGTTTAATGCTGGACAGACTGAGGTTAATTTTGATGAAGTTTTTGTTTTTGATACCGACGGTGTTACTAATCTAAATGCTGCATTACCTTACGGAAATAATGGAAATCTAGCAGGGCTTACTTTTCAATCCTCTGGTGACACAATTACACTTATGATTGATTCTGATAGTGTAATTGGTTGTTCAACTGGTGGTTTTATTGAGTGGGATTGGGATGTTTGGTGTCAAACTTGTTTAAATCCAACTGTTAGTTATGATACAGATGATTGTCAAGAAGGTGAAGACTTTTCGGTTTTAGTAGATGTTCAAGATTTAGGAACTGCAACGACAATAAATATTAATGATGATCAAGGAAGTCCTCAACAATCTGTTACTACAACAGGCATTGTGTCTTTTGGACCTTATGCCCCTACTACAATTGTTGTGATAACTGTAGAAAACGCAGACGATTCAAATTGTATTATTTCAAGTAACGGAATTTCTTGTTTAAGTGGAATTTTTGAAATAGATGATTCCTTATCAACTCAAGAATTAGTAGAAGATGTATTATTTAATAGCAATTGTGTTGAGCTTTCAAATTTTTCACAAAGCACTGGAACAGATTTTGGGGATGTAAATGGAATAGGGGCTTTTTATGCAAATGGCGCAGATTTTCCTTTTCAAGAAGGTCTTATTTTAACTTCAGGAAATGTATTAAATGCACCAGGACCTAATCTAACACTTCATAGTGATGGAGGTTTAAATTGGCCAGGAGATTTAGACCTTGAAGCTAATACCACTGCGACACAAACAAATAATGCCTCTTGGGTTCAATTTGATTTTGTCCCTTTAATAGATCAAATTAGCTTTAATTTTTTATTAGCTTCCGAAGAATACAATCAAAATTTTGAATGCACTTATTCTGATGCTTTTGCTTTTATTATCACTGATCAAGTAACTGGTGTTGTTCAAAACCTTGCAGTACTGCCTGGAACTAATATTCCAATTGAAGTGACAAATATACATCCAGATGTACCTGGTCAATGTTCCGCTATTAATGAGGAGTATTTCGATAAATATAATTTTACTCCTTTTAATCCTGAATCAGAAGCTACCATAGATTATAATGGACAAATAGTTTCTTTACAAGCTATTGGAAGTGTTATCGTTGGAAATCCTTATACAATTAAATTAGTAATTGCTGATGAGACGGATACAGCATTAGATTCTGCTGTTTTTATTGAAGCGGGCAGTTTCGATATTGGAAATGTAGATTTAGGAGATGACATTCTAATTTCAACAGGAAATGCCGTTTGTAATTTTGAAACCATCACTTTAGATGCTGGCGATACCCCTGGAGCGACCTACCAATGGTTTAAAGACGGAGTGGAATTAGTTGGCGAAACAAATAGCACTTTAGTGGTTAGTGAAGAAGGATTGTACCGCATCGAAGTTGCCTTTGAACAAGCCCCAGATTGTATTTCTTCTGATGAAATTCTTGTAGAATTTTTTGAAAGCCCCGTATTCGATTTAGGGGATGATCAATCTATTTGCGACGGAACAGATATCACTTTAGACGCAACTCCTACAAATATTTCTGAGCTTAGTGATGTTTCTTATAAATGGTTTAAAGATGACACTGAATTAATCGGTGAAACTGCAAGCACACTTAATGTAACATCTTCAGGATTATACAAAGCTGAAGTAACAGGAAATGGTTGTTTAAGAACTGATGAAGTTACAATTCAATTGGCCGCTTTTTCAGTTGATTTAGGAGATGATATAAACTTATGTGATATCTCCTCCTATGAAATTATACCTGTAATTGAAGGTGAAACAGCTGGAGCAATCTACCTGTGGGGTCCTGGAGGAGAAACAACACCAACCATTACGGTTACTCAATCTGGAATTTACACTTTACAAGTTACTGTGGATGGTTGTACGACAGAAGATAATATTGAAGTTAATCTAGGTACTACCCCTATTTTTGATTTAGGTGGAGATATTGAAACTTGTCTTATCAATCCAATCATATTAGATGCCACACCTACAAATACACCGATACAACAATTTAATTATGAATGGAGCCTTAATGGAACTATTCTAACTGGTGAAACAAATGCTACTTTAATCATTACAGGAATAGGCACCTATTCAGCAGTCGTTAATGACGGATCATGTTCTAGTCAAGATAGTATAATAATTACTTCAGCAAACGATATTAATATTGATTTAGGTCAAGATTTTGAAACTTGTTTTGAAGGTCAAGTTGTTTTAGATGCTACTCCAAGTAATTACGATTCATCTTTAGCAAGCTTTGAATGGAGTTTAAATGGAACCGTTATTTCTGGTGAAACAAATGCGACATTAGCTGTAAGTACTATTGGAACTTACTCAGTATTAGTGAGCGTTGGTGTATGTTCATCAAATGATTCAGTTGTAATTTCTGCTGCAAATGACATATTAATCGATTTAGGGGAAGATATTGCTACATGTTTTGAAGATCAATTTTTATTAAACGCTGCACCTTCTAACTATGATCCTACTGAAGCAACTTACGAATGGAGCTTAAATGGAACTGTATTAACTGGTGAAACAGGAGTAACTTTAGTCGTTTCCGACATAGGAACTTATTCTGTAATTGTTACTTTCAATATATGTACAACAAGTGATTCGATTGTAATTTCTAATGCCAATGATGTTCAAATAGAATTAGGAGATGATTTCTTAACATGTTTTGATCAAGATGTTTGGTTAGATGCATCACCTTTAAACTATGATGCCTCAGATGCAACTTACCAATGGTTTTTAAATGGTGAATTAATTGATTTTGGAGATTTTGATAATCCAACTCTTCTTGTAACTATCGAAGGTTCATATAGTGTAATCGTTACTCTTGGTATATGTACAGCTGAAGATTCAATAAATTTAGAACTTCCTGAAGGTTTAGAAGTAAGCTTAAGTCCTACACAACTTAAAGTATGTCCTGATGATATAAATACTCTTGTTGCTATATCAAACGATAGTGATGTAGAGTATAGATGGGAAAAAGATGAAGTTATTATTGAAGGGGAAACTAGTGCTTCTTTAGAGATTTCATTAACAGAAAATGAATCAGGTTCAGTATCTTATAGAGTTAGAGTTAAAAAACAAAGATGTATAGCTTATGATTATGCGTCAATTACCCTTTTTAATTCTGGAAATTGTTTTATCCCTCAAGGATTAAGTCCAAATAATGATGGTTTTAATGATTATTTTGATCTTGAATTTATTTCAGATCGTACTGGAGTTGCTAATTTCCAAGTCTATAATAGAAATGGAGTTAACGTTTATGAAAGAAATAATTATGTTAAAGGATGGGGCGGTCAAACCGATGATAATGTTTTATTACCAACAGGAACTTATTTCTATATAATTACGATGAATGGAAATGATCCAATATTTGGTAATCAAGTAACTGGATGGGTATATATAAATAGAGATTTTGAATAATTAAACAACCTTTTTAACATTTATTATATATAGTAAAGTTAAATGTATAATATATTATAACAAATAAATTAAAAATATTACTTTTAAAATAAATAACCTATCATAATGAAAAAAACAACGCTATTAGTACTCTTGCTAAGTATTCTGTATGCCGACTTTGCCTCGGCACAACAAGACCCACAGTATACCCAATACATGTACAATATGAATGTGGTTAACCCTGCCTATGCGGGTTCTAAGGAAAGTTTACATCTTACTGCATTGTATAGAAACCAGTGGTCTGGTATTGCCGACAATCCAGTGACTTTCACTTTTTCTGCTCATTCTCCAATTGGAGATAAAGTAGGTTTGGGTCTATCTGCTATTAAAGATGAATTAGGACCAATCAGTGAAACCAATGTTTTTGTTGATTTTTCTTATACATTACAGTTAAGTGAAAGTTTCAACCTTGCTTTAGGTATAAAAGCAGGTGCAACATTTCATGATGTAGGTTTAACAAGTCTAGTCTTACAAGACCCTGGAGATCCATTTTTCTCACAAGATATAAATAATACCTATCCAAATATAGGAGCGGGGGCGTTCTTATATAATGATAACTTTTATTTTGGTTTTTCTGTTCCAAACATGTTAAACTCTGTTCATTTAGATGAAAATGGTACTAAATTTGGTTCTGAAACAAATCATTATTTCGGTACTGCAGGATATGTTTTCCAAGTAACAGAAAATTTTAAATTAAAACCATCTGTAATGGTAAAAACAGCATTTGACGCTCCTATATCATACGATGGAAATTTAAATGCGCTGTTTTATGAAAAATTTGAAATTGGAGCTTCCTATCGTTTAGACGATTCATTTAGCGGTATGGTAGGCTTTCAAATTAATCCAAACATTCGAATTGGATATGCTTATGATAGAGTCGTGTCAGACATTAAAGTTGTGGCAGATGCATCTCACGAAGTTATTATTAACTTCGACCTAAATTTCAAAAAACGTACATTACGTTCACCTAGATATTTCTAATTTCTAATTTAAGTTCATTCAAAATGAAAAAAATATATATCCTATTTCTAATTCTTGTAGTAAGTGCTTCGGTCGTTACTGCTCAAAACGAAAAAACTAAAAAAGCAGATCAATTATATGATAGGCTTGCATATACTAATGCTGCAGAGGCATATCAAAAATTGATAAAAAAAGGGAAAGGAACGGCTTATGTGTTCGAGCGCCTGGCGAACTGTTATTACTTTATCAATGACACTAAAAAGTCTGAAACTTATTATAAACGTGCTGTAAAAGGAAATAAGTATAGCGCCGAGACTGTATATAATTATGCTCAATCTTTAAAATCAAATGGAAAGTATAGCGATCATAATACATGGATGAAAAAATTTGCTGAAATGAGTCCTAACGATTCTCGAGCAACAAAATTCATGAAGAATCCTAACTATGTTCCTAAAATTTTAGACGGTGCAAAAAACTATACTGCATCTAATATGAAGGACATCAATACTGAATACTCAGAATTTGGAGGTACAGTTCTAGGTAATAAGTTTTATTTCTCTTCAGCAAGAAATAAAAGCCGTAAAAAATATAAGTGGAATGATCAACCTTACTTAGATATATATATTGCAGATGTAATTGGTGGAGGTGTTAAAAATGCTTCATTATTAGAGGGTGATATTAATTCCAAATATCACGAAGGAAATGTTGCGATTTCAGCAGACGGAAAAAGAATGTATTTTGATCGCAATGATTTTTACGAAGGAAAATACAAGAAGAGTGAAGATGGCATTAATCAAATTAACCTTTATTATGCTGAAAAAATTGATGGAGAATGGAAAGGAGTCCGTTCTGTTAACTTTAATAGTCATGAATATTCAACTGGACAACCCGCATTAAGTTCTGATGGAAATACGCTGTATTTCGTTAGTGATAAATCTGGCGGTAAAGGTATGTCTGATATATACAAAGTAGCTATTAAAAAAGATGGTAGTTTAGGTACTCCAGAAATTTTAGGTGGAGATATCAATACAGAAGGAAAAGAAGTGTTCCCTTATGTAGATGAAGCAGGAACATTATATTTTTCTAGTGATGGGCATCTAGGTGTTGGTGGTTTAGATGTATTTAGTGCTGAAGCTTCAGGAAATAATTTTGGTTCTGTCACCAATATGGGCTCAGGAATTAATAGCCCTTCCGATGATTTTGCGTTCAAGTATAACTCAACTTCACAAGAAGGATATGTTTCTTCAGACCGTAAAGGAAGTATAGGAAGTGATGATATCTTTCAAATAAAGAGAATAGAAGAAGAATGTGAAGTAGCTATAAATGTTCAAGTAGTAAACGATTTAACCAATGCTCCTTTAGGTGGTGTTCGAGTTGAATTATATGATGCTTTTGAAAATAAATTGTCTACTAAAACTACAGATAATGACGGTAGAGCTACACTTTTAGCTGAATGTGAAAAAGAACATATTATTCAAGGATATTTACAAGATTACGAAAGTAATGCGGTAACAGTTGCTTCTACAAAAGAGAAAGAAGTAAATACTACCTTAAGACTTCGTCCAATTGAAGAAATTATAGTGGATGAAAAAGTAGTATTAAATCCTATTTTGTTTGATTTTGACAAACACAATATTAAAGCACAAGCTGCTTTTGAGTTAGATAAACTTGTTGCTATCATGCAAAAATATCCTGCTATGATTATTGAAGTAGAAAGTCATACAGATAATATAGCTTCTGATGATTATAACAACAAGCTTTCAGAAAGAAGAGCTCAATCTACTGTACAGTATGTAATTTCAAAAGGAATTGAAACTAGTAAAATTTCTGGGAAAGGCTTTGGAGAAAACAGCCCAGTTGAAAAATGTGGTGCTAATTGTACAGATGCACAACATCAACTTAATAGAAGATCTGAATTTCTTATCATAAAGAAATAAGATATATAAACCAACCATTACTGAAAAACCCTTGTTCTAGAACAAGGGTTTTTCTATTTATTAGAATTAAAAACAATACTATTTCAAATTATCGAGCATAATTTTAGTCATATCATCTAATGAAAATTTATGCGCCCATCCCCAATCTTTCCTAGCTTCTTTATCATCAATTGATTGAGGCCATGTATCTGCTATTTTTTGTCTAAAATCCGGTGTATAACCTATTTCAAAATCTGGAATGTGTTTTTTAATACTTTCGGTAACTTCTTGAGGATTAAAACTCATAGCTGAAAGATTGTATGAATTTCTAATTTTAATAGATCCTTTAGTTGCTTCCATGATTCCAATAGTAGCTTTTATTGCATCATCCATATACATCATAGGCAACGTTGTTTTTTCAGATAAAAAACATATATATTTTTTATGTTTAATTGCCTTATGATAAATATCTACTGCATAATCTGTAGTCCCACCACCTGGCATCGTTGTATAACTAATAATGCCTGGGTATCGAATACTTCTTACATCAACTCCATATCTATTAAAATAATACTCGCACCAACGCTCTCCTGTTTGTTTACTTATTCCATACACAGTAGAAGGTTCCATAATTGTATTTTGAGGTGTATCTATCGCTGGAGTTGTAGGGCCAAAGACAGCAATACTAGAAGGCCAAAAAACTTTTTTAATTTTATGTTCTTTCGCAAGATCTAAAACATTAAAGAGCGAAGTCATATTTAAATTCCATGCTTTCATTGGAAATTTTTCTGCTGTTGCTGAAAGCATGGCAGCCATTAAATAAACTTCCGTTATTTCATACTGGATAACGATATCTTGAATTGCTTCACTATCCATTGCATCTAAAATCTCAAAAGGACCCTCTGAAACTATAGTAGACTCAGGTTCTCTAATATCTGTTGCTACTACTTTATGGTTTCCGTGTAGTTCTCTTAACTTTGCGGTTAACTCAGTTCCTATCTGTCCTGACGCACCAATAATAAGAATTCTCTTTTTCATATAAGGGGAAAATTAAAACGTAAATATACATATTATCTCAACCATTTCTTTCAGAAAATATTAACCATAACTTTATGATTTTACTAGTATATTTGTCTAGGTTAAAAAAAAATAATGAATTCTTTTACTTCATATTTACTTAGTATTTTAGTTATTGGTTTCTTTATAGTTTCCTGCGGGGAAAATTCAGAAGGTTCTATGCAGCTAACTGAAAATAAACAAGACAGTACGATACTTTATGGTGATAAAACTTTTGCTTTTCCTACCTTAACAAATAAGGCCTTAGATGAAATAACTCAATGGGGAGTTTATGAAGATTTTGAATCTGAAATTAAATCTATTAATGGGAAGACTATAGAAGATTTAAAGTCTAGTATGGAACGTATTACTTCTCAAGTAGATTCATTGTCTAATAACATTCCAGACACTTTATTTACACAATCTTTAAACTCAAGAATTATAATCATTAAAACACGAACTAGTTTATTACAACAAGAATTAAATAAAGCTAGAATTGATTCTTTAAGATTGCAGCAATATATAAATGAAGTAAATGTGTCAGTAAAAAACTTTATTATTCAGATTAATGAGAAGTTTTTAAAAGATGATATTGACGAACAACGCAAAGACGATGAGAAAAATGAGCTTGAAAAACAAAAACGTTTTTTAGATTCTATTTATCAATTAGAATTACAAGATCAAAAAAATTAAGGTTTATTCTAACGATTCTTTAAAAGTATAGCCCAACTGTTCTATTATATTCACCGAATCGATTCTTTTATAAATTTCTTCCTCATTTTCTTCTGAAAAAGTTGGAGGGTCTAATTTTAGTTCTACCGCCTTATTATAATAATACGTTTTCTTTTTTGGGTGTTTTGGACTTACAGCGTTAAAAATGAAACCCAATTTATCTTGTTTAATAATTTCGACAAGGATACCGATACAATCATTTCTATGAATTAAGTTTACAGGAGCTTTTCCTCCATTTAAATCCTTACGCCCCGCTAAATACCTAACAGGTTGTCTACTGCCTCCATAAAGCCCTCCAAAGCGCACTATAGTGGCTTGTATTGTTGGTTTATTTGAATATAACTGTTCTACTTGTAATAATTGTTTTCCTGATTGTGACGAAGGTTGAGGTTCTATTTTTTCTGTAACCTGACCTTGTTCATCTGCATAAACAGAAGTGCTACTTATCAGAATTACTTTTTTTACAGAAGACAATTCAATTTGTTCCAGCAAATGAGTCATTTTTAAAACATAGTCAGCCCCTGTATTTCTTCTCAATCCCGGAGGAATTAAAAGAACCAGGTAATCCACTTCCTTTAAAAATGTTTTTATAGGCCCTTTTATTCCTATTTCTGAAATTTCAATTGGATATACTTCAAATCCGTTTTTTTGAAGCGTTTCGGCTTTTGCTAAACTTGTGACTGACCCTTTAATTTTATATCCTAAAAGATGTAATCGTTGTGCCAGACTTAGACCCAACCATCCCATTCCTGCTATCGCTATTGTTTTACTCAATTTTTAAAGGTTTTACAGAATCGTATTTAATTAATGTGTTTATATCTATCGTATTTTTAATCACTATTGCATCTGTTATTACAAATGGTTTTGGCATGGTATGCTTTGGTCTTTTATTAATAGTAAACTGATTATTGTCTAATAAATCAAATGAATACTCTAGTACTGTAAATGAAACAGGAATCTCTTTTTTAATGGTATAACTAACCTCCAACGAATCATTATCGGCTACATAATATCGCAACAGTTTATTCTCTTTTCTATTACTGAAGACAGTACCAGAAATGTCTTTCGGAACAATTTTACCGTTAAAAGCTAAAGATTGAAATGTTATAGAAGTATCTGCAAATAATGAAATCTGATTTATATTTCGATTCGGTATAATCGTAAACCTAACTTTTCTTATTGCATCTATTATGGTATCATCATTCAATAAAGTTTCAAAAAGAGGTATTGATTTATTAGGTGCTTCTGAGGCAAAACTATATCCTGTATTGTATTTACTGTTTTCTGTGTTGATTGCAAACTTATCCGCTTTTTCGGGTGTATCACCTAAATATCCTTTCGTCCAATCATCTAAGGTTTTGTCATACGTTAACCAAAATGCTTTTTGAGTATTGGCATCCTGATAATAAATTAGACTGTTTGGTTTTTGTCTTTCTTCTGAAAAATCACTTGTTGTATGTGCACTAATAAAAAATAATGCTGCAAGAATAAAACTAAGGTAAGAAAGCGTTTTTTTCATTTTATAAAACCTTGTAACTGAAAGCAACAATCCAAACAATAAAACAGTAAACACAGAACTTAGCACAATCATCTTTAATCCTAATCCAACTGGAAAAAATTGTATTAATGGAGCAAATAGAAAAATAGCTGGAATTGCTAAGATTAGCATTAATAATTTATTGGGCTGTTCTTGTTTAATGTTTACCCACAAAGTTAATAATGCAAAGAAAACCGGAATAATAAAATATCCTGCTCCTTTTAAATATACAGCAACAATACCATTGATAATCATCCAAAAAACGAGGGGAGCAATTAATAGGTTTGTTCCATCTATCTTTTTTGAAAAAACATGATAGGTTCTAAATAATATTCCAAGTATTAGAAATACAAAAAATGCGATATAAGTATGTCCATTATAAGTAAATCCATGTTGTATTTCTTGATATTGAGGATAGAAATATAATATTGCTTTCCATCCAAAAAAACCGGCAACTCCACTAATTATAAGAGCAACTAAAAAGGGTAAAAAACCTACTCCAATATTTCTAGGAGATAATTTTCTTTTAGAAATTCCGAAGAAAATAAGTGCAATTAAAAGAAAAGAAGCTAAAATAAGCATAGGGACAACCCATGAAAAAGGATAGCTAATCATTTTTATAAAAGGAAAGTTTACATAAACATAGTCTTCGTTAGACTTTAAATCTGATAAATCATTTTCAGCAAAATAATGTATTAAGGGTAGTAAATAACTTCCTTGATGTGCTAAGGTATTTCTATCTAAATTTTCAAAAGTATCATTCGCTGTATGGTAATCGAAATGATCGTCTATAAATGCAAAAAAATAGCTGTCTATATCTCCAATTTCCCTAAAAACGGTAGAATCTGTATCATTAGGAAGCATTTTATAAATACTATACATTAATGATGATGCTACTGGATACTCTGGCTTAGCTTCTACAAAAGCCTTAACAAGGTTGGCATTGCCTCCATTGGTTTCAAGAATCATATTACTTGGGCCGCCACTTCCTCGTGCTTCAAAATTTAACACCAAGCCTGCTTCTTTAGCCCAAGGATGTTCTGAAACAAATAAATGAGCTCCATCTAAACCAATTTCTTCCGCATCACTAAAAACAATGATTATATCATTTTTTGGCTCGCACCGCTCGCTAAATATGCTCTTATACTTTCTAGAATTGTAACTACTCCGCTGCCTGCATCACTCGCACCAAAAGAAGGTATTAATGCACTATCATAGTGCGAAAGCAGGATTAAAGCTTTTGTATTCTGCGCTCCTCTTAATTTAGCTACAATATTTTTTGGTCGATCTAATCGTTTTGAATTTGAATCAAAAACAAAGCCTTCTTGAATCTGAGTTTCAAATCCTAACGCTTGAAGTTGTTTTTCTAAAAATAGTCTAACTCTTTTATGCTCTTGAGATCCATGATAATGGGGTTTTTTTGAAATTTCTTTTAAAGGAATTAATGCTCTTTCAATTGAAAATTGATCCGCTGCTATTTCAGAAGATAAATCAGCTTGAGGCATTAAACTATAAAAGCTATAATAAATTAATCCAATGAGTAAGAGTAAGGAAAGGATATTTCTATAACGCTTCATATGAATTGTTTGCTGTTTCCTATTTAAGGATTATTTGCTTTTTTAAAAATACAAAATTATGCCCTAACAATTAACTTATAAAAAAAGAAAGGAATAAATCAAGAAAATGACTATATTACTGTTATTTAAATAGTTATATTTATGGGTATTAAGAGTTTTATTGGTAAAAGATCAAAGTTAATTAAAAAAAAATCTGAACAAATAAAAGTTTCAGATTACATGACTACATCCCTCATTACTTTTCACCCTAAACAATCTGTTTTAGAAGTAATGACTATTCTTATAAAGAATAAAATATCTGGAGGCCCTGTTATTAATGAAAAACATGAATTAATGGGTATTATTTCTGAAGGAGATTGCATAAAGCAAATTAGTGAAAGTAGATACTATAATCAGCCTTTAGGCAATATTCATGTTGAACAACACATGGTAAAAAATGTTGAAACGATTGATGGAGAGATGAATATATTTGATGCTGCTGATAAATTTTTAAAATCAAAACGGAGAAGGTTTCCAATTGTTGAAAATGGAAAACTTGTAGGACAAATTAGCCAAAAAGACATATTAAAAGCGGCTCTAAAACTAAAAGGAAACACTTGGAAATAAAAAAAGGCTGTGCTTTAAATTACATCCTTTTTTATAATTAAATTAAGGACTTAGAAGTTAATTTCAATTTCATCAAATTCGTAAGTTCCGTCAGTATCTGCGTCTCCACTTCCTATATATTTTAAACCAATATAACCTGTTCCAATAATACAAGATAAATCTACATTTTCAGAATCGATCCAATCACCAAAAAAATCATCATCCCTCACTAAAGTAGCAGCAGTTAATATATCCCAAGTAGCAGAAGCGATGTTATCTGGGTTCCCATCCCAATCACCAGAAAATAATAATTCTAAGTAACTTGCGTCAGAAAAACTGTTGGATGTTTTAAAATTTAAAGTTTCATTTTCTTGATTATCAAAGTTTAATTCTGGAGAAATTAACCAAGCTATCGTACTTACATCTCCTGATTGATATGAACCAATATGTGCAGAAATACCTAATGAAGCATTAGAGCCATCATCAAAATAAGCTCCCCATTCTTGAGTTCCTGATTCTTTGTAATTGGTCCAACCATTCCCAAAAATAGTTTCACCATCGCTAAAAGATTCGAAAAAATCACTAAATAATATATTAGATCCTGTATTTTCAGCTAAACCACAATCTACTTCGGTTGGGTCGCAACGATCTGGGTTATCAAAGTTAATCCCGTTTAGATCATTTAGAACAACATTAAATTGATCTCCAAAAAAGTTATAGGTTAGAATCCCTTCAATTGAACCTCTTTGATTAGGTAATAGATTTGCTTTAAAATCAGCAAATGTACTGGTACTAAAAATTGTAGTTGAACCATTAGCACAACTTTCTAAAAGACGTTCCCCATCAAAATCATCTGTAGGCTCTCCTGCAAAAGATAAAAGATCATCTCCTAAAACATCATTTCTATTAAACTGTACATCATTTAAACGCACATATAAATTAGTTTTATCAGCTGAGAATTCAGAAATAGAAATTGGCATTGCTACGATATCCATTAGATCATTTTCTCTAAATACATTGCTTTCCATATTGGTTTGAGACATGCTTTCGATTCGGTTTCCTTCACGGATTCCTATGCTTAAAACACCACTATCTAAACCTACAGTTAAACCATCTAATTTGATAAATACTTTTCTTCCAAATTCATAAGTGATATATAATGGATTAACGTCAATTAATACTTTTACACCTAGGGTTGGGTTTTCTGCAGCATCTTGTAAAATAATTTCTTCGAAAAAATTTCCTGCTTCATCATTTGAAATAACATATCCTGAAATGTACCTCCCAAAACCTTCAGTTCCACCATCAAAAGTTAAAACATCGTTTTCGTTGTTTATTTGTTCTTGTAATAATAAATTGCTTAAAGAAGAAATCGTAATAACTAGAGCTTCATCTAAATTAAGGTCTGCAACTACAAGATTGGGCGTATCATAATCATCATCTTTAACACAAGAATATATCATGGTCACTGTGAAAAACAGTATGATTAGTTTATAAAAATTTAAAGTTTTCATTTGTATATTTTTTATTCAGTTAATTAAAATCTTACATAAATATTTAGGTAATAGGTCGCCCCACTACCAAAGAAATAACGGCTTCCAAACACAGGGCCATTTTCACGTCCTTGTTCTTCAACTTGTTGTCTATAACTAGCACGACGAGAATCTTCGAAACCACCAGTTTTGTATTTTTGATCTAGCACATTATTGATTGAGGCAAAGAAGCCAACATAATACCTCTTAACTCTCCATGACTTTCCTCCAATAACATTGACCAGGAAATAATCATCTAATTGTTCTTGTTTTAATAATCCTCTAGCTACCTCTTCGTCGTAATCATTATATGGAAGTCCGTCTATATCTGTATAGAAATCGCTTGTTCTTCTTAAATTACTTACATCAACATAAGCATTTGAAAAATAATTAGTTGTAACTCCTACCCACCAAAAATTTGGATCTCGGTATTCGATTCCTATTTGATATGCTCTTTCTGGTCCGCCAGAAACATGATGATTTTCTAGGGATGCTTCTCTTTTTCCTTTTCTAAATAAATCATTTCCTTCTACGAAACCATCATTTGGATCTAAATCAAAATCATCTCCTGCTAGGTAAAGTTCTGGTTTATTAGTGTATACATTTTGGCCAATAGTTGCAGCTGCTTTAAGTTTAAACGTGGGCAACACCTGTGCTTCAATACCAAGTTCTACACCAGCATTTCTTTTACTAATCCCTGTTACAATTTCTTGTACAAAAGCAGTGTTATCATCATTTCCAAGGGCATTTTGTGTAAAAAAGAATCCTATATCAGAAGCATCATCAAGCCCTGCATAATATCCTGTCAATCTCGCTTTAACAATTGGAGATCTATAGATGTAACTTATATCTACAGACTTAACAGATTCTTCAGCAATCCCTTCAACTAAATCATTACTTTGTCTTGCATTTGCAAAAGAATTTCTCATGGTAGGAGCTTTGGTAAAATAACCTCCATTCAAATCGATTAAATGACGTCCTGTGAGCTTATACGTTACTCCTGCTTTTACTCCAATCGCAGTGAAATCTAATTCATCACTATCTCCTAATGAACGACCTTCATCTGGAAAGTAGCCGTTTTTGTATATCCCAGTTCTTTGGTATTTTGTTTTAGCCACATTAGCTGCTACATAAAAATCTATCGTATTATATTTAAATTGCCCTTGTACAAATCCTGAAACTACATTTGCATTAAGTTCATAATTATATTTATACCGATCCCCTTCTTGAACAATTCGATTTAGATTTAATAAATCACTTTGCCCTTCAGTTCCACCATCTCCAAAACGATCAAAATCTATATAACCTTCGCCTCCTAATAGATCTATTACTTCAGCAAAATTTTCACTTTTTAAATCCCTAAAATTTATAGCTGCATTTAAACTTATATTCTCATTTAAAACAGTATTAAAAATAGTGTTAAACGATAGTTGATTGTCATCATTTCTGTCTTCTTGAAGCACGTAAGTAGAGAAACCATCAACAGTATTATCATTCCCTTGGTATAATGAATTCCAATCTAACTGTCCATCGTTTATGAATTCTTGTTCAGCTTCATACGCTAATTGATAATCATAAGATGTTAAGCTTTCATTTCTTAATAAATAACTAGGTAATCTTTGATAATAATTTCCTGCAGGGTTTCTATTGCCACCATAATCTAATCTAGTATTTCCCACTTTTCCAAATTGATATCCAAGATTTGTATTTAAGTTAGATTTTTCTGAAACCTTCCAGTAATGATTTAACATAATAATAGGTTCTACTACCTCTTTTATTCTACTATTTCTTTTTTCTACATTTTGATATCCCCAATTCGGATTGTATTTTCTCCCTTTGAGTCTAAAAACTTCCTCTGTAATAGCGGTGGATTTACCTCTTCTATTTGGTGTGTATATCCCCATAAAGTTTAAACTGTGTTCATCATTTATCTTTTTCTCTACAGAAGCAAAAAATGAATTAGCATTATAAGAGGTACCATCAATATATCCTTCAGTACCAAAACGTCTTGAAGCTAACACAGAATAAGCCCAACCGTTTAAATTAAGTCCGCTATGGTAAGACCCCATAACACGTCCTTGGTAACTTTTATTTGCAGTTGCATAAGAAAATCTTCCTCCTTTACGGTATTGAGAAGCTCTCATTACCATATTTGTAGTACCTGCTAGATCACCAAAAGTGTAATCATTAGCCTTAAGTCCCATAGTAAATTCACGGTTTCTTTGAACATCATTAATACCGCCCCAATTTGCCCATTGAGGTCTACCATTAAATAGTTTGTTCATTTCAAGACCATTGATAAGAACTTTACCATTGGCGTTATCTAAGCCCCGCGGCCTAAAAAATGTTGCACTAAAATCGTAAGCAGCTGCATTTAAAAATACATCTTTTGACGCTTGAAGCAAGCCTGAAATATTAAATGATGTCCCTTCATCTTGGTCTAATTCATTGTCTGAAAGACTAATGATTCCTATTTGCGCTTCGATTTCAGTTAAATCAATTTCAAATAATAATGGATCAAGATTAATGGTGGTTCCATTTTGTATAGTAATGGGAACTCGTTGAGCTAAATATCCTTGTTTACTTACTAGTAGTACTTGCTCTCCTTGAGGAAGGTCTGTACTACTAATAAAAAACATCCCTTGCGCATCGGTTATTGTACTATAAGTACTAGATTGGATACGAACATTTACATTTTGAATAACTTCACTCGAATTGGTATCAACTACTCTACCCTTTACGAAAGCTTTCTGTGCACCTATACTTAATCCACAAAAAATTGTGAAAAAGGAAGTTAAATAAAAATTTTTCATCCTGAAAATTTCTTTGCATTTTCAATTTAATTACTACAATAAGAGGGGCTTCAAGAGGTCAAAAAATAGTTTTCGAAATTTGTTTTAAGTGTTGTAGTTATAAATTGAATTTGCGATGTTTTAAAACATCTATAGGAGAGTTATAATCAAAGTTAATTAAAAAAATGTATATTTCTATATATTATAAGAAGTATTTAAACTCCCCAAAACAAAATAATGCAATTAAATGAGTTTTAAATACCATATATTAATTCTAATTAGCTTCTCTTTTTCTATTATAAATGCACAGGATAAAAAATCTTTTAAGGTAAATACCATCGCATTTTATAATGTTGAAAATTTATTTGATTTTGAAAATGATCCAATCACGTTTGATGATGATAGAACTCCCGATGGAAAAGATCATTGGACTGAAGAAATTTATAATGCTAAACTTAAAAACATGGCAAAAGTAATTTCTGAAATCGGAAAAGATGTTACTGGCACTACACCAGCTATTATAGGCATTTGTGAAATTGAAAATAGAAGGGTGTTAGAAGATTTAGTGAATCAAGAACCTTTACTTTCTAAAGATTATGGAATTATACAATTTGATTCACCCGACAGAAGGGGAATCGATGTCGCTTTATTATATCAGAAAAAACTTTTTACTCCAACAAATTATAAAGCACATGAACTCATTATATATGATAACAATGATGCAACTAAAAGGATTTTCACTAGAGATCAATTATTAGTGAGTGGAATGTTAGATGGTGAAAAAATTCACTTTATTGTTAATCATTGGCCTTCACGAAGTGGTGGAGAAGAAAGAAGTAGGTCTAAAAGAATAAAAGCTGCAAAACTGAACAGACAAATAATTGACTCATTATATAGCGATGATCCGTATGCAAAGATTATTACAATGGGTGACTTCAATGATGATCCAACTAATCCAAGTGTAAAAGAGTTTTTAAAGACAAAAAAAGATAGAGAAGACCTAAAAATGAAGGAACTGTACAACCCTATGGAGAAGATGCATAAAAAAGGATTAGGGACTTTAGCCTGGAGAGATGGATGGAATTTATTTGACCAAATGATTCTTTCTACAGAATTACTTAAAAAGGATTTTTCTACCTATCGTTTTTATAAAGCTGGTATTTATGATAAATCGTATTTAGCAAATCCTAGAGGGAAATATAAAGGATATCCTTATCGTAGTTTTAGTAATGGTAGTTTTACTGGAGGATACAGTGATCATTTTCCTGTCTACCTTTATTTAATAAAAGAACAATAAAAAAAAGCTTCTGAATTATCAGAAGCTTTTTTTATTGCTTATATAAATTTAGAGCCATTGTGCCCATGGAATTCTGCTTAATATTAAAATTAAGGCAATGGTATAAAATATAGTAATTACTTTAAATTTTCTTTTTGAATCTTCTTTCTTTTTATGTTTAGAAAATCCAATTGTAATTAAAACAACTGCGATTAACATAATTAAAGGATGCTCAACTACAAAGAGTCTTTGAATAGCGTTTTTCATTACTTCTCCAATTCCATTAGTACTTATTGCTTTTAATCCATTTGGTGACACAAAGAATAAAATAAGTCCTAATAGTACTTGTAAATGAGTTACGATTAATGCAAAAAGAGAAATACGTAAATCTTTAGCTCCAAAATTACGATTAGAGAAAAGACCTAGAAGCCCATTTAAAGTTGCAAGAATAATAATTAATAAGGTTAAATAAGCCCAATAAGAATGAATTAATTGAAGTGTTGTATACATAATATTAGTGATTAGTTAGATTCAAATATATGCATATTAAACTAAAAAAACGCCTTGATTTCTCAAGGCGTTTTTAATATTTAAATAAAAGAAAATATTAGAACTGGAATTTTAAACTTCCATTAAATGTTCTTCCGTTTCCTAAGTAATATCCAAAAGCATTTCTTTGGTTAACATAAGCAGTGTTAAATACATTGTATACGTTTCCTCTAAATGTAAGTTTGTTATTTCCAAGCTTAAATTTATAAGTTAAACCAACATCTCCTAGAGTATAAGAGTCTAATCTTTCAGGTTGATATACAGTACTAGGTGTAGAAGTCGCTGCATCTACTACATCATCAGCATCAACAAATTCATATAAATCTGAATAGATATTATAAGATCCATCTACAGATAAGCTTTCACAGATGTTAACCGTTAATCCTAACCCTGTAGAAGTTTGTGGTGCATTACCAACTTTAGTTCCAGATAAATCAAGCGAACTTTCTTCATTAGTTAAAGTAACAAATTCGTTTGTTTCATCATTTTGCTTTGTTCTTGGGGATTCTCCATCATATTTCCAATTTCCAACTGAAGTATACCAATGTAATTTCCATATTCCATTTCCTGGTCTATAAGCAACATCTGTTTCAAATCCCATATGTTTTTGACTAACATCTGATAATCTATTAGTGAAAAAAGTTTCAACTCCATCTACTAATTCTTGTGTTCCATATTGTACAAATCTATTTCCCCATTCAGTATGATAGAAATCTACATTAACTTTTAAGTTTTGATTTTTAAAACGGTAACCTGCTTCAAAACCTAAGATTTCTTCATTGTCTACGTCTGGTTTTACAATATCATTAGATCTTCTAATATCAGTAAAGATATTATCTAAGAAAGGTTGACGTGAGAAAAGACCTGCATTTGCAAATATTGTATGGTTTTCATTAAAGTTATAGCTTAAACCACCTTTTACATTATAACCTGTTTTAGATAATTTATCAGATTTTCCTTTTCCTTCTCCATCTGAATCAGCAAAATGACCTTCTCTTTGGTAAGTTTGAGAAGAAAATGCACCTTGTACAAAAACAGAAAAGTTATCGTTAGCATATTCTATTTGTCCAAATCCACCAATATAATTAATGTCTTCAGAGTAGTTATAAGAATAACGTTGATCATCATCTGCAAAATTAAATAATGCACCCCAAGGATCAGCTTCAAATTCTTCAGTTATCACGTAATCATCTGGACGATCAAGACCATAATTATCATTAAAACCAGAAAGTCCTAATAAATCATTTATTTGTCTAAAGTGATCTCCATGATACAATCTACTATCAACCCCTACATTAAATGTCCAGTCGTTAGATTCTATATTTAAATTAGAAAGTAAACCATACCAGTTATGGTTATTTACAGAAGCTCTTCTTACATATGAACCTCCAAAACCAGCTATACCATCTGCATCAGCGTTTGCGATATTGTTTTCAACAATTTGATCAAAGTCTATTTCATCTCTGTCATTTCTTACTCTACCACTACCAAGACCACCTGTTCCACCACCACGGCCCCAAGAAGCATAAAGTACTGTAGATAAATCCATTGATTCATTAATATTGAAATCCCAGTTTAAATTGGCAACTGGCTTATGGTAATAGTTTCTTCTTTCAGTATAACGTTCTCCATCAAGAAAACCTGAATTTGCATTTTGCTTTTGTCCTAGTAATTCATAATCCTCTAAATCATCAGAGAAATTTTGATCGTGCCATTGTGGAGCACCTGTAATTAAGAAGTTTAAAGCATGTTTGTCATTTGGTTTGTACCCAACAGAAAACATATAGTTTTGTCCTTGACCTGCAGTACCAATAGAATACTTTCTATGTGCTTGCCAGTGATCAACTAATACAGAAAAAGCCCATCCACTCTCATTCAGACCAGAATCGTAACTTACTGTACTTTTAAAATAACTATCATTACCCGCTAAGAAACGTGCAAATCCACCTTCTTTTTTATTTGTAGTTTTTGATACGATATTAACTGTACCACCTACTGAAGAAATAGCTAATTTAGAAGAACCTAAACCACGCTGAATTTCAACTACATTTGCAACATCAGACATACCTGACCAGTTAGACCAGTACATTCTTCCGTCTTCCATTCCATTAATAGGTTGTCCATTTAATAAGAATGCAGTATTAGTTTGATCATAACCTCTTAAGAAAATTTGACTATCACCAAATCCACCTGCTTGATTAGCAACATATACTGAAGGAGTATTTTTTAAAGCTTCCGTAAACTCAACGTTACCAGTTGCTTTTAATTGGATTTCTCTTCCTGAAATACTTGAAACAGCTACAGGAGTAGCTCTTCCAGCTGCAAGATCAATTACACCAGTTCCAATTACTACAACTTCGTCAAGAGCGTTAGCATCACCTTCCAATGAAACTGTTCCTAAATTAGCTGTACCGTTTGTTAATGTGTATGAAACACTAGTAGAAGTATAACCAAGGTAAGATATTACGATAGTCCCACTATTTCCAGTTACATTTAACGAAAAATTTCCGTCAAAATCTGCTATAGCGCCATTATTTGCGCCTTCTTCGATAATATTTGCTCCTGATAATGAACCTCCTAGGTCGCTATCAGAAACTGTACCTGTAACGGTTCCTTGAGCAAATGAGATTGCGCTCATAAGTAAAAAGGAAACCATTAAATTAAAAGTAATTTTTTTCATCATTAATTGTTGTTTTGTTGTTGGTGCAAAAATAAAAATAATAATTTTATTATTTACAAAAATACATTTCAAATAAATCTTATTTAACATAAATATAATATGTTATTAAAAATTTATTAACACTCTCATTATTAATACATTAAAAAGAAATGCAGTCAAGTTTTTCCTTAAGAGGTGAAATATATTTATAAAAAGAAGGTCGCAATGAATCTGCTAAAGGCTTAGATGACGGCAAATCTTGCCTAAAAGGATCCACTTGTTTGCCATTTTTCCAAAAACGATAACATACATGAGGTCCTCCTGAATTACCCGTAGTTCCTATCCAACCAATTACATCTCCTTGTCTAACAAAATCACCTACTTTTGCATTCCTCTTTTTCATATGCAGGTATTGAGTTTCATAGGTGCTATTATGGCGGATTTTTACATAATTTCCATTGCCTCCTCTGCGCTCAGATTTGGAGACAGTCCCGTCTGCTGTAGCTAGAATTGGAGTGCCATAAGGTGCCGCAAAATCAGTCCCTTTATGTGCTCGAACTTTATAACCATAATATTTAATGCGTCGTTTTAAATTATAACGAGAAGAAATTCGACTAAACTTTACTGGAGATTTTAAAAATGCGCGCCTTAAGTTATTTGCTTTCTCATCAAAAAAATCAGATGAATTATGAAACGAATCGTCAACAAAATTAAAAGCAAATAACGGTTTTCCTCTGTGCTCAAAGTATACCGCTTTAATGTCATCTAATCCTGCTGAAATTGTATCATTAATGAATTTTTCAGAATAAATTACTTTAAAACGATCTCCAGGTTGTAGTCTAAAAAAGTCGATAGTCCAGGCATAAATATTTGCAAATCTATCTGTCATGTAAGGACTTAAATTTTGATCCTCCATTGTTTGTGAAAGTGAACTTGTAATAATTCCTGACGCTGATTTTTCTATAATCGTAACAGGTTTTCTTTTATTAAAAGAAGTAATACTATCTCTTAAGTCGATCACAGCGTAGTCTACTCTATTTTTTTCATAAATAAATACTTGGGCTGTATTTAAACTATCTTTTGAGTTAAGTATAACGTAAGGTTTCCCAATTTTTATTCTTCTCACATCGAAGCTATCTTTAATTTTGGTGGCTGCTTCATATATTTTACTTTGAGGCACATGATTTTCATCTAAAATTGCACCAAATGTATCCCCTGAACGAATCGTATCTCTAATAACTCGAAAATCGTCTAGATTAAAACCATATTCAATGTTTTTCTTTTTGACAATTAAATTCTCAGCGGAGATATCATCTTCTTTTAAATCTGAAGAGCAGGCGAAAAAGAAAAGTAGGATGGGGAGTAATAAATATATATTTTTCAAAAGTGTTGCTTGATTTTTTGAGAGGTTAAACGTTATGACCCCAGTTTTTTAATTCTTGTTCAGTCCATAATTCAGGGAAGAATATTCTACGTTGGTACTTTGGATGCATATATTTTGTCCAATCACTACCCCCTGTTGCTTCTTCTACTTCTGTATTTTTATTTCCACCAGACAAATAATACCTCGCGGCATTGTAATGAGCTAATACCCATGTGATGTTTACGGTATGATCATAATGCCTCATGGCTTTTCGTAGGGCATCATCTTCTTTTACTTCTTTGGGTAATTCCTTAAATTTAGCATATAAATTTATGGTGTTATATTCTTGGGTAAAAGCAATAAATTCATTTTTATACTTTTCTTCAAAAGAAGATAATAAATAACTTTTTTTACCTGTTTTATAATCTTTCCCTGCAGCTTGCCAGTATAAATGTTCAAGAGCATGTTCATAAGGAGTGTTTCTATCTATGGTATCTCTAAACCTAGCATCGATTAAATTAATTAGATCGGTGGATGCAAATTCGATTTTTCTATATAATGCGCTTTGGAAACCACTTGCTGGTGTTAGCGTAGTTCTAAACTTCATATATTGTTCAACCTCCATTCCTTCTTGCATGATTGAAAAAGAGGAAGTAAGCATATCAAAATAGCGACTAATACGCATTAGTTTTGAAGAAAAGAAAGAGGCGGTTATATGTTCATTATGCGCTACCTGCTCAATTTCCCAAAGAATCATTTTAAATAGGAGTTCATTAATCTGATGGTACATAATAAATACCATTTCATCAGGCAAAGTTGTTCTTTGTATTTGAAGATTTAATAATGCATCTGTTTGTATATAATCCCAATAAGTGATAGGCTCACTATAAAGTAGGCCTTCTAAATGTGTCTCTACATCTTGACCAATTGCAGTATACTTCTCTTCTAGTTGCTCTAATAATTTTAAAGTTTCTGGTTTGATTGCCATAATTAATTAATCTACTTGGATTTTAAATGAATGACTTAGTCCTTTAAATTCAGTTAAAGAAGCCTTTAATGAACCTACAGCTAAATCTGCTTTTATTAGTAAAGGGATTTTGTTATCATCATCACTTACCCATACTGTAAGGCTTTCTTTCTCTTTAAAGACTCTTCCAGATTGAACATATGGTCGAAATATTAAGCAGGAAACTTTTCCAAATGCTGTATTAATAACTTCTCTCCCTAGAAATTTTAGTTTGAATTTATAATTTTCCTTATCAAAAAACATATCCATCTCTAACTCATCCCCTTTTGATAAATTGCTTGTATCTAAATTATTTCTTAGATAATATAAAGCTGAAACCATATCTTGAGTTTCACTAGGAAAAGATACAGTTGATTTTTTGTTATGCTTTTTATTATTTATTAATGCTTTTTGAGTACCATGGTCAAAATCAATTTGAATATCCTTTGTGTGCCCTCCTTCATTAATTTTTCTAATAAAACGGTATGGGATATCTTTTTCCTTATCAATATATGATTGATATATATCTTCTACTTTAAAGAAAAACCTTGAAAGACCTGTAGTTTTTCCTTCCCCTTTTACATGAAAAACTTCTTTTCCATTAATATGGGCATTATCTACTTCTAAAGTTGCGTATCCTGCGGTTACAAAACCATAGTGCACTCTGAAGTTCAACCATTCACCTGTGTCGTAGGATTTTTTAGTTGTTTGACTAAAAACAACCTGGCCCAAAAATAATAATAGTATAAAAAATTTATTCATCCATAAAGTTTTAAAGATATAGTCTTTAAAACAACATCTATTCCAAAAATTAATAAACTACCTTTTAGTCGATAGTTTATTAATCTGTTACGTTAATTTATAAAGTTCCTCTTAATGCTTGTTCTCTTTCAATTGATTCGAACAACGCTTTAAAGTTTCCTGCTCCAAATCCTTGTGCTCCCATTCTTTGTATTATTTCAAAAAATAAAGTTGGCCTATCTTCAATAGGTTTTGTAAATATTTGCAACAAATACCCTTCTTCATCTGCATCAACTAATATAGATAGTCTTTGTAATTCATTAATATCCTCTTTCATTATATCCATATGCACTCCTAATCTACCAGGAATTTCATCATAATAAGATTGTGGTGGTGGTGGTAAAAATTCGATTCCTCGTGCTTTTAATTTAGCTACTGTTTTAATAATATCATCTGTAGCTACAGCAATATGTTGTACCCCAGAATCTTCATAGAAATCTAAGTATTCTTCAATTTGCGATTTTTTTGCAGCTTTTGCAGGTTCATTAATTGGAAATTTTATTCTTCCATTTCCATTACTCATCACTTTACTCATTAAAGCTGAATATTCTGTATGGATCTGTTTATCATCAAAAGATAAAAAATTGACAAAGCCCATCACATCCTCATACCACTTTACCCAAGTATTCATTTGTCCCCATCCAACATTACCAACCATATGATCAATATATTTAAGGCCTACAGGTTCTGGATTATAATCTGATTTCCATTCAACAAACCCTGGCATAAATGTTCCTTTATAGTTTTTACGCTCCACAAACATATGTACCGTTTCTCCATAGGTATAAATCCCAGCTCTTATAACTTCACCAAATTCATCGGTTTCAACGATTGGTTCCATATAAGACTTCGCGCCTCTTTTAGTCGTTTCTTCGTAGGCACTTCTTGCATCATCAACCCAAAGGGCTATAACTTTAACACCATCCCCATGCTTAACTATGTGTTTGTTAATTGGAGATTTACTATTTAATGGAGTCGTTAATACTATTTTAATTTTATCTTGAGTTAAAACATAACTCACGCTGTCTCTTGACCCTGTTTCCAGACCTTTATAGGCATAAGATTGAAATCCAAATGCTGTTTTATAAAAGTGGGCTGATTGTTTTGCATTTCCAACATAAAACTCAACATAATCCGTTCCTAAAAGAGGCAAAAAATCTTGTGCTCCTTCAAATATTTTCTCTAAACCGTAGTTTACTGATTTTAGTTCTTTACTCATTTTTTTGTTTTTTTTATTCTATCCAAGATTTATAATAATCTTCATCTGCAATTTTCATTGCTTCTTCTGTTACTTGTAATGGTTTAAACGTATCTACCATTACAGCCAGTTCTTCTGTGCTTACTTTACCAATACTTCTTTCGACAGCTCCTGGGTGTGGTCCGTGAGGTATGCCTGCTGGATGAAGAGATATATTCCCGGGCTCAACATCATTTCTACTCATAAAATCTCCATCAACATAATACAACACCTCATCACTATCAATATTGCTATGGTTATATGGCGCCGGTATTGACTTCGGGTGATAATCGTATAATCTTGGCACAAAACTACATACAGCAAAAGCACTTGTCTCAAAAGTTTGGTGTACTGGTGGTGGTTGATGTATTCTACCAGTTATAGGTTCAAAATCGTGTATTGAAAAAGCATATGGATAATTATAACCATCATATCCAATTACATCGAAAGGATGCGTGGCATAAACCATTTCAATGATTTCGTTTTGTTTTTTTACTTTAATGATAAAATCGCCTGTTTTATTATACGTTTCTATGGTTTCTGGTCTTCGAATGTCCCTTTCACAAAAGGGAGAATGCTCTAATAATTGTCCAAACCAATTTCGATATCTTTTCGGAGTGTAAATTGGGCTATAAGATTCAACGATAAATAAACGATTATCTTCTGAGTTAAAATCTATTTTATAAATAATACCTCGAGGAATTAATAAATAATCTCCATACTTAAAATCTAAATTTCCAAGCATTGTTCTTAAGGTTCCCGTCCCTTTATGAATAAAAATTAATTCGTCTGCATCTGTATTCTTATAAAAGTATTCTGTTTTTTTGTTTTTTGGTGCTGCTAATATTATATTACAATCACTATTTGTTAGCACTACTTTTCTACTTTCTAAGTAGTCATTAATTTGAGGTATTTGAAACCCTCTTAATTTATACGATTGTATGTTGTTAGCTTTCGCAATTTTTGGAGCTATACTGTATTGTTTTTTAATTTCCTTAACTTGTGTAGGTCTATGTTCATGGTACATGTTACTGGACATTCCATCAAAGCCAATAGTTCCAAATAGTTGCTCGTAATATAAACTCCCATCTGGCTTTTTAAATTGAGTGTGTCTTTTGGGAGGAATTTTCCCTAATTTATGATAAATAGGCATAGTGTAAAATTAACGTTAGTACTTATTGTTGTTTTTTCAAAGAATGCGTACTACTCAGGGTTTCTTTTAATAAGAAATTTTAATTTTATTAGTAAATAAGTCCATTCTTTCTCTACCATTCAACAAATATCGTAAAATTTTGCATCAAATTAAGTATGAAAACTTTAAAACCTAAACCCAGCAGTTATATACCATTCTCCTTCATCTAATTCTGGAGAAAAAGAATATTTAATTTCTATTGGACCAATAAAAGTTTCTAGCCCTAATCCAACTGCATATCCTGTATAATCTACACTATCTATCCAATCCTTTGTAGAAAACAAACGATCTCCAATATTTGCTATGTTTGCGGCAAAATTTATATGTCCTTTTTTAATTACTTCATAATCTAACGTTAGGGTAGATTTTAAAAAAGTATCTCCCCTAAAACTTAAAGCCTCATAGCCATATAAAGACAGAATATTATTTGTTTCTTTAAACCCATATCCTCCCACAAAAAAATCGAATGAATTGTTTGTAGACCCTCCTATTTTGACACCACCTTCAGCTGAAATCAATGCTGTTAACTTTTTAAAAAATGTTTTTGCAAATCCAACTTTTGCTTTTGCTATAGAAAATTCCTTAACATCAATATCTTTATCTAATGTAAAAAGGTACAAGTGAAAATCGCTTTCAAAAATAAACCCCTTTTTTGGAAAAAATTTATTATCAAATGTGTCAAATTTTAATGTCCCATAGGTACTGATATAGTTATTGTTTTCGAACACTGTTCTTGGAATATTATCTTCATCTAATCCAATAGTATTCGAATGGTATTTTAACCATTTATGCTCTACTCCTAAACGTACTAAATAACTTCTTTTAAAAAGTGTTTGAACGAAAACCTGATTTGTTAAATCTGAATAATTTAAGTTGATCTCATTTATTTGCGAATTAAGTAATGGTAATCCCTCTGGAAATAAAAATTCAACATCTACATTTTTATCAAAGGTATTCAAGCTTGAATTTAAACCGAGGCTCCAATAAAACCCTTTATCTATATAATAATTAAAATTATAACGAATATTATCTCCAATAATAAAATCGAATGAAGCTACATCGTTATTAGTAAACACTCGTTTTCTAGTAATATTTACTAAGGCTGCAGACTTATACAAATCATCATAGTGAGCTGCTATTCTTAATAACATTTTTGAATCACTCTCAATTACATTAAACCTAACTGTTATAGCCCCTTCATCATCATGAATAAATCGATAATTAATACCTTGAAAATTTCCAGTTGCAGAAAGATTATTTACCCCTTCATTAAATTCTTGATACGAAGTTATAGCTGGAGTCTTTAGTTTAAGTTTCCCTAAAATATACGACCTTGAATAATTTTTATTCCCTTCGATTTCTACTTTTTTAATTAAAAGAGCCTCATTTGTTTCAAAGGAAATATCAATTCCTTTTTTTCTTTCTGAAGTAATTTCAGAAGAGCTCTGTCTAATCGCTAATGCTTCTAATTGCTCTTTAAAATTAGTTGCTTCTTTAATACCTGAGTCAATAATCTCTCTTCCTTCAGCAAATGAAACTAAATTATAATCATCAATATTAGGGTGAATATACAGGTCTGTATTTTTTCGTTTTTCGATCATACCCTCAACAGTATTGAAGTTACTTATCTGCACAAAAACATCGAAAGCTGTATTTAGTTTTTCTTTTGTTTTAAGGGTATCCTGTACATCAACACCAATGATATAATCTGCGCCTAATTTTCTCACTTTATCTACAGGGTAATTGTTTGACACGCCACCATCGACATAAATTGAATCATTAATTTGCACTGGGCTAAACAACGTTGGAATTGCGCCACTAGCTGTAATTGCTTTAGCTAAATAACCCGAGTTTAGGGTCACTTCTTTTCCTGACTCTATATTGGTTGCTATACAAAAAAATGGAATAGGCAACTCGTTAAAATCATCTATTTCGCCTACATGACTTGTTAATTTTGACAGTAAATTATATAGGTTTTGACCTTTAGATATTCCTTTCGGGAATGAGACTTCGAATTTATCGAAAGGTAAGGTTAAAGCATATTTTTCAGAATCATCTCTTTCATAAAAAGTTTTAGCTCTTCTTGGAATTTCATCTTGTATAAGCATACTAAAGTCTATCGCTTTAAAAATAGAATCTAATTGATGTGCAGAATACCCTGAAGCATATAAAGCTCCCACAATCGCTCCCATACTTGTTCCTCCAATATAATCGATTCTAACGCCTGCTTCTTCGATTACCTTTAACACTCCAATATGTGCAAGTCCTTTTGCGCCCCCTCCACTTAACACCAATCCAACTTTTACATCATTGGTTTTTTTTTCAGAATCTTGCGTTTGGGAAAACACAAAACTTGAAACAAATAATAGTATGATTAATAAGTAATTCTTCACTTTAATGTTTGAAAATGAGTACTAATTTTTTTTGCTCTACTAACTCCAACAACTTCTGTTAAACTTTCAACATCGGCTTCCATAATACGTTGGGTACTTTTAAAATGTTTTAATAAATCTAAAATAGTTTTTTCACCTATTCCAGGAATCGTTTCTAACACAGTGTTTAACGCTTCTTTACTTCGTTTATTTCTATGAAACGTAATCCCAAAACGATGGGCTTCATTTCTTAATTGTTGAATAATTTTTAAAGTCTCCGATTTCTTATCTAAATATAAGGGAATTGGATCGTCTGGGTAAAATAATTCTTCTAATCTTTTCGCTATCCCAACAATAGCAATTTTTCCTCTTAAATTTAATGTATCTAAACTTTTTAATGAGGATGATAACTGACCCTTCCCTCCATCTATGATGATAAGTTGTGGCAATGGTTGCTTTTCATCTAACATTCTTTTATATCTGCGGTACACCACTTCTTCCATCGAAGCAAAATCATCTGGCCCTTCTACGGTTTTTATATTAAATTTACGGTAGTCTTTTTTACTCGGCTTACCGTTTCTAAAAACTACGCAGGCTGCAACAGCATTGGTTCCTTGAATATTACTGTTATCAAAACATTCAATATGTCGTGGTTCCTCATTTAAACGTAAATCCTTTTTCATTTGTGCCATGATTCTGTTTTCATGACGATTAGGGTCTGTTATTTTTACTTGCTTAAAACGCTCTAAGCGATAGTATTTTGCATTGCGTTCAGATAAATCTAATATATGTTTTTTGTCTCCTACTTTAGGAATATACACTTTTATATTTTCTCCCACATTAACAGAAAAAGGGACATAAATTTCTTCACATAAGGATTGAAATCGCTGACGAATTTCTATAATAGCTAGTTCTAATATTTCTTTGTCCGTTTCTTCTAACTTTTTCTTTATTTCTAAAGTATGTGATCGAATGATAGATCCATAAGAAATTTGAAGGTAATTAACATACCCAAAACTAGCATCTGATACAATAGAAAACACATCAACATTATTAATCTTAGGGTTAACAATCGTAGATTTTGATTGGTAATTTTTAAGCGTATCTATTTTTTCTTTAATTTTTTGCGCTTCTTCAAAATGAAGATTCACAGCTAATTCATTCATTTGTGTTTTAAACGAATGTAAGGACTCTTTAAAGTTTCCTTTTAATATATTTCGAATCGCATCGATCGTATTATTATATTTTCCTTCAGAATAATAATCCTCACAAGGCCCCAAACAATTCCCTAAGTGATACTCCAAACACACTTTATACTTACCTGTTTTAATATTTTTATCTGAAAGATCATACTTACAATTCCGAAGAGGGTACAATCCATTGATTAGCTCTAAAAGCGTATGAACAGTTTTCATACTGGTATAGGGTCCAAAATATTCAGAACCATCTTTTATCATTCTTCGCGTTGAAAATACTCGTGGAAAACGTTCGTTTTTAATACAAATCCAAGGATATGTTTTATCATCTTTAAGCATGATATTATATCGAGGCTGGTATTTTTTAATGAGGTTGTTTTCTAACAATAAAGCATCAGTTTCAGTAGCAACCACTATATGTTTAATGGTTACTATCTTTTTAACTAATAATCTTGTCTTTCCATTATCATGCGTTTTTGTAAAATAAGAAGCTACTCTTTTTTTTAAATTTTTGGCTTTCCCTACATATAAGATTTTACCTTCACTATCGTAATATTGATATACCCCAGGTTTATTGGGTAATGTTGAAGTTTGTAATGCGATGGAAGGATTTGGCATAGCTCAAAGATATAGGATGTTTTTCTTCCTTGAAAGGCTTTCAAATCAAAAAATGAGTAAAATAAATATTTAACAATTGCTTTTCTTTTTATTAAATTAGCAAAAGCGAAATGAATTTATGAATATAGCTGTTTTATCAAGGGGTTCTTCTTTATACTCTACTAAAAGTATTATTAATGCGGGTGCTATTAAAAAGCACACCATGGAAGTTTTAGATCCAACTTATTGTACTTTATCCATTGAAAACGGGAATCCTATTGTACGATATTATGATGAAATAATTGAAGATTTAGATGCTATTATTCCTAGAATTGGAGCCTCAAATACCTATTTAGGTTCTTCCGTGGTAAGACATTTCGAATCTATGGGTGTGTTTTCTGTTGTCTCTCCTGAAGCAATTTTACAATCTAGAGATAAATGGATATGTACTCAAATACTTTCAAAGGCAAATGTACCAGTTCCTAAAACATTTTTAGGGAATGCATCTGATTTTGACACGATTCTTTCTGAATTTAATAGAGCGCCCATTATTATAAAAATTTTAGAAGGCACCCATGGAAATGGCGTAATTTTAGCTGAAACCTATAAAAGTGCGCTGTCTACAATGCAAACGTTGCAAACAGCAAATGTTCCTTTTATTGTTCAGGAGTTTATTGAAGAATCAAATGGCAGTGATGTTCGAATTATTGTTATTGATGGAGAAGTAGTTGCCGCTATGAAAAGACAGTCAAAAGATGGTGATTTTAGATCTAATTTACATCGAGGAGGATCTTCAGAAATAATTAAACTTACCCCTGAGGAAGAGCATATTGCAATAAAAGCTGCGAAGGCATTAGGATTGGGAGTTTGTGGTGTTGATCTTTTACAATCTAAAAATGGCCCATTGGTTCTTGAAATTAATTCTACTCCAGGACTAGAAGGGATAGAAACCACAACAGGAATTAATATTGCTCAGAAAATGATTAGCTATATTGAAAGAAACAAACGTTAATATGACCGATAAAAAGGAAGATGTATTATTAATTCTTGGAGAAAAAATTGGTTTAGGGGAAAGTAAAACCATCGATTTCAATATTGCTAAATTATTTACAACCACCAAAATTGAAATCCCTATAATTATAGAACGAGCAACCCTGCCTGGTCCTATAATATTAATAACCGCAGCCATACATGGGGATGAAATTAACGGCGTTGAAATTGTACGTCAATTAATCGCACGAAAAATTAATAAACCCAAAAAAGGCACTATAATTTGTATCCCTATTTTAAATGTCTTTGGGTTTTTAAATACAAGTAGAGCTTTTCCCGATGGCAGAGATTTAAACAGAACTTTTCCTGGCACTAAATCAGGTTCTTTGGCGAGTAGAGTTGCTTATTATTTTACGAATCAAATTCTTCCTCATGCAGATTATTGTTTAGATTTTCATACCGGTGGTGCTAGTCGATTTAATGCAGCTCAAATACGCATTAAGCCTGGAGATGACAATCTATTAAATTTAGCAAAAGTGTTCAATGCTCCTTTTATAGTGTATTCTAATAATATTAAAAAAAGTTATCGTTCTACCTGTGATAAAATGGGCATCCCTATCATACTTTTTGAAGGAGGAAAGTCGCTTGATTGTAATAAAGAAATTATACGCTATGGAGTAAATGGAGTGAAACGTTTTTTAGATCATCTGGAAATGTTACATGACAAAATTAAAGTAAAGCCTACAAATAAAAACACGGTCATCATTGAAAAAAGTAAATGGATTCGTGCACAGCGAAGTGGTTTATTACACACAAAAATAAAATGCAATAAATTTGTACATATAGACGAAGTATTAGCAACAATTACTGACCCTTATGGTAAAATGCGATTTAAAGTACTCGCAAAAAATGATGGGTTTATTATAAATGTAAATCAAGCTCCCATTGTACATCAAGGGGATGCTATTTTTCATATATCTACTAAAAATGATTTTTTTATAAATGAAGAATAAAGAGAAAGTTTTGATGAATAAAGAAGAGCTTCGTAAAAAATACAAACAAAAAAGAGAAGAGTTATCGTTAGAGACAATTGAAGAGTTAAGTCTTCAAATTGCGAATCAATCACTAAAACTTCCTATCTGGGAATCTTCTAATTATCATTTATTTTTATCTATTTCAGAAAAAAAAGAAATCAATACCGAATATCTTTTACATATCCTTCAAGGTAGAGATAAAAGTGTCATAGTACCAAAATCAGATTTTAGTTCAGGTGAATTAAAGCATATTTTATTACAAGATAGTACAAGATTACAACCCTCCTCTTATGGCATCCCTGAGCCTATTTCTGGAATAGAAATTCAGGTATCGATAATAGATGTTGTATTTGTTCCCTTGTTAGTTTTTGATATAGAAGGAAATAGAGTGGGATATGGAAAAGGATTTTACGACCGCTTTTTAGCTCAATGTAGCGCCAATACAATTTTTATAGGGCTTTCCTTTTTTGAAGCTGAACCATTAATGGAGAATTCTTCTTTAGATATTCCTTTACATTATTGTATTACTCCTTTTAAAACCTATTCTTTTATTAAAACATAGTATCTTTATATAATTACAATTTAATTTATGGAAATTATTAACCATCCTAACGATACTCCTCCTGATAATAATTTAGTGTGGGCCATTTTATGCACCGTATTATGCTGCCTACCTTTAGGTATTGTAGCTATAATTAAATCTACCAAAGTAAAAGAACTTTGGGTTTTAGGTGATAAAGAGGGAGCGTTAAAAGCAGCCGCTGACGCAAAAAAATATGCTATTTGGGGAGCTATTTTAGGTTTTGTTCTATCTATAGGAATTATAATATTTAGTATTGCTCTTGGTTTATTTGCAGGAAATTTATAAAAAAATAGTTAAACTCACTCTCATCGCAGTAGTTTTGGGAGGGCTTTTTAGCTTATATCATTTCTATAACCCTTCTACACATTCATATTTTATTCCCTGTCCTTTTAATTTTTTAACAGGATACCATTGTCCAGGATGTGGTTCGCAAAGAGCGATTCATCAATTATTACATTTTAATATATTAGCGGCTTTTAGACTCAATCCATTAATGGTTTTAAGTTTACCATTAATTATTTATGGGCTTGGAGTTAATGCTTGGAATTTTATTTTCGATACGCAACATCGTATTAAGCTTTTTTACAACAAGCTATTTATTTACGGGTATTTTGGACTTGCAATACTCTATTGGATTGCTAGAAATATTCCTATGTATCCTTTTAATTTATTAGCTCCTACTGAATAGTTTGTACTGTCATTCAGAGGGAAGAATGAACGAAGCATCTTTTTATATAATTATTAGAGATTCCTCATTAGCATTCGGAATGACAAAAAGTATTTAAAAAAAATTGTTATACTGAAACATTTTCTTGTCATCCTGAACTTGCCTGCACTGAGCTTGTCGAAGTGATTCAGGATCCATTCAACATTTGCATAAGTATCAAAATGGATTCCCAGTCAAGCCTGCCTGCCGGCAGGCTGAGAATGACAAGGGCTTAAAAAATAATCTATTCTTCCTCTTTTTTAGGAAATGCTTTTTTATTAAACGCTAAAAGTAATCCAACACCAGAACTAATGGCAGTATCTGCTACATTAAAAACGGGTTCAAAAAAGGTAAAATAATCACCGCCTTTAAATGGGACCCATTCTGGTAAATAACCTTTCCATAAAGGAAAATATAACATGTCAACTACTTTTCCATGAAATAAAGTTGCATAGCCACCTGCATCTGGAAACATGGTTGCTACTTGTCTGTAACTATCATCGAAGATTAGTCCGTAGAAAATGGAATCTATTAAATTTCCCATAGCTCCAGAAAAAATTAACGCAATTGATACAATTAATATTCTAGACGCATTTTTTCGCACAGAATCCCATAACCAATATCCAATACCTACAATGGCAACTAATCTAAAAAGGGTAAGGAATAATTTCCCATATTTACCTGGAATTTTAGCTCCCCAAGCCATTCCTTCATTTTCAACAAAATAAATACTAAACCAATCAAATACTTTAAAATCTTCTCCTAAAGCAAAATTTGTTTTTATATAAATCTTAGAAACCTGATCGATTATTAAAATTAAGATGATAATTAAAGTTGCTTTTTTAAGAGACATAAATAGGTGTAATAATTAAAAATTTAATTTTTTAAGTGGCACTAAAATAATAATATTAATTGGTTTGAAAGAGCATTTAATAAGCTCATAACATTTAAAATAAAAAAATCCTCATTTTAAAAAAATGAGGATTTAATAATTTCACAAAAAATAATTATTGCATATTTTTTGCTTCAATACTTAAAGTTGCATGAGGCACTAATTTTAATCGCTCTTTGTTGATTAATTTTTTAGTCACTCTACAAATTCCGTAAGTTTTGTTTTCAATTCTAATGATAGCATTTTTAAGATCACGAATAAATTTTTCTTGACGAATTGCTAATTGTGAAGAAGTTTCTTTACTCATTACTTCACTTCCTTCATCAAAAGCTTTAAATGTAGGCGAAGTATCATCGGTTCCATTATTACTGTCGTTTCTAAAAGAACTTTCTATTAATGCTAATTGTGCCTGAGCTTTTGTGATTTTTGAAATTACGAGTGTTCTAAATTCTTCTAACTCGGCGTCTGTATATCTTAATTTTATTTCTTGTGCCATTTTAATGTTTTTTAATACTCATTTTTGTTACAATATCGTCAAAAGCAATTTCAATTCCAAGAGGAAGCTCTTTATTAAATTGTAGTGTTTCAGTTAAGGTTTCACGTTTAATATATTCTATATTATCATTCACTGCAGACATTAAACCAGGGTCCTCTTGAATGGTAACTTCTATTCTATCCATTACTTCAAAACCAGAATCTTTTCTTAAATTCTGAATACGATTTACTAATTCTCTAGCAATCCCTTCATTTTTTAATTCTGGAGAGATGGTAACATCTAAAGCAACAGTTAGATTACCACTATTAGCAACTAACCATCCTTCAATGTCTTGCGAACTTATCAATACGTCATCGAGACACAATGTAAAACTTTTTTTATTAATTAAAACACTTATCTCGCCCTCTTTTTCTAAAGTAGAAATTTCTTCTTGCCCAAAGTTATTTATGATTTGTGCTACGGCTTTCATTTCTTTTCCAAAACGAGGCCCTAATTTTTTAAAATCAGGTTTTATTTGTTTTACCAAAATACCTGAACCTTCATCTATTAATTCGATCTCTTTTACATTTACTTCAGACTTAATTAAATCTGAAACAGCTAAAATTTCTTCTCGCTCTGCCTCATTTAATACAGGAATCATTATTCTTTGAAGCGGCTGACGCACTTTAATCTTCTCTCGTTGACGTAACGACAATACTAAAGAAGATATTGTTTGAGCTTTCTGCATTTTACGCTCTAAGATGCTATCCACATAAGACGCATCATAGGTCGGAAAGTTACTTAGGTGCACTGACACTTCTTCAGAATTTTGTGTCGCGCTAGATAAATCTTTAAATAATCGTTCCATAAAAAATGGCGCAACGGGCGCACTCAGTTTTGCCACCGTATGTAAACAAGTATATAAGGTTTGGTATGCAGAGATTTTATCTTCTCCATAACTACCTTTCCAAAAACGTCTTCTGCTTAAACGAACAAACCAGTTACTTAAGTTTTCCTGAACAAATTCTGATATAGCTCTAGTAGCTTTTGTAGCATCAAAATCATTATAATAATTATCTGCTTTTTGTATTAAGGTATGTAATTCAGAAAGAATCCAACGATCAATTTCTGGTCTTTTTTCTAAAGGTATCTCTTCTTCAGCATAAGAAAAATTATCCAAATTTGCATATAAACTGAAGAAACTATAGGTGTTGTAAAGCGTTCCGAAGAATTTATTACGAACCTCAGAAATTCCATCTTCATCAAATTTAAGGTTGTCCCAAGGATTAGCATTACTAATCATATACCAACGAGTAGCGTCTGGACCAAACTTATCTAGTGTTTCAAAAGGATCTGTAGCATTTCCTAGGCGCTTGGACATTTTTTGTCCGTTTTTATCTAATACCAATCCATTTGACACCACATTTTTATAAGCGACATCATCAAAAATCATGGTTGCAATAGCATGAAGCGTATAGAACCAGCCACGTGTTTGATCCACACCTTCTGCTATAAAATCGGCTTTACGCCACGTATTTTCGACCATTTCTTTGTTCTCAAACGGGTAATGCCATTGTGCATATGGCATCGATCCGCTATCGAACCAAACATCGATTAGGTCGGCTTCACGTTTCATTGGTCTTCCACTTTCTGAAACTAATACAATTTCATCAACTATATTTTTATGAAGATCAACTTTGTTATAATTTTCTTCTGAAAAATCACCTACTTTAAAATCTTCAAATATTTCTGAAGCCATACAACCCGCTTCTACCGATTTCTTCATTTCGGTTTTTAATTCTTCTACCGAACCAATAATTATTTCTTCTTTCCCATCTTCGGTTCTCCAAAGTGGTAATGGAATTCCCCAATACCTTGAACGTGAAAGATTCCAGTCGTTTGCATTGGCTAACCAATTCCCAAAACGTCCTTCTCCAGTTGCTTTAGGCTTCCAATTAATGCTAAGGTTAAGCTCGTGCATGCGATCTTTAAAATCGGTTACTTTAATAAACCAAGAATCTAAAGGATAGTATAAAATTGGTTTGTCGGTTCTCCAACAATTAGGATAACTGTGGGTGTATTTTTCAACTTTAAAGGCTTTATTTTCAGTTTTAAGCTGAATGGCAAGTTCTACATCAACCGATCGGTCTGGTGCTTCTCCATCTGCATAGTATTCATTCTTCACATACTTTCCAGCATATTCCTTCATTTCGGGACGAAACTTTCCCTGTAAGTTTACCAAAGGAACTAATTTGTCGTTTTCGTCCATCACTAACATTGGAGGCACTTCTGGGGAGGCTAACTTAGCGACCAAAGCATCATCTGCTCCAAAAGTTGGTGCAGTATGAACGATTCCGGTACCGTCTTCTGTCGTTACAAAATCACCTGCGATCACTCTAAAAGCATCTTCAGCATTATCATTTGGTAAAGCATATTTTAGTAACTGCTCATAACGAGTTTCAAGTAGGTCAGTTCCTTTACATTCTTTCAGAATATAAAAAGGAATTTGTTTGTCCCCTTGTGAATAGTTTTCTAATTCAGCTTCGTTTTCAACTTCAGTAAATTTTCCAGTAAATTGTTTTCCAACTAAGTTTTTAGCTAAAATAACTTGGATGGGTTCGAATGTGTATTGGTTAAATGTTTTTACTAAGGTATAATCAATCTTTTTTCCAACGGTTAACGCTGTATTACTTGGCAAGGTCCATGGAGTGGTTGTCCAAGCTAAAAAGTGAATGTCGCCCATTCCTTGAAGAAACTTTGGTAAGCTTTCTGAAACCGCTTTAAATTGTGCAACAACAGTAGTGTCGGTTACATCTTGATAGGTTCCTGGCTGATTTAATTCGTGAGAACTTAAGCCTGTACCTGCTTTTGGAGAATAGGGTTGTATGGTATATCCTTTATATAAAAGATCTTTATTATAGATCTGTTTAAGAATCCACCAAACAGTTTCCATGTATTTAGATTGATAGGTTACATAGGGATTTTCCATATCTACCCAATATCCGATACGTCTAGTTAGATCATTCCAGATATCAGTATAACGCATTACTGCTTTTTTACAAGCTTGGTTATATTCTTCTACAGAAATTTTTACTCCAATATCTTCTTTAGTAATTCCTAATTCCTTTTCAACACCTAACTCGATTGGTAATCCATGGGTATCCCAACCTGCTTTACGCTTTACTTGAAAGCCTTTCATGGTTTTGTAGCGAGGAAAAATATCTTTAATTGTACGTGCTAATACATGGTGTACTCCTGGCAAACCATTTGCTGAAGGAGGGCCTTCAAAGAAAATAAAAGGAGGCTTTCCTTCTCTACTTGTAATGGATTTCTCAAAAATTGAATCTTCATCCCAAAACTTAAGAACCTCTTCCGCAAGGTTAGGAAGGTGTAAGCCTTTATATTCTTTAAAATTTTTACTCATAATTAGGTATCTTTCAATAAGAATGCGAAATTAATAAATTGTTGACAGTAGACAATACTTAAAGGCAACATTTACAACAATTACACAATCCTTTATTTCATTAATATTTTAATATAATTCATAAAAAAACCCTGTAGAATTAACTACAGGGTTGATATAGTTAATTTTGTTGTTTATATTCTAATCATTCTAATTTCAGAAGTAGAAACAATATCATTTCCGTTTTCTACGTAAATTTCTTCAGAAGTAATTCTAAGTTCATTTTCGTTAAATAATGATACAGAATATAACTCACCATCTAATATCATAGTATTTGTTGAATTATTCACTGAGTAATTAATCGTTTCGTTTTCAACAACAATTATTTCAGAACCTTGATCAATTAATTGTCCCGCAACCGTTTCTGTGTAGCTATTTCGATACTCTCCATCTAGGATGGTTGTACCACTATCAGTAAATACAATATTTAATTGAAATGTATCTCCAATCGATGTATACTCTGTTATAATATCTAGCCCGTTTACATCTGTAGTTTCAATTTCCGTGTTAGTTAACATGGTTACTTCATAAGTTCCAGTTAAATTTGCATTTGTTAATTCATAACTTGGGTTATCATCATCGCTTTTACATGCGGCAAGTGAAACAATCATCATTACTACAAAAATCTTTTTTACTAATTTCATTTGATTAAATTTAATGTTTTTCTAAGGCTCTAAACCTGTTATAATTAAAGCGCAAATATACCCTGTTTTTTAAATAATTGCTATGTTTTATTCTTTTTATACCTTTATGAAATGAATACATTTCATTTAAAAACTATTCCTCTATTATTCTTATTGATTCCAATATCTATTTTTAGTCAAGATTATGTTGATATATTGAAGGTAGGATATGGTACTACGTTTAATTCAACTTTTGAAGATTCACCACACAGTACCGATGTTAATAATTTTGAAATTGGACTGACGTATCCTGTCGTTTTAAATGAAAAAAACGCACTTATTACAGGGGCAGATTTTAATTTAACTAGTTTACAATTAGCTCCTGTTTCTGAATATACTAATCTTTATAGTACTACTTTTAAAATAGGCTTGTCAAGCACATTTAATGAAAAATGGAGTGGTACTTTTGTATTATTACCTAAAATAGCTTCCGATTATCATTCTATTTCTAGTGATGATTTTTATTTTGGTGGATTTGCTTCTTTGAAATATAAAAAAAATAAACATCTTACGTATCGGTTTGGATTTTATTCCTCATCAGAAGCTTTTGGTGTTTTTGCAACACCTATTTTTGGAGTCTATTATAAAAGTTCGAATCAGCGTTTAGTCATTGATGCTTCTTTACCTATTACTGCCAATATTAATTATAATTTAGGCGCTGCTACCATTGGTTTTGATTACCTTGGAATCGGGCGTAGTTATTTAATACACCAAGAAAACACATTGCCTGTTTATGTAGAACAAAGTCCATTAGAGTTTTCCAGTTATTTTCAGCTTAACACCTTTAATAAAAATGTTTTAGTAAGAGCAAAATTAGGGTATACAACAAACGAACATGAAGTGTATGCCGAAAATGACAAATTAGATTTTAGGCTTTCAGCCTTTAGTTTTGGAAATGATCGCAGGCAATTAAATTCAAGTTTAAATGGGAGTTTATTCATTAAATTTGAAGCTATTTATCGATTTCATATTAAGAAAAAAGAATCCAATAATTAATTTATGATGAAAGAAAAAAATTGTCCTGAATGCGGCACAAAGATTATTGGAAGAGCCGATAAAAAGTATTGTAGTGATGCCTGTAGAAATACCCGTAATAATTCAATCAATAAGGATAGTAAAAATTTGGTGCGAACAGTCAATAATCGATTGCGAAAAAACTATCGAATTTTAGAAACATTAAATAGTAAAGACAAAACCAAAACGACCAAAGAAAGGTTATTGAGAATGGGTTTTAGTTTCGAATATTTTACAAGTATTTATACCACAAAAGCAGGAGCGGTGTATTTCTATTTATACGATCAAGGATATTTGCCTTTAGACAATGATTACTATTTATTGGTGAAAAGAGAAGTTTAGTCTTCCTTTTTATTTTCTACGGAAGAATCCTTTTCTAATCCATCTCCTTTTATAGGTGACATTTTATATATTAAATAGGCATAGCCTAGCGTAAAATGTAGAATAATGATTATGGATACTACATAAAACCAAAAGCCTAATCTTATTTATTTGTATTTTAAAAGCTATATAAGCTTTTAAAAAAACAAAGTCCTATCTATTATTTAGATTGGACTTTGTTTATGCTTCACTTCTTGGATTAAAATCATAGTTCTATTAATTGAGGTTTTTCTATCTTTGAAATAAAAGCGCATGTTCAAAGGGCATGTTTTCTCAAAGTCAATTATTACCAAACGACCTCTTATGAAAAACAAAATAGCATATACCCTACTCTTATTGGCTTTTGGATGGATATTCATTAGTGCTACCATTGATTTGGATAACCTCTTCAATTATGCCAACCAGAGTTTTCCAGATTATATTACCAAAGACAATACCGATGGCAACCCTATTGATGATAAAACAGCGACCTTAGGTCGTGTTCTTTTCTACGACAAAAACCTTTCCAGCGATGCTACCATAGCATGTGCAAGTTGCCATTTCCAAGCGCGTGCTTTTGGTGATCCAAACGTTCTGAGTTCTGGGGTTAATGGCCTTACGAGCCGACATTCCCCACGACTTGTAAATCCAAGATTTTCACGCGAGGCGCATTTTTTTTGGGACGAACGTGCAGAAACACTGGAAGATCAGACGACCATGCCTATACAAGACCACATAGAGATGGGGTACAGCGGCACCAATGGTGATCCCAGTTTAGACGATCTTATAAATCATTTAGAAGGTATTGAATATTACAGCACTCTTTTTGAATTTGCATTTGGCGATACAGAAATCACAGAAAACCGCATGCAATTAGCCTTAGCTCAATTTATAAGAAGTATACAGTCCTTCGATTCTCGATTCGATGAAGGTTTGATGCAGGTAAACAACACCATCGAGCCTTTTCCAAATTTTACACTGCAAGAGAATAGAGGGAAAGAATTATTCATAAACAGTATAGGTTGTGTAAATTGTCATATTCCTCCCGAATTTTCCATTACCATACACTCTCTAAATAATGGTGTTATCAACGTAGCTGGAATGCCAGGTGAAATAGATTTAACAAATACCCGCCCACCATCCCTTAGAGATCTTGTGAACCCAGATGGCAGCTTAAATAGTCCCCTAATGCACAATGGAAGTTTTACTAACCTTTTGGATGTGGTTAATCATTACAACGATATCCCTAACAATCCTGATAATACCAATTTAGACACCCGATTATTAGATAAAAACGGAGAGCCACAACAGCTAAATCTAACCGAAGAACAAAAACAAGACCTTATTGCATTTTTGGGAACACTTACAGGTTCGGATATCTATACGAACGAAAAATGGTCGGATCCTTTCAACTCGGACGGCTCTATAAAAATAATAGGGGGCTCTTTGGGTATTTCTGAAGAAAGCCTGAAACCTTTTATCTCCATTAGCCCAAACCCAGTAATTCATAATGCAACAATTGAAACTAACCTTGGTGATTTCAAAATAATGGTTTACAACAGTACAGGAAAATTATTATTCCAAAAGGAGGCTAATACACAAACAACATTAGACTTTAGTACCATAGCTACCGGTTTGTATTTTGTGAAAATAACTACAGAAAACGGCTTACAAATTACCAAACGCATGGTGAAGAAGTAAAAAAGATGTTGTGAAGAACCTGACCATTTAGATTAACGCCCAAACGGTTACAAATAAAAAAACCCACTCAAATTGAGTGGGTTTTTATTTCTGCTCCTCTTCAAAGACTCGAACTTTGGACCCTCTGATTAACAGTCAGATGCTCTAACCAACTGAGCTAAAGAGGAATTTCATATAGAAAATTAAAAGGATTGCCCTTTTAGCGGTTGCAAATATAATTTATTTTTTAAATGCAACAAACCTTTATTTAGATTTTTTACGATTTAAATAACCATCGGTAAATATCGTTTCCGTTTGCAAATAGAACTAATGCTATTAATAAAAAGAATCCCGCCATTTGCGCGTACTCCATTGCTTTCTCATTTGGTTTTCTTCCAGAGATCATTTCATACATTAGGAACATTACATGCCCACCATCAAGTGCAGGAATAGGAAGTATATTCATAAAGGCTAAAATAATAGATATTAAAGCTGTTGTTTCCCAGAAACTAAGCCAGTCCCATTGTCCTGGAAATAAGTTAGCAATAGCGCCAAAACCCCCAACTTGGGTGGCACCTTCTTTTGTGAAAACATATTTAAATTGCTTGGCATAATCGGTTAGTTTTTCAATACCAAAATTAGTTCCACTAGCAATGCTTTCCCCTAAACCATAAGAAAGTTTTGTGCTTTTCCCTATTAATTCTTTGGCAAAATTAGAAACTCCTATTGTTCCTTCTTCAGTAGGGGTAACTTTTAAAGTGTCTAGTCTACCATCTCTAGAAATTACTATTTCACTTTCAATAGTTGCACTATTCCCTACTTCAGTAGTAAATTCATGCCAGTAGTCTATAGGTTTATTATTAATCGATACCACTTTGTCGCCTTTTAATAAACCAGCTTTTGCAGCAGGGAAATCTGGTACAATAGTGTCAATCATAGGAAGCCTTATGGGCTGAAAAGGTCGCATTACTCCTTTTTTAAACATAGTCATTCCTATATCTTCAGGAACTGCAATAGTTTCAGTTTGTCCATTGTTGTGTTCTACTTCTATAGATTCTACATTTCGTAAAAATAAAAATTTGTTAATGTCCATGACATTTTCAAAATCTTCGCCATTGACTTTTAATATTCTATCACCATCATTAAATCCAAACTCTTTGAATGATTTTTCAACAGAAAAACCATTTACTAAATCATTATTGGTGACAATATTTCTTCCGTAGAAATAAAGAATAGAACTATAAATCACAAATCCTACAATAATATTTACTGTAACTCCACCTAACATAATAATTAATCGCTGCCATGTAGGTTTACTTCTAAACTCCCAAGGTTCTGGTGGACCTGCCATTTGTTCTTTGTCCATGCTTTCATCGATCATTCCAGCAATTTTCACATAACCTCCTAGTGGCAACCAACCAATACCATACACAGTCTCTCCAACTTTCTTTTTGAAAAGCGCAAATTTAACATCAAAAAAGAGGAAGAATTTTTCTACACGTGTCTTAAATATTTTAGCTGGGATAAAATGCCCCAATTCGTGAAGTACAATTAACAAAGACAAGCTAAGTAATAGTTGAATCGCTTTAACAGCAAATGGACTCATAGTTTATAAAATTAACGCACAAAAGTACTCTTTTATAGGTTGCTAAAAAAATTTTAAGAATTCCTTAATACTATTCCTATTATTTAATTAAAATTACTTGGCTCAATGCCTGCGAATTATTAATTTGTCTCTAACTTTGTTTTCTCTTTTATTACTTAATTTTATGCTTCAGTTTTTTTCTAAATACAAATTTTTAGGTGTTGTCATGTTGGTATTAGCCATCATTATTATCTCGATTATTTATCAAATATTAGATCCTAAAAAAGTGCTTCCTGTTTTTCAGCCTAATAAAGTAAATGCAGAGTTAGTTGATAGTACCATACAACATGTGAAAAAATACCATACGATCTCAGACTTTTCATTAACCAATCAGAATGGGGAAAATATTACACAAAAAAACTATGAGAATAAAATATATGTAGCCGATTTCTTTTTTACAACCTGCCAAACCATTTGTCCAGTAATGACAGGAAATATGGCTTTAATTCAGAAGAAAATTAAAAATGACACTACTATTATGTTACTTTCACATTCAGTAACTCCAGAGATTGATACCGTTGCTCAACTTAAAAGATACGCTATTGAAAAAGGAGTGGATGGTGCTAAATGGAACTTAGTAACAGGTGATAAAAAACAAATTTATGATTTAGCACGGAAATCATATTTAGCAGCAAAAGATGTCCCTTATAATCCTTATGACCTGATACATACCGAAAATTTTATTTTAATAGATATTAAAAAAAGAATCAGAGGGTTTTACGATGGCACTAAAAATGAGGACATTGAACAATTATTAATAGATATTGAGATACTTAAAAAGAATCATTAATTTTTTTATAAGTTCTTTTTTAAATTGTCAATTAGATAACTTACTTTTGTTGTTTAAAATCAATCTAAATAACAAAGCATGGCAACAATTGCTTCATTAGCATTAGGGCAAAGTGGTATTATCAAGGAATTTCCTATAGATTCTGTTCCTTTAAAGCTTTTGGAAATGGGTTGTTTGCCAGGAAATGAAGTTTCTTTAATTCAGACTGCTCCTTTTAATGACCCTTTATATTTAAATATTAATGGATGTCATTTAGCGATCCGAAAAGAAACTGCTTCTATGATTGAAATTGAACTTATCCATGGCTAAACAAATAAATGTTGCGCTCATTGGAAATCCAAATACTGGGAAAACCTCTGTTTTCAATAAACTTACTGGACTTAATCAAAAGGTAGGAAACTATCCAGGAATTACCGTTGAAAAAAAGCAAGGAACTTGTAAATTAAAGAGAAACCTAAAAGCCCATATTTTAGATTTACCAGGCACTTATAGTTTAAACGCTTCTTCGCTTGATGAAAATGTTGTTATAGAGTTATTGCTGAATAAAAACGATAAAGATTTTCCAGACGTTGCTGTAGTAGTTTCAGAAGTTGAAAATTTAAAAAGAAATCTGCTGCTTTTTACACAAATAAAGGATTTAGGCATCCCTACAATTCTTGTTGTGAATATGGCAGACCGAATGAAACGTAAAGCCATTACGCTAGATGTAAAATCATTAGAAAAAAAATTACACACCAAAATTGTACTGGTTAGTTCTAGAAAAAATTTAGGATTTGATAAGTTAAAAGAATTAATATCAGATTATAAAAATCTTTCGATTTCACCTTGTGTTAATGCTTCGGTTATTGCTCCTGAATATTTTGAAAGACTCCGAAAAGCATTTCCAAACCAAGATGTATATAAGCTTTGGTTGGTAATTACACAAGATGTAAACTTCGGAAAATTAAATAGAAATGAAATAAAAGGGGTTTCTTTATTTAAAACCGAATCTGAAAGTAACTTAAAACGACTTCAGCAAAAAGAAACCATTAAGCGATATCAATTTATAAACAATGTTCTTAAAGAAACTTTAATAATTGACACGGAAAATGCAAAGGATCTTCGTACTCGTTTTGATAGAGTTTTAACTCATAAAGTATGGGGATATGTAATTTTCTTTCTCATATTATGTGTTATTTTTCAAGCTATATTCGATTGGAGTACCTATCCAATGGATTTTATCGATAGCTCTTTTGCTTCCATAAGTGAATGGTTAAGGTTGAATTTACCTGTGGGAGATTTTTCAAGTTTAATTACAGAAGGAATCATTCCTGGATTGGGAGGAATTGTCATTTTTATTCCTCAAATAGCATTTCTATTTCTGTTTATTTCCATCCTTGAAGAGAGTGGATATATGAGTAGAGTGGTTTTTTTAATGGACCGTGTTATGCGACGATTCGGGCTGAGCGGAAAAAGTGTAGTACCGCTAATTTCTGGTACTGCTTGTGCTATTCCAGCCATCATGGCAACACGAAATATTGAAAATTGGAAAGAAAGACTGATCACCATACTAGTAACTCCATTTACTACCTGTTCGGCTAGATTACCTGTTTATTTAATCATTATTGCGCTTGTTATTCCTGAAGGAAGAGTGCTTGGTATTTTTAGTTTACAAGGCCTAACGCTCTTAGTTTTATATTTACTTGGGTTTGGAGCCGCAATTTTTTCTGCATATATTTTAGATAAATTTCTTCAAATTAGCAGTAAATCTTTCTTTGTAGTTGAAATGCCAAACTATAAAATCCCTATGTTTAAAAACGTAGTAACAAATGTGCTTGAAAAAACACGGGCATTTGTAATGGGAGCTGGTAAAATTATTTTAGCTATTTCTGTTATTCTATGGGTTTTAGCATCGTATGGCCCTGGAGATTTTAATAATGCATCTTCTATTATAACTAATCAAACTGAAAACTTAAACCTTAGCGAAGGAGAGTTAGAAACAAAAATTGCTGCTTTTAAATTAGAACATTCGTATATTGGTATTGTTGGTAAAGCCATAGAGCCTGCTGTAAAACCATTAGGTTACGATTGGAAAATTGGAATTGCCTTAATAAGTTCATTTGCAGCTAGAGAAGTTTTTGTAGGTACTTTAGCAACTATTTACAGTGTGGGAAGTAACGATGAAGACACCATTAAAAATAGAATGGCTGAAGAAATTAATACGAGCACAGGAGCTCCTCTATTCAATTTAGCGAGTGGAGTTTCTTTATTGTTATTCTATGCGTTTGCAATGCAATGTATGAGTACACTTGCTATTGTAAAAAGAGAAACAAATTCATGGAAATGGCCTTTATGGCAATTGATTTCTATGACAGTATTAGCTTATATTACTGCATTAATCGCTTTTCAACTATTAAAATAAAATTATGTTACAAACCATATTAGTCCTCATTACTTTTTGCTTCGCTACAGGTTTTATTCTGAAAAAATTTGTCTGGAATCCTATTTTTGAAAATAAAAATAATCCAACAAAGTCATTGGATGGTGAAGGCATTAAATGCGGTAAAAAAGATTGTGGCTGTCATTAATCCATTCCTTTTTCTACCTCTATTAATAACCGATAAGAGTTTATTTCTGTGTTCTCTTCTGAAGTAGGATAAGGAGATAATGTAAGTCCTTTTACGATTGAATCTTCCGCTGTAAATAATGAGTTGTCAATTATTTCTCCAGACCTAGTTTGACCAAAAAGTAATTCCTTCTGTATTAATTTATTTGATTCGTCTTTTATTTCAACTAAAATACGTGCTCTCCCAGCCCAAATACAATTTACATATTCTGGACATCGCGAATCTTCTAAAACTTCCACAAACTTTATAGAATGACCCTTTAGCTGTATCGTTTTACCATTGGCAACTTTAATCGCTATTGTAGGTGTTTCAAGAGATCCGTTTTGTGCAACTAAGTTGAGGGTTAAAAATAGAGTGAATACTATAAGTAAGGGTTTCATTTAAACTGTTTTTCAAGTTTAAAGATAGAAGAAAAAAAGCTTATCCTCTAAACAGAAAGAAATCATCTTTCATATGTTCAATTTTATCATCCTTATTGGTGATAATATACTCCAAAGCCAATGTGGTAAATTCTTCCCCTTTTTCAGTCAAGGATACAATGTCATCGTTAATTAGAATCATATTGTTTTTTTGAGCAAGTTCTAATACCGTTTTAGATTGAACTTTTTGCCAATTAATATGTTCATTTAAATGTTTTACATGGCGTTCGTTTTCTTCAGTATGGTTATTTAAATGAAGAAGAAATGCCAATAATGAAACTTCGATTCGTTGTTGTCTTTGACGGTATATTACTGAAAAATAACCTTTATTAGGAGCGAAAAGATACGTTCCTAAGAAAATAATCCCTAATACTGTTGTCATAGATCCTGAAATTGAAGCATCTAATAAATGTGCCAACCAATATCCTGAAATTGCCGCTATCACACCAAAAAATATCGAAAGCCAAAGCATCTTTTTTAAGTCTGAAGTCAATAAATATGCAGTAGCAGCTGGAGCAATCATAAATGCAACCACTAATATTGCGCCCACTGCATCAAATGCACCTACTACGGTTACTGATGAAATAGACATTAAACCATAATGTAAAATAACGGGAGAAAACCCTAATGATGATGACAAACCAATATCAAACGTACTTACTTTTAGTTCTTTGTAAAACATAATAAGTAACACTATAATAGCCATTAAAATAACGCCCATTACCCATAAAGATTTAGGGCCAACGTCTGCGCCAAACATGACTAATCTATCAAAAGGAGCAAAAGCAAGCTCCCCCAATAATACTGCATCTACATCTAAATGAACATCATTTGCATTTTTGGCAATTAGTATGACCCCTATACTAAACAATACAGGAAATACTAAACCAATTGCGGTATCCTCTTTAACTAAGCCTGTCTTTTGTATCGCTTCAACTAATATGACTGTAATAACGCCTGTTAATGCAGCTAATAAAATTAATAATGGAGAGTTTAAATCATGAGTAATAAAAAATCCTATGACGATCCCAGGTAAAATAGAATGACTTATAGCATCACTAATTAATGCCATTTTTCTCAGCACAAGAAATACCCCAGGGATAGCACATGCAATTGCAACAACCACGGCAATTAATTGTATTTCTATTTGAGGACTAGTCATTTTCTAATAATTGATTATATAAATTTTCTGCCTCAACAAACCCTTTATTTGTAAGAGACCATTGCTGATTTGAAATCTCAATCCATCCGTTATGTTCTAATTTCTGAAGAGTTTTTCGTGTAAACCCATGAAAATTATTTAATATCCGAATGGCATGTGGATGTGATATATTTTCATGTGTTTTAGCAATACCATACATAAATTGAAGGGTCTTTTTTAATTCAAGATCTCTTCTATTTTTTAAGAACCTTATGTGTCTAAACAATAAACCTCGGCTCGGTGAAAACACAAATGAAAAGGCAACAAAAACGGCTGCAACAAGCACGATTACTGGACCTGTTGAAAGATTGTTTTGACTTGCGCTTATTGCAGTTCCGAATACTCCTGAAAAAGCTCCAAAAATTGCCGCTAAGAAAATCATTATACTTAATTTATTAGTCCATTGTCTTGCGGCGGCGGCTGGCGCTAAGAGCATTGCGCTCATTAAAATAACGCCTACAGTTTGCAATCCTAATACAATTGCTAGTACAATAAAGAAAGTGATTAATATATCAATAAATTTAGTGTTGAAGCCTAATGTTTTAGTATAGTCAGCATCAAATAATAGCAGTTTAAATTCTTTCCAAAAAAGCAACAAAACAAAAAGACAAATACTGGTTACAGTGATCATTAAAATGACATCACTCTTAACCAAAGTAGCTGCTTGTCCAAAAAGATATTTATCCAATCCTGCTTGATTTGCATTGGGTTGTTTTTGAATGAACGTTAGCAATAACATACCAAATCCAAAAAATAATGACAACACTAATCCTAAAGCTGTATCACTTTTTAAATGTGTTTTATGAGTCATTCCACGTATCCAAAATGTACCAATTAAACCACTTATTAAAGCTCCTAAAAGTAATATGTTTGTGTCTTTTGTACCCGTTATTAAAAAAGCAATGGCGATACCTGGAAGGGCTGCGTGCGATATCGCATCTCCCAAAAGACTTTGTTTTCTTAATACCGCAAAACTACCTAACATTCCGCATATAGCACCAAGTACAGCAGTCCCTAGAGTAATTGTTCCTAGGGTATAATCTGTAAAAAGTAATTCGAAATATTCGCTTATTGTCATTTGTTTATAGCGACCTTATAATTGATTCCATATGTTTTCGTAAGGTAATCATCATTAAAAATATCTTTAACAGGACCGGTTGCAATCTTCTTTACATTTAAAAATGTAACCCAATCAAAATATTCTGGAACTGTTTGTAAATCATGGTGAACCACCACAACGGTTTTCCCTTCTTTTCTTAAACTTTTAAGAATATTTATAATTGCTATTTCAGTAGTTGCATCTACTCCTTGAAAAGGTTCATCCATAAAATAAATAGCTGCGTCTTGCACCAATGCTCGAGCTAAAAATATCCGTTGTTGTTGCCCTCCACTTAACTGACTTATTTGTCGGTTTTTAAAAGACAACATACCCACTTTTTCTAAGGCTTCTAAAGCTGCTTTTTTTTCAGCTTGTTTAGGTCGTTTTATCCAGCCTAATTTTCCATAAGTACCCATTAAAACAACATCAAAAGCTGTGGTTGGAAAATCCCAATCTACACTTCCTTTTTGTGGCACATATGCAACAAGTTTACGTTGCTCTTTATATGGTTTTCCAAAGATAGAAACACTCCCAGCAATAGGATCTATGATCCCTAAAATTGCCTTAATCAATGTAGATTTACCAGCGCCATTAGGCCCTACAATCGCCATTAAAACACCTTCAGGAATTGCTAAGTCTATATCCCACAACACAGGTTTGTAGTTATATGCTACTGTTAAATCATCTACGTTAACTGCAATTTTTAAATTTTTCATGTGTCTATAGTATTATATAAAACGGTCATACTTCGACAAGCTCAGTACAGGCATGCTGTTCGCTATTAGTCATCTCTTTTGATTATAAGCATTTAACATGCTCGTTTCATAATTCAGGTTTTATTGCAAGGCATTTACAATGGTTGTTACATTGTACCTAAACATCCCAATATAACTACCTTCTACTGTTCCTTTACTTCCTAAAGCATCACTATATAATGAACCTCCAATGCTAACTTCATGTCCTTTTGAAATCACTGCTGCTTGTAGCGCTTCAATCGTTCTTTGTGGAACTGAACTTTCAATAAATATTGACTTCACTTTGTTTTCAATAATAAAAGCAGAAAGTTTTTGCACATCTTGAACTCCCGCTTCAGTTGCAGTAGATAACCCTTGTAAACCAACCACATTGAATCCGTACTCTTCTCCAAAATAATTAAAAGCATCATGAGCAGTTACTAAAATTCTTTTCTCAACAGGAAGTTTTTCAATTATTGAGCTTATTTCATTTTCTAATGCGACTAACTTATTGATATAAATTTTTTCATTTTCAATAAATTGTACAGCGTTTTTTGGATCTTTTTCAGATAATATTTCCCTTACCTTTTTTCCAAATTCTTTAAAAAATTGAATATTAAACCATACATGAGGGTCGTAATTTGAAGCAAAGTATTCAGAACCAATTAACTGATTCGGGTCTAAAACATCTCCTAATGGAATCGTCGACTTGTCTTTTAAGTTCATTTTTTCAAAGACATCAACTAACTTTCCTTCCAAATGCAAGCCATTATAAAATATAATATCCGCATTATAAAGTTTTGAAACATCTCCTTCACTTGCTTTATATAAGTGTGGATCTACTCCAGCTCCCATTAAACCTCTAACCTCAATTAAATCACCACCAATATTTTGAACTAAATCAGTAATCATTGAGGTCGTTGTAACAACATTTAATTTGCCAGATTCATGTTTTGAATTTTTACAACTAATAATGATGCTTATTGCTACTATAAATAGTGTTTTTTTCATATTCTTTTCTAATTAGGGAATCTATAACTTACTCCTGTACTTACTAATAAATCTTGCCCTTCTGTAAAGCTAGTACCTACAGTTGCGTCTAATTGTAAATTATAATATATTAAATAGGTTACACCCATATCCCAATAATGATTGGCAGAATTATTTTCAGGTAAATCACCATAAATTTCTGCATATGCTCCTAGTTTTTCAGTTAAACTATAACCATATGCTAGGGTATAAATGAAGCTTGCTTCTGAGGAATCATTTGCCCAAGCAGCACCTAAATTATATCCTATACTAGATTTTTCATTAAGCGTATGAGCTAATGAAAATCTAAAATCTACTCCTGTATTTTCTGCGTTAAAATCGGTTGAAGAAGTAAGGGGCAAATAAGCATGTACTAATAATCCTATCTCAGGGAGTAAACCTTTCTCTTCTGAAATGCTCACTTTTACTCCAAAAAGTAATGGTGATAAACCAGATAAAACATTGGGGTCTTTTTGTCCTAAAAATGACTTTTGATGTTCTTCAAAGTTCCAACCCAAACGTAATTCTAAGTTTTCTAACAAACCAAATCTAACCAAGGTTGTGTTATAGCCTAGTACTTCCGTTTTAAAATTATTCTCTTCAAAAGATTCATAAAAAGCACCTGTTTCAATTTGTAATTTATGAAGTGGTACAACTGAAGATGATTCGGTTGCATCTGGTCGGTCAGTTACCATATCAACTTGTGTGTTTTCTTCTTGTGAAAAAACTGTAGTTGATATAAAAATTATAGTGAATAATAAATATACTCTTTTCATATTAATTAGTTTTTAAAAATATATTATCAGCGATTACTTTTGAAATAAATAATTGGTCTTTTCCTACCTGAATCATCATAGAGCCATCAAAAAATTCTTTTCCTAAGACTTCAACTTTTGAACCGATGCCAATTTTTCTTTTATCTAAATATTGTAGAAATTCTGAGCTAGATTCCTTAACCCCAACACATATTCCTCGTTGGTTTTTATCTAATTCAGAAAGTAATTTCTTTTCTGTAGGCTTAATATTTCCATCCTTATCTGGAATTGGATCTCCATGAGGATCGAAGTCAGGAAAATCTAAAAACTTATCTAACCTTATAATTAATTCATCAGATTTTACATGCTCTAATTGCTCTGCAATTTCATGTACTTCATCCCAATGAAAATTTAATTTTTCAACCAAAAAAACTTCCCACAAACGATGTTTTCTTATCACATTTGCAGCAATTTTTTTACCAGTTTCTGTGAGTTGTGTTCCTTTGTATTTCTTATATAATAAGACTTTTTTTTCTGCTAATTTCTGAACCATATCTGTTACCGATGATGGTTTGGTGTCCATTTTAACTGCTATTGCATTTGTAGTAACACCTCCTTCATATTCCTTTTCTAAATGGAATATGGTTTTTAAATAATTTTCTTCTGCCAATGAATACATATGGCAAAGGTAAACATTAATTTAGACAATGCTAATATTTATTTTTAGGCTTGTCTAAAAATTTCTTTCTTTTTGAAGTTGTTCGTAGGCCTCTTGGACTTTTCTAAATTTTTCCTCAGCACCATTTCTATATACCTCATCCATATGTTGTAGTTTGTCTGGATGGTACTTTTTAACCATGGTTCGGTATGCTTTTTTCACCTCAACATCGGTCGCTGTTTTTTCAATTTCAAGAATTTTATACGCACTATCTGGGTTATTAAAGAACATCGCTTTAATACTCTCAAAATCTCTAAAATTAATTCCTAAATTATTTGAAATAGAATGAATTTCTTTCACTTCAGCATCACTTACAATTCCATCTGCTTTTGCTATACTGAATAAAAAGTGAAGAATTTGCAATCTAGATTCGTATCGCATTCTTTGACGAAGAAGAGTACAAATTTTAGGCGCTGATATTTCTTGTTTATTTATAACCTCATTAAAAATTTTAAATGTTGCATTCGCTCTTTCTTTTCCGTAGGATTGAACAAAATACTTTCGAACAAAGTCTAATTCTTCCTGACTTACTTTTCCGTCAGCTTTTATCACTAAAGAAGCTAATGAAAGCAAATTAAGTTCGAAATCAGCTGGTGAAACACTGTTTCTTTGTTGTGAAAAAACGGTTTTAAAATTTCCTCCTTTTTTTGTATTTCTAAAATTTTCTATAACACTTCCTAAAAGAAAACCAGCGATGGCTCCCGGAAACCTAAAAAATGAATACCCTAAAATTGCAGCTAACCAACGAATCATATATTAATTTTATGTTTTTAAAATCCGAACAAAGATATATACAATTCTGTTTTAACAATTAATTGGAATCATTATTTATATTTCGGAATAGTTATTGGTTATATTTGTAGAATAAATGTTACACAATTAAATACTAAATATTATGTATCCACCAGAGATGATAAAACCTATGAGAGAAGACCTTACCAATATTGGCTTCTCTGAACTATATACAACAGGCGACGTTAAAAATGCTTTAGAAAAAGAAGGAACTACGTTAGTAGTGGTAAATTCAGTTTGTGGCTGTGCAGCTGCAAATGCAAGACCTGGAGCTGCAATGTCATTAAATAATGACAAAAAGCCAGACCAGTTAGTGACAGTTTTTGCAGGAGTTGACAAAGAAGCTGTTGATGCAGCTCGTAGTGAAATGATTCCATTTCCTCCAAGTTCACCTTCTATGGCATTATTTAAAAATGGCGAATTAGTACATATGCTAGAGCGTCATCATATTGAAGGTAGACCAGCAGATATGATTGCTGACAATCTAAAAGATGCATATAACGAACACTGTTAAAAAGTATCTGATTACCTATTGAAAAAGTCCTCACTAAAATGAGGACTTTTTTTATCTTTAACCTCAATGAAAAAAATAGCACATTTTCTGTCTTATCCACTTTCCATTCTTTTTTATTTAATGTTTGGATTATTACTTGTTTTTTTTCATGTAATACAATGGATCTGCTTTACTGTTTTTGGTTATCAAGCGCACAAAAAAAGTGTAGATTATTTAAACCTAAGCATCTTAGGTTGTTTAAAAGTTTTAGGAACCTCCTTTCAATTTAAAGTGCCAAAAACACTCCCTAAAAATGTTCCTTTAATTATTGTTTCAAATCATCAAAGTTTATGGGATATACCTCCCATGATTTGGTTTTTAAGAAAGCTTCATCCAAAATTTGTTTCAAAAAAAGAATTAGGAAAAGGAATCCCTTCTGTATCCTATAATTTACGTTATGGAGGTTCAATTTTAATCGATCGTAAAAATGCAAGACGAGCAGTTGCTGAAATGGCCTCTTTTTCAGAATATTTAAATAAAAATAATCGTAGTGGTGTTATTTTTCCTGAAGGAACAAGAAGTAGAACAGGTGCTCCTAAAAAGTTTCATCGCAAAGGGCTTCAGACCTTAATTACTCAAATACCTGAAGCATATGTGCTTCCTATTTCCATTAATAATTCATGGAAACTTCAAAAAAACGGTATGTTTCCAATGCCCTTTGGCGTTACTATAAAATATGAATTGCATCCTGTCTTAAAAGTTTCAGAACATGAAATTGAAACATTGATCGATACCGTTGAAACGATTATAACATCTAAAATTATTACTGAATGAACCATCAAAATCTAATTGAACACACTATTGCTTTTGTGAAAAAAGAGTTAGATGGTGCTGAAGGAGGTCATGATTGGTTTCATATTGAACGTGTTTATAAAAATTCTTTATTAATTGCTAATAATGAAGATGTTAACCTCTTAATTGTTTCTTTAGGAGCCTTGCTTCATGACATTGCAGATTCTAAATTTTATGATGGAGATGAAACTGTTGGGCCTAATAGAGCAAGAATCTTTTTAGAAAAAGAAGGTGTTTCTTCTGAAGTGATTGAACATGTTATAAATATCATTGAAAACATCTCTTTTAAAGGCGGAAATAAGGCTCAAAAATTTACTTCAAAAGAATTAGAGGTTGTTCAAGATGCAGATCGATTAGATGCTATAGGAGCGATAGGAATTGCACGTTGTTTTAATTACGGTGGTTTTAAAAATCGAAAAATATACGATCCCGAAATAGCTCCAAAATTATACATGAGCCCCGAAGAATATAAAGCATCTACAGCTCCAACGATTAATCATTTTTATGAAAAATTGTTGTTACTTAAAGATAAAATGAATACTTCTTCTGGAAAAGAAATTGCATTAAAAAGACATCAATATATGACTGCTTTTTTAGCACAATTTTATGATGAGTGGAATGGTGTAAAGTAATTACGGGAAAAAATTTAAAAATACTAGTTGAGAATATTAAAAAAATTTAGAGGTTTTAACTAACTTTTGCTATTTCTAAAGCTATAATTTTAGATTCTAAAATTGATAATTCTTCTCCACTTTCTATAATTTTATCTACTGTTAAATCTGAATTATTATTTATAAAATTAAAAATTTCTTCACTCTTAAAAGTATAATATTCTAATGCTTTGGCAATTTTATCTTCCATAATATTTTTACTGGATTAAATTTTTTATTTCGCTTCTGTATTTTAATGCAGTTTTTCCTGTAAATTCTTTAAACACTTTATTAAAGTAAGAAAAATTATTAAAACCACATTCAAAACTTATATCTGCTATACTAATATTACTTTCTGCTAATAATTTAGTTGCATGAACAATTCTATGTTCGTTCACTAGTTTAGTAAATGTTTTTCCTGTAGATTTTTTAAAATATCTACAAAATGCTGGTACTGTCATACTTGCCAATTCGGCAATCTCGTCTAAACTAATATGTTCATTAAAATGTTCGTTTATATGTTTATATATAACTTCAATCTTATTGTTATCTTGTTTATTGCTTTCAAAAGCAAAACCATTAACATTTAATAAAGTATAATCATCTGTTGTTGCTAAATCATTTAAGATCTCTAAGAAAGAAGTAATTAAGTGAGCTCCTTCTAATTCTACAAGAGCTTCAATTTTCACACCAATTCTTTTTTTAATCTCTATATTAAAACGAATTCCTTTTTTGGCACGTTCTAAAAGACCTTCAATCGCATTCATTTCAGGAATCTTAAAAAATTCTTTTCCTAAAAAATCTGGTTTAAACTGAATTAGTGTTTCAGAACCATTTGTTGTTAAACGATCTAGATAACCTACATGCGGTAAATTAGAACCTATTAAAACTAATTGACTATTATTAAAATAACTAATATGATTACCTATATGCCTTTTACCCTTTCCTCTATTTACATATACTAATTCTATTTCTGGGTGAAAATGCCAAAATGGAATATTAGTTTTTAAAAACACTTCATGTTTTTTTACCAATAAGGAGCTATCAAAATTAGGTGTAACTTTTTCGAGTATTGGTTTTTTCTGCATCATATATTCTACAAAAGTACAATACAAAAAAAAGATTAACTATATAGAATTATCTATTTTATATTCTATTTTAACCTAATAGTTATTATATGTCATTAAAATTGTTAATATAGAATATAAAAATATCAATTGTGTTGTATTAAAATTAAGTTTCTTATATCTATTTATATAAAAAGACATCAATATATGGCTGATTTTATAGCACGCTTTTTTAGAGAATGGGAAAGAAAATTTTAAAATTCCCTACCAGTTTTAAATTAAATACTGATAACTAGTTAATAAATTATTCCCCTTGAAAATCTGCTCTTCTTTTTTGTAAAAAAGCTTGTGTTCCTTCTTTAAAGTCGGCAGTTCCAAAACAATGACCAAACTGTGTAACCTCCGTATCGAATCCATTCTCCCCATCTTTAAACCCAGCATTAATTGAGGTAATTGCAGCAGCTATTGCTACCGATGAATTTCGCATTATTTTAGAAGCTATTTTTTCAGCTAAGGGCAACAATTCTTCTTGTGTAGTTACATGATTTACTAATCCATAGCTAAGTGCTGTGTTTGCATCAATCATACCCGCAGTCATAATCATTTCCATAGCACGACCTTTCCCTACTAATTGAGGCAAACGTTGTGTGCCACCATAACCAGGAATAACTCCTAAAGAAACTTCAGGTAAGCCCATTTTTGCATTGTCACTAGCTACTCGAAAATGTGCTGCTAATGCGAGTTCTAAACCTCCTCCTAAGGCAAAACCATTCACTGCTGCTATCACAGGAGTTGAAAGATTGGCAACAAAATCGAATAACATTGCTTGTCCTTCAGAAGCTAATTGCGCTCCTTCAGAAACTGAAAAATCTGCAAATTCACTAATGTCTGCACCTGCCACAAAAGCCTTTTCACCGCTTCCAGTAATAATAATCACTTTCACCTTTGGGTCATTATCAGTTTCTTTAAAAGCATGATGTAACTCACTTATTGTTTTCTTGTTTAATGCATTTAATTTGGACGGGCGATCAATAATAATGGTTGCAATTCCATTTTCGTTTTCTAATAGAATATTCTCTAAATTCATAATAATTTTTAATTAATGGGGATGTACAAAGCTAATAAAATTGGTGTAATTACTTAGGAAAAGTCACTTTAAAAGTTGTTCCTATTTCATAAGCTGTATTTAATGAAATGGTTCCTCCATAGGTTTCAACAATCTTTTTAACCATGGCTAAACCTAGTCCCATTCCACTTGTTTTAGTTGTAAATTTTGGTTCAAATATTTTGTCTACATTTTCACTTTCGACTCCAATACCATTATCCATGACAGTAATAGAAACATTTTCTTTTTCAGAAAAGACCCTAACTTCAATTTTTGGGTCTTCTGGTTGACCTTCACTAATCGCCTGAATACTATTTTTAATTAAATTAGTAATAACTCTTATTAGTTGAGTGCGATCAAAATTTGCAATAATTTCTTTTTCTTCAGAATAGAAATTAATATAACCCTCATTGAAAATATCGAGTGCTAATTTTATAATATTTACCACATTAAGTGTTTCGTCTTGTTGAGCTGGCATTTGTGCATAGGTTGAAAATGCTGAGGCAATTGAACTCATGGTATCGATTTGTTGAATAAGCGTGTCACTATATTCTTTCATCTTTTTATGTATGTCTACATCATTAACATCGAACTTACGCTGAAAACTTTGAACGGTAAGTCGCATTGGCGTTAACGGATTTTTAATTTCATGCGCTACTTGTTTAGCCATTTCTCTCCAAGCTGCTTCTCGTTCATTGCTTGCTAATTGAGCGGCGCTAATCTCTAATTCATCAATCATACCGTTGTAAGCGCTTACTAAAGTTGTAATTTCTTCGGAAGTATCATCAATAATAATTTTTTGATTGTGTTTATTAAGACGTGTTTCTGTGATTTTTTCACTAATAGTATTTAGTGATTTTGTAATATATTTTGAGAGAAAGTATGCTAATATAATTGCGATTAACAACATAAATAAATAGGCATACCCCAATCGGATTAAGTTTTCTTTTAATTCTTTATTTATAAAATCATCATCCTCAATGTAGGGTAAATTTAAAATGGCTAATGGCTTAAAATGTCGATCTGTTATGTAAGTAAAAGAAGATCGATATCCTATTCCGTTTTCTTCAAATTGTTCTACAAAACTTTTTATGTCAGATTTTTTTAACCCTTCTAATACTTTTGGTGAAATGCTATTTTTAATGGTATCTTTTACAAATGATGCTTTGGACGTTTTTAGTAAATGCCCTTGAAGATCATATAAATAAATTTCTAAATTATGGATGTCTTTAATTTCGTAAATTCTATCTTTAAAAATTAAAGGAATCTTTTCAGTTTCAACAGGATACGTAGTTGTTTTTATAACGTAATCGATATTTTTACGAATGGTAGATTCTTTTCTTAAGAGTCTTTCTCCGTGATAATCTTCTGCTTCTTCTCTATATTGAAATATAGTTACAACAGCAATTAGTATCGATGCTCCTATTACTAATAAGATCATTGATAAAAAAATGCGTGAACGTAATGATCCTCTGTAAAAGCTCATTTATATATTTTTAGAATTTGGAATCAACAATAATTACACCAAAGGGTTAATTTTATTTTTTATCATCTTCGACAAACAAATAATTTAAGTTTAATGTATTGAATTGTTGATTGAATTGTAAAATTTCATTGGTCACTAAAGTAGTAAAGCTTTGTAATTGCGCTGTAATTTGAGTTGTTAATTCATTTTTTACAGCAATATCTTGTTGGGTAGGAGGAAAATCATCCATCCCTACTAAACTGTTTAAATGTGCTAATTTATTTGTTAATCGAATCGGGAAATTCAACGGATCTTGCCCGCTTTTATTTTGGGTTTGATATAATGCCTTTTCTATTTCTGAAAATTCCTCAGATAATTTTTTAGCTTTTTCGACTAACGTTCTTACCTCATCATTGTCTTTATATTGCTCCTGAAATGCTTTTAATTGCTTGTTTATTTTTCTAATTTTTTTAATCGATTTATGTGCTTTATCTACCGTTTTATTTATTTCTGTTATAAAATCAAATTGTTGTTTCATTCCAGCCAAATCAGATTCTGCATTTGGATCTGCCAAAATAGTAATGGGCTGTGAAACACTTTCACCATCAACGGTTAAAACAACTTTATACTCACCAGGAACTGCTTGTGGAGCATTCATACTTGCCCACCATAATATCATCCCTTCTAATTTTTCGGCACCTTCTCCTCTCGTATTCCAAGAAAAATAATTAGATCCATCTTTGACTTTAAACTTATCTTTTTTGTTTTTTGTATTGAAAGATTTAATGGTATCATTATTTGTATTTAAGTAGCTTAATGCAATCTCTTTATCTTTTGTGTCTTTGATATAAAAATAGGTCAACACTCCCGAAGGATGGTTGGTACCAGTCGTTAAAGATTTTTTTTGTGAACCCCCTCTCATTCGATAGGTGTCCTTGGGCTGAAACAAGTATATATCGTTCCCTTTTGCTTCTGAAAGTTGATGAATCGCGGTTAAATCATCTAAAATCCATAAACTTCTCCCTTGTGTTGCAACCACTAAATTATTTTCTTTAACAGCTAAATCTGTTATAGGCACAATAGGTAAATTTAACTGAAATGCTTGCCAGTTATTTCCATAATCGAATGAAACATAAAGTCCTGTTTCAGTACCTGCATATAAAATGCCTTTCTTTTTAGGGTCTTCTCTTAAAACTCGCGTAAAATGTTCAACAGGAATTCCATTGGTAATCTTTTTCCAAGAGGTTCCATAATCTGTAGTTTTATATAAATAAGGTGCAAAATCACCTGTTTTATATTTTGTTCCTGCGATATAACAAGTCCCTGCATCAAAAACAGAGGGTTCTATGCTATTGATCATCATCCATTCTGGCATTCCTTTAGGGGTAACATTAGTCCAGGTGGCACCTCCATTTTTTGTAAGGTGAATTAATCCATCATCACTTCCTGTCCATAAAACACCCTCAGTAATAGGTGATTCTGCAGCAGCAAAAATGGTGCAGTAATATTCTACTGAAGTATTATCCTGTGTAATAGGTCCTCCAGAAGATTTCTGTTTTTCTGGATCATTTCTTGTTAAATCTGGGCTGATAACATCCCAACTTTCACCTTCGTTTGTTGAAACATGAACTTGATTTGAAAAAGTATATAATTTTTTGGTGTTGTGTTTTGAAAAGAAAATAGGAAAATTCCATTGGAAGCGATATTTCATGTCTTCTACACCATGTCCCATAGGATTATCAGGCCATACACTAATACTACGCACGGTTCCTTTTTTATGATTATATCGTGTTAAAAATCCATCATAACTCCCTCCATAAACGATGTCGTTATTATTGGGGTCTATAGCAATATGTGCGCTTTCCCCTCCTGCAGTAGATTCCCAATCATCTTCATCTATATTCCGTCCTTCATTTCTATGTGAAATTCTGATTGTTGAATTATCCTGCTGGGCTGCATAAATTCTATACGGAAATGAATTATCTGTTGTAACTCTATAAAACTGAGCTGTAGGTTGATTATGATACGTACTCCAAGTTTCTCCTCCATCATAGCTTACTTGAGCGCCACCATCATCGCCCATGATCATTCTATTAGAATTTTCTGGAGCAATCCAAAGGTCATGATGATCACCATGTGGGGCATTGTGAGTGCTATAGGTTTTACCTCCATCACTACTTTTATGATACCTTACATTTAAAACATATACTACATTTTCATCTTGAGAATCTGCATAAATACGTGTGTAATACCATGCCCTTTGACGCAGTTTTCTTTCACTGTTAATCAATTTCCAGTTTTTACCTCCATCTTCACTTTTATATACGCCTCCTTTTTCTTTATTCTCAACAATAGCCCATACTTTATCACCATTTAAAGGAGATACTGTTACCCCAATAATTCCAAGAGTATCTGTAGGAAATCCTTCATTTTTAGAAATTTCTTTCCATGTTTCACCGCTATCTGTACTTTTCCAAAGAGCAGAGCCTTCACCGCCACTGCTTAAACTATATGGGGTTCTTCTTAAATTCCATGTAGAAGCATATAAAATTCTTGGATTTGAAGGATCCATAATTAAATCGACTGCTCCGGCATCTTGATTAACAAATAATTTTTTGTTCCATGTTTTTCCGCCATCAATACTTTTATAAACTCCTCTCTCTTGGGTTGGTTTATAAATATTACCTAAAACTGCAGCATATACAATATTGTGATTTTTAGGATGAATGGCTATTCTTGGGATATGCCTCCCTTTTTCAAGGCCCATTTGCTTCCATGTTTTTCCTGCATCTTCAGTCTTCCAGATTCCATAACCTGAGGAAACATTACCCCGAACGGTTATTTCACCTCCACCTACATAAATAACATTTGGGTCATCCATACTCACTTGAATGGATCCTACTGAACCCCCAAAAAAACCGTCTGAAATATTTTCCCAAGTACGTCCTCCGTCTTCGGTTTTCCATACACCTCCCCCTGTGGCTCCACAATAAAATAAATTGGGTTTATTGGGAACTCCTGTTACCGCAGCACTTCGTCCTCCTCGAAAAGGACCTAATTGACGGTATTCTAATGCATCAAATAATGAAGAATCGTACGTTTGAGCAAAGTTGAATTGTGATATACTTCCGAAGAAAATAAATATAACTAACCGAGTACAGTTATAGTAAAAACGTGACATGCAGTAATAAATTTAAAATTTATTAAAGATATGTAAATTCTATTGGAAGAAAATAATTTCTAATTATAATATCAAAAAATTATCTTATTTTAAAAATCGATATGTGTTGTTGTTTCATTGTCTTTACCTATATATGGAATCTTATCTAAGATATGTTCTATTGCATCTATCCTAGCTGTTGTTTTACGGTTTCCTTTGATTACTATCCAAGGGGACGATTCAGTGTTTGTTTTTTCAAACATAGCTTTTTTATACACCGTATAATCATCCCAAAGCTCTAGTGCTCTTTTATCAACATCACTAAACTTCCATTTTTTAACGGGACTGGATTTAATCTCCTCAAAACGCTTAGTTTGTTCATCCTTAGAAATTGAAAAATATAATTTTATTAAACGAATTCCAGACTCAGTAATCATACGTTCAAAATCATTCACTTGGTTCATGAAAATATCATATTCTTCCTTGCTACAAAACCCATTTACAGGTTCTACAATGGCTCTATTATACCAACTTCTATCAAAAAATACAATTTCTCCCTCTCTAGGTAATTGTTTAACATACCGTTGAAAGTACCATTGTCCTTTTTCTTCTTCTGTTGGCTTAGGAAGTGCAACAACTCTAAATTCTCTAGGATTTAAATGCTCTGTGGTTCTACGTATAGCGCCACCTTTACCTGCAGCATCTCTTCCTTCATATATGATTACTACTTTTTCCTTGTTTTCATCTACCCAATTTTGCAATTGTATCAATTCTTCTTGAAGTTCTTTTAACCTATTTTCATAATTTAGGTACCTCAAAACCCTTGCAGGATTAGAATTTTCACGTGTCAAAAATTGCTTGATCGCTTTTTTCTTATTTAAAAGAAGTATGTCTATTTCTGAAAAACTATTCTTCATAATTATCTATATGTTTTACAGTTCGATGATAACGTTGTATAATATTTGGATCTGGTAATAATAAAGTAGATAGCTCTCCTTTTCCATCATAATTAAATTTAGAAAGTAAATATCTCAGACTTTCTAATCTTGCTTCTTTTTTATTATTAGTTTTTACAATAATCCAGGGACTAAACGTAGTATGTGTATTGCCGAACATTTGGTCTTTATAATGGGTATAATCATCCCATCTTTTTTGTCCTTCTTGATCTACAGGACTAAATTTCCAACGTTTTAAAGGGTTCTCAAGACGAGAATTAAAACGTGCTAATTGTTCATCTTTGGTTATAGAAAACCAAAATTTAATTATATGAACTCCATCTTCATACAACATATGTTCAAATCCTGGAACTTGAACCATGAATTTATTATACTGCTCTTCATCACAAAACCCCATCACTGGTTCAACAACCGCTCTGTTGTACCAACTTCTATCGAAGAAAACAATTTCACCAGGGTTAGGCATTTCTTTTATATATCTTCTAAAATACCATTGCCCTCTTTCTACATCTGTAGGTTTAGATAAGGCAACAACTCTAGTGGAACGAGGATTTAAATGTTCTACCATTCTACGAATAGAACCTCCTTTACCAGCAGCATCTCTACCTTCAAAAATTACACACACTCTCTTTTTGTGTTTAGTAACCCATTTTTGAAGGTTTACTAATTCTGCTTGAAGTCCAAGTAATTCTTTTTCATATTGAACATCGCTTAAAATGGCATTTAATTTTTTCTTGTTAAGTTTCTCTTTTAAAATATCTAGAAATTCTTTTTTGTCATTAGAATTCTGAAAATCTTCTATTGTAAGCATACATTTTGTTTGTAATTGATAAAGGTCTTAAAAAAAATCATATCATTTAATGAGAATTGTCATTTTTTGAATTCGTAAATTGCATTGCTAATATAGTGATATGATTAAAAGTATTTTTCAAGGGGTGAAAGCGTATGGAGGATCTCTAAAACTTATTAATACATTAGGGCTTTGGAAATATTTTGGGATCCCTACACTCATTAGTATTTTAACGGCACTAATTATTGGTTTTTTATCCTGGGGCTTGTCTGATAATATTGGATCCTTTATTTCGAAAGCTTGGCCTTGGGAATGGGGTGCTGAAACATTTAATACCATTAGTTCTTTTATGGGAGCTGTTATTATATTAATCATTGGTTTTATTTTATATAAACATATTGTCTTAGCATTAAGCGCTCCTTTTATGAGTATTGTTTCTGAAAAAATTGAATCACACTTAATAGGTTCTCAAGCACCAAAAAGTAATACCTCGAATATGGGTTTGCTTTTAAGAGGAGTTAAAATTAATGTGCGCAACCTATTTTTAGAATTATTGTTAAGTATTCCAATACTATTAATTGGTTTTATTCCTGTTATTGGAATTATCTCTTCATTCCTCCTTTTCTTGCTTCAAGCTTATTATGCAGGCTTTGGAAATATGGACTATACGCTCGAAAGACATTTAAGTTATTCTGAAAGTATTCGGTTTGTCAAAAAGCACAAAGGGACTGCCATAGGAAATGGTATTTTTTTTATGCTCATGCTACTCATCCCTGTAGTAGGTATAATCATCGTTTTGCCTTTATCGGTTACTGCCGCAAGTACTGAAACCATTAGGATTGTACAGGGATATGAAAATAAAAAAAAATAATTAACATGAAAAAGACCTTGCTTCTTTTATTACTATGTATACCTATCATTGTGGTTGCTCAACAAACAACTGCAAAAGATGCTTTTCTTGAAAAATGGGAGAATTCTAAAAACTATCTTCTCGAAATTGCTGAAGTTATGCCCGATAGTTTATACCATTTTAAACCTACAGAACGACAAATGAGTTTTAAAAAACAACTGCTTCATATAAAAGGAAATATGGCTTGGTTAAGTACTTCATATTTCACAAATGAAGAATATAAAAAAACAAAAGATTCAATTTCATTAACTAAAAATGAAGTTATCGTTTTATTAAAAAATCAATTTGATTCAGTTTCAAAAATCATTGAAAACACCCCTTCTGAAGATTTAAAAACAACGGTTGATTTTTTTGCTGGACCAAAAAGTAAACTACAAGTACTAAACCTTTTACAGGACCATTTAACACATCATCGCGGGCAATTAATTGTATATTTAAATCTCAATAATATAAAACCTCCTAAATATTCTGGTTGGTAAATTTTATGGAAATAGCATATATAAATTCTCCTTTAGGAGCTATAGAAATAAAAGGCAATGAAGAAGGAATCGCTTCCGTACGGTTTTTAGGTTCTGAAGAAAAGGAAACTAACGTTATTTCTGAAAACCTTCAACCTTGTAGTAACCAATTAAAGGAATATTTTGAAGGTAATCGATCTCAATTCGACTTAAAGTTAAACCCAGAAGGAACTAATTTTCAAAAAAGAGTTTGGGATAAATTACTTGAAATCCCTTTTAATACAACCTTAAGTTATTTAGAAATGGCAAATCGATTAGGAGATCCAAAAGTAATAAGAGCAGCAGCTTCAGCCAATGGAAAAAATCCTATTTCTATCATTATACCCTGCCATCGTGTGATAGGAAGTGATGGTTCACTTACTGGTTATGGAGGAGGTTTACATCGAAAAAAATGGCTCTTAGCACATGAAAATCCTGTAAAACAACAATCCCTGTTTTAATAAATTTATTGTATCTTTAAATCAACTTCCCACAAATATTTATCGTTATGCTTAAAAGAATCAACCTGGAATCAATCTTGTTTCTAGATATTGAAACGATACCTCTTTACGAAAATCATGAACAATTAGATGAAGTTTCTCAATCGCTATGGGAGCAAAAAACAAAATACCAACGTAAGGATGAATTTTCTCCCGCCGAGTTTTATGATCGAGCAGGTATTTGGGCAGAATTTGGTAAAATTATCTGTATTTCTGTAGGGTATTTTGTGTTTAAAGGGGATGTGCGCAATTTTAGAGTTACCTCATTTCATGGAGATGAAATTGACTTATTGAATGAATTTAAAACCTTATTAGAAACTCATTTTAATAAACCTAAACATGTTCTTTGTGCGCATAATGGTAAAGAATTTGACTTCCCTTTTATTGCCAGAAGAATGATTATTAATAAAATCAATATTCCATTGAAACTAAACTTATTTGGAAAGAAACCTTGGGAAGTACCTCACCTAGACACCTTAGAGTTATGGAAATTTGGTGACTATAAAACATTTACTTCACTTAAACTTATGACCCATGTTTTAGGAATTCCTTCTCCTAAAGAAGATATTGACGGAAGCGATGTGTACCGAGTTTATTATGAGGAAAAAGATGTAGATCGTATCGTTTCTTATTGTGAAAAAGATACCATTGCTGTTGCACAAATTCTCTTGCGACTACGAAATGAAGAAATATTACTTGATGATGAAATCCTTAGTATTTAATTTGTAATTTTACCCTATGTCAATAAAAAGAGTACTAAACATTTCAGAAATGCCATGGGTATTTATACCTGGTTTATAGCTACTCTCTCTTTTCTATAATTTCACCCTTTTTTTAAATTTTAATTAAATAAATATGCATTCAATAATTGTATTAGGAGCAGGAATGGTAGGTAGTGCCATTGCTATCGACCTTGCCAAAAAACATAAAGTAACTTTAACCGATGTAAATCAAAAAGTGCTAGATAAGGTTCATAAAAAATGTGATTCTCTTACCGTTCAAACCCTTGATGTTACACAAAAAGAGGTCTTACAATCTACTATTAAACAACATGATTTAGTGGTATGTGCTGTTCCTGGATTTTTAGGATATGAAACATTAAAAAATATCATTGAAGCCGAAATGAATGTAATTGACATTTCTTTCTTTTCTGAAAATTCTTTAGACTTAGACACCTTAGCAAAAGAGAAAAATGTAACTGCAATTGTAGATTGTGGAGTTGCACCTGGAATGGACAATGTAATTTTAGGATACTATAATGAAAAAATGAAACTGACAGATTTTGAATGTTTGGTCGGTGGTTTACCCAAAGTAAAAAAATGGCCTTTTAGCTATAAAGCCCCTTTTTCACCTATCGATGTAATTGAAGAATATACGCGTCCTGCGAGATATGTTGAACAAAGTGAAGTTGTAGTAAGAGAGCCATTAACCGATTGTGAATTTGTCGAATTTGAAGGCGTTGGAACCTTAGAATCTTTTAATTCAGATGGCTTACGATCGATTATATTTACTATGCCTCATATTCCAAATATGAAAGAGAAAACGTTACGTTATCCTGGTCATGTAGAATATGTTAGAGTTTTAAAAGAAAGTGGATTCTTTAATACAAATGAAATTGAAGTAAATGGAACCAAAATTTCGCCACTTGAGTTTACAAGTAATATCCTTTTTTCTGAATGGAAACTAGGTGAAACAGAAGAAGAATTAACTGTAATGCGTATTACCTTAAAAGGTGAAAATGAACAAGGCGAAATTGAAGAGGTTGTTTATAATCTTCATGATGAGTTTTGTCAAAACACACAAACCTCATCAATGGCTCGTACTACAGGATATACAGCGGCAGCGGCAGCTAATATTTTCTTGGAAGGAAAATTTTCAGAAAAAGGAGTGTTCCCTCCAGAATTAGTAGGAAAACATGAAACATGTTTCCATTATTTCATGAATTACCTTAAAGAAAGAAACATCAATTATATTAAAAGTTCAACAATTATATAGAATACTCCTATCTTTAAAGTATGCAAAAAGAAGTATTACTTGATGTTAAAAACCTTTGTGTTGCTTTTGGTTCATCCAAAAAAAACACAGAGGTCATTCATGATATTTCGTTCTCAATTAACACAAATGAAGTAGTTGGAATTGTAGGGGAGTCTGGTTCTGGAAAATCAGTTACATCTATGGCAATTATGGGTTTATTGCCAAAAAAATCAAGTCATATTAAAGGAGAAATCATTTTTAATGATATTGATATATTAAAAGAGGATCCTAAAAAACTTAGAAAGCTTCGAGGGAAAGACATCGCGATGATTTTTCAAGAACCTATGAGTGCTTTAAATCCATCAATTAAATGTGGGTATCAGGTGACTGAAATAATACAACACCATCTAAAATTATCCTCTTCCGAAGCAAAAAAGGAAACACTTTCTCTTTTTGAAAAAGTAAAATTACCAAGACCAAAAGATATATTTAATAGTTATCCTCATCAAATAAGTGGTGGGCAAATGCAACGGATCATGATTGCAATGGCTATTGCTTGTAAGCCCAAATTGTTAATTGCTGATGAGCCAACAACCGCTTTAGATGTTACAGTACAAAAAGAGATTATACTGCTTTTAAAAGAACTTCAGAAAGAAACCAAAATGAGTTTGTTGTTTATTTCACATGACCTTAGCTTAGTTTCAGAAATTGTAAACAAAGTAATTGTAATGTATAAAGGCGAGGTGGTAGAAGAAGGTTCCGCTTTTCAAATTTTTAATCCGAAATCTACAGGACCCAAAGAGGAATATACGAAAGCATTATTAGCCTCAAGACCTACACTAGAGATTCGGTTATCAAAACTTCCCACTATTGAGTCATTAGCAGATAAAAGTTTTGTAGCTAAAGAAATTACTCCTTTGCAACGTGCAAAAAAGCACAAAATCATTTATACAAAACCTCCTTTACTTGAAGTGCTTAATGTGAAGAAAAACTTCTTTACAAACACAGGAATGTTTAATAAAAAAAGGATAATAAAAGCGGTTGATGAAGTAAGTTTTAAAGTATTTGAAGGCGAAACTTTAGGGTTAGTAGGAGAATCGGGATGTGGAAAATCTACCCTTGGGAAAGCTATCTTACAATTGGATAAAGCAAGTTCGGGAAGTATAAAATATAAAGGAAAAGAAATTACTCAGCTTTCTACAAAAGAATTTAGAAGCTTTAGAAAAGAGATACAGCTTATTTTTCAAGATCCTTATTCCTCATTAAACCCAAGATTACTCATTGGCGAAGCTTTAATAGAGCCATTAAAAGTGTACAAAATTGGTAAAAACACCAAAGAACGTAAGCAAAAAGTAATGACATTACTTGATAGAGTTGGGCTTGATGAGTCTTTTTACTATAGATATCCACATGAATTATCGGGAGGACAAAGGCAAAGAGTTGGCATTGCTCGAACTGTCATCATGGAACCCAAATTAGTGGTTTGTGACGAATCTGTTTCAGCGTTAGACATATCGGTTCAGGCGCAAGTTTTAAACCTTTTAAACGAGTTAAAAGATGATTTTGGATTTACCTATATATTTATTTCACATGATTTGGCTGTGGTAAAATTTATGGCAGACCAATTATTAGTAATGAAAGATGGAAAAATTGAAGAGTTAGGTGATGCAGATGAAATTTATGCAAACCCGATCAAAGAGTATACTAAAAAATTAATTGAAGCCATTCCAAAAGGGATTTAAAAAAAATGCCCGTTCTAACCTCACAAAGAACGGGCTTTAGCTAAATCTGAATATCGTTGCAGATTTGGGCATAATTAACTCTGAATATTAATAAAAACTAAATTTTCTTTTTCAATTTATAATTATGAGCTCTTTTTAAAATAAAGAACTCCTTTATCACTGTAACGATGTATATCGTAAACATTTTCTTTTCCTTCACTATTGATATAGTGTAAAGTTTTACCGGTAATATTTCGGTTTTCTTTTTTTACTTCTAAAACATCTACTGAAGAATCTGAATAGCTATCAAGTTTCATAATCACGTTTTTAGTTAATAATAAAATAAATATTCTTAACTAAGCTAAAAACATAAATAGAAAAACTTTTTTTGTTACGTATAAAATATTATTAATCAAATAAACAGTATTTTTTAAATAGGCAACAATGTTTTTCATAAATAGGTAAGTTCACTTAATTTGGGATAGCTAATATGAAAAGTATTTTTCGAAAACAAGATGAAATACCTTTTTTTTAGATGAAATGCATCTTTTTTTAACATAATTCAATTTAATTGAGGGTATTTCCTACAAATAATTATGTCTTTAGATTTATTTTTTAATCCATTTTGAAACAAAAGCAGTTTCATTTCCGATAATTTTTACAAAATAAATGCCTTCAGAAAATGCAGAAACATCCATATCAATTTTATTTTTAAAAGTAGAGGTATGAATTATTTTTCCTAAAATATTAACGAGTTCGATTTTATATTTTTCAGAAGAAACATTCTTAGATTCAATAGTAATTTTGTTTTCAGAAGGGTTAGGAAACAAAGAAAAATTTAAATTATTTTCAAAATCGTTTACTCCTAAATTCTCACAATCACGATCCGCATCAAATACTGTTTGTAATTCAGTAATTGGTTCTATTCCATCATTACTTCCTGTTCTTACAGATAATAAAAATGAAGGGTTTCCAAAAGTATCTAAAGGTTGAGCAACTTTAACAAACGCAAATAAGGAAGAGGTTCCATTACTTGTACATCTCATATCTGCACCAACCATATTAGCCCCTTGCAAGGCAGCCATAAGTTTACAGGCTAAATCTCCTTCAGCAGCAAGAAATTCTGCTTCCATTCCGTCTAAGACTTCTTGACCTAACAAAATATTTCCTTGTATCGAATAATTTGGTCCGGTGATGTGGTTTTTATAATCATCGGTAGAGGTTCCTGTATGTGCAGCAGTCTCTATTTCTTCGCCTACTTTTGCAACGATTCCATATTGTCTTAACTGTGGTTGATTAGAAACATCGTTATCTACTAACCATTGAATAATCTCTGAAGGAGTTAAGCCTTCATTCATTCTTGCTCTAGCGTTTGCTTGATTTGCTGGCACATAATAAGCTTGTGAATTGATAGCTCCAATTCCTGGAAATAATTCGCCTAAAAAATCATCCGTAGGAAAATTTATAGCTCCTAAGTCTACGCATGAAGCTCCAGCACTACCAACTTCTCCTGTAACAGGATCCATTGCTACTATTGAAAAAGTGTCTTGACTTTGTACATTAAATGTTACTGAAACGAAAAGAATGATAAAAAGTAGGTAATTTTTCATAGTATTTATTTAAGATTAAGATATATCCATTTCTGGTATTTCTCCATCAATAATTAGATTTCCTTGAGTTGCATTTTTTATTTCCTCAACAGAAACCCCAGGAGCTCTCTCTAAAAGTTTAAAGGACCCATTTTCAATCTCCATTACAGCAAGATTACTAACCACTTTTTTCACACAGTTTACCCCAGTTAATGGCAAAGAACAATCTTTAAGTAATTTTGATTCTCCTGCGCGATTGGTATGCATCATTGCGACTATAATATTATCTGCAGAGGCTACTAAATCCATTGCTCCTCCCATACCTTTTACCATTTTTCCTGGTATTTTCCAATTGGCGATATCTCCGTTTTGAGAAACCTCCATCGCGCCTAAAATAGTTAGATCTACATGTTGCCCTCGGATCATTGAAAAACTAAGAGCTGAATCAAAAAAAGAAGCTCCAGGTAGCGCTGTAATAGTTTGCTTACCTGCATTTATTAGGTCTGGATCTTCTTCTCCTTCAAAAGGGAAAGGTCCCATTCCTAAAATTCCATTTTCACTTTGAAATTCTACATCGATATCATTTTGAACAAAATTTGCTACTAAGGTTGGTATACCAATACCAAGGTTTACATAGTAACCGTTCTTAACTTCCTTTGCGATACGCTTTGCGATTTGTTCTTTCGTTAATGCCATTAGCTTCTCTGTCTTACCGTTAATTGTTCAATGCGTTTTTCATATTTTGACCCTTGAAATATTCTTTGAACAAAAATTCCAGGAATATGAATCTGATTTGGATCTAATGTTCCAACGGGAACTAACTCTTCAACCTCAACAACTGTAATCTTAGCAGCTCCACACATATTTGGGTTAAAATTACGCGCAGTACCTTTAAAAATTAAATTTCCAGCCGCATCACCTTTCCATGCTTTTATAAATCCGAAATCAGCATTAAAAGCATGTTCTAAAATATGCATTTTACCGTTATATTCACGCGCTTCTTTTCCTTCAGCAACTTCAGTTCCGTAACCGGCAGGTGTATAAAAAGCAGGGATTCCACTTTGTGCTGCTTGACAACGTTGTGCTAAAGTTCCTTGTGGAATTAATTCAACATCTAATTCGCCACTCAACATTTGACGCTCAAATTCGGCGTTTTCACCTACATAAGATGAAATCATTTTTTTAATTTGTTTTTTCTGAAGTAATAATCCTAAGCCAAAATCATCGACTCCTGCATTATTCGAAATACAGGTTACATTTTTTACATTTCTACGCACTAATTCAGCAATAGAGTTTTCTGGAATACCACTTAGCCCAAATCCACCTAACATAAAGGTCATACCATCTTGTATCCCTTCACAGGCTACCTGAACATTGGTAACTGTTTTATTAATCATGAGAAATTTTAATTTTCCTTAAAATTACAAAAACTGAAACATTAATCCTTAAAAGAAATTAAGATTTTATAAATCGAATTCATCTGTAGCCCCTTCATCGATTTTATTTTCATTTTTCCATTTCACACAATCTGTTTCTATGGATAATTTTTCTGGTTTTTTAAAGTCTCCTTTAGAGATACCAAGGTCTTCGTTTTTATAACAGTCACGCATATAAATAGCCCAAATTGGGAGTGCCATAGTAGCGCCTTGACCATATCCTGTTGATGAGAAATGGGTGGCTCGGTCTTCTCCTCCTACCCATACTCCCGTAACTAAATTAGGGACCATTCCCATAAACCAACCATCGCTATTATTTTGAGTAGTACCTGTTTTACCTGCAATTGGATTTGTAAATTCATAAGGGTATCCTGTAACTGCTGCTTTATAAACAGGGGCATTAACTGCCCAAGAAGTTCTCAATCTAGATCCTGAACCCGATTGTGTTACCCCTTCCATTAAGCTTATAGTTACATAGGCTGCTTCTTTACTAATGACATCTTTAGCTTCAGGTATATTTTGATATAAAATAGTGCCGTTTTTATCTTCAATTCTAGTAACGAGCGTCGGTTTTATATAGACTCCTTCATTGGCAAAAGCGCTATAGGCTCCAACCATTTCAAATAAAGAAACGTCTGGTGTACCTAATGCAATAGAAGGGACCTCAGGAATATTTTCAGTATCAACCCCCATTTTCTTAATTAATTCGATCACAGGTTTTGGTCCTACTCTATCAATTAATCTTGCCGTAACAGTATTTATAGATTGCGCTAATGCTGATTTTAAAGAAATCATCCCTCCATATTTACCTCCAGAATTTTTAGGCGTCCAAGGCTCTAATAAACCATATTTTCCAGCTTCAATAGTATATTGAGTATTTGGTAATGTATCGCAAGGAGACATGTGCATTTGGTCAATAACCGTTGCATATACAAAAGGTTTAAAAGTAGAACCTATTTGGCGTTTCCCTTTTTTAACCATGTCATATTTAAAATGCTTGTAATCTATACCTCCCACCCAAGCTTTTACTTCTCCTGTTTGAGGGGTCATAGACATAAGTGATGCTTGTAGAAAAGATTTGTGGTAACGAATAGAATCTAATGGTGTCATTAAAGTATCTATTTGTCCTCCCCAAGAAAATATTCTCATTTGAGTTTTCTTATTAAAACTCGCTACAATCTCTTTATCACTTTTCCCTTGCTTTTCTAATTCGCGCCAACGATCACTTCTTCGCATAGCAGAATTTAATATAGATTCTATTTCGGGTTTTGTTATGTCTCTAAAAGGAGCCGTTTTATTTTTAGTGTTTTGTTTATCAAACTCTTTTTGAAGTTTTGATATATGTTGATCTACTGCGTTTTCTGCATTTTTTTGCATTTCATAATTAATCGTGGTGTAGATTTTTAATCCATCACTATAAATATTATAGCTTGATCCATCTGTTTTTGGATTTTCTTCAATCCAATTGTGCATAAAAGCACGTGTATATTCTCTAAAATAGGTTGCAACTCCTTCTGTATGTCCTTGTGGAGTAAAAACAATTTCTAATTCTGTTGTCTGAATAGAATCTTTTATTTCTTCAGAAATAAAATCATACTTTGCCATCTGGCTCAGCACCACATTCCTTCTATTTCTTACTCCAACAGGATTACGGACGGGATTGTAAAGCGAGGAGTTTTTAAACATTCCTACTAAAATTGCAGATTCTGTAATTGTTAAATCTGTGGGTGCTTTATCAAAATAAATATGAGCAGCAGATTCTATCCCAATGGCTTGGTTTAAAAATCCATACTCATTAAAATACATGGTTATAATTTCATCTTTGGTGTAGCGTTCTTCTAATCTTGTTGCGATAATCCATTCTTTCATCTTTTGGATGATTCTTTCAAAAGTATTTTTTGAAGCACCACCATCAGTAAAAAAAAGTTTTGCTAATTGTTGTGTTATTGTACTTGCCCCTCCTCTTGTTCCTAAAAAAACAAAAGCCCTTACTGTTCCTCTTGCATCTATCCCTGAATGATCGTAAAAACGTACATCTTCAGTAGCGATTAAAGCATTTACTAGATGTTCTGGTAAGTCTTCATATTGAACAGGGGTTCTATTTTCCTTGTAAAATTTTCCCAAGGTTTTTCCGTCAGAAGCGATGATTTCGGTCGCTAGGTTTTTTTCAGGATTTTCTAGACTTGTTTCATCTGGGAGACTGCCAAAAAGGCCCCAAGAAGCCGTTAAAAATAATAGGAACACTATTCCTATTCCAATAAAGAAAATTTTCCAAAAGGTTTTTTTGTGACGCTTTTCATTGTCTTGTACTTCCCCCTTTTTTTTTCTTTGTTGCTTTGCCATATAAGTTACTGTTGAGAGGGTCTTTCGATACTATACCCTACATCTGTTATTCCTTCAAGGTTAAAAACGCCTTCTACATCTCCATTATTGCGTACTGCTTGTTCAATTCTAAGGGTATAAGTTCCTTCTTCAGTAAAAGAAACATTTTCTTTATACCACAATTTATTTTCTTTAACACTACCTATACCTGTTCCCAGCCATGTTCCATCTGCTTGTGCCATTTTGTATTCTAGGGTATCTACAATTGATTTTCCATGAGGAAATTCAATACTAGCAATTATAAATAAATTACTGTATTTATAATCATTAGTATTTCTAATATTTATAAAAACATTGTAAAGCTGTAATGAATCTAATTGAGGAATTTCAAACTTTATTATATCGTTTTTATTCCAGGTATTCTCTAACGATTTCGAGTCACTAACTAAGGTATTAGTAGTACACGAAATCAATAACATCAAGGATAAAAAATAAATAACCCTATTTAGCATCTTTTTTCTGATTTCTATTTCGGTTACGATTTCTATTGTTTCGGTTTTTGTTGTTATTCTTTTTAGGTTTTGGCTTATCGAATCGAGTTAAACTATCTTGCCCTACAACATCACTAAATATTTTACTTTCAGGAACGATTACATCTTCTACATATTCTTCAATACTAGCAGCTTTTTCGCCCTTTTTATTCATCGCTATTATTTGATTTGCACTTTCTGCTGAAAGCATAAACCAATTCATTGCTTTTCCTTCATAAGCATACCAAAGAACTCCCTTAAAAATATCAATTTTTATACAAAAAGCAGTTCCCTTTTCGGTAAGTAGTTTTTTATCATTCTTCGGAAATTCTTTTAAAGCATCTAAATAAGAATCTAATTCGTAATTAAGACAGCATTTAAGTTTTCCACATTGACCGGCAAGTTTTAACGGGTTTAATGAAAGCTGTTGATAGCGTGCTGCTGAAGTTTTTACCGATCTAAAATCGGTTAACCAAGTTGAGCAACATAATTCTCTCCCACAAGAGCCTATCCCTCCAAGTCTAGCAGCTTCTTGACGAAACCCTACTTGTTTCATTTCTACTCTTGTGCTAAATGCTTTTGCTAAGTCTTTTATTAATTGTCTAAAATCTACACGTTCTTCTGCAGTATAATAAAAAATTACTTTTGAGCCATCTCCTTGATATTCAATATCAGAAATTTTCATTTTTAGTCCTAAATGAATCGCTATTTCACGGGATCTTTTCTGAATTTCACTTTCTTTTTTTCTAGAATTTTGCCAAATATCTATATCTTTTTGAGAGGCTTTTCTATATATTTTTGGAAGAGATTCTACGTCTGTAGTTTCTTTCTTTTTCTTCATTTGTACTTTAACAAGTTCGCCCGTTAAAGTTACAATACCGATATCATGTCCAGAAGTTGCTTCAGTGGCAACTACATCTCCTATAGAAAGTGTAATGTTTTCTGGAGTTTTATAAAAATGTTTTCTTCCGTTTTTAAAGCGTGCTTCAACACCATTAAAAGGGAGACTTTTTCCAGGAAGTGACATATTAGATAACCAATCGAAAACCGTTAGTTTGTTACATCCATCAGATCCGCAAGTTCCATTATTCTTGCATCCTTTTGGTTGTCCGTCAGTACCTGAACTACAACTTGTACAGCTCATAATTATTTATATATAAAGCCCTTTTTTAATGAAAAAAAGAGACGAAGATTAATTATTATTTTGTGAAAGTAAATGTACCAATTAATTCTAGAACATTTTAGTTTTAACATTTTCCTTTAACGCAATATGAATATCGTTTAAAAAAAATACATTCATACAACTTTCAAAAGCAAAAATACTTCTTTCAAAGTTGTTGACAAAAAATATCATTATAGGGTTTTTCCCGTTGCAGTCCTTCCAAAGAAATAGTAACTTAGCGAGTTAATATAGTCAAGAAATTAGATAAAATGAGCAAAGAAAACGAAGCAAAACTAAAAGCGCTTAAATTAACTTTAGATAAATTAGATAAAACTTACGGTAAAGGAACTGTGATGAAAATGGGAGATATTCCTATTCAAGAAGTAGATGTAATACCTACTGGATCTTTAGGTTTAGATATTGCCTTAGGAGTTGGAGGATATCCAAGAGGAAGAGTAATAGAAATATATGGCCCAGAATCTTCGGGTAAGACAACCTTAACTTTACATGCAATTGCAGAGTGTCAGAAAAAAGGAGGTATTGCTGCTTTTATTGATGCCGAACATGCTTTTGACAGGTATTATGCAAAAAACTTAGGTGTTGATATTGAAAATCTTATTATTTCACAACCTGATAATGGAGAACAAGCATTAGAAATTACTGATAATTTAATACGAAGTGGAGCCATCGATTTAATTGTAATTGATTCAGTAGCTGCCTTAACTCCTAAAAGTGAGATTGAAGGAGAAATGGGGGATTCAAAAATGGGACTTCATGCAAGGTTAATGTCACAGGCTCTAAGAAAACTAACTGGTTCTATAAGTAAAACAAATTGTTCTGTGTTTTTTATTAACCAATTAAGAGAGAAAATTGGTGTTATGTTTGGTAACCCGGAAACTACAACTGGTGGTAATGCTTTAAAGTTTTATGCATCTGTACGCCTAGACATTAGACGATCTACACAAATTAAAAACGCTAATAGTGAGGTTCTTGGAAATAAAACACGTGTAAAAGTTGTAAAAAATAAAGTAGCACCACCATTTAAACTAGCAGAATTTGACATCATGTATGGACTAGGAATATCAAAGGTTGGTGAAATAATAGACCTTGGTGTTAACTTTGAAATCATTAAAAAAAGTGGTTCTTGGTTTAGCTATGATGAAACTAAATTAGGTCAAGGAAGAGAAGCTGTGAAAGAATTACTATTAGATAATCCAGAATTAATGGAGGAATTAGAAATAAAAATTAAAGATGCTATAGCAGCTATTAGTAATTAAGTTTTTTTATTCTCCACGCAACCAATAAACTAGTAAAGCATCTATACAATTGTAGAACCTTTAATATTATAGTTGGTTGCTTAATGAGTAGGCAATAAACAAATACATAAAGGACTGCGTTTGACTTTAGAGGAGCTCATATTAAATTGTAAAAACAAAGATGCAAAAGCTCAAAAGGAATTGTATGATACATTTTCTAGAACTTTGTTTTCTATTTGTTTAAAGTATTCTCCAAATTATCATGAAGCAGAAGATAATTTACAAGATTCTTTTATTACAATTTATAAAAGCATTGAGCAATTTAAAGGCAAAGGTTCTTTTGAAGGATGGATGAAACGAATTACTGTAAACACAGTGCTTCAAAAATACCGTAAGCAACGTGTATTTAATTTGTCTAATGAAGAGCAGCTTGAAGATGAAGTAGAATTAGAAATTGAAGATAGTAATGTGCCTTTGGATTATTTGTTAAAAATCATTCAAGAATTACCAGATCGCTATCGCCTTGTTTTTACTCTTTATGTGTTAGATGATTATTCACATAGAGAAATTTCTGAACTATTAGGAATCACAACAGGAACTTCAAAATCAAATCTATCAAGAGCAAGGGCGATATTAAAAACAAAGATTGAAAATTATTATAAAGTAGAAGATGCTGTAAAATGAAAGACAAAAAGCACATAGATTCGCTTTTTAAAGATCGCTTTAAAAGCTTTGAGGCTTCACCTTCACCAGAAGTGTGGGAGAAGATTCAAGCGCAGTTACAAAAAACAGATGGCGACAAAAAGGTGATCCCACTTTGGTTTAAACTTGCAGGTGTTGCTGCTTTATTAGCGCTGTTATTTACCGTTGGAACTACTTTCTTTAACCCTTCCAATGCACCAAGTCCAGAGTTTACAACAATTGAAGAGGTGATTAATGAAGAAGATGACAGTAAAAAGAACAATGTAATTGTTGATAAAAAAATTAATACTACTGAAATTGCTTCAGAAGACAAAAACACTGATTCTAACATTCAGACGAATGAAGATAATGACAACTTAATTAAAAAGTCCTCTATTGAACAATCAAACATCTCTGAAAGTAAAATTGCTTCTGAAAACAACAACATAAATAATTCGAATAAAAATTCAACTTCTTCAGAAAAGAAAAACAGTCTATTTATAAAAAATTCTGAAGCTGATAAACTTATTAAAAAAGCAACTACAGGAAAAACAGCAACTGCTGTTGAAACTAACATTACTAAAGATGATTTTAATACTAAAAATGATCTTGAATTAAACACCTCTGAAAAAGGAACAGAGTCTTTAATTAATAAGGGAACTAGTATTTCTGAAACTACATTAACGGAAGAAGCAGTAACAGAAAGTAACAATTCAGAAACAGAAGAAAAAAAGACAGCTCTTGAAGAAAGTGAAAAACCTTCTATTTTTGATGCAATTGATGAAAAAAATACAGTGGAAGAAGTAGTCGCATCAAATGACAATGATCCAGATAATCGTTGGGATATAACTCCAAATTTTGCTCCTGTTTTTTATAATTCTTTAGAAGAAGGTTCTTCTATTGATCCCTCTTTTGCCGACAATGCGCAGAGTGGTGATGTTAATTTTAGTTATGGAATTCAAGTTGCTTATAATGTAAGTGATAAGTTAAGTATTCGATCTGGTGTAAACAACGTGAATTTAAGTTATACTACTACTGGAATTGAACTTGGTACAGGACCTGTTTCTGCAGCTTTAAAAAGCATTGATTATGGTAATAAATCCGTTGTTTTAACTGCGGTCGACAAAGGATCTTTATCAAATAGTGGCGGCGATGGAACTTTTGGAAATATTACTCCAAAAGCAACCAACGGAGAAGCGGAACTAAATCAAAAAATAAATTATTTTGAAGTTCCATTAGAGTTAAAATACTCCCTTGTTAATAATAAATTCGGTGTTAATCTAATCGGTGGATTAAGCACCTTGTTTTTAGGTAATAATGAAATAACAGTAAATGCCGGGGATTTTGAAAGCGTCCTTGGAGAGGCAAATAACTTATCGTCAGTAAGTTTTACTACCAATATTGGTGTAGGCCTTAATTATAAGTTTTCAAAAAGATTTATGTTTAACATTGAGCCTATGTTTAAATATCAACTCAATCCGTATACAGATTCGTCTGTAAATTACAAACCCTATTATATTGGTATATATAGTGGATTGAGTTTTAAATTTTAGTTTAGGTTAAGTTGGTTGGGCTTGTAAAAGCTTTAACTGAAAAAACCGTTCTTCGCCATAGAACGGTTTTTTTTATTGATTTAATCTATAGTTGGATGCAGTAATTCATTAAGTATAATTTCTCTTGTCTGAATTCTTAACATTCTTTTATCTTCTAATTCTAAGATACCTGTTGGTATTAATTGATGTGTTTTAACTCTCATTTTGCCCGGACCTCCACTAAAAAAAGTATATGAAAAGCGCTTTTTGTTATCATGAAATGTCATTGGTGCAATAGGTATATTATGGTCAATTGCTAATCTAAAAGCTCCATCTTTAAATTCATCTAGAACAACACTCTCATCATCAGGCACTCCTCCTTCAGGAAATATGCATACACTATAGCCAAGGTCTATTTTTCTTTGAGCACTTTTAAAAACTTCTAACCTGCTTACTCTATTATCTCTATCTACTAAAATACACGAGCGTTTATAAATAAAGCCAAATAATGGAATCTTACTTAGTTCTTTTTTTCCAACAAATACAAAAGGGTTTTTTGTTACATACAACATTAACATGATATCGGTCATAGAGGTATGATTCGCTATAAACATATAACTTTGCCCCTTTTGATATTCTTCTTCTCTTTTAATTTTGGGAATAAATCCCATTCCGTATAAAATGAATATTGACCATCCTCTTGCTAACTTAAAAAAGAAAGGATACCATGCTTCTTTTAAAATACTTGCTAATAATAATGGCATTAAAGCGATTATATAAATAAACATAAGTAAGTAAAACCATAATCGGTAAAAAAGGATTGCTATGTTTTTTATTAATTTCATGTGTAAATACTATTATATATTAACGGTCACAAGCTCTTCGCTATTTGTCATTTCGTTGAGAGATAAGCTTTTTTTAGAATGCTCGTTTCATATAATTGTCAAAAATAACAAATTGAATATTACCAATACGCTAAAAAAATTACCTTTGCTGAACTTATAAGTTATTAAATTAAAATTCTTCCTTTAAAGGAATTTATTATGTCAAGAATATTAACAGGAATACAAAGTACCGGAACACCACACTTAGGAAATATTTTAGGGGCTATTTTACCAGCAATTGAAATGGCCAATGACCCTAAAAATGAGTCATTCCTATTTATAGCAGATATGCATTCTTTAACTCAGATCAAAAATCCTGAAGTTTTAAAGGACAACACTTATAGTACCGCAGCAACATGGCTTGCTTTTGGACTAAATATTAATAAAACTGTTTTTTATCGTCAGAGTGATATTGCTCAGGTAACAGAACTATCTTGGTATTTAAGTTGCTTTTTTCCTTATCAAAGATTAACCCTAGCACATTCATTTAAAGACAAAGCAGATCATTTAGAAGACGTTAATTCAGGGTTATTTAGCTATCCAATGTTAATGGCTGCAGATATTTTATTATATGATGCAGAAATTGTACCTGTTGGGAAAGATCAATTACAGCATTTAGAAATGACACGAGATGTGGCCTCTCGTTTTCATGCAAAAATGGGAGAAGTATTTGTAATGCCCGAAGCGAAAGTACAAGAGCATACAAAATTAATTCCAGGTACTGATGGCCAAAAAATGAGCAAGTCTAAGAATAATATTATCAATATTTTTCTTCCTGAAAAAAAACTCCGTAAACAAATTATGGGCATTCAGACTGACAGTACTCCCTTAGAAGAGCCTAAAGATCCCGATACTTGTAATTTATTTGCTCTATATAAATTGTTAGCTTCCGTTTCTGAAATTTACGAAATGAGAAAAAATTATGAAGCAGGTGGTTATGGTTATGGCCATGCAAAACAAGCTTTTTATGAGTTGGTTTTGTCTGTTTATTCTGAAGAACGCTCCCGTTATAATTACTACATGGAAAATTTAAATGAAATTGATAAAGCTTTAGATATTGGTGCTTCAAAAGCAAAAGATGTCGCTAATTCAGTATTAAAAAGAGTTCGCGAAAAAATTGGCTATTAAATCAATTTAAATACTTTTCCAGGTAGCGGCTGCACCAATCCTTTTAGCTCTAAGTCAAGTAATAAAGTTGCAACTTTATATGTTGGCCTTTGAGCTTTAATAGCGATAGCATCTAATAATTCGCTCTTATTCTCTTTTAAAATATTGTAGATTGTTTTTTCCTCGGTTGTTAGTTCTACAAATAAACTCGTTTGTTTTGGTTTTAAGTTTGCTTCTTTTATTTGCCAGCCTAAATGATAAATAATATCTGCTGCAGAATGCAACAAGTGTGCCTGTTGTGTTTTAATTAAATTATTACACCCTTGACTTTGCGAGTCAGTTGATCTTCCAGGGACTGCAAAAACTTCCCGATGATATGAATTTGCAATATCTGCTGTTACAAGACTTCCTCCTTTTTCTGCAGATTCTATAACAATCGTAGCTTCACTTAAACCAGCAATGATTCTATTCCGTCGTAAAAAATTAGTTCTATCGAATGCATCATTACTCCAAAACTCAGTGATAAACCCTCCGTTTTCTAACACTTGCTCATTGTATTTACCATGTGCTTTAGGATAAGTTTGATTCATTCCATGAGCCAAACAAGCAACCGTTTGTAGTTTTTGTTTTATAGAAGTTTTATGCGCCATAATATCCACTCCATATGCATACCCTGAGACAATAACCGGATGTAATGGTGTTAATTCTTCAATTAAATTTTCACAGAATAGTTTTCCATAAGTAGTAATTTTTCGGGTGCCAACAATGCTTAATATTTTTTTATTATGAAGGCGAATATTCCCCTTGCTAAAGATTAAAATAGGTCCGTCAATACAATTTTTTAAGTGCGTAGGATATTTTTCATCCATAAAATAACTAAAAGAAATATTGTTTTTTTCTATAAACTTAATTTCTTTTTCTGCCTCTATTAAATGTGTTTTTTTGTTAAGATTTTTTAATTTAAAATTTCCAACTCCATCAACTTTAAGTAAGTGACTTTTTTTCTCCGTAAATATAGCTTCGGCAGAACCTATCTTATGTAATAATTTTTTTGCGGAAATATCCCCTAAATTAACCACCCGCTGTAAAGCTAAAGTGTATAGCAATTCATTTTTTAAAAGCATTAAATGACAATAAAAGGGGGAGGTAAAAAGGAAATTTAAATATATTATTTATTTGTTAATAAAATCCCTTTTGGAAGCCTAAATAATATAGAAAAAATCCTACTTTTGTTTATATGCAATTAGCTTCCTACATAAACGATTTATTATTTCGCTATGAATGTGTGATTATCCCTGGATTTGGAGCATTTTTAACACAATATCATTCTGCAAGAATCGATAAAAGCACAAATACATTTACTCCTCCTGGAAAATTAGTGTCCTTTAACAGGCAATTACAAACAAATGATGGGCTATTAGCTAATTATATTGCTACCTTAGAGAGTTGTAGCTATGAAACTTCGCTTCAGAGAATTAGAAATTTTACTGGAAATCTATCATTACAGCTTTCAGAAGGAAAAACGGTAACTATAAAAAACATTGGAGATTTTGTTTTGAACAAAGAACATACTATCCAATTTACACCTTCAGAAGTTCAAAATTTTTACACGGCTTCATTTGGATTAACTTCATTTGTTTCTACAAGTATTTCAAGAGAAATTCACCAAAAAACAGTTGCTGCTTTAGAAGAAAAAGCACCTCTCTATATTAGCCCAGAAAAAAGAGTTGCTCGCCCTTATTTAAAACACGCAGCTATTGCATTAATTGCTGTTTCAGCAATAGGGTTTGGAGGTTTAAAATTATACGAAGGGTCTGTTCAAAAGCACAATTTTGCTGAAAAACAAAAAGCAAACTCATTAATAGAAAATCAAATTCAAGAAGCTACTTTTTTTATAGATAACCCATTGCCTTCCTTAAATCTTACGTTCACTAAAAAAACAGGTAACTATCATATTATTGCTGGAGCATTTAGAGTAAAAGAAAATGCTGAAAAAAAGATTTCTCAATTATCATTAAAAGGCTTTGAAGCTGCAATGATTGGCGTTAATAAATACGGCCTTCATCAAGTTGCATACAGTAGCCATGAAAATAGGCTAGAAGCTCTACAAACTCTTCGAAAAATTAAAACTACTAATAACAAAGATGCTTGGTTGTTAGTTTTAGACCTAAATAAATAGGCAACTTAATCTTAAAAAAGTAATTTAAATTCGGTAGAATACTATGTATCTTTGCTTAAAATTTTAAGTATGGAAGTTAGAACTGCAAAAGAATCTAGAACCATTATATCTGATCTTGTTTTACCAAGTGAAACGAATCCCATAGGGAATATGTTTGGTGGTGAATTATTAGCAAGAATGGATCGTGCTGCAAGTATTTCTGCTGGAAGGCACAGTAGAAGGATTGTAGTTACAGTTTCCGTTAATCATGTTGCTTTTAATAAAATGATTCCTTTAGGAAGTGTCGTTACTATTGAAGCTCAAGTATCTAGATCTTTTAATAGTTCAATGGAAATTTATATGGATGTTTGGATTGAAGACAGACAAAGTGGTATTCGCACTAAAGCGAATGAAGCTATTTACACTTTTGTGGCTGTTGATGATACAGGAAGGCCGGTTCCAGTTCCTGAACTCAAACCAGAATCTAAAAGCGAAAAAAATAGATACGATGCTGCATTGCGAAGAAGACAGTTAAGTCTTGTAATTGCAGGAAAAATGTCTCCTAACGAAGCTTCTGAACTTAAAGCTTTATTTACTTAGGAAAGTAACCATTGTTAAATTGATTAAAAGATCAATATCTTAATTTTGTCAAAAATTTAAAACATGTTCGGTAAAGGAACTAAACTCTATAGTGTATTAAGGTTGAAATGTCCAAGGTGTCATGAAGGGGCCTTTTTTGAAGGACATCCCTATAAGTATTCAACGATGGGTAAAGTAAAAGAATATTGTCCAAAGTGTAACTTAAAATATTCTATTGAGCCTAGTTTTTATTATGGTTCTTATTATGTGGTATATGGTTTAGGTTGTGCATTGTTTATTTCTATTTGGGTGTTAAAATTAATTTTCTTTCCAGATTTGGGGCCAGGCAAACTCTTACTCGCTATTTTGATTTCTATATTGACACTTTCTCCTTTATTATATGCTCTTTCAAAAATAATCTGGGGAAATTTGTTCATCAAATATGACAAGAATATCACAAAGAATAATGGTGTAACTTCACAAAATGATACAATTACTAAAAAATAGTTTTGAGTCACTTTTTGAAAATGATTATAAATTACATGCTTAAAGAGTTGTGATCTCCCGTCTTTTAAAAAATCTAGAAAGAGGGGAAATAAAATTATATAGAAAGAATATTAACTTTATTTCACTGTAATAATTAAATGGAAATTATAGAACTGTTTGGCTATGTCTGCGCATTATTTATTGGCGTTATATTAGGGCTTATTGGCGGTGGTGGTTCAATTTTAGCAGTGCCTGTGTTAGCTTATTTGTTTTCAATTGAAGAAAAATCTGCAACTGCTTATTCACTTTTTATCGTTGGATCTAGTGCGGCAGTTGGTGGTATTAAAAAGCACTTTAAAGGATTTGTTGATTGGAGAACTGTAATTGTTTTTGGAATACCTGCAATTATAGGGGTTTCTTTAATTAGAAAATTTGTAGTCCCATCTTTACCTGATATTATTTTTACTTTTAATGACTTTGATTTCACACGAAGGATGGCGATGTTTGGTCTTTTTGCCCTATTAATGATTCCTGCTGCACTATCAATGCTGAAAAAAAGGAAAATAAAAGAAGATAAAATAAATTCATCTGAAGTAAAATATAATTATCCGCTAATTGTTATTGAAGGAATTTTAGTGGGAGCAATTACAGGGTTTATTGGAGCTGGTGGTGGATTTTTAATTATTCCTGCATTGGTTATTTTAGCTAATGTAGAAATGAAAGTAGCGGTAGGTACCTCATTAATAATTATTGCGGCAAAATCATTGATCGGTTTCTTTTTAGGAGATGCGTTTACCATGCAAGTTGACTGGCAATTTCTATTCATTTTCACTTTTTTATCACTTATTGGAATATTTATTGGAAGTTATTTAAGTAACTTTATAGATGGTAAAAAACTAAAAATTGGATTTGGTTATTTTATTATACTAATGGCTATATTTATTTTTTACATGGAGTTTTTTATATAAAATTAGCCATCTGTAACTTATGTTATTTTTTACATTGTAAAAACTCATTAATTTTGAACCATAATAAAAATGATTACTATGAAGGTAGAGCAAATTTATACAGGGTGTTTAGCACATGCAGCGTATTATATAGAAAGTAAAGGTGAGGTTGCTATATTTGACCCCTTAAGAGAAGTTCAGCCCTATTTAGACAGAGCAAATAAAGATGAAGCAAAAATTAAATATATTTTTGAAACTCATTTTCATGCTGATTTTGTTAGCGGTCATTTAGATCTAAAGAAAAAAACAGGAGCTAATATTGTCTTTGGTCCTACTGCAAAACCTGGTTATGATGCGATTATTGCTGAAGACAATGAGGTATTTAATATTGGAGATTACAAGATAAAAACAATACATACTCCTGGACATACCATGGAAAGTACCACCTATCTTTTAATTGATGAAAATGATAAAGAATACGGTATAATAACAGGTGACACCTTATTTATTGGCGATGTTGGAAGACCAGATTTAGCACAGCATATTGTTACTGACCTTAATGAAGAAAAACTTGCGGGTCATTTATTTGATTCATTACGGAATAGAATAATGCCTTTAAGCGATCATATTATTGTATTTCCTAGTCATGGTGCTGGATCTGCTTGCGGAAAAAATATGAGTAAAGAGACTACTGATACTTTAGGACATCAGAAAGAAGTAAATTATGCACTTCGCGCCGACATGACTAAAGAAGAGTTTACTAAAGAATTATTAGATGGATTAGCTCCTCCTCCTGAATATTTTCCTTCAAATGTATTAATGAACATTGAAGGATATACTAGTTTCGATGAGGTAATTAACAAAGGTAAAACTGCTTTAAATGTGAATGCTTTTGAAATTGCTGCTAACGAAACTGGTGCAATAGTAATAGATGTTAGGCATCAAGATGACTTTACAAAGGGTCACATTCCTCGATCTATATTTATTGGTTTAGATGGTACATTTGCTCCCTGGGTTGGATCGCTTATAAAAGATGTAAAACAAACTATTCTTCTTGTGGTTCCAGCTGGAAGAGAAAAAGAAGCTATTACAAGATTATCTAGAGTTGGTTTTGATAATACTATTGGATACTTAGATGGTGGTTTTGAAGCTTGGAAAAAAGCTGCAAAAGAATATGACAAAGTAACTTCTATTTCCGCTGAAAAATTTAAAGAGGCCATTGAAAAAGATAATGTGCCAGTGTTTGATGTTCGTAAGGAGGGCGAATTCCAAGCGGAGCATATTGTTGATGCAAATCATACTGGTTTAGACAAATTAAATGAACATTTAGCTGAATTTCCAAAAGATGAAAATTTTTATGTGCATTGTGCAGCAGGATATAGGTCTATGATTGCATCGTCGATATTAAAAAGCAGAGGGATTCATAATTTAATTGATGTATATGGAGGTTTTAATTCTATTAAAGAAGTAGGGATTAAGACCACTAATTTTGTTTGTCCATCAACATTAAAATAGAAAAAAAATGAAAAATGTTAATCAAAAGGAATGGAAAAATCTAATTGCAAACGATTCTAATGCAATAATTATTGATGTAAGAACACCTCAAGAATGGGATGATGGTGTGTTTGAAAATGCTGTTCTAATGAACATACAAAATACTGCCAGTTTTATTGATGATATAAAAAAAATGACCCTAACAAATAACTTTTATTTGTATTGCAGAAGTGGAGGAAGAAGTCAGATGGGATGTCAAATACTTGAATCATTTGGTGTTAAAAACACGTTTAATCTTCTAGGAGGCATTATGGTCTGGGATGGTAAAACTGTTTCTCCTTCAAGCAAATAATTAAAATAAAATATATAATAATTTTATTGGTTGATTAGTTAGTAAAGGAAGTTTTATGCGGTTAATCCTTTTATTTTAAAATTTGAAAATGTTTTTATGAAATCAACTCTTGTAATTCAAAATTTAAAATGTGGCGGCTGTGCAAATACCATAACTACTAAAATTTCATCGCTTGAATATATTACAGATGTTGAAGTTGATGTTGAAACATCTTCAGTATCTTTTACTTTTCAAAATGCAAATGAGTTACAAAAAGTCAAAGAAAAATTAGCTCATCTAGGCTATCCAATTGATGGGGATAAAAACTCGGTAGTTTCTAAGGCTATTTCCTATGTAAGCTGTGCAACAGGCAAAATGTCCAATTAAACTTCGCAGATACAATATTTTATGAATTTTGATGAAAAGTATTGGAATGATCGATATAAACTAAATGACACCCGTTGGGATATTGGGTTTATTTCTCCTCCCTTAAAAGAATATTTTGATCAGCTAACAAACAAAAATCTAAAAATATTAATCCCTGGAGGTGGCAATTCTTATGAAGCTGAATACCTTCATCAATTAGAGTTTACAAATGTATATGTTGCTGATGTTTCAGAAATTGCATTAAAAAACATTACAACTAGAGTTTCAGATTTTCCAAAACATCATCTATTGCATAGTAATTTTTTTGATCTTCAAGAGGAATTTGACCTCATCATTGAACAAACATTTTTTTGCGCTATTAATCCTTCTCTTCGGAATAATTATGTCTTAAAAGCAAGCCAGCTATTAAAAACAAAGGGTGAAATTGTAGGGCTACTTTTTTTAATTCCTTTAAATGAAGACCATCCTCCTTTTGGAGGGAATAAAGAAGAGTATCACGTTTTATTTAATTCTTTCTTTCATATTAAAATCATGGAACCTGCATTTAATTCTATCCCAAAAAGAATGGGTAATGAATTGTTTATTAAATTGATGAAAAAATAAGTTACCTTTTTTTAGTACGAAACCCGGACACCAACTGTCCGAAAAATCCTTTTGGAAATGTTTCTTCATCAGGAAACCCTATTTCTAAGGTTCCACTATCTTCTGGCACATAATTAGTTTTAAAAATATAATCCCAAAGACTCAAACTGATAGCAAAATTAATTCCCTGATTTCTCCCTTCAGGCAATGCCTTAACATGATGGTATAAATGCATTACTGAATTATTAAAGACATACTTTAGAGGTCCCCAGGTTATTTTAATATTTGCATGATTTAGGTGTCCTATCATGATGGCAATAAAGTGAACGATAAATGCTTGTTCTGGCTCAAAACCTCCTAAAATCATTACGCCAAAAGTTTTTAAAGGCTTATAGAAAATGTTTTCCATCCAATGGTATCTAAGGTGTGCTGCAAATCCCATTTCTTTTACTGAATGATGTACTTTATGAAAACGCCATAAAAAATTATATCGATGTAAAAGAACATGTGTAAACCACTGTACAAAATCGAGAACAACAAAAAATACAAGTAGCTGTGCCCAAATTGGCCAATGTGTTATATTAATTATTGAAAGACTTTTAGCGGTAATTCCAATCTCATTAAATAGAACACCTAATATTTGAAACACTCCACTTATGATGATGGCAAAAATGAAAAAATTAAAAAACATATAAAATCCATCCAACCAAAAATCTTTTCTAATTATAGACTGGCTTTTACGCCAAGGAAAAACTATTTCTAATACCCAAACAAATAACGAAATAACAATTAGTCCCCAAAAATAATTAGTATACCAAGCCACATCAAATAGAATTGAGCTCCAAGTCCATTGTACTGTTTCCGAAAAAGCATTCGTAAATGCTGTGATATATTTTTCCATACTTAATTATTTAATTCTGTTATACTATCTTTTTCAAAAGGGAGTTCTTCAAAATAACTCCATTCGGTCCAAGAACCATCATAATTATATACATGTTGTAAGCCTAATACTTCTTTTAATACAAAATAAGTGTGAGCTGAACGAACCCCAGAATGACAATAGGTAATAATAGTATCTGTTTCTGAAATTTGTAACGCAATCATTAGTTCTTTCAATTCTTTAATTGACTTTAATTTCTTATTGTTTGAATAATCTATAGCTTTATCCCAATCGAATAATATACTTTTCGGAATTCTGCCTCCTTTTAAAGCTCCTTTCTTTTGTCTTTTTCCACTAAATTCATCTTCAGTTCTTGTGTCCAATATAATTGCTTTTGAATTTGAATTCAACTTCTTTAATAATTCGTTTTTTGAAATATTAATTGAAGCATCTAAGTTATTCTGTAAAGTAAAATAACTCGATTTATAAATTGATTGTTCAGAAGAGATTGCTCCCTCATTATCTTTCCATTCATCAATCCCACCATTTAATATTTTTACTGATTTAAAATTATAATATTGTAATACCCACCAAAATCGTACCGCGTCACAAGAACCACGATCATCATAAACTATAATCAAATCGTTATTTTTTATACCTAAAGAACTAAACAAAATTTCTATTGTTTCTGCCTTAGGTAGCATTCCTCCATAAGGAAATGAATCATTTTCAAAATCATCTCTCCAAATTTGAATCGCCCCTTCAATATGCCCTTTATTATAACTTTTTCCTTTTCTGAAATCAATAATTTTTACATTTGGATTGGAATAAATTTGTAACATTTCAGTTGCTTCAACTAAATAGGGCAGCGCTTTTATTTCAGAAGAAATAGAAGAATTTTTAACTGAAGATTTCACTGCAGGCGTTTCATTTTTACATGAACAGACAGCAATGAATAAAACAAAATAAAGGCTAATTTTCCAGCGCATACCATTCAATATTAGTTAAACCTTCTCGCCTTCCTTTTTTCATAGGAGCATAATGGACAGCTAAATAATTAACGATAATTTCTTCATTCCCTCCTAAATCCCATAAATTTTGTGTTTCCTGCATCCATTTAATTGAAGCAATCCATTGTTCTTTTGTCATTCTATTCTGAGTTACAAGTTTTGCAGAATGACAATTCGTGCAATTATTTATTACAACCATTAACCCTTCACCCTCAACAAATCCTGTTTTCACATGAATTCCATTTTCAATTAAATCTTCATCAACCTCAACAGGTGTAATGGTATAATTTTTTGGAATTGGTTCTTTATAATACTCATTTAAAAATATTGGAAAACCTAAAACAACAATAATTAAAAAAGTAAAAAACACCAATAGCAACTTATAAATAGAAGTTACCTGGTCTTTAAAATTTTTATGTTCTGATTTTTCTTTCAATTAATAAACTTTTACTGCAATTCGGTGGCAGGCATTATTTAAATATCCTTTTGGATTCCATCCAGGTAATAACATAGGCTGAGCAACTCCATTTGAATCTGTTGCTCTTGCCCAGACTTCGTAATATCCTTTTTTAGGGAAGGTAATTTCAGTAGAAAAATGTTGCCACGCTAATCTGTTAGCTGGTTGTTCAACTGGACAATTTTGCCATGTAGCACCAAAATCAATTGAATATTCCATTTTTTTTACTTCTAATTCCCCAGCCCAAGAATGACCTCTTATGCTTAATTTTTTACTTTTCTTAATTACAGCTCCAGATTTTGGGTAGGTAATCAATGACTTAACAGGCATGGACTCGATAATACACATATCTTCATCCTTCACCTCAGCTCCTGGAGCAACAGACTCACAGGGAATACGATACGCAGTTCCCTTCATTTTAGTTCCATCGTGTTCTTTATCTCTAATACTTATGGTATGAATCCATTTCCCTGAAACAGAGGCAGGCCATCCTCCTGCAACTAATCGTAATGGATATCCATGAGATAATGGAATGGGTTCGCCATTCATAGAAAATGCTAATAAGGTCTCATCTTGTAGCGCTTTCTCCATTGGAGCTCCCCGAGAAATCGGCTCCTTTTTAGGGTCTAAACTTAAATGTTTATCTGCCGCATGATACCCAATATAAACCGCATTACTTTTAATCCCAACGTCTTCTAAAACGTCTCGCAAACGAACTCCGGTCCACGCTGCACAAGAAACCGCTCCAACAGTCCATTGGTTCCCTTTTGCGGGCGGATTAAATTCACTGCGCCCATTTCCTCCACATTCTAATGTTAGTTGATAGGTGTGCTGTTTAAACTTAGATTTTAATTCATCTAACGTATATACTTTTTTCTGTGAAGCAGATTCTCCTTCAATTGTTAAGGTCCATTTTGAACTATCTATATTTTCTGGAATAATCCCATTATTTCGAATAAACATAGATTTATTTGGAGTAATCTTATCGTCTAATAAATGAGCTTTTGCTTCTATGTTCCATGGTTTGTCATTTAAAACTACCATTTCTTTGTCAAGTCCAAACATTTTAAAGGGGTCTGAGTCTTGAAGTGCCAATGGTTCATAACCCTCTAACATGGAGGAACCAAAAACTATTTCTGTTCCAATGAGGGCTGCCATTGAGCCTAATAGGGTGTTTTTTACAAATTTTCTTCTTTTCATTATAGGGAAACTTATTAAAAAAGAACAGATTAAAAAGTAACAAATGTTACACTTGACGATGTTACTAAATTCAACTAATTTTTACACTCTAAATTTAATGAAAATTAATCACTATTGTTTTTGTAAAACTAAAGTAGTCATGCAACGTATATCATTAACATTAACTGTTCTCAAAGGCTCTAAAAAAGTTAATTGATGTGTTGTCATTATTGCTTTTAAGATAGCTTTTGTAAATAGAAATCGATGGCTTGTATCTGGTAAAACATAAACTCCTCCAGATAAAAGCTTTATTTTATCTTCAATTCCAAAAGTTGAGGTCGTTCTAATAAATATGGAACCTTTAACTTTAAGTACCCTTATTATTTCAGAAAATATAGTTAAAAAATGTTTCGTGTTTTCAGCAAAATGAAGCACTGCATTGCAAATAACATGATTAAAATATTCATCTTTAAAGGGAAGGTTTTCAATTTCTGAACAACTAATTTTAGAAGCTATATTTGGATATAAATTTTTAGCATTTAATAAAGCTTTCATGTCTTTATCTACACCATAAATGTCATAATTATTCTGATAAAACCAATGAATATTTCTTCCTGTTCCACAACCCACATCCAATATTTTTTCCCCTTTCTTATACCTAGATTTTAATATCTGATCTAGTAAGTAAATGTCTGTATTTCCAATGATTTCTTTAATATTATTTTCCATTCTAAAATATTCTTATAACACTTGTCACAAGATAACATTTTCTTTTTTTGATCTATGTGATTTTTGTTAACTACAATTATAAATAGTTAATGAAATTGAAGCAACTATTGTAATTATAAAAAAAATCAATTTCTTTGTAAAATAATTTAAGCAACATGGATTGGATTTTTAAACCTTGGCCTTGGTATATTACAGGACCGTTAATTGCTTCTGTAATGGGCTTATTGCTCTACTTTGGCAGAACATTTGGAATGTCATCGAACCTACGTACTTTTTGTGCTATTGGTGGAGCTGGAAAATATGTTTCTTTTTTTAATATACGCTGGAGAGACTACCTCTGGAGTTTAACGGTGGTTCTTGGGTCTGTAATTGGCGGCTATATAGCTGTTACATTTTTATCTGATCAAAGTATTTCTACCATTAATCCAAAAACAATCAGTGAACTAAACGCCCTTGGTTTTTCAAATATTGGCTACACGCTATTGCCTGATGAATTTTATGGAATGGAGGCAATTACTTCAGTAAAAGGGCTTCTTATATTAATTATTGGCGGATTATTAGTAGGATTTGGCACTCGATATGCTGGAGGTTGTACCTCTGGACATGCGATAACTGGATTAAGTAGTTTACAAAGACCTTCTTTAATAGCAGTCATTGGTTTCTTTTTAGGAGGTTTGATTACTGTTAATTTTATTTTACCCTATATAGTTTAACAGATGAAGTATTTAAAATTTTTACTCGTTGGAATTTTCTTCGGAATTGTTTTAGTTAAATCTGAAGCCGTTTCCTGGTATCGTATTTATGAAATGTTTCGTTTTCAATCTATACATATGTATGGAATCATTGGAACAGCTATTGGGACAGGTATGCTATTTTTGCAGTTTTCAAAAAGGTTAAAGCTTAATAATATACAAGGAAAAGAAATAACAGTACCCTTAAAAGATAGAGGGTTTACTAGATATATAGTTGGAGGCACTATTTTTGGGTTTGGATGGGCACTTATAGGAGCTTGTCCTGGCCCTATGTATATCTTGATAGGAACTGGAGCTTTTTCAATGGGTATTGTATTAGCAGCTGCAACATTAGGAACCTTTATTTACGGCTTGGTCCGTGATAAACTCCCTCATTAATATACTCAAAATAAATAGCTTTTAGGAAATTTTTAGGTAGCTATTTTTCTTTTATTGAGGCATAAGTTTTCAAGCATAGGCTAAATTATGGTTGCAAATTTTAACAAAGAGAAAAGGAAAAAGAACAAGTAAAAAGCCGAAAAGCTATTTGTTTTGAGTACATATTACATTTTATATACCCAATCGGCAGGATTCATCTTATTTAGGTTCTTATAAATAAGGAATTTTAATAACGTTTTACCAGTTACAGGATTGGTGTAAATTGTTCCTAATTTTTGTTTAGTACTTACCTTATCACCCTTTTTTACTAAAACAGTTGCCATGTTATTATAGATCGTTATATAATTACCATGCTGAATGTAAATAGCTTTATTAGCTCCTTTTAATTGTTGAATCTGCATCACTTCGCCTTCAAAGACTGCGCGTGCAATTCCATTTTTTGCTGTTGCTATTTCTACACCACTATTAAAGGTTGTGACATTAGGTAACTGAGGGTGTTGCTGTTTTCCATACTTTTTAGCTAGGATTCCATTTTTTACAGGCCAAGGTAGTTTTCCTTTATTGTTAGTAAAGCTGGCCGCCAAAGCTTTTGCTTCTGCTGTTAAAGCGAATGTTTTTGAAGAAGTTGTTTTTGTTTTAGAATTTTCTAAAGCTTTCTTATTGGATGCCGCTATTGCAGCCTTTATTAATGCGTCGATTTGTTTGTCAATTTTGTCAGCTTCTTTTTGCTTTTTACGAATCTGACTCGCAAACTTGCCTTCATTCTCTTTAAGAGTAGCTACTAATTTTTCTTGATCTTTTTTTTCTTTTGTTAATTCATTTTTAGCAATTTTATTTTCTTCAATCAAAGCCTTTTTATCTTTTTTCTGAGCAATTAAATCGATATTTAATTGTTTCAGAAGTTCAGATTTAGCATTTATATTCTCTCCTTGTTTTTTTCTATGTTTCGTATATTGATTCATATACTTAACTCTTTTATAGGCTTGAAGAAAATTTTGTGAAGAAAGTAAAAACATGATTCTACTTTGCTGAGATTTACTTTTATATGATTTTACAATCATACTGCTATAATCCTCTTTTAATTCTTTTAACTCATTTCTTAATTGCTCCATATTATTAATGTTTTCATTAATCTCACGGGTCAATAAATTGGCTTGCTGATTGGTTATTCTAATTAAATTTTCACGAGTTGAAATTCTGCTATTTAGGTTTTCTACTTGCGTTAATACAGATTTCTCTTCTTTCTTGGTGTCAAAAAGTAATCTGTTAATTTGAGTGATTTCATTGATAAGAGACTGTCTTTTTTCTTCTAAACGTTTTTGTTTTTCAGATTGAGCAGACAAGGATGTAAACATTAATAATCCTAATGCTAAAAAAAGATATATGTGAAAATTTTTCATTTATTTTAAAACGAGTTCTTTATAGCCTTCAGGTATAGTAAACGGAAAACGTACCGATGGATTGTGGTCGATTTTTTTAAACTTTAATTCAATGCTTGTTTTCTTATTGTTTTCAGAAGTTAAAATTAAAACTTCAGAGGGATAATCATCCCCTTCAATTTTTTGGTAAGTTCCATAATCTACAGACAGTAATCTATGATCATTAGGTTGTGATAAGGTTTCTAAAGCTACCTTAAAATTACTTGGGTTTAAAAGTATAGAATGAATAAAATTTTCAGGTTGTTGCTTCGGTTCTATCTTATATTTATTCTCATATATCGTAGAAGTATACTTAGACTTATCTAGTTTAAATATAGACTGTCCTAGCAATATATTTTGAACTTTATTAAAATCTAATTCTGTGCCTAACCATTCACTTAATAATTGATAATCTCCATCAAAATAGGAGCCAGATAACTTTTCATAATAACTCACTCTCTCTGTGGTAATATTGATTTTTGCAAAAGTGAACCCTAACATTGATGCTTTAATCCAAATGGTTTTATCTTTTTTCATTCGTAAACTAACTGTAATACTTTGTGATTTTTTATTGTCACTATAATTCACTTGTACTCTAGCTGCTAGTGTTTTAAAATTTGGAATAGCAACTTCATGCGTTTTAATTATATCTTTTAATGCTATATTATGATCTGCCATTGATGATCCTTTTACCACTTTACTAGTTTTACAAGAATTTAAAAACACAGCTAATACTAAACATACAACTAGCCTTGAAAATGGTATTCTTGGAGTGCATTTATTATTATTCATAGTTTTAATTTGAATATGATAATTCAGAAGCTTTCTTTTTGTAAAAATCTGCTTTTTTACTGTTCCCTTTCGCTTGATAAGCAATACTCAATTGTTGGTAAAAATCATGCTCCATTTTAGGATTATCTAAAAGAAAATCAAGTCCAATTTCTAAGTTTTCAATAGCTAATTCTGGTGCATTTAATCCATTATTTGCTACCCCATTAATTAGATATAACAAAGCTTGTGCTGGAAATATTTCTAATGCTTTTACGCTTAAATTTGAAGCATCATCATATTTTTTAAAATCGATTTGAAGTAACAAAGTGCTTTTGATCAAGCTAAAATTATCATTGTCTTTTTCTATTCCTTTTTCATAAAATATTAGTGCTTGTTCTTTCTTCTTTTTGTTTAAAAAATAATCTCCAATTGTTTCATAAACTTTGCTGTTATTTTCTTCGGAAAACAAACTGACTACTTCTTCTAATTCTATTTCATATTGTGGGTTAGAATTCACAAAAGAGATAAAATCGCTCAGTACTTTATATTTACTTTCAGCATCAATATTAGAAGATTTAAAAACAACCTTCATTGATTGTATCGCTTCTTTTGCATTGTCTTTATCCAGATAAAATTTATATAATGCTAAATGTACTAATTGAGATTTCGGAAACTCTTTAAGCAATTCATTCGCTGTTTCAAATGCCTTATCACTGTTTCCTTGATCACTATATAAAAAGATTAGATTAAGGTATTCCTTTTCGTTTTTGGTTTTATTATTAATCTTATTTTCTAGATTTTCAATTTCTTTATCGGAATTTCCTGTTGCTCTATAAATTCGCGTTCGTAATGCATCTCTATAAGTGCTTTCTCCCCATAAAACATCTAACTCATCTAAGAGGTCTAATGCTTTATCGTATTGTTTTGTTCGATGGTATAAATTTGCTAAATCTTCTTTATAATCTTCATCAAAAGGAATTAGTTTTACAATTAAAGGAATGGCTGCTTCATAATCTCTTTGTATATAATACAAATCGTATAAAGCTTCCATGACATCAAGTTGATTCGTTTCTGTCTCTAAGACCTTTTTAAAGAAAGATTCAGCTTCATCGTATCTCTTAAGTTTCGCAAAATTTTTAGCCCGCTCAAAACATATAACTGATAAATTTTCTGGATGTTCTTTTGTCGCAATTTCAGCTCTATCGAGTGCTTTTAATGCTAGCTCGTAATTTTCAATTCCTTTTTGTTTTAAAGCTTCAAAAAAGTTTTCCTGAAAAGCATCACTTACATTTCCTAAATCATCGGTAGGTTTTTCATTTTGAGCTATAGTTTCGCTTTGGAATAATATAATTCCGAAGAAAATCAATACGTAATATGAAAAATTTCTATTCATTAAATTGTAGTCAACTTATTCTAACGTTGAATAATCGCCGACACTAATTGTTGTAAAATTGCCATCAAATTTTACATGGTTCCCAATCATTGCATTGTCTAAAATAGCATTTTTGATTAATGTTTCGTTTTGGATTATACTATTTTTAACGTTACTATCTTCAATTCTTGTGTTTTTACCAATGGAAGCAAAAGGCCCCACTGTACTATTTTTTAGAATAACTCCTTCGCCTATAAAACAAGGTTCAATAATTTTTGAATTCTCTAAAATGAGGGTATCAGCAACTAGTTTTTCATTATCATCTGTCAAAAAACCTAACATTCTTCTATTGGTTTCAACAGTCACCTCTTTATTTCCGCAATCCATCCATTCATTAACGGTACCGGTTTTAAAGATCTTACCATCAGCCATCATTCTTTTTATTCCATCATTGATTTGGTATTCTCCGCCATTAATTATTTCGTTTTCGATCACATAGGTTAGTTCCTTTTTAAGAACACTAACATCCTTAAAATAATATATCCCGATAACAGCTTGGTCACTCACAAACTGTTCTGGTTTTTCAACTAATTCAGTTATTTCGTGCTTTTCGTTTAAATTAACAACTCCATAGGCTTCAGGATTCTTAACTCTTTTAGTCCAAATAACGCTGTCTGCATCTTTATCTAAATCGAAGTTTGCCCGTATTAATGTATCTGCATAAGCAATCACTGCGGGACCTGATAACGAAGGTTCAGCACACATAATTGCATGACCTGTTCCTAGTGGGTTTAATTGTCTATAAATACTTGCTTTAGCTCCTAAACTTTCAGCTAATTCTATTAAGCTGGAAACAACCTCTTCACCAAAAAACGCAGGGTCTCCCAGTATAAAAGCAATTTCTTCGATATCTTCATTTAATAAATGAGCAATGTCTGCTACTAATCTATGAACTATTGGTTTTCCTGCAACTGGAATTAAAGGTTTTGGCACTGTCAGTGAGTGAGGGCGTAGTCTTGATCCTCGACCTGCCATTGGGACTATTATTTTCATATTTATGCTGTATTTCGACTCCGCTCAATATAAACTCCAGCGGGGATTTTTTTAATTAAACTATATTTTCAAATAGGTCTCGACTGCGCTCGACCTGACAATTCTCTTTATTTAACTCCCGTACTTCCAAATCCACCTTCACCTCTTTTAGTTTCAGATAAAGTTGAAACTTCTTCCCATACAGCTCTTTCGTGTTTGGCAATGATTAATTGAGCAATTCTTTCGCCATTTTCAACTTGAAAATTATCATTTGAAAGATTCACTAAAATCACTCCTATTTCACCTCTATAATCTGCATCTATAGTTCCTGGAGCATTTAAAACTGTAATCCCTTTTTTTGCAGCAAGCCCACTTCTTGGACGAACTTGAGCTTCAATTCCCACTGGCAACTCAATGAAGAGACCTGTTTTAATAATAGCCCTTTCTAAAGGTTTTAATGTGATTGCTTCCTCTAAATTAGCCCTTAAATCCATCCCTGCGGAAGCTAATGTTTCATAGGAAGGTACTGCATGATTAGAAGTATTAATAATCTTTATATTCATCTAAATTTCTTTTTTTAATATTTGATGTATTTCTTTCTTTTCAGAAAAATATATGGAAGAAACAAACACCAATAATAGTGCAGTTCCTATCAAAATATTTCCGTCAAAAATATAGAATGAAAGTACCGAAAATACAACAGATAACACTATATAAAATCCTATTTTTTTAAGGTTATAAGGAACTCTATAATGTTTTCTTCCAAGGAAATAAGAAAGAACCATCATACTTCCATAGGCAGCTAAAGTTGCTATTGCAGATCCTTTATAGCTAATGATTGGTATCAATATAATATTTAAGCTTAGGGTTATGATAGCTCCAAAAACAGAGATATAGGCGCCAAATTTGGTGCGGTCTGTTATTTTATACCAAACAGAAAGGTTATGATATAATCCCAAACATAAATTAGCTAATAATATAATGGGAACTATCGAAATCGCTTCCCAAAAAGTGCTATCAGGAATTAATAACCGTTTAAATATATCTAAATATACGACGACAAATAAAAGAATAAAACTTCCAAAGGCGGCAAAGTATTTAGTGATAATAGCATAGGTTTCTTTGGCATTTTCACTTTTTGCATGTTGAAAGAAAAATGGTTCAATCCCTAATCGAAAAGCTGTTGCAAATAAGGTCATAAATACACCTAATTTGTAGCATGCAGCATATACTCCTACTGTAGCATCTGCAATCGTAGGGTCCAGCATATATTTAAGAAGTATTTTATCGAATGCTTCATTGATTGAAAAAGCGATACCTGCAATTAATACTGGAATTGCATACCGAAGCATTTGTTTCCATATCGCTCTATTAAACTTGAAGCCGATTTTTACATATAAGGGTAATAATATTAATAAGGTAACTCCACTAGCAATAAGGTTTGCTATAAAAACATAGGCGACTTTATTGTTGTCTTCTAATAAAATATCATTCCAAAAGGAAGAAGTATCATTGTTAGCCCAAATAGGTAATACTAAAAAGAAAAATAGATTAAACCCTAAGTTAATTACGACGTTAAATATTTTAAGAAGTGCATATTTCTTGGGTTTTTCATTGGCCCTAAACCAAACAAAGGGAAGGACTGCTAGTGCATCTAAGGCCAATATAATTAAGCCATATGTAACATACTCAGTTTTATATTCTAACAATTTAGAAAGTGAGTCGCTGAAGAATAATAAGACCGTTAAAAATAATAAGGTAGATATGGTAAGGGATCTCAATGCAGTAGATTGAACCACCTCTTTCTTTGAAATATCTTTATTGATGAATCGAAAAAAAGCGGTTTCCATTCCATAAGAAAGCAACACATTTCCTAAGATTAAAAATGCCATTATAGAAGCATAAAGCCCATACTGTTCTCTACCTAAAACTACAACGTAGAGCGGCACTAAAAAAATGGCTAATGCACGTGGTAACACAGTTGCAAGACCATAAATAAATGTTTGTTTGAAGAGTTTTTTGAAAATACTCAATTCACTTATTTTTAAGGCTTAAAAGTATTGAAAATTAATTTGTAAACGACTATTAATTCTTACTATTAGGGTTCCCTTGAGGATATGCAAGCATCGGTTTTTCCTCAATGTTTTCAATTTTAAAATAGGCAAGATTGCCATTATTCATATAACTTATTACCACATCATTATATGATAATTGAAATGGAAATTTAATTGGAGGTGTATTGTTAGCTTCTTTAACAGGATCACTATCCATAATTATTCCATCCCTTAATTTATTATTAATAGCGCCTGTATATTCATTTTTAGAGCCATTAGCTTTAGTAATCTGATCTCTAAGGTATATGTTTTTAATTTCAACTTCTTCATTCAAATTTTCAAAAGTAATTTGGATATTGGTTCCCGAACTTCCTTCTTGAGCACCAGCTGCCCATTTCTGACTAAAAATTTTACTAATAACAAAGGGAGGGACTTCTACTAATTTATATTCTGAGGTTATAGATTTTGAGCTACCACAATTAGAAAAGCTTAAAATTATAAATGAAATTCCAATTAAACCGAAAATATATTTTACTCGTTTCATACGTATGCTTTTATAGGAAGATTCAAAAGTCCTGCCATAAATTTACAAAATGAGAATGAGTAATTAATGAAATCATATTTTTAAAGTATGACATTCTACCTATTTCTGAAGATACTCAATCAATTCCAACTTCTGAAGTAGAAAAAATTAGAGTTTATATTTATAATAAAATGTAATTAATACAGGATATAGCTTCAAATTTAATAAATTGAATAAAATATTTCCGATACCTTTCGGGATTATAAAGCATATTCTATGAAAAAAATAATCTCAATCCTTCTAATAATATTCGTTTATTCTCAAACTATGGCACAAAAAACAAATATGACTTCCGAAAGTCTTATTAAATTAGGAAGGGTTAGCGTAAAAGGTATTTCAAAGGATAGTAATCAAATTGTTTTTGGAGTTTCTAAGTATAGCTTTACAACTCAAAAAAAAACCAACAATCTATATTCAGTTAGTATAGATGGTGGTGAATTAAAAAAAATTACTAAAAAAGAAACAAAACTTATCGATAAATCTATTTCACCAAATGGAGAATATAAAATTAAGGTAAAGAATGAAAAGTTAAAAAATGTTACTGGAACAGATTTTCATCCCGATGTGAAAGACAGTAATGTACTAATTTATGATGAACTTAATTACCGCCATTGGGATGCTTGGGAAGATGGTAATTATAGTCATATAATGTACCGATCAAATTCCGAAAAAAAGGAAAACTAATTGATATAATGAAAGGGGAGCCTTTTCATTCCCCACAAAAACCTTTTGGCGGGGATGAAGATTATTTATGGTCACCCGACAGTAAAAATATTTTATATGTGACAAAAAAAGCTAGTGGAACAGCGTATGCTATTAGTACCAACACCGATATCTTTAGCTATGAATTAGCCACTGGAAAAACCACCAACTTAACCGAATATAATAAAGGGTACGATACTTCGCCTACATTTTCTGATGAAGGTCAATTAGCATGGCTTCAAATGAAACGAGATGGATACGAGTCTGATAAAAATGATATTATCGTTCGTATAAAAGGAAAAGATATTAACCTTACTAAGGATTGGGATGGAACGGTAAATAGTTTTATTTGGGCAAACGATAGTGAAAAAATATATTTTGTAGCACCCGTTTTAGGAACGGTACAGATTTTTGAAATTGCAATACCAACTTCTTCAGAAAGTACAATAAAAAGTCCACGAAAAATTACAAATGGACAGTTTGATGTTCACGGAATTATCGGACAAGTAGGTGAAAAACTTGCTGTTTTAAGAAGGGATATGAATCATGCTTCCGAAATTTATTCGGTGGATATTACTTCAGGAAGCATGGCACAATTAAGCTCTGTAAACGACAAGGTCTATGCGAACACAAATCTTGGAAAAGTTGAAAAAAGAATGACTAAAACTACCGACGGGAAAGACCTGCTTTCTTGGGTAATTTATCCTCCCGATTTTGATTCTAGTAAAAAATACCCAACCTTATTATATTGTCAAGGTGGTCCTCAAGGTGCATTAAGTCAATTTTATTCTTTCCGATGGAATTTTCAATTAATGGCAGCTAATGGATATATAATTATTGCTCCAAACAGAAGAGGAATGCCAGGGTATGGTGTAGAATGGAACGAACAAATTAGTAAAGATTATGGTGGTCAAAATATGGATGATTACCTTTCTGCTATAGATGATATTTCGAAAGAAGATTATGTAGATAATAATAGGTTAGGTTGTGTTGGCGCGAGTTATGGAGGCTATTCAGCTTTTTATTTAGCGGGAAAACATGAAGGAAGGTTTAAATCATTTATATCGCACGATGGTATTTTTGATTGGCGAAGTATGTACGGAACTACAGAGGAAGTATTTTTTCCTAACTGGGATTTAGGAGGAGCCTTTTGGGATAAAAGCAATAAAGCAGCTCAGAAAGCCTATACTGAATTTAATCCTACTACCTATGTGGACCAGTGGGATACACCAATGCTGATTATCCAAGGTGGTAAAGATTATCGAGTTCCTATTGGTCAAGGATTAGCTGCTTTTCAAGCTGCACAGTTAAAAGGAATTAAAAGTAAATTGGTGTTTTTTCCAGAAGAAAATCATTGGGTGTTAAACAACCAAAATAGTCTGGTTTGGCAGCGTGAATTTTATAAATGGCTTAAAGAAACGTTATAGTTTAAGAGTTATTAAAAACTAAAAAACGCCTTCTGAAATTTTCAGAAGGCGTTTTTTATATTCTATTCAACTAAAGCCTAATCTATCTTGCTAATGCCTCGCTTAAGAACATATTTGGCTTACGCCTAATCTATCCTGCTAATGCCTCAGCACCACCAACGATTTCTAATATCTCGTTTGTAATAGCAGCTTGACGTGCTTTGTTATATTGTAATTTTAAAGCATCTCTTAATTCAGTAGCATTGTCGGTAGCTTTATGCATCGCTGTCATACGTGCACCATGCTCACTTGCAACAGAATCTCTAATAGCTTTAAATAATTGTGTTTTTAAACTCTTCGGAATTAATTCTTCAACAATTTTCGCTTTTGAAGGTTCAAAAATATAATCTGCGATTTGAACATTTTCATTTGTTTTTTCTGAAGCAATCGGTAAAAATTGTTCTGTTAATACAAATTGAGTAGCAGCATTTTTAAAGTTGTTATAGACTAAAACAATTTTATCGTAAGATCCATTTGCAAATAAGTCCATTAATTGTTCCGCAATAGCAGCAGTATTATCATAAGTAAGATCATCAAAAATCTCATTATTATTAAATACTATTGTGTTTGACTTTCCTAAAACATCATTTCCTTTTTTACCAAGAGTAACTAAATCTACTTTTTGATTGCTATACGTTTCAGATGAAAGTAAAGCAGTCTCTTTGATTATATTACTATTAAATGCCCCAGCTAAACCTCTGTTTGAGGTAATAGAAACGATAAGAACATTCTTTACCTCTCTTTGCTCTGCAAACTGACTTCCACTATCTCCTTCTAAAGAAGCACTTAAGCTTTGAAGTAATTCGGTTAATTTGTTAGCATAAGGACGCATGGCCGTAATAGCATCTTGAGCTTTCTTCAATTTTGCAGCAGATACCATTTTCATAGCACTAGTAATCTGCATCGTTGAAGATACTGAAGCAATTCTATTCCGTATTTCTTTTAAGTTTGCCATTCTATTTAAAATTTAGTTTCAAGAAGTAAAAAGTGAGATGGTTATCTCACTTTTTACAACAGAAATCTAATTATATTTTGCTGAAAGTTCTTTCGCTACATTAACTAATACATCAAGAACCTCATCGGTTAATTTACCAGCTTTTAATGTATCTAAAGAATCTCTATGCTTAGCATTAAGATACTCTATGTAATCTCTTTCAAATTCTTTTACTTTATTTACAGGCACTTTATTTAACAAGTTTTTAGAACCTGCATAAATAATTGCAACCTGATCTTCAACAGTGTAAGGGTCATTTTGACCTTGTTTTAAAATCTCAACGTTACGTTGACCTTTTTCAATTACATTTAAAGTTGCAGCATCAAGATCAGATCCAAACTTTGCAAACGCTTCTAATTCACGAAATTGAGCTTGATCTAATTTAAGTGTACCTGCCACTTTTTTCATTGATTTAATCTGTGCATTACCACCCACACGTGATACCGAAATACCTACGTTAATTGCTGGTCTTACCCCTGAATTAAATAAATCACCATCTAAGAAAATCTGTCCGTCCGTAATAGAAATTACGTTGGTTGGAATATATGCAGATACATCACCTGCTTGAGTTTCAATAATAGGAAGTGCCGTTAAAGATCCTCCTCCTTTTACAATACCTTTTAATGATTCTGGAAGATCATTCATGCTTGCTGCAATTGCATCATCATCAATTAACTTAGCAGAACGCTCTAATAATCTTGAGTGTAAGAAGAATACATCTCCTGGATACGCCTCACGTCCTGGTGGACGACGTAAAAGAAGAGATACCTCACGGTATGCTACCGCTTGCTTAGATAAATCATCAAATACAATTAAAGCAGGACGTCCTGTATCTCTAAAGTACTCACCAATTGCTGCACCTGCGAAAGGAGCATATACCTGCATTGGAGCAGGATCTGATGCATTTGCAGCAACAATAGTTGTATATGCTAAAGCACCTTTTTCTTCTAGTGTTTTAGCAATTAATGCTACTGTTGAAGCTTTTTGACCTACGGCAACATAGATACAATAAACAGGCTCACCTGCATCGTAAAATTCTTTTTGATTTAAAATAGCATCAATACAAACCGTAGTTTTACCAGTTTGTCTATCACCAATTACCAATTCACGTTGACCTCTACCAACTGGAATCATAGCATCAATTGCTTTAATTCCTGTTTGTAATGGCTCGGTTACCGGTTGACGATAAATTACACCAGGCGCTTTACGCTCTAATGGCATTTCGTATGTTTTACCAGTAATTGCACCTTTACCATCAATGGGATGACCTAAGGTATTTACTACACGTCCAACAATTCCTTCACCTACATTAATAGATGCAATTCGTTGTGTACGTTTAACTGTAGATCCTTCAGTAATTGCTTTAGAATGTCCTAATAATACTACACCTACATTGTCTTCTTCAAGGTTTAGTACAATTCCTTCTAAACCGTTTTCGAATTCAACTAATTCACCATATTGTACATTAGAAAGTCCGTATACACGGGCAATACCATCACCAACAGTTAATACACTACCTACCTCGTCTAATGAAGCGGTTGAATCGAAACCTGAAAGTTGTTTTCTTAATATTGCTGAAACTTCAGCTGGTTTAACTTCTGCCATTTTGTTTAATTAAATGTAGCCCTTAACCTAAGTATTGGACTATTTAGATTATATACTTTTACTAAATTCTCTTTTTATTGTTGCTAGCTTATTTGCTATACTAGCATTGTATTGTAAATCTCCAATTCGAAGAATAAATCCTCCAATAATTGATTCATCAATTTTATGTTCTAACGATACTTTTGAGCTTCCTGTAAGTTCTTTCACTTTAGCTAATACTTTTTCCTCTAATTCATTAGAAAGAGGTACTGCTGTAGTTACTTGAGCCACTTTAACTCCTTGTTCTTCGTTGTATAATTCGATATATTTATTTGAAACCTCAGCTAACATACCGGTACGTTTGTTATCTACTAATACTTTAATAAGTGATTTTGTAGTATCTGATTGGTTTTCAAAAATTGTAAGCAAGGCTTCCTTTTTATCATTTGCATTTATTACAGGACTATTTAAAACATTCTGTAATTCTTTACTTGCCTTGATAGTTGAAGATACACATTGCATGTCTTCAAAAACTTCAGATGCTTTAGTAGCATCTGTTACTTCTTGTAAAACTGCTTTTGCGTATCGTATTGCTGCTCTGCTTCCGCTCATTGCTTTTTAATTTAAGGTAGCTTCACCTAACATGTCTTCAACAATTTTTAATTGTCTGTCCTTGTTAGATAATTCATCTTTTACCACTTTTTCAGCGATTTCAACAGAAAGAGAAGCCACTTGACTTTTTAAGTCTGCCATAGCCGATTTCTTTTCATTCTCAATAGCTTCTTGAGCTTGAACGATCATACTGTCAGCTGTAATTTTTGCTTCTTCCTTAGCGTCTGAAATCATTTTTGTTTTAAGATCACGTGCTTCTTTAATCATCATTTCTCTTTCTGCACGCGCTTCTTTTAAAATACGTTCATTATCTGCTGTAAGGTTTTCCATTTCCTTTTTTGCATTTTCAGCAGAAGCCAAAGCATCTTTGATAGATTGTTCTCTGTCATTTACAGTTCCTAAAATAGGTTTCCATGCAAATTTTCTAAGAACGAAAAATAAGATTGCAAACGAGATAAACGTCCAAAACAACAATCCAACATCTGGAGTAACTAAATCCATTTCTTTTTATTTTAATAATTTTCTTTAATTAAAAACTAAAAACAGGTGCAACCAACCGTTGCACCTTGTTTTGTTTTACTTTGCAATAAGTGATACAACCACTGCGAAAAGTGCAACCGCCTCAACGAAGGCGATAAGTACAATTGCAGAAGATTGAATTTTTCCTTGCATTTCTGGCTGACGTGCAATAGCTTCCATTGCTGCTCCACCAATTTTACCAATACCGATACCTGCACCGATAGCTGCTAAACCAGCTCCAATTGCTGCAAAAGGAACGTAACTTGCTACTTCTTGTAATAATGCTAAACCCATAGTTCTAAATATAAAAAATTAATTAATGTTCATGTTCTTCCATTGCCGATCCAATATAAAGTGCCGACAACATGGTAAATATATATGCCTGTATGGCAACTACTAATACTTCAATAATACTAATAAAGAAAGAGAATGCAACTGATACTGGTGCAATCCAAATACTTTCAAATATGAATATTAAAGAGATTAAACTTAATACGATAATATGTCCTGCTGTAATGTTCGCAAACAAACGAATCATTAAAGAAATAGGTTTAATAAATATCCCCATAAACTCAATAGGAGCTAAAAATAATTTCATTGGTACAGGAACTCCTGGCATCCAAAAGATGTGTTTCCAGTAATCTTTATTTGCCACAACCGTTGTAATAACAAATGTGATTAAGGCTAATACCAAAGTAAATGCAATGTTTCCACTTAAGTTAGCACTAAAAGGGAAGAATGGAATTAAGCCCATCATATTATTAATCCAAATAAAGAAAAACAAAGACAATAAGAAAGGCATAAATTTCTTGTATTTCTTTTCGCCTATGTTTGGTATTGCAACTTCATCTCTAATAAAGACTATTAAAGGTTCCGTAAATTTAGCAATTCCTTTTGGCACTCCATTATTATTGTAAGCTCTAGCCGAAAGACCAAAAATTAATATCAATAAAAAGATGGAAAGAAACATTGAGAAAACCAACTTAGTAATTGAGAAATCCAATGGATGTCCATTTACTGGATGTTGCTCAGCGTCCATTGATACATATGATCCTTCTGTATTAGTCGAATCATTAGCATAATAAATCTCTTCATGATACTTAACAAATTTCTGACCGTTCTTTTCTACTATCACTGTTCCAGAATCATCGTGATGAAACTCACTTGACAAAAATGTTACTAATCCATTTTCTGTCCAAAGAATAATTGGTAACGGAATTGAAATAGCATGACCATTCCAGTCCATGATATGAAATTCATGTGCATCTTTAACGTGATGCATAATCATTTCGGTTACATTAAATTCTTCTCTTTCCTCCTCTAAGTCTTTGCTCGCATTGCTATTTGATGCTGCAAAACTCGATGTAGATATTAAAGCTAAAATAAGCCCTAAAATAAGATTCTTTATGATGTTGAATTTTGTTGTTCTCAATGTAATGCTTTTGCGTTCCTGAAATTTTGTGCAAATCTACTAACATTAAATGAATTGGCAAACCAAAAACAACATTGTTTACTGGTTTTTAAAAAATTTATTTAAACTATATATTTCAAATGCAAGAAAGATAAAATAAGGAATGAAGAAATTTATTACTTCAGTGACGGAATTTTCAGATTTTCCAACGAAAAGTGGTAATAAAAAAACAATCGCCAATGCCATCTTGATTAAAGTAGAAACTAAAAAGATGGTATAACTACTTTGCCCCCCTTTTGAGGTTTTATAAAAAATAATTCCGAAAACAGCAATAACCAGAACAATATTAAACAGGTAAATAGACCAAAGGGGTAGGGATAAATTTATTTCTGAAAAAAATATATGGAAGATATAATAATGTACGCCTGTTAATATAGCTGATAAGGCTAAAAGTTGAAATATGAAGCTATTTAACTCTTTTTTCATTTGTTTTCTTTATTTGAGAAATCGGTTACTTGTTTTATCACATAATACATTGCAATTCCTACTGATGCTAGGCTGCATATTATTGTGAATACTGAATATTTATTTATAAATTTTTCATCTAATTTGACTCCAGCATAAGATCCTAAACCAATGATAGCAATCATTTGAAAAGCTATTCCGGAGAATCTTGCATACGAATTAATTCTGCTGTCCTTGTTCTGTTTTTGATTTTTGGACTCTTTGGGATCTGTCAAAAGGATGGTTTTGAAGTTTTATTTTTTCTTTATTTTCTTTTTCTGAAAATAACTCACTGCTAGGCGCTGTCTTTTTAGAACCTTTCATCATACATGTAGCATTGAATGTAGCCCCTGGTTCAACCGCTAACTTGCCTGTAGATACCTCCCCATCAATTTTAGCTGTAGAACGTAGCGTAAGTATTTCTGTGACATCTAAAGTTCCTTCAAAAGTTCCTTCAATGTCTGCATTTTGGCAGGTTAATGTTCCTATAATAACACCTGTTTTTCCAATCACAACTTTAGAAGGAGTATTTACATTTCCTTTAATTGAACCATCAATTCTAAAAAATCCTTTAGAGTTAATGTCTCCTTGTATACTAGTGCCTTCATTTATTCGATTTTGACCTGTTCCTGGATCTACCGCATTTTTATCTTTTTTTTCTGAAAACATATCTACTAGATTTAAAGGTTTATAACACTCTCTATTCTTTTTTAATTTCTTTATTTTCTTCCATCACCTCATTACCTCTATTCAAATAATCATCTAAATTTTTATGAATCTGAATCGTTTTATAATTGGGTGATGATATTTCGAAATGTGATTTCTTTATTTTATCTTTTTTTCTTTCTTCAAGAACTTCAGCAAACCCTGTTCCTCCAAGTTTTGTAGATAATCCATGAATAATCACAAAAACTGTATTTGGATCATAGTAATCTATTGAAGTCGACATATTAGTATAGTTATAATATGCAATCGCTTCATCTAATTTAACTTGTAACTCTTCAGCTACTTCTCTTTCCTCAGTTTTAAAATCGTACACCACTTTCCATCTTTTGCCTTTATCATCTGGAAGAAAATCTTTAAATGATAATCCTGGTAATACAGCTTTATAAATGTTTTGAGCTTCTTTTCCTTCTTCTGAATTAGGATAGTTTAACGACACAAAATTTAACGCTTTTTTATAAGCTTCAAATCCTTGCTGTTTCCCTAAGGCAGTTGCTTTTAGCATTTCAAGTTTTGGAACGATATCATTCCCGAAATAAATTACTATATAATTCTCACAGGTTTCTATTACTTCTTGATATTTTGAAGCTTCGTATAATCTGTATAATTCTTTGTATTTAAATTCCGGACTTGATTCATCTTCAGCTAACATTGTATTCGGGTTCAACAATATTTCAGCATACCTAGAATCTGCATGGTTGTTTAAAATATCATTTTTAAATTGTTCAGCTAAACTTGATTTTTCAAGAATACCATAAATTTTATACAAGTTGTATTTTGAAGGTAATATCAAGCGTACTTCTGGCTGAAAAGTCAACAGTTTTTCTAAACGATTGGCTGCTAATTCATACTCTTTAAATTTCTCTTTATAGATAAGGCCTAGTTGATAATATGCAAAATTACGATCGCCAGTGATGCTGTCTATGTCTTTTGGTTCTGAAGGAATTCTAGAAATATAAGTTTCTGGTTTGTATAATTCGTTTTCAGCGATTGCTATTGTTTCAACAACTTCCTCGATATTCTCTAACTTGGATTTTTTATTAGAACGTCGCCAATTATCTTCCAGTGTTCTATTTCCCCAAATCTTTTTAAATTCTTGTTTCCCATAAGCAACAGTAGAAGAATTATAAAAATAGAACTTACCTGTATTCTCCCCTTCATCACCCGTTTTCGTTTTATTATAAAACTCTTTGTTTGCAATACTTTCTTGAGCTATAACCTCCGCAATTGAATCTGCAACTGCTTTTGCTTTAAGTTTCCTTGTATATTCAGTAAAAAAAGATAACCGTTCAGATTCGCTCATACTTACGATACGTAGAATACTGTCATTTTGGATAGCAATATCTTCGTATTTTATTACATCATCTAAATTTTCGCGTTTTTTAGTAACACGTCTCCATTCACGAGTTCCTTTTTTTAAATGAATAAGTGTGCTGTCATAATATGCACCGGCAATTTTATATTCGGCTCTATCGAAATTAATTTCAGCTAATGTTTTATAATTTAATGCTTGTAATGGAAGGTCATTATTAAACTTTTGAATAGATCTATTATAATAAGCAACTGCAGTATCAATGTTTTTGTCATTGTAATAATACTCCCCTATCTGATTGTAAATTTTATCTAAAAAAGGGCGATTCTCTCTGTCCTCTTCTAAATCTGTAAGTAGTTCTAAAAATAATACTTTATCTCCTTTTTCATAATTAAAATTACGTGCTTTAGCAATATGAGCATTGATCATATATACTCTAGGTGATTTTCTATTTAATTCAATCACCTCATCAAAAGCAAGGTTGGCGCTATCTTTTAAACCAAGGTGATTATATAATTGCCCTTTTATATAAGTATATCTTCCCTTTAATTCCTTGTCTTTTACACTTTCTGAAGCTTGTTTTATAAAAGGTAATGCTTCATTTATAGAATCTAAGCTTATGTATGCTTGAGCCATTATTGCTGAAGCATCTGCATAATCTTCCTTACTTAATTCTTTATCTTCAAGTAAATCTGAAAGGCTTTCTAAAGCAACTTCTTCGTTATTTAATCGAATGTTTGTTTTTGCTTTCCAAACCTTAGCATGATTAATATTGTTTGAAGTAGGATATTTATCTAATATAAAATTAAACGCATCTAAAGCGGGAATAAAACGTCCATCAAAGTAACGTGCTTTTCCTAAAAGAACATACGCCTCATCAATTTGAGGGTTGTACTCTCTACCATCAATATACATAGAATGTGTTTGTATTGCCTTCGCTGCTTTTTCTTCAGCTCTTGCAAAATTCGGACTATCTTTTCTGCCCGGGACATCTAACTTTTCTTCTAAATCGATTCGCTCAACTGGAAGTATTTCCCAATAATTGTCTCTAAAAGTCGCAGCGAGTTCTTCAATGCCTTTATCAAAAGCAACATCTCCATTGTATAAGGCGTTAAATTCACCTTTTACTGCATGTGCATTTCTGCTTAAAAAAGAATTCTTTTTTCGTGAACAAGCTGCTAAAAGTAGAACAGCTAGCGTTAGGATTGTAATTTTATAAATGCCCTTCAAAATATGTTTGTATTTATATAGTATTGTAAATAAAAGCGTTGCTTTTAAATATAAACGTTAAAGTGGAGGGTAAAAGTACGTTTCTTTTTGAAATCTTGACAATTATTGGTTTAAAAATATTCGGTTCACTTAGGTTTTTCAGTAGGTTTCCACCTTTTTAGCCTTCTTTATTAATATAATTTAATGATCCTTTTCATAGATTTCCTTCGTATTTTTGTAGAAATTTAAAAATAAGTATGAGTCATTTTCATTCCCTTGCTGTAAAAAAGGTAGTTAAAGAAACTCCTAATGCAGTGTCCATTGAGTTTATTATTCCTGAAAATTTAAAAGAAACTTTTACTTTTTTAGCAGGTCAATATATTACCATTAAGCATACATTAAATGGTGCAGAAATAAGAAGAGCATATTCTATTTGCAGTGCTCCTAAAAAGGAACTGTTGAAGGTTGGAGTTAAAAAGGTTGAGGGTGGTAGTTTTTCTGTATTTGCAAACACAGAACTTAAAGAAGGTGATGTTTTAGAAGTAATGCCTCCCCAAGGTAAATTTGTTCTTAATCCAGATTCAAATCACAAAAAAAAATATGTTTCTTTTGCAGCAGGAAGTGGAATAACTCCTGTAATTTCTATACTAACTACAGTATTGGAAGAAGAGCCTCAAAGTACTTTTTTATTGGTCTACGGAAACAAATCGGTTTCTGAAACTATGTTTTACAATGAATTAAAGGATTTAGAGGAAAAATATCCAGATCGTTTTTCTTTGGAATATGTCTTTAGCCAAACCGATAAAGACGGTGCTATATTTGGAAGAGTCTCTAAAGCAAATGCCAACTATTTTCTGAAAAATAAATACAAAGAAGAAAATTTCGACACCTTTTATTTATGTGGTCCAGAAACCATGATCAATGAAGTAACAGATACTTTAAAAGAAAATGGGGTTCAGGAGAATCAAATTAACTTTGAGTTATTTACTACTTCTGAAAGTGAAACACCAGTTGATGTAGCTAGTGGAATGACCAAAATTACGGTAATTGTTGATGATGAATCAATAAGCTTTGACATGTCACAAAAGAAACTGGTATTAGATGCCGTATTAGAACAAAAAATCGATGCCCCTTATTCGTGTCAAGGTGGAGTTTGTAGTACCTGTATTGCCAAAGTGGTTGAAGGAAAAGTTACCATGGTAAAAAACCAAATCCTTACGGATAGCGAATTAGAAGAAGGCTTAGTCCTTACGTGCCAATCACATGCAATTACGCCTACTTTGGTGATTGATTATGATGATGTGTAGATGAATAATCTAAAATTTTAAAGACTTTCCCAACCACAGTATCTGGCTCAATAGTTCTCATCACTTCCTCATAGCACTCAGGAAATTTATTTCTGTAGATAGATGTTGGGATGAATGGAAATTGTTCTCGATCGGATAGTATAGAATTACCCTCAGCTTGCCCAAAAGGAGCAAATCCAGCAAAAGGGTGTGTAACACCCCAAAGAGTGATTACAGGTAAGCCATACATCGCTGCTAAATGTCCGTTTCCACTATCCATAGAAAGCATTATATCCAGGTTTGAGATCAATTCTAGTTCTTCGGTTAATGTTAATTTTCCAACGATACTTGTCACTGATGAATATTGAGAAGCCATGTTTGCTAAAACCTCTTTTTCATTGGTGCCGCCGCCAAATAAAAAGATGTTGAATTTTTGTTCCTGATCCAAACTAGCAATCACTTTTTGCATTAAATCTAATGGATACATTTTACTAGTATAGGCTGCAAAAGGAGCAATTCCTATGCTTTTTTTTTAGAAGTATCGTTTAGTAATTCTTTGACTTTAGCTGAGCAATGTCGAAGTCTGACTGGGAATCCATTTTTATAATCTGCGGGATCAAGAGGCTTCATGAAAAAATCTCTAGTAATTAACTGGCATTTCTTTCGCTAATCGTCTTAGGTTCTTCATTTCTTGATATAAGTGCCCACCAGATTCATCCCAATAGAAAAAGCCATTCCTATGAAATAGGAACGGCTTTAGCAACTAATTTTAACTAACTATATAGTATTCTATTAGATTATTATTTCTTGATCACTTTATACGTTCCTGTTTTAGAACCAACTGTTACTTCCATAATGTACGTTCCAGTTTGTAAGTTAGAAACATTCAATTGTCCAGAAATAGCGTTAATCGATTGCTCAAGTACTTTTTGTCCTAATATATTGTATAAAGCAATATATTCAACATTTTGATTAGCACTATAGTTAATTATATTTGTTGTTGGATTAGGGAAGAAAGTAAGGGCTGAAAGATTATTATCATTAGTCCCTAAAATATCCTCACACGTAACCGCTAAGCTAAATACACCAGATTGAGAAGCAAAACCTTCTATCATAATAAGATAAGTTGAAGTCCCATCAGATGTAAATGTAAGTTCAGATTGTAGGCCACACCAGTCATCATTTGTTGCAATTTCAGAACCGGCACAGGCATCAAAAAGTCTAATATAAGAATCATAGTCTGTTCCACCATCACATAATGAAAAAGTAACATTTTGTTCAACTCCATCTCCAGTATATGAATACCAAACATCTGGCGCAGGATTTCCGCCTGTATCTGAAGCAGAGTTTGTTTCCCCTGTAACGGTTTCGTCACATGCTAATGCAATTGCATCTTCACAAATATCGTTATCTGGAGTAATAAATGCACAGGTAACCGCTAAGCTAAATGCACCAGACTGAGGCCCAAAACCTTCTATCATAATAAGATAAGTTGAAGTCCCATCAGATGTAAATGTAAGTTCAGATTGTAGGCCACACGAGTCATCGTTCGTGTCTATTTCTGCACCGCCACAGGCATCAAATACTCTGATCACTGAATCATAATCTGTTCCACCATCACATAATGATAACGTAACATTCTGTATAACACCATCGCCGGTAAATGAATACCAAACATCTGGCGCAGCATTTCCACCCGTATCTGTAGAAGAAGAAGTGTCTCCTAAAATAAGGTCGTCACAGGCAACTGGAGTTGCATTTACACAAAGATCATTTTCAGCTGGATCATCAGGGTTACATGAAACAGCTAAATTAAAGCTCCCAGAAAGGGTTAAAAAACCTTCTACCATAATAAAGTATGTTGAAGTACCATCAGAAGTAAATGTAAGTTCAGATGACGTGAAACAAAAATCATCATTTCCAGCAATTTCAGTACCGTCACAGGCATCAAAAACACGTAAGTATGTGTCATAGTCTGTACCGTCATCACATAATGATAAGGTAATATCTTGTTCAACTCCAGTTCCTGTAAATGAATACCAAAGGTCTGGCGCAGCATTTCCTCCTGTATCTGTAGCAATAGAAGTATCTCCTATATACGTGCCGTTACAGACAACTACAACTGCGTCTTCACAAAGGTCGTTACTAGGGGCACTTCCATCTGGACAAAATACGTGATTATTAAGTAGTGGACTAAAACCATTAACTCCGTCATACATACCAACAATTCTGATTGTTTTGATACCAGTAACAGCAAAAGAAACTGGAACTAGTGAACTTTCTGGCACAGCCACTGGCCCTAAAATACCTAAAGAGGCACCACTATCATCTAAGGCTTCAATGGTAACAGAATCTGGAAAACCATCAAAAGCACTCAATTCAAAATCAACGGCATCCACTGTTAAATCATATTGCAGTGTTAGTGTACCGTCGGTACTGCTTGCAATGATAGTTTGATTCTCTTGACCATAATAATCTACACCATTCCACTGTAAGTCACCAGCCAATGAGATATAAACACAGCCATCTTCTACAAGACCTGGTCCTTGACCATTTACAACGGTAGTCTCATCAAGCATTGTAACACCAGGCAGAAAATTTGCACTACCTGGTGGGAGTAGATAACCTTCAAAATCTTCTGTGATACAATCGCCACGGTTAGTTACCCCTTGAACACTCCCTTCCAAAAGAGCAACGTCAAGTTTGGGGTGATTTTTAACGGAACTGTCCATGACTGTTGAAAAAGTTTCTAAAGAACTATTTTGATTTGTAGCTTGTTGCAGCGTAGCAACATACCTGTTATTGTCTGCATTAGGAGCTAGAGGCGCTTGGCTAAAGCCAACGAAACTCAAGAGTAGTATTAATAAAAGTGTAATTTTTTTCATGTTTAAAGTTTTAGTAAAAGGTTCGTAAGAGGTTTGCAACTCATAATTATTTGTTGATTAGCATAATTGCATGAAGACAAATATTCGAAAATTATTTTGTTTTGTAACACAAAATAAAATTTATATAGAAAGTAAAAAAAAAGACTTAGCAAGTTTTAGTTTTCCTTAAATATTTACAAAAGATTCTCTAAAGTCTAAAGGTGAGCGCAAAGGCAAAAACAGCTCTTTTGTTTTTTTCGGCGTTGGCTGATGCGGGTGGGAAAAATAAATGTGCTGTTTGCGCGGTGGGGAGTTTGGTGCTATTTTTAATGGTTTGTTGGATTTTTTTTCGCTTATGGGTAACTTATTATATTGATTAATTTATGCTCGTTTATCAGGGCATGCTAACCGATAACGATCGATTTGGCGTCTTTTTATCGGCTTCGAGGAAAACTACTAAATAATAAAATAACACCTTTAGTTCTGTGTGTTTTTTAGCACCTTTTTTAAAGTGTTCACTTGAGTATTGAGCTGCTTGTAAATATTGTAACTGTAAAAGAGTCTCTTTTTGTCATTGTGAGCACAGCGCAGTAATCTTTCTTTTTAAAAACATAAACGATTAAACAAAAAGTGGTTCTTCGGTCATTCTTCATTCTGAATGACAAAAAACACTTCAAAAAAAATTAAAGCAAATCTATAATTTTTGCAACCACAGTTTTAGGCTCAATCGTTTTCATCACTTCTTCATAGCCCGCTGGAAATTTATTTCCGTAGATAGATGTTGGGATGAATGGAAATTGTTCTCGATCGGATAGTATAGAATTACCCTCAGCTTGCCCAAAGGGTGCAAATCCAGCAAAAGGGTGTGTAACACCCCAAAGAGTGATTACAGGTAAGCCAAACATCGCTGCTAAATGTCCGTTTCCACTATCCATAGAAAGCATTATATCCAGGTTTGAGATCAATTCTAGTTCTTCGGTTAATGTTAATTTTCCAACGATACTTGTCACTGATGAATATTGAGAAGCCATGTTTGCTAAAACCTCTTTTTCATTGGTGCCGCCGCCAAATAAAAAGATGTTGAATTTTTGTTCCTGATCCAAACTAGCAATCACTTTTTGCATTAAATCTAATGGATACATTTTACTAGTATAGGCTGCAAAAGGTGCGATGCCGATACTTTTTTTAGAAGTATCTTTTAGTAATTCTTTGACTTTAACCGAGGTATTTTTTTGTTTTTTCTGAACAGGTTTTGACAGATCCAATGGATAGCCCAAGTCTTCAAAAACATCGGCATAGCGTTGATGACTTGTTTTTAATGGCTTAAAATTTTCTCCTTGGGTGAGTTGTTTTTTTTCTGAACGTCCTTTATCTATCGCTGCTGTTTTAACCCCTTTTAGATTCAGATATTTTGTGATGATTTTTGAACGAATCACATTGTGTAGATCTGCCACCCCATCGATTTTAAGGTTTTTAGCTTGCTTGGCTAATTGCAATAATCCTAATCCTTTGTGTTGACCATACACATCGGCTTCCAAAAAATTTATTGTTGGAGTGTCTTCAAAAAAAGGCCTGAAAAATGGTTTCGAAAGGACTGTAAGCTGAACGTCTGGATAGGTTTCAGAAAATAGAGTAAGTACCGGAACTGACATTGCCACATCTCCCATGGCGGAAAGACGAATTACGAGTATGTGTTTAGGTTTTTTCATTTATAGAGACTCATCGCTTTGCTCTGAGTGACACTATTTTTCTCCTCTTAATACAGGATTTAGCTCGTCGTCATTGTACATTTTCATTTGCTTATATACTTTCATATATTTATTTCCAACAGAAATATCATTCAACAATTGATCAATCGCTGTACTTAAATCAACACGTTGTTCGAGTAAAATATTCAATTTTGTTTGACAGGCATTTCTGTGCGATTCAGAAGCATTTTCTCTAGTAGCTTCTTCATTCATGTGGTACACTTTCAAAGCAAGAATAGAAAGACGATCCACACCCCAAGCAGGGCTTTCAGTATTAATAGTAGCATTATCTTGAACAGTAGCTTCTTTGTATTCTTCTAAAAAATAACTATCGATATACTCAACCATATCGGTGCGATCCTGATTTGAAGCATCAATCTGTCTTTTTAATGATAGGGCTCCAACAGGGTCAATATTTGGATCCCGAATAATGTCTTCGTAATGCCATTGTACCGTATCAATCCAACATTTTCTATATAGCAAATGATCTAGAAGTTGAGCCTCTTTTGAATAAGGGTTTGTAAATGACTGATCTACGTTATTTTCAATGTGATACGTATCTATAACTTCTTTAAAAATTTTATTTGCTTTTTCTGAAAACATAATGGAAAATTAAAAATTGTTTTTGCAAAGATATTATTTTTTGAAATAGTATCCCTTTTAAATCAAAATAGGAATTTTCGATTTAATTTATAAACATTAAACCTATAGGAAGTAAAACCAAAACCCACAACAATAATTCTTTAAACCAAAATTCTTTTATGCCTTCTATGTAACTTGTCGTTATAATTGAAAGAGAAGCAAGAACAAAGAAAAACTCAGCTCCATTTTTAGTTGAAGACAAAAATCCTATCAAAAAACTAATCACTAAAACAAGTATTAAAAGCGTATAATTTGACTTCGCTTTTTTAGCAATGGTAGAAAATTTTGATATTCTATAAAACAAGGTCCATATCGTTAATGCTATTATAATTGATGCAGGAATTAATAAGGAAAAAGATTGATAGGCTGAAAAATCGATTCCTATGGATCTATCTATTTTCAGAAACCAAAAAAAGGATTCATTCATTAAAAGATAATAGGTGGTAGTTAGGGTAAAAACCGATAAAAATCCTACGATTGGAATTAAAAAATGATTGGCTGTTTTTTTCGGATTTTGAAGAATTCCTATATATAAAACGATAAAATATAACAAGCTCCAAAAATAAAAAAGAGATGCTATGGCAATAAATAATGTGGCATCTAATAATTTTTTGTTGGTATTCTTAACGGATGTTATACTAACTATTCTTCGTAAAGCAAGTAGTAAAAATAAATTTGATATTATGATATTATTTTCAGAAAAAACAGCAGGAAATAGTAGAATAAAACAACAAAACAATATAATTGAAAGGTTGTTTTTATCTGTTAAACTATTTTTTCTTACAATAAAGTCTAGCAATAATATAAGGAATATAAAGACTAAAGCGATCAATATATAATTTATAAAAAATGAAAGGCTTAGTGCCTCTATTGGGTTTAAAAAAATCCAGAGGGAATAGCCGAATAAAAGAAACACGCTTACAATTATAAAATTGATAGGTTTAGAAATACTGAAAAAGCTTGTGAGCATGGTTCTTAATTTATATTTTTGCAATCTAAATATAAAGATATGTCTTGGAAAGGTTTTTTTGAAGGAATACAGTCATTTTTTGTAGACGTTGTATTTGCTCCTTTTGATATGCTAAGATCAATGGCTCCTGAAAGTTGGTTTCTTAGCAATATAATGTCATGGATACTAATGGCAATTGGTGTTGTTGCATTTATATATTGGATGGGACAACTTAAAAAATTTAATGACAATAACGAAGAAGACCGTAGTTCAACGGGTCATTCTTATTTATAATAAATCAAATCCGATATCGGTACGATAATACATCGTATCAAAATGTAGTTTTTCTATGTTTTGATACGATTTTTTTATTGCCTTTTTATAATCAATATCTAAGGAAGTTATCGCGATAACTCTCCCTCCATTGCTAAGCACTTTTCCATCCTTACTTGCTGTTCCTGCATGAAATACGATAGAATCTTGTATATTTTCGATACCTGAAATGACTTTCCCTTTTTCATACGCTTCAGGATATCCTCCAGAAACTACCATGACTGTCGTTGCAGCTCGTTCGTCTAATTCAAGATCAATAGTATTTAAAGTTTGTTTCGCTGTAGCCTCTAAAACAGCTACGAGATCCGTTTTAATTCTAGGCAAAACAACTTCAGTTTCAGGATCGCCCATTCGTACATTATACTCAATAACAAAAGGTTCATTGTTTACTATAATAAGACCTATAAAAACAAATCCTTTATAATCAATGTTCTCTTTTATAAGTCCATTGACCGTAGGGATCACAATTCGTTCTTCTATTTTTTTCATCAAGACCTCATCTACAAAAGGTACTGGTGAAATGGCCCCCATACCACCTGTATTTAATCCTGTATCGCCTTCTCCTATCCTTTTATAGTCTTTCGCCGTTGGAAGTACCTTATAGTTTTTCCCGTCTGTTAAAACAAATACGCTTAGTTCAATTCCGTCAAGAAATTCTTCAATTACAACTGTTGCACTAGCTTCACCAAACTTTGCATGCGTTAACATGTTTTCAAGTTCTTGTTTTGCTTCTTCAATATTATTTAGAATTAGGACTCCCTTTCCGGCCGCTAATCCATCTGCTTTTAATACATAAGGTGCATTTAAAGTTTCTAAAAATTCTTTTCCTTTGGCAACTGTTTCTTTAGTAAAGCTTTGATATGCTGCTGTTGGAATACCATGATCAAACATAAATTCCTTAGCTCGTTCTTTACTTCCTTCTAATAAAGCTCCTTCTTTTGAAGGGCCTATAATCATTACATTTTTTAACCTTTCACTTTCTGAAAAATAGTTTGTTATTCCTTGCACCAAAGGATCTTCAGGCCCCACCACAACCATTTCAATATTGTTTTCAATCACACAAGATTCTATCGCTTTAAAATCGGTTACTGAAATAGGAACATTGGTTGCAATTGCTTCAGTTCCTGCGTTTCCAGGTGCTACAAAAAGTAGATTACACTTTGGACTTTGAGAAATTTTATATGCAAATGTATGCTCGCGGCCTCCAGAACCTAGGATTAAAATATTCATTAGAAAGGAATTTAAATTCGACACAAAAATAAGATTTTTTTATCCTGAAACCATACGAACTCTTTCTATTTCCGATGGAATATTATTTATTTTACTGAAAGACTATTTTCTGTTTAAAACTTCGTCTACTAAATGCCAATCATGAGATTCTTCACTTCGCTCTGAATGACATTTTCTTTATTATAAGTTGAGGTACCACTGTTTTTAATTTGTAAATTGATCCCTTATTATATCGCATTGAATTTTTTTGAATCCATATTAAAATTAAATGGTTATCCTATTCAGGAAGCTAAAAAACAGCTAGCTGAAATTCAGAATATTCCTGAAAATGAGTACGAGGCTCACATCTTTAAACAAAGAAAATCAATAGTTGAATATCATTTAAAACACAATTCTTTTTACAAATCGTTTCTTGGAAGTTCTTCTACTGAAAAGTGGGAAGATATTCCAATCATGCGAAAGAAAGATCTTCAAATACCTTTAAAAGATCGAATATCACAAGGGTTTAATATTAAAAAATGTTATGTAAGTAAAACATCTGGCTCGAGTGGTACTCCTTTAGTTTTCGCAAAAGATAAATACTGTCATGCGCTTACCTGGGCAGGAATTATAGATCGATTTGGATGGTTTTCTATCGATTTTAATCATTCCTATCAAGCTCGATTTTACGGCATTCCATTAAGTTTTTTCGCTTATCAAAAAGAACGTTTAAAAGATCGTTTAAGTCACCGTTTTCGGTTTCCTATTTTTGATCTTTCAGAAAAAAAACTAGAAGAATTTTTATCTGTTTTCAGAAAAAAGAAATTCTTTTTTATCAATGGGCACACAAGTTCGATTGTTCTTTTTGCAAAATATTTAAAAGAAAAAAAACTTATCTTAACAGATGTTTGTCCTAGTTTAAAATACTGTGTTGTGACCAGTGAAATGTTATATGATTCAGACAAAAAACTTCTCCAAGAAATATTGAATGTCCCAATCATTAATGAATATGGTGCCTCCGAGATAGATTTAATTGCATTCACGAATAGTAAAGATGAATTTATAGTGAATAGTGAAACGTTGTTTGTAGAAATATTAGATGAAGAAAATAATTCTGTTCCAAATGGAGAGGTTGGAAAAGTGGTTATAACTTCATTGTACAATAAGGCACAACCATTAATACGATATGAAGTTGGAGATGCAGGAATTTTATCCCCAAAGGGTACTTTAAAAACCCCGATTTTACAAGAGTTAGTGGGGCGTTCAAATGATATCGCTTATTTACCTAGCGGCAAAACAGTTCCTGGACATACCTTGTATTATGTTACTAAAAGTGTCATTGAAGATGATGGAAATGTAAAGGAATTTATTGTTGAGCAATTAACTTTAGAAACGTTTAAAATTATTTATGTTTCAGATACTGAATTACAAAAAGAGCAAATTAATACTATTCATAAAGCAATGACTCAATATTTGGAGGAAGGTTTATCCATTCAATTAGAAAAAGTCGCTGTGTTAGATCGAAGTAATCGAGGAAAGTTAAAGCAGTTTACCTCGAATATTGAACAAAAATGAAGGGACAAAAAAATAAAGAAATATTAATCATTACTAATTACTTCCCTCCTGAAAAAGGGGCGGCATCAAATAGAATTTTCTCTCTTGTAAAAGGGCTCTCTGAAAGTAATTATAAGGTGCAAGTTGTTTGCCCTTTGCCTAATTATCCCCAGGGGAAAGTGTTTACGGGTTTTAAAAAGAAATTATTTTCTAAAGTAGAAGAAGAACATAGCTCGGTAAATAGGTTATGGCTTTGGCCAAGTAATTCAAGTAATAAGTTTATTCGGCTTTTGTCAATGCTATCTTTTTCATTTAGTTTGACGCTTTTTATGATTTTCAAAAAAACTCCTAAAAAAATATTTATACAATATTCTCCAGTTTTTGTTGGATTTACTGCTGTTTTTTGGGCTTCCATATTGCGAAAGAAAATTATATTAAACGTTTCAGATCTTTGGCCATTAGCGGGTTTAGAGATGGGTTTATTAAAGAAAGGAATGTATTATAATTTACTTCGTAAAATGGAAAAATTTTGCTATCGTAAATCTCATTTAATTATAGGTCAGTCACAAGAAATTCTTGATTATATTAAAAAAGAAGGTGTTTTAACTTCATTATTTTTATATCGTAATATTCCCGATTTTACCCCACTTACCATACCCATTAGTGCTGTTTCAAAAGAAATTAAAATAGTGTATGCGGGTTTATTAGGTGTAGCTCAAGGGGTATATAATCTCTGTACTCATATTAATTTACCTAAACATATACAATTACATATTTATGGAAATGGTCCAGAGTCTGAAAACATAAAAAACTGTAATGCAACTAATATATTTTATCACGGAGAAATAGAAAGAGAGCTATTAAATGCTAAACTGCATGAGTATCAAATAGCATTTATCCCTTTAATAAATAGAATTTATGGATCTGTTCCCTCAAAGATTTTTGAACAATCAAGAGTAGGATTACCCTTATTATATTATGCGGGTGGTGAAGGTGAAACTATTGTTAGGAATAATAAATTAGGCTGGACTATTCCAGTAAATGACTTGAATGCATTACAAAGTTTTATTGATTCATTAACTTCTGAAAAGTTAATTGAATTTAATAAAAATTCGGTTCAAAAAAATACAATTAAAGCATTTGATTTTAACATTCAATTTAAAGAATTAACTGAGAGGTTAAATGCTATTTAGTAGGCTTTGTCATCCCCTTTTAAGGCGTTATAAACTGTTTGAAAAACAATTTTAATATCTAATAATAGAGACCAATTTTCTAGATAAAAGATATCGTATTTTACACGATTTATAATATCCTCGTCAGTTTCAACCTCACCTCTATAGCCTGTGACTTGAGCTAAACCTGTAATGCCTGGTTTTATAAAGTGACGCACCATAAATTTATCAATTCTTTCTGCATACATATGGGTATGACTTACCATATGTGGTCTTGGACCTACAATAGACATATCGCCTTTTAGTACATTTATAAACTGTGGCAATTCATCAATACTTGTTTTTCGAATAATTTTTCCAACCAAAGTAATCCGCTGATCTCCTTTAGTAACTTGATGTAAATGCGCTGTTGGGTTAGGCTTCATTGATCGGTACTTATAACAATAAAATTCTTTATAATCTAAACCATTCCGCTTTTGTTTGAAAAACACAGGTCCTTTCGATTCAATTTTAATTAAAAGGCCGAGAAGTGGTGTTAACCAAGACAAGATGCCAACTATAATAAATAATGAAAAAATAATATCGAAAGCTCTCTTAATAAATTGATTAAAAGGATATTCTATGGGTATTGTTCGTAATGAAATAATGGGTAAATAGCCGTAATAATTAAAATCGAGCTTTTTTGTATAAATCTCTTTATTATCTGGAATAAATTTTAAAATCTTTAAGTTATTATCAGCAAAGGTGATAAGCTGTTGAATTTGTTCTTCTGTTAATTCTGCTATTGAAGAATATATTTCATCAACTTCATTTTCTAAAATATAACTAAAAACATTCTCTATATCTATATTTGAATGTGTGTCAAAATTGAATGTTTTTTGCAGTTGATAACCATAATCAGAGTTGTCTATAAAAAATTTACGAAGTTGGTCTGTTTTCTGATTTAATCCAAGAATAACAACATTACGATAATTCCCGCCGAGTAGTGTGCGGTATTTTTTTAATAAAAAATAAATAGTAAGTTTAACTAGTGTTATAATGACAAACACTATTAAAATATACTTTATAACTTCTAGTGGAGCTTTTTCTAGGTCATAATAAAAGCCAAAAAAGGCAAAAACAATTAGTCCAAAAAGAACGACTTGTTTCCCTATAAGAGAAAATATTTTTATAAGTTGAGTAAATCGATAAACTTCATAAAAGTTTGATTTTATTGAAATAAAAACCCATGAAAGAGATATAAATAGAATATAATTTAGAAAATGAATTTTATCAATAAAAAATGATTTAGCTAATAAATGAATTATTACTAAATCTAATATTATAGACAAAGGCCTTATATAGCCAGAATATCTCCCACTCTTAAATATCATTTTCGTATGTGTTTAGAGAAATCTTTATGTTCACTTTTTAATAATTCTTCAGGGGAAAGGTTTTTAAAATACTCATATGTTTTTTTCATTCCTTCTGCTCTTGAAACTAATGGTTCCCAATTCAATATTTCTTTAGCTTTAGAGATATCAGGTTGTCTTTGAAGAGGATCATCTTTAGGTAAGGGTTGATATATAATTTTTTGATCCGTTCCTGTAAGCTTTATGATTTCTTCTGCAAATTCTAAAATACTAATCTCATTTGGATTACCAATATTTACTGGTAAAGAATAGTCACTTAATAACAACCTATAAATGCCTTCAATCTCATCATCAACATAACAAAAAGAACGTGTTTGTGAACCATCCCCAAACACTGTTAAATCTTCTCCTCTTAATGCTTGCCCCATAAAGGCTGGTATTACCCTACCATCATTTAATCTCATTCTGGGTCCGTAGGTATTAAATATTCTAGCAATACGCGTTTCTATACCATGAAAACGATGATAGGCCATGGTAATTGATTCTTGGAATCGCTTGGCTTCATCATAAACTCCTCTAGGCCCTATAGTATTCACGTTTCCATAATACTCTTCAGTTTGAGGATGCACCAAAGGATCTCCATATACTTCTGAAGTGGAAGCGATTAGAATTCTAGCATTTTTTTCCTTGGCTAGCCCTAATAAGTTATGGGTTCCTAATGAGCCTACTTTTAGGGTTTGAATAGGAATTTTTAAATAATCGATTGGACTTGCAGGTGATGCGAAATGTAAAATATAATCTAAGTGACCCGCAACGTGTACAAATTTTGAAACATCATGATGATAAAATTCAAAATTTTGGTTTTTAAATAAATGTTCAATATTTTTAAGATCACCAGTAATTAGATTATCCATGGCAATAACTTCATAACCCTCGGCTATAAATTTGTCGCATAAATGAGATCCTAAAAATCCTGCTGCTCCTGTTATTAAAACCCTTTTTTTCATTGTGTAATTACTTTTCTACCCACTGAAACATAATGAAATCCTTCATTTTTCATTTCATCTAAATCATACAAGTTTCTTCCATCAAAAATAACTGCTTGTTTTAAGTTCTCTCTTAATTTTGTAAAATTTGGTGTTCTAAAAATACTCCATTCTGTACTTATAATCAATGCATCTGCATTTTCTGTAGCACTATACATAGAATCGGCAAATTGTATTTTATTTCCATATTTTTCTTCTACATTATTCATTGCTTCTGGGTCAAAAGCAATCACTTTAGCTCTTTTTTCTAATAATGCATCTATCATATATAATGAAGGAGCTTCTCTAATGTCGTCTGTTTCTGGTTTAAATGCCAGTCCCCAAACGGCTATTTTTTTTCCTTTTAAATCGCCTTTAAAATAGGCCTCCATTTTTGGGATTAACAATGTTTTTTGGGTACTATTAACATCTATAACTGCATCTAATATTTTAAAATTATAGGCTTTGTCTTTACCTGCTTTCTGTAATGCTTTTACATCTTTAGGAAAACAAGAGCCTCCATAACCAATTCCTGGAAATAAAAATCGGGACCCTATTCTTGAATCTGTTCCCATTCCTGCACGTACCATATCTACATTTGCTCCTACTTTTTCACAGTAGTTAGCAATTTCATTCATAAATGTAATTTTTGTAGCAAGAAAAGCATTGGCGGCATATTTGGTTAGTTCTGCCGATTTTTCATCCATGATAATTATAGGGTTTCCTGATCGAACAAAAGGACCGTATAATTTTTTCATTAGTTGAGTTGCTCTTTCACTACTTGAACCTACAACAATCCGTTCGGGTTTTAAAAAATCGTCTACAGCAAACCCTTCTCTTAAAAATTCTGGATTTGAAACTACATCAAATTCGCAAGTAGCATTTTTAGAAATAGTTTGATAGACTTTCTCAGCAGTCCCTACAGGGACTGTACTTTTATCAACAATAACTTTATATTCGGAAATCTTTTTTCCAATTTCATCTGCTACTCCTAACACATATGATAAATCTGCAGATCCGTCTTCATCTTCAGGAGTAGGTAAGGCTAAAAAAACAATTTCTCCAAAATCTAATCCTTTATCCAAAGAAGTTGTAAAATTTAATCGTCCCGCTTTTATATTTCTTTCAAATATAACATCAAGATGGGGTTCGTAGATTGGAACGATCCCGTCTTTCATTTTTCTTACCTTTTCTTGATCTATATCTACACAAATTACATCATTTCCCGTTTCCGCCAAACAAGTTCCTGTAACTAAACCAACATATCCTGTTCCTATTACTGTAATTTTCATTCTTTTTCTTTCAATAATTCTGCAAAAGTACGACTTAGCTAACTTATTTGCTATTATATTAATTTGTTGTTTAGGGGGTATACTTTTCTTTTTCTGAATTTTTAAAAAATGTATTGTCTATTAAAAGTATCACTAATATGAAACCAAAATAATAGGCTCCAATTTGCCGATGAAAAAAGTTCTCTGCCATCCCAAATAATACGATTGTAAAAATTAATGCAGTAGCAAAAAAGTGTTTTCTATAGTGGCTAAATAAAGCGCCCAAAAGACCAATAAATAACAACATCCCAATGATTCCTGTGCTTATATAAAAATCAAGGTATTGATTGTGTGAGTTAAACTTTTTTGAAAGAAATATTTGTTTGGTGTTTTTATCTAAAATATCAGTCTCATAACATTGAAGTAATCGCTGATTGGTTTCTTTAAAGCCGATACCAAAAAAACGATTCTCCATCTTCTGTATAATTTCGTTTGAGCATTTCCAGATAAAAGTTCTATACCCCCAAGGCATTGAATTTTCTATGAAATTAACTTCAGCAGTGTTATTTTCAGAAGGAATTAATTTTTCAAAAAATGGTTTGTTTGTGTTATAGGTAATGCCTCCAACTATTAAAACAATGGCAAAAGAAATTAATAATCGAATCTTTTTATGCGTACCATAAAACTGTCTTAAAAGTGCTACCACAATTACTATTAGAATAGCAACTTTAGACATAATTAATACTATATATAAACCACTTAATAGGATATTTGCCAAATAAAACCTATTATTTGGGTGGTAGTCATTTTTTAATGATTGGTATGAAATCAGAATACTTAAAACACATAATAATCCTAAATAAAGGCGATCTATTAATAGGATATCTATGCTTTCCTGAAAAAAAGAAAGGTTAAAAATTCCTGTTTTATTTACAAGAATAATAAATTGAACTAATGAAAAAATAATAGCCGCTATCGATGAAAAAATAATAGCCTTATTTAATTTTTTAAAATCCTGAACTGGTATATATAGAATTACTAACCCTAATGGAATCAGCATTTTTTTTATTACAACAAAATCATTTTCAAAACGACCGAAAATAAAAGCACTTGCTAATAAGAATGTGAAAAAAAGTAAAAAAAGAAAGATGGGTTTAACCAGAAGTTTTTTAAAATCATCTTTTGTTACAATAATTGGAAAAGCAACCACCAAAATTCCTAATAATAAATTTGGGAATGCTCTAATATAATCATCGAAGGGGATGGTTAAATACAGAAGTAAAAATGCATAAGGATATATAGATGCCAATAATATTTTCATCTGATTCTTTTATTATTTATGAATATATTAAATGAAAGCTAAACAATGATACTCTAGCCTAATTTTTATTTTTTATACCCCATTTTTTCTTTAAGTACTAAAAGTATGAATTTACTATTACCTATTAAATATCTTTTCCACATTCTTTTAGGTTCTTGTAAAAATCTATAAAACCATTCGAGTCCCATTTTTTGCATCCAAACAGGGGCTCGTTTTGTAATTCCTGCAATTACATCGAAACTACCTCCAACACCCATAATAAAATTAACCTCTTTTAATATCGATCTGTGGTTGTATAAAAAGTTTTCTTTGATAGGTGATGTTATTGCAACAAAAAGCATTTGAGCGCCACTCTCAGCTATTTCTTTGGCTATTGAAGGTTCGTCCTCTTTGTTAAAATAGCCATTTCTAAAACCAGCTATAATATCATTGCCATATTTTGATGAATAAATTTCAGCCACTTTGCTCACCACTTCTTCTTTAGCGCCTAAAAGAAATATTTTATGATTTCTCTCAGCTGCTAATTGCACTAAATTAATCATTAGATCAATTCCTGCAACTCTTTCTTTTAAAGGTTGATTTAAAACCTTAGAGGCCCAAACAACAGCTTGTCCATCTGCATTGATTAAATCACTATTATTTACACTCTCTCTTAATTGTTTATCTTCTTGTAATGCCACAATTTTACCAGCGTTAACAACTACATGATGTATTTGTTTTTTATCTGTTATTGCTTCATCGATTATTGAAAGAGTTTCTTTCATCGATAAGTTATGAATTGTGGTGTTTAGAAAACTATTTGTTTGAATGCTCATTGTTAGCATTTGTTTTGCTTTTTAAAAATACTTCTCTGATAATTAATAAATAAATTGGTATTGTTGAATAGGTGAAAAAATTCCCTGCAAAGAATATAATAAAAATTAAAAAAACAATACAAAAGAGTGCAATTTTGTTAATATAAAATGTTACATAAAGTTTATAGTAGGTTATTAAATAGAATATTCCACCAATAATTCCCCAAAAATGTAAAATATCGATGAAATCTAATTGTGACCTAGAAGAAATATCATTAAAACCACCCAATAAATAATTTACAGGGCCCCAGTTTTCAGAAATGTTTGGAAGTGTTTTATTTAAAAACAACTGATCTCTATATGACAAAATAGATGAAATGATACCGTTAGATTCTCTAATTTGATTAAATTTTCCAAATTCAAAAAAAAGTAGATACCCTATAACGCTAAATACCAATATCAAAAGAATACCTAAGATATACCTTTGTTTTTTAGCTCTAATTTTTAAAAAAAGAAACGCAAGTATAATAGCGCCTAAACCTAGATAAATTGATTTTGTTCCTACAAATAAACAAACTATAAAAACAAATATAGATTTCCATTTACTGAAAAAATGTTCTCTATATGTATATAAAAAGTAAAATAAAGAAATGATGTAAAAATAGGTGCTTGTAGAGGAGGTTCTTAACAAGCCATTGTAGCCAAATCTAGCAAATTGATAGGTTTCGAAAATTGATATGTCAAATAATACTCCCAGTATAACTAAAAGACTATTTAAAATTATTATTAATTCGAAAACTTTAAATAAATAATTCACACTTTTTTTATTTAAAGTATGGCAATTAAAATATAAGAACAGAAATAATGGAAATAGGTATTTAGAAAATAAAATAATACTTTCTGAAGAGTAACTATTTGGTATTATATATTGTCCTATTATAAAGAATAAACTTAAAAGGGTTACTGTAATTAAATAGTTTTTCTTTTTATAATTTATTAAAACATCAATAACTAAATAAATCAATACAACAAGCTTAATGGAACTCTGTAAAATGGTAGTTTCATTAGAAAAAGCTACAGTTTTCCCATAAGCTTCAGAACAAAAAAAAGTAATGAGCAGTATAGATAAAAAATTGTCTATAAATAGTATTCTAATATTATTTTTAAGACTATTATTTTTCACTTATCTCGTTTTGTTGGTTCGAAAAAAGAAACACAGAGCCGAAAAAAGCAACAAATGTAATCGCGGCATTATTTTTTAAATAACTTTCAAATATCCCTATCATACATATCATACAAAAAAACATGAAGTATTCTAGGTCTCTAAACTTTAATGAAAAATATAGATTTGTAAATAAAAAGTAAAGTAATATAAGAAGGCCAAAAACACCAAACTCAATAGCAAACGATAAATAAATATTATGGGCATCGTACCTTTTATTTAAGGATCCGTATAAACCATCTTTTTTATATTGTTCTGATAATGCATCTTTTTCTGATAGGTTTCCATGACCAAATAAAGGGTTTTCTTTAAAAACTTTAAATGCTGATTTCCAGCGGGCTATTCTTGAATCTGCACTAATTTTACTATTATATTTAGTGTCTACTTGTTCTGATAATTCCCAAGAAAGTTCTTTAGTAATCCTTTGGTAAATAAATGTCTTTGAAATATTACTATTGACAAATCCAATACATCCCGCAATGATTAATACCAGAACGAACATTTGAACATATCGTTTCTGTTTTATAAATTTAAAAAGAATCCATGTAAAAATTCCAATAATTATTAATCCATATAACATAAATATAATTCTTGAATTAATAAATAAAACCCCTAGAGACAATATGAATAGTATGAGTAGATAAATCCAATTTTTAAGTTTTCTCTTTTCTTTAACAATCCAATTAATAACAATTACTATAGATAAAATAACATAAGCGCCTAAGTAGGTTGGATGCAAATCTAATAGCTTAGTAAAATAATAGTAGGTGTGGTAATAGCTAAATATTTCATCATCAAAGTTAAAAAGAGGTCTAGTAATAAAATAGCTATAAAAATTATTGCTTAATAATATTATTAAAGAAAGAACCGAACCAAATGTTAATCCATGAAAGAGTTTTCTTTTTATTAATAAAATGTTTTCTTTTGAATGAAAAAATACGATCAAAGGACATAGAATGAAAGAGAGACCACGCTCAAGAGTTTTTAAACCTCTTACTGGTTCTTCCGTTACTAAAAGTCCCAATACATAGGTAATAAAAAGGAGTACTGTTGAATAGAAAAGTAAATTAATTTTTCCTGTACTGTACTCTTTTTTTATAAAAAATAAATATGCTGATCCTACAAAAAAAAGGATTAAAAAAACATTACTTAATTTTATAGAAAGTGGTAAAAAGAATGCCATTAAGAAAGTAGAATATTCTAAAACAGAAAAAATATTTACTTTTTTAATAAATGATTTTAAGTAATCATTATTCATTCTTTCTTTCTTTTATAAATTTTGCAGGAACTCCCCCAACTATTGTAAAAGGTTTTACATCTTTTGTTACAATGGCTCCTGCCCCAACAATAGCTCCTTCGCCTATAGTTATTCCAGGCATAATCACTACATTTCTAGCTAACCATACACCATTTTCAATAATAGGAGGGTTTGGAGTTGTATCTCCTTGATCTACAATTGGAATATCTAATTTTTCATGATTATGAGAAACACTAATAATAACTACATTTGGTGCAATTAAAACATTGTTTCCAATAGTTGCTTCTTGAATAAAAACATTTTCATTTATTCGACAATTATTTCCGATTTTTAATCCTTTTGCATTAGATATATAGACCCCACATTCTACCTTACTTTTTTTATCATAAGGCATTATCTTTAAAATTTTTGATAAATACCAAACTCTTAATGTGGATGTTACAGATAAAAACCTAGAATGAGGTAGCTTATAAAAAAAGGCATAATAAAATATCAGTTTTAACTTATTTAACATAATTCAGATAATTTATTTTTCAAAATATTAGCTATATTCTTTGCTTCATATTTTGATGAGGTCTCCAAGGCATTTTTTGATAGTTCTTGTTTTTCTGTTTCTGAAAGTTTAAAAAATTTATCTATAGTTTCACTTAATTGAACAAAATCACTTGGTTCAAACAAAAACCCATTATACCCTTCTTCAATATACGTTTTTAATCCAGCAATATTGCTTCCTATAACAGGCGTTTTACAACTCATAGCTTCTAAACCAACTAATCCCAGGCTTTCGGCTTCTCTTTTAGTGGGAAATACCATGACATCAATTTCATTATACAAATGAATTAACTCGTTTTGATTAATTAAGCCCAAAAATGTTACTTTATCGGATAGTTTAAAATCTAATATCATTTGCTTCAATAAGCCTTCTTGTAATCCTTGTCCAGCTATTTTAACTTTAAAATTAAACCCATTTCGATTTAAAATATCTAACGCTTTTAAAAAATCATCCCATCCTTTTCCTTCATCTATTCTAGAAATTAAACCCATTGTTGGTAAGGCATTCTTTTTCGTTTCAATATAATAAAATTTAGAAGTATCTATCCCACCTGATGGAGAAACAAAAATATCCTCAGGCTTTAAAAAAGGATAGAAATTCAGCATAATCTCTTTAAAATATTGGGAAGGAGTAATTACCAAGTCCGTTTTCTTTAGAACCTTGATGTTTATTTTATTAATAAACTTTCCTTGTGAGTCTAAAATGTCAGAGCCATGAACATTTACAACCAAAGGGGATTTCTTATTAAGGAAATTCAGAAGGTATAAAATTGGGGAATTATGCGTTAAATAATGTACATATCGCAGGTCGAATTTTTTAAAAAAATGATTCTTCGTTATTGATAGATAATACTTAGAATAGGTCAGTGCTTTTTTTAAAACTCCCGTTCTTTTTCCATTAATCACTGAAGATGCGGAAAACTCAACACCTTGTTTTCTAAGGAGTTCCTTAAAATTCTTCACAAATACGCCAAATAAAGGATCCATTTTAGATGGATACATGTTGGATATTAGAAATATTTTCATAATTATAAGCTTAATAGCTAAAGATAAAAACAAATATCAATTAATTTTATGACAATGCTCGTTTGTGAATACAGAATATTTTAATGTTAAAACTTGATTCTCATTACGACGATTCTTAAGGCAACCATAACTGCAATAAGCAGAAAGAATATAACATCGAAATAACCCGTATGGATTAACATTAAAGAATTGATAGCAAACATAGCATAGAGTACTGTAGAAAATGGATCTTTTCTTTTAACCATGATTTTCTTAAAATATTCTATACATGCTGCAAGTATAAAAAATCCAAAAAATACTCCAAAAAAACCTCCATCCACAAACAATGCTCCTTGTAAAGTGGGGGTAATTGACCAAGGTCGACCATCTGGAAATTTACGAGAATCGACTATACCTCCAATAATATTTCTCACCCCAAGTTGTTCTCCAGGCAAAAGAGTTAAAAAATTAGACATAGCTAATTCTCCCATTAAAGGCTTATACCTTGTTTTTTTAATGAGTTTGATCACAATATCTTGATCATACCTGAAAACCGCAAGGGTGGGCATTATAGGCATTATATAAGGATGATCATCTATGAAATCAAAGTCCATGCTTCTAAAGAACCTACGAACGTCATATTTTTGAGACACTCGATACGAGGAAATAGAAGACATTAAAATGAGGACTCCCAGAAACAATAAAATATTTCGAATCGTAAATACCTTTTTAAACTTATTTTGATAGTCATTCTCAATCATAATAAAAATAAGAAGAGTGCCCCCTACGAGTATAATTAATGGCGAGCGATATCCCATAGATAATACTGAAATCGACTGAAGAACTACAAAAAAGATGAGTCTTTTACTTAATCGTTTATTGTCTAATAGCGTTTGAGCCACAAACAACAACGTAATGATTAGTCCACAATAAATAAATAAGGTAGTATAGGCATAAGTAACATAGCGTTTGTCTCCCATTATAATGAGAATTCCCCGATTCATTACATGAGTCATAACAATCAATAAAAAAGAAAGAAGGTTAACCCCAATAAAGATCATCCTAAACAATTTAGGCTTAAACCGGCCCTTAATTGATGGGGTTTTAAATTTTAAAGTACGAATAAGCAATGTTCCTATCGTAAAACCCATAAAGCCCAAGAATACTAGAAAAAATAATACATCATTTTTAAGTGTCTCTCGATAAAAGGGAAAGTTGATAATCCCCACTAAGTTGATTAATAAAAAAATAATAAGGAATAACCTTAAATAGGGTAATGATTTTATCTTTATGTTATCCAAATGAGTCTCCATAATAGGGTTAGCCAACAAAATTAATTGTTTTAAAAGGATAAAAATAATATTCTTTTGTTATTAATACCATCAATTACTCTAAATAATTGACTTATTCAATATTGATATAAATCCTTAATGATACTATTTTACTCAACAATGAGTTTTTTTGAGAGGCTAAACCCATCTATGTCTATAAAGTTAATAATATATACTCCTGCTGTAAGATGGCTAATATCTATTTGATAATTAGACAAAGTAATATATGAAAAAGATGAAATATTTAAACCGTTTATTGAATAAATACTAATATCAAAATAGTTTTGCTTTTTTGAGTTACTATTTATGCTTTAAAGTTCTTTCTGTAATAAACAAAAGACCAGTTAATAATAATAAATAAGATATAAAGTTAGTTAAAACAGCACCAATAATGCCATATTGTGGCAACAAACTAAATACTAATATAATATTAATAACCGCAATAACCAGAACCGCATAAAAGCGATACTTCTGTTTATCATAAATAATAATCAACATCTCGTAATTAGAAAATATAAAACGTAATAAAGCAGTAGCTAATACCAGCTTAAAAGCTATAATGATATCTTGAGTCGTAGGAACTTTAATAACTTTAAAAATAAAATCTTTTAAGAAAAACAATACCAAAACTGCGGCAACACCTATTAGGAAACTAAATACCTGTATTTTTCTAAAATTGCTAATCATTGATTTTCTATCCTGTTTCTTTAAATAATTTAAAACCACCTGAGATAGAGCCACTGTAAATAAAAATAAAGGAGATATAATAACAAATAGGGCTCTATAATAACCATAGGTGTTTTCATCTAATAGATAAAAAAGTAACAACATCCCTGATTGTGTATATACAGCAGTGGCTATTTCTTGAAAACCAAAATATTTTCTTTTAGAAAAAGCCTTTTTTATACGCTTTCTACTTTGACTTATATCTTTTAAAGAAGTGCTTTGAAATAACATTTTGTTAGAGAAAAAAGTAAGAAAGAAAACCAAAGCATTAATTCCAATTAGCACTCCAAAAATAAAATGTATGTTTTTAATTGAGGTCTCGAAAAAAAACAAATAAGCTATAAATGCTATTAAACAAAGGAAGAAAACAGTATAAGCCCTAAGTTCTTTGGCAAAATCTCCAACCCCTTTAAAAAAAGAAAATAAAATCATATTTAACGACAATACAAAGCCTAGTAAAACTCCATATCCAACATAATTCCAACCTTTTATGTTTTCTAAAAAAAGATTAAGAATTAAATAGATTGCCAATAAACCTAAAAACAAAATACTCGCCACCCAAAAAGAATCTAACAGCTTATTTTTACTTGCTTTTAAATCATCTACTTCGTTAATTAAAAAAACAGGACTACCAAAGGGTATGACTGCTAACAAAGTATTTGAAATGGAATATACGAAAGAAAATACCCCATAAGTTCCTATGTCCAGTACATTAATCAAGGTGATATTAAATATCCATCTAGAACCAAACTGAAGGCCTTGGGAGGAATTATTAAGGAAAATGTTTTTTAAAAACTTTTTTGAACTCATCGGCTTGTTCCTTAATTTTTTATCTAAGCTGTATATTTTTAAGTACTATTCTATGACCAATAACCTTTCTATATTTATCTCGATCATATAAAAAATAAATAATACTATCCATTTCTTTTGTAGGTATAACTATATCTTTAATAATGTATTTATACTTTCCAAAAGATTCAATGACTGGTTTAGAATTCCAAGATAGATGATTTTTGTTTTCCTTAAGATATTTTTTATCTACAAAACCAAATAATCCTAGACTATAACGCTCAACAAGTGTATCTGTAGTAGCATCACTTAATTTTAATACAAATTTATATTCATGCTCTTTTGTCTTAAAAAAAGCAAGTTTTTCGACAGTATATCCTTCAACTAGACTTAAATTAAGATTTCTAATTCTAGGATATTTTTCTAAACCAGAATTTAACGCCTCGTCATAAGATTTATTAATACAACTATTCAGTAGTATTAATATACTTAATGATGATAAAATTCTTTTCATTATTACTTAATTTTTTCTAGATTGAAAAAAAATATCTTTAATCTTCACTCTTTCTCCAATAACTCCTTTGTATCCATCTTTATCAAAAAGAAAAAGCTCTATTTTTTTTATGTTTTTTATTTTTGTGTTTATTTCTAAAGAAAAATTATTTTTTCCATCTAAAACAAAATCATCTAAATCGTAATTTCGTTTTATTGATTTATTCCTATCACTTAGCATTTCCTTGTGGTCATCTTTAGGATAAATATGAATAGCCAAACGATATTTGTTTTCTTCTCCAGAACCTATAAAACTGCTATCCAATTTTACTCGAAAATTAAGTTTCTCTTTTTGATAACTAAGAATCTCTAATTCCTTGATTGTTATAAACTTTAAGACTGTTTCATTTAATTCTCTTTTAAATGAAACAGGCTTAAAAAAAGAATACATGTTTTTAAACTCTGCATGTTTTTTTTGCGAAAATTTCCAGACATCATCAGTAGAACGATCTTTTAAACTATAATGCTCTTTGATGTAGTTTGCAAGAAACATTGTTGCTTTAGTGCTACCATAGGTATTTAAGTGAGAATTGTCTTTAAAGTCTATAACATTTAAATTCATTTCGTTTAAATAATCATTAAGATTGAGAAAAGAAATATCTAATGAATGACAGAGTGTCTCCAATTCAGAAAAAATATAATAGTTAAATGAAACTCTTGCTCTTGGGTCTGGAGAAGAAACAATGAGTACTTCTGCTCCTGTATTTTTAGCCAGATCAACAAAACGTTTAATATCCTCTTTTGCTAGATCGGTAAGCCAAGATCTATTTGGGTCATTATTTAAAGGTTCTTTATTAAAGTCCTTATACTTTTCTTGCTCCTCTAAACTCATTACATTTATTGCGCCTATAAAACCTCCGTAAAAATAATTTTTAGTGGAATCTAACTTTTTTCTGCGAGATAAGTTAAAAAATTTATTCGTTTTCCATTTTGAATGATTTCTAATTAAAGGAAACATAACACCTAAATACTCCTTTGGTTCATATATTTTTAACGTTTTTTCAGCCTTCAATAAAGAAACATTTGGCACAACATCCATTGCTCGTAAATGAAAAGCTTTGTCTTCTTTTCCTTTTACAGGTCTTAATGTTGGCGGGTATACTTCTAAAATCACTAATTTTGGTTTTGTTTTTTTTAATGACTCTACTAAAACCAAATCTGTTAATTCTACTTTTAATGCATCTGAACCTAAATTATAACTAACGGTCTTGCATATATCATCAACAATAAGTGGGTTAAAGGCCGTATAAGAATGAGAGCTTCCATAGAATATAACGTCAATATTAGTTTTTTCAGCTAAAACTGTAAAATCTTCACTTGTATTAATATAATGGTGCTCAGATTTAAACACTTCATTTAAATAAATAAACACTAATGAAAATAACACTAAAAAGGAAAGTATAGAAACAGTTGTTTTTCTTTTCATAATGAATTAAAATTGAAAATAAATAAACTCTGAAACACTATCATTTCCATAAATACCAAAAATGATGATTATAAAAGCAATAATTACATAAAAAACACTTCTTACCAGAAAATGCATTCTATTTAATGCTTTAAATGCATTATACTTTCTATGAAAATAATCAAACCCTAATAAAGCTATGATAGCAACTAACGCTAAATTAAATTCAGAGGAAACTAGTCCTAAACTATAGAAATTTTTAAGCTCTGGGTCAAATTTGAATAGATTTTGAACAATATACATGCTATCTGTAAAACTATTGGCTCTAAAAAAGATCCAAGCAAAACAAACGATAGAAAAAGTTATCATTAAAAAGAGTGTTCTTTCTAGAAGATTATTTTTATCAATTCGTATTTTTTTAAAAAATGATGTTTTATAATTGTCCGTGGCTTTTTCTATAACAATAATAACTCCATGTATAAAACCCCAAATAATAAATGTTATGGCTGCACCATGCCAAAGTCCACTAATGACAAAGACCAATAATAGGTTGATATACATCCTATTCTTTCCTTTTCTACTTCCTCCTAAAGGAATATATACGTAATCTCGAAACCATGTAGATAATGAGATATGCCAGCGTCTCCAAAACTCAGTAATCGATTTAGAAAAATAAGGGGTGTCAAAGTTTTTCATTAAATCAAAACCTAAAGTTCTTGCAATACCTATAGCAATATCTGAATAACCAGAAAAATCACAATAAATCTGAAAAGCAAAAAAGATGGTTGCTATAATCAAGGCTTGTCCTCCATGATCAGTTGGATTATTATACACTTCGTTTACAAGTATTGCCAATCGATCTGCAATAACCATTTTTTTAAACAATCCAAAAGCAATTAATAGCATTCCACTTTTAAATAGTTTATAATTAAAATTATAAACTTTAAAGAATTGAGGTAAAAGATGAGAGGCTCTTTCGATAGGTCCAGCAACCAATTGAGGAAAGAATGCTACAAAAGAGAAAAAGGCTAACCAATTTTTAGTTGGTTTTAATCTTTCTCTGTATATATCGATGGTATAGCTTAAAGTTTGAAAAGTATAAAAACTAATTCCTACAGGTAATATAATATGTAATGAATATGAATCTAAATCAGCACCAAACAATCGAAAAGATTGTATAAATGAATCAATAAAAAAGTTTGCATATTTAAAGTATGCTAAAAAACCTAAATTTAGGACTAAACTAACAATTAAATAATTTCGTTTGGTCCGTTTTTTTGATGCTTTAAATATCTTTTGTCCTATCGTAAAATCAACAATGGAACTAAAAATGATTAAAAAGAGAAAGCGCCAATCCCACCAAGCATAAAATATATAACTAGAAGTTAATATTAAAACGTTTCTGGCAACTATTTTTTTTGAAAAAATCCAATATATAATAAAAAATATCGGGAAAAATATTGCAAAATCTAAAGAGTTAAAAAGCATATTCTTCTCTTATCTGTATTAATTTAAAACTCCACAAAAATCTAATATTTGTTTTGTTTTATCAATTTCTAATGTCTTAAATTCTGAATGTGAAACTAAAAACACTAAAATATCAGCTTGCTGTAAAGCTTGACTGGTATCTATAAGTTTTCTTTTTTCGTTTGAAACCAAATTAGGTTCTACAGCTAAAATAGTGAATTTTTGCTCTTGTAGGGTTTCTGCTACATAAAGCGCTGGAGATTCTCTTAAATCATCAATGTCTGGTTTAAAAGCAAGTCCCATACAGGCTATGATTGGATCTCTGTTATTTTCAATTTTAAATGCAAGTGCTTTATTTTTTATCTTTTCTAAAACCCATTCTGTTTTATAGTTATTCGCTTCTCTTGATTTTCTAATTAATGGGCTTTCCTTTGGGAATTCAGAAACAATAAACCATGGATCTACAGCGATACAATGACCTCCAACACCAGTTCCTGGATTTAAAATATTAACTCTAGGATGTTTATTGGCTAGAGCAATCATATCCCATACATTTATTCCAGCCTTGTCACAGATAATGGATAATTCATTAGCAAATGCTATTTGATTGTCTCTTGAAGCATTTTCAACCAATTTTACCATTTCGGCAGTTTTGGCATTAGTTGGATGTAATGTTCCAACTACAAAATGTTTATAAAATGCAATTGCCTTTTCTGTAGAAGCTTCATTAATTCCACCAATAGCTCTATCGTTATGTTTTAATTCATGAAGAATATTTCCTGGTAAAACACGCTCAGGACAATAAGCCAAATAAATGTTTTCTTTTAATTCGGGACGCTGTTCGAATATGAGTTGTTCCATCTTTCGAGTGGTTCCAACAGGGCTCGTCGATTCTAAAATCACTAATGCTCCTTTTCTAAGGGTTGGAATGATGCTTTTTACTGCAGCTGCCACAAACGAAAGATCAGGCTTATAGTCGCCTTTAAAAGGGGTAGGAACAGCAATTAAATATACGTCAGAAGTAATAGGGCTTGTTGAGGCTTTAAGATACCCTTCTTTAACTACTTTGTGAACTAGACCATCTAAATCTGGTTCAACGATATGTATTTCGCCTTTGTTGATGGTATCAACAACGCGTTGACTAATATCGACTCCTGTTACTCTTAATCCTCTGCTAGCAATTAATGCTGCTGTTGGTAAGCCTATATATCCAAGACCCATCATGACTACATTGGGTTTATTTTTCATATATCAATATTGTTTTTTAAATCGGACATCTGCTGCCTGCCTGCCGCAGGCAGGTTCGCAATTAGTCATTTTATTGTGTGATAAAAAATTTAACATGCTCGTTTCATATTATAATTTCTTAATAAAATTTACAATTCTAGAAGTTGCTTTTCCATCTCCATAGGGGTTATGTAGCATGCTCATACTATTGTAATATTTAGTGTTTCTTATTAATTTTTGTGTCTCTTCAATTATTTTTTCTGTATTCGTGCCCACTAACAGTACGGTCCCTTCTTCTACTGCCTCTGGGCGCTCTGTAGTATCTCGCGTCACTAAAACTGGTTTCCCTAAACTTGGCGCTTCTTCTTGTATTCCTCCACTATCTGTAATGATGACAAGTGATTTTTCCATCAACCAAATAAATGCAGCATAAGCTAATGGTTTTACTAAAAATACATTATTAATTCCCGAAAGTAATTCATACACTGGTTTTTCTACTTTCGGATTTAAATGTACCGGGTAAATAATTTGAACATCTGAATTATTTTCAGCAATAGTTTTTAAGGCCGAACAAATATTTAAAAGTCCTTGACCATGGTTTTCTCTTCGATGCCCTGTTACTAAAATAATTCTTTTCTGAAAGTCCAGAATTTCTTTTAGCTTTTCAATTTCTGGATCTTTGAAATTGCTTGAATTTACTTTTTCAATTCCAAATAACAAAGCGTCTATTACTGTATTTCCTGTTACCAGAATATTTTCTTTTGAAGTATTTTCTTGTAATAAATTAGCTTGAGATAATTTTGTTGGAGCAAAATGATAATCAGCAATTTTTCCGGTAAGTTGCCTATTAAACTCTTCAGGAAATGGATATTTTCTATCAAAAGTACGCAAGCCCGCCTCTACATGACACACTTTTGCTCCACTATAAAAAGCTGCTATTCCAACAGCCATTGATGTCGTAGTGTCTCCATGAACATAAACATAGTCTGGTTGCACCTCTTCTAAAACTGGCTTCATCCCTTCAATTATAGTTGCTGTTAAACTATATAAATTTTGATTAGGCTTCATTACATTTAAATCGTAATCGGGTATTATTTCAAAAAAGTCAAGTACCTGGTCTAACATTTCTCGATGCTGCGCTGTTACACATACCTTTGTGTTAAAAGAAGTATCCGCTAAAAAAGCTTTTACTAAAGGTGCCATTTTAATGGCTTCAGGGCGAGTACCAAATACAATTAAGTTATTTTTCATGAATAATATTATATTTCAAAACTAAGGTGAATTAATTATTATTAATATATCTAGGCGTTTTCTGCTATTTGTTTTAAATAATAATATAGGTGTTTTAAAAAAGCTAGAAATAAAAATAGAAACACTAGAATAAATGGATAGAAAATTATTTTATTATTTTTTAATTCTTTATCTATTTTAGTAAATTGAGGGTTATTAATAACAACAAAGATCTCATCCAAATAAATTAACTCTTGACTTATCCATTCGTTTTCCTTCTGAAGATCAATCTTTTTGTCAAGAATCGCATCCATATCAAAATTTTTATCAACAACAAATATGTCATTCGATGAAGATGAAATTGAATTATTACTGTTATATGTTTCAATTAAAGCATCGATTTGAGTTATAATTTTAGTATTATAAATTATTCTACTATTTAAGTTTTCAGATTTTTTAATTTTTACTTTTTCTAATAATTCATTACTATTAAAATATTCAATAACACTTGAAATTGTGTTTAAAGTTGCATTATTAGATAGTTTAAACGTTATAGTGTGATATTTATAATCTGATATGAAAGTGTTAGTAATAACCACTTCTTCTCCTTCGAATTCAACATTTTTTAGTAAATTCTCTAAAATTTTACTTTCATCTACATATTTACTTGCAACATCTTTTAAGTTTACAACGGGTTGTATTTTTAATGATTTAACTTCTATTGTATCCGTTGATAATCCTAAATTTGTAAGAAATACAGAATCTTTCTGTTTTATTTTATTATTTATTAGATCAACTTCTCTGTATAAATAATCTGCAGCATCAAAATTCACTTTTAAAAGAACATCTGCTGTTTTATTTGGTTTAAAACTTGATTGCAAAAAATAACCTAGTAATACACCAATAATCAATAATGAAATAATAATTATCCATTTTTCTAGAATAAAATTCCATACTTTAAATAACATAACAACAACCTTTACTAATACTTTTTTTAAGGAATTAAATATTTGCATTATGTCCATTTCGCCTGAATTACTCTGTCCCATAATTTCTATGTATTTAAAAATTAATTAATTTAATAAGGATCGATAAACTCTCTCTCCAATCAATCACTTTTGTATTAAATGTCTTTTTATACTTATTGGTGTCTAAAACGCTATACTTTGGTCTTGCTGCAAAAGTACGGTAATAGTCGGTTTTAGCAAGATTAGATAAGTCAAATTGTGGGTTTTCTTCAAAAATTGCTTTTGCAAAATCAAACCATGTTGCTTTTCCTGAATTAGAAAAGTTATAGGTGCCATATTCACTATTATCTGAAACAATTACATCCAAGAGTGCTAAAGCTAAATCATTAGCATTTGTTGGTACACCAACTTGTTCTGTGGTTATAGTTAATAGTTTCCCTTCTTTACCATATTTTAAAATCGTATTTAAAAAATTATGCCCGTGTTGAGAATACAACCATGACGTTCTAAAAATAAAATAGTCAACGCCACTTTCTTGAATATACTCTTCACCTTTTAGTTTTGATGCGCCGTATACATTGATTGGATTGGTTTGATCCTCTTCTAAATAAGGGCTTTCTTTTTTTCCATTAAAAACATAATCGGTTGAAGCCTGTAGAAGTGTTGTCTTAGAAAAGTCACAAATATTAGCTAAATTTTTTACAGCTTCTGCATTGGTTAAAAATGCTTGATCTGAATCACTTTCAGCTTTTTCAACATTAGTGTATGCTGCAGCATTAATACAATAATCAAATTTATGTTGATTAAAAAATTGTTGAACAGCGTCAAAATCATCAATATCTAGGTCCTTTCTTGAAACAAAATTAATTTCAAGAAAAGGAAAATTGATGGCAGCATCTTTTATACACCTTCCTAATTGACCCTTTGCCCCAGTAACTAATACTTTTTTCATGTGTCTTTCTTATTTCTTATATGTCACATGCTGCCTACCTAACGCAGGCAGGTTCGCTATTAATAATTTCGTAGGGTGATAAAAGTTTTATCATGCTCGTTTCATGTAATAATTTCCTTAAACGTTGGAAGAAGTATGTCTTTTTCTGATATAATAAAATCTTCCCTCGGAAGATGCCAATTAATCGATAAGGTTGCGTCATTATATATGATTCCGTTTTCTGAATCTTTGTCATAAAAATTATCACATTTATATGAAAATATTGAACGTTCAGAAAGTGTAATAAATCCATGTGCAAATCCTTTTGGGACAAAAAGTTGCTTATGATCTACATCGTCCAAAATAATTGAAAACTGCTGTCCAAAAGTTTCAGAACCCTTCCTGAGATCAACAATAACATCTAATACTTTTCCTAAAAGAACTCTTACCAATTTTGATTGTGCAAATTCACCTGTTTGAAAATGCAAGCCTCGTATAACACCATATAATGAAGCTGATTGATTGTCTTGAACAAAATCGATGTTAAGATTTGTTACTTCATTAAATCGTTTTTTATTATAGGATTCGTAAAAAAAGCCTCTTTCATCTTTATAAACAGAGGGCTCTAGAATAAAGCAGCCTTTTAGAGGGGTTTCAAGTAGTTTCAAATCTAATCTTTTATATATAAATGTTTTCCGTAGCCACTTTTTAAAAGAGGCTCCACAATTTTATTTAATTGTTCTTTGTTGATATAACCCATTTGATACGCAGCTTCTTCAATGGATCCAATTTTTAAACCTTGTCTTTCTTCAATCACTTCGACAAATTGAGCTGCCTGCATTAAAGAGGCAAAAGTACCTGTGTCTAACCAAGCTGTTCCTTTATCTAATATGCTTACATTTAAATTTCCTTGTTTTAAATACACATTGTTAATATCTGTGATTTCTAATTCTCCTCTATGACTTGGCTGAATATTTGAAGCAATTTCAAGAACACTATTGTCATAAAAATAGATTCCTGGTACTGCAAAGTTAGATTTTGGATTTTCTGGCTTTTCTTCAATTGAAAGAGCCTTTCCATTTTCATCAAATTCAACCACACCATAACGTTCTGGATCCTGAACATGGTAAGCATATATAACACCTCCATCTGGATTATTATTAGATTGTAATAGTTCCTTTAATCCAGATCCATAAAAAATATTATCTCCTAAAATAAGAGCTACTTTATCATTCCCTACAAACTCTTTTCCTATAATAAAGGCTTCTGCTAATCCATTCGGATTTTCTTGTACTGCATATTCAAAGGTGCAGCCATATTTTTTACCATCCCCTAATAATTTTTTAAATAGTGGTAAATCTTGAGGTGTTGAAATAATTAATATCTCCTTAATACCAGCTAACATGAGAGTTGATAAAGGGTAATAAATCATAGGCTTGTCATACACAGGCATTAATTGTTTACTTACCGCTAAGGTTAAAGGATGTAATCGCGTACCTGATCCTCCTGCTAATATTATTCCCTTCATAATTGATCTTTATTATTTAAATACCATTCGATGGTTTTTTTAATCCCGCTTTCAAAATCTTCATCTGCTTTCCACCCTAATTCATTTTCAATTTTAGAAGCATCAATTGCATATCTAAAATCATGGCCCGGTCGATCCTTTACAAATGCAATTTGACCTTTATAAGATCCTTCTTTTGGTGATAATTCATCTAAAATACCACAAATAGCATGAGCGATATATAAGTTTTCTCTTTCGTTTCGCCCTCCAATATTATATGTTTCCCCTAATCTTCCATTGTCTAAAGCTAGTTTTATACCCCTACAATGATCTAATACATACAACCAATCTCTTACATTTTTACCATCGCCATAAATAGGTATAGGCTCTCCTGAAATAGCTTTTCGAATGATCGTTGGAATTAATTTTTCCTTGTGCTGATGAGGCCCATAATTATTTGAACAATTGGTAGTCACTACTGGCATTCCGTAGGTGTGAAAATAACTTCTAACAATAAAGTCTGAAGCTGCTTTAGATGCACTATAAGGACTGTTTGGGGCATAAGGTGTTTCTTCTGTAAAAAGACCCGTTTCACCTAAAGTTCCATATACCTCATCGGTTGAAACATGTAAAAAACGAGCTCCTGAAAATTCCTCTTTTAACTGATTTGGACCGTCCATCCACAAATTGTATGCGGCATGTAATAAATTAAAGGAACCTACTATATTGGTTTGAATAAAAGCACCTGGCCCAGTAATTGAATTATCCACATGCGATTCTGCAGCAAAATGAACAACTTTATTGAATTGATGTTGTTCAAAAAGATCATTTACTAAAGCTTCATCACAAATATCTCCTTTAATAAAAGTATAGTTTTCTAAGTGAGAAACTGACTCTAAATTTTTTAAATTTCCTGCATAAGTCAGGTTGTCTAATACCACAATTTCATCTTGGTTATTTTCAAGAATATACTGCACATAATTAGAGCCTATAAACCCTGCTCCTCCAGTTATTAAGACTTTATTGTTTTTCAAAATTATTTTTAGTTTAATCTAAAATTTGATTTAACATCTTTTCAGTGATTAAATAGGTGGGTTTTACTCCCGATGTTCCTAAACCTCCAGAAGCTAAAGTACTTCCTGTTTCTAATGGATTATCTGATGCATAATAAGCATACTGCACTTTCACTTTTGGGCTAATACTACCTCTAATTTTAGAAGCAGATTGGATTGCTTTTTGATAATGCGCTCCTTCCATTTCGAGTCCAATTACATTCCAAGTAGAATCATGGAAAAAACGTAAGATATCTCTATTTTGAAGTGATGTTCCTAATACAGTAATCATCGCACCTTTACTAATCTTGACATCCTCTTCAGCGAAATGTGCCTTTTTTAGCATGTTTTTAAAAGGATAATTATCTGCGGTACCTTCAAAAATATGCGAAGAAGGAATCATAATATCTCCTTTTCCTCCTTCTAAAATACCTGCTTTCCCCATTATTGAAACAGAAACTACATTTAAAAATGTTTGTTTATTTGCCTCATCCACAAAAGGTTTTAACAACTCGTCCATTGTTTCAAAAGCTTGTTCTCCAAAGGCATAATCCATCACAATAATAACGGGTTGTTCCTCAATATAAAGTTCCTTGTTGTTGGATGAAATATTGTTTTTTGGCAATTTTGCTGTATCAATAATCTGAACATTAATATTCGCTCCACTGGTATCCTTAATATAAGTTAATCCATTTTTGGCAGCTAAATCCATTACCTTCTTTCTCAACTTACTGTTTGTCGAATTACTCAACATTTCGTAAATATCCATGGAAGAATGCTTTTTATACTCGGCAACTAATGCTGCTGGAGAATAAAGTGTGTTCATTACACTGTGCATATTCGCACTAATAATGTGTAAAGGTCTTTCTAATAAGTTTTGTTCTTGAAGTGTTTTCTTAATTGTATAAGCCCAACGCTCTCCATGAATATGATGACCTAAGCGTTCTCGCAATACAGGAGTAAAAGTGATAATTCTTTTATCGTTTTCTACCTCTTCTTCAATCGCTCTTTTTCCTAAATAGTAAATAATATTTAAAAAACGATGCTTATTTGTTTCGCTGGCAAAACTGTCATAAACTTCATTTACTTCTTCAAAAGTTCTTCCAAGAAAATTAGCAGTATGAGTTAAAGCAATCTCTTTTTCGGTTTGTGTTAACTTTCCTTTTTTAAGAACTGCGGCCTCAAGTTTTTTCCAATCTCTAATCACACTAGAACCATCATTAATAACTACCTGTCTCATTATTTTATGAGATTCAATAAATAAAAATGTAAGGTGGGTTAGTATATCATATATTTCAGAACGCCCTCGTGTTATTTCAATGTTCATCTGCTCTTCGTCAATACGATAGCAGTTTCTTCTTCGTTTTGAAGGAATTATAGGCTCGAAATGGGAATCTTTATAGCCTTCATCACTTGTTAAATTAACAAACTTACATTCTTCAATACCTTCCGGAAGTCGATCAATTACATAAAGTAACCCTTGCAGCTCTATCTTTTCTTCCCCAATTGAACCATAAATTTCGGGGCGTAAGGCTAATAGTGAATCTCTTAATGTTTCACCCGAAACACCCATAGGTTTGTAAAACCCTCTATTAAAAAGGTGCCGCATTGTTATGTACAATCTTTCAATTGCACCTGAGCTTTCTTGAGCCCTTGTTCGGGTATGTGATTTTATCATATTCATTTCTTTACAAAGATACTATAGTAAATCTGATTTTAATAAATCATCCGCAATCTTACGATCGTTAGATAATCTAGGAACTTTATTTTGTCCTCCTAATTTTCCTTGAGATTTCATATATTTCTGAAAAGCATTTTTTGAAAGCGATGCTATCTTAAGAGGATGAAGTACTTTACCTACGAGTAGATCTTTGTAATAGGCGTTTTGTTGTTGCATATTTTCATCTAAAAAAGCTTCGATTTCTGAAATATCTTTAGGTTCATCTTCAAACTCAATCAGCCATTCGTGATAAGGTAATTGACCCTCTTTTGGATGGGTTTGTGGTGCCACAGTAAATTCTGAAATAGAGAAGTTAAAATTTAACATAGCCTCTTTTATTGCTTGCTCTACTTCCTTCCCAATCACATGTTCTCCAAAAGCGGATATAAAATGTTTTATTCGACCCGAAACAATAACGCGATAGGGTTGTAACGAGGTAAAAATAACTGTATCACCAATATTATAGCCCCATAAACCTGCATTGGTGGATATAATCATTACATAATTTACATCCAATTGAACTTCTCCTATGCTCAGGCGTTTTGGGTTTTCAGTAAAAAAATGTTCCGCTTCAATAAATTCATAAAATATCCCTGAGTTTAATAACAAAAGCATTCCTTTTTCATGTTGAGAATCTTGGAAGGCAAAAAATCCTTCAGAGGCAGGAAATAATTCTATACTGTCGACTTTTCTTCCTATAAGTGCTTCAAATTTAGACCGATAAGGCTCATAATTAACACCCCCATAAATAAATAAATTAAAATTTTTAAATAAATCTCCTATTTTTTTTCCTGAAGCTTCCTGAAGTCGTTCAAAATACATCTGTACCCAAGAAGGTATACCGCTAATAATAGACATATCTTGATGTATAGTTTCTTTTACTATAGCATCTACTTTTGTTTCCCAGTCTTCAATACAATTAGTTTCAAGGCTTGGCAATCTGTTTTTTTGAAGATATTTTGGCACAAAATGAGCGACAATACCTGAAAGACGCCCTAGATTAATTCCATTTTTTTCTTGTAAAACAGGGCTTCCTTGTAAAAAAATCATTTTACCATTTACAAAATCTACATTACCCGTTTCATGGATATAACATAAAATAGCATTTCTAGCGGCCTCAATATGCGTGGGCATTGAAGCTTTAGTTAATGGAATATATTTAGCGCCAGAAGTGGTCCCAGAAGTTTTAGCAAAATACAAAGGTTTTCCTGGCCAAAGCACATCCTCTTCGCCCTCGACAACACGATCTACATAGTTTCGTAATGCTTCATAATCTCTAATAGGGACATTTTTAATAAAATCGTGATGTGATTTTATATCTTTAAAATTATGGTCTTTCCCAAATGAAGTATTACTTGCTTTCTTTATTAATTTCTGAAATATTTTTTCTTGTGTTTCAACTGGTTGTGAGGCCCATTTATTAATTTGCTTCACCACTTTTATTGCAAAAATTTTAGCTCCTAAGGATTTTAAATACATGTTATTTATTATTCTACCACGAATTTTGTGGGGTTTTATGTAATGTTTGTTAAAATTAGGCTATTTTATTTAATGATGAAAGACCGCTACGCTTTTAAAAAATAGAGAATAGACTTTTTAGAAACCAAAACCGAATTTGTTTAAAAGAAATTATTCCTTAGGATTGTTAAAAATCTATTCATTTAACCTACATAAATAAGGATAAAAACTTATTTAATTATTCTTTCATTGCATCATTAATTCATTATATAATTATTACTAATCGAAGTCAATAAAATTTGTTGGGTTAATAGGATATCCATCACTCCATAACTCGAAATGTAGGTGAGGTCCTGTAGTAAATTCACCTGTATTTCCTATCGTTGCAATTACTTCACCTGCTTTAACAAGTTCTCCTTGTTCTTTTGTAAGTGTTCCGTTATGTTTATAAACAGAGATTAAATTATTCCGGTGTTTTACAATAATAACATATCCTGTTTCAGTAGTCCATTCAGCAAATATTACTGTACCATCTGCTGTAGATTTAACAGGAGTATTCGTGGTGGCAACCACATCAACTGCATAATGTTTTTCTTTTGGATTATACGCCTCTGTAATGGTTCCTTTTAAGGGTGAATAGAGCACAAAATTTAATTCTGAATTTTCTGCTAATGGGTTGTATTTATCTTCTTGAAAAACCTTTTCTCTTAATAATGAATCAGCAGCAGAAGGATTTAAATCAATAGTTGAAGCTTCTAATTTAGCCGCTTCTACGATGGAATCTTTATTAAAATCTACTGTTTTAACGTCTCCTGTTAATACTTTTTGTATGGATGCTAAATATTGTTCGTTAATACTAATTACTCGCTGTAATGAATCTGTTTTATAATGCAATAATGTTGCTTTCTTTTTCAATTTTGTTGAGGAATACCCTGGAATATACTCTCTTAAGGGAGTAAATGCAATAATTAAGGTAGTAAGAGCAATTAATAGAACCGTAAAAACGGTGCTAAAAACAAAGACATTAAGTCTGTTTAATTTAAAAGAAAAGCGCTCTTCAAAAGTATTCTCGTTTAATACCACTAGGCGATATTTATGAAGAAGCTTCTTCCTTATTTTCTTTGTTCGTTTTTCTTTTTTAACCATATATAGTCCTTGCCTATTGCAAATATAATGTTTAGCGCCTAGTCTATAAGGTCTCCTTAACAGTTTTTTAGTGTTCTCTAGTCTGAAAACGGTATTTGTTAGGATTTCTTGTTACCTTTGTTTAAAATTAAAAAACAATGAGCGCGTTATTTTTACCCTTAGCAATTGGTCCTTGGCAAATAGGTTTAATCGTATTGGCAGTATTATTGCTTTTTGGAGGAAAAAAAATTCCTGAATTAATGAGAGGTTTAGGGAGTGGTATGAAAGAATTTAAAGATGCTTCTAAAGAAGATGATAAAGACGACTCAAAGCTAGACGAAAAAAAGTAATTTTATAGAAATCTACTTTTTAAAGAACATAAAAAAACCCTCTTAAAATAAGAGGGTTTTTTTATGTTCTTTAATTAATTTTAGCCGATTTTAATATCGACTCTAACTCAAATTGAAGATTCCTTTTTTCTACAGAAGGTGCATACGTAAATCCTTCTAAAATTAAATACCTATTATTTGCTTCGTCTTTAATAGCATAATTTAAAAAAGGCCCTGCCATATATTGAGTTTTTACTTCCCATGTGCCTTTCATTTCATAAGCAAACTTTCCATCTATTTCAGATTTAAATAAAAATGGAGCATAGGCTTCTTCAGTAATAAATCTTCCACCTTCTTCCACGGGCATATAATCGCCAGATAAATTGTCTCTCATAGCGATAATTTCTCCCATCGCTAAACTGTCGTTTGTTATTGTATTTAATGGAACTTCATATACAATAATATTGGTGCTTCCTGATTTTAAATCTTTTCGGATCCAATAAAAATCATCTGATTGTTTTGCAATTCTATAGGCTGAAGGCACTTTTAATTGCACGCCTAATCTTTCCTGTAAAGAATCAATTTTTAATGGTGAAATTGACGTTCTTCTTTGTCTTTCTTTTATTTCAGAATTATGAAATTTATCAATAACCTGACTGTAACTTTTGTTTAATGAAGCTATTAAACCTTCCTCTGTTTTTGAAATAATAATTGCTCCTGTTTGAGGCTTAGCAAATGAATTGTTTGCTATTGAGGTTTTTTCATCCTCCCCTAAAGACACGTGTAAAAATAATCGATTGCTTTGAGCAAACCCTGTAAAATCTGAAGGATTCATCTGTCTCATGGAAAAAAGAGGTTCTTCCTGTGGCAAACCATCTGTTGGTGAAGCATAGTGATTTCTAATAGTTTCACCTACTGGGCCATTCCATAGATCATCTTCAATAACCACTTGTAAAGAATTAATATTCCCTACGGATTTTTGTTTATAGGGTTCACTTTTACCAGAGCTATTACAAGATAAAAATGTCGCTAAACTAAATAGTGTGATGAAAAGATATTTCATGTGTTTATGGTTTTATTATTTAAAGGCAATGCTTCGACAAGCTCAGCACAGGCATGTTGTTCGCTATTAATCATTCTGTTAGATGAGAGAATCTTTAAAAATACTCACTTCATAAAAGATTGATTAATAATAAATAAATGCAATTTTAATAGTACAGATATATTTGAAGCTAATATCGTTCCATTTTTTAATTTGAAAGCAATGACTTCAAAAAAAAATAAAGCCTTACATCCTTTTTGGGTAAATTATAAGTCGCTGACCAATTCGTAATTTGGTGCTTTTCAATCCATTCCACCTTTTTATCTGGCTAACACCAACTCCATATCGAGAAGCAATTTTACCTAAATAATCTCCGCTTTTAACTCTATATCTAATTTTATCAGATTTAGTAAAAACTTTTTCTAAAGGCTTTTCTCTTTTATCAAACTCTGCTTTTGCATAAGCGTAAATAGCCTCTTCATGGGTAACAAATTTGCCCATTGCTTCTATAGGTAGTCGAAGCATATAAACTTCATCTTTAACAACAGGAATAATTCCTAGTTTATAAGATGGGTTCAAAAAATTTAAAACCTTTAATTCAATATTAGCAACCTCTGCCACTTGTTGAAGTGAAATCATTTTTTTTACTTCAACTGTGTCTGTAGCAACATAAGGAAGTATGGGTCCGTTGCTTTTAAAGCCATGTTCTTCTGCATATTCAAAAATATACATGGTTGCTAAAAATGCGGGTAAATATCCTGCTGTTTCACGTGGTAATTTATCTCTAATATTCCAATAATTTCTGTAACCACCAGACCTACGAATTGCTTTAGAAACATTCCCTGGTCCCGAATTATAAGCTGCTAAGGCTAAATCCCAATCATTAAAACTCTTGTTTAAGCTTTTTAAATATTTACAAGCAGCTTCCGTTGCTTTTACAGGATCTGAACGATCATCTACATAAGAGTTAACATCAAGTCCAAATATTTTTCCAGTAGCATACATAAACTGCCAAAGTCCTGTTGCTCCTACCCGAGATTTTGCCGTTGGCACTAATGCAGACTCAACTATGGCTAAATATTTTATTTCTAATGGAAGATTATGTTTGTCTAATTCTTGTTCAAACATCGGAAAATAATAATCGCTCAATGCCATTAATTTTCCCATCGTTCTTCTTCTATTTTTTAAATACCCTTTTATAACACTTTCAAGTGCTGGGTTATACTCTACATTAAAAGGAGTTCTTGCGTTTAAATCTTCCAAACGTTGTTTTAAAACTTCGGTAGGCAACTCTTCATAATCAACAACATCATAGGTTAAATTTGAAATACTTCCGTACACATCTTCAAAACGTTCGGTATTATATAGCTCTTTTAACCAAAGACTATCGGAAATTTTTGCTTCAGAAAGATCTTTTAAATCGAATACAATAGTGTCTTTTACGATAGTTTTTACAATCGTTCTAGGAATATCACCCGTAACATCTTTTACAGTTATGGAATCAATTAATTGAATTGTTTTTTTCTGAAAGCCTTGATTTTCTTGTGTAGCTTTATTGGAAAGACTATCCTCTTGAGCAGAAATCTCATTGCTTGAAAAAACAATTAATATACATATTAAAAATACCCTCATAATAAGTCTAACGCAACAATTTTTATAAATTTTAGCAAAGGTAAAGAAATGGAGGCAAGGTGAAAATTTTTAACATATTTTGATGCCTATTAATTTTCCATCGCCAATATTCCTGGAAGTGTTTTTCCTTCTAGCGTTTCTAGCATGGCTCCTCCGCCTGTTGAAACATAACTCACCTTATCTGTTAAATTAAATTTCTTTACTGCCGCTACTGAGTCTCCTCCTCCAACTAATGAAAAAGCGCCTTCTTTAGTTGCTTTCGCTATCGCATTTCCAAGAGAAATAGTCCCTGCTGCAAATGATTCCATTTCAAACACTCCAACTGGACCATTCCATAGAATCGTTTTAGAATTTAATATTACTTGCGCAAAATTAGTGTTTGTCTCAGATCCAGTATCAAGACCCATCCAACCATCAGGGATTTCACTAATGCTACAAACTTCTGTATTGGCATCGTTTGAAAATTGATCTGCAATTAATGCATCAACTGGCAAATGAACTTGTACATTTTTTTGTTTTGCTTTTTCAAGTATCGAAAGCGCTAACTCTTGTTTGTCATCTTCTACTAAAGAATTTCCAATTTTTCCTCCTTGTGCTTTTATAAAGGTAAAAGCCATTCCGCCTCCAATAATTAAATGATCTATTTTATCTAATATATTTTCAATAATTGTAATTTTTGAAGAAACTTTTGCTCCACCAATAATCGCAGTAACGGGTTTTTCACTTTGGGTTAACACCTTATTTAAATTTTCTATTTCTGAAACTAATAATGTTCCGAAGCATTTATTTTCAGGAAAATATTCAGCAATTACAGCTGTAGAAGCATGTGCTCTATGTGCGGTCCCAAAAGCATCATTAATATAGATATCGCCTAGTTTTGAAAGGCTTGCTGCAAATGCATTGTCTCCCGCTTTTTCTTCAGGGTAATATCGTAAATTTTCAAGTAATAATATTTCCCCCGATTGTAAATTAGCAACAGCTTCTTCAACCAAAGGGCCTATAGAGTCAGCAACAAATTTTAAATTAACGCCTAAAACTTCACTTGCTTTATTGACAATATGTTTCAATGAAAATTCTTCTTCTCTATTTTTAGGCCTCCCTAAATGAGACATCAATATACAAGAGCCTCCATCTTCAAGAACTTTAATAATGGTAGGTTTTGCAGCTTCAATTCTAGTGGCGTCAGTTACTTCAAAATTTTCATTTAAAGGAACATTAAAATCCACACGGATTAATGCTTTTTTATTATCGAAATTAAAGTCGTTAAGGGTTTTCACAGCGGTATTATTTTATATATTTAGATTTGCAAATATAACTTAATTCGTTATTAATTAAATCCTAATTAAACTATTAGGATTTTGTATTTAAACTATATTTAAAAAACTAATTAAATTAAAACTGCTATAATCATGAAAAAACTCAACCTATTACTCTTAATTATGTCTATTGTTTTTTTTACCAATTGTTCACAAGAACAAATGGTGGAAACTGAAACAAATTCTAATTTAGAATATAACTTAGAAACACCAATTAATGTGCAACTGCCTAATACTAATTATGACAATTCTGAAAAAGGATTATACCACGGAGTGATAGCTTCAGGTATTAATCAAAGGAGAGGTAAAATTTGGCTAAATATCTCAAATAATAAACATTATAGTGCTTATTTTGAAATGGTAAATGGAGATAAAATAACGTATCAATTGGATTCAGAATCCTTGAATTTTAAATCTAGTATTTACAATTTTATAAGTGACAAAGGTTCTTTTACTGTAAATTTAAATGATTATAATCAACCTGTATTTTCAAATATTACTTTAGATAACGAAGAGTTTTTTGCTAAAGTTGTAAAAGGAAAGAATAGTAGAATGCCTTTTAGTTTTACTGGAACTTTTACCGATAATGGTTCTTTTAACGGTACGTGGAATTTAATTTCAACTGGTGTTTTAGCACCTATAGGCTTTGGATATGAATTAATAGATTCAGCAGTAGTTTCTTTTAATGGTAATATGTATTCTGCCTCAACGTTCAATACTTTTAACTATCCTTGTTTTCCTGGAACTCCATTAAATGCTCAAATGGGAGATCTTTCAGGAAATCCAAATGCAGTAATAAGTCATTCTCAAACATCAAATTTTAGCGGTACTACTTCTTGGGATATAGGAGCAGGAGGGGGCTTATATTATAACGATGCATGTGGTGTTGTTAGTTCTGGAACATTTTCATGGACCAATCCAGGTAATGGTAATGTAAAAAACGGATTTATTTATATGGATTAAGAACTCTTTAATATATTATAAAAGGAGCAATTAATTTGCTCCTTTTTTTATTCAGAATATATGTAAATTTGTGAATGAATTTTTCAGAAGTAATTGGTCAAAAACACCTAAAAGCACATCTTTTAAAAACTATTGAAAATGAGCGCATCCCTCACACGCAACTTTTTATTGGAAAAGCTGGCTCTGGATTGTTGCCAATGGCTTTATGTTATGCTAAAGAAATTCTTTGTCATCGCCTAGAAAAAAATTCTGCGGCTTATGACTTATGTGCTCAAAAGGTTTTAAAATTATCACATCCCGATTTACATTTTATTTATCCTGTTAATACTAATGACACTATAAAGAAAGATCCTGTTTCCTCTCATTTTATAAATGAATGGAGAGCATTTGTTTTAAACCACCCTTATGGTTCATTATACGATTGGTATCAATCTTTAGGGATTGAAAACAAACAAGGGAATATTAGTAAAAATGAATCTGAAGAAATTTCTAAAAAATTATCATTAAAAGCTTACGAGGGTGAATATAAAATTATGATTATTTGGATGGCTGAAAAAATGAACACTGAATGTTCTAATAAAATCCTTAAACTTGTTGAGGAGCCGCCTGATAAAACATTATTATTATTGCTTACAGAAAATGAAGAACAGGTACTTACTACCATCCAATCGCGTTGTCAAAAATTACATTTCCCTTTACTTTCTGAAGATGATATTTCAACATATATTATTGATAATCATAGCGTTGAATCTTCTGTGGCTAAAAAAATAAGCCACCAATCTAACGGTGATTTAAACAAAGCATTACATATTTTAGCCAATGATGGAGATGATGTTATTTTTGAAGAGTGGTTTATACAGTGGGTACGCACCGCTTTTAAAGCAAAGGGAAATAAAGGAGCAATCAATCAATTATTAACCTGGAGTGAAGGAATTGCAAAAGAAGGAAGAGAGACACAAAAAAAATTTCTATCCTATTGCCAAGAAATCTTTAGACAAGCATTATTAAAAAATTACAAAGCTGATTCTCTTTTATATTTTGAAAGTAAAGATCCAAAATTTTCAATTGAAAAATTTGCCCCGTTTGTTCATCAAAATAATATTTTTGAAATCTCTTCAGCTTTAGAAGATGCTTCTTATCATATTGAACGAAACGGTAATGCAAAAATAATTTTTACTGACTTGTCAATTCAACTTACGCGTCTTATTCACAGAAAAGAATTAGCATAAGCATTTTTTATAGCTTATTTTCTTACTATAAATACACCTTATGTCAAGAAGGTGTTTCAAATAGTTGTATTTATCGAATAATTTTTGACGAACCCAATTGTATTACTTATTAGGTGAAAAGAGCTTATATGTGCTTAAAACAATTTATTTAGTGTTTTTATAACAATAAATAAGGGAGGAATACTCTTTGCTACTCCATGCAGAAATATTTGACCACAATCCAATGAAAAATGCTTTGGCAAAATTAGTGTTGCCATTTTTATTTTTTTCTGAAAGCAGGCTTACATAAAATGAATCAAATACCAGAGGTTTAATTTTATGTAAGCTTAACTCTTTTGAAAAAATAACTTTCATAGCGCTTTGTGAAAAATGCCATAAATGTCTTGGCACATCAAAAGCTGCCCAATGCGATTTATAATAGTTGGAATCAAATGAATTATAATTCGGGACCGCAATAATCAAAGTGCCTCCTGGCGCTAATAAATTTTCTATCTTGTGAATGGTATCTTCTAAATTAGGAAGGTGTTCTAATACATGCCAAAGGGTAATTACGTCAAATTTATTTCCTGTAAATTCCTTCAGAGTTTCCTTTAATATTACATTTTTTGAAGCCGCTAAATCTCTTGCATTCTTATTGGGTTCTACTCCATTAATTTTCCAGCCTTTCTGTTCTGCAATATTTAAAAAATCTCCTGTTCCCGCTCCAATATCTAATAATGATCCTGTCCCGTTATTCAAATTAAAAATAAGGTCCGATTTACTTTGTAGGGCTCTTTTTTTTACCTGCTGATATAAACTATTTATTAAACCTTTTTTATTATCGGTATGAGAAATATACTCTTTGCTCTCGTAGTATTTTGATACGTTTTCTAATGAAGGTTGCGGACTTGTAATTAACATTTTTCTTTCTGCATCGTACAATAAATCAAATGTTTCTCCACTCACTAAATAATCCTTAGCGGTTAAAAAGATGTCCTTAGGGTTAGTTTTCAAAACAGGAAAATAGGATTTAATTTAAAACAAATAATATGATTGTTCCACGTGAAACATCAATAACTAAATTTTTAATACAATAGGCAGTACGGATGTTCTAACGCCCCATATAAACTAACAATACTGAAATGTCGTTTGGTGAAACTCCACTTATTCTTGAAGCTTGTGATACCGTTACGGGCTTAATCGCTCTTAATTTTTCTAAAGCTTCATACGATAGAGATTTAAGTTTGGAATAATCAAAATTCTCAGGAATTCGTATCCCTTCAAGTCGGGTTAACTTATCTGCATTGTTCTTTTCTTTTTCTATATAACCCGCATATTTAACTTGAATTTCGGTCTGCTGTAACACTTCTTCATCTATATCATTCTCCTTAATAAAAGCTTCGACATTATCAATTTTTCTCATATCATCCATTGTAATGTTTGGACGAGAAAATGGTTTAAATAATTTATCACTTTGCTTAACTAAAGCAGAATCTTTTACTTCTAAAATAGGGTTTATTATTTCAGGTTTTACACTCGTGTCCTTAAAAAATTGAATAAAAGCATTAGATTTTTCTTGCTTTTTTTCCATGGTTTTCATTCGTTCATCAGATGCTAAACCTAATTTATGAGCCATTGGCGTTAATCTAAAATCAGCGTTATCTTGTCTCAATAAAGTTCTATATTCTGCCCTTGATGTAAACATTCGATAAGGCTCTTCTGTTCCCTTCGTAATTAAATCATCTATTAATACTCCAATATAAGCCTCATTTCTTTTTAATATAAACTCTCCTTTTTCTTTGGCTTTTAAGTGTGCGTTTATTCCCGCCATTAATCCTTGAGAAGCCGCTTCTTCATATCCTGTAGTTCCATTAATTTGACCTGCAAAATAAAGCCCTGAAACTAATTTTGTCTCTAAAGTGTGTCTTAATTGTGTGGGTGGAAAATAATCGTATTCGATTGCATATCCAGGTCTAAAAAACTTTACATTTTCAAAACCTGCAACTTCCTTTAATGCTTTGTATTGAACATCTTCAGAAAGTGAAGTTGAAAAACCATTGATATAATATTCTACAGTGTTCCATCCTTCAGGCTCTACAAATAATTGATGCCTATCCTTATCTGCAAATCTGTTTATTTTTTCTTCAATAGAAGGACAATATCTAGGTCCAGAACTTTTTATAGCTCCGTTGAACATCGGTGATTTTTCAAACCCTTCTTTTAGTAGTTCATGAACTTGCGTACTTGTGTAAGACATATAACACAAACGTTGTTTCGTCAATCTAGATGTTTTATCTGAATAGGAAAATTTTTCCGGATGTTCATCTCCTGGTTGTTCAATCATTTTGGAGAAATCCAAAGAACGACCATCAACTCTCGGTGGTGTTCCCGTTTTCATTCTTCCAGCCTTAAAACCAAAATCAATAAGATCTTTCGTAATTCCTGTTGAAGCAGATTCTCCAGCTCTTCCTCCGCCAAAGTTTTTATCTCCAATATGGATTAATCCATTTAAAAAAGTTCCGTTCGTTAAAATAACAGTTTTGGAACGTATTTCTAGTCCAAGCGAGGTTCGTATCCCAACTATTTCATCATTTTCAACGATTAGCCCAGACACCATTTCTTGATAGAAATCTAGGTTAGGGGTATTTTCTAACATCAACCTCCAAGTTTCAGAAAAGCGCATGCGATCACTTTGTACCCTAGGACTCCACATAGCAGGTCCTTTAGATTTATTTAGCATTTTAAACTGGATTGCTGAAGAATCTGAAACAATCCCGCTATAACCGCCTAAGGCATCAATTTCGCGCACAATTTGTCCTTTAGCTATTCCTCCCATGGCGGGATTGCAAGACATTTGCGCAATATTTTGAAGGTTCATTGTAACCAATAGGGTTTTAGACCCCAAATTAGCAGCGGCAGCTGCGGCTTCTGAACCCGCATGGCCTCCACCAACCACTATAACATCGTATTTATTAGGAAACATATATATATATTTGTTCCACGTGGAACAGTAAAATTAAAATTAAGCCTGCAAATATAGTTAAATAACTTATAATCAGGTGATTGTATTTGTAATAAATTGAATATCAAACAACTATAAAAAAACTCTTCCTGTTAAAGCTTCATCTTCCTTATTTTTCATAAGTAATGAATCTTCCTTCGATTTATCTTTATAGCCACAAAAATGAAGAATCCCATGTATCATAACTCGGTGTAATTCATCTAAAAATGTAACATCGAAAATTTGTGCATTTTCTTTTACCCGTTCAATTGATATATAAACTTCACCATGTATTTCTTTCCCTAAACTGTTGTCGAAACTAATAATATCTGTTAGGGTATCATGATTTAAAAAATCTACATTTAATTTATGAAGATACGTATCATCACAAAAAACAAATGTAATCTCTCCTAGTTCATGTTTTTCATTCGCAATTATAGTTGAAATCCAATCTGTAATCTCATTTGGATTAGTAAGTTGGAAGTCAGTTTCTGAATAAAATTCAATCATTTTTCTTTTTAAAATACTCTTGTACTTTCTGTTTGTATTCTTGACGCAAAGGTAAGGCGTCTCTATTGAGTATTTCAATGGTATTAAAATATTTTTTTATCTCTTCGGGGTCTGTTCTTAATTTGTTTCGGTACTTATTTCTATTAGTTTGTGATTCACGCTTAGATTCTTGTCCTTGTTTAAAATTTGCTTTATCTAATTTTAATAATTCATATTTTAAGTTTAACATTCGCTCTAGCGTTCTATCATTAAAACCCTTATCTAATAACTGCTGCTCTATTCCTTCCATTTCTCTCAACAGATCTCCTCCGCTACCATTTAACCCTTCTTTACTTAGTTTATCTTGAAGCTGCTGACGTAGCATTTGTTGTTCTTTATAAATTTCAAATAATTCGCCATTCATTTCTTCACTATTCCCATTACCATTTTCTCCTTCTTTCTTTCCGTTTTTACCACCTTGTCCTTCACCCTCTCCTTGACCTTCACCTTTTCCATCACCTTGTCCTTCACGCTCTCCTTCGCCTTGTCCTTCTCCTTCACCCTCTCCTTCACCTTCTTTGCCATCTTCACCTTTTCCTTTTTTACCAGCTTTTTTCATTTTTTCTGATAAACTTTCTTGTTTTTTAATAATGTCGGATAACTGAAAACCTTTCCCTTCTCCTTGACCTTCGCCTTGTCCTTTTCCTTTACCCTTTCCCATTCCCATCCCCATTTGGTTTTGCATATTACCTAATAAATCGCTTAAAAGCACCGCTAACTCATTTGCATTTGTGACAGTATATTGTTGATTAGATATTCCTTGGCGTATTTGGTTTTGAGCCAATCGATCTAAACTTTTATCTAAATTAAACTCTATGTTTGTTATTGATGAATTGATCTTCTCGCTTATAAGAGGTTGACGTAATGCCAGTACAAATAAACTATCGTCTATGTGTTTAAAGTTTAATTTTAAATCATTTTGTTTGTTTAGTTTTTTTCCAAAAACAGCATTTCCATAATCTATGGATTTAAACTCATTCATTAGATTTTCTTGTTCGAATGAAAAAACAACTAAATTGTCTAATACTTGGCGAAGCATTTCTACATCTTCTTCCATAGACTCTCCCCCACCTGACATCATTTCAGCTTGCATTTGCTGACTCATTTCTTTCATCTTTTTGGCGGCCTTTTTTTGATTTTCAGAAGCTCCACTCTGATTTTCTTCTTTCAGTTTTTCTGTAGCATTTTCTTGCTCTTTCTCCACAATTTTTTCACCTATTTTATCTTGAGGGAGTTCCATGGGTTTTTTTAATTCTTCATTTTCTTTTTGAAGATCATCCATTTGCTTTTTATATTCCTCAAATTTCTTATTCAATTCTTCTTGTGCTTCTTTGGTATTCTCTTCCTTTTTTGAATCGGCTAGCTTTTCTTGTTCTTCTGCAAGTTTGAAAAGTTCTTCTGAAAGCTTTTCAGCCTTTTTTGTAACATAATATCTTTTTGTAAGCTCTACTAATTGCTCTAAGTTTTTTTCTTGGTTTTTATTTTGCTTCGCTAGCTTTTCAAGCTTTTCTGTTAAATCCTCTTTCTGAATTTTATCTTGTAATCTTTCTAATTCCTCTAATAACTTTTCATTCTTTTTAAGACGTTCTTCATTTTCTTCTAAACGTTCTTTTAACTGCTCCTTAAATGGATCTTCTTCATTTTCAGGTTGGAAATTCTCTAAGTTTTCTTTAAGTTCCTTAGAAAAATTCTTCATCATCTGCTCCTGTTGTTGCTGTCTTTTTATAAAATTTTCTAGCTTCTTTTTATCATTCCAATTAAGTTCTTTTTTCTCTTTTTGAGTTTTTGATAATTCTTGAAGGGCTTTATCGTCATCTTTCAGCTTTTCAAGTGATTTGTCTAATCCGTTTATGGTGTTTTCTTGATTTTGAAGCTGCTCCTTTTCTTTTTCATCTTGCGTTAATTTTTTAAAGAAAAACAAAGAAGATTTACTTGACTTGTAATTATGTAGCGCATCATTATCAAAAATCTCAAAGTAATATTCATAAGCGACTCCATCTTTTAAAACAATATCGTCTGGGAAAGAAAAAACAAAATCATCAAAATTATTAGCACTTATAGAAAGTGACTTACTTTTCTTTTGGCTATCATTCCCGATTGGATAATACACCAATTGAAGTTTGGTAAGTCCATAATCATCAGACACTTTTCCGAAGAAATACACCCTTTGACTATCGGTACTATCTCGCTTTGATTCTACAGAAATTTCAGGATATTGATCCCGAACCACGCCTAAAGTAAAAGAAAGGTTTTCATAATCCTTTAATTCATTATTTGAAGTTGTGATAGTGTAATCTAATTTTCTATATACACTTTTTTTATGCGTAAACGCTGTGCCTTTTTCTGGATTACCCTCTTTAATAACAGTAAAAGCTACTGTTGTATCCTTCGTTTTTAAAGAAACCTCCTTGGTGTTTTTTGTATAAATATCCCAAGTAACTTTTGTGCCCTCAGGAATAGTGGCATTTCCAGTACTATTTAATATTTCATCCTTTTTACCAATATAAGATGGATAATCAAGTTTCATTTCAAAATAACTTAGTGATGGCGTTTTAACTACATTTAAAGTAAATTCTTTCGAAGTCACATTATTTGCACTAAAATTAAAGTCAATAGGTTCTTTTGGTTGAAGGAAGGTATATTCGAAAAACCCTGGGGCTATTTGATGTAAATAATAGGTTTCATTGTTATAACTAATGCTCGCATTTTCAGGAAATACTTCTCCTTTGGTTTGAACTTTTAAAGTATAGCCTTTATTTTCAATTGCCTGTAATGATTTGTTTAAAATAAAAAAAGAAAAAGGGGCTGGCGGCTCATAAGCTGTGTCATAATTTACTACCCGCTTATAACTACTAGAAAAAATATCCTTTTCTCCTAAAAATTGAATCAATAGAAATATAACTACTGGAATGGCAGCGTATTTTAAATATTTGCTGTTTTTCTTGAAATTAATAGCGCTTTTAAACGGAATTGGCTGTAATTCGGTTGATTTTTGATCAATACTTGCTAATAATAGTTCAGATTGTATTTGATTCTGATTTAACTGAATAACATTTAATAACTTATCGCTGACCTCTGGAAAATGATTTCCTATTAATTTGGAAGCCTCTTCGAAACTAATACCTTTTTGAAGGTTAAATAGTTTTGATAATGGGAAAGCGATAAACCTTATGAATAATGAAGATTCAACTGCAATAAAAAGCCAATAAAGAATTGATCTTCCCAAAGGTTTAAGCCATAGAAAATATTCGATCAATAGGGTAATTAAAAAATACAGCAAGCCAATTGCCAAAAAAAGAATAATTCCTTTAATTAATTCATTGGTATAATATTTTTTTATAAATTGTTCCAGCTTTTGCTGGATAATATTAAAGCTACTCATTTCATTCTCGCGAAAGCGGGAATCTCTACCAGCTTTACACATTTTAATAATTAAGATTCCTGTTTATACAGGAATTAACATCTAAAATAGCACAAATATTAGTCCGAAACTTAATTTTATGATAGATTTAAAATACTTGGTGGCGTATTCAATTCCTGTATCAGCAATTATCGGATTAAGCCTACAGGGATATTGGAGTTTTTTTACTCCTATTTTTGCCTTTGTACTAATCCCTATTCTTGAAATATTATTGCCACTTCAGAATAAAAATAATTCAGAAAAAGAAAGAGATCTAAAGTCTAAAAGCTTCTTTTTTGATGTATTGTTATTATTAAACATTCCTTTTGTTTACGGTATTTTAGGGTGGTTTTTATGGAGTTTACAGTTTAATAATTATACCGCAACAGAATTAATTGGTCTTATCTTTTCCGTAGGGATTGTACTTGGGTCTAACGGAATTAATGTCGCACATGAATTAGGTCATAGAAAAAGTACTTGGCAAAAAATGGCTGGTAAGTTTTTACTCCTACCCTCTTTATATATGCATTTTTATATAGAACATAATTTTGGTCATCATTTAAATGCGGCTACAAAAGAAGACCCCGCAAGTGCGAAATACAATCAAACCGTATATTCTTTTTGGTGTACTTCTATTAGTAGGCAATATTTTAGTGCTTGGAAAATTCAAGGAAATCTTTTAAAATCAAGAGAATCCCGATTTCTCGGGATTTACAACGATATGCTTTGGTATGTGATTTTTCAATCTTTGTATTTAGGCGCTATTTATTACTTTTTAAGTCTTCAAATTATGTTGTTCGCTATTCTAATTGCTGTTATTGGCATCGTTTTATTAGAATCTATAAATTATATCGAACATTATGGATTGCGACGAAATAAAATCAAAAGCGGCCGTTACGAAAGAGTTGCTGAAATACATTCGTGGAATTCTAACCACATTTTAGGGCGTATTATGTTGTATGAATTAACACGACATAGCGACCACCATTATAAATCACATAAAAAATATCAATTGTTGGATTGCCATGAAACCAGTCCGCAAATGCCTTATGGCTATCCAACATCGCTGGTTTTAGCTTTAGTTCCTCCCTTATGGTTTTCGATTATGAATAAAAGAATTCCTGCTGAAATGAAGGGTTAGGTTTGTATCTTTGCAGCCTTTAATTATGTTTCACCTTTTAAACAGTTTTCTCTCTTAACGCAGATAGCTACGTTTAAAATAAAAAGATTCCCACTTTCGTGGGATATATATATGAGTCAGAAAGTACGTGTTCGATTTGCTCCTAGCCCAACAGGACCTCTACATATTGGTGGTGTTAGAACTGCATTATTTAATTATTTATTTGCTAAAAAAAACGGTGGTGACTTTATACTTAGAATAGAAGATACCGATCAAAATCGATATGTGCCAGGTGCAGAAGAATATATAGTTGAAGCAATGAACTGGCTAAATATTCCTTTTGACGAAGGCCCAGAAAACCCTGGAGGTTTTGGTCCATATCGTCAAAGTGAACGCAAGCATATGTATAAACAATATGCTGATCAATTGATTGAAAAAGGCGATGCTTATTATGCTTTTGATACTTCAGATGAATTAAATGCGCACAGAAAAGACGATGAAGCAAATGGTAAAACATTTATCTATAATTGGCATAATAGAGAAAAATTAAACAATTCTATTTCTTTGTCTCAAGAAGAAGTGGAAACTAAGATTAAAAACGGAGACGATTATGTGATCCGCTTTAAAATGCTTGACCTAAAGAACGAAGGTCCTGAGGGAACAATTTCAACTACAGATATAATAAGAGGTCATGTATCGTTTAAAAAAGAATTATTAGACGATAAGGTATTGTTTAAGAGTGATGGAATGCCAACGTATCATTTAGCAAATATTGTTGACGATCATTTTATGAAAATCACTCACGTAATTCGTGGGGAAGAATGGTTGCCTTCAGTTCCATTACATATTGCTTTATACCAAGCATTAGGCTGGGAATCTCCGGAATTTGCACATCTTCCTTTAATTATGAAACCCGTCGGGAAAGGAAAACTAAGCAAAAGAGATGGCGATAAAATGGGCTTCCCTGTGTTTCCATTAGCCTGGAAAACAGCTGAAGGAGATATATTTTCAGGCTATAGAGAAGATGGCTATTTACCTGAATCAGTGATTAACTTTTTAGCTTTATTGGGCTGGAACCCTGGAACTGAACAAGAGTTTTTTAGTCTTGAAGAATTAGTTGCAACATTCGATTTAGACAGGGTAAATAAGTCGGGAGCACGTTTTGATCCTGAAAAAACAAAATGGTTTCAACATCATTACCTACAAGAAATGAGTGAAGATGATTTAACAAATCAGTTTGCTGTGTTTCTACAAAATCGATTTTCTGTCATTCAGAACGATAGTGATGAATCTATTAAGATTTCTCGTTTCACTCGAAATGACAATCAAATCTTAAAAACCATTGTTTCTTCCCTAAAAGAGCGCGCTACATTTGTAAGTGATCTTTGGGAACAAGGAAGTTTCTTTTTTGAAACACCTAATAGTTATGATGAGAAAGCTTCAAAAAAGGCTTTTAAAGAAGATACACCGCAAATACTTCAGTCTGTTCTTGAAATATTAGAAGAGCTAGAAGATTATTCGTCAGCTAGTCTTTCAGAAAAAATAAAAGGATGGATTACTTCTCAAGAAATTAGTTTTGGGAAAGTAATGATGCCATTAAGATTAGCGCTTGTGGGAGAAATGAAAGGTCCAGATGTGTTTGATATTGCTTTTCTTTTAGGGAAAAAAGAAACAATTAAAAGAGTAAAAAATGCAATTGTATTTTTATCTTAAAAATAGAAAACAACCATAAGAACAATACTAGAACTGTGCCCTTCAAAATCGGTGTTTTCTAGTTCTTTATCGTTTAATTTATTTAGCATGTTGGTTACTCCGTATTGATACATTGCAGACAGCCTAAAGTTTTCTATCCCCGCTGAAACTCCTCCAGTAACATGAAAGTTTATTTTAGAAATATCCTGTATTTCATCTGCCCTTAAGGCGTTATATCCATCTATAATATAGTCATCTAAACCATTTCTCTTTAGTTTCATTTTACCATTTACATTTAAAATCGGTCCAAATTCAAGACTTAAATGATGCTTAATAATATTATAACTAGCTAAAAAATTAATTTGAGCGGCTTGCAATGAGTAATCAATAAATTGTGTGTTTCCGTCTTTAGCGCCTTTAATACCAATGTTATTACTCACAAAATTAATTCCGAAGATTAAATCGAAATTATTATAAAATGAACCGCGCGTGGTAAATCCACCCATTGCTCCACTTTCTTGAGAGGTTACAAAGTCTGAAGTTGATATATCGAATAAAGTGATCCCACCATTTAGACCTAATCTATTATAACTATCAAAGTTTCTTTGCGAAAAAGATTGTTGAAATATTAGTAGTGAAAAAGCAACAAATAAAATGTTTTTAATACTCATAGGGTCTTTCTTTAATGGGCGCAAAAATAACTTTATTTTTGTGTCTTCAAATGTTTAACCCTTTAAACTTTAGTGTCATGGGTTAATTTTTTTCTGTGGTTCCGGTTATAATTATTGCAAAACAACAAACTTTAACTATTTTAGAACGTTTTGGTGCGTTTTTAACTATCTGTAATTATAGCGTAGGTTTTAAAATTACCGTATTTAATAGAATTGCCAGGAGCTATATGCTAAATAGTATGATTACTTGTTTTTAGTGGGGAATCAAATAAGGGAGGAGAGGAAAATTAAACAGAACAAAAGGAATTATAAATAAAATGAAAGATTGAGGTTCTTAATTTGATTTAATTGTTTCATATTTTAATTAGTATTTTTGATGATTAAGAATACTATTTAATAATGATGTTAAATCTCAAAAAAATACATTTAAAATCTATTTTTACAATAGGTTTATTTGTGTTTTACCCTTTTTTGGTTTTATTTATTTTTGGTTGGTTTGTAATTCCATATGCAAAAGAATACTTGAAAGAAATTATTGCTTTTGGGTTATTATCGCTTGTCTTTTTTAATTGCATATTAATTATTCCAAAAGTAAAAATTCGAAAATGGTTATTGCTTCTATTTACTATTGTACTTTCTGTATTAATATTTATAAAAATAAGTTTTTATCATCATTATGGAGTAAAAATAAGTGCTTCAGCATTGTTTGTTATTTTTGAAACTAATGCAGTAGAAGCTACCGATTTCTTATCAAACTATGTTAACTATTTCACTATAGTTCTATTGTTGTTATTATTAAATCCTTACCTACTTTATTTTGTAAAGTCAATACGTGTTTTTTTTCAGAAAAGCTTACAAGAAAACTTAAGCTTTAGTATTTTAAAAATAGTCGCTTTATTGCTTATACCTATAAGTTTATATCTAATTCACTTAAAATTTCAAGATAAAAATATAGTGCTAACAAGTTATTATACTTATGAAGATTTTTTAAGCACTAAAAAGCTATTAAAAAAAAACATAGCTCAAAAACATAGCAAAATAATTAAAGTAGATTCTTTTAATAAAAGCCCTCAAATACATGTAGTAATTATTGGGGAATCTACATCTAAATGGCACATGCAATTATATGGGTATTCTAGAGAAACTAACCCTTTATTGACCGAGATTGAAGACGAATTAATAGTGTTTAAAGATGTAATAACGCCGCATGTACATACTATTAATGCTTTAGAAAAAATCCTTACCCTTTCAAATTTTAACGATCCAAATAAAAAAGAAAACGCCTCCGTTGTTCAACTTTCAAATCAAGCTGGATATACAACGTATTGGTTATCGAATCAAAGACCAGTTGGTTTACATGAAAGTACTGCATCATTAATTAGTGGTGGGGCTGATTTTAAATATTTTTTATCTTCTAATGATTATATGTTTAATATATATGATGAAAATATATTACCAAAGCTTGATGATATTATTTTAGAAAAAAAAGAAAAAAAAATAATTTTTATTCATTTAATAGGTACTCATTCTGGTTATGATAACAGATATCCTGAGAGCTATTCGTATTTTAATGGAGTACGAGAAAATCAAAAATTTACGCATGAAAAAGCCATTTCATTAACAAATGAATATGATAACTCTGTGCGTTATAATGATTTTATTGTGAGAGAGATAATTGAGAAAATAAGAAAAACCAACACGAATAGTTACGTAATGTATTTTTCAGACCATGGGGATGATATCTTTGATGTATACAATGATATTGCGGGGCATAATGAATACCACGGAACATCTCCAATGTATGAAATACCATTTATTGTTTGGGCTTCTGAATCATATAAAAATAATCATCCAAAGTTTGAGTTTTTAAAGAAAAATCGTTTTAAAAAATATAACCTTGAACATTTTATACATAGTTTTTCTGAAATAAGTGATATTAAATTTAATCTCTTTCAGCCAACAAATAGTATCTTTAATTCACACTTTAAAGAAACGAAACGAATCATAAAAAATGGAGAGGATTATGATGCTCGGTAAACTTAAAAAACGCTTTTTATTCGGACTGATATTTTGTTTTATAAGCCCTTTTGTTTATCAGTATAGCCCATATAAAATTGAGTTTTTAGGACATTATGATAAAGTATTTGCACATAGAGTAAATAGTACTGAGAAACTTCAATCAGCATTGCATTATTTTGACGGAATTGAACTAGATCTAGTATACCATAAAAATAAAAATTTGCTTGATGTAAACCATCCTCCAACGAACTCAATACATTTAAATTTTAGGAGTTATTTTGAAGAAATACCGAAATCAAAAACTCCATTTATTTGGCTAGATATAAAAAACCTAACGCAAGAAAATTCACAAGAAATTTTAGCACTATTACTTTCTATTTTTAAAGAGCGTTCTTATCCGATGAACAAAGTTTTAATCGAATCTAAAGATCCAACATCTCTTCCCATATTTAAGGAAAGTGGCTTTTTAATAAGTTATTATTTGCCGTATCGCCTTTCTACAAAACAAGATTCAATTATTCAATCTGAAGTAATAAGTATTAAAAAAGTATTAAAGCAATATCCAAACATGGGAATATCTGCTAGCTATGAAGATTATTCTTTACTAAACAAACACTTTAAAAAACAAGATAAATACCTTTGGGTTATCACTTCTTTTATGGATCGAAGTATTTCTGAGATACGAACCATTTTAAAAGATGAATCTGTAAAAATAGTCCTTAGTAAATTTAAATCATTTAATGGGAATCGTTAAATATTTCTAGCCTCTTCTACCAGTAATTCATTTTTATCCTCTAAAGCTTTAGAGATGAAATCATTCACCTCTTCGTTTCTTTCTTGTCCGTTTTTAAGCAATACACTTAAGGTTATCATAGCCGCAATACGTGTTCCAGCTTTTTTAACAGCGGTTGCAAATAAAGGTTGAAGTTCATCATAAACCACCTGTTTGGCTAGCTCTTGAATGTCTTCTTTTACTTTTAACTGCTTTTCTTCTGGTAGATTCGTGTATTTTTTTCCTAATTGCTGAATAACACTAATCGCTTTACGTTTTGCTTGTGGTTGCGGTTGTGATCTCTGTTGATTAGATTGCGGTTGTGGTTTTTGTTTGGCCCAAGAATCTTTTAACCCAACTGTTTTATTGAATACTAATTTTTCAGAAGTACTGTCTTTATCTACGTTAAAATAACCTAATCGTTGAAACTGAAAGTTATCTCCTGGTTGTACTGTAGCTAAACTAGGTTCAACAAAGGCTTCAGAAACATGTAGGGAATTTGGGTTAACAAACTCCATAAAACCCTTCTCTTTATTATTATCTGGCGCTTCATTATTAAACAAACGATCATACACTCTTACTTCAGCTGTAATTGCATGTTGAATAGAAACCCAATGCAAGGTTCCTTTTACTCGGATTGTGGTGTCCTCGCTGTAGGTACAATGCACTTCTGTAATAGTGCCATTCGCATCTTTTACAACGCTTACAGCTTTAATAATATATGCGTTTTTAAGGCGGACTTCGCCTCCTAATTTCAGTCTAAAAAACTTAGAACCTGCCTCTTCTTTAAAATCGTCTTTTTCAATATAAAGTTCACGAGAAAATGGCACTTTTCTATGTCCGGCAGAAGCATCCTCTTGATTGTTTTCAGCTTCTAGCCACTCCTCTTTACCTTCAGGGTAATTTGTAATAACTAATTTTATAGGGTCTAAAACTGCCATCACTCGATCTGCCGTTTTATTTAAATCTTCCCGGATACAAAATTCTAATAAAGAAACATCGATCACGTTTTCACGTTTTGCTACACCGACAGTTTCTATAAACTTTTTTATTGCAGTTGGAGTGTATCCTCTTCTTCGTAGTCCCGAAATAGTTGGCATGCGAGGATCGTCCCATCCTTTTACAATTCCATTTTCAACCAATTGAAGCAATTTACGTTTGCTCATAATGGTATAGCTTAGGTTTAATCGAGCAAATTCTGTTTGATTTGGAATGTTAGGAAACTTATTTGAACTATGCTGATACACCTCGTCTCTAAACCAATTATAAAGCTTTCTGTGGGGTTTAAACTCTAAAGAGCACAATGAGTGTGAAATTTGTTCAATGTAATCACTTTCACCATGTGTCCAGTCGTACATAGGGTAAATGCACCAATCATTTCCTGTTCTATGGTGTGATTTCTTTAAAACACGATACATTAATGGATCCCGCATTAACATATTTGGGTCCTCCATATCTATTTTAGCACGCAACACATGAGTTCCTTCGTCAAATTCACCGTTTTTCATTTGGGTAAAAAGAGCTAAATTTTCCTCAATAGATCTGTTACGATATGGACTATTTGTTCCTACTTGCGTTGGAGTTCCTTTTTGTGCTCTCATATCCTCACTTGATTGTGAGTCTATATATGCTTTTCCTTCTTTTATTAAAATAACCGCCCAATCATATAATTGTTGGAAATAATCTGAAGAATATAATTCTTTATCCCAAGTATAACCCAACCAAGTAATGTCTCTTTTAATAGCGTCTACATATTCTTGTTCTTCTTTAGCTGGATTCGTATCATCAAACCTTAAGTTGACTGGAGCTTTGTATTTTTCACCTAAACCAAAACTAATGCCAATCGCTTTAGTATGACCAATATGTAAATATCCATTCGGTTCTGGTGGAAAACGAAAACGTAATTGATCTTTAGCCATTCCATTAGCTAAATCTTCTTCAATAATATGCTCTATAAAGTTAAGCGACTCTCTTGTTTCTGACATTTTTTATTCTGAATAAAAAAACTTAAATATTTAACTTCCCGTATCATTTTCGAGATTAAAAGTATCTTTGCAAAAATAGTTGAAATGAGTACAATACGTTTAAAAAATATAAAAATATATGCCTTTCATGGATGTATGATTGAAGAAGGGCAGATTGGATCAGATTATTTAGTGAATATTTCTGTAAAAGCAAATCTAAATAAAGCTGCTGAAACAGATGAATTACATGATACCGTTGATTATGTACATATTCAAAAAATAGTAAAAAATGAAATGGCAATTCGCTCTAAGTTATTAGAACACGTGGGTCAACGAATTATATCTACTGTATTTCAAGAAATTAGAATGGTTGATGAGGTAACAGTTACTGTTTCAAAAGTAAACCCTCCGATTGGTGGTGATGTAGCTGAAGTTAGTGTAACTATGAGCGCCAAAAGATAATTACCAATTAATTTGATTAAATTCGAGTTTATCTTTTATATTTGCCATCTGTAAAATATGTTCCTGTTTTCATAGGAATTTTATGGCGTCGTGGCCGAGTGGCTAGGCCGGGCTCTGCAAAAGCTCTTACAGCGGTTCGAATCCGCTCGACGCCTCAAGAAACCCTTCAGAATATCTGAGGGGTTTTTTTATACATTCAAATTTATTTCTTGTAGTTGTTCGGTTCCAGGGATTTTTTTTATCCCTTTTTGGATTCTATCTGGGAAAATTCCTTGAAGTAATAATAATATACCAAAACCAATAATTAAAATACTAACCCATTTTTTGGTTTTAATAATAAATCGTGGTGTTAAATTACTTTTCAATCTTTTAGCGAGAAATATTTTTAATAAATCAGTTAAAAATAAGGTGATCATTACGGTAGATATAAACAAAAGAACTCCGTTTTTATGGGTTGTAACTGCTTGTGCTATTATTATTGTTGCAATCCAACCCGCTAATACACCAAAGTTCACAAAGTTTAATAAAAACCCTTTAAGGAAAAGCCCTCCATGATTTTTCTTGGTTTGAACCGAATAGTGTTCTCTAACTATTTTAATAAAGGATTTAGAAGTACGTATGTATGAAATTACACCAAATGCAATTAACACTACACCTCCAAAAATAAGTAATCCAGGATCGTCTTTTACTTTATCAAGTATTTGAGAGGTACTATAAAAGGCAATAATTATAAATACAAAATCTGAAAATAAAGCTCCTAAATCGAAAAATATTGCTGCTTTAATTCCTTTTGTAATACTAGTTTCAATAAGTGTAAAAAATACGGGGCCTATTGCAAATGCCAGGAGAAAACCATAAAAAGCTGCGTATAATAAACCATCAAACATAGTTTGGTAAATGTAAACTATTCAGAATAATAGATAAATATTATAATCTCTTTTTTATTTTATTAAAATATAATGGTTGAAATTAATTCATGATTTGAATACTTCCGCCGGCAAACGTCTTTTTATTTACCGTAGAAGGTTCTCCGTAAATATAAATTTCGCCTCCAGCTGTTACGCTAGCATCAACTTTATTTGAAGCATTTATCTCTGCTTCTCCAGCTGCTGTGATTTTTATTTTAGTGTTTTCAGTATTTAATTCTCTTCCTTCAAAAATTCCTCCTGTATTTAACACTATTTCTTGGCTTTTTGATAAGCCTGAAGCTTCTATAATTCCTCCTGTTACTGCTCTTATTTTAGCAAAATTAACATCTAAACCAACGTGTATTTTACCCCCTTCTTGAGCTCTCAGTTCTATCGTGTTTTGTTTAATAAGTTCATTGGAAACTATTACTGATCCTTCGTTTACATCAATAATATCTAAAGATGTATAGTGAACTTCTACAAAGGTTTCGTTTCCATTAAAACGTCTTTCAAGCAACATTCTAATCTTTAATTTCCCTTGATCATTGATTACTTTTACATCATCAACATTTTCACCTTTAACAACTACTTTATTTTCAGAAGACTTTATTAAGTTAACTTCAATTAAATCGAATACCTTAACTACTGAAATATCACCTACTTCTTTAACTAATTCGCTTTGAGCAAAAGTTGATAAAGAAATTAAAACTATTAAAATACTTGCTATGTTTTTCATTTTATACTGTTTCCTATAAAGATTGAAGAATTAATAAAATGTTACAGTTTATATTAATTTTCTATAGCGTTTTTACTTCCTAACATTTCAAAATCTAAATGTTTTCTTACTAAATCAGCATTTTTAACTTTTACATATACCTCATCACCAAGCTGATACATATTTTTTGATCGCTCACCAATAATTGCATATTCTTCTTTATTAAAAACATAATGATCATCACGAATATCCTGTAAGCGTACCATTCCTTCACATTTATTACTTGAAATTTCTACATAGACTCCCCATTCAGTTACACCTGAAATAACCCCTAAAAACTCTTGGTCTTCATGGTCTTTCATAAATTTAACCTGCATGTATTTTATACTCTCTCGTTCTGCTTTAGAAGAAAGGTTTTCCATATCACTACTGTGCCTACATTTTTCTTCAAATTCTTCTTGCTTCGCATTTTTTCCACCGTCTAAATAATATTGTAATAAACGATGAACCATTACATCTGGATACCGTCGAATAGGAGAAGTAAAATGTGTATAGTAATCAAAAGCCAATCCGTAATGACCAATATTATTTGTGGTATATACAGCTTTACTCATGGTTCTAATCGTAAGTGTATCTACTAAATTTTGTTCTTTTTTTCCATGAACGTCTTTTAATAATTTATTTAATGAAGTCGCTGTAGTCTTAGGGTCACGTGTGTCTAATTTATAACCAAATCGTTTGATTATATTTTCTAAGGCTGCTATTTTTTCATCATCTGGTTGGTCATGAACACGATATACAAAAGTTTTTCTTTCATCGCCACTTCGTTGCTTTCCAATAAATTCTGCAACACTTCTATTTGCTAGCAACATAAATTCTTCAATCAGTTTATTAGCATCTTTACTTTCTTTAAAGTAAACTCCAACTGGAGTATTATTTTCATCTAAATTAAATTTTACTTCAACTTTATCAAAAGAAATAGCACCGTGATTCATTCTTTCTTTCCGAAGAATTTTAGCAAGCTCATCTAATTTTAAAATCGCTTTAACTATTTTTTTATCTACTACATATTCTTTTCCTGTAATTGATATTTTAGAAGGAATTGTATGCGCTTCATCTTCCTTATTTTCAATCACATGTTGTGCTTCTTCATATGCAAATCGAGCATCACTATAGGTAACTGTTCTTCCAAACCATTGATCTATTATTTCTGCTTTTTTATTTATTTTAAACACTGAAGAAAAGGTGTATTTTTCTTCATTAGGACGTAATGAACAGGCATTATTTGAAAGTACTTCTGGTAACATAGGTACCACGCGATCCACTAAATAAACTGAAGTTGCTCTTTCGAAAGCTTCATCATCTAATACCGTTCCCGGAATTAAATAATGTGAAACATCTGCAATATGAATTCCAATTTCATAGGTATCATCATCTAATGCTTTAAATGATAAAGCATCATCAAAATCTTTTGCATCTTTTGGATCTATTGTAAAAGTTAAATCCTGACGCATATCACGTCGTTTTTTAATTTCCTCTGGTTGAATACTAGTATCTAAATCGTTCGCATACTTTTCAATTTCAGGTGGAAATTCATAAGGTAAACCGTATTGCGCTAAAATTGAATGAATTTCAGTATTGTGTTCTCCAGGTTTTCCTAATACTTTTATTACTTTTCCGAAGGGAGAATCAGCTTTTTCAGGCCAATCTTCCATTAATACTAATACTTTATCTCCATCATTCGCATTATTAAAATGTTTCTTCGGAATAAAAATATCGGTATACATTTTAAATCCTGCACAATTTACAAAGGCAAAATTTTCTTGAATTTGAATTACTCCAACAAATTCAGTTCGTTTTCTCTGAATTATTTTAGTTATTTCTCCTTCTTTTTTACCTCCTTTATTGCGTTTAAAAATATATACTTCAACTATATCATCTTGTAAGGCGTGATTTAAGTTTTTTGAAGAGACGAAAATATCATCTTCTAATTCTTCAATAACCACGTAACCTTGACCACGACTTGTTAGATCGACTCTTCCTTTATGGTAATGTTGATTAGATACAATGGAAAATTTTCCACGATCTATTTCTTGTATTTTACCTTCTACTTGTAATTTTCTAAGTTTTTTTATAATTAAGTTTCGTCCACTAGCATCAGTTATTCCTAATGCTGCAGCAATTTGTTTATGGTTGTTTGGTTTTGAAGTATCCTTTCTTAAATAGGAAAGGATGGATTGGGTAAGATTATTTGTATTAGTATTTCCCCCGCGTTTATTTCTTTTCGACATTTTATTTTATTATTGGGTGTAAATGTACCAATTATTAACTAATAGAAATATTATATAATTGTTATCTTAGTAGAAACCTAAATAGATTACTATGGAACATTTTAAAACAATCGCTCGATTTACCTATCCTAGTGATTATGCTGTATTAAAGTTAGTTCTTCAGCAAAATGAAATACGTCATGTCTTTTTAAATGAAACAGTAATAAATGTATTACCATTTCATTCAAATGCATTTGGAGGAATTCGACTTCAGGTTCATGAAAATGACGAACAAAAAGCAATTAAAATTATGAAGGATTTAGATTCAACTTCAGACTTAAAAATTGTTTAAATCAGGTTATGAACATCTATTATATAAATATCAGTTTTTAATTAAATTTTAAAATAAATAATGATGGCTATTATAGCATGTTAATAGCTACTATAACTTTATATCTTTTTATTTTGATTTCAACTTATATCTTTTTGTTCTGATTTATTAACATGTTATCATTATATTTTATAACTGATAAATAAGAAGATACCTATTATATTAACAAATTTAAATATAGAAATTAACAATAAATTTTTAATAATATTTTTATTTTTTTTGTTTAATATCTAATACATTTTTATTAATAACTTCTATAAAAATAGAAGGGTTATAATTTTGATACTAACTTTTAAAAAACCTATGGAAAATAAAATATTAATATCCTAAAAAACATCTTCTAAAATTATTAACATTAGTTAACAAGCTTATTAACCACTTTTAATATAACTAACCATATTAATTAAATTTTAAAATAACCTAGTTTGTATAATTAGTATCTTTGTTAAAAATAGAAAACATGAAAATAGCTATAGGTAACGATCACGCTGGACCCGATTATAAATTTGCTATTATTAAATATTTAGAATCACAAAATATCTCAGTTATAAATCATGGGACAGATACCTTAGATAGTGTAGATTATCCAGATTTTGTACATCCTGTTGCTGCAGCTGTTAATGATAATTTAGTAGATGTAGGGATATTAATTTGTGGTAGTGCAAATGGAGTAGCGATGACAGCAAATAAATATAAAAATGTTAGAGCTGGATTGTGTTGGAATAAAGAAATCGTAGATTTAATAAGACGCCACAATAACGCAAATATTTTATGTATCCCCGCTCGTTTTACAGCAATACCTCAAGTGTTAGAAATGGTTAAAGTTTTTTTAGCGACAGAATTTGAAGGAGGTCGTCACCAAACCAGGGTAGATAAAATAAAATGTTCCTAAGATCATGGGTCATTATCATTCACATAAGCACTCACATTCAAATAGTAGTTTAAAGGGTAAAAAATTATTATTTACAATCCTTTTAAATATTTTAATAACTGTTGCTCAAGTAATAGGTGGAATAGTTTCAGGGAGTTTATCTTTACTCTCAGACGCGCTACACAACTTTAGCGATGTTATTTCATTAGTAATAAGTTATATAGCAGATATTTTTTCAAAAAAAAAAGCCTCTTTAAAAAGAACATTTGGTTATAAAAGAGCCGAAATAATGGCTGCTTTTATTAATTCATCAACCTTAATAATTGTAGGTTTTATTTTAATTTTTGAAGCTATTGAACGTTTTTATAATCCACAGGAAATAGAAAGCGAAATAGTTATTTGGTTAGCTTTATTAGCGATTGCAGCGAATGGATTAAGTGTTTTATTGCTTCAGAAAGACTCCAAAGAAAATATGAATATGCGCTCAGCGTATGTTCATTTGTTTTCAGATATGGCCGCTTCGATAGCTGTTTTAATTGGTGGATTATTAATGAAATACTACCAAGTGTTTTGGGTAGATAGTGTATTAACAATTCTAATAGCAATTTATTTATTATTTGTAGGGTACGATTTATTTAAATCTTCTTTTAAAATATTAATGCTGTATACGCCTGATAATATAAACATTAAAAAAGTAAATGAACGTATTAGTCAAATTTCTGAAGTAAAAAATGTGCACCATATTCATACTTGGCAGTTAAATGAATTTGAAGTTCATATGGAAGCTCATATTGATTTTAATAAAAATATATCTTTATCTGAATTCAATGTGATTTTACATGAAATTGAAGAACTTTTATATAATGATTTTGGTATTAATCATGTAAACCTACAACCTGAATATCTTTTAGATGACGTAAAAGATATAGTAGTACAAGACTAAAATTTATGAAACGAGCATACTAAAAGGTTTATCATTTACTAAAAAGATAAATAGCGAACAGCATGTGACCTTTAAAAATAATAATATAGACACATGAACATAACAATTAAAAATTTTTCTGAATTAAATATTTATGAGCTATACGATATCTTACAAATTCGCTCTGAAGTTTTTGTAGTAGAACAAGATTGTGTATACCAAGATATCGATGGAAAAGATCAAAAAGCACTTCATATTATAGGTGAAAAAGAAGGAAAAATAATTGCGTATACCCGTTGTTTTGCACCTGGTGATTATTTTGAAAATGCATCAATCGGTAGGGTAGTGGTAGAAATTTCTCAACGTAAATTTAAATACGGACATGATATTATGAAAGCTTCCATTGAAGCAATAAAAAACAAATATCAAACCAACACAATTAAACTATCCGCACAAGTCTATCTAACTAATTTTTACGAATCTCACGGTTTTAAACAAGTAGGCGAGGGCTATTTAGAAGATGGAATTCCACATATTGCAATGTTGAAAAAATAATTATTGTTTTGTAAACACCTATTTGTTAGTGATATATTTATTTACAAGCGCTTACAAGTAATTATAAACGAAAGTAAGTACGTAACAACCAACTAAAATATTTCTATCACACTAAGTTTGCCCTGTTGAATCGAGTTAACCTATAAACGGCCGATTTAGATTCAGTTCGCTAGATCCTTGAGATGAACTTAAGGACAAATTTAAAATATAGAAATTATGAGTACACTAAGAAACAAAGTTCAATTAATTGGAAATTTAGGAAATGATCCAGAAATCATCACATTAGATTCTGGAAAAAAATTAGCAAAATTTAATATTGCCACCAACGAAACCTATAAAAACGCACAAGGTGAAAAAGTAACCGACACGCAATGGCATAATGTGGTTGCCTGGGGAAAAACAGCTGAGATTATTGAAACCTATATAACCAAAGGAAAAGAAGTTGCTGTAGAAGGAAAACTAACCTCTAGAAGTTATGAAGACAAAGAAGGACAAAAAAAATATATCACCGAAGTAGTGTGTAATGAAATTTTGATGTTAGGGAGTAAATAAAATAATAGTATAGAATTAAAAGGCGAGCATAGGCTCGCCTTTTTTTATCTAAAACAACTCATATTGCCCTTTTAGCCTTAGGGTTACAACAATAGCTTGCTTGCTTTCATTTCTAAAATACCAGCCGTGCTTTCCTTCAAAAGGAGCGGTAAAAGTTCCTGCCATATTGTTGGAATAGGCTAGCGTATAACTTTCATAGAATACATTTTCTGGTGGATTTGCTTGTTTCACTTCTCCATGAAAATCGATATACACAATACCTTGATCAGTGACCCACTCATACTTAACACTTCCATATTTAAGCATCTTAAATTTATATTCAAGCCCTTTTCCAGCCGGGATAGATACACTTAAAGTATCTTCCTTTGGAGAGAACTGTGTTTCTGGTGCTGAATTTTGAGCTTCAATAGGTTTAGGAACACTAGCTGGAGATCCTAATTTTTCAAGTTTTAATTTTTTAAAATTTAGAACAGATGTTTTGGTATCGTCAGTTTCATTGGTGTTGGAGGCTGCTTCGCTTTGGTATAACTTTCCGAATCCAAAAAGGTTCCCTGTTCCTAAGGGATCCATTCCGTATTCGGCAGGAAAAACGGCCGCTAATAGAACTAGAATACCAACTAATAAGGCGATTCCGATAGATTTTAGGAGCTGTTTTTTACCCATAAGGGGCTGTTTGTTTGTGTCCATAATAAGGTGTTAAGACATGAAATATCCGGTTAATTGAAATCCGAGCAGTAGGAATCCTGCTGCCATTAATAGAGTATTGGTGATTTTAGAAAATTTAAGATAGCTATCGTACCTTCTCCAAATGGCGATGAGTAATACTACAAAACCCAAGGCTAAAAACTGACCAATTTCTACTCCCAGATTAAATCCTAATAAATTGATAAAAAGGCCTTCTTTGTCAAACTCAAACTCTTGTAATTTGGTGGCTAAACCAAAACCGTGAAACAACCCAAAAATGAGGACAGCAGCCTTGGTGTTAGGCTGTTTTCCAAAGAACCGTTTAAACCCCCCTAGATTATCAAACCCTTTGTAAACAATCGATAAAGCTATAACTGCATCTATTAAAAAAGCATTTACCTGAATATCGGCCATCACCCCAAGCAAAAGCGTAGCGCTATGTCCAAGGGTAAAATAACTAACATATATAATTACTTCTCGGATTCTAAATAAAAAGAAAATAACTCCTATCAAAAAGAGTAAATGATCGTATCCTGTAATCATATGTTTTGCCCCAACATAGAGAAAAGGACCAAAGGCAACCCCTTTATTTAATGATAAAAAGGTTTGTGTTTGTTCATCAACACCATGTGCATAAACTCCCAAGGAGATTAAACAAAAAAGTAGTATAACCGAACGGTTTATTAGTTTTTTAAGGCTTGTGTTCATCAATATTGAAAATAAAGGCTTCATTCATTATTTTACCCAACGCCTAGAAGTTTAATGAGCGTGTCCGTGTTCTTTTACTTGGCGAATGCTATCGAGACGTCTTTTTTCATCTGTATCGATTTCGGGCTGTTCTTCTACTTTTTCGACTTTAACATCGACATCAGCTTCCTTTTCTGCTTCTTTATGTTCTCTACAAGAAGTCAATAAGCTCATAGATAAGGCGGCTGCAATAATTAGTGTTTTGGTTTTCATAAAAGGATATTTAAAATTGATTATTTTAATGGGATTGCATTAAAAACATTTTCTGAAATTTAGTAGTTCTTTTTCAGAAAAAAGAAAATTTACAAAAGAAATTTAATAATACCAATAATAAAACCTCTATTACAAAAGGAAAAGAAGTAGCTGTTGAAGAAAAGCTAACCTTAAACCTTATAAAGATAAATGAGGATAAAAAAGGTATCTAATAGAAATGATGTAAAAAAAATATTGATTTTAAACCAAAAGAGCAAGTCTTATTAAGGGTTAGGTTACAACAGCTTCCTCTATTTTTTTTACATAACTATGAACTCTTGCTTTTTAGAAGCCTTTAAAACACTATTTAACCGTTTAAAAACCCAGGTAAAACCTAGCTTAAAATTATTATTAAGATTTATTCTAAATAAGCTTGCGAAATTAAAACTTCTATGCTATTTTTGCGCTATTCATAATAAGTCTAAGTAAAAATAAAACAAAAATGAAAAAAATTACATTAAGTCTTGCCACATTTTTATCAATATTCTTTGCAGCATGTTCATCCGATGACGATAATACAGTAAACCCTGTAGGTTCTACAATAACTGCACCAGCAACCTATTCGTTTAATAGGGGTGGAGAAAATACAGTATCCTATGGCGGTCAAACAACAAGAATAGCGATGGCAAGTCAAACAGCCTCTGCTATAAAAGATAATTCAAAAACACAAACTCAACTTGATGCTATGTTTGCACATGTAGAGGGTGCTAATGACTTTGAAGATGTACCTGGATTAGATTTAAATGGTTCTAGTAAAAGTGTAAGAAGTAAAACCGCAGCATCAATTGATTACTTTTCTTCTAACACTACAAGTTCAAATGCACTAAAAGCAGATTTCGATGGTTACCTAGAAGGACAGGTTCAAGATGTATTTCCAAATTGGGAAACTACCGCAAGCTCTGGAAATTCAGGACAACTACAAGAAAATGGCGGTGGATCAACGCGCTATATTAACGCTAAAGGTTTAGAGTATAACCAGGCTTTTGCAAAGGGGCTAATAGGCTCATTAATGACTGATCAAATACTAAACAGTTACTTGAGCTCAGCTGTTTTGGATGAAGGTGATAATAGAGAAAATAATAATAACGATGTTCTTGATGAGGGTAAAGACTATACCACAATGGAGCATAAATGGGATGAAGCTTTTGGTTATTTATATGGGGCAGAAGAAAACCCTCAGGATCTTGTACCGGTTTTAGGGGCAGATGATTTTTTAAATAAATATTTAGCTAAAGTAGAGCTTGATCCAAGTTTTGCAGGCATTGCTACAGATATTTATAATGCTTTCAAATTAGGTAGAGCAGCTATAGTTGGAAAAAATTACACCGTTCGTGATGAGCAAGTAAGTATTTTAAGAGAAAAAATATCTTTGATTATAGCGGTACGATCTGTTTATTACTTACAAGCTGGTAAAACATACTTAAACGAAAATAATCCTGCAAAAGCATTTCATAACCTTTCTGAAGGTTACGGATTTATTTTTAGTTTGCAGTTCACACGTAAACCAAATACGGACTCACCTTACTTTAACAAGTCAGAGGTAGATGGTTTTATAGATCAACTGATGGTAGGAAATGGCTTTTGGGACTCAACATCAGAAACATTAGATCAAATGTCTAATCAAATTGCTACAGAATTTGGGTTTACTGTTGAAGCAGCAGCTGATGATAACAATTAAAGTTTTTTTTAATTAACCAAGAAAGTAGTTGCCATGTATTTTTTTATATGGTAACTACTTACTAATTTTGCAAGCATTCTAAAATATAAAAGAGTACAGATATGTTAAAAAATATTTCACTAGTAATAATAGTACTAATAATAGTAATTTCTTGTAGTAAAAGTGACAACACAAGTGGTTTGGAAAACAGTGATGATTTTAATAGAGAAGCTATGCTTTCAAATATAGCAGATAACATCATCATCCCTTCATACCAAGATTTAAATACAAAATTAGGAGTCTTAGTCTCTACAAAAGATGACTTTATTACTGATCCAAACTCAGAAAAGTTATCAGCCCTAAGGACATCTTGGTTAAACACCTATAAATCTTGGCAATTTGTTGAAATGTTTAATATTGGTAAGGCTGAAGAAATTTCGTATAATTTTCAAATGAATATATACCCTACAAATGATGACGACATAAAAAGCAATATAGCCTCAGGAGATGCAGACCTAGAACATCCAAATAACAATGACGCGGTTGGATTTCCTGCTTTAGATTATATGCTATATGGGATAGAAAACACAGACCTTGCTATAATTGAAAAGTATACAAGTGATCCCGAAAGTGAAAATTACAAAGCATACCTATCGGACCTAGTAACACAAATGAAAAACTTAACTGAAAGTGTTTTGAATGACTGGACATCGTCATATAGAAATATTTTTATTAATAGCACATCCAATACTGCTACTAGTGGATTTAACAAGTTTGTGAACGACTATATTTATTATTATGAAAAAGGTTTGAGAGCTAATAAAATTGGTATCCCTGCTGGAAACTTCTCTTCAACTCCACTGCCAAATAAGGTAGAAGCATTATACAATAAAGAATCTTCTAAAACTTTAGCCTTAGAGGCGCTAAATGCAGTACAAAATTTATTCAATGGTAAGTCCTACAACACTAACTCTCTAGATAGTAGTTTTAGTGATTATTTAATTTATCTAAATAATTCTGATTTAGTTACTTTAATAAACGACAAATTAGATCTAGCACGAGAAAAAATAAACCTTCTTGATGATGATTTCTCTATGCAAATAAATGAAGATAATACAAAAATGACTAATGCTTACGATGCTTTACAAACGGTAGTTGTTTTGTTAAAAGTTGATATGCTCCAAGCCTTTAATATTAGTGTAGATTATGTAGATGCTGATGGTGATTAAACATGAAGAAAACACTAAAATACATATGGTTGTTATTATTAGTTGTGTTATTTGCAATGCAATTTATACGTCCCAATAAAAACAACGGAGGATTAGAAGGAATTACAGCTTTTAAAAATGATACAAAGCCATCTGATAATGTGTTAATTATTTTAAAACAAAATTGTTTTGATTGCCATTCAGATTCAACAAAATATCCTTGGTATGCTGAAATTGCACCGATATCTTATTGGTTAGCAGATCATGTAAAAGAGGGTAAAGGAGATTTTAATATGTCTGCCTGGCAAACGTATTCTATAAAAAAGAAAGATCATAAATTAGAAGAACTAGTTGAAGAATTAGAAGAAGGTGAAATGCCATTAGATTCTTATACGTGGATACACGGGAAACTTTCTAAAGAAGACCAAGAAAGACTCATCCAATGGGCCACTTTAGCTAGAATACAATACCAAGATGAATTAAAAGTATCTTTTAAATGATTGATGTTCATATAAAAATATAAAAGCTAAGGATGCTCATCTAAAAAACAACTTTTTTGTACTGTGATGTTTAATTTAAAAACATATTTAGATAAAAAAAATAATGCGTCACCTCTAATCATTTTTCGGATTGGTTTTGGATTAATGATGCTTTATAGTATTATTAGATTTTGGTCTAAAGGTTGGATTGAAACCGTATATATACTCCCTGAATTTCACTTTACTTATTATGGTTTTGAATGGGTAAAGCCTTTAGGAAACGTAACGTATTTATTGTTTTTTATCTGTGGTTTATCTGCACTCTTTGTTGCTTTAGGATTTAAGTACAGAGTGGCCATAATTACTTTTTTTTTAAGCTTCACTTATATCGAGTTAATGGATAAAACCATGTACTTAAACCATTATTACTTTATAAGTATCTTGAGTTTTCTCTTGATTTTTTTACCTGTAAATGTTTCTTTCTCGATAGATTCATATCTTAATAAAAAATCATATCGTTTAGTTCCAAAATGGTCTATTGATACTATTAAATTATTGGTATCCATCGTTTATGTTTATGCTGGTTTATCTAAAATAAATTCCGACTGGCTATTTAAAGCAATGCCTCTAAAGATATGGCTTCCTTCTAAGTATGATTTACCTTTTATAGGAGAAACATTAATGCAACAAAATTGGTTTCATTATGCCATGAGTTGGTCTGGAATGCTTTATGATTTAGCAATACCTTTTTTATTATTTTATAGAAAGACAAGATGGTTTGCTTTTGGTTTGGTTGTCTTTTTTCATGTTTTTACCGGAGTTTTATTCCCGATTGGCATGTTTCCATATGTTATGATTGTAAGTTCTCTAATCTTTTTTGAAGCTGGATTTCACCAAAAAATTATTTCATTTTTAAAAGGTATAATAAAGCATCTTTTTAAATTAAAGCAAGAAATTGTAGTTAAAGAAATTTATAACTTTAAACATCGAAAAATAACAACTATAGTGCTTTCCTTATTTTTTATTTTCCAATTATTTTTTCCTTTTAGATATGCTTTATATCCAAATGAATTATTTTGGACAGAGGAAGGCTATCGTTTTTCGTGGCGCGTTATGCTTATGGAAAAAATGGGCTATGCTAATTTTAAAATTACAAATAGTAAAACGGGTGATTTCTTTTACGTAGATAACCAAGATTTTTTAACACCTCTACAAGAAAAACAAATGAGCTTTCAACCTGATTTTATTTTAGAATATGCTCACTTTTTAGGAGATCACTTCAAAAGTGAAGGTCATAAAAACATACAAGTATTTGTTGAAAGCTATGTAGCTTTAAATGGTCGTTTGAGTCAACCCTTTATCAAAAATAATATAGATTTGTACCAACAAAAAGAAACGTTGAACCCAAAAAAGTGGATTTTACCATTTAAAGATGAAATTAAAGGATTTTAATATATTAACCGTAATATGTTTATTGTTGTCCATAAATTTAATGGCACAAAATAAAGTCTCAGGGATCGTAAATCTTGCTGGAACAAACTTACCTATTAATAATATTGAAATATTTAGTAAAACATCTGGCATATTAACAGCCACAAATCCTGAAGGCTACTTTGAATTTACAACCTACAAGAAAAAAATGACACTTGTTTTTTTTTCCTATAGCTATAAGGTTGCAGAACAAACGATAACTATTTCTAAAGACACCATCATTAGCCAAACACTAGAAGTACTGGCGGAAGAACTTTCTGAGGTAGAAATAAAGATACGTAAGGCAAAAACTTTTGAATTAAAACGATTAAAAGATGTTGAAGGAACTGCTATTTATGCTGGAAAAAAAACCGAAGTGGTTTTGGTGGATCAGTCCATGGCTAATTTAGCTTCTAATAATGCAAGACAAATTTATAGCCAAGTTGCGGGTTTAAATATTTACCAAAACGATGATGCGGGATTGCAGTTAAATATTGGTGGGCGAGGCCTAGACCCGAACAGAACAGCAAATTTTAATACTCGCCAAAACGGATACGATATTAGCGCAGACGTATTAGGTTATCCGGAAAGCTATTACTCACCTGCTGCAGAATCCTTAAAAGAAATACAAATAATTAGGGGTGCCGCATCTTTACAACACGGGACACAGTTCGGTGGTCTAGTTAACTTTATAATAAAATTGCCAAATCCAAATAAACCTTTTGAGTTTATTACGAGAAATACCCTTGGTAGTAACCGCCTATATACCAATTTTACAAGTATTAGCGGAACAAAGAAAAAATGGAGTTATTATTCATTTTTTAATTATAAAAAGGGAGATGGGTTTAGGTCCAATTCTGAGTTTGAATCAAAAAATGTTTACGCTCACATTGGCTATCAAATTAAAAAAGACACTAAAATTAGCGGAGAAATTACCTATTTGAATTATTTAGCGCAACAAGCTGGCGGATTAAGTGATCAAATGTTTAACGCTAATCCTTTTCAGAGTAATCGAGCGAGAAACTGGTTTCAAGTAGATTGGTTGTTGTATAATTTAAAGTTTGCACATAAGTTCTCAGAGAACACCAACTTTACGTTTAGTGCTTTTGGTTTAAATGCTTCAAGATATGCACTTGGCTTTAGAACTAATAGAGTTGATCAAATAGACCCCTTACAAGAAAGAGATCTTATAAAAGGGGATTTTAATAATTTTGGTTTTGAAGCAAGAATTCTAAATAAATATGAAATTTTTAATAAAAAATCTACAGTTTTATTAGGTTCTAAATATTACAAAGCAGATAATACTGGACAGCAAGGGCCTGGGACTGGAGGGACAGATTCAAACTTTGATTTTCAATTGGAAGACTATCCTAACTACGGAAATCAATCTAACTATACCTATCCAAATATAAACATCGCGGTATTTGGAGAAAATATTTTATATTTAAATGATAAACTATCCATTACTCCTGGATTTCGTTTTGAATATATAAAAACCGAAAGTAACGGTTTTTATAAAAACATAAATACGGATGCAGCGGGAAACGTTATTTTAAACGAAACTATAGATAATAGTGAGGTAAGGGAGCGTTCGTTTGTACTTCTTGGTTTAGGAATAGGTTATAAGCCATCTGCAGCTATAGAAATTTACGGGAATATCTCTCAAAATTATCGATCAGTTACCTTTTCAGATATAAGTATTATCAATCCTGCTTTTTCAATAAGCCCAACCATTAGCGATGAAAAAGGTTTTACTACAGACCTTGGTCTAAGAGGAAACTATAAAAATATAATTTCTTATGATGTTGATGTTTTTGGGTTATTTTATAAAAACAGAATTGGTTTTGTGCAGCAAGCATTTCCTGACGGGAGTGTGAAAACTGTTCGTGGTAATGTCGGCGATGCTGTTATGTATGGTTTGGAATCATTGATTGATTTGAATTTGAATAAATTACTTATTAAAGACAATGATTATAGTTTTAACTATTTTATAAATACATCTATAATAGACTCTAAATACACGGCATCTGAAGAAAATGGTGTAGAAGGAAAAAAAGTTGAATTCGTTCCTAATTTAAATTTTAAAACAGGACTAAAGTTTGGCTACAAAAACTTTTTATCTAATTTTCAATACACGTACTTATCACAACAGTTTACAGATGCTACTAATGCTGTGGAAGGCAACTTAAGTGGTGTGATTGGTGAAATCCCTGCTTATGATGTTTTGGATATTTCACTTTCTTATACCTATAAAAAATTCAAATTAGAAGCAGGTATTAATAATGTTTTAGATAACTATTATTTCACTAGACGTGCTACTGGTTATCCTGGACCTGGAATTATTCCTTCAGCTAATAGAAATTTCTATATGACACTTCAAATGAAGTTTTAAAACGAGACAAAAAAAATTTAATTTGAAATTTTTTTACTTCTGGCTGTTGTTTTAATTATTATTTAAAATCACATAATCCAACACCTTTTTCATTAAATGAGCCCGGTCAATGCCCCTTACATTGTGAGGGTGCATAGGATAACTTAAAAAATCAACTTGTTTTTTATTCTTAACAAACGCATCTAATAAGGTCATGGTGTGTTGAGGTACAACTACCGGATCTACACTACCAATGATTTCTAATAGTTTTCCATCTAAATTTTCCACATAATTATGCACGCGTGATTTATCAAAACCAGCTTCATTTTCTTGCCAACGATCCATATAGCGCTCTCCATACATAACTTCGTACCATTTCCAATCTGTAACAGGACCTCCTGCAACTGCAGTAGTAAACACTCCTGGATGACGCAACATCAATAAGTTTGTCATAAAACCACCATAACTCCACCCATGTACTGCCAATCTTTTTCCATCAACAAAAGGAAGTGACTTTAAATAATTTACACCCGTTAATTGGTCTTCCATTTCAGCTTCACCTACCTGTCTATGTATTACACTTTCAAAAGCAAAACCTCTAGATGCTGATCCACGATTATCAAGTGTAAAAATCACATAATCTTGTTCAGCAGCCATCCATTGCATCCAAAGATTAGAACCAGCCATCCACGAATTGGTTACCATTTGTGCGTGAGGGCCTCCATAGACATAAATTAATACAGGATATTTTTTTGAAGCATCAAAATTTGCTGGCTTTATTATTCGTCCATATAAATTTACACCATTTTTTGTTTTTAAATTCACAAATTCAGTAGTCCCTAGTTGAAAATCTTTGATAGGATTATCTGCAGTGAATACAACTCTTTCTTCCTTTTTTTGAATAGCTTTTACCTTCACTATTCTTGGAGTATTTATGTTTGAATAAGAATCGATTATATAATTTCCATTTGGGCTTAATTTGATGCCGTGCCTACCCGCTTCAGTTGTTAAGCCTTGTGTTTTCCCATTCTTTAAATTTACCTTAAATGCCCTGTTTTCTCTAGGGTCATCACCAGTTCCAGAAATTATTACGTTTTTGTTTTTTGAATCAAAGCCTGCGATTCCTTTAATTACCCAACTATAATTAGTTAGTTGTTTTATAAATCCATTGTTAATATCATATACGTAAATGTTTCTAAATCCATCGCGTTCACTTAGCCATAAAAACTCTGTCGTACTGTTCGGAATAAAAACCGCAGTATGTTCTGGCTCCACCCATTTATCATTTTTTTCTTCAAATAATGTTTTTACTTTTTGTCCTGAAGCAATATCATACATGTTAAATGACATATGATTTTGATCTCTATTAATTTCAGCAAGAAATACATATTTCTCGTCAGGAGACCAAGATAAATTAGTTAAATAATGCTCATCTGACGTGTTTATTTTTAGATACACAACTTTGTTTTTTGCCAAACTATAGACTCCTACTTTTGGAATTTCAGACCTCATTCCATTCATAGGATATTTAATATTATTTAGCGAAGCGGGTGTTGTATTAACATCGACCAAAGGATAGTCAGTTACATTTCTTTCATCTTTCTGATAAAAGGCAATATGGCTGCCATTTGGACTCCAAAAAATACCGTGTGTAATTCCAAATTCAGAACGGGCAATCGCCTGACCAGAAACTATGTTTTTATCTTTTGACTTGGTAATTGCAATTTTCTGATTCTTTGTATTTGCTAGATATAGATTATTATCAAGGGTATATGCTACAGCGCTAGCTTTTTCATTGTAATCGTTGTTTTCTGCTTCAGCTGGGTATGAAATAGTTCTTGTAATATAATTATTAGTATAGTTATAAATAACAATTTCATTTTGATGATTAAAAGTCACTTCTTCATTTGTAATAGAAGAAAAATTTGGCAAACGCTTCAATCCTTTTGTTTCTTTTTGTAGCTCCTCTAATTGAAGAACAGGTCTTATTATTTCTTTCGTAATTTGAAAAGCTTTAGATATAAAAAGTGAATTGTCTTCAGAAAAAGCATACCTATCTGAGTTAGAAACCCACTGAAAAGATTTTTGTGCAGGATACAATCCTTTATAGCGTCCAAGAACGGCATCCTCGAGTGTTAAATGTTTTGTTTCTTGTGCTGTTAAAAGGGTTGTAAGGAATATTAATATTATAGAGAGGTGCTTTTTCATTTGTAAATATTTTTATTTTATCAAATTTAATTAATTAATAGCGATATATATAATCATCATTATAGTTAAGGTGATTAACCTTTTTTAATTATAGTTGATTTAAGGTTTTAACCCCATGTTGTCTAGTGCCCCTTAACACTCCATAAACTACATGCTTTCATAAAAAAAGAAAGCGTTATTCCCTTAAAAGACTTTAGTTTTTAATTGCACATAATTTTTTATCCACCAATGGTAATCATGCTTCTATTTTGACCATGTAATTTGGGTTCTTGAAGTTTTTCTAAAGTATCCATTCCTCCCCTTATTTTTAGTTTTGCTTCTACTGCTTTTTTAATTACAGGTTCAATCGATTTTCCAGCTCTTAAATTGGTAAGTAAATCAGATTCTGATGCAGAAAAAAGACAGTTTTTTAATTGACCATTTGCTGTTAGTCTTAATCGATTACAAGAATCACAAAACGGATTTGTCACCGAACTAATAACAGCAAAACTACCTTTATATCCTTCAATAGTATAATTTTTAGAAGTATCATTCGGAGCGTCTTTGAGTCGTATAATTTCTTTTTCTGAAAACGCTTCACGGACTTTTTCCATGACTTCCTTATAAGAAACCATTTTTTCCATATTCCACTTATTCCCATCAAAAGGCATAAATTCAATAAAACGAATTGAAATTGGCAACTCTTTAGTTAAACGAATAAAATCAATAATTTCATTATCATTAAACCCTTTCATCAACACAGCATTTAATTTTACATTGAAACCCTCATCGACCAACAAAAGTATATTATCATATACTTTTTGAAAATTATCTCTTCGTGTAATTTCTTTAAATTTATCTCGATGTAACGAATCTAAACTAACATTAATATTGTGGAGACCATTGGCTCTAAAAGTATCAATAAACCTATCTATAATAACAGCATTCGATGTTATAGATAATTCAACAGGTAAGCTTGCTAATTTTTCAAGAATAACAGGAATATCTTTTCTAATTAAAGGTTCTCCCCCAGTTAATCTAATTTTTGTAACACCATGGTCCACAAATGTTTTTGCTATGGTGTAGATTTCTTCATACGTCATTAAATGACTTCTTGGAGTAAGCTGAACCCCCTCTTCTGGCATACAATAACTGCAGCGTAAATTACAGCGTTCAATCAAAGAAATACGTAAATAGGTATGTTCTCTCCCAAAGCCGTCTTGTAATATGGGTTTTGATTTTTTCATGAATCGTGTCTTGCGCCTTTTAATATTCTAAAAACATGTAATACCGATGGAAATACAGCATCCATAGACTCTTTAGCTCCATTGGTTGAACCCGGTAAAGCTAAAACTAAAGTGTCTTTTATTGTTCCTGCCACACTTCTCGACAACATTGAGTATGGAGTTCTTTCTTGTCCGTAATTTCGAATGGCCTCTTCAATTCCAGGAATTCTTCTATCCAACAGAGGAATTAAAGCTTCTGGCGTAACATCCCTTCCAGAAAGCCCTGTTCCACCCGTATAAATAATTAGATCTAGTCCTTGTTCTTGAAAATGCTTCGCTTTAGACTGTATAATTTCTTGTTCATCAGGAATAATGATATATTCTGAAATTGCAACGCCACACTCTTCTAACTTTTTAATAATAGCTTTTCCTGCTTTGTCTTCTTTTTGTCCTGCTGAAATAGTATCTGAACAAACGATAACAGCTGCTTTTAAATCTTTTCTGAAACGATCTTTAAAATCTGATTTGCCCCCTTTCTTCTGAAGCAGTTTTATATGATGAATTTCTATTCCTTTATCTATAGGCTTTAACATGTCATACATGTTTAATGCCACTACACTTGCACCATGCATGGCTTCCACTTCAACTCCTGTTTTATAAATCGTTTTAACCGTAAACAAAACCGTAATCTCTAAACCATTTATTTCATATTCAACACTAGTAAATTCAATTGGTAAGGGATGGCAATCAGGTAAAATATCGGGTGTTCTTTTTACCCCTAATAATCCAGCTGCTTTGCTCATAGAAAACACATCTCCTTTTGGGACTGTTCTGTTTTTGATAGCGGTAATGGTTTCTGGTTTACTAACTTTTACAACGGCTTGGGCAATTGCAGTTCGCAGCGTGGTACTTTTATGTGTGATGTCTACCATTAGATTGTTGATTCGTTTATTTGTTTAATTGTGAGTTTCTTAAAGCATTTAACTTATTCGAAATCTTTTCGATTTCAGTTCATAAAATCTGATAATCATTTTCTTCTACAAAATTTAATTCCTTGGCAATTATAACTTGACTTAAAACCTCCATTAGTGAACTAAAAGCTATTGTTGTAAAGTGAGCTTTGTCTTTATTAGTTTTTCTTGATGTTCCCTCAGCTAGATTTGAAGCTACAGATACTGAGGCTCTTCTTAGCTGACAGGTTAAACCAAATTTTTCTTCATCTGGAAACTTATAAGTAAGCTTATAAATCATTTTTATAAGCTCTTTTGAGTCAATCCAAACATTTAATTTTTCAAATGAAAATTTATATGACATAGTTATTTACAATTAAACAATTAAACATTATTTGTTACATTTCCATTGATGGGTTTCGTCTTCAAAAATTTCTTTTCCAAATACAGGTACCTGTGCTTTTATTTTTTCTACAATAAACTCTAAGGCTTTAAAAACTATTGCTCGATGCGGGGAGGAAACAAATACAAACAAACAAATTTCACCCGTTTTTACGGTACCAATACTATGGTAAATATGCATGCAAGTAAGTTCGAACTGTTGAAAAGCCGCTTCTCTAATTTCATGAAATTTTGCATTTGCCATATCTTCATAGGCTGTGTACTCTATAGCGATAACTTCTTTCGAATTGATAACATCAGCACGTACTTGTCCTAAAAAAATATTATGCGCCCCAATACTTGTTTTAGTTTGGTGTTTTGCAATGGATGCTCCTATAAATTCTGAAGAAATAGCTCCTTCTCTAAATACATTTTTTGGTTTTTTATCTGTCATCTGTTAATTATTTTTATGTTGAGTAATGAAACTATTTATACTTGAAGCACCTTCAATTAGGCTAAAACAGTTTTCAATATTGAGTTGTTGTAATAATAATACGGCATGTTTACTTCGCACTCCAGCTTGACAAAAAAATACTTTTTTCTTTTCAGGATCTAATTTGCTTAATTGGTTTTGCAAGTCACCTAAAGGAATAGAAGTTAATGATAGCTCCTCGACTTCTGGCAGCTCATACACTTCACGCACATCGATATATTGAATATTTTCTTGTTGATAAACGTCCTGTATTGATACAAATATTGACATAGGTTCACAGTGTATTGAGGGTTGGTTTTGTTGTTGAAAATTGTTTGATTTCTCAAGCACTTTGTTTATTTCGTTTTCAGATTTTTTAATTTTAATGATTGAAGTTTGCAAATTCAATGCATTATAACATAAGAGCTTTCCAGAAAGGTTTTGACCAATCCCTAAGATTATTTTAATCACTTCATTTGCTTGCATGCTCCCAATTATACCTGGTAAAACCCCTAAAACCCCAACTTCTGAGCAATTAGGTGCCGAACCTGCTTTAGGAGGGTTTGGAAACAAACAACGATAACTAGGACCCTTGTTATAATTGAAAACAGACAGGTGTCCTTCAAACTTATAGATTCCTCCAAAAACTAAAGGTTTATTAGATATTATTGAAGCATCATTTATTAAATAACGAGCCTCAAAGTTATCAGTTCCGTCAACGATAATATCATGTTCAGAAAATAATGAAATGGCATTTTGAGCTGTTAATTTTTCTGGATATGCTTTGATACGTATTGCATCATTTAAATCTTCTAAACGCTGTTTAGCAGCAATGGCTTTATTCTTTCCTAAAGAGGATGTTCCAAATAATACTTGTCGCTGAAGGTTCGATTTAGAGACAATATCGAAATCTATAATTCCTATCGTTCCAATTCCTGCAGCGGTTAGATATTGTAAAGCGGGACATCCTAGGCCACCCGCTCCAATCACTAAAACCTTAGCTTGATTCAACTTCTCTTGGCCTTTTTGACCAATCTCTGAAAGGATTATATGTCTGTTATATCGTTCCATAAATCAACCTCCTGCAAAAGGAGGCAGTAATGCTAGTTCTTTACCTGTTAATTTTGTTTCACTTGAAATTAACTCTTGATCTTGAGCCACCTGAAATTCTTGATCTTTTAGTTTTGGGTATTTTAAATATAAATGAGACAAAAGCTCCTTCAGAGAAGCTTCAGAAAAATCTATAGTTTCATTTTCACACTGGGTTATTTCAGCAATGAGACCAAAGTATTTAATAGGTATGTTCATTTCTAATTTCTTTTAATTGTTCTGGAGTATTAATGTTACTTACCCACTTTTCTTGTTCTTTTTTTAATATTATATTTTTCACTTTGCATTGATTTACAGCAAACCGCAATCTTCTTTCCCCTTGATTTAACAATGAACTGAATACTGTTTTACAACTTTTATTGTATACTGAAATTAGTGGCATTGTCTTGCCATTACTTTCAATTTGAATAATTTCTGAAACATCATCTATTTGCCTTACTAATTCAGCTAAAATTTCAGAATTAATTAAAGGAATGTCACAACTCAACACTAAATTATTTTCTGTTTTAGAAGCTAATAAGCCTGAATACACACCAGCCAATGGACCAGCATTTTCAACAAAATCAGGCACTCTTTTCAGCTTAAAATTATCATACTCTGGATGATTTGAAACAATAATTATTTCTGAAACAAATGGAGTTAGTGCCGCAATAATATGTTCAATAAAAAGTTTTCCGTTAAGCTTTAAAAACCCCTTGTCGGTTCCCATTCGAGAACTTTTTCCACCTGCGAGAATAATCCCTGTTATGTTTTTTGATGTATTCATTTAGGTATAAAATAGTTTTACACAAGCGATTAATAATACAAAAGACAATACATATCTAAGTTTCTGATTATTGATTTTTTTACTCCCAAAATAACCTCCAAATACGCCGCCAATCAAAGCGATAGCCACTAATAAAAAAGACTCTAATTCTATTGAAACACCACTACTTAGTTGACCTACTAGGCCAGATGCTGAATTGACCCAAATAAATAGAGCTGAAACTGCAGCGGCTTCTTTCATATTTCCCCAATGCAGTAATAAAATAATAGGACTTAAAATAATGCCACCCCCAATACCAATTAGACCAGAAAAGAAGCCAATAGCTCCACCGACTAATAATCCCTGCCAGAGTTTTACATTTTTAATGGTAACGCTTTCTTTTCCGAAGACATTTAACATCTTTAAAGTGGCAAAAAGTAACAATACCGCTAAGATTTTTTTATAGATAGTTGCATCAACTTCAATAGTGCCACCAATAAAGGCTAAAGGAATTGAGGTGATTGCGAAATACAAGAATAATCGTTTATTAAAATACCCTTCTTTATAGAAATAATAAAAAGAAATAGCAGCCACAAACAAGTTCAGTAATAAAGCAGTAGGTTTCATGATGCCTGGAGCAAATGAAAAAACAGCCATTAAAGCTAAATATCCACTAGCTCCTCCATGTCCCACACTTGCATATAAAAAAGACACGATAGGGAGTATCATGAGGAAAATATAGATATGTTCATTGCCTAAAACCATGCTATAATTTTTTAATAGACTCTAATTGTTGATCTAAAAAAGCCCAACAGTTTTTATTAATTTCATCAAAAGCAGTTACCAAAGATTTACCATAAGGAGTTAATTCTGCTCCTCCGCCACCTTTACCGCCAATGCTATTAATCGTTACGGGTTTCTTAGCAGATTTATTTACTGAATCAATTAAATTCCACGCTTTTTTATAAGAAATTTTTATTGTTTTAGCAGCTTTTGAAAGCGAACCAGTTTCTTCAATGGCTTTTAATAATTGAACACGTCCTTCCCCTAGTAACACATTGTTTTTAGTTTCGATCCAGATTCTACTTTTTATTTTGTAATCCATATTTAGTGTATTAAAAGGGTAATAATATGACCTCAACTTCTTCATTCAATTTAATTTCTGAATGATTTGAAGGAAGATAAACTAAGGCATTTGAGAGCGCAAATGTTTGAAGCATTGCAGAGCTTTGCCCTTCTAAAATGGTAACATTTCCTTGGTAATAAATTGCTTTTAAAAACTGTGATCGATCTCCTTTTTTACTAAAAGTAGTTTGTGATTTTGCACTGATTCTAGGCAAACTAATAGAAGGATTGTTTTCAATAATTTGTAATGCCGTATACACATATACATAGAAACAAGACAAAGCAGCCGCTGGATTCCCCGGTAATGCAAAAATTAAAGAATCCTCTTTTTTTCCAAAAAACAATGGTTTTCCAGGTTTTTGTTTCACTTTATAAAAAATTTCATCCACTTGTAATTCATGAAGAGCTCTTCCAACAAAATCATAATCACCCACGGATATTCCACCCGTAATTATAACCAAATCATTTGTGTTGATCGCTTTTTTTAAAGTTTCTAAAGTCGTAGTGTAGTTATCTTTAATTTTATAGACCTGTATATTATGTACTCCAAGTTTTTCGAGAGCACTCTGAATCATCCCCGAATTACTTTCATAAATTTTTCCAGGACCAAGACTTTGCCCTGGTTCAATGAGCTCATTGCCTGTAGTAATTAATGCAATAGAAGGTTTTTTAAATACTGATACATTAGTGATTCCTAAAGAATATAAGTATCCAACAGCAGCAGGGCTTAATTTTGTATTCTTTTTTAAAGCAATCTCTCCTTTTTTTACTTGTTCGCCTAAAGGCCTAATATTGTCTTTTTCTTTTACGAGTCCTTCAATAGAAATCCTTTTATCATTTAATGAAACTCTTTCTTGCATGATAACTGCATTTGCAGTCTCGGGAACTGGAGCTCCTGTAAATATTCTAATAGCATCCCCTTTTTTTAAAATGGGTTGATGACTGTCACCAGCTTTTACCTCATCGATTAAAATATAGTTGTTAGAGTCATGTAAACTCAATGCATATCCATCCATAGCAGATTGTCTAAATGGAGGCATGTAAATAGGAGAGAAGACATCTACAGAAAGAATAGATCCTACCGCGTTTTTTAAATGTAAAGATTCAGATTTATGTAATGGTTTACACGTATTTTTAACAGCTAAAATGGCTTCTTCTACTGTAATCATTTTTGTTTTTCGTTATATCTTTACAAACATAACGAAAATTAAACTTTCCAACGTGTATTTGCTTTAGCGTTCTCTTAACAGTGTACAAATTTATTTCTTAAAGGCTAATTTTGAAGATCTACCTTTTTTAAAAATTTTATTACTGGCGTGCGTTCCTTTTCGCAATGCTTTTTGTTCTTCGAACGGCAATTGAATAATTTCATAACATCCTTTGCTGCAGGTAAATTCCATTTTTTCGGAACAAACTTCGCATTGAATAAAGAGTAAATGACAGCCCTCATTGGCACAGTTTATATGCATATCACAAGAGGCTCCACATTGGTGACAATTGGAAATCACATCATCACTGATGCGTTCGCTGCGCCTGTGATCAAAAACAAAATTTTTACCTAAAAATTTATTTTCTAATCCTTGATTATTTACTTGACGGGTATACTCAATAATACCGCCCTCTAATTGAAACACATTTTTAAACCCTTTGTGTTTGTAATAGGCACTCGCTTTTTCACAACGTATTCCTCCCGTACAATACATCACTAATTTCTTGTCTTCTTTGTTATCTTTTAAATCTTCTTCAATAATATCTAAAGAATCTCTAAACGTATCAACATCGGGTGTAATGGCATTTTTAAAGTGCCCAATTTCACTCTCATAGTGATTACGCATATCTACCAAGACTGTATCTGGATCTTCTATTAAGTCGTTAAACGTTGAAGCATCTACATGAACCCCTTTATTGGTTACATCAAAGGTGTCGTCGTTCAAGCCATCGGCCACGATCTTGTGACGCACTTTTACTTTTAGTTTTAAAAACGATTTTAAGTCTTGCTCTACAGCAATGTTCAAACGGCAATTTTCTAAGAAATAGATACCATCTAAAAAGTCTTTAAAATCATTGAATTTTTGGGCAGGCAAAGACAATTGCGCATTGATTCCTTCATTAGCTACGTAAATACGTCCCAAGACTTCAAGGGCATCCCACGCTACAAATAAATGGTTTCTAAAAAGTTCTGGATTGCCAATCTTGGCATATTGATAAAAAGAAAGCGTTAAGCGGTCTTGTCCCGCTTCTTCTAATAAGGCTGCTCTCTCTTTCGCGCTTAGGGTATTGTACAGTTGCATGCTATACTAATTATAAGGTTAAAAGTAAAAGAATAATTTAAAAGACAAAAGTAGTAGAATTTTTGTAATTATTTATGAAGTTTCAGTTGAATTCGCTTTCTAGGAATATCTATTTCCAACACTTTTACAATGATTTGTTCGTGTAAATGGACATGTTCACTTACATCTTTTACAAAAGCATCCGCTAGGTTTGAAACATGGATTAAACCACTTTCTTTAATTCCAACATCGACAAAACATCCAAAATTGGTAATGTTATTTACAATTCCTGGTAGTAGTTGACCTTCTCTAAGATCATTGATGGTTTTTATATTTTGATTGAAAGTAAAGACTTTTGCTTCTGAACGAATGTCAAGTCCTGGTTTTTCTAATTCTTTTAAAATATCCTGAAGGGTTGGTAAGCCTATTTTTTCTGAAATATAGTTGCCTAAGTCTATTTTTTGAAGCAATGCTTTATCGCCTATTAATTCTGAAACAGTTTTATTTTCATCTTTGGCAATTTTTGAAACAATTGCATAACTTTCAGGATGAACAGAAGAATCATCTAATGGGTTTTTAGCATTTTTAATCCGAAGAAATCCTGCCCCTTGTTCAAATGCTTTTGCGCCTAATCGAGGAACTTTTTTGATTTCAGAACGAGAAGTAAAAGCACCGTGTTCTTTTTTATAATCAACAATGCTTTCAGCTAATTTTGGACCTAAACCAGAAACATAACCAAGCAAAGATGCACTTGCAGTATTTATATTTACTCCCACCGAATTCACGCAATTTGAAACTACTCGATCTAATGATTTCTTTAATTTGGTTTGATCAACATCATGTTGGTATTGTCCAACACCAATTGATTTAGCGTCAATTTTCACTAACTCTGCCAAAGGGTCTGCTAATCTTCTTCCGATAGAAACTGCCCCTCTAACTGTTATATCGTAATTAGGAAATTCTTCTCTTGCAATTTTTGAAGCAGAATAAATAGAAGCTCCAGCTTCACTTACTACAAAAACTTGAATGTCATTTTTAAAATAAATTCTTCTTATAAGCTGTTCAGTTTCTCGAGATGCGGTACCATTTCCTATGGCAATTGCATCAATTTTGTGCGCATCTACCAAGGAACTAATTTTTTTCATAGCACCATTACTATCATTCTTAGGTGGATGAGGATAAATGGTTTCGTTATATTTTAAATTTCCTTGCGCATCTAAACAGACGACTTTACAACCCGATTTAAATCCGGGGTCAATTGCTAGTATTTTTTTTTCACCCAAAGGGGAACCTAATAATAATTGTTTTAAATTTTTAGCAAACACTTGAATCGCTATTTCATCTGCTTTTTCCTTAACAAGCCCTAAAATTTCATTAGAAAGAGATGGAAATAAAAGGCGTTTATAGGCATCTTTAATTGCTAATTCGATTTGTTGACTACAATCGTTTTGTGAACGAATGATTCGCTCTTCTATTTTTGAAAGCGCTTTTTCATCATCGATTTCAATTTTAACACGTATAAATCCTTCTTCTTGGGCTCTTAAAATTGCGAGCAATCGATGAGATGGACACCGTTGTAAAGATTCACTCCAAGCAAAATAATCTTTAAACTTTTGTGCTTTCTCCTCTTGTTCTTTTGTTTTTACAACTTTTGTATTAATGGTTGCAAATCGTTCTAATTGATATCGAATATTAGTACGAATATCGCTTCGTTCATTGATCCATTCAGCAATAATAAAACGAGCACCTTCTAAAGCATCTTCAAAAGTTGAAATTTCATTAGAAGTATATTTTTCTGCAATTGGATTGATATCACGAGCATTCTGACTCATAATAATTTTTGCTAAGGGCTCTAAGCCATTATTACGTGCTGTTTCAGCTTTAGTTTTGCGTTTCTTTTTAAAAGGTAAGTAGAGGTCTTCAAGGCTAATTAAACTGTCTGTTTTATTAATTTTTTCCTGAAGATCATCAGTAAGTACTTCTTGTTCTTGAAGTGCTTTAATAATAGCTTTTTTTCTTTTCTCTAAGGCCTCAAATTGTTCTTTAAAAGTTACAATTTGTTCAATCTGAACTTCATCTAAATTGCCAGTACGTTCTTTTCTATAGCGCGCAATAAATGGAATTGTACAATCCTCATTTAATAAGGCGATTGTATTTTTTATACTGCTTTCAGGAAGCTGGGTTTTAGAAATTACATAGTTTAAAGGCGAAAGCATTAGTTTATTGTCATACCATTATTAACACCATCTTCACTTGTACTGAGCGAAGTCGAAGTGTCTGGATTTACAAACACTAATTTGCCGTCAGGAGTTTCCGTCATTAAAATCATTCCTTCACTGTCAACTCCTCTTAAGGCACGTGGAGCAAGATTCACTAAAACTGTTACTTTTTTACCAATAACTTCTTCCGCAGAAAAACTTTCAGCAATTCCTGAAACAATGGTTCGCACATCGATTCCAGTATCCACCTTTAAGACCAATAACTTTTTAGTTTTTGCCATCTTTTTAGCTTCAATAATAGTTCCAACACGCAGGTCTAATTTTGTAAAATCATCAAAGGAGCAAGTGTCTTTTTGAGCATCAACTACACGATTTGCAGCTTCATTCTCTTTTTTACTTTGTTCTAATTTTGCCAATTGCGCTGTAATTTGTGTATCCTCTATTTTACTGAATAATAACTCTCCTTTTCCAATGGTATGTCCCGGAGGTAAAATGATATCTTTAGTAGAAACATCATTCCATTGTAGAGACCCCTCGACTGCGCTCGGGGTGACATCTAAAATCTTTCTTAATTTTTTAGAAGTAAAGGGCAAGAATGGCTCACTTAAAACAGCTAAAACAGAAGCAATTTGTAATGAAAGATACATAACGGTTTTCGTTCTTTCTTCATCTGTTTTTATAGTCTTCCAAGGTTCTTCGTCGGCTAAATATTTATTCCCTAAACGAGCTACTTTCATTAATTCTGCCTGCGCTTCTCTAAATCGATATCGCTCAATAGAACTTTCAATAACTGAAGGGTATAGTTTCAATTCGGCTAAGGTTTTAACATCTTCTTCTGATAATGTTGAAGGTTCAGGCACCACACCGTCATAAAATTTATTAGTTAATACTACCACACGGTTGATAAAGTTTCCGAAGATGGCCACCAACTCGTTGTTATTCCTAGCTTGGAAATCACTCCAAGTAAAATCATTGTCTTTAGTTTCAGGTGCATTTGCAGTTAATACATAGCGCAACACATCTTGTTGATTTGGAAATTCTTCTAAATATTCATGCAACCAAACAGCCCAATTTTTACTGGTTGAAATTTTATTTCCTTCCAAGTTTAAAAATTCATTAGCAGGTACATTATCAGGTAAAATATAAGTTCCTTCAGCTTTTAACATACTTGGAAATATAATACAGTGAAAAACAATATTATCCTTTCCAATAAAATGAAGCATTTTGGTATCCTGATCTTTCCAATAAGGCTCCCAATCTTTTCCTTCTCTTTCAGCCCATTCTTTTGTAGCAGAAATATAACCAATAGGCGCGTCAAACCAAACATACAATACTTTTCCATCGGCACCATCAATTGGTACAGGAATTCCCCAATCTAAATCTCTAGTTACGGCTCTAGGTCGTAATCCATCGTCTATCCAAGACTTGCATTGCCCATAAACGTTGGCTTTCCAATCTTTTTTATGTCCTTTTACAATCCATTCTTTTAACCATGGTTCGTATTGATCTAAAGGTAAAAACCAGTGTTTTGTTTCTTTTAAAGAAGGCGTGTTTCCAGTAATAGAAGATTTAGGGTTGATTAAATCGGTAGCATTATGTGAAGTTCCACAACTTTCACATTGGTCTCCATAACTTTCTTCAAATCCACATTTTGGACAAGTACCCACAATAAAACGATCTGCTAAAAACTGATTCGCTTCTTTATCGTAGAATTGCTCTGTTGTTTGTTCGATAAACTTACCGTCTTCGTATAATTTCTTAAAGAATTCGGAAGCCGTATCGTGATGTATTTTTGCAGAAGTTCGAGAATAGTTATCGAAGGTAATTCCAAAATCCTGAAACGATTGTTTGATAATGGCATGGTATTTATCCACCACTTGTTGCGGTGTGATTCCTTCTTTTTTAGCTTTTAGCGTAATAGGTACTCCATGTTCATCACTTCCACAAACAAAAGCAACATCGTTGCCTTGGATTCTTTGAAAACGTGAATAAATATCTGCAGGAACATATACGCCTGCTAAATGTCCAATATGTACAGGGCCGTTGGTATAAGGTAAAGCTGCCGTTATGGTAAACCTTTTTGGTGAATTTCGCATACTCAATTTTGAAGAGCAAAAATACGGATTTTATTTCTTGGAGTATATTTTAATTAGATAGTAAATCTATTTCATTTATCTTATTAAAATAGACTTACTATAATATTGTCCTCCAGTTGAAATTCGATAAATATATTGCCCGTAACTAAGTCTTCCTTGTATTTTATCTCGCACATTAAATTGATGCCTCCCAGCAAATAAAAACTCGTTGGTAATGGTACCAATTTCTCTTGCCATCATATCATAAAGCTTAATAGTAACATGGGAAGTATTGGCTAAGTTAATTTCGATAAAAGTTTGATTATTTTGATAAATAGCTGTGTGTGCAAATCGGTTCGCATTACTAAAGTCTGAAGTAGAAAGTGCCCCACAAGTAAGTCCTAAATCTAGCGTTTCATAAGTTTCATTTAATAAAATAGTACTAACTATAGAAGGGTCTAAACAAAACCATTCGGTTAATACCGTGTTATAAATGTCTCTAAAATCGGAGGAGGGAATTAAATTATCATCTTCATCCCAGGTGGATAAATCGGGGTGGTTTCCAACAAATCCACTACCATTTAAAGCAGGTCCAAAAAGCATTACTGGAGAAGCGGCGCCATGGTCAGTTCCATTAGATCCATTTTCGTAAGGACGGCGACCAAATTCTGAAACCGTCATAGCTAATACTTTGTCATCCATTCCAACAGTCTTTAGGTCATCGTAAAAGTTTTTGATGGTAGAAGATAAATCCGATAATAACTCTTGATGTCTTTCAGGCTGTTCGGCGTGGGTATCAAAACTTCCTAAAGAAACCATGTATACTTTGCTTCCTAATCCCCCTTTGATTAAACGAGCCACAATCGCTAATTGTTCAGCTAGCTCTCCATCTCCATATTCCACGCTATTGTTGGCTGCTAAATAAGCATCGTTTATAACCCCAGAATAGGTAAAAGTAGTATTGGCAGTAGTTCTCATAAAAAGCAATTTATCGCCATACACACAATCTGGAATATCTAATACATCGTGTAAAGTGCCATTTTCAGCAACATTCTGAAGTTGTTCTGGGTTAACCACTGAAAAAGCATAGTTGCTATTATTTCCTTTAAAAATTAAATTTCCGATACTTCCAATTTGAACTGCTGGTGGAATTTCTGGTGGATTGATGATATAATCTGGGTAAAGATCTTCAAAATAGCGTCCCCACCAACCTGTTGGTTCTTCGTAGTTATCTGCGGTAGATGCCCAAATATCGGTTGATCTAAAGTGAGATAGGTTTTGGTCTGGATATCCTACACCGTGAACTACTTTCATGCTTCCATCACCCCAAACAGCTTCCAACTCACTCATATAATTAGGAATACCGAAATCACCATTCAAGTTGATTAAATCATTTTGTTGGTGTTTAATAGTAGGGCGTAAATTGGCATAGGTATCGTAATCATAAATAGGAACGATGGTGTTTAATCCATCGTTACCACCTTCCAAACGGATAATTACAAGGATATTGTCGTTTTCATTTTCTGCTAAAGCTACCGCTAAAGGGGAAGGGGAAGTTGCAGAAATAGCAGTACCCCCTAAAAGCATGCTTCCGCCACCTGCAAGACCTAATGCCTGGATAAACGAACGCCTATTCCATTGTGTATGCTCATGATCGTGAATCTTTTTTTCCTCCTTAGATTGTTGATCCTTTTTATTTAATTTATTATTAATCATGGCTTTTTATTTAAGTTGGAATTCAGGAATGGTTGCTAAATGAGATAATAATAAAAACAGTTGATAAGGAGCTTCTTCCCAATCTAGGTTCCAAAGACCATCATCATAATAATTTTGAGGTATTTCCCATTTTAAGACATCTGTAGCAATTGTATAATCACTTGCCGTATAGAGTTCTTTAGACATAAAATGATTAACCAAAACTTCTGTTATGTATTCAGGATCATTACTGTCATTTGTCAACTCTTTTGCAAAATCAACAAAGGTAGCCGCTAACCCATTTTGAAATAAAATACTAAGATATAACTCCGTAAATTGCCAGCGTCCGGTAAGGGTTGAGGTACTTATCCAATCTTCATCTCTTTGCCAACCCGCAACATTTGGGGGGTTAAACAACTTTTGACCGTATATGCCTGAAAAATAGAGGAGTGCTTCCATTAATTCATCATTATAAAAGAATCCAGATTCGTTTATAAATTGCATCGTAATATCGAACGGACTTTTTATGATTACACCCAAAGCTCTTTCATCAAAAAAGTGTTCGCTTTTAAAGAGTTGCTTTAGCATTGGAGCTAATTCAAAATTATTATCTACTAAGGTTTGAGCCAAGGGATTTATTACATTATCAATGATAACAGCATCAATTTCTTGACCTACAAAGTATTTATATAGTTTGGTGCAAATATAAGTGGCTATTTCCGTTGCTCTTTTCTCAAATAAAATATCGATTACATCATCGTATCTCCAGTTTCCAGTTTGACCAAAGATCGTTTTATCACCATCCACCCAAGTCACTTCATTAAAATAAAAAGGAGCTCCTAGCTCCGTCCAATGGTTATAGCCCGTTAATGCTTTTGCAGTTTCAGTTATATCTTGTTCCATGTAGTTATTTCCTTCACCCAAGGTAAAAAGTTCGTATAATTCTCGAGCATAATTTTCATTGGGCTCGACATTGGTGTTTTCATAACCATTTAAATAAATCAACATTGCTGAAGAAATTCCTATTTCTCTAACAAAATCTTTTAAATTACCAATAGCGTGGGTTTGTGAAATGTTATAATACTGAAATAAATAAGGAGAATAATTATGGCTTTCTAAGTCAGCAACAAAATGATTCATCCAAAAGGAAGCTAATCGGCCTCGTAGATTTTCAGTAATTAAGTCATTACCTGTTTGTATTTTCCAATCTTGGATGTATTGCTGATTTTCCTCATCAAAATCGGTAAAATCAGCTATTACATAATTTCCCCAAAATGGTGTGGTACTAGGTGGTTTGTTAATTGCTTCTTCAACTAAATTGTCTATAAAATCATTAGGCGATAAACTTAAAGCGGCATCAATAGCATCTTGAGAAGCCCCAAAACCAAGTCGACGATACACGTGATTTATTTTAGTGGTGTTCCAAGGATTTTCTCCAGAAGGAATATAAGGCGTGAGTGTAGATTCGTTACACGAAATTAAGGGCGTTGTTTCCATATAGCAAAGGAATTTAAAAAAAAAAGATACTAAAATTATTCGGCTTATTACTTCTATGACTAAAGATTAACGAAAAGGATTAATTTTTTATTACTTTGAACCGATAAATAAAAACATGATTCGCCCAAATTATTTAAAAGAAGGAGCTGCTATTGCAATTGTTTCAACAGCGAGAAAAATTACCACGGAAGAACTTCAACCCTTTTTGCAATTAATTAAAAATTGGGGATTAAAGGCTGTTCTTGGCGATACTATAGACACTGAAGACCATCAATATGCTGGAGATGATGCATTGCGAACAAAGGATTTTCAAGATGCTTTAAATAATCCAGAGATAAAAGCGATTTGGTGTGCTCGAGGAGGATATGGAACGGTACGGATTATAGATGATTTAGATTTTTCAGAATTTGTAAAAAAACCAAAATGGATTATTGGATATAGTGATGTTACGGTACTTCATAGTCATATTCATAATTTAGGTGTTGAAACGCTACATGCAAATATGGCCATGGAAATGGATGTAAAAACCGCAGCAACTCGAAACTCTCCTTTTGAAGTGCTCTTCGGAAATAATTACCAAGTGAAATACCCTTCAAACCATTCTTTTAATAGAAAAGGAACCGTTAGCGGAACACTTGTTGGTGGGAATCTATCGATATTATATTCATTGATTGGAAGCCCTTCTCATATCGATACTGATGGAAAGATTTTGTTTATTGAAGATTTAGACGAAATGCTCTATCATTTGGATAGAATGATGCAAAGTTTAAAACGAAGTGGAATGCTTTCAAATATAAAAGGATTGATTGTTGGCGGAATGAACGACATGAATGATAATACAATTCCTTTTGGAAAATCGGCTGAAGAATCAATAAGGGAACTAGTTTCAACCTATAATTTCCCTCTCTGTTTTGGATTTCCGGCGGGACACGTTAATGACAATCAGGCTTTAATATTGGGAAGAGAGGTACAATTTGAAGTAACAGAAAAAGAAGTAACTTTAAGATTTAATAAATAAGAATCCCACTTTCGTGGAAAATAAATATGGCTTATCACAATGAATTAGGGAAACTAGGGGAACAATTAGCAACTAATCTATTGCTTGAAAAAGGATATGAAGTTTTAGAACGAAATTTCACCTTCCAAAAAGCTGAAATAGACATTATAGCTAAAAAAGGGAATGAACTTATTATTGTTGAAGTAAAAGCTAGAAATAGCGATTATTTCGGAGATCCTCAAGAATTTGTGACACCTTCAAAAATTAAATTACTGGTAAAAGCGGCCAATGAATATGTTATCTCAAATAATCTTGAAGTTGAGGTTCGATTTGATATTATTTCAGTAATTAAAAATAATAATGTAGAACAACTAGAGCATTTTGAAAATGCTTTTTATTATTTCTAATTCCTTGCGACGAAAAGCAATCTATTTTATTTATTTTTTATTTAGGTATTGCTGTAATTCATCAAAATTTTCAGGTTTAAATATAATTTTTTTGTCTTTATCTAAAACAAAGTATGTTGGCGTTGAACTAATATCATAATCTCTCCCAATTTTATTTTCCCATTTTCCTAAAGCTAATACATGTATGAAATTTGGGAAGTAAGAGGTTTCACTTCTCCAACTTGAATTTTCATCCTCTAAACCAATCGCTATTGCTTTGTATTCATTGTTTTGAAAAGAGTCTATCGATTTATAGAGTTCCGGAATTTCTTTTAAACAATGAGAACATGAACTACTCCAAAAAACAATGATATAATTTTCAGCTACATTTAACTCATATAGAGATTGAGTTAATATTTTTTTCTCTTCTTCAATTTCCCAAGAAAAATTAGGTGCGATATTGCCTATCGACAAGTTTTTATACAAGGTTAAATTTTCGACAAGCGCTTCGTCTTGAAGTTCAGTTGCTATTGCAATTAAATATCTTTCAGCAATATAATTTGCGGGATCTGGCATGTTATTTTCAACAAAATTTCGCCAAATGTTCTTTAAAAATATTTTCTGAAAACCTCTGTCTGTTTCTCCTAAACTTGAAAATATTGTATCAATTGTAGGTTGATAATACAACGCTCCTTTTTCACTAACATCACTTAAACTCATCACAAAAGCAATAGCGCGATCGATTAAAAAATTTGAGCCTTGTAATACTGGGTCTGAAAAATTAACCGAATTAAAATAATTCTCTTTTACGTTTTTAATATAGGTTGAAGCATCTTCATACTTTGAAGAAATATAAGGTTTACTTGCTTTAATAAAATTTAATGCCAGTGTCCCAGTTGCATTTTTTTCAAATTTATTTTGAGTTTCTGAAAGCTTTTTAAATTCCTTTTTAATTTCAGATTTATTTATACTAGCTTCACCATACAAACGACCAATATCATCTCCTATATCCATCATGCTATTCATATAGTCTTTAAGTAAAAGGTTTTCTTCTGAAGAAATAAATACAGCTCCTTTTTCTTCGCCAAACGTAAGTTCAACATCTTCTTTAGCATTATATATAACATCAAAGTTTTTGATTTCCTGAGGGACATTATATACAATTTTATAAATCCCTTTGGGCGTATTCTCAGGAAGTTTGAATTCAAATTTTCCTTCTGAAACTCTCGCTTGAGCGGTATACACTTTTGAAGTTGGTGTTACTTGGTATAAAACAGCCCAGGTAAAATCTTCAGCAGGTGTAAAATTTCCTTTTATACTGTGTTGCGAAAACACTACAAGAGGAATAAATAAAAGGAATAATATAAGGTTTTTAGGCATTATGGTCTTTTTTATTATAGAAAATATATGATTACGGTACCAGTCAGTAAGATAACGAAAATATCAATTTTAATTGTGTTTGGGGACAATAGAAAACACTTTTTAGGTGATAAAAGGAGCTAAAACCTTTAAAACGTGATCAATATGATTAATCTTGTCGATGGTCATTAAAAGTTTTAATCCAGTTCTTGTGCTTTTCTCTTTAATAGAAATAAAGTGTGTTTTTTGTTGTGCAAATTTTAAAACATTGTTAAAGTCATCACTTTGATAAAAACTACTTTGTTGATCTGAAACAAAATAACCTACAAACTTTCCTTGCTTCATTATTACTCGCTCAAGCCCCATATTTATTGCAATCCATTTTACACGAACACTGTTTAATAAATCAATTACTTGAGGAGGCATTTCTCCAAAACGATCAATAAGTTCTTTTTCATAATTTAGTAATTCCTCTTCAGTCTTAATCGTACTTAGCTTGTTGTAAAGCGTTAAACGTTCTGTAATATTATTGATATAATCATCCGGGAAAAGTAACTCGAAATCAGTATCAATAACAGTTTCTTTTATATATCCTATTTTCTCATGTTCAGTCCCCTCATATAAGTCTTTAAATTCTTTTTCTTTCAATTCATCTATAGCTTCAGCAAGAATTTTTTGATAGGTTTCAAAACCAATTTCATTAATAAATCCACTTTGTTCACCTCCTAATAAATCTCCAGCACCACGTATTTCAAGATCCTTCATGGCGATATTTAACCCACTACCTAGACCGCTAAATTGTTCTAATGCAGTAATCCGTTTTCTAGCATCATCGGTCATTGCAGAATAAGGCGGCGTAATAAAATAACAAAATGCTTTTTTATTGCTTCTTCCAACTCTTCCACGCATTTGATGAAGATCTGAAAGCCCAAAATTATTTGCATTATTAATAAACATGGTATTTGCATTTGGCACATCCAATCCACTTTCAATGATGGTGGTAGAAACTAACACATCAAATTCATTATTCATAAAAGCCAACATGAGGCTTTCAAGTTTTTTACCTTCCATTTGCCCATGGCCAATTCCAATCTTAGCATCGGGCAATAAACGTTGAATCATACCTGCTACTTCTTTTATATTTTCTATTCTATTATGAACAAAAAATACTTGTCCACCACGAGATATTTCATAGCGCAAAGCATCTCGAATTAATTCTTCTGAAAAACGAACTACTTGTGTGTCTACTGGATATCGATTCGGAGGAGCCGTACTAATAATAGACAAATCCCGAGCTGCCATTAAACTAAACTGAAGGGTTCTTGGAATGGGCGTAGCTGTAAGCGTTAAGGTATCAACGTTTTCTTTAATGGTTTTTAATTTGTCTTTAACAGCAACTCCAAATTTTTGTTCTTCGTCGATAATAAGCAATCCTAGATCTTTAAAAACAACCGCTTTATTTACTAATTGATGGGTGCCAATTACAATATCTAATCGCCCGTTTTTTAAGTTTTCTAATACGTGATTACGCTCTTTTGTTGTTCTAAATCGGTTGAGGTAATCCACATTAACAGGTAAATCTTTTAAGCGTTCCGTAAACGTTTTAAAATGTTGAAAAGCTAAAATGGTAGTAGGTACTAAAACAGCCACTTGCTTTCCATTGTCTACGGCTTTAAATGCGGCTCTAATAGCTACTTCTGTTTTTCCAAACCCTACATCACCGCACACTAAACGGTCCATTGGGCGATCACTTTCCATGTCTTTTTTTACATCTTCCGTTGCTGTAAATTGATCGGGAGTATCTTCATAAATAAAAGACGATTCTAATTCATGCTGTAGATACGTATCTGGATCGAAAGAAAAGCCTTTTTGAGTTCTACGTTTTGCATATAATTCGATAAGATTAAATGCAATTTCCTTAACCCTAGCTTTGGTTTTCTGTTTCAGTTTTTTCCAAGCACCACTACCTAATTTATACATCTTAGGTTCTTTCCCGTCTTTCCCGGTGTATTTTGAAATTTTATGAAGGGAATGGATGCTTAAATACAGAATATCTCTTTCACCATAAATAAGTTTAATGGCTTCTTGTGTTTTTCCTACTACGTCAATTTTTTGAAGCCCACCAAATTTTCCGATACCGTGGTCAATGTGAGTTACATAATCTCCTACTTCAAGATTGGTAAGCTCTTTTAAGGTAATAGCTTGCTTTTTGGCATAGCCATTTTTAAGCTGAAATTTATGATAACGTTCAAAGATTTGATGGTCGGTATAACAAACATTTTTCTGATCGTGATCAATAAATCCTTGGTATAATGGAAAAACAATGGTTTCAAATTGATGAACTTGTTGTTCTGTATCTTCAAAAATATCATGAAATCGTTTTTCTTGCTGACCGCTACTACAAAATATATAGTTAGTATAGCCCTGCTCAGTATTTTCATTCAAGTTTTCAATGAGAAGATCGAATTGTTTATTAAATGAAGGCTGCGGCTTTGTATTGAAATCTATTTCAGAAACATCTGAAACAACATTTTTTATTTGAACTTTTGTAAAGGAAGCCAACTGAGTTTTAATTAAACTAGAGGCACAAAAAAGATCTTTAGGCACACTTTGTTGTACTTCGGAATTTAGTTCCTTAAAAACAGCAGTAGCCTTTAGAAAAAGTTTGTCAAGACTGCTGTATAAAATCTCTTCATTTTTTAATAAAATGACTGTTTTTGAAGAAATATATTTTAAAAAACTCTCCCGTTTTTCTTCTATCATTTTGTTTTCCATATTCGGAATGATAGAAATCTTTTTGGTTATCTCAGTGGAGAGTTGAGTTTCAACATCAAAGGTTCGAATACTTTCCACTTCATCTCCGAAAAATTCAATTCGATAAGGCGCATCATTACTAAATGAAAAAACATCTAAAATACCTCCACGAACAGAAAATTCGCCAGGTTCGGTAACAAAATCGGTTCGTTTAAAATGATATTCAAAAAGTACTTCATTGACAAAATCTATAGAGAGATCGTCTCCGGTAGAAATTTTCAAGGTATTTTTTTCAAGCTCTCTTTTAGTCACTACTTTTTCGAAAAGCGCTTCAGGATAAGTAACAATAAAAGCAGGTTTTTTTCTCGAGTTAATCCGATTTAAAACTTCAGAGCGAAGTAAAACATTGGCATTATCGGTTTCCTCAATTTGATAAGGTCTTCGGTAACTTCCAGGATAAAACAACACATTTTTATCGCCTAAAATGTTTTCTAAATCATTAAGGTGATAGGCAGCTTCTTCTTTATCATTTAATATAAATAAAAATGGCTTTTCGGAGGTTTTAAATATCTCAGCTATAACAAGCGATAAAGAAGATCCGGCAAGTCCAGAAATTGTAATTTTTTCTTGAGATTGGACAATATTATCCCTCAGTTTTCTGGAATTTGAAGACTGTGTGAAAAGCGAAGAAACGGCTACCTTGCCCATTGGGGCAAAAGTATTTTATTTTTTTATCTGAAACAAGCAACTAGCTTCATTAAATCTTCTTTTGTATTATAAACATTTGGAGAGACTCGAACAGCATTTCCACGATAAGAAACAAAAATATTGTTTTTTATGAGTCTGTTTTTTAATTCTGAAAGCGCTAAATGTTCTGGGAGATACACCCCAAACAAATGATGCCCTCTAAAAGACTCGGCTTCAATAAAACATCCTAAATCACGTAATTCTTTAATTGCATCTTCAGAAATTGATTGACAATACGATTGAATATATTCAGGGGTCCATTCTAATAATTGTTTAATTCCTTCAGAAAGCATGGGAGTTAAAATAAAATTACTCGATTGTCCAACATCATACCTGCCTGCTTTTGGAGTATAGTTATAATTGTAATTTACTAATTGAGAAAAGTCTTCGCTTCCTTCATGATTCATCCAACTTTCTTCGATGGGAAGCCCATCATTAAATCGATCAGAATAATAGGCAACACCTGAAGAATAAGGCCCCATTAACCATTTATAGCCAGCACAAATTAGTGCATCGGGTTGGATGTCTTTTACAGAAAAGGGAAAAGCACCAACGCTTTGTGTTCCGTCAATTATTAAATAAGCGTTTACTAAATTCGTTTTCTCTCTAATTGCCTTTAAATCGAAATAGGTGCCATCCGCCCAATGAAGTTGAGGAATTGCGACTACTTTAGTTTTTGAATGTATTGCATTTAACAGTGTTTCATTCCATTTTTTTGCTCTATTAGGGCCAACTTGAGGAGCTTCAACCGTTTTAATAATACAACCCGTTTCTGTTTCTCGACGTTTCCAGGCATAGATATTACTAGGAAACTGTTCTTTCAAAACTAAAACCTCATCTCCTTTTTGCAATGAAATATTATTGGCTACCGTAGAAATTCCATAGGAAGCAGAAGGAATAATAGCGATGTTTTGATAACTATCCGCCTCAATAAGTTGAGCAAATCGCTTTTTTAGCACTACTTGCCTTGAAAAAAAATCACTTTCAGTTAAATTTTGAGGATTGCCTTTTATTGAAATTGATTCGACTCCTACTTGTTCAACAGATTTAAGTAATGGTGACATATAAGACCCATTAAGGTAGGTTATATTTTCAGAAAGACTAAAGAGGTGTTTTTTTGATTTTAATTCCATCCCGAAAAGATAAATATTTCCTTGATAATTCTTATTAAAAAATGAGACTTAAGTTTTATATTTGCACTACAAAAATTAAGACATGTCATTTACAGATTTATTTAAAAGCGGAGAACATTCTAGAAACTTAAGTCATTTCGCATCTTTAGTTACTTTAGCATCGATTCAAGGTGAGATAAAAGAAACAGAAGCTAAGCTTTTAAAGCGTTTTGCAAGAAAACTTGATATAACAGAACAGGAAATAGAAAAGGTTTTAAAGAACCCTACAAAATTTCCTATTAATCCCCCAAATAGTGCAGACGAACGTTTAGAGCGGATGCATGATCTTTTTAAAATAGTTTTTGCAGACCATGAAATTGATGACGAAGAACATCAATTTTTAGAAATCTATGCAATTGGTCTTGGTTATACAGAGGAATTAGCTGCAAAATTGATCAAACGTTCCGTCCAAATTTATATGGGTGGATTAGACTTTGAAGATTACCGCTACTTACTTAATAAATAATAATTTATTAAAGTTTTTATAAAAATGGAATACGATTATTATTCCTTTTTCATAAACTCTTCTGCCTTTTCAACCATTAATTTACTTCCGCAAATAAATGGAACTCTTTGGTGTAGCTCGGTAGGCTTAATATCTAAAATACGTTGAAACCCATCACTTGCTTTTCCACCAGATTGTTCAGCAATAAATGCCATTGGATTACATTCGTATAATAAGCGAAGTTTCCCACTAGGATCTTTAGAGGTGCTTGGGTAAATATAAATACCCCCTTTAATCATATTTCTATGAAAATCGGATACCAAAGAACCAATATACCTAGAAGTATATGGGCGATCTTCTTCTTCTGTTTGACAGTATTTAATATAGTTTTTAACCCCTTGAGGGAAGTGAACATAGTTCCCTTCGTTTACAGAGTAGATATTCCCTTTTTCTGGGAACCTCATGTTAGGATGTGAAAGATAATAAGTTCCAATAGCTGGATTCAAGGTAAATCCATTAACGCCATGACCTGTAGAATATACGATCATTGTTGAAGTTCCATATACAATATAACCTGCAGCTACTTGTTGATTTCCCGGCTGTAGAAAATCTTCTAGAGTTACTGGAGTTCCAGATGGGGTAATACGTCTATAAATTGAAAAAATAGTTCCTACAGAAACATTTACGTCTATGTTTGAAGAACCGTCTAAAGGATCGATTAAAACCACATATTTATTGTCGTTTTTTTCATTTCCTCCTTTGATGGCAATAAAATCATCTTCTTCTTCACTTGCAATTCCACAAACAATTTCACGATTGGTAAGTGTTTTTATAAAGACATCATTCGCATAAACATCCAATTTTTGTTGGTCTTCACCTTGTATGTTTGTATCGCCAGCATTTCCTAATATATCAACAAGCCCAGCTTTGTTAACCTCATGATTTACAACCTTCCCCGCTAATCGGATAGAGTTTATAAGTCTAGAAAGCTCCCCAGAAGAGTATTTAAATTCCTGCTGATTATTGATGATAAATTCGCCTAATGTTTTGTTTTGAGTTGACATTATATTTTATTGACTTGAATTTCATACAAATATCGTGTTTTTTAAGAAAATGAACCGATATTTGTTGAGCAAAAACAAAAGAATGCAAATTCAAATTTACAAAGCTACTAAAGAGGACATGCCACAGGTATTAGAGCTCATTATAGAACTCGCGGTTTTTGAAAAAGAACCCGATGCTGTTGAAGTTACTGTAGATGATTTATTGAAAGAAGGTTTTGGAGAAGATCCTTTGTTTATTTGTTTTGTAGCCAAAGTTGAAAATAAAATTGTTGGGATGGCTCTCGTATATTTTAGGTTTTCGACCTGGAAAGGAAGAACAGTGCATTTAGAAGATCTAGTCGTTAAAGAATCGATGCGTGGAAAAAATGTAGGGAAAGCACTTTATTCTGAAGTTATAAAATACGGTCATCAAAAAGGAGTTAAAAGAATTGAATGGGCAGTTTTAGATTGGAATCAACCCGCTATTAGTTTTTATGAAAAAACAGGAGCCAAGTTGCATAAAGATTGGTATTTGGTAGAAATGAACGAGCAAGGAATCAAAAGCTATATAAAAAACTTAAAGGGATGAAAGTATTTAAGTTTGGAGGAGCGTCTGTAAAAGATAAAGCAGGAGTACAAAACTTACTTGCTGTTTTAAAAACAACGGGAGAAACTGAATTAGTAATTGTAGTTTCTGCTATGGGTAAAATGACCAATAGCTTTGAAGCAGTGGTGTCAAATTACTTTAATAATCAATCGGAAGTAAAAGCATCAATTGCTTCGATTTACGATTTTCATCATGTAATTATGATGGAATTATTTGCAAATCCTTCCCATCCTGTATTTGCAAAAGTGATTTCCTATATCAATAATTTGAATCAGTTTTTAGAGACCAACAAATCGAAACAACATGCTTTTGTTTATGATCAAGTGGTATGTACTGGCGAACTTATTTCAACTACAATTATATCCTTTTATCTTTCAGAACAAGGAGTTAAAAATAGATTTCTTGACATTCGAAACTGTATAAAAACAGACGCAAATTATCGCGATGCGAATGTAGATTGGGAAGTAACACAGAAGAAAATTGTTTCAGAAATAAACACAAAAGAAATTACCATTACACAAGGGTTTATTTCCGCAGAAAAAGACCATAATCTTACCACAACCTTAGGTAGAGAAGGGAGTGATTATACTGCTGCAATTATTGGATACTGTTTAAATGCAGACAGTGTGACCATTTGGAAAGATGTTCCAGGAGTGTTAAATGCAGACCCTCGTCATTTTAAATCTCCTCAATTATTACATCATATTTCGTATAGAGAAGCGATTGAATTTGCGTTTTATGGAGCTTCTGTGATTCATCCTAAAACGATTCAGCCATTGCAACGAAAAGAAATTCCATTATACGTTAAATCGTTTTATTCGCCTTTAGATGCAGGAACCTGTGTTGGAAAAGGAGTGACGCTTGATCCCATGGTTTCTTGTTTTATTCTGAAAAAAAACCAAGTACTTATTTCTCTGTCTTCTTTGGACTTTTCATTTATGATGGAGAACCATATTGGCGAGGTATTTAAATTACTTCATTTGTATAAAATGAAAGTGGAATTAATTCAGAATTCAGCCATAAGTTTTTCAGTATGTATTGATAATAAATACAACCGACTAGATGAGTTACTTTCGAAGCTTAGAGAAAAATTTAGAGTAAAATGGAATGAAAATGTAACACTCTATACAATTCGTCATGCCAATCCCGAAGAAATATTAAAACTTGTAAATAATAGAAATGTTTTAGTGAAGCAAGAAAGTAGAGGAACAGTTCAATTAGTTATAAAAGAATAATATAGTACGATTCGTTATATTTGTGATTACCTTAAAAATATTTAGGCCACGTAAAAATTTATAAAAAGCACATGGGTTTAGTTAATGCAAAAGAAGTGGCAAAAGCTATAAAAGTAGACAAGTTCGGTTTTATAGGCACTTTGATAGGCTGGATACTTATGAAGGTTTTAAAAATTACGAACCTTAACAGGGTTTATAATAAACACAAACATTTAAAAGATGTAGCGTTTCTTTCTGCGCTTCTTGAAGAGTATGAAATTAAATTTGAAATACCGGAAGAAGACTTACGAAGAATTCCAAAAAACGGTGCATTTATTACCATTTCTAACCATCCTTTAGGAGGAATTGATGGCATTTTATTGCTAAACCTTTTATTAGAACATCGTACCGATTATAAAATAATGGCGAACTTTTTATTGCATCGCGTTGAGCCATTAAAACCTTATATAATGCCCGTAAATCCTTTTGAAGGAAGGAAAGATGTAAAGTCTAGTATAGGCGGATTTAAATCTGCTTTAATGCATTTAAAAGAGGGACATCCTTTAGGAATTTTTCCGGCAGGAGAAGTTTCAACCTATAAAGATGAAAAACTAGTAGTTGATAAACCTTGGGATTTGGCAGCCATGAAACTCATAAAAAAGGCAAATGTACCGGTGGTTCCTATTTACTTTCATGCCAAAAACACGAAGTTGTTTTATCGCTTAGCAAAACTGAGCGACACTTTACGTACGGCTAAATTACCTTCAGAATTACTAAGCCAAAAGGAACGTATCATTAAGGTTAGAATAGGAAGGCCGATCAATATAAAAGACCAAGCAGAACACGAATCTCTTGAGGGCTATACTAACTTCTTACGAAGAAAAACATATATGCTTGGGAATGCTTTCCAAAAGAAAAGATTATTAGAGAACATTCCTAAAAATTTAAAATTTCCAAAACCTCCAAAAAAAATTGCGAAACCAGTTTCTATTGAAGAAATAGAAAGTGAAATTGCCATTTTAAGAGAGGGAGATAAACGATTACTGAAAAGTAAAAATTACGAGGTGTTTCTAGCTGAAGCACAAAAAATTCCAAACATCATTCAAGAAATTGGACGATTACGTGAAATTACTTTTAGAGAAGTAGGAGAAGGAACAAACAATCCAATCGATTTAGATAAGTTCGATTCTTATTACCACCATATGTTTTTATGGGATAATGAGGCTAAAAAATTAGCAGGAGCTTATCGCATGGGGTTAGGGGCTCAAATATTTTCAACATACGGAATAGACGGTTTTTACCTTCAAGATTTATTTCGATTTGAACCGGAGTTATTCCCTATGATGAGTAAATCTATTGAAATGGGTCGCGCCTTTATTATTAAAGAATATCAAATGCGACCAATGCCTTTATTTTTATTATGGAAAGGAATTGTGCATACTACGCTAAGATTTCCCGAACATAAATACCTTATTGGTGGCGTAAGTATTAGTAATAAGTTTTCTGAATTTTCTAAATCATTAATGATTGAATTTATGAAATCTAACTATTACGATCCTTATGTCGCACAATACATTAAACCCAAAAAAGAGTTTAAGGTAAAACTGAAGGATGCCGATAAAGATTTTGTATTCGATGCAACAGAAGCCGATTTAAATAAATTCGATAGAATAATTGATGAGGTAGAACCTGGAAGTTTACGTATGCCTGTTCTGATTAAAAAATATGTAAAACAGAATGCAAAAGTAGTTGCCTTTAATGTAGATCCTTTGTTTAATAATGCGGTCGATGGCTTGATGTACATTCGTATTGCAGACATTCCAGATAGTACTGTAAAACCTGTTATGGAAGAGTTTCAAGCAGAATTAGAAAAAAAATACGGGGCTAAAACAGAGGAAGAATAAACTCCTTACTAGCTATATTTTATGAAGAAATTTTATTACCTCTCTACCTGTGATACGTGCAAACGTATTATGAACCAATTGAATCTTCCAGGCGATGTGATCCAACAAGACATAAAAGCACAACCCTTATCTGAAACCGATGTAAGTGAAATGCATCAAATGTCGGGCAGTTATGAAGCATTATTTAGTAAAAGAGCACGATTATATAAGGAGCGTAATTTAAAAGAAAAAGACTTAAAAGAAGCCGATTTCAAGCAACTTTTATTAGAACACTATACTTTTCTAAAAAGACCTGTTTTGATCAATAATGATGAAATTTTCATCGGAAATAGCAAAAAAACAATCGAAATGGCACAAATATCGTTAAAAAACTAAAAATGAATCAACGCGCACTAGCCTTATTAGCAGCCACTTTGGCGAGTGCTATTTATGCTGTTAATCATACGATTGCAAAAGGGCTAATGCCAGATGTTATTCAGCCCTATGGTTTTATACTTTTACGTGTTGGTGGAGCGGTTATTTTGTTTTGGGTGGTTGGCATTTTTTATCCTTCCGAAAAAATAGAACCGAGAGACTGGAAACGCATCATTGCCTGTGGTTTCTTTGGGATGGTCCTTAATATGCTTATGTTTTTTAAAGGCTTAAGCTTATCAACACCTATTAATAGTTCGGTAGTAATTACGATTGCTCCCGTACTGTTACTCATACTTTCTGCTATATTTTTAAAAGAGCGCATCACCTGGTTAAAATTTATTGGGATTAGTTTAGGGCTCGTTGGAGCTTTGCTTTTGGTTGTATTTGGGTTAAAAACGCAGGCAAACGCACCTAATATTCCTTTAGGGAATATGTTATTTATAATCAATGCAGCTTCGTATTCGGTGTATTTAATTTTAGTAAAACCTTTAGTAGGGAAATACAGCTCCATTACCTTAATGAAATGGTTCTTTCTAGTTGCAGTTATAGTTAATATACCAATCGGTATAAATGAGTTTATGGAAGTCTCATGGACGCAACTTTCAGGGATTACTATATTGAAATTAACTTTTGTAGTGGTAGGAACGACCTTCTTAACCTACTTGTTTAACATTTATGCATTAAAACAGTTAAGTCCTTCTACCATTGGAGTTTTTATGTATTTACAGCCTATTTTAGCTACATTTTTTGCAATACTTGCAGGTGCAGACACACTTACTACCTTAAGAATCGCAGCAGCAGCACTTATATTTTTAGGGGTGTTTTTAACGACGAGGAAACCTAAATAACAAGATTGGTGTCTTTCAGAGGGAGGAATGACCGAAGAATCTTTTTATATAATTATTAGAGATTCCTCATTAACATTCGGAATGACAAAAGGTATTTCTTGTCATAATAATCGAACCTTGTCATCCTGAAACATTTTCTTGTCATCCTGAACTTGGTTCAGGATCCATTCAGTATTCGCATAAGTATCGTGATGGATTCCCAGTCACACTTCGACTTAGCTCAGTGGGACAGCTGAGAATGACAAAAGAAATAACTTTGTCTACATTAACCTTGTCATCCTGAACTTGATTCAGGATCTATGATAAATTAGTTGCAATCAAAATAGATTCCCAGTCACACTTCGACTTAGCTCAGCGGGACAGCTGAGAATGACAATACATTTGCGCTAAATATTTTATTTCAGATGCTGAGGAACTTGCCCAAACTTACGGGTGTCTTCTTTGGTTAAGGTTTTAAAATCATCTGTTTTTGAAAGACTGTTTAAACTCTTAAATAAATCTTCTGGGAGTTCACGAAGTTTGCGTTCGGTTAGATTAATCCATCCTCCCATCATTTCACATCGAGCGATATTTATTCCCTGTTCATTGTAAAAATTATGTAAAAACTGAAAATACATTCCACCTTCAGAGATTCCTTTTAATTCTAAGGATACGCGAATAGGTTTTCCTGGAAATGCTTCTTTAAAGTAAAACATGTGTTCATAAAAAACTACGGGTCCAATGTCGTGTTTTACCATATTTTTTTGTCCAAAACCGTTTTCAAGCATAAAACTAAGTCGGGTATGACTCATATAATTGATGTAAGCACTATTGGCTAGATGACGGTTGGCGTCAATATCATTCCATCGCACTTCAAATTCTTTTATATACATCGTAGATTTTTTTACAAAACTAACCCAAAATATGCAATAGAAAATCTATTACAAGTGGAAATTACTTCAAATTTGTTCGCTTTGCTATTTTTTTATTTTTAACCATAGCCTGTGCTATGCCGAAAATTATAAAAAACCCAAATTCATTGGAATTTCTCCTCTCATTACGAAGTTCTTTTGCATATTTTGGGTTTATTTTCTTTCTGAATAAATACTACCTTGAAAGTCTGTCTCATATTTTGTTTATTTGTGATGAATTAGAATATTTGTCCTATGCCTATCTTAACGAGCACGTATAATCCTCCCTGGATTTTTAAAAACAGGCATATTTCTACCATTTATTCAGCTAAATTTCGTCCTATTCCGAAGCTAATACAACAAAGAGAACGGGTCCATTTATCGGATGGTGATTTTTTAGATATCGATTGGTCTTTTTCTGAAACTCCCACAAATAAGGTTGCAATATTATTGCATGGCTTAGAAGGAAATGCACAACGGACTTATATTAAAAGTTCGGGAAAATTGCTTATCGAAAACCAATGGGATGTTGCCGCAGTAAATTATAGAGGTTGTAGTGGCGAACTAAATGAATCGTTTCAAACCTATAATGCTGGGAAAACAGACGACTTAGAGGCAGTCATTAATTTTATTCTTGAAAAAAACACCTACGACGAAATTGTTTTATTAGGTTTTAGTTTGGGAGGTAATTTATTACTGAAATATTTAGGGGAACGTGACATACTTCCGAAGCAAGTCAAAAAAGGAATATCTATTTCATCGCCTTTAAGTTTAAAGGGATCCTTGATTGCATTACAAAAACCTGAAAATTGGGTGTATCGGACTTCTTTTTTACTAGACATGCGAAAAAAGTACAAAACCAAAATGGCAAAGTTTCCAGATAAAATGAATAAGGAAACACTGAAAAAGATAAAATCACTGTTAGATTTTGATAATTTGTACACAGCTCCTGCACACGGATTTAAAGATGCAGACGATTATTACGCAAATAATAGTTGCTTACAATTTTTACCTAATATAAAGGTGCCAGTATATCTTTTAAATGCCAAAAACGATAGCTTTTTATCTTCGGATTGTTATCCGACTGGTCTTGCAAAAAATTCGAAAACGCTATTTTTAGAAACTCCTAAATACGGAGGTCATGTAGGGTATCATCTCAATAATTCAATCTATTATAGTGAGAAACGAACCTTAGAATTTTTGAACGATAGCTTCACCTAACCAACAACCCATAACACCTATTTTCACTATCTTTGCCCTCTATAAAATCTATGTATGATTAAATCGATGACAGGTTATGGTAAAGCAGTAGTGCAATTACCAAGCAAAAAAATTACAGTAGAGCTAAAATCTCTAAACAGTAAAAATTTAGATTTAAACGCGAGAGTTCCTTCTTCGTATAAAGAAAAGGAGCTTGAAATGCGAGGTGAAATTTCTAAATCTTTGGTTCGTGGTAAAGTTGACTTTAGCTTATATGTAGAGTCTACAGGAGAAGATACTCATACAAAGCTCAATGAAGTTGTAGTTAAAAATTACATGCAACAATTAGGAAAGGTGGTAAATGCAGATGAAACAGAATTGCTAAAAATGGCGATGCGCATGCCTGACACTTTAAAAACAGAACGGGAAGAAATAGATCCTTCTGAATTTAATGAAATCAATCAAGCACTAGAAGAAGCCTTAAAAGCCATCAATATTTATAGAGAAGATGAAGGGAAGGCAATGGAAAAGGATTTTGTGAAACGATCTGGATTGATCGCCGATTTGTTAGAAAAGATTATTGAAATTGACGCACAGCGAATGGATATCGCTAGAGGTCGTTTGCGTAAAGCGGTGAGTGATTTAAAAGAAGCTGTGGACGAAAATCGATTTGAGCAAGAGATGATTTATTATCTAGAAAAATACGATATCACTGAAGAAAAAGTACGGCTAAAAAATCACCTAGATTATTTTAATGAAAGCCTTCAGTCTGACGATTCTAATGGAAAAAAATTAGGTTTTATTGGTCAGGAAATAGGAAGAGAAATCAATACTATAGGTTCTAAATCTAATTTTGCGCCTATGCAACAATTAGTGGTTCAGATGAAAGATGAGCTGGAAAAAATTAAAGAACAAGCCTTAAATATTTTATAATGAAGGGAGGAAAATTAATTGTTTTTTCGGCACCTTCAGGAAGTGGAAAAACAACCATTGTCAGGCATTTATTATCTCAAGAACATTTAAACTTAGCTTTTTCTATTTCGGCAACATCTAGAGAACCAAGAGGAGATGAAAAGGACGGTGAGGATTATTATTTTATCGATTTAAAAGAGTTCAAACAACATATAAAAAACGAAGATTTTTTAGAATGGGAAGAAGTATATCGCGATAATTTTTACGGAACATTAAAAGAAGAAGTTGAACGTATTTGGGCACTAGGTAAAAATGTAATTTTTGATATTGATGTGGTAGGAGGATTACGAATTAAAAAGAAATTTCCGAACAAAACCTTAGCGGTTTTTGTGAAACCTCCAAGTGTGGATGAGCTTAAAATACGTTTGAAAAAAAGAAAAACAGAAAACGACGAAAAAATAAATATGCGGATTGCAAAAGCTTCTGTTGAAATGGCTACAGCGCCTCAATTCGATTTTATTATTGAAAATGATACGTTAGAAGTTGCATTTAAAGAAGCAGAGGTCTTAGTTTATAATCATATCCAGAAGTCTAGCTCTGAAGAAGAATGAGTACAAAAAAAAACATAGGATTGTATTTTGGTACGTTTAACCCAATCCATTTGGGGCATTTGACCATTGCCAATCATATGGTAGAATTTTCTGATTTAGATGAAGTATGGATGGTGGTTACTCCGCATAACCCACATAAAAAGAAGAAAACCTTATTAGAAGACAATCATCGTTTAAATATGGTTCGTATTGCTCTAGAAGACTATCCAAAATTGAAAGCTAGTAATATAGAATTTGATCTGCCTCAACCTAATTATACCGTAAATACCTTAATTCATTTGGAAGAAAAATATCCCTCAAATGCCTTTTCATTGATTATGGGTGAAGACAATTTAAAATCGTTTCATAAGTGGAAAAACTATGAAGTGATTTTAGAGAATTATGCTATATATGTATATCCAAGAATTTCTGAAGGCGCTTTAGAACATCGTTTCACAGATCATCTAAAAATCACAAAAGTAAATGCTCCAATCATGGAAATTTCATCAACTTTTATACGTAAAGCTATTTCAGAAGGAAAAAACATTAGACCGCTTTTACCTCACAATGTTTGGGAGTATGTAGATGAGATGAATTTCTATAAATAGAACCCTTGTCATCCTGAACTTGATTCAGGGTCTCATCCTACTCTTTTACCACCTTTTTAGTAACACTACCTTGATCTGTTTCTATTTTAATAAATAATAAGCCAGTGCTAATTTTTGAAACATCGACGCTAGAAAATTGATCTTCTTTAAGTAATATTAATCTTCCTAAAGCATCATACACACGTATGTTTGTGATTTGCACACTGTCTTTAATGTCAATTTGTAATAGATTTTTTACAGGGTTTGGATAGATTGAGATGCTGGTGTTTAATGAATTGTCATTTAAACCTAAACTACTATCTCTCACTAGATAAAAACCTCCAGGATAGTTATTGTCTGTATAGCTTAGAGCAGAAATCATAATGTTTCCACTTTCAAAATATGGATATACAGTGAAAGCACCATTGAAACTAGCTACATTATTAGGAGGATAAACATCGAAAGAACCAGACTCAGTAAGGTTACCATTTGCAATATCTGAAATATCTATAACACGCATTCCAGCAGCATAATTTGCTAAATAATAACTATCTCCTAATACATATCCGTTGTGATCTATAGCGGCAGTTGGTCCGAAATATTCAGATAATTGTGTAGGGTTGTCTAAATCTTCAAAATCGAAAATAATAGTTCGAGTATTGATCCCTGTATTTGCTTCATCGGCTTCATCTCCAAGCAGAAAATAACGATGATCCTCCGTTAACCAACCTTGGTGCGCATGATTACTATTGGTATAACTAAAACTTGTTATGGCTTGTGGGTTAGCTTTGTCAGTAATATCTACAATCGTAACATCTTCATCATATCCATTGCAACTTATTAATATTTCATGTCCTGCATAATCTGGATCAGGACCACTATAAGTTACCACTTGAGCATCGTGCGTATACACACCACTAAAACCTCCAGCAGCAACTGGATTTAAAGGGTCTTGAATGTTTATAAAGTGAATACCTCCACCAAAAGTATTGGTTCTCACAGCATAGGCAAAACCTTCAGTTTCATTGATAACAAGATTGTGAGCGTTATTAAAACCACTATAATGAGCATCTTCTGAAAATGTTTCAGGAGGATTGGAAACAGAACGTAAACGAGTTAAGTCGAATATCTGCATACCATGTGGTCCATTATTATCACTAACAATAAAGGCATAATTATTATAGGTTTTAATATCCCTAAATATGGTTGAACCCGTTGAGGTAGGAAGTTTACCTAAATAAACAGGGTTGATAGGATCAGAAATATCAATAAATGCAGTTCCGTTATCTAAACCAACAATTGCATATTCTTTATTGTCTTGTGGATCTATCCAACCCCAAGAGTCATTGGCGTTAGTTGCATCTAAATCTGCAAAAGAGATATGAGATAAAAGATCATAGCCTTCGCAAGGATATGTGCCAGCCATTCCTCCTACACAAGGAGTTTGTGCCAGTATAAAAGAATAAGAAAATAATAGAATTGTAAGAGTAATGTTTTTCATGTGTCTATATTATTTTATTAAAACGGACATACTTCGACAAGCTCAGCACAGGCGTGGCTGTTCGCTAGTACTTATCTCCTTTGGAGATAAAGCTTTTAAAATGCTCGTTCCATAATTAATTTAATTGAGGATGAATTTAACTATTAATATCCTGATATTCGATCTTTTAGAAATATTAACAAAAAAACCGCTCCCTTATTGCTAAGGGAGCGATTCAAAATTAAATAACCAACCAAAACTAATTTGTGTATGAATCACAAACCAACTTATTATACATCCTTAACGCAAAGATTAACTTCAGCATTGTTTTTAATATCATAATTGAATGTTAAACTTTTAAATCCCTTATTTTAACAATTATAAATGCCATGATATAATTGTGTATTTTTGAAACCAGAACTTAGGATTATGACTAACAAACCAAAAGTTGCAGTATTCGGAGGAGGTAGTTGGGCAACCGCTATCGTTAAAATGCTTTGTGAAAACCTAGAAGAAGTGGGCTGGTACATGCGTAGCGAATCGGCTGTAGATTATATAAAGAAAGAGCATCATAATCCAAATTATTTAACTTCCGTTGAATTTGATACCTCTCAACTTAAATTGAGTATTGATATTAATGAAATGGTTCAATATGCGGACTATCTTATTTTTGTGATTCCCTCTGCCTTTGTTGAAACTGAATTAAAAAAACTAAACGTTTCTTTAGAAGGGAAAATTATTTTTTCGGCTATTAAAGGGATTGTTCCTGAAACAAGTTTAATTGTTGGGGATCATTTTTTTACTAATTACGGGGTCCCTTTTAAAGATATAGGTGTAATTACCGGTCCTTGTCATGCTGAAGAGGTTGCTTTAGAGCGACTTTCTTATCTTACTATTGCTTGTGATGATTCAGAAAAAGCACAAGTTGTAGCCAATCACCTTTCTTGCGATTATATAAAGTGCAAAACTAGCGATGATATCATTGGTACAGAATATGCCGCTATGCTTAAGAACATTTATGCCTTAGCCGCAGGAATTGCACATGGATTAGGCTATGGTGATAATTTTCAGAGTGTGTTAATGAGTAATGCAATTCGCGAAATGAAACGGTATGTAAAAAAGGTGCATAAAATGAAACGCGACATTAACGGTTCAGCTTATTTAGGCGATTTACTAGTAACAGGATATTCTACTTTTAGTAGAAATAGAATGTTTGGAAATATGATCGGGAAAGGATACACCGTAAAAAGTGCCCAAATGGAAATGAGTATGATTGCCGAAGGATACTACGCAACAAAAAGTGCTTTTAAATTAAATGAAGCTAAAGGCAAAAAAAAGGCTAAAACCCCTATTATTAATGCCGTGTATAGTATTCTCTATGAAAATAAAGATGCAAGAAAGGTCTTTAAAGCTTTGACGGATGAATTGGATTAATAAGACAATGACCTAGCATTACAGAACATTAGTATGGTGCCTAACCCAACTTCTGGAATGTTAAGGGTTAATTCTCCAAATGCTTTGGTAGAACAAATAGATGTGATTGATGTACATGGAAGACTCATATCTTCAAAACAATATGAAAATAGCAATCATACCTAGTAGACTTAAGTAGCTTGGAAAGTGCACTATATTTTGTGAAAGTATATACTAATGAAGGAACCCTAATAAAACGTGTGATAAGAAAATAAGTGTAAATAAATAACAATTTAAAAAACCACTTAACATTTGCTAAGTGGTTTTTTTATTCCGCTACTACACAATCTTGACCCATAAGGTCAATAAATACAGTATTTTTTTCTGAAATATTAAAAGGAGGAAATTCAAAATTACGTTCAAAAAGTTTTCCTTGAGCGAAAAAAGTAACCAAGTATTCATTGGTAAACCCAAAAACTTCTTCTGCAATAAATTCAACTTTTGCACCAGCATGTCCAGGAAGATCACCTAGGCCATGACGTAATGTTGTGGTTTTTTTATTTTTAGAATTACCACGAGACATCACCAAAACAGATTCAATCAAATCTTCTCTGTTATTGATAAGGTATACATTCCAGGTTTGGGCTAAAAAATCTTTGTCCCATTCTTTCGTTGCTACAATCTGAATGTTTTCAGCAATAGGAATTTCTATATCTTTTTTCATATTTGAAAAGAATTGTCAGGTCGAGCGCAGTCGAGACCTAATAAGAACTTTTAAATTGCTCTAAGAAACGAATGTCATTTTCACTTAACATACGAATGTCTGGAATTTGATGCAGCAATAAAGCAATACGATCGATTCCCATTCCAAAAGCAAAACCAGAATATTCATTGGCATCAATACCACAATTGGTCAATACATTAGGATCTACCATTCCGCAGCCCATAATTTCTAACCAACCCGTTCCTTTGGTCATTTTATAATCGGTTTCGGTTTCAAGTCCCCAATATACATCTACTTCGGCGCTAGGCTCTGTAAAAGGAAAATACGAAGGACGTAATCTAATTTTAGATTTACCGAACATTTCAGTCGTAAAATATTGAAGCGTTTGTTTTAAATCTGCAAAGCTTACTCCTTTATCCACATACAATCCTTCCACTTGGTGGAAAAAGCAATGCGAACGTGCCGAAATCGCTTCGTTACGATATACTCTCCCAGGAGAAATAGTACGAATGGGCGGTTTATTATTTTCCATATAACGCACTTGCACAGAAGAAGTGTGGGTACGCAATAAAACATCGGGATCTTTTTCTACGAAAAACGTGTCTTGCATGTCTCTGGCAGGATGGTATTCTGGAAGATTTAAAGCCGTAAAATTATGCCAATCATCTTCAATTTCTGGCCCTTCAGAGACATTAAATCCAATGCGTGAAAAGATATCAATAATTTTATTTTTCACTACTGAAATAGGATGACGAGACCCTACTGTAAAAGGTTCTCCAGGACGTGTTAAATCACCATACACCGAATTTAAATCAGTACTTGTATCGAAGCTATTCTTTAGAAAATTTACTTTTTCTTCCGCTGCTTTTTTTAAGGCGTTTATGGTTTGTCCAAACTCCTTTTTTTGTTCGTTGGGAACGTTTTTAAATTCAGAAAAGAAATCTTTAAGAAGTCCTTTACTCCCTAAATATTTAATTCTGAATGCTTCTACTTCACCCTGTGCATTGGCTGTAAATGCTTCAACCTCTGCGATATGTTTCTTTATATTGTCTATCATGCTTCAATTTCACGAATGTGCAAAATTACGGATTTTACTAATGTTACTAAAATGAAATGCTTGAAAAGTAGAATTATATTTTTTTGCTAAAAAAAAAGATTGCCACGTCGTTCCTCCTCACAATGACAAAAATCAACGCTTTGTTAATGACATTAATTTTATTGAAGGACTTTCGATTCTAAAAAGTATTGAACAATAGCTTCTTTCATTAGTACACTTTGTTCTCCTGCTTTTAATGGAGGAAGTTTTTCAATGACCGAATAATGAGGCCAACCTTCTTCATCAAAAGAATCGAATTTATAATAACCAAAAGGTTCTAATAATCGGCAAATTGCAATATGCATTAGGTTAATCTTTTCATCTTTTTTAAAATTGAGTCCAATTTTACCTAATTCTTGTACGCCAATTAGATAAATAATAGCATCTAAATCTAATTTTTCACCGTCTGCAAATCTATTGCCTAGAAACGCAACTAATTCTTCCCAACGTTGTTTTAATACTTCATCTCTTGCCATCGTGCAAATATACTCAAAGCATATAGCTTTTTGGTTTTTATATTTGTTCTTTTTCCCTTTATTTGCGTTAAAATATACAACCGTAGCTATTGCTATGCTTGAAAATTTTTCCTAGATAAAGAAAAAAATTCCTGTTTCTAAAATATCTAAAACCCACATGCGTTGAGTATATACATCTCTTGAAATGAGTTTTAGTATCTTTAATGAATTAACAACATAAACGATAGAATGTTTATCTTTATAAAAAGTATTAAAAACACATGAATACAATAGACATCATTTTAGGGATCATTTTTTTACTTGCTTTTATAACAGGTTTAAAAAAAGGATTATTTGTAACCTTAGCTTCTTTAATAGGATTAATATTAGGAGTGTATGGAGCTATTTATTTTTCAGATTATGTAGCCGATTATATTTCGGATTGGTTTTCATGGAGTGAGCAATTAACAAATTTAGCCGCTTTTGCAGTTACTTTTTGTGGAATTGTGTTTGTGGTTTCATTGGCTGGAAAATTTCTAACTAAAATAGCCAGTTTTGCCTTTTTAGGAATCTTTAATAAAATATTAGGAGGACTATTTAATGTGCTCATATTTGCATTTATTGTGAGTGTAATATTTATGTTTTTTAACGACTGGGAAAATTCAGATTATGTTATTTCAGAAGAGAAAAAAGAAAACTCTATGCTATATGAACCTGTAGCCTCTATAGCTCCTTTGTTATTTCCTTATATTATAAAAGAAGTTGATAAAGTAAAAAATTCAGAAGAAGAATCACCTAAAGAAGAATAATATGGAACAGAACGACACAAAATTGGATGCAACAAAAGTTGAGGTGAAACCAAATGGACCTCTTGTTGTTCATGGAAAATTAGCAATAACAGATAAAGACGGGAGTATTATTTTAAAAGACAGAAGAACTTCTTTTTGTCGTTGTGGCGTATCAACGAATCAACCCTTTTGTGATGGGAGTCATAAAACGATAACATTTGAGGATAATTAAGAGGGGATTAAAGTTCTTTTAAATCACTTAAAGGAATCCAACCATCTTTACCATCTACTAAACGAATACGAGCCCAATCGTCTTCTTTTATAATGATTTGAACTTTAGTACCTTCATGTAAAGTAAATACTGCCTCACTACCTAAATTAGGTTCACTTTTTACTTCGGTGCTTTCTGAAAATACAATTGCTGGGTTCTTTTTCATGGCCTCATTATAGGTGGTATAGGACATGGTGATTGAAATAATAAGCACAAAGAAAAGACATAATGAACTGACAAAAAACAACCTTTTTTTGCTTTCAGAATAAGAAAAATGGTAGAGTAGAAATAACACAATAGCACTTAGAGAAATCACAATGGATACCACCGCCCAACTTTCGAAATGAAGTATTTCGGCAATGGTTGTGTACCACTTTGAAAAAATGGTTTTTGGTAAAGCTTCAATTGCATCAACGGTTGCATTTTGAGCAAAAGCTAAGTTGTTTTTGATTTCACTGTCATTAGGAGAAAGTTGTAATGCTTTTTCATAATAGTAAATACTTGGCCCCACATTGCTCATTTTATAATGCGCATTTCCAAGATTAAAATATACCTCGGAGGAATGAACCTTGTTATTTAAAATTTTCATCCAAGTTGTAATAGCTTCTTGGTATTTTTCAGCTTTATACAGACCTTTCCCTTGTTCAAAAAGGGCATCATTTTGACCAAAACTTACTGCGGAAAGTAAAAAAGCGAGTATAAAGAGTATCTTATTCATCTCTAATCCTTATCAATTTGTTTATCAATCATAGCAATTACCTCAACTGCTTTATTATAATCTTGCTGTATGGTCACATTTGATGCGGGTGTATATCTCGCATATTCACAACTTTTTAATAGGCCAATAAAGCCATCAATAACATTGCCGGCAACATTTCTTTCAGCTAACATACTAGCAATACCGCCTTTTTCTAATTCTGAAGTTTCAATAGTCAGTTTAGCTTTTAAATAATTATGTAAAGCTCGTTCTAAGGCTTCATAAAAAGTAGCTTTGTTTCCAATATTCTTTTTGGCTTCAGATAAATATTTTTTAGCCAATCGATTCGCGGTTCTTAGTTTATTGCCTTGAAAATCATTTCGACGACTCTCTCTTTGCTTACCAATAATTATAAATAAAGGGATCAATAAAAAAGGAGCACAAAGGAGCCACCAATACAATTTAGATTTAAAAAATGAATCTTTTTGAATCGATTCTAAATTGGCACTAAGCTTTATATATTTAAATTGATCTTTTGAAAGAACAGTCGTTTTATTACTACCTGTTATTTTATTTTCTGAAACTTCAGTTTTAGGAACAGGACCACTTTCTACATTGATAATAATTTCTTCCGAAATTAGTGTTTTATAACTTTTAGAAGCAACATCAAAATATGAAAATGAAATAGGTCGAATAGGATATTTGCCTTTAAACTGAGGAACCACCGTATAGGTTTCAGTGAAATAGCCATTCATTCCTGAACTAACAATAGACACTTTATTTTCACGAATAGGTTCGTAAACTTCTAAAGAACTAGGTAAATTAATTGCAGGTAAATCGAACAACTTTAGGTTTCCATTTCCTGAAACTTTTGCTACTAATTCTAATGATTCGTTTGCATTTAGAGTGGGTTTATTTGTGGTAACGTTAAAATTAAAATTTCCTACTGCTCCTGTAAAATTATCAGGTCTTCCCTCTAGAGGTAAAGGTTTCACGTTGATTGTTCTGCTTCCCGCCGAAATCGTTTTATTTACCCGTGACATTAAGCGACGTCCAAAGATATCTCTTCGGTTCTCTTTCACATCAATTGGGACATCCAACGTAAGGGGTTCAATCTCTAACTTACCTGTTTTTTGAGGAAATAAGACGGTTTTTCGCAATATAACATATCGATAATCTTCTCCTTTATATTGTCCTTCATTAACTTTAAACCCGACTCTTGTATCTATATTCTGACTCCAGAAATCTTTATATTTTGGGCTTTCAACTTCACGCCAACTACTCGTTATACTTACATCGTGTGAGACATATAATTTATACACCACAGTAATCGCTTCATTTAAATACGGACTTGAATTTGAAATTTCAGCAACCAAATGAACATTTTCACTGGCTACAAAATCAGCATTATTACCGTCTTTTGGCTTATTCACTGCATTGACAACAATAACTTTTACTGGCGTAGTTTTATAAATAGCACCATCAATTTCAATGGTAGCTTGTTTTATTATAAAAGTACCTTTAGATTTTGGTGAAAGGAAATACGAAAACGTTTTAGAATAGCTTCTTTTTCCGTTGATATAGGAATTACTAATAGCCTGATTGGGACCCCCTACCACTCTAAAACCTTCAAAATTTGGAGGATTAAAGTTGTCTCCGTCCTGATTCATTTCGAAATCAACGCGTAATCGTTCGTTTAATCCTAACTTCTTTTTACTCACTTTGGTTTCAAAAGTGATTTGCGCCTGAGAAAAGCCACAAGTCAATATGAATACAAAAGCGAATATGTAGTTTTTAAATTTCATGCTTACCAATCCTTATTGGATTTTACTTTTGCTCCTTTTTGTTTCTTGGCATTTATCTTTTCCTGAATCTTCTTTTCCTCATTGTTCATTGCTTCTAACAAACTTTTAATTTGTTGAGGTGAAAGTTTTCCAGGCACAGGTTGTTGTTGCTGCTGTTCTTCTTTTTTATCTTCAGGTTCACCGTTTTCCTTTTCTTTATCTCCTTCTTTTTCTTCGTCTTTTTGATCTCCTTTATCTTTTTCCTCTTCCTCTTTATCTCCTTCGTCACCCTCGTCGCCTTCGTTCTTTTTGTCCTTATCCTTTTCCTCTTCCTTATTTTTGTCTTTATTCTCCTGATCTTCCTTCTCTTCTTTATCGTCTTTTTCCTTATCGTCTCCATCACCATCACCCTCTTTTTTCTCTTCTTCTAGCATTTTTTTCGCTAAGGCTAAGTTGTATCGCGTTTCATTATCGGTGGGATTATTACGCAGGGCATTTTTATAAGCTTCAACGGCTTCTTGATACTTTTTCTCGTTCATAAAAGTATTCCCCAAATTATGAAAAGCTTTGTGTTTATTTGGTTTGTCTGTCGCTATAGCCGCTGCTTGTATATAGCGCTCCATTGCAATAGCATTTAATTCCTTTCCGTAGTATGCATTTCCTAAATTGTATTTACCAGTTTCATCCTTTGGATTTAAAGCAATGGCTTTTCTATAATCTGCTTCCCCTAATGAGAATTGGTCGTTTTTTAATAGATTTTCTGCGGAACTCAATAATGCCTCAGCTTCTCTAAATTCTTTTTCCTGTTCTTTTTGAGCTTGAACGGAAGCAAAAGAGAATAAAATACAAGACAAGAAAGTTAAAAGAACGATTTCTTTTACTTTTTCTGAAAACGATATGTTGCGATTAATCTTCATTAAACAAGTTTAATTTTTTCAACCAATTAGTTTTTCTTTCTAAGAATAGAATGTCTAAAAGCAATAAGAATAAACCTGCTCCTAAAAACCACTGAAACTGATCTTTAAAATCGGTAAATTGCTTCGATTCGAATTCTTTTTTATCCATTCCATTTAAAATGGCAGTTACTGTCTCAACGACCTCTTTGGTGTTGGTGCCATCGATATATTCGCCATTTCCAACATCAGCAATTTCTTCTAGCGTTTCATTATTTAAGCGAGTAATTACTTGTTCATTATTTTGATCACGTTTATAATTTTGTAAAATACCATTTCTTTTAATTGGTATTGGACCACCCTGTTCAGTCCCAACTCCAATAGTGAAAATACGAATCCCTAATTTTGAAGCTTCTTCAGCAATTTGGACAACATTCCCTTCATGATCTTCTCCATCAGAAATTAAAAACAAAACCCTGTTTGCTTGATCTTCATCGTTATAATAGGTCTGAGCCATTTCAATAGCTTGTGTTATGGCGGTACCTTGTGACGAAACCATATCGGTATTCATACTGCTTAAAAACAATTTTGCTGAAGAAAAATCGGTGGTAATGGGTACTTGTGGGAAAGCACTTCCAGCATATCCTATAATACCTATTCTATCTCCTGCTAAGCTATTTATTATTTGAGTGACTAATTGTTTAGACTTATCTATTCTATTAGGTGCAATATCTTCAGCCAACATACTTTTAGAGACATCTAAGGCAAAAACTACATCAACTCCTTCTCTTTTTACTGTTTCAATCTTGGTGCCAATTTTAGGATTGACCAAAGCAATACTTAAACATACGATTGCCAATGAAAGCACCATCACTTTTAAAATAGATTTAAAAAAGGAACGATTTGGGCTTAACCTTTTTAAAGACTTTGAATTGGAAAAACGTTTTTGCATTCTTTTTTTCCAAAAAGTAACCCATAAAAACAGGAGTACTATTGCAGCGATGGCAAAGAGTAAATAAAAATATATGGGTTGTTCTAATTGATACATATTCATTCCCAGAGAAAGCAGGGATCTCTTTAATTAATATTTATTATATAAAACTTCTAAAAATGGTATAACGTAATACTATTTCAAAAAATAATAAACCAAAGGCTAATAGCACGAGTGACCTATATTTTTCGTCATAATTTTTATATTTTGTTTCTTCAATTTCAGTTTTTTCTAGCTTATTAATTTCTTCATAGATTTCAGCAAGCTTCGTATTTGTTGTCGCTCTAAAATATTTTCCGCCAGTTGTTTTTGCAATTTCTTTCAATAGTTCCTCATCAATTTCAACTTGAACATTTCCATATTGAAAACTACCATCTTGACGAATTCCGATAGGGGATAATGCCATGCCATTACTTCCTAATCCGATTGTATACACTTTTATTCCAAATTCAACCGCAAGCTCACTTGCTATTTTAGGGTCAATAAATCCACTGTTATTTACACCATCAGTTAGTAAAATAATTACTTTCCCTTTGGCTCTACTGTCTTTTAAACGATTTACGGATGTTGCAAGTCCCATTCCAATCGCTGTTCCTCCTTCAATAATCGTATTGTACTTTATTCCTTTTAAAGAGGATAAGACAATATTTTTATCACTTGTTAATGGAGTCTTTGTAAAACTTTCCCCGGCATATTCTACTAAACCTATGCGATCATTAGGACGTGCATTTATAAATCTAGCCGCAACAGTTTTTAACGCTTCTAAACGATTTGGTTTTAAATCGCGAGCTAACATACTCGCCGAAACATCTATAGAAATAACGATATCGATTCCTTTGGTAGTTTTTATTTTTGTGGTTTCATCAACCGTTCTTGGTCTAGCTAATGCTGTTATAATTAGCGCAAGACTAAGTAATCTTAAAATAAAAAGGAGTGGGCGTAATTTCGCCAACCAATTGCTTGGTGTTTTAAATCCTTTTAAACTTGAAATTTTTAAGGTAGCCGTTTGTTTTTTACGCTTCAAATAATACCAAAAAATGATTGCTGGAAGTAATAATAACAACCAGAACAACTGTGGGTTTACAAATTCGAAATTATTAAACATTATTTATCTGAAATTACTAGTTCAACTGAATCCATGATGCGTTTTTTTATCACATCTCCATATTTTTCATTGCCTTGATACATCACCATAATTTGTTGTAATCCTCCTTGTTGAGCAAACAATAAAAGTTCATATTTATGTGTAATAGGTAATGTTTCTCCTTTAGGAGAGACCAAATTAAGTTCTCCATAAGCTTTCTTGCCCGTAATGCCTTTTTCAGTTTTAAACTCTTCTGTTTTTACCACTAAATTAGTAGCACCTTGTTTTTCAATATTAGATAAAGCACCTTCTATAGCAGCATCTAAATCTATTTCTTGCTCCCCTTGGATTTTAAAAGTACTTACAACGATGTTGAAAATAGTTCTATCTCCAAAACTAAAAGCACTAATATCACTTGCCTGAATGCCATTCAATAATTTTGGATCAATTTCTTGTCTTAATAGAACTTCAGGAGTCTCAATAATGATAGCGGGATTGCCATATTCACTTTTAATCCATCTGCCTTCAGAAAGTTCCTTAGTAACATTGCTGAAAAAGATGTCTTTTACTGCATCCATTCCTTTTACAGCACCATAAATTCCAAGAGAAATAATTACTAAAGTGAACACACTTGCAGCACCAATAAGCCATTTTCTTCTGTTGCGTTTTTTACGGAGTAGTTCTAAATATTGTTCGTTCTCAAGTAGTTCTTCTTCTGTTAACTCAGGAATGATTTCTTTAGTTTCATTTAAAATTTCTTCAATGGTAGATCTATCCACACTAGCTTGACCTTCCCGCTCCTTCATTTTAGCAAATTTTATTAAATCTGCTCTTTTAAATATTTTATCAAGCTTTGAAATTGTTTCTGAATCAAAATCAAAATTCCCAGAATCACGATGCAATTCTAACCGTTCAATTAATTCATTCGAAGTGCTTTCTAGCGCTTTATCATCAACTTCATGGTCTAAATATCGTTTTATAATTTCAGTTAAAGAAGAGTAATACTCTTTCGATTTATCTTCTTCTAATAAGTGTGAACTATCCAATTTTTGAAGTGCTACTAATGCTTCTTCATAGGGAGGTAATTCTTTCTCTCTTTCCTCTTTTCTTTTTTTCCTTCTGAATAAAAAGTAAACAATCCCTGCGATTATCAATAAAATTGGAACAATCCAATACAATATTTTTATAAAATCGAACGGAGGCTTTTTAACTTCAATTGCGGGTTTAATCGTAAACATTTTCTGTTGTGTAGTGTCTACAACGACATCTGCCACTTCAACGTTTACTGAATCTGTTTGAAAGGCCTTATTATTGATAATAATTCGCTGTGAAGGAATCGTATATTTACCTGAATCGAATTGTGTTATCCCATATTTTTTGAGCAACCTATACTTCGCCTTTTCATAGGTAGTATCTATTTTATATGATTCAATAACCTCTAGTGGTAAAAAAGATTGCCCTTCAGGAAATACAACCAAATCAGTAGTATCAGCTTCAACGATAATAGAATATTTTATTTCTTCACCTATTTTAATATAAGTAGAATCAATGGAAGAACTGACTTGAGCATTGGATAAAAAGCTTATCAAAAACACAGAAAGGAATAGTGCTTTTGCTCTAGATGACCTTTTAATTATATGTAGAATTTTTTGTGTCATGTACTGTGATCATCTTTTTTTAAAATACCCTAATAATTTTTTTACATAACTCTCATCTACCCTACAACTTAAGGCACCTGCACCACTTTTTTTGAAAGACTCTACAAATTCATTCGTTCTTTCTTGATAGTAATTTTCGTAGTTTCTACGTACTTTTTTAGAAGCGGTATTCACTAAAATAGTTTCCCCAGTTTCCTGATCTTGCATCTGAACCATTCCTAAATTAGGTAATTGTTCTTCGTGTTTATCGTAGACTCTAATTCCAGTAACATCGTGTTTTCCAGAAACGATTTTTAAAGTGTCTTTGTAATTTTCTGTTATAAAATCTGAAAGCACAAAAACAATGGCTTTCTTCTTCATAACATTGGATAAATACTTTAAAGCATTGACCAAATCTGTTTTTTTACTTTGTCCTTTGTGTTCGATTAATTCTCTAATAATTCGTAATACGTGTGACTTTCCTTTTTTGGGAGGAATAAAAAGTTCTATTTGATCTGAAAAAAGAATAAGCCCAATTTTGTCATTATTCTGAAGCGCAGAAAAAGCGAGTGTTGCCGCTATTTCAGTAACAATTTCATTTTTAAATTGTTCGTCTGTACCAAAAAATTCAGATCCACTAATATCAACCAATAACATAAGAGTTAGCTCACGTTCCTCCTCAAAAACTTTTATATAAGGTTCGTTATAACGTGCAGTTACATTCCAATCGATACTTCTTACATCATCACCAAATTGGTATTGACGCACTTCACTAAAGGTCATTCCTCGACCTTTAAACGTACTGTGATACTCTCCTCCAAACATATGGTCACTTAGACGACGTGTTTTGATCTCGATTTTTCGTACTTTTTTAAGAAGTTCTTTTGTATCCAATTGAAGTTAATTTGTTGAATTGTTGAAGCGTGTAATTGTACTTAGCCTAACCGAATAAACAGTTAAACAATTTTACAGCTAAACATTTTAAGGTACTTCTATTTCGTTTATAATTTTATTGATAATGTCTTCTGAAGTTACATTCTCTGCTTCTGCTTCGTAGGTGATTCCAATACGATGGCGTAATACATCATGAACTACCGCACGAACGTCTTCAGGAATTACATATCCTCTTCTTTTAATAAAAGCATAACATTTTGATGCAATCGCTAAGTTGATACTTCCCCTTGGCGAAGCTCCAAAATTAATAAGCGGTTTTAAATCTGCTAAGCGATAATTTTCAGGAGAACGAGTTGCGAAAATGATATCTAAAATATATTGTTCAATCTTTTCGTCCATATATACTTCACGAACGGAAGCTTGTGCTCTTAAAATTTGTTCAATAGTAACAACCGGATTAACTTTTTCAAATGCTCCTTTTAAATTTTGGCGGACAATTAATTGTTCTTCGGCCATTTTAGGATATTTAATAACAGTCTTTAACATAAAACGATCCACTTGAGCCTCAGGAAGAGGGTAAGTTCCTTCTTGTTCTATCGGATTTTGTGTTGCCATTACCAAAAAAGGCTTGTCTAATGGGAAAGTAGTATCACCAATAGTGACTTGTTTTTCTTGCATGGCTTCTAGTAAAGCAGACTGAACTTTAGCAGGGGCACGATTGATCTCATCTGCTAACACAAAGTTGGCAAAAATGGGACCTTTTTTAATACTGAAGTCGTTATCCTTCATGTTGTAGATCATTGTTCCTACTACATCTGCAGGAAGTAAATCTGGGGTAAATTGAATTCTGCTAAAATCGCCATGAACAGCTTTAGACAATGTGTTTATCGCCAAAGTTTTTGCAAGACCAGGAACTCCTTCAAGTAATATATGTCCTTGTCCTAATAAACCAATTAGCAGTCTTTCAACCATATGTTTTTGGCCTACAATTACTTTATTCATTTCCATAGAAAGAATGTCAATAAATGCACTTTCTTTTTCTATCTTTTCATTTAAAGCGCCTATATCTAAGGTCGTATTTGTCTGTTCCATGTTCTTATTTTAATAAAAAATCTATTTGTTATTAAGGAATGCTAAATTGAAAAATTAACATTTAAATTGTTGTTAACAATTGGTTAAAAATTTTAACCCTAAAAAGCCACATAAATACGTACTTTTCTAGGGTCTAATAACGGATTTTTTTATAGCACTTCTTAACAATTTTGAAAACTTTATGATATATGAACAATAAAACAGCATTAATCACTGGAGCCACCTCTGGAATTGGGAAATCAACAGCAGTTGTATTTGCTAAAAACGGCATTAATTTGATTCTCTGCGGAAGAAGACAAAACCGATTAGATGAATTACAAAATGAATTGAGTTCATTTTGTGATGTGATGACTCTAAATTTTGATATTCGAGATAAAAACGATGTATTTTCAAAAATCCAAGAATTACCAAGCAATTTTTCAGAAATAAATATATTAATCAATAATGCTGGAAATGCACATGGATTGGATCCCTTTCAGGAAGGAAACATAGAAGATTGGGAAGCAATGCTCGACATTAATGTGAAAGGCTTATTGTATGTTAGTAAAGCCGTATTACCGCAAATGTTAGAAAGAAAAGATGGGCATATTATAAATATTGGATCTACGGCAGGGAAAGAAGTGTATCCTCAAGGGAATGTCTATTGTGCAAGTAAATATGCCGTTGATGCAATTAATCAAGGAATGCGAATCGATTTAAACGGGAAAGGCATTCGTGTGGGTGCTATAAATCCGGGGATGGTAGAAACTGAGTTTAGTGAAGTCCGATTTAAAGGCGATTCCGAAAAAGCTTCAAAAGTGTATCAAGGATTTACGCCACTTCAACCCGAAGATATTGCAGATATTATTTGGTTTACCGTAACAAGACCAGCGCATGTAAATATTGCCGATTTAACCGTGATGTCCTTAGATCAAGCCTCAAGCACCATTGTAAATAAAAATTAAATTGTCTCCTCGAGCATTGGGTGTAAAAGTATAGTTTCATACTTTAAGCGCAGAACATGCAATGTTTAGAGGGTGTATACTAAAAATATATTTTATTTGGTCTCGACTGCGCTCGACCTGACATTGAAATAACTTATGATTAATAAACGCCTTTTAATTAAAAATTTGCTAGCTCATAATGATGAGTGTAGTTTTTATGATAAAAAGCGAAAAATTGATTTAGGTTCAAAAGAAGGGAAAGCAAAATTCTTAAAGCATATCTGTGCCTTGAGTAATAGCAACCCAAAAAACAACTCATATATTGTTGTTGGAGTTGAGGATGAAGCCAATGAAATTAATGGAGTTGATTTTTTTGATGACAGTAAAATTCAAAATTTAATTAACGCCTATCTTACAAACCCACCGATCATTTCATATGAAAATGTTGCATTTCCGAACCTTCCTTTAGACAAAGTAATTGGGCTGGTTACCATCCGCCCAACGCAAGAAATCACCTCACTTCGGAAAAATATTTGGAAGTATTGGGGCGGGTCTATTTTTTTAAGAGATGGAAGTATCTCGATGCCTAAAGATTTTGATATTGAGATCAAAGATGTGAATTCTGAAATTGTACAAGCAATTGAAAATAAAGCGAAAAATAACATACAACATACCTTGGATGGGGTCATTGATTTTATTAATGTGAAGCACAATGATTTAGTTTCCAGTTATAAAGTTTTTAAAGAGTTGTTTGTGGTTTGTTGGGCGGGAAACATTAAAAATGTAAAGGAGGAAACCTATTATTCTCGTGTAGATATTGAATTAATAAATGAACAGGTTCGTTTGTTTTACTCTACGCTAGATGAGGTGAGTATCAGTTATACAGAAGATGAATTTAAGATTATTGAATATGTTCATTTAGGATTGAATAATCAATATAAATACTATCCATTAGAAGAAGTTACCATCAGTTTTAAGGACAATGGATCTTACGTGATGAACACACAATTATTGTTTCAACCTCCACAATTTGATAAGAAAACCTTGCATCATATTTATAATGCAAATAATGCTTTAATTGAAAAATTAAAAAAAAATATAGCTTTAAATTCTTCTGAAAAAAAAGATTTAAAGCACCTTCCTGCAACCTACCTTATTTGTTTTTTAAATGATTTTAGGGAAGCTAAAACGAAGTTATTTGAAGCAAAACCTTACCTAAAAAACAATGGAACGTCTGTGTATGAATCCTATAAAGAAACGGTTCGAATCCTTCGGAAGATGAAGTATAATTAGTTTATGTAACAATTTGATATTTGGTCAAACTTGCTTTTTGAAGCAAATAATTGCTTTTTAACTAATTTGAATAGGATTAAATGAGCTGACGATTGTATTTATCTCAAGCTTTCTTTATCTTTATAATTCAAATAATAAAATTACAAACCATGGGGATTTTCGACAAAATCAAAGAAAAACTAAGTCACGAATTTATAGATATAATTGATTGGCTTGATTATACAGACGACACCATCTGTCATCGTTTTGAACGCTATCAAAATGAAATAAAAAACGGAGCGAAATTAATTGTTCGTGAAGGACAAACAGCCGTGCTTATTAACGAAGGCCAGTTAGCTGATGTTTTTACCCCAGGAACTTATACATTAAGTACTCAAAATTTACCGATTCTTTCAACCTTAAAAGGTTGGAAATATGGTTTTGATAGCCCTTTTAAAGCGGAGGTATATTTTGTCAATACACACCTTTTTACGGATGAAAAATGGGGAACTAAAAATCCAATCATCTTAAATGATGATCGTTTTGGTTTGGTAGAAATACGTGCCTTTGGAACCTATGCTTTTAAAATTAGTGATGCTGGAAAATTTATTGTAGATATTGTTGGGACCGACAATAATTTTACCAATTTCGAAATTAATGAACACCTTAAAAGTTTAATTGCAACTCGCTTTACAGATACGGTTGGGGAAGCGAAACTTCCAATAGAATTGTATGCTGCTAATACTACGGAGCTTTCAGAAACTTGTAAAGAAGTAATGCAAACTGAATTTGGTTCTGTAGGTATTTCACTTGAGAAATTCTTTATTGAAAATGTTTCAATGCCTGAAGATCTTAAAAAAGAAATTTTTGAATATAGTCGTATCGATAAATTGGATCTTGACAAACTAACCAAATTTAAAACCGCTAAAGCAATTGAAGCTGCAGCCTTAAATGAAGGAGGTACTGCAGGAGCTGGAATGGGAATGGGAATGGGCTTTGTATTAGCACAACAAATGGGCGGAATGATGAGCCCTCAAATGGGAGGACAACAACAAATGCCTTTACAACAAGGAGGAATGATGCCACCGCCAATGCCAACGCCTGTTCAATATTTTTATGCTGCAAATGGTCAACAAGCAGGTCCTGCAACCATGGAGCAATTGAAAGTGTTATTTGCAAATCGCACCATAAATAAAGAAACTTTGGTATGGAAACAAGGAATGGATAGTTGGGCAGCGCTAAATACAATTGAAGAATTAAAAACCTTTTTAGGAGGAAATACACCTCCACCTCTTCCTCCACAATAGTTTTTATTTGTCATTCAGAGTGAAGCGAAGAATCTCTTTGTTATTCCTATAAAAGGAAACACTGGGGCTTCTCTAAGATTCTTCAGTCGTGCCTCCTTCTGAATGACAATTAGAATCTTTTCAATAAATAAATGAAAGAAGATACACTTCAAAAATCTGAATTAAAAAAGTCCTGTGTTAACTGTGGCGCAGAATTACTATATGCGCCAGGGACTAGCGATTTAAACTGCAATTACTGTGGACATACTGAAGAAATCATTCCTTTTAGGAATGAGTTTGAAGAGTTAGAACTTAAAGCTTATTTAAGTGAAATGGGGGGACAATCACACAGTGAAGAAATTACCATGCTTCATTGTAAAAATTGTGGCGCCAATCAGCATGTTGAAGAAAATTACAAATCATTGCATTGTGTTTACTGTAGCATGCCTTTAATTGTGGAAGATGCTTATAAAGAAGATTGGATCATTCCCGGTGCAGTATTGCCTTTTCAAATAGACCAGGTAAAAGCCCATGTTGTTTTTAAAAATTGGGTAAAAAAGTTATGGTTTGCCCCCAATAAATTAAAAAAAGCCACGCTAGATCCAAAAAACACGAAAGGATTGTATATGCCCTATTGGACTTTTGATGCACAATTAGATGCTACTTATACAGGTCAACGAGGGGAATATTATTATGTATCTAAAACAGTGGGGAGCGGTAAAAACAGAAGAACAGTTCAAGAACGTAGAACACGATGGTATCCTGCAGCAGGTTCAATAAGTGGTTTTGTAGATGACATTTTAGAAAAAGCGTCAAAACAGCGTTCTGGTATAATCCCAAAAAAGATATCTAGATGGAATTTAAAATTATTAAAGCCCTTTGATAGTAGTTTTTTAGCGGGATTTATAACTGAAAAATATACCATCACTCTAAAAGATGGACATATTGAAGCAGAAAAGGAAGCTAATGTTATTGCAGATCGTTGGGTAAAAAGAGATATCGGAGGAGATACTCAACGAATTTCTTCATTAGACATGCGTCTTACTGAAGAAACATTTAAACATATATTGTTGCCAGTTTATGTCAGTGCATATAAATTTAAAGAAAAATCATATAACTTTTTTGTGAATGGAGAATCTGGAAAACTTTCTGGAAAACGCCCTTATTCATTTTGGAAGATTTTCTTCTTTGTCCTTTTTATTATAGCAATTATTGGCTTGATCATCTTTTTTGTAAATTAAGGAGAAGCTCATTAATCAAAAAAGCATAATTTTTTGTCAAAATCAATCAAAAATAGATAGAATCAGTCAAAAAAGACTGTTTTTTGATCAAAAGCATCAGTTTTTATTCTTTCTCTTATTTAGAATAGTGAAAATTGCATTGCATTTATTTTTTATAGATTAGGAATAATGATAAATACACCTTTTTATGTAAAAAATGAACGTAAAAGAAACAAAAGCAGTCAAAAAAGATTATTTTTTGATAGAAACAAGCATTTTTTCTAATTTGGAATTAATTGAATTTGAAAAGATTGAGGGATAACATGGCATTCATTTTCTAATAAATTAATTGTTTGGGTAGTATAGGTTTCATATCCTTCAGCAGTTACTACAATTATATAATTTCCTGCTCGTTCTCCAGCTCCACTAAATGACTCAGTAAAAAACATGAATTCTTCGGTATAACTTCCATCAATAGCAGTTACTGTCGCAGTATCTCCAATTAGCTGTTGATTTGAAGTATCAAAAACAGTAATGGTTAATCCATATACATATTCTTCAGTACACGCTATAGCATCATCATTAGAATTGTTACATGCAAAAAGGATGCATACAAATACTATGGAATATAAATATTTCATTATTTAAATTATATAAAAAAACCCTTCATGTTTTGAAGGGTTTTTAAAATTATCGAATGTTTCTTACAAATCAAATTTAATTCCTTGCGCTAAAGGTAATTCATCAGAGTAATTAACTGTGTTAGTTTGTCTTCTCATGTACACTTTCCATGCATCAGATCCAGACTCACGCCCACCACCAGTTTCTTTTTCACCACCAAAGGCTCCACCGATTTCAGCTCCAGAAGTACCAATATTTACATTAGCAATCCCACAATCTGAACCAGCAAACGATAAGAATTTTTCAGCTTCTTTCATTTCATTGGTCATGATAGCAGATGATAATCCTTGTGCAACTCCGTTTTGCATATCGATTGCATTTTCAACTTCACCTGAATATTTCATTAAATATAAAATTGGAGCAAAGGTTTCATGCTGTACAATTTCGTAGTTATTTTCAGCTTCAATGATAGCGGGTTTAACATAACAACCACTTTCATATCCTTCACCTTCTAATACTCCACCTTCTACTAACACAGTTCCACCTTCAGCTTTTGCTTTTTCGATTGCTGCTAAATAAGTATCTACAGCGTCTTTATCGATTAATGGTCCAATATGATTTTTTTCATCTAAAGGATTCCCAATAGTTAATTGACCATAAGCACCCACAATTGCATCTCTTACTTTATTGTACACAGATTCGTGAATAATTAATCTTCTAGTTGAAGTACAACGTTGTCCACAAGTTCCAACAGCTCCAAATACAGCACCCGGAACCACTACTTTTAAATCGGCAGTTGGCGTAATGATAATTGCATTGTTTCCTCCTAATTCTAATAAAGATTTTCCGAAACGTTGAGCAACAGTAGCGCCAACAATTCTTCCCATTCTTGTAGATCCCGTAGCAGAAATTAATGGAATACGAGTATCCGTAGTCATCATTTCACCTACTTTATAATCTCCATTTATAATACTAGAGATTCCTTCGGGTAAATTATTTTCTTTTAATACATGTGCAATTATGTTCTGACAAGCAACAGAGCATAAAGGTGCTTTTTCTGAACCTTTCCAAACACATACATCACCACAAATCCATGCCAAAGCTGTATTCCATGCCCAAACAGCTACTGGAAAGTTAAATGCTGAAATAATTCCAACTACTCCAATAGAATGCCATTGTTCTCTCATTACGTGACCTGGACGCTCAGATGGAATAGTTTGACCATTTAATTGTCTAGATAAACCAACTGCAAAGTCACAGATGTCAATCATTTCTTGAACCTCACCATATCCCTCTTGAAGAGATTTTCCCATTTCGTAAGAAACTAATTTACCTAAAGGTTCTTTTAGTTCTCTTAGTCTATTACCAAATTGACGAACTATTTCACCTCTTTGTGGTGCAGGCTTTGTTCTCCAGGATAAAAATGCTTTTTGAGCAGATTCCATCACTTTTTCGTAATCCTCTTTTGTAGTCGTGGTTACTTTTCCAATAAGTTGACCATTTACGGGAGAATATGAAGAAATAGCTTCACCATTAGAAAACCAATTGTTTCCTGTTGAAGTTCCTTGATTTACAGCTTCAATTCCTAATTTTTTTAATGCATCTTCAATTCCGAATGCAGTTGCAACAGTTGACATATATTTTGTTTTTTAAATCTTAATTATTAGGGTGCAAAGGTAAGGATTCCCTCTAAGAATCTAAAAGAAATATATAATACCAAATAAAATTCAAAATAACTGATTAAATTCGTTTCTATATCCTTTATATTTCAATATAAAACAGAAGCGTAACTAATGCTATGCTTATGTTTTCAATTTCATCTAAAGAAAATATAATTCAAATTTAGTATCAATCATTTTAATACTTATTTGGTATAAATGAAGAAAATGCTTTTAAAAATTAAATTTAATCTGCTGAAAAACGTGGATCGGTTTCCATTACATGGCTACAGTTATCGCATGTAAGTAAGTCTTTTGAAGCATAAAAGTTTTTAAAATGGGGTTGAAAATCTTTTTCTACATCCTGTAATTCGAAATATACTTCATGAAGTTTATGGTTGCAATTATCACAAAACCACAAAAGACCATCTGTAAAACCTGTACCCTCTCTAACGCGTTCAATCACTAAGCCTATAGACCCTTCACTTCTTCCTGGGGAATGCGGAACTTTTGCAGGGTGTAAATACATGTCTCCAGGCCCTAGTTCCATGACTTTCTTTTCACCTTCTTCCTGAATAATTACTTGAATAGTACCTTCTAGCTGATAGAAAAGCTCTTCAGTCTCATTATAGTGATAGTCTTTTCTGGCATTAGGGCCAGCGACAATCATAACAATATAATCACCCGATTGTACATAAAGGTTTTTATTTGCAACAGGAGGTTTTAATAAATCTCTGTTTGCTTCTATCCACTTATTTAAATTGAAAGGTTTTAAAATAGCCATAGCCGTATTTTTTATTTTTTAAAAATACGGTAAAAAGGCTTAGGATAAAAAAAGTATTTTATTTTCTATAGAAAAGTTGTGTAAAAAAGTATTGCCCTTGAGAATTTTCTATTATTCCAAAACCAGAATAAGCATAAGGTCCTTCAATTACACTTTTATGAGATGGACTGTTTAGCCATGCGCTAACAACACTTTCAGCATTGTTATAACCATAAGCTACAATTTCGCCAACTGATTCTGCGCCTCTGTTTTTCATTCCATTATTACGAAAACTAAAATTATCGTGACTAATTTCGTTATTATCAATCATATATTTGGTATGGTCTACTGCATATGCAGAAGCATGTTGTTGATCTTTACTTATTGTTTCAAGACCTATAGAAGTTCTATGTTCATTTATAAGGACAAGAACTTGATCGGCTAATTCCCAATCTGTTTCTTGAGCTAGATTTAAATCGATTGAATAGTTTACTTCTTCAGAAGCGTTTCCAGAATCTTCTTTTGAACAAGAAGATACTATACATAATAATAACACAGTAAGTAGGCTAGTTTTTAAAAGTTTCATAATACGGGGACATCAAATTTGGGTCATGATGCTGGGTCAAATATATAAAATAGATGTTAAAAAACAACACTTTATCGAATATAAGGTACATTTCATCGATGTTTTAAGCTTTTTTATTGTGTTTTTCCTATAATAAAATCGTTGTGAGGTCTCAATTTGTAAGGGTTTTTTGATTATCTTGTATTTTCTTAATAAAATTTAACAAATGAAACAAACTTTAACGCTTTTAATCGGATTATTAGTGTTTTTTAGCTGTAAAAATGATAATATTCATAATTTAGATAGTGAAAAATTGCACAAAAAAGTCATTAATAAATCTGAAAATTTTGGAATTGTAATTCATGGAGGAGCAGGAACAATTCTTAAAAAGAACATGAGTGATTCTCTAGAAAATGCTTTCACTTCAAAATTAAAAGAGGCAATTAGGAAAGGACATTCAATTCTAGAAAATGGAGGATCCTCTATTGAAGCGATTACAGCGACCATTAATATTATGGAAGATTCTCCTTTATTTAATTCAGGAAAAGGAGCCGTTTTTACTCATGAAGAAACGAATGAACTCGATGCTTCAATTATGGATGGATCTAATTTAAATGCTGGAGCTGTTGCAGGAGTTACTCGCATCAAGAACCCTATTAACTTAGCTTTAGCAGTTATGAATGACTCTCCTCATGTGTTATTAAGCGGTAAAGGCGCTGAAATTTTTGCTAAAGAAAGAGGGTTTAATCTAGTAGACCCTTCTTATTTTTTTACTCAAAACAGATATAACTCCCTAATAAGAGTGAAACAAAAAGAAAAGGATAATGAGAATAAAGTTTCATTTGAAGACCCTTTTATTAAAGAGTCTAAATTTGGAACAGTAGGTTCTGTTGCTTTAGATAAAAATGGAAACCTAGCTGCCGGAACATCAACGGGTGGTATGACTAATAAACGATGGAATCGGATTGGTGATTCTCCAATAATTGGCGCAGGTACCTACGCTAATAATGCAACTTGTGCGGTATCTTCAACAGGCTGGGGAGAATATTTTATTAGAGGTATGGTAGCCCACGATATTTCTGCTATGATGGAATACAAAGGAATAAGTTTAAAAGAAGCAGCTAGTGAAGTAATTCAAAAAAAATTACCAGCCCTTGGTGGATCTGGAGGAGTAGTTGCTATTGATAATAAAGGTAATATAGCAATGGAGTTTACTACCGCAGGAATGTACCGCGCTCATATGAATGCTGAAGGGGAATTAATACTAAAGATTTATAAAGATGAATAAGCCGTATTATGCGGTGATTTTTACCAACCGTCAAACAGATGTTTTAGAAGGATATGATGAAATGGCGGATGCCATGGAACAATTAGCCAAAAAACAACCTGGATATATAGGATTTGAAAGCGCCAGAAGTGAATTGGGAATTGCTATTAGTTATTGGGAAACCCTTGAAGACATTAAAAATTGGAAAGCAAATCTAGACCATTTAGGCGCACAAAGTCAGGGAAAAAATAAATGGTATGCTTGGTATAAAGTTAGAATATGCAAAGTGGAACGTGAATATGAATTTAATAATCTAAAATAATAATGAAAAAAATACTCCTATATTTTACAGTATTAACATTACTAATATCCTGTAAAAACACGTCTGAAAAGAAAGTAGAAACTAAAGCAACGTCTACTATTGAAGAAACAGTACATACTTCTGAAAATGATAAAGTAGAATTAGACAATGGAAACCTTTGGGAAGCAAATGATGATACTACGATTGGAATTAATAAAATGAAAACGAGACTACGTTCTTTTTCTGAAACTGAAAACACTTCAGCTTATCTTACACTAAAAGAAGGTTTAGAAGCAGACTTCACCGAGCTTTTTCAAAAATGCACAATGAAAGGGGAAGCACATAACCAATTGCATAATTATTTGTTACCTATGATTGATCTATTTGAAGGTCTTGAATCTTCCGAAATTGCGACATGCAAAAAGAACTTTAATGGATTGAAAACTCATTTAGATTCTTATTCTTCTTTTTTTAAATAAGATATATACCTCAAATAGCGTTATCGATTTAAATCCTTCCAATATTTTATAAATATTTATTTTTGTCTATTTTCATTCAAAAATTAACAAAAAAGACTATTTTTTGATCATTTATAGTGTTTTTTAGGTCTTTTTTGAAAAAAAATAGATTTCGAGCATATACGAAGACACGCTTTTGCATACCATCATTTTTTGATTACTTTTAATACTTCTTATCAGATAAATAACGAATAAGATAAATCTATTTCCCTATTTTAGTAGCATGAGATTTGCCTTCTTTTTATGCTTTATTGCAGCACTTATTTTTTCATCATGTAATGACACAAAACAAGATTTTGCAAGTCAGAAATTACATCAAAACTGGAAATTTTCAGAAGAGAATGACAACTTGTGGATGCCAGCATCGGTTCCAGGTACTGTTCAAGCCGATTTACTAAATTTAGGGAAGATTCCCCATCCCTTTAAACTAAATAATGAAGATTCAATTCAATGGATTTCTGAAAGAAATTGGATCTATAAAAAGCAATTTTCAGTAAGTGAAGAACAATTACTAAAAACAAAACATTTTTTGCAATTTGATGGATTAGATACCTATGCTTCTGTTTTTTTGAACGATAGTTTGCTTATTAACACAAACAATGCTTTTCGAACTTGGGAAGTTGATATAAGTGACGCCCTTCAGCTTGAAAATGAACTAAAAATTATGTTTCAATCCACCGATTCTATTGAGGCAGCCGAAGCAGCAAAACTTCAATACAGTTTGCCTGAAGCGCCTCGTGTTTTTACAAGAAAGCCACAATTTCAATATGGTTGGGATTGGGGCCCTACCATTAAAACAATAGGTATTTTTAGGGACATTAAATTACAATCGTATACAGCCGCTCGATTAAAAGATGTCTTTTTTCAAACAAAATCTATTTCAGATTCATTGGCGATATTAAATGCTATTATTGAAATTGAAACTCCAATGTACAATGAAGTTAGCCTCGAAATAGAGAACAAAACAACGGGTGATATTTCAAACTTTTCATTTGAAATTGATAAAAATAAAACAGAGTATACCTTTCCTATGACGATAAAAAACCCAAAATTATGGTGGACACATAATCTGGGAACTCCTTTTTTATATGATTTTGAAATTCGTTTAAAACAAGATAGAAATACACTTGATGCCGTTTCAAAAAAAATAGGATTACGAACCATTGAATTAATCAATGAAAAAGATGTTCAAGGGGAATCATTCTACTTTAAGCTCAATGGAAAATCGGTGTATATGAAGGGCGCCAATTATATTCCTCAAAATATATTTTTGCCTGAAATTACTTCAGAAATGAGAACACAATTACTCAATGATGCAGTAGAAGCAAATATGAATATGCTGCGTGTTTGGGGCGGAGGGATTTATGAAGAAGATGAATTTTATTCGCTATGTGATGAAAAAGGAATCTTAGTTTGGCAAGATTTTATGTTCGCTTGCGCCATGTACCCTGGCGATCCTGAATTTTTAGAGAATGTAAAACAAGAAGCGATTGAGAACGTAAAACGATTGCGTCAACATCCTAGTATTGCACTTTGGTGTGGGAATAACGAAAATAGTGAGGGTTGGTATCGTTGGGGTTGGAAAGACGGAAAAACGGAAGCGCAACAGCAAGAAATTTGGGAAGGATATTATGCAGTTTTTAATCATATTTTACCCAAAGTAATTGACAGTTTACAGCCTTCAGTTTCATATTGGGAGTCTTCCCCAAAATATGGACGTGGTGACAAGCGCTATCAATTTGAAGGCGATGCTCACGATTGGTGGGTGTGGCATGACGGCTATCCTTTTGAACATTTTGAAGAAGAAGTTCCTCGTTTTATGAGTGAGTTCGGATTTCAATCTTTTCCGAGTATTGAAGCCATTCAATATTTTACAGAGCAAGATTCTATAGATATTTCGCATCCCTCTTTTAAAACGCATCAAAAACATGCCAGAGGATTTTCTTTGATTCGTGAATATATGGAACGTGATTTTCCTGTGCCCACTGAAGCTGAAGATTATGTATATGTGAGTCAGTTGCTACAAGCCCATGGAATTACAAAAGGGATTCATGCCCACCGTAGAGCTAAACCCTATAATATGGGGACCCTATATTGGCAATTAAACGATTGTTGGCCAGTAGTATCTTGGTCGAGTATTGATGGCTTGGGAAATTGGAAAGCCTTGCATTTTAAAGCGAAAAAAGCATTTGAAAATGTTTTAATCTCTACGGAAGAGAAAGAAGATGTTGTCGAAATATTTGTGGTGAATGATACCTTTTCTGAAATAAAGGGAACAATGAATTTAACTCTTATGGATTTTAATGGGGCTATTATTTCAGAAGAAAAGAAAGAAGTGATCAGTACTGCAGATAGTAGCGAAATTGTTTATTTATATAATTTGAAAGATATAATTTTTGATACAAGTAATACTGTGTTGAAAATTACTTTCGGGGAAACACAGCAATTGCATTATTTTGAAAAATCTAAAAACTTAAGTCTTGAAAAATCTGAAATTGTCTCGGAAATAGTAAAAAATAAAGAGAGTTTTTTAATTACATTGCTATCAGAAACATTACAAAAAGATGTGTTTTTAAGTTTTAATAAAAAGGGCAAACTAAGCGATAATTACTTCGATTTGTTGCCAAATGAGTCAAAAACAGTTCAATTTTACACAAAAAGCGATAAAATTGAATTAAAAATAAAATCGATAAATCAACTAATAAGCAAAGAATGAGAAACTATATTTTACTATTTTTTATAGGTGTAGGTATCTTTAGTTGTACCAATAAAAAAGAAGTTTCTGTTTCAGATTTAGCATTAATTCCTAAACCTCAAAAGGTAGAAATTCAGAAAGGAAACTTTAAATTGGATAAATCTTCTACTTTATATGCAGCGGAGGAATTTGCAATTGCTTCCGATTTCTTTCAAGATTATTTAAAAAATGGAACTGGTTTTCAACTAGTGAAAGCATCAAAAGATGAAGCTTCTATTGTTTTAGAAAAAGATGCAAGTCAAGCAAAAGAAGGATATTCATTCCTTGTTTCTAAAAAGAAAATTATTGTTAAAGCAAGCGATGCTTCAGGAGCATTTTATGCAATACAAACACTTAGACAGTTATTGCCATATTCAATGGAGGGTTCTGAAAAATCATTTCAGGTTCCTATCTTAGTCCAAAGTGTTAGTATACAAGATGCGCCAAAATTTCAATACCGTGGGATGCATTTAGATGTTGGAAGACATTTTTTTCCGAAGGAATTTATTAAAAAATACATTTCTTCGATGGCCTTATTAAAGATGAATTATTTTCATTGGCATTTAACCGAAGACCAAGGATGGCGCATAGAAATTAAAAAATATCCGAAATTAACAAGTCACGCTGCTTTTCGAGATGAAACATTAATCGGTCATTATAGCGATCAGCCTCAACAATATGACGGCACACGTTATGGTGGATTTTATACCCAGGAAGACATCAAAGAGATTGTTGCTTTTGCTGAAAAACACAATGTCACTATTATACCTGAAATTGAAATGCCGGGACATGCACAGGCTGCAATAAGTGCTTATCCAGAATTAGGCTGTACAGGCAAGGAAGTGCCAGTTGCAACAACTTGGGGTGTTTTTGAAAACATATATTGTCCCAATCAGAAGACATTTGCATTTTTAGAAGATGTACTTACTGAAGTGATCGATTTATTTCCTGGAGAGTATATTCATATTGGAGGTGATGAAGCTCCTAAATCGCAATGGAAAAAATGTGCTCATTGTCAGAAATTAATAAAAGAGCACGATTTAAAAGATGAACATGGTTTGCAGAGTTATTTTATTCAAAGAATGGAAAAATTCCTCAACAGTAAAGGCAAGAAAATTATTGGATGGGATGAAATTTTGGAAGGCGGTTTAGCGCCTAATGCTACGGTAATGTCTTGGCGAGGAATGGAAGGAGGCATTGAAGCCGCAAAAGCAAAACATTCGGTGATTATGACCCCGACTTCGCATGCGTATTTCGATTATTATCAGTCAGATTCACCTGCTGAACCTTTAGCAATTGGCGGCTTACTTCCCTTAAAGAAAGTGTATAGTTTTAATCCAATTCCGGAGGAGTTAACGAAGGATGAAGCTAGTTTTATTTTAGGAGCTCAAGGAAATATTTGGACTGAATACATGAAAACTGAAGCGCAAGTTGAATACATGGCTTTTCCAAGAATGTTGGCAATGAGTGAGGTCGTTTGGAATGGAGCATCAACCAATGTTGAAGAGGATTACTCGGAGTTTTTATTGCGCTTAGAACCTTTTTTAGATCGTCTAAAAGCTCTAGATATTAACTATGCTAATCATTTATATAAATTAGAAGGAAAGGTAATAAAAGAGAATGGAGGCGTTTATTATCAATTAAAGACTCCAATAGTAGGAAAGGATATTTTCTATCAACTCAATAATGGGATTTCTACAAAATATACAGCACCATTTTCTATTACTGAAAGTTCTTCAATACAATCGCAGGTAACTAAAAATGGAGTTGTTTTAGGAGAGTCGTTTACGGACACCATTGTTTTTCATCAAGCTATTACCGGTTCTTTACAGCTGAATATTGCACCAAATAAAGCCTACGATGCTGGCGGAAAAGAAGCATTAATCAATGGGATTAATGGAAGTGATAAGAGGTATGGTGATAAAGAATGGCTTGGCTTTTGGGGAGACAATGTGGAAATTACAATAGATTTGGGTGAGCCTAAAGAGATTAGATTCTTTAAAACTCGATTTTATAATGCAACAGGACAATGGATATATGCGCCTAAAGAAATTGAAATTTTTGCTTCTGAAGACAATGTTTCTTATGGGTTATTAAAAAGGATTCAATTAGATAATACGGAAAGAATCGTTGAGGTTACTTCTGAAATATACCCCACTAAAAAGCAATTTATAAAGATTAGAATTCCTAATTATGGAATGATACCTGAAGGAAAACAAGGAGCAGGAAACAAGGCGTGGACCTTTATTGATGAACTAATATTTGAGTAAATATGAAAATTGAAATCTGTGCTAATTCGTTTGAAAGTGCTAAAAATGCTCAAGAAGCTGGAGCAGATCGCATTGAGTTATGTACAGAATTATCGGTTGGAGGATTAACACCTTCACATGGGCTTATAGAAAAAGTATGTGCAGAATTATCGATTCCTGTACATGTATTAATTCGACCACGAAGTGGTAATTTTTGCTATTCTGATGAGGAATTAGATATCATGATCCGAGATATTTCATTTTGCAAAAAGATGGGATGCTCAGGCGTTGTAAGTGGGGTTTTAACTTCGGAGAGTAATATTGATGACATTGCAACAAGAAATTTAATAAATGCTTCAGAAGGGCTTGAATTTACGTTTCATAGAGCATTCGATTGGTGTAAAAATCCTTTACAAGAAGTTGAAAACTTGATAAATTTGGGTGTACATCGAATATTAAGTTCGGGACAACAAAATACTGCGATTGAAGGTATTGACTTGTTGAAACAAATTAAAAATTGTTCAGAAAAAAGGATTGAAATTATGCCAGGTAGCGGGATTAATTATACGAATGCCTTGGCTTTTAAAGAAGCTGGTTTTTCAAACATTCATTTTTCAGCTACAGAAAGAAAGCAAGTGTTAAAAAACACACCAAAAGTTAGTATGCATAGCGATTCATTTTTTGAAGAGGGAATCATTGCAAGCTCAAATAAAGAAATGATACAGGAGATTAAAGAGTTGTTAGCCTAATAGAAAATAAATTATACCTTCCAGTTTTTAAAGGGATGCTTACTCAATTGAGAGTTGTAATATTTTATGATTCCAGTAACTTCTTCACCAATCCAATTTGGTTTTTCAAAAGTTTCATTTTCTGAAGATAATTCGATTTCTGCTACTATTAATCCGTCATTATCTGCAAAAAACTCATCTACTTCAAAAATATGGTTTCCTTTTTTTACTTCGTACCGTATTTTATCAATTACACCAGTTTCACATAGCGACAAAAGTGTTTTTGCTTCTTCAACTGAAATTTCTTTTTCCCATTCTAATCGGGAAGTTCCAGATTCATTTGAAATTCCTTTTACAGTAATAAAGCCTTGTTCTCCTTTTAATCGTATACGGACCGTACGATGAGGATCGGTATTTAAAAACCCTTGCACAATAAGTGTTTGTTGAAAGGCTTCCTTTTTAAAATCTTCAGAAAGCACTAAAAATTTACGTTCTATTTCTAGCATATTTATTCTGTTATCCTCCAGGGAGGGTTTTTTCTAGTGTCTCCACCGAAAAATAAAATTAACTGATTTCCATCAGGATCTGTTAAATAAGCTTCTCGCCAACCCCATGATTTATCTTCTGGTAATTGATCAAAAGTAATTCCTTTCCCCTGAAGTTCATTTACTTTTTCATCTAATTCTTTTTCTTCAAAATAGATACTTGTTCCGTTTTTAGGGGCTAATTTTTCAACCAAATGAATAGAAAAAGTCGCTTCACCATCAGGACATTCAAAACGAGCATATCTTGGATAGGATTTAACAATCAATAGTAAGCCTAGTGTTTTATAGAAGGCTACAGACTTTTCAACATCCAATGAAGGAATAGTTACTTGATTTAAATTCATAATGGACAATATTCTGACTAAGATATTATAAATTTATGGGATGCTAAAAAATGCCACATATCGAAAAATTATTCATGTCGACATGGATGCTTTTTATGCTTCTGTAGAACAGTTAGACAATCCAGATTTGGTTGGCAAACCCGTTGCTGTTGGAGGTAGTTCAGTGAGAGGTGTGGTAAGTGCTGCAAGTTATGAGGCTAGAAAATTTGGGGTTCGAAGCGCTATGAGTGGAATGATGGCAAGAAGAAATTGTCCTGAACTTATTTTCGTAAAACCAAATTTTGAACGGTATAAAGAAGTTTCAAAAATTATTAGAAGTATTTTTTTAGAGTATACCGATTTAGTTGAACCATTGTCTCTAGATGAGGCTTATTTAGATGTTACGGTAAACAAAAAAGGAAATCCGAGTGCTTCCTTGATAGCACAGGAAATTCGTGAAAAAATAAAAGAAAAAACAGGGCTAAATGCTTCAGCAGGAATCTCAATTAATAAGTTTATTGCTAAAGTTGCGAGTGATATTAATAAGCCTAATGGACAAAAAACAGTAAACCCCGAAGAGGTTATTGAATTTTTAGAACGATTAGAAATCAAACAATTTTATGGTGTTGGGAAGGTAACGGTTAAAAAAATGTACCGTTTAGGAATTTTTACGGGGAAAGATTTAAAAGATAAAACGGAAGAATTTCTTTCTCAAAATTTTGGAAAAAGTGGACGATTTTACTATCGTGTAGTGAGAGGGAATCATACCAGTGAAGTAAAACCCACACGAACGAGAAAATCCTTAGCTGCTGAGCGTACATTTAATGAAAATATTACCTCCGAAATATTTATGATGGAACGTCTAGATGATATTGCTAAAGAGGTAGAAAAAAGATTAAACAAAAGTAAAGTCGCAGGAAAAACCATAACACTTAAAATTAAATACAGTGATTTTACGTTACAAACTAGAAGTAAAACATTGCCCTACTATATTTCAAATAAAGAGGTCATTTTAGAAACTGTTAAAGATTTGTTATTTCAGGAAGGAATGAAAAACTCGGTACGGTTGTTGGGAATTTCTATTTCGAACCTCAATACCGATAAAGGAAAAGTTCCTAAAAAGAAAGTCGTCGCGGTTCAATTAAAATTTGATTTCTAATTAAAAACAAAACATATATGTGAGATAATTACTTAATTTTTTTATTAACCCTAACACACACACAATATGAAAACTGTAAAAATTTTAAGTCTTGCTCTTTTATGTTCAATTGCTTTTATTTCATGTAAAAACGAAACTAAAATCGAACAAAACGAAATCGAATCTAACGATTTAGCTTTAGCTGAATTGAATACCCCAGAAATTTCCTCTTCCTATTTATACGTCACAGCCTCTACCGGATTAAGTTTGCGGGAATATGCCAATTTACAAAGTGATAAAATTGGATTAATGCCTTATGGAACGAAAGTAAAAGTAATTACTATTGAAGGAACTCCAACGATGAATATTGGTGGAATTAAAGGAGGAATGGATGAAATAGAATTTAATCATAAAAAAGGATTCGCTTTTAATGGTTATCTGTCTAAATTTTTCCCTCCTGAAAGAGATATTTCTGCGAAAGGATATGCAGATGAATTGCAAGAAGCTTACAAGTCTGTGATGTATTCAGAAAGTATTGGTGGTTCTGTGAGTGAACCAACGAATACTGAAACGCTGGTATTGCCTACAAATCAATGGCATGAGGCATATTATATTGCAAAGGAATTATTTTTTATTCCTTCAGAATTTAAGTATCCAAATCAACATGGGAAAGATCTTAAAGTAATTAAAGACAAAAAACCTAAAAATAATGTTTGGGTAAGCGAAATGCATATTTCAAGAAAGGACAATACACTTCAAAAAATAGAATATATCTATAAATCTAAAAAGTTTGAAAGTACCGTTACTATAATTAAAGATGGAGAAAAGATGAAAATCTCTAAAACGGGAAAAGTACTATAATCGTCTTTGCGAGCGAAGCGAAGCAATCTCATGAAGTTAGTAATTAACATTAAAGAGATTGCTTCAGTCGTTCCTCCTTCGCAAAGACAATTTCGGCAGAGCTTTTCATTTTGTTTTTGTATTTTAGATGCTCAAATAAAGTTCCATGCCAGATTTTCCTAACATTATTCTTTTTGCTATCCCTTTTTTTGTGATTGCGATGTTGCTTGAGCTCTATGTAACAATCAAGAAAAATATTGAAACATATACGACTAAAGATGCTTTTGCTTCTATAGCGATGGGTTTGGGGAATGTTTTTCTGGGGTTTTTAAGCAAAGCTATCGTATTTGCGGCCTTGTATTATGTGTATCAAAATTTTCGTTTTTTTGAAATTCCAGTAGCTTGGTGGAGTTTTATTTTGATCTTTTTCGCAGATGATTTCTCTTATTATTGGTTTCATAGAATATCACATAAAAGTAGATTGTTTTGGGCTTCTCATGTAGTACATCATTCTTCACAACGCTATAATTTAAGCACAGCATTACGTCAAACATGGTCTGGAGGTTTTTACACCTTTGTTTTTTGGTTATGGATGCCTTTGTTAGGTTTTCATCCTGAAATGATTTTATTACAAATGTCGATTAGCCTATTGTATCAATTTTGGATCCATACAGAAACCATTCAAAAAATGCCAAAATGGTTTGAAGCTGTTATGAACACACCTTCACATCATAGAGTGCACCATGGCAGTAACCCTATTTATATAGACCGAAATCACGCGGGCATATTAATAATTTGGGATAAAATGTTTGGGACTTTTCAGCCAGAATTAAAGGATGAAAAAGTGATTTACGGCTTAACTGAAAATATTAAAACCTATAATCCTATCATTATTGCTTTTCATGAATGGATTGCTTTGATTAAAGATTTTTTTACAGGAAGAATATCTTTAGTTAATAGGTTTAAATACTTAATTAAACCACCTGGCTGGAAACATGACGGTACGGGTAAAGATTCAACTATGTTGCGAGAAGAATGGTTGAATGAACATTTTAAAAAATAATACTAATGACCCTCTAATAGTTTCCAAAGAATCATTTTATAGTTTTTAGATTTAGAAGTTAGGACAACAAATTATGTTTACTATCCTTTTGTCATTCTCAGCTGTCCCACTGAGCTAAGTCGAAGTGTGACTGGGAATCCATTTAATTTTTCTATCTTTATAAAACTCCCCCTATTCGTTTTATGAAACATAAATACCCCCTATTAATTATTCTATTTTTAACCTGTTCTCAAATAGGTTCTGCCCAATTTGGACCTCAACAAATTATTGATACTGATATCCCATCCTCTTGGTCCATTTTTGTAGCAGACCTTGATGGAGATGGTTTTTTAGACTTAATAGCAACAGAACAAATTGAAAGTAAAATTATTTGGTATAAAAATTTAGACGGTTTAGGCAACTTTAGTTCCCAACAATTAATTACGACTAATCTAGAATATACTCGTTATGTTACTGTTGCAGATGTGGATGGAGATGGAGATATGGATATTTTAGCTACATCTGGTTCTAATAATTTAGTTGTTTGGGTTGAAAACTTAGATGGTTTGGGGAATTTTGGCACTCAACAAATTATTACATCTACATTAGATTCACCTCAAATCGTTATTGCTGAGGATGTGGATGGAGATGGAGATAAAGATGTATTTATTGCATCGAGATTGGATAACAAAATTACTTGGTTTGAAAATTTAGATGGTTTAGGCTCATTTGGGCCTCAGAATATTATAGATTCTAATGCTTTAACTGCGCTAACAGTTTTTTTTGCTGATATTGATGGTGATGGAATTAAAGATGTTATTAGTGACAGCTCTATTAACAATCAACCTGTCTGGTACAAACATCTAGACGGTCTAGGAAATTTTGGAAGCCAACAAGAAATAACAAACGATACTTCTGGCTCTATTTATGTTATTGCAGATGATGTTGATAACGATGGAGATATGGATGTGTTAAATATTGAATTTGGTGGTGAAACCATTGCTTGGTATGAAAATGATGGATTAGGAAATTTTGGTTCCAAACAAATAATATCAACTAATATTACTTCTAGAAATATTATTAGTGTAGATCTTGATAATGATGGTGATAAAGATATTTTATATAACCATCAAGAAATAGGGCTTGAAGGCTTTGTGGTTTGGAAAGCCAATGATGGACTCGGTACTTTTGGAACTACACAATTAATCTCCAATAATTTAGAAGCTCCAAGGGGTCTTTTTGCAGCAGATATTGATAATGATGGTGATGAAGATGTATTTTATACTGATATTTCTGATAATAAATTAGCTTGGCATGAAAATCTAACGATTCTTTCAGTAAATGATAATGAGTTGTTTAATATAACTATTCATCCAAGTCCCGTTAAAGAAATATTAATAATTGAAAATAAAAAAGGGATAAATATTAAATCTGTCACTGTTTATGATATTCTTGGAAAGCTGTTGCTTCAAGAAAATGAAAGTTTTAATAGCATTGATGTTTCACAACTCAATAGTGGATTGTTATTTGTAACAATTGAAACTGCACAAGGGAGTATCACTAAAAAGGTGGTGAAAGAGTAATTTAATTACACCTGACTCACCCTCAATGTATTCACCATTCCTTTATCAACTATTGGCATAGCAGCTAGGTTTATTAAAAATTCTCCTTCTTTTACAAAACCACTGTCAAACGCTATTTTATTAACGTCTACAACTGTTTCATCGGTACTTACATAACGATCATAAAAGAACGCCTGTACACCCCATAAAAGGTTTAAACGAGATAAGATTCGTTTATTAGAAGTAAACACTAAAATATGTGCTGCGGGTCTCCATGCTGAAATCTGAAAGGCTGTATATCCACTATTTGTTAAGGTACATATTGCTTTGGCTTCAATTTCATTAGCCATGTGTGCTGCATGATAACAAATTGATTTGGTTATGTAGCGGTTGGTTTTAATATGTGGAGGGTCGTGAGGGACTCTAATTAAAGGTGAATTTTCTACTGTTTTCAATATATTAGACATGGTTTGAATCACTTCAACAGGATATTTTCCAACAGAAGTTTCACCAGAAAGCATCACTGCATCAGCTCCATCCATCACCGAATTTGCCACATCATTCACTTCTGCTCTCGTTGGAGTAAGTGAATCTATCATTGTTTCCATCATTTGGGTAGCAATAATGGCTGGAATTCTAGCTTTTTTAGCAACTAACACTAATTGTTTTTGAATAAGAGGAACTTCTTCTGCAGGAACTTCAACTCCTAGATCACCTCTTGCAACCATGATTCCATCACAATAGCCAACAATTTTATCTATGTTTTTAACCGCTTCTGGTTTTTCAATTTTTGCTATAATGGGGATTTTATAGTCACAATGTGCTTCAATTATCGCTTGTAATTCTTTTAAATCTTCGGCATTCCGTACAAATGATAATGCGATCCAATCTACTTCTAGAGAAATAGCAAAAATGGCATCTTTTATATCTTTTGGAGTTAATGCAGGGAGTGAAATTTTAGTGTTAGGTAGATTTACCCCTTTATTTGAACGCAACATACCGCCCTGAATAACTTTAACCTGAACCTTATTTTCTTTATTAGTTTCAATTACTTCAAAAATAAGTTTTCCATCATCTAATAATATTCTTTCCCCTTGCTCTACATCTTTCGGAAAATTAGTATAATTCATGTATACTTTTTCCTTAGTACCTTCAAACTTATCGCCTGTATAAATATAAAGTAAGTCTCCTTTTTCTATGTTAACTTCTTCCTTCATAATACCAATTCTAAGCTTTGGACCTTGTAGATCGGCTAAAATTGCAGTAGAAGTGTTTAATTCAACCCCTAAGGCGCGAATTAACTTTACAGTTTTTTTTACATTCTCATATTCTGCATGAGAAAAATTAACTCTAAATACATCAACTCCTTCAATGATCATGTTTTTCAAGGTTTCTTTGTCTGAACTTGAAGGGCCTAGCGTGGCAACTATTTTTGTTCTTTTTCTATTTGGCATTAGTCAAAAATTAAGTGAGATTTAGATTTAATTTGTTTATTGTCTATTATATAAGCTGAAATAACGTGCTCAATCTCATTAATTGAACTAATTAAATTTCTTAAAGGTACTTTTTCAAAATCTGAATATATTTTCAGAAAGTAATCTACATTTTTAAATTCTGGCAGTAAATATGTGGTTACTGTTTTTTCTGAAATAACATTTGTGAATAATCCATTTTTTGGATTTGGCACAACTTCTTGGTATTTATATTTATTAGCAACAAGATTAAATTTAGTATAATTAAATTCATTTTCATATTCAAAAATTGGATAAGAAACATCATGTCTAGCAATTGAAAAATCAAGATCATTATTTTTTCGCTTTAAACGTAATGAAAGAACTTTATTAATCATAAAAGCAATTTTAAATTCTTCTTCACTGCAATGAATTGCAATGAGAAAAAACTCATCACAGATATCCTCCTCTAATATTAATTTGTGAAGCGTCATTTCAGAAAAAAATTTTCTTTTTTCAAAAATACAATTTCCAAGAAGAACTTATAGTTGAAAAACTGTTAAGGTTAAGACATTTCGCTGTCTATTCTTTTTTGTAATTTATAATACGCTCTTTTTGCAGCTGTTTCTTCTGCTTTTTTCTTTGAAGTAGCTCTAGCTTTAGCGATGGTTTCTTCTTCAAGTATTAAACGCACAGCAAAATGTTTTAAAGTGTCATTGCCTGTGTCCTCATAGATATTAAATTTAAAAGGCTTCTTATTTTTTTGACACCATTCTATGAAAAGACTTTTATAACTAATTATTTTACCCTCTAATTTCTGAATATCTACATAAGGTTTAATAACCCTATGATTTATAAATTTCTCACAATATTTAATTCCTCTATCTAAGTAAATTGCTCCAACTAAAGCTTCAAAAACATTCCCATGAATGTTTTCCCCAAATTGATCATTAGGGATATTACTTCTTACTAATTGTAATAAATTTAAATCACGTCCTAATTCATTTAGATGCTCTCTACTAACAACTTTTGAACGCATTTTTGTAAGATAACCTTCATTACCACTAGGCACTTTTTTAAATAAATGAGAAGCAATAATAGTACTTAATATCGCATCTCCTAAAAACTCCATCCGTTCATAATTTTTAGGATGTTTAGCATCTGTTTTTTCATTCATTGAACGATGTGTAAATGCTTCTTCGTATTTAGAAATATCTTTAGGCGAAAAATTAATAATTTTTTTTATGGAATAAAAAAAATCCCCGTTCTTTTCAGAACGAGGATTAAATATGTTTTTAAATGATGCCATTTATAAGATATACTTATATTTTTTTAAAAAGAACACATGCATTGTGTCCTCCAAAACCAAAAGTATTACTCATAGCAATATTAATTTCTCTTTTTTGAGGTTTGTTTAAAGTTAAATTTAACTCCGGGTTAATGCTTTCATCAACTGTAGTATGGTTAATCGTAGGAGGCACTATTCCATATTTCATAGATAGAATTGAAGAAATAGCTTCAATAGCTCCAGCAGCACCTAATAAATGACCCGTCATAGACTTGGTCGAATTGATGTTAATGTTTTTTGCATGTTCACCAAATACTTTAGTAATAGCAATTAACTCGGCAGTATCACCTAGTGGAGTTGAAGTACCATGCGTATTAATAGCGTCTACTTGATCTGGTGTAATTCCAGCGTCACGTAAACAGTTTTGCATTACTCTTACTACACCAATTCCATCAGGATGAGGAGCTGTCATATGATATGCATCACTAGACATTCCGCCACCAATAACTTCTGCATAAATTTTTGCGCCACGTTTTTTAGCATGTTCGTATTCTTCTAAGATAAGTGCTCCTGCACCTTCTCCAAGTACAAACCCATCACGTGTAGCATCGAAAGGGCGAGAGGCTGTTTCTGGGCTTTCATTTCTAGTTGAAAGCGCATGCATGGCATTGAAGCCACCCATACCAGCAATTGTAACTGCTGCTTCACTACCTCCTGTAACGATAATATCACAATGATCTAATCGAATATAGTTTAATGCATCTATCATTGCATTTGCTGATGATGCACAGGCCGAAACTGTGGTATAATTTGGACCCATAAACCCATGTTTAATAGAAATATTACCTGGGGCAATATCTGCTATCATTTTAGGAATAAAAAAGGGGTTGAAACGTGGTGTTCCATCCCCTTCTGCAAAGTTTATCACTTCGTTTTGAAAAGTTTCTAATCCACCAATACCAGCACCCCAAATTACACCTACTCTAAATTTATCAACCTCCTCGAGATTAATTTTTGCATCTTCTATCGCTTCCTGCGATGATACAAGGGCATATTGGGCAAAACGGTCTAGTTTTCTAGCTTCTTTTCGGTCAAAATGATCTAATGCGTTGAAATTTTTTAATTCACAAGCGAATTTTGTTTTAAACTTTTCAGTGTCAAAATATGTTATAGGGGCACAACCACTCTTACCTGCAATTAATTGATTCCAATATTCTTCAATATTATTTCCAATAGGGGTAAGTGCGCCTAATCCTGTTACTACAACTCGCTTTAGTTCCATTAAGAAGTTTTTTTATTTAGCTTCTTCAATATATGAAATTGCTTGACCTACAGTAGCTATATTCTCTGCTTGGTCATCTGGGATTTGAATATCGAATTCTTTTTCAAATTCCATAATAAGCTCTACAGTATCTAATGAGTCGGCTCCTAAGTCATTTGTGAAGCTAGCTTCGATAACAACTTCGTTTTCGTCTACACCTAATTTGTCTACGATAATAGCTTTTACTCTTGATGCAATGTCTGACATAATTCTTGTTTTTTAATTTTTAATTATAAATGGCAAAAATAAAATATTTTAACTTAATACACCATCTTTATAATAAAATGTGAGCCTAAATTAACTATTTTGGTCGAAGTAAAACCACTTTTGCCGTACTTTTGTGTTTTATTTATTAACGATACTTCTAAACAACCTAATAAACTCAAATGATGAAGCGCCTTATTATTTTTGCTTCCGGTAGCGGTACCAATGCTCAGAATATTATTCAACACTTTAAATACCACAAGCTTGTTAAAGTTGTGCTAGTGCTCACAAACAATAAGGATGCCAAAGTACTTGACAGGTGTAAAGTGCTGAAAACAAACTCATTAGTGTTCTCAAAAGATGAATTAATGTCAGCTAAATCTGTCAATGAAGTCTTAAAACAAGAAAAGCCAGATTTAATCATTTTGGCAGGTTTCTTATTAAAATTTCCCGAATTTATTCTAAAAGAGTTCCCAAACAAGGTAATTAACTTACATCCGGCACTTTTACCAAAATATGGTGGAAAAGGCATGTTTGGTCACCATGTTCATAAAGCAGTAATAGCTAATAATGAAAAAGAAACCGGGATTACCTTTCACTATGTCAACGAAAATTATGATGAAGGAGCAATTATTTTTCAGAAGAGTGTATCATTAGAAGCAAATGAAACTCCAGATACAGTTGCTAAAAAGATACATGAATTGGAACATGCTTACTTTCCGAAGGTAATAGAAGATTTATTATTTCCAGCACATAAATAATGGCAAAAAAGCAAAAAAAATTTTATGTCGTTTGGACAGGTCATCGTACTGGAATCTTTCCTACTTGGGAAGATTGTAAAGCTGCTATAAATGGTGTAAAAGGAGCCGAGTATAAATCCTTCCTAACTTTTGAAGAAGCTAAAAAAGCTTACAATAAAGAATATGCTGATTATAAAGGGAAAAACACTAAAAAGAAAACAATTTCAAAGGAAGAAATTGAAAGAATAGGGGAACCTAATTTATATACAATTTCTGTGGATGCTGCCTCAAGTGGTAATCCTGGTATTATGGAATATCGAGGAGTAGATACCCAAACACATCAGCAATTATTTCATCAAGGACCTTTTCAACAAGGAACAAATAATGTAGGCGAATTTTTAGCTTTAGTGCATGGCTTAGCCTATTTAAAACAAATGAATAGCGACCGTAATATATATAGTGATTCGAGAATTGCAATAGGTTGGATTTATAAGAAAAAATGCAATACTAAATTAAAGAGAACCGTTAAAAATCAACCGACTTTTGATTTAATTAAACGCGCTGAGACCTGGTTAAAAAATAATAGTTATACGTCTACAATTATTAAATGGGAAACCAAAGTTTGGGGAGAAATTCCAGCAGATTTTGGCAGAAAATAAAGAGAATAAGAAATATTAAAAACCTTATATTTGCGCTTTCATTTAAGAGATTCCTATGAATAAACTTGTTATTGTTGGTACCGTTGCTTTTGACGCCATCGAAACACCTTTTGGTAAAACTGATAAAATATTAGGCGGAGCCGCTACTTATATAGGTTTATCTGCTTCAAATTTTGACATAAATGGAGCTATTGTTTCTGTCGTAGGTGGAGATTTCCCAGAGGAATATATAACAATGCTAAAAGAAAAAGGGTTGGATGTTTCTGGCCTTGAAATTGTGCCTGAAGGAAAAACATTTTTCTGGAGTGGAAAATATCACAATGATATGAATACCCGAGATACTTTAGCAACAGAGTTAAATGTACTTGCCGATTTTAATCCAATAGTTCCGGAAGATTATAAAGATGCAGAGGTAGTAATGTTAGGAAACTTACATCCTATAGTTCAAATGGGAGTGATTAATCAAATGAAAAATCCAAAATTAGTGGTATTAGATACTATGAATTTCTGGATGGACTGTGCTTTGCCTGAGTTAATGGAGGTAATTAAAAAAGTAGATGTAATTACAATCAATGATGAGGAAGCCAGACAGCTTTCTGGCGAATATTCTTTGGTAAATGCATCAAAGAAAATAATGAGCATGGGGCCAAAATACGTGGTGATTAAAAAAGGAGAACACGGAGCTTTGTTATTTCATGGTGAAGATATGTTCTATGCACCAGCCTTGCCTTTAGCTGAAGTTTTTGATCCTACTGGTGCTGGCGACACCTTTGCTGGAGGTTTTACAGGCTTCTTAGCAAAAACCGAAGATTATAGTTTTGAAAATATGAAGAATGCTATTATATATGGATCAGCATTAGCTTCATTTTGTGTGGAAAAATTTGGAACGGAACGGATATTAGATGTATCGAAAGAGGAAATTCATAATCGGCTTCATCAATTTAAAAGCCTAACACAATTTGACATTAAGATAACATAAACACACGCCCTGAATTTTCAGGGCTTTTTTATAAATTTATAGATTAATAGTATAATTATGAGTGATGCTTTAAAACATGAATGCGGAATTGCACTAGTTAGGTTATTAAAACCTTTAGAGTATTATAAAGAGAAATATGGTACTGCATTTTATGGTGTTAATAAAATGTATCTAATGATGGAAAAACAGCACAACCGTGGTCAAGATGGTGCGGGTTTTGCTAGTATAAAATTAGATGTTGATCCAGGGGAACGATATATAAGTAGAGTTCGATCAAATGCCTCACAACCCATTCAAGATATTTTTGCTCAAATAAATAAAAGAATCAACGAAGAGTTTTCTGAACACCCTGAATATAAAGATGATGTTGCTGCACAAAAAAAGAACATACCCTATCTAGGAGAATTATTTTTAGGTCATGTGCGCTACGGAACTTTTGGCGGGAATAGTGTTGAAAATGTACACCCATTCTTACGTCAAAATAATTGGATGCATAGAAATTTAATTATTGCGGGGAATTTTAACATGACTAATACCAATCAATTATTTGATAGTTTAATTGAATTAGGGATGCATCCAAAAGAAAAGGCTGATACCATTACAGTAATGGAAAAAATTGGACATTTCTTAGATGATGAGGTTAGAAAATTATATAAAAAATCTAAGGCAAAAGGCCTAAGTAAAATTGAAGCTTCACCTTATATTGTTGACAATCTAAATGTAACTAAAATATTAAAGAAATCTTCAAAATCATGGGATGGAGGATATGCTATGGCTGGGTTATTAGGTCATGGAGATGCTTTTGTATTTAGAGACCCTGCAGGAATTCGTCCAGCATACTATTATAAGGATGATGAGGTTGTAGTTGTTGCTTCTGAAAGACCTGTGATACAAACGGTGTTTAATGTGCCTTTTGAGGAAGTAAAAGAAATTGACCCAGGAACTGCAATTATAATCAAGAAAAATGGTAGCCTAGGGATTTCTCAAATTATTGAACCTTTAGAGCGTAAATCTTGTTCATTTGAACGCATTTATTTTTCAAGAGGGAGTGATGCAGAAATTTATCAAGAACGAAAAGAGTTAGGTCGTTTAGTAATGCCTAAAGTTCTTGAAGCAATAAATTACGATACTGAAAATTCTGTGTTTTCTTTTATTCCTAATACTGCAGAAACCTCATTTTATGGAATGTTGGATGCAGCTCAAAATGAATTGAACAAACAAAAGAACGAAGCAATATTAAAAGAGAAAGAAGGATTAACTAAAGAACGCCTTCAGCAAATACAAGCACATAAAATTAGAACTGAAAAAATTGCGATAAAAGATGTAAAGCTAAGAACCTTTATTACCGATGATAGTAGTCGTGATGATTTAGTGGCTCATGTTTATGATGTAACATATGGGGTTGTAAAATCTACAGATAATTTGGTTATTATTGATGATAGTATTGTTAGGGGAACAACGTTGAAGAAGAGTATTTTAAAAATGCTTGATCGTTTAAATCCAAAACAAATTGTAGTGGTTTCTTCAGCACCTCAAATACGCTATCCAGATTGTTATGGAATTGACATGGCTCGTTTAGAAAAGTTAATTGCATTTCAAGCAGCTCTAGCACTACATAAAGAAAAAGGGAATATAAATATTGTTGATGAAATTTATGCTAAATGTAAGGCTCAAGTAAATGTAGCTGATCATGAACAAATAAATCATGTAAAAGAATTATACGCTCCATTTACAGATGAAGAAATTTCTGATAAAATTGCTACGATTATTAGTGATGAGAGTATAAAATCAAAAGTTAAAGTTATATTTCAATCGGTAGATGATTTACATATTGCTTGTCCAAAAAATCTTGGAGATTGGTATTTTACAGGAAATTATCCCACAGATGGTGGAAACAGAGTGGTAAATAAAGCTTTTATTAATTTTGTGGAAGGCAATCCTGAAAGAGCCTATTAAGTTATTCTTTAATGAAAAATATAAAAGAGAATTACACCTATGATCCTTTAGAGGAGAAATTGAATGTATATACTCATGCTTTCGGTTTGCTTTTAAGTGTAGTTGCCCTTTTTTTATTGATAAATAAATCTATTTCACTAGATACTATTTGGTATCATGTTAGTTTTCCTGTCTTTGGAGCTAGTTTAATTATTTTATATGCCGCTTCTACTTTTTACCATAACGCAAAGAATGAAAAAGCGAGAAGAAAGCTGAATATAATAGATCATGCTTCTATTTACATATTAATAGCGGGCACTTACACACCTTTTGCTTTAGTTACTTTACAAGGGAAAACTGGATGGATTATTTTTGGAATAACATGGGGACTAGCGTTAATAGGAGTTATTTTAAAAATATTCTTTACAGGAAGGTTTGATGTAATTTCAACAATAGCTTATGTTTTAATGGGATGGGTAATTGTTTTTGTATTTAAACCTTTATATGAAGCCTTGCCATTTCATGGTGTTTTATGGCTATTTTTAGGAGGATTATTTTATACCATTGGAGCATTATTATACAGTATTAAAAAGATAAAATTCAATCATGCTATCTTTCATGTATTTGTTTTATTAGGTAGTTTTTGTCACTTTATTGCTGTTTATTTTTATGTATAATGTTAAATAATAATTTTTTTTTTGACATTATATGTTTTTAATCGTCTATTTTATTCACTTAATCTAAAAGTAGGAAAATTCTTGCTTTTAATTCACTTAAAATAGTATATTTGAATATACCAGAGCATAAGTAGGTTAAGTTCATGGTAGATTTGGGGCAAAAAAGGTAAACTAAAGTTTGCCTTTTTTCATGCCCAAAATTTTGAGATGAGGCGAAGAACTTATGTGCCGTATACATTTTTAAAACTAACGTTTCCTTTTTGATACTTTTAAGCTTTTCTTTATTGAATTTTTTATAAAAAAGCGCTTTTCAACGAATAAAACCGTTGTTGGTCTAAAAGTTAATTTTAACACATTTATATTAGTATATTTGACTATACCATAGCATAAGTAGGTTAAGTTCATGGTAGATTTGGGGCAAAAAAAGGTAAACTTTAGTTTACCTTTTTTTATGCGCCAAATTTTTAGAAGGGGTGGCGAACTTGTGAGCCGCATTACTTTTATTCTGAGCGGTCTGTTTACCTTTTTTTATGCGCCAAGTTTTGAGAAGGGGTGGTGAGTTTACGAGCCGTTTCATCTTTTTTCAAAACGACTGTTTATCTTTTCCAGGCGATATTTTTTTTGCTGGGTGGTCTATTTTCGAACAGTTTTTCGTTCTGAAACAATAGTTTTTCCTCATTAATAAACCAAAATTTAAAAAAAATTAGTGATTTTATGAATAATTTTAATAAGTTGAAAAACAGATAATTGAATTTTAGAATTTTCAATTCTGTAGCAATAACCCCTTTATACCGTATTTAAGTTATACAAACCACATGAAGTAGTTTAATAATTTTTTTTTATAATGACATTAAAATTAGAGGAAGCATTTAATTGCTTAGAGAAAAACCAAATTACAGAACCAATCAATTTAAAAATTTCTAGTAAGATTAAAAATTTTAAAAATGAGATTAAATAGTGCAATGAATATTTAAAAAGTATTAAGAAAAATTACAAAATTTTAGATTCAAAGCCTTTACATGAAATAAATATGGAAAACAATTCGATTGAAACTACATTTAAAATTCAATGGATTAAAGATAGGGATTTTGGAATGGATGTGTTTAAGGGGTAAAATAAAAAAAGCCTACTTAATATTAAGTAGGCTTAAGGTAAAATAATATTAAACCCTTATTTGTTAGATGCGTATAAAGCTGCAACTTCTTGCCAATTAATTACATTGAAAAATGCATTTACATAATCAGGTCTTCTGTTTTGATAGTTAAGATAGTATGCATGTTCCCAAACATCTAAAGCCAAAATAGGTGTTCCTCCACAACCAATTCCTGGCATAAGTGGATTGTCTTGATTTGCAGTTGAACAAACTACTACTTTTCCTCCTTTTTGAACACATAACCAAGCCCAACCCGATCCAAATTGAGTTTTTGCAGCGTTAGAAAAAGCATCTTTAAAAGCTTCAAAACTTCCAAAAGCATCATTAATAGCCTCAGCTAAATTACCTGTTGGTTCTCCTCCTCCATCTGGAGACATGATATTCCAAAATAAGTCATGATTGTAAAATCCACCACCATTATTTCTAACAGCCTTATTATCTTTATCTAAATTAATTAGAATATTTTCAATAGTTTTCCCTTCTAAATCTGTTCCTTCAATAGCAGCGTTCAAATTATTTGTATACCCTTGATGATGTTTGCTATGATGAATTTCCATAGTGCGCGCATCGATATTAGGTTCTAAAGCATCATATGCATATTTAAGTTGTGGTAATGTAAAAGCCATATCTATTATATTTAATGAATAATTATTTATACCTCAAAAGTACGCAATTATCACTTTACTCTAAAGGAGTTTTGTTTATAAGAACTTATTGCAGAATAAATATAATTTATAGTTTAAGATAAACCTTCTATATAAATTCAATTAAGTACATTTATATCATATTTTAATTATTTAAAAACAAGTTTTTGAAACTGAATGCACCTTTAAAAATATATGATGCAGCCGCAGGGAGTGGTAAAACTTTTACACTTGTTAAAGAATACCTTAAGCGTATACTTTCATCAAATAATGAAAGTCATTACAAGCATTTATTAGCAATAACTTTCACTAATAAAGCAGTTTCAGAAATGAAACAACGTATTATTTCAAATTTGGTTTTTTTCTCTAAGAAAGAGTTCATGGAAAACCCTTCTGAAATGGGAAAAAATATTGCTTCTGAATTAGATCTAACTTTGCAGTACATCAACAGCCAATCTAAGAAAGTGGTAAAGCATGTATTGCATCATTACAGTTTTTTTAGTGTCGAAACCATAGATCATTTTAATCATCGTATTATTAGAACTTTTGCAAGAGACCTGAAGCTTTCAGGGAATTTTGATGTAGATCTTGATGTGCAAAAACTTATTTCTGAAGCAGTTGATCAATTAATTAGTAAAGCGGGTGATGATCAAAAAATCACTAAAGTATTAATAGATTTTGCAATAGAAAAAACGAATGACGATCGTTCATGGGATATTTCGAAAGACATTACTAAAATATCTCAATTGCTCTATAAGGAAACAGAAGAGCAATCTGTTTTAAAACTTAAAAAGAAATCCATTGATGATTTTTTAGTGTTGAATACTCTTTTAAAAAAAGAAAAAACTTCAATCACAAAAAACATAAAAATACTCGCAAAAGAATCATTACAGTTGATAGAAGAAGCTGGACTGGAGTTTAATGACTTTACAAGAAGTAGTGTGCCTAATTATTTTAAAAAATTAGCAAATGAAGATTTCAATGTGAAGTTTAACGCAAATTGGCAAACAACAATGGGAGAACAACCCTTGTACCCTGGTAGAGTAGATGCCACAATTGCAGCCATTATTGATGAATTAACACCCGCTTTTAAAACAAATTTTGAAAAAACTAAATCACTCGTTCATCAACTGATGTTGTACTCTTCTATGTTAAAGAATAGTGTTCCTTTATCAGTAATAAATTTAGTTAGTAAAGAAATTGAGGTTATAAAAGAAGAAAAAAACATAGTACCAATTTCTGAATTTAACAGCTTAATTTATCAAGAAATTAAAAATCAACCGGCTCCTTTTATTTATGAACGACTAGGAGAACAATACCGACATTTTTTTATAGATGAATTTCAAGATACTTCTTTTCTACAATGGCAAAACTTAGTTCCTTTAATAGACAACGCTCTTTCACAAGAATATGAAGATAATACGCAAGGAAGTCTTTTATTAGTAGGAGACGCAAAACAATCTATCTACCGTTGGAGAGGAGGTTTACCAGAACAATTTATTGATTTATGCACCGATACTAATCCATTTTTTACTGAAGAAGCTCAAATAGAATCTCTTCCTGTTAATTATAGGAGTTGTAAAGAAATAATAGAGTTTAACAATCAATTTTTCACGTTTATTTCAAAATATTTAGGAAACTCTGTGTATCAACAATTGTATAAAACGGGAAATAATCAGATCACAAATTCAAAAGAAGGCGGATTCGTAAAAATTGAATTTATTGAATCAGAAAAAAAAGAAGAACGTCATCTTATGTATGCTGAAAAAGTAGATCAAACCATAGATGAGCTACTAGTTTTGGGATACAATTATAGTGACATTTGTATTTTAACGCGAAAGAAAAGTGAAGGCGTTGCTTTGGGAACTTATTTACTTGAAAAGGAAGTCCCAATAATTTCAAATGAAACCTTACTATTAAATCATTCAGGAATTGTCAATTTTTTAATCAATGCAATTACACTTAGTTTAAACTTTAACCACGAAGAAGTTAAGGTTAAATTTCTAGATTTTTTATACGATCATTTTTCTATTTCCGAAGAAAGGCACACTTTTTTTGAATCTATATTATATACTTCAGAGATTGATTTTCCAATTCATTTAGCAAAGCATGGAATTCATTTTAATTTAGAAACGCTTCGTACAGATTCCTTATATCAAAATTGTGAATATTGTATTCGACAATTAAACTTAGAGGAAATAGCAGATGCGTATTTGTTTGGGTTTTTAGATTTTGTTTTTGATTTTGAGCAAGGGAATCAAGCAAATAAAAATTTATTTTTAGAGGAATGGAATGCAAAAAAAGAAAGTGCAGGAATTGCTTCAAATTCAGCAAATGCCATTCAGTTAATGACAATACATAAGGCAAAAGGATTAGAGTTTCCAATTGTTATTTTTCCATATGCAGATGTAGATTTATATTTTGAAATGGAGGCGAAATCATGGTTTCCATTAAATGAAGAAGATTTTGGATTTGAAGAGACTTTGATAAACTTTAATAAGGATGTCGAGCATTTTGGAGAAAAAGGAGCAGAGATTTATCAAAAAAGAAGAAATACGCTTGAGTTGGATAATTTTAATTTATTGTATGTAACCTTAACTAGAGCTGTGGATCAATTATTCGTTTTTTCTGAAAAACCAAAACCAAGAAAAGATGAAACACCTACAAATTTTAATCAACTATTTGTTACTTATTTAGAACATTTAGGAGTTTGGAATGAAGATCAAATTATCTATGAATTTGGAACAAAGAAAAATAAGATTCAAAAGGAAATAGTAGAGGCGAAAATTCAAAAAGAGGCTTGTCTAATTTCTACTTTACCCGAAACACATCAAATTAATATTGTTACAAAAGAAGCATCACTTTGGGAATCTGATGCAGAAATTGCTATTAACATTGGTTCTTTGCTTCACGACACCATGGAACTTATAAAATACGATCATGATGTTTCATTTGCAATTGAAACAATAAGCAGAAAAGAATCTCTTTCAACTTCAGAATTAAACATGCTTGAGAAGAATGTGTTAGCAATTATAAATCACCCAGAGTTACACCATTTTTATAAAACTTCAGACCAAATAGAAAATGAAAGAGATATTTTTTCAAATGGAGAAATAGTTAGACCCGACCGTTTAAATATACATTCAAATAATGAAGTGACTATAATAGATTATAAAACAGGAACTGTAAATTCAAAAAACGATAGGCAAATTAATGGGTATGCTACAAGCCTAAATGAAATGGGCTATAGGGTTTCAGAAAAAATTATAATCTATATCTCAAATCAACAAATTTTAATAAATAAAGTATAAATTTGGCGACTTAAAATCGAATAGTATGTACGGAAAAATAAAAGATCATCTTACCAAAGAAATACAGGAAATTGAGGATAATGGTTTGTTTAAAAAGGAACGTATCATTACTTCTCCACAAGATGCAGTTATAAAAATTAATACAGGAGAAGAGGTGATCAACTTTTGTTCTAATAATTATTTAGGTCTTTCTTCAAATAAGGAAGTAATACAAGCCGCAAAAGATGCGATGGATACCCATGGCTTTGGAATGTCATCTGTACGTTTTATTTGTGGCACACAAGATATTCACAAAGAATTAGAAAGTAAAATAGCAGATTTTTATCAAACAGAAGATACTATATTATATGCTGCAGCTTTTGATGCCAACGGCGGGGTATTCGAACCTTTGTTGACGAAAGAAGATGCTATTATTTCAGATTCATTAAATCATGCTTCTATTATTGATGGAGTTCGGCTATGTAAAGCAGCCCGCTATCGATATGAAAACAGTAACATGGAAGATCTTGAAAAGCAACTTATTGCTGCAAATGAAAATGGTGCCCGTCATAAAATTATTGTTACAGATGGGGTGTTTTCTATGGATGGGATTGTTGCGCCTTTAGACAAGATATGTGATTTAGCCGACAAATACGATGCATTAGTAATGATTGATGAGTGTCATGCTGCTGGTTTTATAGGTAAAACAGGAAGAGGAACTCTTGAAGAAAAAGGAGTTATGGGTAGAATAGACATTATTACCGGAACTCTTGGTAAAGCATTAGGTGGTGCTATGGGGGGTTATACAACAGGAAAAAAGGAGATTATTGAATTATTACGACAAAGGTCAAGACCTTATCTATTTTCTAACTCATTAGCCCCAGCTATTGTTGGAGCTTCAATTAAAGTTTTCGATTTGCTAGCTAATGATACTAGCTTAAGAGATAAATTAGAAGCAAATACTAATTATTTTAAAAAAGGAATGTTAGCAGCAGGTTTTGATATTGTAAAAGGGGATTCTGCAATTGTACCTGTTATGCTATATGATGCGAAGTTATCACAAACTATGGCCGACTTATTATTGGAGGAAGGAATCTATGTAATTGGTTTCTTTTACCCAGTAGTTCCTAAAGATAAAGCAAGGATAAGAGTACAACTATCGGCTGCTCACGAAAGACAGCATTTAGATAAAGCAATTAATGCCTTTATTAAAATTGGAAATAAATTAGGCGTAATTAAGCCGTAACAACCATTATTTAAGGGGCAAAACCTAAATTATTCTAAAAAATTTAATAGATTTGTTTTTGTTAATAAATATTTACAACTTACTTTTGCAGATAATAACACTTAAAAATTTAAAATTAAATAATTGAATATGAAACATCTTAACATTTTATTAGTTGCGGTACTTCTGTTAGTTGGAACTGGCGTATCAAATGCTCAAGACAAAAATAATCCATGGGCGATTGAATTAGGAGTAAATGCAGTTGACACTTATCCTGTAGGAGTAAGTGATGACGGAAGATTACCTAAATCGTCAAAAGGGGATTTATTTCATGAATACTTTAATGTAAATGATCACTGGAATATTATTCCTTCAGTATCTAAAGTTTCTGTCTCTAGATATATGGGTGATGGATTCATTTTTTCAGCTACTGGAACAATTAACTCTATTGAAAAAGTAGGAGATTCTAAAGTAGATGATTTATCTTATTATGCAGCTGATGGTGAAATTAAATATAGCTTTAGAGATCTACTAGGCGGTGGTTGGTTTGATCCAACTATTGGTGTTGGTGGTGGTTATACTTGGGTAGATGACCTAGGGTTTGGAACTGCTAATGGTTTAGTTGGTTTCCGTTTCTGGCTTACTGAAAGCCTTGCGGTAACTGCGGGATCTACTTATAAGCATTCTTTTGAAGATACTTACGGAATTACACATTTCCAACATTCTATGGGAGTAATGTTTAAATTTGGTGGAACTGATACAGATGGTGATGGTATTTACGATCACGAAGATGAGTGTCCAGAAATTCCAGGTTTACCTGAATTTAACGGATGTCCTGATACTGACGGTGACGGAATCGAAGATAGGAATGATGCTTGTCCAGAAACACCTGGTACAGTTGAATTTAATGGTTGTCCTGATACTGATGGTGATGGTATAGCTGATCCACAAGATGCATGTCCTACTGTACCTGGTATCGCTGCACTTAATGGTTGTCCAGATGCAGATGGTGATGGTATCACTGATGCTGAAGATGATTGTCCAAATGAAGCTGGTCCTGCTGCTAATAACGGTTGTCCTTGGGCTGATGCTGACGGAGACAGCGTATTAGACAAAGATGATGAATGTCCTAACATAGCTGGTACTGTTGCAAACAATGGTTGTCCAGAAGTTACTATAGAAATTATTAAACAACTTAATGATTTTTCTAAAACGATTTTATTTGATACTGGAAAATCTACTATTCGTCAAGAGTCGTATGCAGTTCTTCAAAATATCGTAGACATCATGAAAGAATACTCAAGTGCTTCTTTCGTACTTGAAGGTCATACTGATAGTCAAGGTCGTGAAACTACAAATCAGAAATTATCTGAAAGTAGAGCTGCCTCCGTAAGAGAATATCTTACTAGTATTGGAATGAGTGGTTCAAGATTATCTTCAGTTGGTTATGGTGAATTAAGACCTATAGCTTCTAACAAAACTAGAGCTGGAAGACAAGAAAACAGACGTGTTGAAATTTCTTTAAAAAAATAAGAAAGACTCACACAAAATAAATACTAAAAACGCCTCCTATTAAGGGGGCGTTTTTTATTTTTATAGAATGCAAACATTTTTAGAAGAAACGATTAATCATATTAGAGATAATCATAAAGATATTTCTTCTACTACTATTATTTTACCAAGTAAAAGAGCAGGAGGGTTCTTGAAAAATTATTTAAGGGAGAGCACGACAAAGCCCCAATTCTCCCCCAAAATAATAAGTATTGAAGAATTTATAGAAGTACTCTCAGATATAAAAATTATTGACCCTACAGAGCTTTTATTTAAAAGTTATGCTGCTTATCTAAAAACTCCATCAATTGAAGATAAGGATCCCTTTGATGTTTATGTGTCTTGGATATCGACATTAATTGGAGATTTTAATGAAATGGATCGATATTTAATTCCTCCAAATAGTTTTTTTAGTTATTTAAAAGGAATAAAAGATATCAATCATTGGTATGTAAAAAAGGATAAAACTAAACTAATAGAGAATTATTTAAAGTTTTGGGATAGTCTTCCTCAATTTTATGAACTCTTAAAAAACTCATTACTTGATGAAAATATTGGATACCAAGGATTAGTGTATCGGGAAGCTGCTGAGGCCATAGAGCATTATATTTCAGTTAATGGACATAAAGAACATATATTTATTGGGTTTAATGCACTAAATAATGCTGAGCAAACAATTGTACAAGAATTATTAGAAACAGGAAACACGAGTATTTATTGGGATGCAGATGCGCACTTTTATCATGATCAATCACATAGTGCTTCGTATTTTTTAAGGAAGTACTCTAAAGAATGGAAATATTTTAAAAATCACCCCCTAAAAAAAATCTCTAACAATTTTAAAGAAAAGAAAAATATTCAAATAGCTGAAATTCAGAAAAGCATAGGCCAAGTTAAATATGTTGGTGAAATACTTTCAAAATTAACTAACGAGGAGATTAATAAAACGGCTATTGTGCTTGGAGATGAAAAATTAATTCTTCCGATCATACATTCTTTACCTAGCAATGTAACCAACGTAAACATTACAATGGGAGTCTCTTTGAAAACGTTCCCTATAGTTCGATTATTTGAATCACTTTTTAACTTGCAAAACAACTATACAGAACAATTATATTTTAAGCAGGTACTTTCAATTTTAAATCATCCAATTGTCTCAAGATTAATTCCAAACTCAAAGTATTTAATACATCAAATTAGCCTACAGAATAGAAGTTATATTTCATTTGCAGAATTAAAAGACCTTGATCCTACTTCTAATATTGAACCCCTTCAACTATTGTTTGATTCCTGGAATAATAATAGCAAGAATGCTATAAAAGCATGTTTAAATATTATTTCAATATTAAAAAAAGCGTTAGAGTTCAACCAGATAGAAAAAGTTGTTTTATTTGAATTAAATACAATATTCAAAAAAATCCAATCATTACATAACACCTATGATTATATCCAGTCTGTATCCACTATTAGTAATCTTTATGCCGAATTAATTTCTAAAAGCACCATTGATTTTAAAGGTGATGCATATAATGGATTGCAAATTATGGGTGTGTTAGAAACACGATTATTAGATTTTTCAAACCTGATAATTGTTTCAGTTAATGAAGGAACATTTCCATCGGGAAAATCGAATAATTCATACATTACTTACGATCTTAAAAAACAATTTGGATTGCCTTCTTTTGCTGAAAAAGATGCGATATATACCTACCATTTTTATAGATTACTACACAGAGCAAAACAGATATATTTACTATATAATAATTTTTCTGAAGGATTAAATACGGGTGAAAAAAGCAGGTTTATTTCGCAATTAGAAATAGACCAATTAGAAAATCATACGATAGAAATGGTTTCAGTAAATCCGATTATAAAAATTAAAAAACAAACACTTCAAAGTATTGACAAAACAGAGTCAGTTTTAGCCCGTATTAAGGAAATAGCCGAAAAAGGGTTTTCTCCTTCTGCTTTGATCTCTTATATCAGAAATCCTTTAGATTTTTATTATCAAAAAATATTGCAGATAAATGAGTATCAGGAAGTCGAAGAAATAGTTGCGGCAAATACATTAGGAACAATAGTGCATGATGCATTAGAGGTCCTTTATAAGCCTATTGAAGGAAAGTTTTTAGGCGAAAAAGTCTTGCTTGAATTAAAGAATAAGATAGAAGAAGAAGTAATTGCTCAGTTTCAAAAAACATTTAAAAAAGGTTCATTTAAAAGAGGAAAAAATTTAATCATTTTTGAAGTAGCTAAAAGATATATTTTAAATTTTATTGAATTTGAAATTTCAGAAATTAAAAAAGGAAATCAAATTAAAATAGTTAAGATTGAAAGTAACTTGTCTGCAGAAATAGAAATTCCTTCATTAAATTTTCCTGTTAAAATTGGAGGAAAAATAGATCGTTTAGATGAATATAATGGAACTGTACGCATCATAGATTATAAAACAGGTTTAGTGCAGCCAGGAGAGTTAGAATTGGTTGATTGGTCAATTTTAACAAGCGATAAAAAGTATAGTAAAATAATACAAGTATTAGCCTATGCATTAATGATTAATCAAGAACAAAAAATTGAAAATGTAGAAGGAGGAATCATTTCATTTAAAAATTTAAAAAAAGGATTTTTAAAATTCGCAACTAAAGAATCAGCTAGAAGTCGAACAAAGGATACTATGATTACTCAAGAAACTTTAGACTTATTTAAGGAAGAGTTAAGTAAACTTATTATAGAAGTTTGTGACCCAGATATTCCATTTTTAGAAAAAGAACTATAGTGTATGCAGATAGAAAAAAATATAATATTAGAATCTAAAGAAAAAAACCCCATTCTTCTTGATGTATATTATCAAAAGAACATGGAGCCAAAGCCTATTGTAATATTTTGTCATGGTTTTAAAGGATATAAAGATTGGGGAGCATGGAATCTAGTAGCTGAAGCATTTTCTAAGGCAGGCTTTTTCTTTTTAAAATTTAATTTTTCATATAATGGAGGTACTATAGAACAACCTATTGATTTCCCAGATTTAGATGCTTTTTCGCAAAATAATTATAGTAAAGAGTTAGATGATTTAGAGCGTGTATTAGAGTTTATAACAGGACCGAATGTGTATTCAGAAGAAATAAATAAAGAGGCTATTTCTTTAATTGGTCATAGCCGAGGAGGAGGAATTGTACTTATAAAATCTTCAGAAAACCCCAAAATTAAAAATGTAATTACTTGGGCTGGTGTTTCAGATTTTAGAGCCAGATTTATGGAAAATACACCCACTTTTATTGATTGGAAAAAAAAGGGAACCACCTATATTGTAAATGGAAGAACAAAACAGAACATGCCTCTTAATTTTCAGTTTTATCAAGACTTTATAGAAAATGAAAATCGTTTAACCATACACAACTCAGTTAAGAAATTAGAGATTCCTTACCTTATAATTCATGGTGAAAATGACCCTACAGTAACAATAAAAGAAGCTCAAATGTTACATAAATGGGCAGCTAAAAGGAGTCATCTTAAAATTATTGAAAATGGAGACCATGTCTTTGGTTCTAAACACCCTTGGGAACAAGAAGTATTGCCCCATGATTTAGAAAAGGTAATGAATGCTACTCTTAATTTTTTAAAAGAATCCTAAGACTGAGAACGTCCTTTTAATCGCACTTCTATTTTTTTCTTTATAACAGTTAAGCGTTTCATAATATCCATTAATTCGGAATCTTTACTTTCCTTATAAATATCATTTATCCCAAGAATTAATCCCTTCACTTCTCTAGATGCAATAATTCGATCACTAGTCGTTTGAAAAGAAAGTTTTCTTTGTTCAAATTCTAATGCTTTATTAATAAGGTCCATATTTTGTTTGTCTTCTTTACTCATTTAAAATGCTATATAAATATTCTAATTGTTAACTCTAGTGCAATTACTATACCAACTCATTAGTTAATACTTTCTTGTAGTTTGTATGACAAAATAGCACTATTCGGTATAAATATAGCAATATTTAATTACCAACAAAGAGAATTGAAAAATGAATTGTATAATAAATTAATATAATGTGCTAATAATTAGGATTAATGACCCTAAATATGAGGAAATATTTTGTAAAATATTTAAACAAAAACGACCTCTTTACTTGATGTAAAGAGGTCGTTTGAACTATTTCTGAAATTCAGTTATTCTTGAATTCCACTTAAAACTAATAATGGTTTACTCGTATGAAAATCACGTTTTAGAATGCTATTCTTTTCCCATAATTTTTTAAAAAACCCTCTTCTTCTTCTTATAACACATAACATATCTGGGTTATGTGATTGAAAATGCTCTAATACACCTTGAAAAGTAGTTGCATTTTCAGTTGTAGTTAAAGAAGATTTTATAGCTAAAAGATCTTGATCTATTACTTTACTTTCTTCAGTAGCTTCTGGTGTAATTACATGTAGTAAGTTAATGTTAGAATTAAAGATACTTTTCATATAATTTAAAGGCTCTAAAACATTCTCTTTTTTAAATTGCCCATTTTTAAAAGCAAATAAAATAGAGTCAAATTTTCTAAAAAGAAATCCGGTTGGAACAATTAATAAAGGAATTTCAGTCTGCTTAAGAATTTTTGATGTTGTTTTACCTAAGTAAACTTCGTCATCTATCTCAATACTTTGAGGAGAAAGAATAATTAGATCTATATGTTCTTTTTTAGAGATTTTTTTAATTTCCTCAAAAGGATTTCCTTTAATTGATTGTGCATTAATTTCAACTCCTTCAGAGTTTATTCCATTAATAACATCTTTTAATTGCTGACTTTTTTCTTTAATCCAAAACTCATTTACGCTTATCATATCCTTTAATTTAGATTCATCTTCATAAACGCTAATTAAAAAGACTTTACCTCCACTTATAGAAGCAAGGTTTATTGCGTATTTTAAATTGTTAATTCCACTTTCAGTAGTACCTACAGGGACAAGAATATTTTTCATTTTTTATGTATTGAAATTTCCGGCAAAATTACATAGAATATTTAATTTATAATACAAAAATATAATAAATATAAAAAACTGTAAATGAGGTATTTGGAAACTTATTTTTGTGAAGAAGATGGGAGTAATTTTATTCCCTTCAAAACCTTGAGCAAGCTCGGTTTTTCAGAAACAAAAAAATCTGTCTTACGACAAATAGTTTTCTGCTTGATGTGGAGAAGATGGGAGTCGAACCCACGACCTCTTGACTGCCAGTCAAACGCTCTAGCCAGCTGAGCTACATCCCCAAAATTTGTAATGCTTATTCCATTTTACCACTAAGCACTAACAATGGCTTACTAGTATGAAACTCATGCTTATAAATTACATTTTTCTCTTTAAATTTTTGAAAGAAACCTCGTTTTCTTCTTATTACACATAAAAGATCAGGATTTTGAGATTGAAAATGTTCTAAGATTCCTTGAAAAATAGTCGCATTCTCGGTGTGAGTTAGTTTATTTTTCATTTCTAATAACTCTGAATCAATTTCATTTTCAGACTCTTGATTATCTGGCGTAAATACTTGTAACAAATTTAAATCAGCACTGAATAATTGAGTGATATTTTTTAAAGGAGTAAATATTTTCTCCTTGTCAAAATTTCCATCTTTAAAAGCTAATAATATAGTTTGAATTTTTTTAAATAAATAATCTCTAGGAATAATTAATAAAGGAATTTCTGTTTGTTTTACAATTTTACCTGTTGTATTTCCTAAGTAACGCTCCTCTTTAATATCAAGACTTTGAGGCGAAAGAATGATTAAGTCAATATTTAGCTGTTTTGAAACCCTTGCAATACCTTCAAAAGGATTCCCTTTGATTGGGCGAGCCATAACATCGACACCCTTTGTATCAACCTTACTTAAAACTTCTTTTAACTGCTCTTCGTTTTCTTCAATCATTAATTGATTTACTTTGGCAAGCTGTCCAACTTTCGAAAATTCTTTATATAAATTAATTAAATATACTTTTGCTCCACTCATAGAAGCAAAATGGATGGCATATTTTAAGTTATTTATACCATTTTCCGTAGAACTTACAGGAACAAGAATACTTTTCATTTTTCTAAATTATTAACTTTGTGCAAAAATACATCGAATAAATGATACGATTAGCAGAAATAGAAGAAATACCCGAAATTTTAAGTGTGACAAAAGCATGTGCTAATCATATGATTTCCAACAAAATATTTCAATGGAATGAAGGGTATCCTTCCCAAAGCGCTTTTGAAAATGATATCCTTAGGAATGAACTTTATATTTTTTTATTAAATGAAAATTTAATAGGAACCTTAGTGTTAACACCTAAAATGGATGAAGAATATATCCCTATAAAATGGAGAACTCAGTCAAAAAATAATTTATACATACATCGATTGTCAATCCATCCAAAACACCAAGGAAAAGGCTTTGCGCAACAATTAATGGATTTTGCTGAAAGCTTTGCAATAGAAAATAATTATAGCTCTATTCGATTAGATACCTTTAGTAAGAACCTTAGAAATCAAAAGTTTTACGAACTTCGCGATTATATTAAAACAGGAATAGTTTTTTTCCCAAATCAAAGTTCAGCCCCTTTTTATTGTTATGAAAAGGTCCTATTATAAGAGTTAAATTTTTTATGCAAACAATAGATATATCGTTTAAACGAATTCAACAGTTAGCTTTACCAGCTATAATCGCAGGTATTGCCGAGCCTGTTTTATCATCTACGGATGCAGCTATCGTTGGAAATATTTCTGAATTCGGCACCGAATCTTTAGCAGCAGTAGGTATTGTAGGGGTACTATTATCTACATTAATTTGGGTGCTTGCGCAAACTCGAAGCGCAATTTCTGCTATAATTTCTCAAAATTTGGGGGCTGGTAAAGTAGATACACTTCAAAGTTTCCCTGTCCAAGCCATTTTATTTAATGTCTTGTTAAGTATCGTTGTATTGTTTTCAACGTATTTTTTTATAGAAGAGATATTAATATTTCTAAATGCAGAAGATCTTATTTTAAAATTCAGCCTGGATTATTATAACATACGTGTTTGGGGATTTCCACTAACCTTATTCACTTTTGCCATCTTCGGAATATTTAGAGGTTTTCAGAATACTTTCTGGCCAATGATTGTTGCCGCTATAGGAGCTATAACCAACATTGTTTTAGATTTTGCATTAGTTTATGGTGTGGATGGTTTTATTGAACCTATGCATGTAAAAGGTGCCGCCTGGGCAAGTTTAATCTCACAAGCTATTATGGCTATCATGGCATTAATTTTTTTGCTGAAGAAAACAGAGGTATCCTTAAAACTGAAACGTAAAATCCATCCAGAAATAAAACGTTTAGTGGCTATGAGTTTCAATTTATTTATACGTTCAGTAGCATTAAATGTCGCATTATTAATTGCGGTAAGAGAAGCCACATCTTTCGGGAAAGAATTTATTGCAGCACATACCATTGCGATTAATCTATGGTTGTTTTCTGCTTTTTTCTTAGATGGTTATGGAGCTGCAGGAAATATTTTAGGAGGGAGGCTTTTAGGCGCTAAAAACTATAAAAAGTTATGGAAATTAACCAAAAAAGTGAATGGATATAATTTAATTGTGAGTGTTTTATTAATTATTGTAGGACTCTTATTTTACAAGCAACTTGGGTTGTTGTTTAATAAAGATGCCCTTGTATTGTCTACTTTTTATAGTGTATTTATGTTGGTGTTAATCTCACAGCCGTTTAACGCATTAGCGTTTACATTTGATGCGATTTTTAAAGGATTAGGAGAGATGAAATATTTAAGAAACATATTATTAGCATCCACCTTTTTAGGTTTTATACCCACGCTATTAATTTGTACTTATTTCGATTTAAAACTAACAGGTATATGGATTGCTTTAGTTGTCTGGGTGGCATTTAGAGCTTTGGTTTTAATCATAAAATTTAAAAATAAGTATTATAAATTGGCTCAAAAATAAATTTGCCCTCCTTTTTAAAAAAGAAGGGCAAACTATTTTATATTATTAATTGATCTTGCACTAGATTAGGATCAATTAAAATAGTATAATTATAGAGTTGACACCTACACTTTATAAAGAACCATTAGCCCATAATAATGCATTTCTCATAAGTAAAGCACCATCTGAAGCTACATTCCAAAAATCAGCACGAGCAGTAGAAGAAGGAGGATAAAAGTTTAAGAACACACGTCTTGCAGTTCCTGAAGTCCCTACATTATCTTTTTTAATAATTAAAGGAGTTCCGGTATCATAATCTGCTATTACTGTTGCTCCTGGATCTACTGTTCCACCTGTATTATGATAAGAAGCAGTACCTCCATCAAAATTTGTTACACCAGTAAGAATTGCATCAGCTGGGTCATAAATAGTTCCAATACTTACATTAGTTCCATTAGACTGTCCAGAATTAGAGTATAAGCTATAGGCAGCATATGCTCCTGTAATTTGAACATTTCCTGTAAAAGTTGCATCCACTACATGTCCTCCACCATCAACATATTGAGCAAGTACATTTCCAAGAGCAACAGGATCTGCAGCACCACCATCTGTAAATAAAAATACAGCGTCATATGCTTGAAGTTCAGCTAAAGTTGGAGTTCCACCATTACTTAAATAAGTGTCAGCGTCAATCTCAGCTGTTTCTTCTAACTTTAATTCTACATCATCAATCCAAGTTGGATCTCCAGGAGATGCCACCACTAATACTGAAGTAATAGGAGGAGCACCACCATTAATAGCCCATAATAATGCATTTCTCATAAGTAAAGCACCATCTGAAGCTACATTCCAAAACCCTGGGTTAACAGTAGAAGAAGGAGGATAAAAGTTTAAGAACACACGTCTTGCAGTTCCTGAAGTCCCTACATTATCTTTTTTAATAATTAAAGGAGTTCCGGTATCATAATCTGCTATTACTGTTGCTCCTGGATCTACTGTTCCACCTGTATTATGATAAGAAGCAGTACCACTATCAAAATTTGTTACACCAGTAAGAATTGCATCAGCTGGGTCATAAATAGTTCCAATACCTAAATTAGTTCCATTAGACTGTCCAGAATTAGAGTATAAGCTATAAGCAGTATATGCTCCTGTAATTTGAACATTTCCTGTAAAAGTTGCATCCACTACATGTCCTCCTCCATCAACATATTGAGCAAGTACATTTCCAAGAGCAACAGGATCTACAGCACCCTGATCTGTAAATAAAAATACAGCGTCATATGCTTGAAGTTCAGCTAAAGTTGGAGTTCCACCATTACTTAAATAAGTGTCAGCGTCAATCTCAGCTGTTTCTTCTAACTTTAATTCTACATCATCAATCCAAGTTGGATCTCCAGGAGATGCTACAATTAATACTGAAGGATTATTTGATGGAGTACAAGTAACATCGCTTGTGAAAGTACCAGTATATGAACCATGGTTACTCGAGTTTAAAGACCAAGTACCACCAGCTTCAGAACAATCTGAACCATTTAAATAAGTATGAGTTCCTGCATATCCAATTACGTTACCACCAATAGTTCCACCACCAGCAATATTACAAGTAGTAGAAGCACCACCATCAACACATCCAGATTGAGCACCTACGTTAGTTACACTTACAACAAGTCCTACATCAGCAAGAGCAGTAACATCGTCATCAGCAGAACCGTCACCAACAAATAATAAACTAAAAGTTCCAGTATCACCTGTAACTAAAAGAGGGTGAGCGTCACAATCATCACAAGCTAAAACACCAGTAATAGGTGTTACAGGAGCTCTAGAGTTTTCATGAGCTGCAATAGCTCCAGAAGTAATACCTTTGTATATTACCTCTGTAATTTGAACATTGTTTCCTTCCAAATCAGCACTTAATTTAAAAGATGCCATTACAGATGACGAGCTAAATGCTAAATCTTGAACTTCAGCTCCAGCTTCAATTTTTCTATCTGCTTTAAAGCTAATTTCTTGACCAGAAACTAATTTTAAGCTAGCTACTGCATAATTGTTTGGAGTAATGTTAATTTCTATAACACCTCTTTCCATAGTTCCTACGGTAGTAAAAAGCCCTTTGTAGACACCCATGTTGGTATCGTCATACTGCGCAATAGTCGCAGAAAGGTTTGTCGTCGAGTCTGTTAACTCTAAGTCCTTAGTACAAGAAAATACTAAGACAGATGCAAATAATAATAAAAATAATTTTTTCATAAATAATAAATTTGATTTAGTTAAATGTTAATATATAATTTTCCGCAAAAATAATTTTTTTTTTAACAGTGTATATACGTATTTACACGTATTTATGCATAAAAAACAGCATAAAAAACAGCATAAAAAACAGCATAAAAAACAGCATAAAAAACAGCATAAAAAACAGCATAAATAAACATTGGAAAAGCATTTTAAAGCCCATCTATGTTTTCTAAATACTAATTTGAGGAATATTTTTTTTGATGTAATTTTTAAAAGATTATAAGAATGAAATATTTTAATAAACAATCAATTGGCATCCAACTTTTTAGGTTTTATACCTACGCTATTAATTTGTAATTATTATCGATTTATAATTAACAGGTATATGGATTGCTTTAGTTGTCTGGGTGGCATTTAGAGCTTTGGTTTTAATCATAAAATTTAAAAACAAGTATTATAAATTAGCTCAAAAATAAATTAGCCCTCCTTTTTAATAAAGATGGGCTAATTAGTATAAAGTATTAGATTATTTATTTTTTAATAATCTTCTTAACTGAAGTGTTATTTCCAGATTGAATTTGAACTAAATAAACTCCTGTATTAAGATTAGAAATATTTATAGTTTTAGAAGTAGTATTCTCTACGTCTGCTGTATAAACAATTCTTCCCATAATATCAACTACCTGAATTTTATCAATTGTTAATCCAGTAGTATTTGAAATTGTTAATTGATCTTGTACTGGATTAGGATAAATTAAAACAGCAGCATCTAAAGAATTGTCACCAACACTTAAGTTACCGTTAATAGACCATAATAATGCATTTCTCATAATTAAAGCACCATCTGAAGCTGCATCCCAGAAATCATCACGAGCATCAGAAGAAGGTGGGTAAAAGTTTAAGAACACACGTCTTGAATTTGAAGGTCCAACATTATCTTTTTTAATAATTAAAGGAGCTCCTGTAGTATACTCTGCAATAATTGAAGCACCTGCATCTACAGTTCCTCCTGAATTATGATAAGAAGCTGTACCACCATCAAAGTTAGTTACACCAGTAAGAATTGCATCAGCTGGGTCATAAATAGTTCCAATACCTAAATTAGTTCCATTAGACTGTCCAGAATTAGAGTATAAGCTATAGGCAGCATATGCTCCTGTAATTTGAACATTTCCTGTAAAAGTTGCATCCACAACATGTCCACCTCCGTCAACATATTGAGCAAGTACATCTCCAAGAGCTATAGGATCTGCAGCACCAGCATCTGTAAATAAAAATACAGCGTCATATGCTTGAAGTTCAGCTAAAGTTGGAGTTCCACCACTACTTAAATAAGTGTCAGCGTCAATCTCACCTGTTTCTTCTAACTTTAATTCTACATCATCAATCCAAGTTGGATCTCCAGGAGATCCTACAATTATTACTGAAGCACTTGCTCCTGTATTAATGTTTGCTGTCCAAGTTAAGGCGTTTGCCATCATTAAAGCACCATCTGATGCTATGTCCCAAAAATCATCACGGGCATCTATAGAAGGTGGATAAAAGTTAAGGAATGCACGTCTTGCATTGCCAGGACCCATATCATCATTTATAATAATAAGAGGGGCTCCTGTAGTGTATTCAGCAACTACAGAAGAACCTGCAGCAATCGTTCCAGCAGTATTATGATAAGAAGCAGTACCTCCATCAAAATTTGTTACTCCATTTAAAGTTGGATGACCAGGATCATTAATAGTTCCAATACCTAAATTGGCACCATTAGATTGTCCAGAAGCAGAGTATAACTCATACGCCGTAAATCCGCCTGGAATAGGGACATTAGGTGTAAATGTAGCATCTACTACAGCTCCACCAGCATCGATGTACTGTCCTAAGATATTTCCAAATGCAATAGGATCTGCAGCACCAGCATCTGTAAATACTAATACAGCGTCATATGCTTGAAGCTCTGCAAGTGTTGGTGTGCCACCAGTTGTAAGAAATGTATCTGCAGCAACAATGCCAGTTCCGTCTAGTTGTAATTCTACATCATCAATCCAAGTTGGATCTCCAGGAGCCCCTAGTACAAGTACAGATACTCCACCCCAAGAACGAGTGTTTTCAACTCCGTAGTTGTTCTGGATACCATTTTCGCTATCAATATTTGAAGAAACTCCTGTTCCTTGCGAAAATACTGAGGCACTTAATAAAAGTGCAAATAGCATAATACCGTTTAAAATAATTTTTTTCATAATTTGTAATTTTAATATGTTAATTGTTTATGTTCTACGAAAATAATGATAATGTTGAAATTTTTAAAAAGTAAAAACCCTTTTTTAAAAGGGGTTTTACCTTAAAGTAAAGTGTTAATTAATTGGTTACATTAATGTTGAAATTTTTAAAGTTTTTCCACACATATCACTTGTTATTTTAAAAATAACATCGCCTTTTTTCCCTTTAGAAGCCCATCGAACTTCTTTTCCTGTATTGCAAGTAATACTTGTTTTAGATCCTTTATTAAGACTTACAAATCCAGACCCTGTATAAATGCTTATTTTTTCTTTCGTGTCATTAATTAAAGAAAAACTTGCAAAAGAAATAACACCTTCTGATGGAGAAGTTGTAGCTGTTTTATGATTAATAGGTGAAAAAGAAGATAACACTAGAATGCTAAAAATGGCTAAGATAAATTTCATGTCTTTTTGTTTATTGTTAGACATCAAAAATAACGTAGCTATAGTAGCTAGTACATTATGAACTTCTAAAAGGTTGGTTTCGGTTTCTAAAAAGAAGTACTTAATGTGTTAAGCGATATTTTGAACAATCGTTAAAAATTCTTCTTTTTTCTCTTTTGAGATTGAAACTCCTTTTCCATTTTCCATTACAATATAGCCGCCATCAGACTTTACATATTGTGTAATATATTTTAAGTTGATTAAAAAGGAACGATGCGGTTTATAAAAAGCAGGAATGTTTTTTAATAAACCTACAAAGTGCTTTAAGGGTTTACTTATAAGAATTTCGTTTTCTGTTTTGGTAGATATTTTTGTATACATACCATCAGCTTCCATCATTATAATATCTTCAAAACATACAAACTTAATTCCATCACTTACTGGAAGTCCTATTTTGTTGAAATTAGAAGAAGTTAAACTGTTTTTTAATTCTTCTAAACGGCTATTAATTTGTGACTTTCCTATGAGCTGGATTGCTTTATCAACTGCCTCTTTTACTTGACTTGGACGAATAGGTTTTAATAAATAATCAATGGCCGAAAGTTGAAATGCTTGAATGGCATACTCACTATAAGCTGTGGTAAAGATGATCTCAAAATTGAGCACATCTTTTTCAATAAAATTTAATATTTCTAATCCTGAATGTTCTGGCATTTCAATGTCCAGAAATACAATATTTGGAGTTTCTTTTTTTATAATTTCAACACCAGAAAGTAAATCTTTTGCTTCAAAAATTTGAGTAATCTTTGGACAGTTTTCTTGAATTAATATACCCAATAAATTTCTTGCTTTTGATTCATCATCAATGATAATCGCTTTCATAGCTTAGTGTTTTAATATTGGAATACTTACGATTACTTTGGTGCCATTACCAATATGCTCTTCAGAATATAAATCGATAATTTCGACACCTATTTTTTTATGCTTTCCGAAATTTAGTAATTCGAGTCGTTCTTCGGTCGCTTTTGCTGCAAAAGATTTATGAAGGACTGCTCTTTTTTTCTGAAATTCTCTCGATTTTTCTCTACCTACCCCATTATCAATGATGGTACATTGTATATTATTTGTACCTCCTTTTAAAAAAGAAACACTAATTTTTCGATCTTCTTTTTTGTGGAGTAACCCATGTTTTAAAGCATTTTCAATATAAGGCTGTAGTAACATTGTTGGAATATGAATGATATCGGAATTTAAATCATTTGCGACATTAAAGGTATAATTTAATGTGTCTTCAAAGCGTAAACATTCTAAATCTAAATATGTTTTAAGACTGTCTATTTCTTCTTGTAATGAAATAACTCCAGTATCACTATGGTGTAAATACGTTCGAATTAAATCTGCAAATTTTCCAAGGTAATCACTCGCTAGATTTTTTTTATTTAATATTATATATTCTTGAATAGAGTTGAGTGCATTAAAAATGAAATGCGGATTCATTTGCGACTTTAAAGCTTTCAATTCAGATTCACGGTATTGTTTTTCTAAAGCTAATCTTTTCTGAGTTTCACGTAATTCAATAGTGATAAGCTCTGCTTTTTTACGTTCGCGAAGTCTTCCGAAGAAAAATAGAGAAGATAAAATAATAAGAAGGGAAATAATGGAAGCACCAATAAAATAATTTCTATTTTTTTTACTCTCCGTTTCAGCTAGTGTTGCTTTAACAAGGGCTGCATCTTTTTGAGCTTCAATTTTTTCAGTTTCATACTTCGTTTGTAAATCTTCAATTACTTGTACTTTTTCTGAAGAAAATAGCGAATCAACCATCGTATAATGCAATTTTAAAAAGGCATTAGAAGCAGTGTAGTTTTTTATTTTTTGATAATAATTATGTTGTTTTAAATAGGCATCCTTTAATGGACCGTATCGTTTATGCAACTCATAAATATCGATGGCTTCTTGGTTTCTTTTTATGGCTTCCGAATAATTATTTAAACTAAAATAACTTTCAGAAAGTAGTGTCTGTGAATTAGCAACATTAAATTCTTGATTGTATTTTTTATAAAAAGGAAGGATGTTACCTGTAACTTCAATTGCTTTTTGATAATCGCCTTGGGAATGATAAATAAACCCAAGACTAGAAGTTGCAATGGCAATTCCTGTTTCAAAATTAACCGCTTCAGAAATACGCAAAGCTTCTTTATAATATTCTTCAGCTTTTGAAAAATCCTTCAGCTCTTGATAGGTTACAGCAGCGTAATAATATAATCCTGCTTTCGAATCACTTGCAGGTTTGTCATTAATAAGAGCAATGTTTTCTATATGTAATTCTAAAGCTTTTTCGGGTTGCTGGTTTTTGGTATAAATTCTAGCGAGTAAATTGTGGGTAAAGATTAAATTGTCTGTATCCTTTATTTCTTCGAGAATTTTCTTCGCCTGAAGAGCATATGCTATCCCTTTATCTAATTCTCCCTTTATAACATAAAACGTACTTAAACTATTTAATGAATATCCTTCCCCTCGTTTATAGCCTATTTTTTTTGCTAATGCTAATGCTTCTTGAGCTAAAGGTAAACCATCGTTAAAATCTCGTGAGTGATAGTATTTTGTGAGATCGATTAACATACTCACCCGCGTAGTATCTTCTTTTTTATAAGTTTCAAGAAGTTGTTTTATACTATCTAATTTTTTTTCTTGTGAAAAGCTTATAGTGCTTATTAATACGAAAAGAAAAAATACTTTTTTAATCATTTAGGGAGCTAAGCTTTTTTGTAATTAGAACTAAATCACCTACAAAAATGAACTATCTATTTCAGATTTACAATTATAATTTCTGAAATGCTGTTTTGAGTTGCTGTAATAATAGTATTTTTGTGATTCAATAGAATTCGAGTGATGGAAATATTAGATTTTTTAGGAGGTCAAGGGATGTTTATGATACTAGCACTATTTGTTGTTATTGTTGTACTTTACAATAAAATAAAGACACACAGATACCACAACTCAAAAAATAAAAACAGATAAAAATAGCATGAGCACAATCAGGATTACAAAGCAATTTTCATTCGAAACAGGCCATGCTCTTTATGGTTATGACGGAAAATGTAGAAATGTACATGGGCATAGTTATAAATTGCATGTGACGGTTATTGGTACTCCAATTTCAGATGCAAACAATGTAAAATTCGGTATGGTAATCGACTTTACAGATCTTAAAAAAATTGTGAAAGACGAAATTGTAGATGTGTTTGATCATGCAACGGTATTCAATAAAAATACCCCTCATGTTGAGCTAGCAAAAGAATTAAAAGACAGAGGCCATAATGTTTTGTTAGTTGATTATCAACCGACTAGTGAGATGATGATTATCGATTTTGCGATTAAAATTAAAAATAAATTGCCTTCTTATGTACAATTACATTCTTTAAAACTGCAGGAAACCGATAGCAGTTATGCACAATGGTTTGCTAGCGATAATTCTTAATTCTTGTAAAAACAGGAATCTCATGATTTTAATTAATTAAGTTAGTCAGTTACCTGTTGTTCAAATTATATCTGATAATCAAGATATTATTATTATTATTATTTCCTCTCATAAGATTAGTAAACATATCATCTGGATATGATAATATTTATTATAGTTTTTTGTAATTAACTCAAAAAATTAAATTTGCAATAACAACGCCTTTAAATCACTGTTTATTAGGTATTTGCGATTATTATTGCATCAAACTCAGTTTATCATTTAACTAAATATTCCTGCCTCCGCAGGAATTTGTTATCTTTACCACATGCAAATTCCAGAAGGAAAAAAAGTATACTTTTCAAGCGATAATCACTTAGGAGCTCCAACTCCAGAAGAGAGTCTGCCCCGTGAAAAAAAGTTTGTAAGTTGGTTAGATGAAATAAAGGAAGATGCTGCTGCAATCTTTTTACTAGGAGATTTATTCGATTTCTGGTTTGAATATAAAACAGTCGTACCTAAAGGATTTGTTCGTGTTCTAGGAAAACTCGCCGAAATTAGTGATAGTGGAATTCCTATTTACTTTTTTGTTGGGAATCACGATTTATGGATGCGAGACTATTTTGAGAAAGAGTTAAACATTCCCACTTTTCGTGACTGTAAAGAGTTCGAGTTTAATGGTAAAGTTTTTTTAATTGGCCATGGAGATGGAAAAGGCCCTGGTGATAAAGGCTATAAACGCATGAAAAAAGTATTTACTAATCCAATATTTAATTGGTTGTTTCGTTGGTTTCACCCAGAGTTAGGAATGCGCTTGGCTCAATATCTTTCCGTAAAAAATAAATTAATATCAGGCGAAGAAGACAAAACCTTTCTTGGTGCTGAGAACGAGTGGTTGGCCTTGTATGCAAAACGCAAATTAGAAACAAAACATTATGATTTTTTTGTTTTTGGGCATAGACATCTTTCTATGGAAATTCAAGTAGGTGAAAACTCAATGTACTATAACCTTGGCGATTGGATTTCTCATTATACTTATGGAGTTTTTGATGGTGAAAATTTCGAAATAAAAGGGTATTAGATCTATTACGTCTAAGTTGTAAATCATATTCTATTAAATTTATTTTTTATGAGTAAAACTACAAGTCCTTATTCTCAATTTCGAGAGGTACAAAAATCCTTCGCCTCTAAGGATGGCACTATAAAATATATTGATCAAGGAGAAGGCGAAGTAGTTTTACTCTTGCACGGAATTCCTACTTCGGGATGGTTGTATCGAAAAATAATTAATATTATTTCTGAAAAAGGCTATCGTGTAATTGCTCCAGATATGTTAGGGTTTGGGAACAGTGATTCTCCAAATGGCTATAAAGTGTATTCTGAAAAAAATCATGCACAAAGAATTTTAGACCTTATGGATTCTTTGCAAATTAAAAATTGGATGCATGTAATGCATGATGCTGGAGGATTATGGACCTGGGAATTATTTAAAAAAGAGCCCAATCGTATTTCTAAATTAATTATGCTCAATACTATTATTTACAAAAATGGATTTGTGCCCCCAGTGCGTTTTGAAAAAGGAATTATTGCAAAAACTGCAATGTGGGCCTATAGAAATGGATTAACCACCAACCTTATGGTATCTGGACTATTTAAATCTGGCTTAACCAAAAACACATTGAGTAAAGAAGAAATTGAAGGATATAAAAAACCCTTATTAGAAGGAAAAACAAAAGGCATGTATTATTTTTTCACTCAGACTTGTAAAAACTTACCCGACTATTCACAAGTTTTAAAAAATATATCAATTCCTGTTGCAGTTATTTGGGGGAAAAAAGATTCATTTTTAAAATGGGAACCACAAAAAGATCCCGTGATTTTAGATGCATCTATTTCAGAAGAAAACATTCACTTATTAGACGCTAAGCATTTCATTCAAGAAGAAGAACCAGAAAAAATAGCTCAACTTATTCTTGATTTTATAACTTAAAATTATTCTTTAAGATCCTTTACTTTTAATTGTAAACTAACGGTATTGTTCCAATGATTTTCATCTATGGAATACGCCACTTTAAAAAGTTTTTTATCTTTTATAAGGGCTAATTTATCTCCTAAATTAAATCCTATACCCGAAATTTTTCCTTCACCATATTGACTCACCGTTAATTTTAAATGTTTATCATCCTCCCCAACGCATTTTCCATAACCAATATCTTGAACATCTTGTGTCATAAAAACTGGAGACATGTTTCCAGGGCCAAAAGGAGCAAATTGCTTTAAAATCCGATAAAATTTAGGTGTAATGTTTGAAAGATTAAGTTGCGTATCAATTCTTATTTCTGGAATTAACAAATTAGGATCAATAGTCTCTTTTACTACTTTTTCAAATTGAGCTTTAAACCCATCATAATCTTTTTCAAGAAGCGTTAAGCCAGCAGCATATTTATGACCGCCAAATTGTTCAATGAATTCAGAGCATTGTTCCAAGGCATTATACACATCAAACCCTTTTACACTTCGTGCGGATGCTGCTAAACGGTCACCACTTTTAGTAAAAACTAAAGTAGGGCGATAATAGGTTTCGGTCAATCGAGAGGCAACAATACCTATCACTCCTTTATGCCATTTTTCGTGATACACTACCGTTGTAAATCTATCTTGCTCCTTGTTATCTTCAATTTGGGCAAGGGCTTCGATGGTTATGATTTTATCTGTTTCACGACGATCTAAATTATAGGTTTCAATTTCAGCAGCATAGGTTGTGGCTAAATCAATATCCATTTCAGAAAGTAAGGTAACCGCATGGTTTCCATGCTTCATACGACCTGCAGCATTTATTCTAGGAGCAATAATAAAAACAACATCAATGATAGTAAGTGTATCCTTTTTCACTTGATTTAAAATTGCTTTAAAACCGGGCCTTGGAAGTGTATTGATGACTATTATTCCGTGATATGCTAATATTCTATTTTCACCTGTAATAGGGACAATATCTGCACCAATAGCTGTAGCTACTAGATCTAGATATAATAAAAGATCTTCAATGCCAAGTCCTCTTTTTTCTGAAAGTGCTTGAATGAGTTTAAATCCAACTCCACAGCCACATAGTTCTTTATAAGGATATTCGCAATCTTCCCTTTTAGGATCTAATACCGCAATGGCTTTTGGGAGTTCATCACCAGGTCTATGATGATCACAAATAATAAAATCGATTCCTTTCTTAGCAGCATAGTCAACTTTATCAATGGCTTTAATTCCGCAGTCCAAAGCAATAATTAATGAAAAATCATTGTCTTCAGCAAAATCAATTCCTTTAAATGAAATTCCGTAACCTTCACCATATCGATCTGGAATATAGGTTGCTACATTGGGATAATAACTAAGTAAATAAGTAGAAAGTAAGGCAACACTTGTAGTGCCATCTACATCGTAATCGCCATACACCAAAATGTTTTCTTGATTAGCTATAGCTTTTTCAATTCGCTCGACTGCTTTATCCATGTCTTTCATTAAAAAAGGGTCATGTAAATCGCTTAATTCTGGACGGAAAAATGACTTAGCTTCGTCAAACGTTTCGATCCCTCTTTGTATTAATAAAGATGCTGTAATTGAATCTACTCCTAATGTTTTTTCAAGATGACTTACTTTTTCAGGAATAGGTTTTGCTTGAATTGTCCAACGCATATTTGACTCGAATTAAATAGGGGAGCAGAATGGTAAAAGTACAATTTTTGGATAGAAGAATATTTTAACTTTCGTGAAAATAAATTTTAGTAGTCACTTTTGAGAATCTTCTAAACATTTCCATTACCCCACAATATTGATCTATCGATAATGTCACTGCTTTGGTGATTTTATCTTCCTTTAATTCAGTTCCATAGAAGTGATAATCTAGATGAACCGTATGATAATATTTAGGATGTTCTTCGGTTAATTCACCTATTACTTCCATGTTAAAATCGGTTATTTCAGCACGCATCTTTTTCAATAGAGAAACCACATCAAGTCCAGAACAAGCTGCTAATGAAGAAAGCATCATTGCTTTTGGGCTCACTCCTTTTCCTTCCCCTCCATGAGCACTTCCTGCTTCCATTAGAACTGTATTTCCAGTAGGATTATCAGATTCAAATAACATATTTCCTTTCCAAGTAGTTGTCACTTTATTTGTCATAATTTATAGTGTTTTTTGAAAAACTAATTTACAAAAAAGCAAACGTTACTCTACTATGAATTTTTTAAGTTTCGTACATTTAGAAATTAAAATAAATAACGATGCCATTAGTAAATCCATTATCACCAGATCATAATACAGAAACAAAAAAATTAGCTGAATTTTTTAACGAAACCCTTGGTTTTTGCCCTAATAGTGTACTTACAATGCAGCATAGACCAGCAATTAGTAAAGCGTTTATTAATCTTAATATGGCTGTAATGGCGAATGAAGGGCGAGTTACATCTGCACTTAAAAGAATGATAGCTTGGGTAAGTAGTAATGCTACAGGATGTCGTTATTGCCAGGCACATGCTATTCGTGCTGCAGAACGTTATGGTGCAGAACAAGAGCAATTAGATAATATTTGGGAATACAGAACGCATGCTGCTTTTTCTGAAGCTGAAAGAGCTGCTTTAGATTTTTCATTAGCTGCTTCAATGGTTCCAAATGCTGTTGATGGTGAAATTAAAAAAAGGTTACATGAACATTGGGATGAAGGAGAAATCGTAGAAATGTTGGGAGTTATTTCTTTGTTTGGTTATTTAAACCGTTGGAATGATTCTATGGGAACTTCTATAGAAGAAGGAGCTGTTGAAAGTGGAGATCAATATCTTGGAAAACACGGCTGGAATAAAGGGAAGCATGTTTAGTTTCTATAGATATATGGTGGTTGTTTAAAAAAATCAAGAACTTTTAATTCATCTTAATTTTTTTTAAACTTTCCGTGAAATTGTAATTAAGAAGGAGCTGTTGAAAGTGGAGATCAATATCTTGGAAAACATGGTTGGAATAAAGGGAAGCATGTTTAGTTTCTATAGATATATGGTGGTTGTTTAAAAAAATTAAGAACCTTTAATTCATCTTAATTTTTTTTAAACTTTCCGTGAAATTGTAACTAAGAAGGAGCTGTTGAAAGTGGAGATCAATATCTTGGAAAACATGGTTGGAATAAAGGGAAGCATGTTTAAAAAGATAATAGATGTTAGACCACTTCGCTGTTAGACACTAGACCTACTTGTTGCATATATAATTAGTTGTTTTTCCCTCCAACAACAATCACAATTTCACCTTTTGGTGGATTTGCTTCATAATGTTTTAAAACTTCTTGTGCCGTTCCTCGAATGGTTTCTTCGTGTAATTTTGTAATTTCTCTAGAAACAGAAACAGCTCTTTCTGCTCCAAAGTATTCAATAAAATGCGCTAGTGTTTTTAAGATTTTATGTGGAGATTCGTAAAAAATTATGGTGCGTGTTTCTTCAGCTAATAATTTTAAACGCGTTTGACGGCCTTTTTTAACAGGAAGAAATCCTTCAAAAACAAACTTATCGTTTGGAAGCCCACTATTTACTAGAGCAGGTACAAAAGCAGTTGCGCCAGGCAAACAATCTACTTCGATATTCGCTGCAACACAAGCACGAGTTAATAAAAAACCAGGATCACTAATGGCAGGAGTTCCTGCATCGCTTATAATTGCTATGTTTTCGCCTGCTTGAATTCGATTTACAATACTGACTACCGTTTTATGTTCATTGTGCATATGGTGAGAATGCATATGCGTTGAGATGTCGTAATATTTTAATAATTTCCCACTGGTTCGAGTATCTTCTGCAAGAATAAGATCCACTTCTTTTAAAACTTCAATAGCTCTAAAAGTGATGTCTTTTAAATTTCCAATAGGAGTGGGTACTAAATAGAGTTTGCCCATAATTTAAGCGAAAAGTTTAATTAAAGCGTTTTTCTAAAATTGTCATAAAACGTTCCATATATTCCTCTTTATTTAACCAATTATTATAATCAGGTTTCACCGTATCATTTATAAATAGCTTGGCTTCATTTAAAGAACTCATTGAATTAACCTGAGAAAGAACACGGGTATAATCATCAGGATTTTCATCGAATAAATGCTTTATAAAAGCAAGTCGATCATTAAGTCCGATTTGTAATCCTTGATTTAATTTCTCATTAAGAGATTTAGGCTTGTCATTAGTTTCTTTTACTTCTTTTTCAAGAACTATTTCGGTCTTTTCCTCTATGGTGTCTTTTCTTTCAAAAACAGGCATTTCTTGATACGAAGCAGCAAATTCTTCTAACTCACTTTTATGCGATTCTTTCTTCGGAAGTATTTCTTTAAGTAGTTCATCTACTTGTTGAGATTCTTTTGGCATTTGAGCCACAAGATCTTTAATTTTTTCCATTAAAGGTTCGGCTAGTTCATCGCTATATTGAGATTGTGGTAAAGGTTCTGGCTCTTGAAACCAATTTCCTTCTCGATAACTTTTTGAATCTAATGCCTGTGGTTGTTTTACACCATCAATATGTGATTCTAAATATTCTAACACAGTTAATTGCTCATAAAGCTTAGCGACTTTATTTTTAATTGAAACAGTTTCAAATGAAGTATCTTTTGAAAGAATCTCATTTGCTAAATCTTTTATTTGAGACCGAATTTTATTTTTCATAGTTATTTCCTGATTCGTTTAAAACTAATAAATATCAAAATTAAGGAATTAGAATGGTAAATGCATACTATTATATGAATCTACTTCAGTAAGAAATAGCATCAATTTAATGATCCATTTAGAAAATAACTTAAATATGAACTTTTTAAGTATTAGTTTTTATAAATTTACACAACGTTTATATAACATAAACGGTTTTAGTATAAATTTAATATATGTTTCTCGAAAATACAGTAAATCAGAAAGAACAGTTTGGATGGATTGAGGTGATTAGTGGTTCTATGTTTTCTGGAAAAACGGAAGAATTAATTCGACGTTTAAAGCGCGCTAAATTTGCACGTCAAAAGGTTGAAATTTTTAAACCTGAAGTCGATGTTAGATACGATGAAGAGAAGGTAGTTTCTCATGATAGCAATGAAATTAGATCTACACCCGTTCCTGCTGCTGCAAATATTCCAATTTTAGCAGATAATTGTGATGTGGTAGGTATTGATGAAGCGCAATTTTTTGATGATGAAATCGTAAAAGTTTGTAATGATTTAGCCAACAGAGGTGTTCGGGTAATTGTTGCTGGATTAGATATGGATTTTAAAGGAAATCCTTTTGGTCCTATGCCAGCACTTATGGCAACAGCTGAATATGTCACAAAAGTTCATGCAGTTTGTACACGTACAGGTAATCTTGCAAATTATAGCTATAGAAAAGCAATGAGCAATGATTTAGTACTCTTAGGAGAAACCGATGAATATGAGCCATTGAGTAGAGCAGCTTATTATAAAGCAATGTTGAGGGAAAAAGTAAGTAAATTGGATGTTCAGGATCCAGAAGATATTTCTTCAAAAAAGCAAGCTTAATATGCCTAAAGCGAATGAAACTATTCTTGAAATCAATCTAACTTCTTTAGAAGATAATTATCATTATTTAAAATCTAAAATTAAAAATGAAACCAAATTCTTAGCGGTTGTAAAAGCTTTTGGATATGGTAGTGATGCAATAGAAATTGCAAAAAATTTAGTCGCTTTAGGAATAGATTATTTAGCAGTAGCTTATGTAAATGAAGGGGTGAATTTACGTGACGCAGGAATTCAAATTCCGATCTTAGTTTTGCACCCACAGCCAATTAATTTTGAAACTTTAATTGATCGTTGTCTAGAGCCAAGCATCTATAGCCCAAATATTTGTAAGCAATTTATAAGAGTTGCTGAACAAAAAAAGCAGATAGACTATCCTATACATTTAAAATTTAATACAGGTTTAAATAGATTAGGCTTTTTAAGGAATGATATTGATTTTATACTTTCAAGTTTAAAAGAAACCAATACAATAAAAGTAAAGTCTGCTTTTTCACATTTAGCCGCAAGCGAGGATTTATCTGAAAAAGAGTTTACAGAAAATCAAATTCAAAATTTTAAAACTATTGCTTCCGAACTTACGGAGAAATTAGGATATCAACCCATACTTCATATGTGTAATACATCAGGAATTTTAAATTATCCTGAAGCTCATTTTGATATGGTGCGTTGCGGAATAGGACTTTATGGCTTTGGGAATAGTAAAAAAGAGGATATAAATCTAAAGCCTATAGCAACTTTAAAAAGTATTATTTCACAAATACACCAAATTGAAAAAGGAGAAACGGTAGGTTATAATAGAGCTTTTAAAAGTGAATCCTTTCTAAAAACAGCCACAATCCCTATTGGTCATGCAGACGGCATAAGTCGTTCTTATGGAAACGGAATAGGTTGGGTAACTATTAAAGGGAAAAAAGCAACCATCGTTGGAAATGTTTGCATGGATATGATTATGGTAAATATTACTGAAATAGATTGCCAAGAAGGCGACGAAGTTATAATTTTTGGAACCTCTCCATCTGCAACCGAAATAACTGCGTCTATCCAGTCCATTTCCTATGAATTACTTACTTCGGTATCACAAAGGATTAAACGTGTATTTCATCGAAATTAGTGAAGGCTGTTTATAAGTTAATTATTTTTTGATTTAGTTTTTAATTAAATTGCATTCAAATAACCATTAAAAACAAAACACATGTTCAAAGAATTTAAGAAATTTATATTGACAGGTAATGTTATTGATTTAGCAATTGCCGTATTACTTGCCGGAGCAATCGGACTAGTAGTAAAAGGATTTGTTGGCGATATCATGATGCCAATAATTGGTCAATTTACCGGAGGAATGAATTTTGCTGATTTAAAATTCGTGCTGTCACCAGCAGTATTAGATGCAGAAGGCGCAATCACCATTGCTGAAAATGCAATTATGTATGGAAACTGGATCAATTCAATTATTAACTTAATTATTGTAGGTTTTGTATTATTTATGATTGTTAAAGGATATAATAAAACTAAAAAGAAACAGGAGGAAGCAGCACCTGCACCTGCGGGGCCTTCAGATAATGATTTACTTTCTGAAATAAGAGATTTACTTAAAAAATAACCGTTACATTACTTATTCTAACCAAACCACCTTAAGAGATTAGGGTGGTTTTTTTATAATTTGATTTTATTATAAAAGGGTAATAGTATTAATGAAAGTACTCCAAAACACACAATTGAAGCAATATTAGAAGTCCAAACAATCCATCCAAAAGCAGTTCCAATCGTTTCGGGAATATTAAAGACCACTAAAATTCCAGCAACAAAAAAGGGATAAAAACCAAAACCACTATTGGTAAATGCAAAAGCAAAACTACCCACTACAAATACTATAATAATTGTTGAAATAGGCACGATAGAAGTTTCATCTAAAGCCTGAAAAGCAGTGTAAAATGATAATAAATACAATCCCCAAATAATACAAGATAATAAAAGGAAAGCTCCTTTTCTTCTCATATGAATGATGCTAAACACACCCTCTTTTAATCCTAAATAAAACTTTTTTACTTTTTGTTGAAGCTTAGATTTTGAGTATTTCAGAAATAAAAACCCAACAATAATTAAAGTGATAAGACCAATTAAAGCTATAATTAGCTTTGTGGGTTGAATTACTTCAGCTAAATAATTATAAAGTTTATCAAATTGAATTAGTAAAGCAATGGCAGTAAATCCTAATAAAAAAATTAGATCTACCACTCGTTCAGATATGATGGTTCCAAATCCTTTTTTAAAAGGAACATTTTCATACTTGTCTAAAACAATTGCTCTTGAAATTTCGCCACTTTTCGGAATAAAAATATTCATTAAATAAGCAATATTAACCGCCATAAAATTATTTGCAAGCTTAGGGCGATACCCTAATGGTTCTAACATAAAATTCCACCGAAACGCTCTTAAAAAATGACTTAGAATACTAAAAAAGACTGATAAAAGAACAATACCGTAATTGGCATTAGAAAAATAAAAGCTAATGTCTGCTAATTGCTGTTCTGAAAATTTTGAATATGAATAGTAAATTAAAAACACCCCCAGAGCTAAAGGAATAGAAATCTTTAAAAATTTAATAATAGTTGCGTTCAAACTAATTTAGTAAGTTGTTTTCTTCGTTTGGAAAGACTAGAGAAGGTTTAAATTTTTTAGCTTTTTCTATTTCCATTATAGCGTAGGTGATTAAAATTAGAATATCTCCAGGGGCTACTTTTCTAGCAGCAGCACCATTTAAGGTGATTTCACCACTGTTGCGAGGGCCTGGGATTGCATAGGTTTCTAGACGTTCACCGTTATTATTATTAACAATCTGCACTTTTTCTCCTTCGATAATATTAGCGGCATCCATTAAATCTTCGTCAATAGTAATACTTCCTATATAGTTAAGGTCTGCACCTGTGACTTTTACTCTATGAATCTTAGATTTTACAACGTGTATTTGCATGGAAGCAAAGGTATTAATTTAAAGCGATATTATCTATAAGTCGAACATTTCCCGTAAAGACAGCAATAAATGCTCTATAAGTGTTTTCTTTCCGTTTTCTTTTTGCAGTTTTTAATGTTTTGACATTGGCAATTTCAAAATATTCAAGCGCTAAATTGGGGTGTTTATTAAAAATATCATTCACATATTTGTTTAATTCTGAAATACTTTCAGTTTTAAACTTATTTACAACTTCTATAAGAGTTTTATTTATAAGTGAAGCTTCGCTTTTTTGAGATTCAGTTAATCGCTTGTTTCTAGAACTCATTGCTAAACCACTTTTTTCTCTTACGATTGAACACCCTATGATTGAAACAGGAAGTAATTCAATTTCTACTAACTTTTTTACTACTTGTAACTGTTGAAAGTCTTTTTCCCCAAAATAAGCCTTAGTTGGAGTTATTATTCTGAATAATTTATCTAATACAGTTCCTACTCCATCGAAATGACCTTCCCTGTGTTTTCCTTCCATTTCATGTTCTAATCCAGAAAAACGATATTTTTTTGAAGAAATATTATTTTTATATATATCAGATACATTTGGGGTATAAATAAGGACATTCTCATTTAAAGTTTCTATTAATGCTACATCATTCTCTAAAGTTTTAGGATATTTTTCTAAATCTTCAGGATTATTAAACTGAGTTGGATTCACAAAAATACTTACAACCACACAGTCATTTTCTCGTAATGCTCTTTCAACAAGAGACATGTGTCCTAGATGTAATGCACCCATTGTAGGTACAAAACCTATTTTTTCTTTCTTTTTAATAAATAAGCTAAGTGCTAATCTTAAAGTTTCACTTTTGTAATAGATTTCCATATAATATATTTAGAGCCAGTAAAATTAAGATATTAAGGTCAATCTTCATAAATTTTCGTAATTTTGCATTTTTTAATAGTAAAGCCAATTGTATGAAAGATAAGAGAATCTTATATGTGTCTTCTGAAGTAATACCTTATCTTCCAGAAACTGAGATTTCTTCCATGTCGTTTGAAACTCCAAAAATGGTGAATAGTCACCAAGGGCAAATTCGAATTTTTATGCCTCGTTATGGGAACATTAACGAAAGAAGGCATCAACTTCACGAAGTAATTCGCCTTTCAGGGATGAATTTAGTGATTAATGATATGGATATGCCACTTATTATTAAAGTTGCATCAATTCCAAAGGAAAGAATGCAGGTGTATTTTATTGATAATGATGATTATTTTAAAAGAAAAGCTACGTATGCTGATGAGGATGGAAATTTCTTTTCTGATAATGATGAACGAGCAATATTTTTTGCAAAGGGTGTTATAGAAACTGTTAAAAAACTAAATTGGGCGCCAGATATTATACATGTACATGGTTGGCTAGCTTCTCTTTTACCTTTGTATTTAAGAAATTACTATGAAAACGAACCTATTTTTGAAAATAGTAAAATCGTAACATCAGTATACAACCAAGGTTTTGAAGGAATGTTAGACAAAAAAATTACCGATAAAATTATTTTTGACGGTATTAAAGAAGAAAACATATCAGAATTAAAATCTCCTGATTATATAAATATGATGAAATGTGCGATTGATAATTCAGATGCTATTATAAAAGGATCCGAAAAATTACCTGAAGCTTTAGAAGATTATCTTAAAAATCTTAAAAAACCAATGTTAAAGTATCACAAAATTGATGAATTTGCGCAACCTTATCTAGATTTTTACAACTCACAAGTATTACAATAAACTTATTTAGTAAAATGAAGCTTACAAAAATAGTACCTCAAATAGGTGTCATATTGTTTTTTATTATAGCCTTGGCGTCCTGTGAAGAAGATTTTAACACGATAGGCGTCGATATTATCGGTGATGAAATTAATAATGTAGATTCTATAATAGACAGATCAGTTATCGCCTATAGTAAAAAAATAAACGCGGTAGAAACAAATAATTTACCTGCTTATAAATTAGGTACTTATAAAGATCCAATATTTGGCTTATCAACAGCAGACCTTGTTTCACAGATAGTAATGCCCGCAAATGACCCATCATTTGGTGAGGATGACGAAGATGCTTACCCTGTAGTGGTCGATAGTGTTTATTTGTACATTCCATTTTTTAATGAATCTACTGAAGTTGAAACAGGTACATTTACCTATGAATTAGATTCTATCTTTGGTAATGCTCCATTTCAATTTTCGGTGTATGAGTCTAACTATTTTTTAAATGATTTTGATCCAGAATCAAATTTTGAAGAAACTCAAAAATATTATTCAACCCTAGGAGAAGTTTTTAATACTAATTCAAATATTGGCGATTTACTTTATGAAACCAATGATTTTACTCCAAGTAATGAAGGGTATAGATTTACAAGAATAGATGAAAACAATGACACTCTAGTATTAAATTTAGATCCAGGAATAAGAGTGGCACTTTCAAATGAATTCTTTTTAGAAAAAATTATTAATCAACAAGGAGAACCAGAATTATTAAATAATTCAACATTTCAAGAATATTTTAGAGGAATATTAATAGACGTTGAAGCAATTAATGGAATGGGGAGTTTATTTATTTTTGATATTAATAATGCAAATATTACCATCTATTATGGGTACGATACCAATATTTTAGATGACGATGAGAACCCAATTATTGACACAGAAGATCTTGATGAAGATGGAGATGTAACTGAATTTGTAACTGAAAAAAATACAGAAGAATTCGAATTTTCTTTTAGCGGAATAAATACGAATATGTTAACTACTGAAGATTTAATAGATTTCGATAATCCAGATATAGTAAATGGTGAAGAAAGCCTTTATTTAAGAGGTGGTGATGGGTATGTTACTGTTATTGAATTATTTGGAGAAGATAATGATGATAATGGCGTAGCCGATGAACTTGAAGCTTTTCGCAATCAGCAATGGCTAATAAATGAAGCAAATTTAATCTTTTATGTAGATCAGGATCAAGTTACTGGAGGAAGTTCAGAACCAGAGCGTATATTAATCTATGATTTAAATAATGATAGAGTATTGGTAGATTATGGATTTGATTTAACGCAGGGTGAATCACCAGAGAATGCACTTACCCAGCATTTAGGTAAATTAGAAAGAGGAAATGATGAAAACGGTGATTACTATAAAATTAGAATTACAAATCACATCAGTAATTTAATAAATAGAGATTCTACAAATATATCTTTAGGATTAGTCGTTTCTCAAAATGTTGTTCAAGGAGGATTTAAGGAATTAGAAACCATAGATGAACCCGTAACAACAGTCCCATCAAGTTGTGTAATATCTACTGAAGGAACTGTTTTGCATGGTAATTTGTCTCCAAATGAAGGTAAACAACTAAAACTTAGAATTTATTATACAGATCCTAATTAATTAAAAACATAACATTTATGTGTGGTATTGTAGGTTATATCGGAAATAGAGATGCTTATTCAATTATAATAAATGGTTTAAAGCGATTAGAATATAGAGGATATGACAGTGCAGGAATAGCATTATATGATGGTGAAAAGCTAAATCTTTCAAAAACTAAAGGAAAAGTAGTTGATTTAGAAGAAAGAGTAAAAAAAGAAATTCCAACTAATGGAAATCTAGGAATTGGACATACGCGTTGGGCAACACATGGCGTGCCAAATGACATCAATTCTCACCCACATGTTTCAAACAGTGGAGAGCTAGTTATAATTCATAATGGTATTATTGAAAACTATGCAACGCTAAAGAAAGAGTTAATAAATAGAGGGTATACATTTCAATCTGATACCGATACCGAAGTACTCGTAAATTTAATTGAAGAAATTCAGAAACAAGAAAACGTTAAACTTGGTCAAGCAGTGCAAATTGCACTAAATCAAGTTGTAGGAGCTTATGCCATAGCGTTAATTGATATAAAAAAGCCAGATGAAATCGTAGTTGCAAAACTAGGAAGCCCATTAGCAATTGGTATTGGCGAAGATGAATTTTTTGTAGCTAGTGATGCATCACCATTTATAGAATATACAAATAATGCTATTTATCTTGAAGATGAAGAAATGGCGATTATTAGAAAAGGGAGAGATATTAAGGTTCGAAAAATAAAAGGAGATAAATTAGTAGATCCATATATTCAGGAACTTAAAATGAATCTTGAGCAGATTGAAAAAGGAGGATACGACCATTTCATGCTTAAAGAAATTTACGAACAACCTTCAGTAATAAAAGACACCTACAGAGGAAGATTATTGGCCGATAGGGGTATTGTTAGGTTAGGAGGACTTGAAAATTATATTGAAAAATTCACCAATGCAGACCGAATCATTATTGTAGCCTGTGGAACCTCTTGGCATGCTGGTTTAGTTGCAGAATATATATTTGAAGAATGGACAAGAATTCCTGTAGAAGTTGAATATGCTTCAGAATTTAGATATCGAAACCCAATTATTACTTCAAAAGATGTTGTGATTGCTATTTCTCAAAGTGGAGAAACTGCAGATACGCTAGCGGCGATAAAGCTAGCAAAACAAAAAGGAGCTTTTGTGTATGGAATTTGTAACGTAGTAGGGTCAACAATTTCAAGAGAAACACATAGTGGTACGTATACACATGCAGGTCCAGAAATCGGAGTAGCTTCAACAAAAGCATTTACCACACAAATTACAGTATTAACAATGATTGCTCTAAAAATTGCAAAAGTTAAAGGCACTATCTCGAATAGTGATTTTATGTTGTATTTAAGAGAATTAGAGTTAATTCCATCCAAGGTTGAAGAAGCATTAAAGAGTAATGAAAAAATAGAAGAAATTGCGAAAGTTTTTAAAGATGTAAATAATTTTCTTTACCTCGGAAGAGGATACAACTTTCCAGTTGCATTAGAAGGCGCTTTAAAATTAAAAGAAATATCATATATCCACGCAGAAGGATATCCTGCTGCAGAAATGAAACATGGTCCTATTGCACTTATAGATGAACACATGCCTGTAGTGGTTATTGCAATTAATAGCAATCACTATGAAAAAGTAGTGAGTAATATTCAAGAAATTAAATCAAGAAAAGGGATAATAATAGCAGTAGTTACAAAAGGAGATACAACAGTAAAAGAAATGGCAGACTATTATATGGAAGTTCCTAAAACACCAGAGGCCCTTACGCCGCTAGTAACCACTATTTCATTACAGCTATTATCATACCATATTGCAGTTATGCTTAATAGAAATGTAGATCAACCAAGAAATTTAGCTAAATCGGTCACGGTAGAGTAAAGATTATAACGTTTTTTTTTTTAGGCATTTCATCTCTTATTTTAAAGACAAAAAAGCGTATATTTAAAAATTAAACCAAAACAATTCATATTTATGAAAACAATTATTACAATTTTTTGTTTGTGTTTTTGCGTTATGGCAAGTTCTCAAACAACTATAACAGGTAATGTAGTAGATCAATCACTTGAGCCGGTTTTAGGCGCCACAGTTATAGTGGTTGGAACTACTGTAGGAACATTAACAGATTATGATGGTAACTTTTCCTTAACGGTTAATCAAGCTCCACCATTTACAATCCAAATAAGTATTTTAGGCTTTCAAACTATTGATCAAGAAGTAACTTCTGAAAATCAAAGTTTTACAATTACATTAAATGAAGGAAGTGAATTAGATGAAGTAGTAATTTCTGCCTCAAGAACTCCCGAAAGAATTTTTGAATCCCCTGTAACTGTTGAGCGTTTTGGGATAAAAGAAATAAAAAACACTGCATCTGTAGATTTTTATGGCGGTTTAGAAAACTTAAAAGGTGTTGATGTAAATACAAATAGTTTAACGTTTAGATCTATAAACACACGTGGTTTTGCCACTTTTGCAAATACTCGTTTTATGCAATTAGTAGATGGAATGGATAATTCTACCCCCGCATTAAATTTTCCTATAGGAAATTTAGTAGGTATGATAGAGACAGACGTACAAAGTGTTGAGCTTCTTCCAGGTGCATCTTCTGCATTATATGGAGCAAATGCATTTAATGGTCTCTTGTTTATGCAAAGTAAAAATCCATTTGATCATCAAGGTATCAGTGTTTCTTATAAAAGAGGGATTACTTCACAAAAAGCTGCTGGAGACAATAGTTATTATGATTTTGGAATTAGAGCAGCCTATAAATTTACCGAGCATTTTGCCGCAAAAGTAAACTTTGGATGGTTAAAAGGAACCGACTGGGCAGCTAATAGTGAAGTAGATAGTGATGTTATTGGAGGTACACGAGCTTCCAATTTAAACTATAATGGAATAAACGTCTATGGTGATGAGGTTTCTACAGATATAAAAGCAGTAGCAGTTACACTCGAAGGTTTAGGTATTTTACCAGCTGGCGCAAATGCATTGGTGCCTTCAGTAAATGTAAGTAGAACAGGATACAATGAAGGTGACTTAACAGATTATAACGCCGAAAGTGTAAAAGCAGATTGGGGATTATATTTACGTCCTTGGGCAAATGATTTCGAAATTTCTTATGTAGGTAAAGTTGGTACAGGATCAACCACTTACCAAGGAACAAATAGGTACAATATTGATAATTTCTTTCAACAACAACATAAGTTAGAAGTTAAAAATGATAATTTTTATCTAAGAGGGTATGTAGTAGCAGATAAAGCTGGTGACTCTTATGATATGGTATTTACAGGAATTAATATTAACAGAGCATGGAAAGATGATAATACTTGGTTTGGTGAATATGTAGGAAACTATGTTGCAGCAACTCTTGGCGGTGCAACAAATGAGCAAGCTCATGCTATTGGCCGTACTGCTGCAGAAACTGGACGTTTTGAACCAGGTTCAGTTGGGTTTAATAATGCTTTTAATAAAAGTATAAATGATCCAGATTTATCAACGGGTTCTAAGTTTCAAGATGCATCAAAATATTATCATGCAGATGGAAATTATAATTTTAGCCATTTAACAGAATTTGCAGATATCCAAGTAGGTGGATCATTTAGACAGTATAGCTTAAACTCTTCAGGAACTATTTATACAGATTTAGATGGACCTATAGACTATTCAGAATATGGTGTTTATTCTCAAATTCAAAAGAAATTTGAATTAAATGGGGATATGAGCATAAAACTTACGGGTTCTGCTCGTTATGATAAATCTGAATTTTTTGACGGGTTTGTTTCACCAAGAATATCTGCTGGTTTTACAGTAAATAGAAACCATAACCTAAGAGCATCTGTTCAAACAGGGTTTAGAAACCCTACAACGCAAGATTTATTTATTGGATTAGATGCGGGTCGTGCTATTTTAGTAGGTTCTGCTCCAACTAATTTAGAGAGATACTCTAGTAACTTTGATGTTAGTGGAGGTGGTCAACTTTTAGGCCAGCCTGCTACTATTACTCAAACAGGATCAGCAGTTTATAACAACTCTTATTCGCTTTCTTCTGTGCAAGCTTTTGCAGCAGCTGGAGATCCAACACTTTTAGAAATAGCTAACCCTGATCTAGTAAAACCTGAAAAGGTGACCTCTGCGGAAATTGGATATAGAGGAAAAATAGGCAAGCTTATTGTAGACTTTAGTACCTATTACAATAAGTATGAAGATTTTATTTCACAAGAAGTAGTAATTGCACCATACTATGGTGTTGTTGGTGATAATGCCTTATCTGTAGCAGCTCTTGCAAATGGAGATAGTCAAGCATATAGTGCTTATACTAATTCTGATGCAGATGTTAACTCTTATGGAGCTTCTTTAGGACTATCTACAAAAATATTTAATAATTTTGATTTAGGTGGAAGTTATACCTATACAAAACTAGATTTTGATGAAGCTGCAAATCCAGATGTGATGCTTAACTTTAATACTCCAGAGCATAAATTTAAGGCATCCTTCGGAAATACAGCGTTATTTAAAAACTTTGGATTTAATGTAGCCTATAGATTTACTGATGACTATTTCTGGGAAGCAACTTTTGGAAATGGTGTAGTGCCAGAATTTCATACGTTCGATGCTCAAATTAACTTTAAAATACCAAGTTTAAAATCAACCCTTAAAGTTGGAGGAACAAATCTTGGAGGAAAAGAATACTTCACAGCATTTGGGACAGGTAACATAGGATCTATGTATTATGCATCGATAACAATTAATAATTTATAAAAATCAACTTATGAAAACAAAATATATATGGTTACTATTAATTCTTATAAGTCTTACAGCCTGTAACGAAATAGAGGATGTAGATAGATTAGAAGATATGGTTGTATTACCAGAACTAACAGCTGGAGAAGCTGATTTTTCAAATTATGTTTCATTAGGAGCTTCATTTACAGCAGGATTTACTGATGGAGCTTTATTTATAGCGAGTCAAGAAAATTCTTTTCCAAATATACTATCTCAACAATTTGCTAATATTGGTGGAGGTAGTTTAACTCAACCTTTAATGGCTGATAATGTTGGAGGATTGCTTTTTGCAGGAAATCAAATAACAAACCCAAGACTTTTCTTTAATGGAGCTGGCCCACAAGTATTACCAGGCATACCAACAACAGAAGTTACAAACATTCAACCAGGCCCATATAATAATATGGGGGTTCCTGGAGCTAAAAGCTTTCATGTACTTGCAAACGGTTATGGTAACCCAGCAGGAGTTCCTATAGGCGCAGCTAATCCTTATTATGCACGAATGGCTTCAAGTGCAAATGCTTCTATGTTAGAAGATGCTGCAGCTCAGAATCCATCTTTTTTCACTTTATCTGAAATAGGTGGAAATGATGTATTAGGCTTTGCAACTTCTGGAGGTTTAGGTGTTGATCAAGCTGGAAATTTTGATCCATCTTCGTATGGAAGTAATGATATTACAGATCCTTTAGTATTTGCAGGAACGTTAGATGCAATAGTAACTACTTTAACTGCAAACGGAGCTAAAGGAGCTATTACAAGTGTTCCTTATGTAACGAATTTACCTTATTTCACAACAGTACCTTATAATGCAGTTCCTTTAGATGCTGCAAATGCAGGAGGTTTAAATGCTGCATTCGCTGCTTATAACGGAGGACTTTTAGCCGCTGAAGCTGGAGGTTTTATTTCTGCTGAAGAAAGAGAGGCAAGAACAATTGTTTTTGCTGAAGGGCAAAATGCTGTTACACTTGTTGATGAAGATTTAACAAACTTAGGCGCATTAGGCTTACCTAGTTATAGACAGGCTACTGCAAATGATTTAATGGTACTTCCGAGCTCTGCTTTTATAGGAACAGTTGTAGGAGGAGATCCTACTTTAATAAATGGTGTCTCAGTGCCTTTAAGTGATCAATGGGTATTAACAGCTAATGAAACACAATCTGTAATTAATGCTACGGATTCTTATAATGTTGTAATTGAAGGTATGGCAGCATCTAGTGGATTGGCATTCGTTGATTTAAAAGCAATTTTACAAGAGGCTTCAACTGCAGGAATTACGTTCGATGACTATACGCTGAATGCTAGTCTAGTTTTTGGAGGTCTTGTAAGCCTTGATGGAGTCCACTTAACAGCTAGAGGATATGCATATATGGCAAACAAGTTTTTAGAAGCAATTGATGCAACGTATGGATCTAACTTTATAGCAGCAGATGTTGTTGCAAAAGCTGATGATTATGTTGTACAATACTCACCTGAATTACCATAAAAATTAATTATTAAAATCCCTGATAGTCAATATCAGGGATTTTTTTATACCCAAAATTTAAAATATAGAACGTTTCGTATTATGTTCTAAAATTTTAGCAATTAGACTTGTAATTTTTCAACAGAAAAAACTATCTTTGCCCCGTTAAAAATACGGGGCTTATTTATGCCTAATAGTACTAAAAAATAAACAGTTAATAATGTCACAAATTACAGGAAAAGTTGCACAAATTATTGGACCAGTTGTAGACGTCGCGTTTGCTAACGGTTCTGAACTTCCAAAAATTTACGATTCTCTTGAAGTAGATAATAATGGAAACTTATTAGTTCTTGAGGTTCAATCACATATTGGTGAAAATACAGTACGTACAATTTCAATGGATTCTACAGATGGTTTAAGCCGTGGTGTTGATGCTATTGCAACAGGTGCTCCTATACAAATGCCAATTGGTGATGATATATATGGTCGTCTTTTTAATGTAATTGGAGATGCTATTGATGGAATTGGTAATTTACCTAAAAAAGGTGATGCTGGTATGTCAATTCACAGAGATGCTCCAAAATTTGAAGACCTTTCTACTTCAACGGAAGTATTATTTACTGGAATTAAAGTAATTGACCTTATTGAGCCTTATGCAAAAGGTGGTAAAATTGGTTTATTTGGTGGAGCAGGAGTAGGTAAAACTGTACTTATTCAAGAGCTTATTAACAACATTGCAAAAGGACACGGTGGATTATCAGTATTTGCTGGAGTAGGAGAACGTACTCGTGAAGGGAACGATTTACTTCGTGAAATGCTTGAATCTGGAATTATAAAATATGGTGACGACTTCTTACATTCTATGGAAGAAGGTGGTTGGGATCTTTCAAAAGTAGATAAAGCTGCAATGAAAGAATCTAAAGCAACTTTCGTATTCGGACAAATGAATGAGCCTCCAGGAGCTCGTGCTCGTGTAGCATTATCTGGATTAACTATTGCAGAATATTTCCGTGATGGAGCTGGAGAAGGACAAGGAAAAGATGTGCTTTTCTTCGTTGATAACATTTTCCGTTTTACACAAGCAGGTTCTGAGGTATCAGCACTTTTAGGACGTATGCCTTCAGCAGTAGGATACCAACCAACATTAGCAACTGAGATGGGTGCGATGCAAGAACGTATTACTTCAACAAAAAGAGGTTCTATTACTTCTGTTCAAGCGGTATATGTACCTGCAGATGATTTAACAGATCCAGCACCAGCAACAACATTTGCTCACTTAGATGCAACAACGGTATTATCTCGTAAAATTGCTGAACTAGGTATTTATCCAGCGGTAGATCCATTAGATTCTACTTCTAGAATTCTTTCAGCAGATATCTTAGGAGACGATCATTACAATTGTGCTCAAAGAGTAAAAGAATTATTACAACGTTATAAAGAATTACAAGATATTATTGCAATTCTTGGTATGGAGGAATTATCTGAAGAAGATAAACAAGCTGTTTACCGTGCACGTAAAGTACAACGTTTCTTATCTCAACCTTTCCACGTAGCAGAGCAGTTTACTGGTCTTAAAGGTGTGTTAGTAGATATTAAAGAAACGATTAAAGGATTTAATATGATTATGGATGGTGAATTAGACAACATTCCAGAAGCAGCATTTAACCTTAAAGGAACTATCGAAGAAGCAATCGAAGCTGGTGAGAAAATGCTTGCTGAAGCTTAAAAAATGATTAGTTTTCCGTTTACACGGAAATAAATTAAATAAATTTTAATTTATGTATTTAGAAATAGTTACCCCAGAAGCTTCTTTAGCTTCAGGTGAAGTAGAATCGGTTACAGTACCGGGCGTAAATGGAGCATTTCAAATGCTTAATAATCACGCCGCTGTTGTTTCGTTATTACAAGCAGGGAAAGTAAAATTTTCTGGAGACCTAGAGTTTGCTGAAGGTTTCGAAGATAGATTTACTAAAGAAGAAGGAAAATGGACCATAGATATTAACAGTGGCGCCATGGAAATGAAAGATAATAAAGTGATTGTATTAGCAGATTAATTCTGTGGTACATTGAATATATAAAAACGCTTCCTTTTTTAGGAGGCGTTTTTTTTTATTTCATGTTTATTACCCCAAAGATGCCTAAATTTGAAACATGAATTCGTTTCCTCAAAAACTTCATGATAAACTAAACGATCGAAAGAATAATCAGGCTATTCGAACCTTAAAAATACCGAATAATTTAGTTGATTTTTCATCGAATGATTATTTAGGTTTTAGTATTTCTGAAAAAATATATGAAAGAACGAACCACCTGTTACAATCTAAAAACTTAAAAGCAAATGGAGCAAAAGGATCTAGACTACTTACAGGAAATCACTCTCTTTATTTAGAAACAGAGGAATTTATTTCTACTCTATATACTCAAGAAGCTGCTTTAATTTTTAATTCTGGTTACGATGCTAACCTTGGACTTTTATCCTCCATTCCTCAACGAGGAGATATTATTTTATATGATGACTTAATACATGCTTCTTTAAGAGATGGTATTTCTATGAGTCATGCTAATGCGTATAAGTTTAAGCATAACGATCTAAAGGATATCCAAACATTGTGTACGCGCATTAAAAATAAGAGGCATGTTAGTAATGCAGACCCTATAGAAATTTATGTAGTTACCGAATCTGTGTTTTCTATGGATGGAGATTCTCCAGACCTAAACACTCTTGCTTCTTATTGCCAAGAAAATAATTTAAAGCTTATTGTTGATGAAGCACATGCTGTAGGTATTTTTAGTTTAGGTTTGGTACATCAATTAAAATTAGAAGATAAAGTTTTTGCAACGATACTTACCTTCGGAAAAGGATTAGGGTGTCATGGTGCTGCAATTCTTGGGAGTAAACTACTTAAAGAGTTTTTAGTGAATTTTTCTAGAAGCTTTATTTATACCACAGCGCTTCCTCCTCATTCTGTTGCTACCATTTATTCGGCACTTCAACAACTTAAGCTTGAATCTGAAAAGGAAGATTCTGAAATTCAAAAGTTGAATTCAAATATTCTATTTTTTAAGAATGAATTACAGCAATTAGACCTTGACAAACATTTTATTGCAAGTAATTCGGCGATTCAATGTTGTATTATTTCTGGAAATGAAAAAGTTAAAAATTGTTCAGAAGCTCTAATAAAAGAAGGATACGATGTAAAAGCGATACTTTCACCAACCGTTTCTGAAGAAAAAGAACGGTTACGGTTTTGTTTGCATAGTTATAATTCAGAAGAAGAAATTAGTGGTGTCTTAAAAACTCTAAAAAAAGTACTAATACAATGAAACAAACCTATTTCATTACTGGAATTTCTACCGATGTAGGGAAAACTATAGCTTCTGCTATTTGCGTTGAAGCTTTACAGGCAGATTATTGGAAACCGATTCAAGCGGGAGAGTTAGCTAATTCGGACACAAAAAAAGTGCAAAAACTAGTTTCAAACAAAGCATCTAAATTTCATCCTGGAGCCTTTAATTTAACAGCGCCTATGAGTCCTCATGCAGCTGCCAAAATTGACGATGTAGTGATTCTTTCAGAAAAAATAAAAAGACCAACAACCAAAAATAACCTAGTAATTGAAGGAGCTGGCGGATTATTAGTGCCATTAAATGATAAAGAAACGATACTAGATTTAATTCACCCAAAAGATAAAGTAATTGTGGTTTCTAGGCATTATTTGGGCAGTATCAATCACACCTTATTAACTTTAGAAGTTTTAAAACAAAGAAATTTAAAGGTGCATGGTATTATTTTTAGCGGAAACAAAAATGAAGATACCGAAACTATTATCGAACAAATGTCTGGGATAAAAATATTGGGACGTATCGATGAAGAGCCTTACTTTGATACTTCGGTGATTAAAGAATATGCAGAACGATTGAATATAGAATAACATGAGTTTACAAGAAAGAGATAAAAAACACATTTGGCATCCTTTAACGCAGCACAAAACGAGTAAGGCTTCTTTAGGGATTGTAAAAGCTAGCGGTTCTATATTATGGGACGAGAAAGGCAATCAATATATTGATGGAATTGCCTCTTGGTATACGGCAATGTATGGACATTGTAATCCTTATATTACTTCAAAAGTTACCGCGCAAATGTTGTCTTTGGATCAGGTGGTTTTTAGTGGATTTACGCATGAACCGGCTGTAGAGCTTTCAGAAAAACTCATTGAGATTTTACCAAACAATCAACAAAAATTATTCTTTTCAGATAATGGATCTACTTCGGTAGAAATTGCGATTAAAATGGCAATGCAATATCATTTTAATAAAGGTGAAAAAAGAACAACTTTATTAGCTTTTGAAGATGGATTTCATGGGGACACTTTTGGTGCCATGTCGGTTTCTGGTTTATCTGTGTATAACGGACCGTTTGAAGGCCTTTTACTGAATGTGTATAGAATACCTGCCCCTAACGGAACTAATAACAAGGAGGTGATTGAATTAGCTTCAAAACTTATTTCTGAACATGCAATAGCGGGATTTATTTATGAACCTTTAGTGCAAGGTGCCGCAGCCATGAAAATGAATAATGCCGAAGGATTAAATAAGCTGTTACAACTCTGCAATGAAAACAATATTATTACCATTGCAGATGAGGTAATGACGGGATTCGGAAAAACAGGAACCAATTTTGCTTCAGAACATATGGCAACCCAACCCGATATTATCTGCCTTAGTAAAGCATTAACGGCGGGCTTATTGCCTATGGCAATTACTACTTGTACGCAAGATATTTATGATGCTTTTTATAGTGATGAATTAGCAAAGGGTTTGTTTCATGGGCATACCTATACAGCTAATCCATTAGCCTGTAGAGCTGCCATAGCAGGGATAGAGTTGTTGCAAACAGATACAATGCAAACAAATATTAAACGAATAATAGCATCGCATCAATCTTTTGCTTCAACAATTAAAGAGCATCCTAAGGTTAAAAATGTACGTCAGTTAGGAGTTATTTTTGCATTTGATGTAGACATTGAAATGGAACGTTATGGAGATTCTAGAAATCAATTGTTTGATTTCTTTATGAAACAGGGCGTTTTTCTACGTCCTTTAGGAAATACGATCTATATATTGCCACCTTTTGTTATTACTGAAGATGAATTGCAAAAAATATATACCGTAATTGAAGCGAGTTTAGCCTTATTCTAGTAATTCATTATTTTCATTCAATAAATTAATGATTTCATCTGTATCATTAATTTCTACTTGCATTAATTGGTAGGTCCAAACATCATTTTCTTTTTCAGCAATTACAGTTACAGTACCTTCTCCTTTAGGTCCTTTTACGGGTACTTTTATATCAGCACTTGCATTATTATTTTCATAATTAATATTACCCTGAAACATACCATCAGCTTCGATTGGTTGTCCTAATTTTTCAATAACATACTCGTTATTATTTATGGAAGACATTGCAACTTCATAAGGTTCTGAGCCTTTAAAAAGTGTAGAAACACCTTAATATAGTGCAAGGGCAAAAACGATAGACAATATAATAATGGTAAGACAACCAAAGGTTGGAACTGCCCATTTCCAATTTCTACCGAACCAGTTTTTTCTTTGCTCTTCCATGAATTCTGTTATTAAATAACAAAGGTATGAATTAGTCTATTATATTTTTAATTTGTACCACTAGTGGACAAATAAGGACTGTCTTCAGGGTTTATATTTAGCGCTTTTAAAGATTGTTTATAGCGAAATCGTAAGGTTGGGTCTTTCAACTTTTCTAAATCAAAAAGTTTTTCGAACCATTTTTTTGCTTCCGAATAATTATTTTTAAAATAATTAGCATTCGCTAATTTTTGATATATTTTAGCTGTGCCATAACCATCATTCACATAACTTTCATAGACCTTTACAAGATCAATGTCTTTATTAACATCCATTTTAGGCTTGTCAATAGTTTGTGAAATAGCAGTCATTGAGAAGCTAAATAAAACCAAAATCAATAAAAAGCGATACTTTACCATTAGTGAATTAAATTATATGTTTGACAAAGTGCTAAAATTATATTTTAAAAGAAAATATAATTGTTAAACGGCAATAAAATTGTGGTGTAATGCCTAAAATTCAATATATTAATATAAATTAAAGTTTAATAATCTTTTTAGTAATGGCTCCAAAGTCACCTTTAAAAGTAATAAATAGAGCTCCTTTCCAAGATTCTTTTAAATCTAAATTTAAAAGGCCATTACCGTTTTCAATATCAGTTTCATACAGTTTTTGTCCTAATAAATTATAAATAAATACCTGTATAGAACCTTCAATTTCATTTAAATTAAAAGTTACATTGCTCCTAGCAGGATTAGGATACGGATTAGAAATATGCTGTGCAGCCCAATCTTCAGCAGATAAAATACCAACATTAATGGTCCAATATCCATCAGGAGCAACAAGAGGTCTTGCTAATGATTTTCCTGAAATTGCTTCTGCCCAAATGTAATACTCAATATCAATATCCGTATTTGGTATTAATACATCAGCAGTCCAAGTATCATCACTTACAAAACTCATAGCAGTTTCATTAAAATTACTCTCTCCTACTTCTCTCCAAAATACTTTGGCTGTATTGATTCCTGAAATATGCTTAATCATTGCATCTATCGCGACAGTACTGTTTGCATTTGCTTCATCAATGGGTTGGTGGACAATTAATAAAGGTTCATCAACACCGATTGTATGTGTAATACAATGAATAGCTCCAAAAAGAGAAATTAAATTTTCGCCAGGATTATCAACATCAATCCCGACAATATTATAACCAGGCATTAACTCTTCATAATACGCTAGGGCTGGTGCATCAACTTCAGGTCTATACGTAGGGACTAAAATCGTTTTATTAATGATAATTGAGTTACTAAACGTACGATAAGACCCACCATTGTCTGGATAATTTCCTCCTGTACTTGGTGGCGCGTCAATCCATTTTACTTCATAAGGAGTGCCAAAGGGAGATTGAAAATTACTTAATACATAATCTATGTTTTCTTCAATTTGAGGACCATCAGCAACTCCCGTTGGGTATCTACTTACTAATAAAGTTTCCTCATCCAAAAGTTTCATGTGCATATCAATGTGATGAATTGCATCATAAGGAAGGGTTTCCATTTTAATATAATTTTGAATTCCCATATAATCCAACATAATTTGATCAATTTCCGCTTCCGTTTTTGCACTTACACCGTAAGGGTTTCCAGGTTGATTTTCTTCTAAAATTAATTCCGAAGCAAAAGCATTCCCTAATCCATCAGACATATAATTTCCACCGGTATTTACTAAATCATTTATTCCCGAATCTGTAATATAAATAGGAAAGTCTAATAAATCTGCATGAGCAGAGGGCATAACATCATCATTAGGCCTTGGACGATTGTAAATCCAATCGGTTAATGCTCTTTCTCCCACATCGTCTGAATATATAGTATTTCCGGCATAATCTCGTATCCAAATACTATCACTATTCGTGTTTAAAAATATAACATTGGTAAGATCAACCCCATTTGAAGTAAGGTATGAAGAAACCGAAGATTCATTCTGTGTTGTAATAACCACCTTGCATTCTTCTACTCCAGCGGCTACTATTTGAAGCAAGATATTTTGAAAACCATTGGTCCATCGTACCACTAAATATTCTACTTCTTCCCATTCGGCAGCGGCTCTAACAGGCCCCGTAGGAGGTTCTGTCATTCTTGAACTTCTAAACTGAAATTGAGAAATAATACTTTTTTCATGGGCTGTGAGTCCTTTTGGTAATTCATCAGATCCTTCTTGTGAATTTACAAAAGGAATAAAAGCAAATAAAAATACAAGTAGTAGGCTTTTGACTTGGGTGCTTTTCATAATTTTTTTTACGAAGATACCATTTTATCCCGAACTATAGAGGCTTAACTAGTAAGGTGTTGTATGAACAATTCTCTTGTAATTTCTTCTGCGCCAAGGCTTTCCAGATGATCGGTATGCATTTGACAATCTATTAGTTTATAGTTTTTTTGCTGAAGATGTTTCACCAAATAATAAAACCCAACTTTTGAAGCATCTGTTTGCGTACTAAACATACTTTCGCCACAAAATATTTTTTGCTTCGGAAGATTAATTCCGTATAAACCTCCCACAAGCGCATCATGACTCCAAACTTCCACAGATTGAGCATGCCCTAATTTGTGTAATTCAACATAAGCTTCTTCCATTTCTTGCGTAATCCAAGTACCTCCTTGACCTTCTCGTTTAATCGTGGAGCAGTTTTTTATGACTTCGGAAAAACTAGTATTAAAAGTGATTTTAAATTTAGTATTCTTAATCGTTTTTGAAAGACTTTTTGAAACTTTAAACCTTGAAGGAAATAAAACCATTCGCGGATCGGGACTCCACCATAAAATAGGTTGTTGTTCATCGTACCACGGAAAAATTCCCGATTGATAGGCAAGCAATAATCGATCTGAAGATAAATCGCCTCCAATGGCTAACAAACCTTCTTCGTCAGCTTCAGAAGGGTCAGGAAACATTAATAATTCGTTCAGTAGATACATTTTAAAAGATTAATAATCCTGCAATAAATATGACTGATCCTATGAGCATCAATAGAAGCGTATAGGGTAAAATTTCTTTCGCTTTTAGTTTTGTAATTCCTAAGAGCGGCAAAGCCCAAAAAGGTTGAAGCATATTTGTAATCTGATCTCCATAAGCCAATGCCATAATTGCTTTGGGTAAGGGAACGCCTAATTTTAAAGCAGATTCAATTACAATCGGCCCTTGTATAGCCCATTGTCCGCCACCACTTGGCACAAATAAATTAACCAATCCTCCACTAAAAAAAGTAAAGATGGGGAGTGTTGTTGGCGTAGCTACCGAAATAAAGAAATCTGAAATCTGAACCACCATTCCGCTATCTCTCATAATTCCCATAATCCCAAAATACAGTGGAAATTGAATTAATATCCCCGAAGCTCCTTTAATGGCTTCTTCGACAGCACTTAAAAATTGATGGATATTACCATGTAGTATTAAGGCAAGCCCTAACATTAAAAAGTTAAGCATATTGGGAGTGATAATTAATTCGGTTAAAGCATCAAAATATTGATAGACAAAAGCAATTAAAATAATAGCGCCAAATGTAATTCCGAAGAACTTTGAATGATCAATCCGTTCTGCTCCTTTCATTTTTTCATTCTGAATTTCTAAGCCTTGATAAATCGGTAGATTGATTTCAGTAATGGGCGCTTTTTTTCCTAAGCGATATAAAAACAGCGGAATGATAACTAGAATCACTCCAAAAATAATGAGGTTAAAAGGACTAAAAACAGTTTCACTATAAGAAATTAAATCAGGTAATTGTGCTGAATAGTCGGTTGTGCTTATTCCAGACATCAACGATGCTAAATGACCACTTTCAGAAACTTTTAAGGGAGCAGAGCCGCTAATGCCTCCATGCCAAATCATTAAACCTACATATCCTGAAGCTCCCACCAATGGATAGTTAATTTTAAAGCCTCTTAATTGAGAAGCTTCTGCCACTTTACGAGCCATAATGGCACCAAAAATTAGGCCTAGACCCCAATTAAAAAATGAAACTAATAGGGTACAAACACTCACTAATAAAACAGCATTCGATGTATTTGAAACAAGATTGGTTAATTTTCCAATCAGAAAATTCATGGGTTTGCTTAACACTAAAATATGACCTAAGACCAATATAAGCATCATTTGGTATGCAAATACCAATAAATCACTGTTCCAAATTCCATGTTCCCAATAGGATAAAATGGTAAAAAAGTGATTGCTGTTTTCGGTTTGTGGCGAATCTGTAAAAAGAAGAGCCAAGAGCATAGTAACCAAGGTTAATAAAATTGCAATGGCAAATGGGGAAGGCATGAACCTTTTAAACAATGATTCGATGGTTGCAGTGATATTCATTCTTTAAAAATACAAAAACATGTTATCTATTTTAGTAGAATGAATATAATTATGGATTACCAGTCATACTTCGACTTCGCTCAGCACAAGAGCTGAGAATGACAAATGTGTTTAAACAGTAAAGCACAATAAAAAAAACTTGTCATCCTGAACTTGGTTCAGGATCTAACATAATATTTTACTTTTGTTATATGCCAAGGAAAGAATATAAATTTTATGTATACATAATTTCTAACAAGAAAAACGGAACACTTTATATTGGAATGACAAATGATATAGAGAGAAGAATATATGAACATAAGAAAGGATTGATTGAAGGCTTTTCAAAACAATATCATCTTACAAGAATGATTCATGTTGAATTTTTTAAATATGTAAATGATGCAATTAAAAGAGAAAAACAATTAAAGAATTGGAATCGTGAATGGAAAATTAATTTAATTGAAAAAGAAAATCAAAAATGGGAAGATTTAGCTAAAGATTGGTTTGATTAATGGATTCCTCATTGCATTCGGAAATACAAAGAATCTTTTCATTCTCAGCTTGACTGGGAATCTATCATAATCACACATGGATCCTGAATCAAGTTCAGGATGACAAAAGAAATACCTACTCCTTAATCACCTTTTTAGTAAAAATCCCTTCCGCTGTTTCAACTTTTACAAATAGAAGGCCACTGTTAAGTTGGGATACATCAATGTTATTAAATTGTTCTTTTTCTTGAAGTACTAATCTACCTAATACATCATAGATTTTGATGGACTCAATTTGAGAAGAAGAAGAATTATTTATTGTTAAGATATCTTTCACTGGGTTTGGAAGTAAAGTAATTGATTCGCTAGAAAAATCATTTGTACCAAGTATCGTTAAGTTTTCATGCCAAGCTATTTTGTTAAGATTCATATCAGTGTAAAATACATCTTCATCACCATCATTATCAATATCTGCTGCAAAAAGACCCCTTGGAGCTTCTAAATTATTGGAGATTAATTGTGTAGTTCCAAAAGTACCGAATCCATCATTGACTTTCCAAACCACAAAACCATTTAATGAATCTTGATAGCTATATAAAATATCTTTATCCCCATCATTATCAAGATCTACACTAACAATATTTCTAGAAGTAACATTAAATGTTATTATTTGTTTGGGTCCAAAAGTACCTAATCCATCATTTTCATACCAAGCAATGGTTTCACCACCAAATTCAATATTTAACACATCCATATCGCCATCGTTATCAACATCATCTGCAATAACATAAATAGAGCCAGAAGTATCGTTTGTTATTTCTTGTTGGGTACCAAAATTACCTAGACCGTCTAAATGTTTATACCAAACAGGTTGATTATTAATAGAGCTGTCACTAATAACATCTTTAATTCCATCACCATCAATATCAGCAAAAAAAACTGTGAGTGCAGTTAAAGCATCAGAATCTATAATATTCTGAGGCCCAAAATTCCCTAAACCATCTAAATTCTCATACCAAGTTATTTTGTTATCCAATCTTGATGCTATAATAACATCTAAATCTCCATCTCCATCCACATCTTCAGAAATGACCATATTAGGTGAATCTAAAGTAGATGTAATAATTTGTTGAGTGCCAAAATTCCCTAGACCATCTAAGTTCTCGTACCAAATTACTAAATCATTAAATAAATCAGTTGCTAAAACATCCATATCTCCATCTCCATCTATATCTGCTGCCGTAACATAACGAGATTCATCTAAAGTATTGGTAATAAATTGTGGGCTGTCAAAGTTGCCTAAACCGTCTAAGTTTTTATACCAAACAATTTTATTTTCAATCGTATCAGTAGCAATAAGATCCAAAAAACCATCTCCATCAATATCAATTACAGATATTGACCAAGAATTTGAGATATCAACATCAATTATTTGCTCTGGACCAAATTGTGCATTACCTATTTGAGAACAGATTAAAAATAGAATAATTAATAGTGTGTATTTCATTTTCATAAAACTAAAAGGGGGAGTTTTATAAAGATAGAAAAATTAAATGGATTCCCAGTCAAGCTGAGAATGACAAAAAAGCTGTCATTCAGAGGGAAGTATGACCGAAGAATCTTTTTATATAATTATTAGAGATTCCTCATTAGCATTCGCATAAGTATCGTGATGGATTCCCAGTCACACTTCGACTTAGCTCAGTGAGACAGCTGAGAATGACAAAGAATAATGAAACGAAAAAAGCCTAAAGACTTACGAATGTAAATTTTTAGGCTTTAATAATTTATTAAATTTGTCAATAGAGATTCTTCGCTTCACTCTGAATGACAAATTATGTATTTGCTTTTTTAGAAAGGCAAATCGTCGTGTTCTTCTGTTTTTAAATCGGTTGCAGGCTCAAAAGCATCTGCAGGAGGCATTGGAGGCATATCGCCAGACACCGCTTGCTCTAAATTTTCGATTCTCCAACCATTGATTGAATTAAAATATTTAGTTTCACCTTGTGGGTTCACCCATTCGCGACCTCTAACATTAATGCTGATTTTCACATTTTGACCTACTGAATAGGTATTTAATAATTCAGCTTTATCCTGTGTGAACTCAATCATAATTTGTTGTGGATATTGCTCTTCCGTAGTAATTACTACTTCACGTTTTCTAAATCCATTAGATCCAAATGTTTGCGTTTCTCCAATTAATTTAATTTTTCCTTGTAATTCCATCGTTCTTATATCTATAGTTATTAATTCTATTTAATTTACGCCAATAAAAGCTTCCAAGCTTCCAATACCTTTTCTTCTTTTAATAATTCTTGTGCTTTTTTATGTATTTCTTCTGAAGAAGCACCTTTTAAATGTGGACATCTTTTTGAAATACCTGCTATAAATTCCTCTGCCTCTTTTTTTGAAGGTAGTTCAGAAACATTTGCAAGCATCCCTAAATCATTCCCGGTTAGAATTTTGCTATTTCTAATAGCTTCCGGCAATGCATCAACTCCAATACCCATAGTCCTTAAAGGTTTTGGCACTTCAAACATACCGAGTTTAGAGCGATTGTACCAATTACCACCCATACGTGCCACCGTATCAATTTTTTGAGCATCAATTTTACCCTCTTCATCTAAAATAGCTTCATTGATATGTAACTTCACTACTTCAGCGATAATTAAATTACCGGCACCACCTTCAGAACCTAGTGAAATCACTTCGTTTACTTTACATTCAAATTGTACTGGAGCTTCTCCCACTCTTGGCGGCTGAATGAAATCTGAAGCCACTTCCGTAAAGCCAGCTTTAGTAAATTCATTGACTCCTTCTTCATATTCCGTAGAAGATAAAGACATTTGTTGCACCATATCATAACTAACAATGTTAATAACCACTTCCTTTACTTCTAATACATTTTCTAAAGTATGTTTTGTCGTATTGCCTCTCACTCTTCTTGCGGGAGAAAATATCATGATCGGTGGATTTGCACTAAATACATTAAAGAAACTAAAAGGCGAAAGGTTTACTTCTCCCTTAGCATTTACAGTACTTGCTAGGGCAATAGGGCGAGGAGAAACAGCGCTTAGTAAATAGCCGTGCAATGTTCCTGTGGGGATGTCTTTTGGATCTATTGATATCATGATTACAAAGGTACCCAAACTAAAAACTTTGTAAAAGTAAGTTTGCACAATAATATTAACATAATTCCATTATATTTAAACTCGTATTCAGCATTAGAACTTTGTAATGAAGGCTGAAAGCGCAATAAAATATAACATTTTCTAAGTTTCAGCATAGCACCGCTATGGTTAATCTTAAAAATGTAATAAAACGATGTATTTTGAAGTGATTTCAAGGTGTAATAAATTTTTTAATGCTGAATACGAGTTAATACTTTAACCCTTTTCTATAATGTTTAAAAATACGTCACTGACTCGTTGGTTTTTTTTAGTTGTTTCCTTGTTAATCATCACATTGATCATGTGGAATACGTATTCTTTTTTCAATCAGTTAAAAGAAAATGAACGTGAAAAGATGGATATTTGGGGAGCAGCTCAAAAGAACATTGAAAATGAGGACGATTCTAATGACCTTATTTTAAAAATATTACAAGGCAATATGACTACGCCAATGATTTTGTATAGTCATAAGCAAGAGAGTTATAATAATAAGAATATTCCAGAAGAAGATTTCGATACTCCTGAAAAAATTCAAAATCTGATTACACAATTTTCAAACGAGTATGAACCAATAGAAATACGTTATAAAGATGAATTGTTACAAACCGTTTATTTTGGAAATTCTCCCATCATCAATAAAATAAAATTCTATCCCGCAGCTTTAATATTGATTATGCTGTTGTTTTTTTCAGCGATATACTTTTTCTTTAAAACGGCAAAAGCTTCGGAACAAAATAAGTTATGGGCAGGAATGGCTAAAGAAACGGCACATCAAATTGGTACTCCTTTGTCTTCTTTATATGGTTGGACAGAAATACTTAAATCTGAAAATGTTAATCCGGAATATATTGTAGAAATAGAAAAAGATGTAGATCGATTACAAACCATTACTGAACGTTTTTCGAAAGTGGGTTCTATTCCTTTAATGGAGAAAAATGATATTGTTCTTGAAACAAAAAAGGCCTATGATTATTTAAAAAGTAGAACTTCAAAACTGATTGAATTTGAATTAGAGTTACCTGAAGATCCATTGTATGTAAAAATGAACCCTCAACTGTTTGGTTGGACCTTTGAAAACTTAGTAAAAAATGGAATTGACGCCATGAGAGGAAAGGGCAAGATTACCATTACTATTGAGACGAATTTAAAAAGTGTATTTATTAGAATTTCTGATACCGGAAAAGGTATTCAGAAAAAGAATTTTAATAAAATATTTGTTCCAGGCTTTACCACCAAAAAAAGAGGTTGGGGATTAGGCCTCTCACTCGCAAAACGAATTATTGAAGACTATCACAAAGGAAAGATTAGAGTGTCAAAAAGTGTAATTGATAAAGGAACTACGATAGAGATTAGCCTTAAACAAATTACGGATTAAAGGTTTTTTTGAACTGCTTCAGCTAATGATTTAAATTCAGCATCTGTCATAGAAACTTTATGAGAGAAAGTCATTTCTTTCATATCGTTTAAAGGAATAAGATGTACATGTACATGAGGAACTTCTAGTCCAATAACTGCCATTCCAACACGTTTACAAGGGATGGTTTTTTCTAAAGCAATGCCTACTTTGCGAGAAAATTGCATTAATTTTAAATAGAGAGCTTCCTCCAAATCTAAAATTTTATTTACTTCTAGTTTAGGCACACAAAGCGTGTGTCCTTTAGCGTTCGGATTAATATCAAAAAAAGCAATGAAATTATCGTCCTCTGCTATTTTATAGCAAGGAATCTCACCATTAATAATTTTTGTAAAAACGGATGCCATAATTACCCTCTAGTTATTTCAATTATTTCAAAATTCATGATACCGTTTGGCACTTTAACTTCGGTTGATTCGCTTACTTTTTTTCCTAAAAGACCTCTTCCGATAGGAGAATCAACAGAGATTAAACCCTTACTTAAATCGGCTTCACTTTGAGCAACCAATTTATACACCATTTCCATTCCAGTTACTGTATTTTTAATTTTCACAGTAGAATGAATTAATGCTTTTGAGGTATCTAATTGAGATTCATCAATGATTCGTGCATTAGATAATACTTCTTCTAATTTAGAAATATGCATTTCTAACATTCCTTGTGCTTCTTTTGCTGCATCGTATTCAGCATTTTCACTTAAATCACCTTTATCACGTGCTTCTCCAATAGCTTGAGAAGCTTTTGGGCGCTCTACATCTTTTAACTGATTTAATTCACCTCTCAGTTTTCTAAGTCCTTCTTCGGTATAATAAGATACTTTACTCATAAATCTTCATATTTTCCCTGTGAAAACAGGAATCTCATTCAATCAATAATAATCCCTTTTCATTTAAGAAAAGACCCTGCCTTGTACAGGAATAAAAAAAATCCCATATACAACGGGATTTAGTACAACAAAGATACTAAAAAATAGTTTTATGGAGGATCAAGTTACTGTTTTTGAAAAGTTATAATGCTGTTAATATTAAAATTAATTCTATTATAAAGGTTAATTAAAGTCATAATCGTTAATTTTGAATGTTTAATTATATTATGAAACGAGTATGCTAAAAAGTTTATCACACAAGAGGAGTGAATCATAGCGAACAGCATGTGACCGATAAAAAAATATTATATACACATGAAACAGACAGCAATAGTTTTAATGTTGGGTTTATTTATTTTATCATGTAGTAGTAGTGATGACAATAGAAATAGTAACCCTAATTTATTTGATCCTTTAGTTAATTTAAACCTAAATTTAAACCTGCCAGAATATAATTCTTTAAAATTTCCAGGAAGTAGTGTTTTTATTACAAGCCAAGGAATAAAAGGAATTGTTATTTACAATGTAAATAATGAAATATATACAGCTTCAGAGTTAACCGATCCCAACCATGTTCCTAATGATTGTTCAAGTATGAGTATTGTTGGAATTATTGCAACCTGTCCTTGTCCCAATGATAATCATGAATATGATATTGTTACGGGAAAACACAGAACAGACGAATCATTGTATCCTATGCAACAATATAGAATTGAACGCAATGGAGATAATATATTTGTATCTAATTAAAATTTAATAGTTGCTCCTACAATAAAATTTGTGGTTGCTTGTGGGTAATAACCAGCCCCTTCAATAGTTGTTGTTGTATCAGGCTCACTCCAAGTATCATCATAAGTGAAAAAATATCCGTTAGAAACATATTTCTCGTTAAAGATATTATTTACAATTCCTGAAAGAACAATAGACTCTACAAAAGGAACATTTTTAAAAGTATACACTATATTAATATCGTTTGTAAAATAAGCGTCAAGCTTTGATGTTTCACTATCGATATTACCCATATATTGTTCTCCTACATATTTTGAAAGCCAATTAATTTGCAAGTTTTTAACGGGGCTATATTCAATTACATTTCCAACGATTACCGAAGGAGAAAAGGAAATATTTGTATTTCCTAAATTGACTAAAGCGCCATCTTTTGAGGCAATAAAATCTTCATTTTTATTCTGACTAATCGCTAGGTTAGGTCTATATGTTAAATTTTTCAACAAAGAAACAGAGGCGTCAATCTCAAGACCCATTCTATAACTTTTACCGCTAGTAGCTCTATTACTTGCGCCAGTATCATCTAATTCGCCTGTCAGTACTAATTGATCGGTATAGTTCATATAGTAAAAATTGGTATTTACATGTGCTTTTTCTGAAACAAACCGCCACCCTAATTCATAATCATCTAATTTTTCAGGAGTGCTAACACCATTTTCAAAATCATTTCTATTAGGCTCTCTATGCGCTTTTCCAAACGATGCATAGAATTGATTTTTAGGATTCATTTTAAATGAAATTCCAGTTTTCGGATTAAAGAAGCTATATTTTTCATCCACTAAAAGTTCTTCTTTATCTGAAGTCAAACCAGAAGTACTATAATCTACAAATCGTTCTTGAAGGTCACCATAAATACTCCATCTATTATTGAGTCTATACGTCGCTTTCGAAAATACTGTAAACTCTCTTTTCTCTCCATTTCCTTCGTAATAACGATCTCCTTGTTGTGAGTTTCCCGCAAATTGAGACCAAATAACTTCACCGAAATGATCACCGTCATAATAACTATAAGATGAGCCTGTAGTTATATCAATTTTTGAATTTTTATAAGTGATGGAAGTATTCATTACATAAAAATCATTGTCTAACCATCTTCTTCTAATTAAATCGGTTGTATTAACTGTTTCTCCTCCAATTTCGATAGGTTCAAAATTATAAAAATCGAACTCTTGATCTTCTTTGTATTGCTCAAAATATCCTCTTCCGTAGGTATAATTTAAACCAATATTTGCACTCCAATTAGTATTGAATTTTTGATTCCAATGAAACTGATAATGATCTTGTGAGTAATGATCTACTTCATTGTCATGAAATTGAATGGTTCCGTCTTCATCTGTATAACTACCTGAAGGATTAAATATTCTATCACTTTCTAGGGTTTCAGCGTCAATACCATTCCATGCTTGGTAAGTTTCTTCAACTCCACCAAATGCAATTGCTTTTATTAATGTGTTATCACTTTTATAGGATGCTTGAAGGAAATATGATTTTAAATCTGATGATGCTCGATCTATATAACCGTCAGATGCTATTTTGGATAAACGTCCAGCTAGTTCAAAACGATCTTTTAGTAAGCCAGTACTAAACTTTACAGTATGTTTTCTAGTATTAAATGAACCAAATGAATTAGATATTTCTCCCCTTGCTTTTTCTGAAATGGCATCAGTCAAAATATTTAAACTAGCTCCAAATGCCCCCGATCCATTTGTTGAGGTTCCAACTCCTCTTTGTAATTGAAGGTTTTCAATAGAAGATGCAAAATCGGGTAGATCTACTAAAAATGAACCTTGACTTTCAGCATCATTATAAGGAATACCGTTTAATGTAATATTCACTCGTGAAGCATCACTTCCTCTAACTCTAAAACTTGTGTAACCTACACCAGCACCTGCATCGGAAGTGGTGACAACGGAAGGTAAAAAATTAAGGAGAATAGGTATATCTTGCCCTAGATTTCTTTTAGCTAAATCTTCTTTATCAAGGTTAGAATGGGTTATAGGTGAATCTGCATCTACTCGGACTGCTTTAATAAGCACTTCGTCAAGTGTCTCTAGTTTGGTCGTATCTGCAACAGGTTCTTGAGCAATCATAAAAGTTGATGCACTCAAAGTGATTAGTAAGCAATATAATTTTTTCATCCGTTCTGGTTTTTCTACGAATAAAAGGGGTAATATTCTAAGTTTTATTTTTTCTAAAATCCCTAAACAGCATTACCTGTTCTAGGTTCATTGGGTATGATCTCAGCCGATTTAGGCACCCCTTTTTTGAGAACGGGACAAAGGTAGATTAGAAAAGTATAATAGTCTAATCTATTTTAGGATTTTTTCTATTGTTTTTTTTTAAGGCTTGATTACGCTTAGAAGTAAGCCGTTTTTCAATCGAACCTCTTGAAGGTTTTGTCTTTCTTCGAGGTTTTGCTTTTATTAAACTTTTTTCAATTAAATCAATAAGTCTTTTTATTACAATCGCTTTGTTTTTGTGTTGACTTCTTGTTTTACCGCTTTGTAAAATGATATTTCCTTCTGAAGTAATTCGATTTTTTAACTTTTCGGTGACGCGTATTTTTTCCCTATCGGAAATCGCTTCTGAATTAGAAACCGAAAAAGTTACTTCAACCTTTGAAGCCGTTTTATTCACATGTTGCCCTCCAGCACCGCTACTTCGTATGGCTTTAAAAGAAAGTTCTTTAAGAAGGGTTTCAATATTCATTATGCATTAGGGCGATGTTCTTTTTTTAATAAGTCATTCACCGTTTTAACAGGATTAAAGGTAAATAAAGGAACTTCAACTAAAGCGGTATTCCAATTAGACATTGCGCCATTCCATAGACCAGGAAGTTCTAGTGCTTTTAACGGTTTTCCATCTTGTGATTTTTCAGTAATAATCCCTGAATTTGGATCTGTAAAATTTGATAAATCAAACTTATTTCCTTTATAATCCCTTATGCCACAAACAATATCTACAGGGTTAAAATGAGTTGCTTCATTAATGATGGTTTGTTGGTGATTATCGAGGGGGTCAATTTGTGACATTTCGACAATCTGTAAAGAGGTTGTTTGACTAATTCTATCTTTTACCCAAAAAGGGCCACCTCCAGGAGCTCCAGTATTTTTTACAACACCACAGACTCTAATAGGTCGATTTAAGATCTCTAAAATTGTTTCTTTTTCAATTAATACATCTTTTATGTTCAATTCATTCCAAAGGAAAGATTTTATTTCTGCGGATAATTCTAGAGACATTTCTGTGTTATCGAGGAGTTTTATGTATGAAAACACTTTTTTCTGGACCCAAAGCATTTTACCAACCAGTACTTTTTTATAATAAGAAATTGGTTCAATATATTCTTCAGCAACAACATTATCAATATTTTTTATAAAGATAACATCTGCATCTACTTCATTAAGGTTACTTAATAAAGCACCATGCCCTGAAGGTCTAAAAACCAATTCTTCATTTTTATTTCTGAAAGGAGTATTATCAAAATGAACCGCAATGGTGTCTGTTTCATTTTTCTGAAATGAATATGATATATGAAACTCTTTTTTGGTCTTTTTACTAACCCTTGTTTTTATTTCATTGAATTTCTCTTTAAAAAAATTGACATGATTTTTTGAAAAAGTAAAATGTAAATAAACATCATTACCTACTGATGCAAAATAGGCTGCTTCTAATAATTGTTCTTCAAAAGCAGTCGTAGCATATTTTTGATATTTATGAAAAGGAATTAAACCTTTAGGAAGATTACTAAAATTAAGTCCTTTATTTCCTAACATGGTTTTTACAAATAATTGGTATCTAACTCCTTTTGTTCCATGTTTGTAATCTGGATATTTTTCACGAATTTTTTTTCGGACATCATTAACAAAAGCAAAATCTTTATATGAATTAAAAAAAGTTTCAAGGTCTTTTTTATCACCTTCATTTAAATAGGTGCTTATGGACTCTAATTCTGGGTTATAATCTTCTAAAAAAGAATGTAAAAACTTAAACATTCTTGTCGCAGCACCAGAGGCCGGTACAAATTTCACAATGTCTAGAGATTCCTTTTTATCTTCATAGAAACTTATTAGTTTTTGTTGATTATCTTTAGAAATAACTTCAATTCCATTACCAACAGAAGCAGAAGTTATTACTTCAACAAAAGGAATGCTATTTATAAAAGTTGCCTTTTGCTGATTAACTTTTTCTAGCGTTAAATTGTGTTGTTTTATTTGTTTAAGATCCTTTTCAGAAAAGATTAAATTCTTTTTCAATTTTCTTTTTTAATAATGAATGTTATAATAAATCCTATTATCCAAAATTAAGAAAGATTTTCTCCATATTATCAATATTATCAATTACATTCTCGATAATATAAATTTTTAAGTTTTTTTTTAATTATTTAAGCAAAGAATCTATGACTTCAACCGCTTTTTGTAGACGCTCTTTTTTTGAGCCTTTTAGTAGCACAAAAGGTCTATTATTTTTCTTTAATGAATCCTTAAATGCTAAAAACATCTCCTCTCTTTCGGTGGGCTTATCTCTTAAATCGTCTTCTTCCCAGGGCGTATCTATGTAGGTTAATAAATACATGTCGTATGTATTTTCTAGTGCGTATTTTTCGAGAAGAGGATCGCAAATTCCTTCGTAATACGCTTCAGAATAGACTTTTGTCTCAAGTAAATCCGTATCACAAATTAAAACAGAATCTGTCTTTTGAGCTAAATCATTTTCAAGTTTCATTTGCCCTTCAGCAATAGGGAGTAAATCACCTTGAGCACAAGTTTTACGCTCATTATTCCATTTATTTTGTAAATATTCGCGTGCGTATTCTGGCACCCAAACTGAATGATAATGTCTTGCTAATTGTTTAGCAAGTGTAGTTTTTCCTGTAGATTCAGGGCCAAATAGTACAACTTTTAAGCAATTACTTTGCTGCTGTTTAAGTGTTTTTTCCATGCGAGGTATCCAAATATTGCAATAAATGTAAATCCTAAGTATTGAAAGCTAGTAAACATTAACCCTTTGTGAAAATACAAAGGGACAGATATAATATCTCCAATAATCCAAAAAATCCAATTCTCTAATTTCCTTTTTGCCATTAACCACATACCTACAAAAAAGATGGCGGTTGTTAGCGTATCTACATAGGCTAGCCAACTGGTCCATTTATCGAAAGCATTATAAACAATAAAGACGAAAAGTAAGGTGGAAAAAAAGATTCCGATTGAAATTTTCTTTTCTTTAGAATTTATACGGGTGATTGGAGTAGTTTGATCATTGGTTTTATGTGTCCAAATATACCAACCATAGAGGCTCATGATAAAATAATACCCATTAATCATCATGTCTCCTAGTAATTCCCATTTCAGTAATAAATACACAAAAATTATAGTACTTAACATTCCTGTTGGGAATACGAAAATGTGATTCTTTTTTGAAAACCAAACCGATAAAAAACCAAAAAAAACAGCGACGATTTCTAATACAATATCCATCGTATTATACGTTGCATATTGTTCGAAAAGGAAATCAAAAATTTGATTCATAATTTAAAAGGAATGTTTAATTATCTTCTTCCCATAAACATACTGATAAAATAAAGTAAGGTTGCTAATGACCCTAAGGCCGCTACAACATAGGTTCTTGCCGCCCATTTTAAAGCATCTTCTGCGCCAGCATATTCTTGCTGAGTAACCATGTTATTAGCTTCTAGCCAAACGAGTGCTCTTTTACTAGCATCAAACTCTACGGGAAGTGTAATGAAAGTAAATAAAGTTGTTACTGCAAATAGTATGATTCCTATTAAAAATATACCATTTCCTATAGCAGACCCTGTAAAAGATAAGACTAATCCTGCCATAATGACAAAGTTCGACATCTTACTAGAAACCCCAACTGCTGGAACAATCTTAGAACGTAATTGTAACCAAGAATACGCTGTTGCATGTTGTACAGCATGTCCACATTCGTGAGCAGCAACAGCAGCTGCAGCTGCATTTCTTTGAGAATATACTCCTTCACTTAAGTTTACTGTTTTGTTTGCTGGATTATAATGATCTGTAAGCATTCCTTTTACAGAAATCACCTTAACATCAGTAATGCCATTGTCTGAGAGCATTCGCTCTGCTATTTCTTTTCCACTTAATCCATTTTGAAGATGAACTTGTGAGTACTTCTTAAACTTACTTTTAAGAGTATTACTCACATACATACTCACTAAAAAAATGGCTCCTGCAATTATATAATATCCAATCATCGTTTTTATTATTTATGTAATTTATATCAAAATCTATGCAAAAACGGATTAGCCTACAATATTGACAATTTTACCTGGAACTACGATTACTTTTTTAGGTGTTCTTCCCTCTAAATAATGAATTGTTTTTTCATGAGCCATCACTGCAGCTTCAATTTCATCTTTCGATAAACTTAAAGGCAAGTCTAATGTAAATCTCATTTTACCATTAAACGAAATCGGATATTTTTTAGCGTCTTCTACTAGATGTTTTTTATCAAAAATTGGAAAATTAGCTGTCGAAATACTATCGTTATTTTCTAATTTACTCCATAGCTCTTCAGCGATATGAGGTGCGTATGGAGAAAGTAGCACCACTAAAGGTTCTAAAATTTCTTTTTGAGTACATTTTTGAACTGTAAGTTCATTTACAGCAATCATAAATGTAGAAACAGAGGTGTTAAATGAGAAATTCTCTATGTCTTCTGTTACTTTTTTAATGGTTTTATGTACTGTTTTTAAACTCTCTTTTGAAGCTGTTTCATTCGTTACATTAAATGATTCATCAGTTCCTGAATGAAATAAACGCCATGTTTTCTTTAAGAAGGAATGCACTCCTGTAATTCCAGCCATATTCCATGGTTTGGCTTGCTCTAAAGGGCCTAAAAACATTTCGTACATACGTAGTGTATCCGCTCCATATTCTTCACAAATAAAATCTGGATTGACTACATTATATTTTGACTTAGACATTTTCTCAACTTCACGAGTGACTTTAAATGTACCATCATCTTCGGTGATGAATTCAGCATCTTTAAAATCTTTACGCCACTTTTTAAATGCTTCTATATCTAATTCATTTGAAAGATTTACAAAAGAAACATCTGTATGAATAGGTTGAATATTTTTACCTTCAATTTTTGATTTAGAAACAAATTTATTTTCACCATCTATACGGTTTACAAAGGCACTTTCCCCCAAGATCATTCCTTGATTGATCAACTTTTTGAAAGGTTCATCAACATTAACAAACCCTCTGTCGTGTAAAAACTTCACCCAAAAGCGGCTGTATAATAAATGTCCTGTAGCATGTTCACTACCACCAATATATAAATCGACATTTCCCCAATAATTCATGGCTTCTTTTGAAGCAAACTCAGTTTCATTTTGGGCATCCATATATCTAAAGAAATACCAACTGGACCCAGCCCAACCTGGCATCGTATTCAGTTCTAATGGATAAATGCCTTTGGTGGTACTTAGGTTTTCATTGGATACAACTTCATTGGTATTGGTGTCCCAAGCCCATACATCGGCACGTCCTAAAGGTGGTTCTCCAGTTTCAGTTGGAAGGTATTTTTCTACCTCTGGTAAACGAATTGGAAGGTGGGCTGAATCAATCATTTGTGGCAGTCCATCTTTATAATACACTGGAAAAGGTTCTCCCCAATAACGTTGTCTAGAGAATACTGCATCACGTAAACGATAATTTATTTTTTTCTCACCCCAGCCTAATTTTTCAAGTTCAGAAATTACTTTTTCAGTAGCTTCTTTATATCCCAGGCCATTAATAAAATCACTATTTGCAATAATTGTCGCTTCTTTGTTAGTATAAGCTTCTTCAGAAATATCAATTCCTTCAAAAATATTATTGATTGGAATATCAAAATTCTTGGCAAAATCATAATCTCTTTGATCTCCACAAGGTACTGCCATTACAGCTCCAGTTCCATAGCCAGCTAACACATAATCTCCAATCCAAATAGGAATAGGCTCTTTTGTAAAAGGATGCTTTGCATAAGCACCTGTAAAAACTCCAGAAATATTTTTCACATCAGCCATGCGTTCTCTTTCACTTTTTTTAGCAGTGGAAGAGATGTATTTTGAAACTTCAAAACGTTGTTCGAGGGTGGTAATTTTATCGACTAATTCATGTTCGGGAGCTAGCGTCATAAATGTTGCGCCAAAAATAGTATCTGGGCGTGTTGTAAATACATCGATTACAGCTCCATGTAATTTATCTTCTTTTGTAATTACTTTAAACTTAACGGAAGCACCAACAGATTTTCCAATCCAATTACGCTGTGTTTCTTTTAAAGATTCACTGCAATCGATAGTTTCAAGCCCACCTAATAATCGTTCAGCATATTCAGAAATACGCATGCTCCATTGGGTCATTTTTTTGCGAACTACAGGAAATCCACCACGTTCTGAAACTCCATTTACAATCTCATCATTTGCTAATACGGTTCCTAATTGAGCACACCAATTAACTTCGGTTTCCGCTAGGTAAGCCAAACGGTATTTAAGTAATATTTTTTCTTGTTTATCTTCTGAATATGAATTCCATTTTTCAGCAGTAAACTTGCTTATTTTCATTTCACAAGCAGCATTTACACCTATATTTCCTTCTTCCTCAAACATCTTTATTAATTCTGAAATCGGAAATGCTTTTTCATGACCTTTACAGTACCAAGATTCAAATAATTGAATAAAAATCCATTGGGTCCATTTATAGTAATCTGGACTTGACGTTCTAACTTCACGACTCCAATCGAATGAAAAACCAATTCTATCTAGTTGTTCTCTATAGCGAGAAATGTTTGTCTCAGTCGTTTTTCGAGGATGTTGCCCAGTTTGAATTGCGTATTGTTCCGCAGGAAGCCCAAAGGAATCATATCCTTGAGGATGCAATACATTAAACCCTTGGTGTCTTTTATAACGAGCATAAATATCACTTGCGATATATCCTAAAGGATGTCCAACATGTAATCCAGCTCCCGAAGGATAAGGAAACATATCCAAAATATAATATTTTGGTTTATCACTATTCCCTTCGACTCCGCTCAGGACAGGGTTTTCGGCTTTAAATGTTTGATTTTCTGCCCAATATTTTTGCCACTTTTGTTCTATATCGTTAAAATGATATTTGCTCATGAGATTCTTTTCTGTAGAAGGCAAATTTAAACTTATTATAACAAATTCGAAAATTTATACGTTGTAACTAATTATATGGTTTGTAGAATATTTCATTGTATTTTTACCACCTCAATTTAATTTTAAAATATGGCATCTTCTTTTGAAAAATACCAAAAACGCAGACTAATTTCCTCTTACTTTTCAGTGGTTTTAAGTATCTCTTTAGTGTTGTTTTTGTTAGGTTTATTAGGACTTTTGGTGTTGAATACGAAAAAAGTGGCAGACCATTTTAAAGAAAAGATTGCCTTAACAATTTATTTAAAAGATAGTGCCAAAGAAGTTGAAATTACACAACTAAAACAAAGTTTAGCATTAGCGGAGTATACAAAATCAGCTGAATTTATTTCAAAAGAAGAAGCTGCCGAAGAACACGGTGAAACGATAGGCGAAAATTTTATGGAGTTTTTAGGGTATAACCCTTTACAAAATAGCATTGATGTTTATTTATTAGCAGATTATGTTTCTTCAGCTAAATTGGAAGAAATAACGAATGAAATCAGCACAAAAGACTTTGTTGAAGAAATCGTCTATGACAAACCTTTAATAGCATTATTAAATGATAATGTGAAAAAGATCAGTTTTTGGGTATTAGTAATTAGTGCCATATTTACTTTAATAGCGGTGCTTTTAATAAATAGTTCGATTAGGCTTTCGGTATATGCAAAACGTTTTACGATAAAAACCATGCAAATGGTGGGCGCTACTAAAAAATTTATACGAAGACCTTTTATATGGAAAAGCGTACGTTTAGGAATATTAGGCTCCATATTAGCCATGATTGGAATGGCTGTTGTTTTGTATTTTCTTGATAAAAATTTTACGGAACTTCAATTAGTAGAAGATAAAGTTTTATTGACAGCATTGTTTGCTTTTATATTTTTGATGGGCGTTTTTATTACTTGGATAAGTACATTTTTCGCTACACAACGATTTTTGAATCTTAGAACCGATGAACTTTATTATTAATAATTAAAAATAAAAATTTACCTTGTGCCTGCCTAAATTGTAGGTTGCTACTTCAGAGTAAATGGCTCAGCTAACTGTAAATAATCAAGTAGTTTATATAGAGCTTTAGAAAAATTAAAAGATACCCGCCTTCGCAGGTAATATTATGGGAGAACAAAAACGGAAAGAAGAAACGAAATTCGAGTTTATTTTTCAACGTAAAAACTATAGGTTTATGCTTATAGGTCTTGCTTTTATTGCCGTAGGTTTTATCCTTATGGCAGGAGGAGGAAGTGATGACCCCAATGTTTTTAATCCTGAAATCTATAGTTGGAGACGTATTCGATTAGCTCCAGCACTTATCTTAATAGGTTTTGGTATTGAAGTCTATGCTATATTATTAAATCCCAACAAAAAAAAATAAGCTATAATGGATAGTATTGAAGCAATTATCCTTGGAATAATTCAGGGATTTACTGAATTTCTTCCCGTATCATCAAGTGGACATTTAGAAATTGGAAAAGCTATTTTAGGAGACACCTCTGTTCCTGAAGAAAGTCTTCTTTTTACTGTTGTTTTACATTTTGCAACCGCCTTAAGTACCTTAGTGGTTTTTAGAAAAGATGTCTGGGAACTTCTAAGCGGATTATTAAAGTTTAAATGGAATAGTGAAACGAAATTTTCTTTAAAAATCATTATTTCAATGCTTCCTGCTGTTATTATAGGCTTGTTATTTGAAGAACAATTAGAAGCTTTTTTTGGAGGAAACATAGCTTTCGTTGGCGCTATGTTAATCGTAACTGCGGTCTTATTATTTCTTGCAGATCGTTCTAAAAATACAGGAAAAAAAGTTAGTTATAAAAATGCTTTTATAATAGGGATCTCTCAAGCAATAGCAATGTTACCTGGAATTTCTCGAAGTGGTGCAACTATTTCCACTTCTGTTTTATTAGGAAATGATAAAAGTAAAGCAGCTCGATTTTCTTTTTTGATGGTAGTCCCTTTAATCTTCGGAAAAATTGGAAAAGATATTATTGGAGGTGAATTAACAACAGATGCAATCAACTTTTCAACCTTAGGCTTAGGATTTATAGCCGCATTTATAAGTGGATTAGTTGCCTGTACTTGGATGATTTCTCTTGTGAAAAAAAGCAAACTTATCTATTTTGCCATCTATTGTTTAGTGGTCGGTATTATCGCTATTTCAGTAGGACTATACAATTAAAATGAACTCAGTAGAAGCATATAAAGAAGGTAAAGTTTTACTAATTGATAAGCCATTAAATTGGACTTCTTTTCAAGTGGTTAATAAATTGCGCTGGTTAATACGAATGCAATTCAAACTTAAAAAAATTAAAGTAGGGCATGCAGGGACTTTAGATCCATTAGCGACGGGTTTATTGATTCTATGTACCGGAAAGTTTACTAAACAAATTGAAACCTATCAAGCACAAGAAAAGGAATATACAGGCACCATCACTTTAGGTGCAACCACACCGAGTTATGATTTAGAATCTGAGATTGATCAGACTTTTGATACCTCTACTATTACTTCCGAAGACATTCAAAATGCAAGACATCAATTTATTGGTGAAATTCAACAACAGCCTCCAATTTTTTCAGCTTTAAAAAAGGACGGAAAGCGACTGTATGAATATGCTAGAGCAGGTGAAGAAGTTGAAATTCCGAAGCGTACCATTACTATTTCAGAATTTGAAATCACAAATATTGATTTGCCAAATGTAGCATTTAGAGTAGTTTGTAGCAAAGGAACTTACATTCGATCTTTAGCACATGATTTTGGAATCGCTTTAAAAAATGGCGCACATCTTTCAGGTTTACGCAGAACTAAAATTGGTAAATATTCAGTTGATAACGCCATCTCTATTGAAGAATTTGAGGCTCAACTTAAAGAGTAAGCTATTCTTTTATTACTTTTTTAGTAAGTGTTTTACCCTCAGAAATGAACTTCAAAAAATAAATTCCGGCACCTAATTCAGAAAAATCAATACTCGTAGTATCACTTCGGAGAGTTACGTTTTTTAAGAGAACCCCTTGTAAATTATAAATTTGAATCGTTTCAATTTTAAAATTATCAATAGTATAATTCAATATACTTTTTACAGGGTTTGGATAAATTAAAATGGTTTCTACCTCAAAATCATTGATTGAAAAATTACAATCATCACTATAAAAAGCATCATCGTCAATTTGCCATTGGGTTTGACTAGTAGCAAAATCAATATCATCGACTTCAATACACTCAAGAAAAGGGTTTTCGTAGGCAATAAAATTTTCAAGGATTAGATTAGTCCCGTTAGAGATATTTAAATCAGTTAAAGTGTTGGTATAACACCTCAATGATTCTAGTTGGGTATTTTGGGAGACATCAAGGCTTGAAAGACTGTTATTATAGATCCACAATATTTTTAAATTTACATTTTGAGACACATCTATACTGATTAATGGATTCGTTGAAAGATGCAACCATTCTAATTGAATATTTTGAGATAAATCCACAGTTTCAACAAAATTACCTCTGCTTTTCAGCACTTCTAGATTGCTAAAGCTTTGTATGCCTTCTAAAGAAACGATTTCATAATAAGAAACAATAAGACTTATGATAGCCTCTGCTTCGCTAACTTGAATTTCGCCATCACCATTGGTGTCAGCAAAACTATCACCTAATCCATTTCCTGAAGAATCAACAACAGGAAAATTTACCAAAGCATTTTTAAAATTTGCATCAGGAATGGTTACAATTTGAGCAGCTAAATTGTAGCTGCAAAGTAAAACTAGGATGATAAAAATGTTCTTTTTCATTGACTTAAAGATACAAATCTAACTATCTTTTTATTATTTTTTTCTGAAGGATATTTAAGTCTTTCTATAAAAATAGTACATTGGGGCTATGAACTTCAATTATTCATATAAAGCATTAGTCATTTCAGCCCTTTTGGTTGGTAATTTAGTATTGCTGTTATATGGTATTAAACTTGGCAAGGAAAAGGCTCCTGTTATTGAAGAATATGAAATAGAAATCTCTGCTGAGGTCCTAGATATATTAGAAGAGGAATTATTGGAATCTTCATTAGAAAAGGTGGAAGTGACTACACATACTGCTTTTAATGAAGATGAAAAGTATATTTCTGAATTAGAAAATGAACGATCAACCCCTGCTGAAAGTATCGATGATAAATTGTTAGCAATGGAAGAGGCCATTGAAAAATCGAAAGAAAAACCAGTAATTGAAGCGGAAATAATTTCAGAAAAACCGGAAAAAGAAATAAAAGAGGAAGCCATAAAAACTACAGAAGATAGAAATAGCACCAATAGCTTTCTATTGGTTGGACGAAAGGCTATTGTGTTTCCAAATCCAATTTACATTTGCGATGGTTTTGGAAAAGTAGTGTTGAATATTGAGGTTAATGCTAAAGGAAAAGTGGTTAAAGCTTCTTTTAATAAAAAAACCTCAACCACTTTTAATCAATGTTTAATTGAAAGTGCAATAGAATACGCTAAACGTGCTCGTTTTACAAGCGATTTAAGTAAAGCAAAACAATTGGGAACGATTAGGTATATTTTTCCAGGACAGTAATTAATTTAAATAAGTTCAGCTAAGTCTTCAAAAGTGCTTAGGCCTTTGTCTTTGTTATACCAAACCTGTAAATCTTTTTTAAACTCTGGAGTTAATTTACCATGTTCTTTTTTATAATTTACAACCATTTGAGTAGCGACTGTCGGTCTTGGACCCCAAAGACCAATGACTTCATTCTTGTTTTTATCGAATGCTATTAATTTAGGAATAGCCATAGCGCCATTCGTTAAAAAGGCGTCCATTAATTCTGGATTTTCATCTCGGGAAATCATCTTTAAATCGATCCCTGTATTAAGCTCAGCAAGCTTATTGATTATTGGAAGGTTTTGTGCAGCATCACCACACCAACTTTCTGTAATGACTAACCAAGTAACCTCACCTGTATACTCTCTATATATTTTTTCTAATGATTCTGAAACCTTTGTGGTTTTATCTAATCGTTTCATTCGAGAATGATTCAATAAGGTATAATTACTAAGTTCTTCAGATTGATTAGGTCCAGTACTAGTTCCTTTTTCAACATGTTGCGCAACTAACTCTCTATATTCTTGGTAATTTATTCCTTTTGAAATGTTTTCTTTAACTAAAGAAGTAACATCATTTTGTAATGTGTCTGTATTATTTTCCATAGCAATTAAGACGTAGTATTTGTAAAAAACTTACTACTTTAGATTATTCTACAAATTTACAAAACATTCGTGATTATAGATTTAATTGCAAAAAAGATGTTGGTAAGGATGTTCTTTGTGACAGATAAAAAACAATATATAAAAACACAAAAAAGAATGGAAAAAAAACGATGTTCTTGGTGCGAAAAAGACCCTATATATATCGCTTATCATGATGAAGAATGGGGAGATCCAGTTTATGATGATGATACTTTATTTGAGTTTCTAATTTTAGAGACTTTTCAAGCAGGATTAAGTTGGATTACAGTATTAAAAAAACGCGAGAATTTTAGAAAGGCATTCGATCAATTCGATTATCAAAAAATAGCAAAATACAGCCAAGAAAAAATGGAAACTCTACAACAAGATGCAGGAATTATTCGGAATAAGCTCAAAATAAAAGCAGCGGTATCTAACGCACAAGCCTTTATAGAAATACAAAAAGAATTTGGAAGTTTTAGCAAGTACATTTGGAGATTTGTAGCGGGTAAACCAATCGTAAATACTTTTAAAAACCGTTCAGAAATGCCAGCGAATACTCCATTAAGTGATGTAATAAGTAAAGATTTGAAAAAACGCGGATTTAAATTTGTTGGGAGCACTATTATTTACGCTTATATGCAAGCAACAGGAATAGTGAATGATCATGCGCATGATTGTTTTAGGCATAAGGAGTTATCCTAAGTTTTAAAGGAAATATTTTCGAATAATTCTCACTAAAAAACAATGATACCTATTGAGAACATGTATTTTTGTTGTAAACAATATTTGCCTTGAAAACCCCTATTTCCATAACTCAATTTAGTTCAGTTTCTGCATTAGGAACTGATGCGAATACCATATGGAATAATTATAAAAATGAAAACACATTTTTTCAGAAGAAAATTTTTTCAGAAAAAGAACAATGGGTTAGTGTTATTTCTTCAGCAATAGAAGATCAATTAGCTGAATTAAAAAAAGAGAATCCTAAGTATAAATATTTAGACCGAACCGTTTTATTTGCAATCTTAGCGTCTAGAAACCTTTTGAAAAATTCAAATATATCTTCTGAATCCATGGGGATTAATTTAGGATCTTCTCGAGGAGCAACACAATTATTTGAAGCGCACCATCAAGATTTTCTTGAAACAGGAAAAGTAAAAACGCGAACATCACCTACAACTACCCTAGGGAATATAGCTTCGTGGGTTGCTCAAGATTTACAATCACAAGGTCCCGTTTTATCACACTCTATAACTTGTGCAACAGCATTACAGTCAGTGATTAATGGCGTTGCGTGGTTGAAATCTGGAATGGCAGATGCATTTTTAGTGGGAGGAAGTGAAGCGCCACTTACACCTTTTACCATTGCACAAATGGAGGCATTAAAATTATACTCAAATAAAGAAGGCGACATGCCTTGTGAGAGTATGAATTTTAATAAAAAGAGTAATACTTTAGTGTTAGGTGAAGCTGCTTCAGTTTGTTTATTAGAACGAGGTGTTTCAGAAAATACAATAGCGATTATTTCGGGGGTAGGATATGCTACAGAACCCTTATCTCATTCAATATCTATCACAACCGATGCTTTGTGCTTTCAACGTTCCATGAAGATGGCTTTGCAGCATGCAAACCTAGAAACAGTGGATGTATTGGTAATGCATGCGCCAGGAACTGTAAAGGGAGATGTAGCTGAAAAAAAAGCAATTGACAAAGTTTTTGTAACAAAACCTCCATTCTTAACGACTAATAAATGGAAGATCGGACACACCTTTGGAGCTTCAGGTGCGATGAGCCTAGAAATGGCACTCTTAATGTTGCAACATCAAGAAGTAATTCACAACCCTTTTTACTTACAAAAAAATATACCAAATAGTATAAATCATATCATGATTAATGCAGTTGGTTTTGGCGGAAATGCAGTTAGTATTATTGTTTCTAAATAAGTAAATTAAGTAAAAAGAGTGTTGATATACTTTAATTATTTAGTAAATTACATACGTTTAATAACATAAAAAAAATACAATGGGAGATTGGTTTACTGCCTTAAGTAACTTCGAAAAAGTGTATTGGGTAATTGCCTTAATAGGGTCAGCAATTTTTATTATTGTAATGATTATGACCTTGATTGGCGGTGATGTTGATGATTTAGGTGATGTCGATATGGATGTTGAAGGAGACCTTGGAATAGATTTTCAGTTTTTGTCATTTAAAAATTTAGTTGGGTTCTTTACCATATTTGGATGGTCAGGTGTTGCCTGTATTTCCAAAGGAATGTCACAAGGAGCGACCATAGTAATTTCTTTGACTTCCGGATTGATTATGATGACACTCATGGCTACGTTATTTTATTATTTAAGCAAATTAACTAGTAGTGGAAATTTGTTATTAAAAAATGCTTTAAATGAAATTGGTGAAGTTTACATAACCTTAGGAGCAAATCGTTCTAGTATAGGTAAAATACAAATTAAAGTGCAAGGTTCATTACGTGAATTAGATGCTTTAAGTGATGAATCTGAGGATTTAAAACAAGGCACCGTAGTAAAAGTTATGGAAGTGTCGACAAATGGAATGTTAATCGTTAAAAAAATATAACTATATGAGTATTTATTTTTTACAAGTTGAATCTTTTGCGCCACTTCTAGCTGTTGGATTTGGTATTTTATTTCTCTTTATTGTTATTATATCTTTTATTAGAAGGTATAAACGCTGTCCTTCCGATCGAATTTTAGTGGTGTATGGTAAAGTAGGAGGTGGACAATCTGCAAAATGTATCCATGGTGGAGCGGCTTTTATTTGGCCTGTAATTCAAGATTATCAGTTTTTAGATTTAACACCTATTTCTATTGAAGTAAATTTAGTAAATGCCTTGAGTAAGCAAAACATTCGTGTGAATGTTCCTTCTCGATTTACCATTGGTGTTTCAACTGAACCTGGAATCATGCAAAATGCTGCCGAACGATTATTAGGATTAGGTCAGAATGAAATTCAAGAATTAGCACAAGAAATTATTTTCGGTCAATTACGTTTGGTGGTTGCCTCAATGGATATTGAAGAAATTAATTCAGATAGAGACAAATTTTTAACCAATATTTCTCAAAGTGTTGAGTCTGAACTTAAAAAAGTAGGTCTAAAACTAATCAACGTAAACATAACAGATATTGTTGATGAGTCTGGCTACATTGAAGCGTTAGGAAAAGAGGCTGCAGCACATGCTATAAATGCAGCACGTAAATCGGTTGCTGAAAAAAACAGAGATGGTTCTATTGGAGAAGCAAATGCCGTACAGGATGAACGTACTCAAGTTGCAGCAGCAAATGCTCAGGCAGTAGAAGGTGAAAATATCGCCAAAATTAATGTGGCAAACTCAGATTCATTACGTCGTCAAAGAGAAGCTGAAGCAGAACGTATCGCACTAGCTTCTGAGAAAGTTCAATCTGCGAAAGCACTAGAAGAATCTTATATTGCTGAAAGAGATGCAGAAATCACAAGAGCAGATAGAGAGCGAAGTTCTCAAATGGCTGATATTATTGTCCCTGCAGAAATCGATAAAAAGAAAGTTGAGATTGATGCGGAAGCTGAAGCTGAACAAATTAGAAGAAGAGCTAAAGGAGAGGCAGATGCAATCTTATTTAAAGCACAAGCTGAAGCACAGGGTATTTTAGAAGTATTAACAAAACAAGCAGAAGGATTAGATAAAATAGTACAGGCTGCAGGCGATAATGCTAAAGATGCGGTATTACTATTGATTGCAGATAAACTTCCAGAATTAGTTAAACTTCAAGCAGAAGCGATTAAGAACATTAAGATCGATAAGATCACTGTTTGGGAAAATGGCTCTTCACAAGATGGCAAAACAGCTACTTCAAATTTTATCTCAGGAATGTATAAATCGGTGCCTCCATTGCAAGAAATGTTTAATATGGCAGGAATGGAATTACCTGAATATTTAAAAGGAAAAGATATTCAAAATAGGGGAGAGATTTCAGAAGAAGAATAGTAAATTTGCTAAAATTATAGTTAAAATAGACCTGTATGTAACTCATACAGGTCTATATATTAAAAGGATATGAGCACAATAAAACACAACTGGACCAAAGAGGAAATTTTAGATATTTATAATAAGCCGCTTATGGAATTATTATATGAAGCTGCTACCGTTCATCGAGAACACCACGATCCAAATTTGGTGCAAGTTTCAACCTTACTTTCCATAAAAACAGGAGGATGTCCAGAAGATTGTGGTTATTGCCCTCAAGCAGCTCGGTATCATACCGATATTGAAGGAAATGATTTAATGAGTGTGCAGCAAGTGAAAGCGCAAGCGTTACAGGCAAAGTCTGGAGGTTCTTCGAGAGTTTGTATGGGAGCTTCATGGAGAAATGTAAAAGATGGTGAGGAGTTTGATCAAGTATTAGAAATGGTTCGCACCATTAATAAGCTCGATATGGAAGTGTGTTGTACTTTGGGTATGATTACTGAAAACCAAGCACAACGCTTAGCAGAAGCTGGCCTATATGCCTACAATCATAATTTAGATACTTCAGAAGAGTATTATAAAAAAGTAATTTCTACAAGAGGATACGAAGACCGAATTCAAACCATTGAGAATGTACGTAAAACAAATATTACTGTATGTTCTGGAGGAATTATTGGTATGGGAGAATCTGTAGAAGATAGAGCAGGAATGTTGGTTTCATTATCGACGTTCGATCCTCATCCAGAATCAGTGCCGATTAATGCCTTGGTTCCTGTAGAGGGAACTCCTATGGAGGAACAACAAATTGTTGAAATCTGGGAAATGATTCGAATGGTAGCAACGGCAAGAATTATAATGCCAAAAACGCAAGTACGATTAAGTGCAGGTAGAACTGAAATGAATCAAGAAGGACAGGCGATGTGTTTCTTTGCGGGTGCTAATTCTATTTTTGCTGGAAATAAATTATTGACCACTCCAAATCCAGATATAAATGAGGATATGAAAATGTTCGATGCACTAGGTTTAATTCCATCGAAACCATTTATCAATATTATGCAACCCGAGACGGTAGAAGCGAAAGATTCGCAATACAAGGATATGGGTGAAAAACCTCGTTGGACACGTCCAGATCATAAAATTGAACGTAACGAAGAAGCGAAAGCGAAGTCAAAAGCTGCGGTTAAATAAAAGTTATTTTGTCATTCTCAGCTTGACTGGGAATCTATCATAATAACAGACTGGATCCTGAATCAATCCCCAATCATTTGAGGACGGGCAGGATGACAAAAGAGTTGTCTTTCAGAGGGAAGAATGACCGAAGAATCTTTTTTATAATTAAGCAGAGATTCCTCATTAGCATTCGGAATGACAAAAAAATTTAAGAAGCATTTGTCTTCCTGAACCAACCTTGTCATCCTGAACTTGGTTCAGGATCTCATCTTACTCTTTCACCACTTTTTTAGTAATATCACCTAGCTCTGTTTCAATCTTTACAAACAAAAGGCCACTAGTAAGTTGTGATACATCAATGCTATTAAATTGCTCATCTTTTTGAAGCACCAATCTACCTAAGACATCATAAATTTTGATAGATTCTATTTGGGTAGATGAAGTATTATCTACAATTAAGGTTGTTGAGACAGGATTTGGGAGTAGGGTAATAGACTCATGAGAAAATTCATTTACACCTAAAGTACAATCTTCACTAAATGAAGTCCAATCATCAACAATCCAATCTGGATAAGGTGCTAAATCAGGTTCATCTACGTCTATACAAAATAACTCTACATTATCCTGAGTTGCTAAGCCTGTAATATTAGCATTATTCCCGTTTTTAAGATTTAAAGAAGTTAAAGCATTATTAAACAGAAAAACACTTTCTAATTGAGGATTGTTGCTTAAATCTAATGTTGTTAATTGACTATCCCAAGCCGATATTAGTTCTAGATTCACCAAACTAGATACATCTATATTTGTTATCATACTATTTTTAAAATCCAATGATTCTAATAATATATTATTTAACAAATCAATTTCTGGAATTAAACTGTCATTAAAGGATAAACCTTTTAAATTAACATTATTACTTGTATTTAATGAAGTTATTAATGTATTGCTACAAGAAAATCTTTCTAAAGCAATATTATTAGAAATGTCAATATTTTCAATGTTATTTGAGCTAATTGATACTGTTTTTAATTGTAAATTTTGTGATATATCAATATTATTTAGATTATTACTTTGAACACTTAATATTTCTAAATTAATATTTTGAGACACATCAATCTCTGAGAGGTTCATATCATATGCCTGTAGCCAAGTTAAATTAATATTGTTTGTAATATTTAACAATGATATAGGATTGCCATTACACCACAACCATTCTAATTTTACATTTTCTGAGGTATCTAAACTAGTTATTTGATGATTATTACAACGTAAATCTTTAAGTTCTTTAAAATATTTAATACCTACTAAGCTATAAATATCTTCTGGAATATTATTCAAGAAAAGATTTGTCATATTTTCTATTCTATGAGTAAACACCAAATCGTTATTTGCAACATTATCACCAAAACCAAAATCTTCTAAATAATCTTCAAAGACATTATCTGGTATATAGGTAGTTGCTGTATTATCATAGGGATAATCAAAAGTAATGGATCCTGTATCATCAAAATTTGTATAAGAACAAGGGGGTAAATTATCGCCATCACCATATAATTCTACAATAATAGTGTAAGTATTATATCCAATAGGTAAACTTAAATCATGTGTTTGTTGGTCAAAAGTTTCTTGGGTAGCAGAAGAATTTAAATAACACATTGCAACCGTAATAGTATTGTCTATAGTACTTATAGTAAAATTACTATAGGTAGATAATGTATTGTCATGCACCAACGTATATAAAGCAACTTCATTTTCTCCATTGGGTTCTATATAAAAGTTCATAATTTCTTGGCTATAGCTATAGCTTGAAATGAATAAGAAGAATAATAAAGTGAATTTTTTCATAAAACAAATGGGGGAGTTTTATAAAGATACAAATTTATTTAATCAACTCCCTCGATTTTTCATAGATGAGGTGGGTTTCCCATCCTCTATAGAGTAAATAATCGATAAATTTCTTTCTTTTTTTCTGAAGGTTTTTTTCTGAATCTAATTGGTTAAACCTCTTTTCAGATAAGGTATCAAAAGTACTTAAGTAGTCTGCTTCGCTAATTTCTTTTAGAGCGAGTCTTATATTGTATTCTGAAATATACCTACTTTTTAATTCAGAAACAATGCGACGTTTCCCCCATTTTTTATGGTTGAATTTACCACGGGCAAAAGCTTGTGAAAAACGCGACTCATTTAAGAAATTATGCTGTAGTAAATGACCAATAATGATTTCAGAAGCTTGAGGAATCATTTTCATTTCTCGAAGTTTCTGCTCTACTTCTTTATGACAACGTTCTTGGTACGCACAATAGCCTTCCATTCTAGTTTGGGCTTCGGCAACCGTGTATGTTTTAGAGGTATTCACGTGGTGAAATTAAGGATATTTTTATTCATTTACTCGCGTTAGGGATTGAAGCGGCATCCTTTTTTGTAAAAAAAAGATATAGCATTTCGACAACGCTCAATACGGGCTACAAGCCCGACCGTACTTTTGGAGTACGGAAACGTCCAAAAATAAAAAACCCTCCAAAACATTAAGTTAGGGAGGGTTTTATGGTTATTTAATAGTATCACCTTTCTTATCCAAAAAGTGGTACTCTAGATATGTGTAAGCATCTCTTGGTTGTATTTTCACCCATTTTTTGTGCTCCAAGAACCACTTGGCTTGCACAGATGGAAATCCTTTAGTTAAAAAGGCTGCTATAAAAGGATGTGTGTTTAATGTCACCTTTTTATAGTCTTTTTTGAAGAGTTGTTTTAACTCTTCAGACATTTTGTTTACCAGTACAATTGGAGCTTCAACCTCTTCAGTCTGCCCACCATTAGGGTTTTCTTCTACGGTTTTAATGTTCATTTCAGGACGTACACGTTGTCTTGTAATTTGAATTAATCCAAATTTACTTGGAGGTAATATTTTGTGTTTTGCTCTATCATCACTCATTTCATCACGAAGATGATTAAAAAGTGTTTTACGATTATTAGCTGTTGCCAAATCGATAAAATCTACCACTATTATTCCTCCCATATCGCGCAGCCTTAATTGACGTGCTACTTCTGTGGCGGCTATTAAGTTTACTTCTAATGCGGTGTCCTCTTGATTTTGTGACTTATTACTTCGGTTTCCGCTATTAACGTCTATTACATGCAATGCTTCGGTGTGTTCTATCACTAAGTAGGTTCCTTTACTACCTGATACAGTTGTACCGAAAGATGTTTTGATTTGACGTTCTATCCCAAATTTTTCAAACATGGGAACTTTAGAATTATACAACTTAACAATATTCTCTTTCTTAGGTGCAATTTCTTGCACATAATCTTTTATTTGTAAGTATAAAGTTTCATCATCGATATAAATTGACGAAAAGGAATCGTTGAAAATATCTCGAATTATAGATGCACCTCTATTTAACTCACTTAACACCTTTGAAGGAAGGTGTGCTCCTCGTAGCTTTTTACACATCGCTGTCCAGCGATCCATAAGATTTTGTAAATCTTTATCCAGTTCTGCTACTTTTTTGCCCTCTGCTACTGTACGTATAATAACACCAAATCCTTTAGGTTTTATACTTGTTACCAAGCGCTTTAATCGCTCTTTTTCTTCTCTAGATTCTATTTTTTGAGAAATAGAAACACGATCTGAAAAAGGAACTAAAACAATATAACGTCCGGCTATTGAAAGCTCTGAACTTATTCTTGGTCCTTTAGTGGATATAGGTTCTTTAACGATTTGTACCAAAGTAGATTGATTAGATTTGATCGCATTTTTAATGCTACCGTTTTTATCAATCTCTTTTTCAAATGGGAAATCTTTTAAAGAATAATCTTTAAGTTTACCTGTGCTTACACTTTTGACGAATTTCAAAAGGGAAGGGATTTTTGGACCAAGGTCATGATAATGCAAAAATGCATCTTTTTCATATCCTACATTAACAAATGTAGCATTAAGACCAGGAACTACTTTTCGGGTTTTGGCGATAAACACATCACCTACCGAAAAGTTATTATTCTCTTCTTCTTTATGTAATTCTACTAGTCTTCCATCTTTTAAAAGGGCAAAATCAACTTCTTGCGAACTGGATCTAATAAATAATTCGTAGTTCACGTGTTATTAATTTTTATCCGTCTCAACCTATTTATAAATAAATAATTATGGGACAGATGGATTAAACAATAAATTTCACAGGTTTATACCTATATAAATAGGTATTATTTTAAACCCGTCGAAATTACGCTGTTTTAAGGTATAAAACATTGCAATTTCATTTTCAAAGAACGATTTTCATTTTCTTATTAAAATAAAAAAGTAGTATGAAACTACTTTTTCTTGTGACGATTAGCGCGTCTTCTTTTCTTACGCTTATGTGTCGCTACCTTATGTCTTTTTCTCTTTTTACCGCTTGGCATAGAAATATTATTTAAAAGTTATTATTTTACTTTAACGTTTGTCTTTACTCCTTCTACAAATACTTTTGCAGGTTTAAATGCAGGGATATTATGTGCAGGAATTTTAATTGTTGTGTTTTTAGAAATGTTTCTTCCTGTTTTCTCAGCTCTTTTCTTAACGATAAAACTTCCAAAACCTCTTAAATAAACATTGTCTCCACCTTCTAAAGAAGTTTTAACTTCATTCATAAATGTTTCAACAGTAGCTTGTACATCACCCTTTTCAATTCCTAATTTGTCTGAAATTTTAGCTACAATATCTGCTTTAGTCATTATTCAATTTTTTTAAAATTAATTTTTAAATTCAAGATGGCAAAGATAAGGTTTTTATAATCAAAAAATCAAACCTTAAACCATTAAAATATAAATAGATAAAGCTATTTTAGCTAAATGGCAAAAACCGCTTCTTTTTTCCCTAAAAGACTCATATCGTGGTACATGGAAAATAAGCGCGCGCTTCCATGGAGAGAGACTATTGATCCATATAAAATTTGGCTGTCAGAAATAATGCTTCAACAAACTCGTGTTGCGCAGGGATTACCCTATTATATGAAATTTTGCGTAACATTTCCCAAGGTTGAGGACCTTGCAAATGCTTCAGAAGAGGAGGTGCTAAAACTTTGGCAAGGATTAGGATATTATTCTAGGGCAAGAAACTTACATATTACTGCAAAGTATGTTTCAGAAGAATTAAAAGGAGTATTCCCTACTAATTATAAAGACCTTTTGCAATTAAAAGGGGTTGGAGATTATACTGCAAGTGCTATTGCTTCCATTTGTTTTAATGAACCCACTGCTGTGGTCGATGGAAATGTATACCGAGTACTGTCTAGAGTCTTCAATATAGATACACCTATTAATAGTACTAAAGGAATAAAGGATTTTAAATTATTGGCTCAAGAACTTATTGACGAACAAAATCCGGGCAACTATAATCAAGCTATTATGGAATTTGGAGCCCGATATTGTATGCCTCAAAATCCAGATTGTACTTCGTGTATTTTTAATGACAAATGCCTGGCATTTCAGAAAAAGAAAGTAAAAGAATTGCCAGTAAAACTTAAAAAGACAAAAGTTAAGGATCAATACTTTAATTATATTGTAATGGTTTCTGATATGAATATGACAGTATTAAATAAACGGACTAAAAAAGGAATATGGCAACAACTATATGAATTTCCTTTAATTGAATCTAATTCAGGAATAAACTATGATCAATTAATTGAATTAAAAGAATACAAAGGACTAATCTCAAAATATCAAATAGAATCGATCACTAAATATAATGAAACGCCTATTATTCATAAACTATCGCATAGAAATTTACACACCCAATTTTGGATAGCTGAAATGATAGACACCGCAGAAAAAAGCATAAATATTGATTTAATTTTAGAGTATCCTGTACCAGTACTTATTGAAAATTTTATTTCAGAATTCTTTCAGAAAGAGGAAATTAATAAAGAAAATGATTGATTTAATAATTGAAAAAAATCCTTATATTTAAGACACATAATATAACTTTGCAAATTAATTAAAATAAACACGATGAGTGGAACTGTAAATAAGGTAATGTTGATTGGACATACAGGAGATGAGGTTAAAATGCATTATTTTGAAGGAGGCGGGAGTATTGGTAGATTTCCACTTGCAACGAATGAAACATATACCAATAAAACTACAGGTGAAAAAGTAAGTAACACAGAGTGGCATAACATTGTTGTTAGAAATAAAGCGGCTGAAATTTGCGAAAAATACCTTAAAAAAGGAGATAAAGTATACATCGAAGGTCGTTTAAAGACACGTAAATGGCAAGATGATAAAGGTTTAGATCGTTATAGTACAGAAATTCAATGTGCCGATTTTACATTTTTAAGTCCTAAAAATGAGTCAGGCGGAGCGCAGCAAAATACAGGTGGAAATCAAAGTGAAAACACTCCACAGCCCAAGGTTGAAGCTCCAGTTGATGAGCCTACAAATGATGATTTACCTTTTTAATTTTAAAATATTTTGGATCTAGAACCTCCCAGTTTATTATTGATTTCACTTTTAAGTATTAGTCATATTACAAGTATTGTTATTTTACTTGTCTTACTAGTTTGTTCTGCTTTAATATCTGGCGCTGAAGTAGCTTTCTTTTCGTTAAGTCCAACAGATTTTGAAGAAAAAAATGGAACGAGTGACACCAGTGATAAGTCACTTTCAAATAAATTAGACCTTGTTAAAAAATTACTTGCTAAGCCAAAAAAATTATTGGCCACTATTTTAGTTGCAAATAATTTTATCAATATTGCTATTGTACTTCTTTTTGCTTCGTTAAGTGATTTATTCTTTTCAGGATTAATAACCGAGTTTTATGGTATAAATCTTAGGTTCGTATCTGAAGTAGTGATTGTTACTTTTTTAATATTAATGTTTGGAGAAATACTTCCAAAAATCTATGCAAATAGAAACCGTCTTTCTTTTGCGAGTTTTATGGTATACCCTTTAAATATTTTAGACACCTTATTGACACCTATAAGTATGCCAATGAGGTCAACAATACAATTAATTGAACGCAGATTTGGAAAGCAAAAATCTGGGTTTAGTGTAGATCAATTGTCACAAGCCTTAGAGTTAACTTCTAAAAAGGATACTACCAGTGAAGAGCATAAAATTCTAAAAGGGATTGTTACATTTGGTAATACTGATACTAAGCAAGTAATGAAGCCTCGTATGGATTTATTTGCATTAAATGAAGAAGCAAAGTTTAGTGATATTATTCCTGAAATTATTTCTAACGGATTTTCAAGAATTCCTGTATATAAAGAGAACATAGACAATATTACAGGGATTATTTATGTGAAGGATTTACTACCTCATATCGATGAAGATGCATACAATTGGACCTCTTTAATTAGGGAGCCTTACTTTGTTCCTGAAAATAAAAAATTAGATGATTTATTAAATGAATTTAAAGAAATGAAAATGCATCTTGCTATTGTAGTAGATGAATATGGTGGCACTAGTGGACTTATTTCCTTGGAAGATATTATTGAAGAGATTGTAGGAGAAATTAGTGATGAATACGATGATGAGGATCTTATTTTTTCTAAAATAGATAATAACACCTATATATTTGAAGGCAAAACACCGCTTAAAGATTTTTATAAAGTTTTAAAAATACAATCGGAAGATAAAAAGTTGATAGAAGACAGTAAAGGTGAAGCTGAAACTTTAGCTGGATTTATTTTAGAGATATCAAAAGGATTCCCTAAAAAGGATGAAGTAATAAATTTTCATCATTTTGCGTTTACTATTGAAGTATTTGATAACAAGCGTATCAAACAAATAAAACTTTCAATTATTAAATAATATGCGATTTCTTTTAGTTGTATTTCTTGCCTTAACTGTTGTAGCGTGTAACGATGAGGTTACTATAAAGCCTAATTCTAAATTACGCTTAGAATATCCGACACCTGAATATGAATCTGTTGAAATGGAATTTCCATATACTTTCAAGAAAAATAAAGAAGCTTCGCTTATTTCTAAGAGAAATGGTGGAATTAATTTAAAATATTCAAAAATGAAAGCCACTATTTACCTCACATATCAAAAGGTGAATAATAAGCAAAGCATTGACTCCTTATTATATGATGCGCAAAAGTTAACCTATGATCATACTGTTAAAGCCGAGTCGATACTTGAACAACCTAGAGTTGATTCAATAAATAATGTCTATGGAATGTTTTATATGATTAACGGAAATGCAGCAACACATTCACAGTTTTATGTTACAGATAGCGTTAATCATTTTGTAACGGGATCTCTATATTTTAATATAAAACCAAATTATGATTCTTTATACCCTGCAATAGTTTATTTGCGAAACGATGTTAGAACTTTAATGGAAACCATCGAATGGAACTAATAAAGCATAAAAAAACCACCCTGTATTGGTGGTTTTTTATATTTTATTAAAAAGACGTTATTTATACTTTATCTGCACAACAAGCTTTCTTACAATCTTTACTACATTCTTTTTTTGCTCCGTTAGAAGTAAATGATTCTACTGTTTTCATTCCGTTAACAGAATAAGTTTCACCTGCTTTTTTTACAGTTTCTTCAAGGTTTGTCGTAGTAACTTTCGCTTCGTCATACTCAACCATTGCTAATTTATTCTCAAAATCTACCGTTGCAGATTTTACACCTTCCATTTTAGCTAATTTCTTTTCAATAGTCTTTGCACATCCAATAGCACAAGTCATTCCTTCAATATTGAATTCAGCTTTAGCTATAACAGCATCAGGATCCAATTGTTTTTTAACTTCAGTTGTTTCAACTTCTACTGTTTTTGTTTCAGGAGTTACTTCATTTTTACAAGACCATACAGCAATTGATAAAAAGGCAATACCTAAAAGTATTTTAATTGTTTTCATAATTTTTCTTTATAGAATTATAGTACAAAAGTAATGATTGTTTGCTGTTTTTTATTTTAAAAGTGAGATTTTTGTGCTTTTATTAAATAAAATCATCTAGATGAGTAAAAAGTGGGTTTATCTATTAATGCTATCCTTAGTATGGGGGAGCTCATTTATATTGATTAAAAAAGGACTTTTAGGTTTAACTCCCTTACAACTAGGAGCTTTACGTATTATTATTTCAGGGTTTATATTATTTACAGCGGGCTTTAAAAGGTTAAAGAATCTTACTAAAAAAGATATTAAATGGTTAATTATTTCTGGGTTTTTAGGAACCTTTTTCCCAGCATTTCTATTTGCTTATGCTGAAACTGAAATAGACAGTGCAGTCGCTTCCATTTTAAATTCATTAGTGCCAATAAACACCATAATTATAGGTTTTGTTGCCTTTAAAATGTTTTCATCAAAGAAACAAATTATTGGTGTAGTTATAGGTTTTTTAGGGACGTTGATGTTGATTTTAAATGGTGCTTCTTTAAATCCCGATCAAAATTATTTGTATGCAATTATGGTGATTATAGCTACAGTAATGTATGCGGCTAGTGTAAATATTATAAAAAGGCATTTGCAAAATATTCCTCCTGTAACTATTGCGGTTGGAAATTTTACCGCCATAATGATTCCGGCATTTATAGTCTTATTATATTCTGATTTTTTTACTTCGGAAGTATTGGAAGGAGTTCATTTTAAAATGTCATTATTTTATATTGTCCTTCTTTCTTTATTTGGAACTGCTATTGCAAAAATATTTTTCAATAAGTTAGTGCAAATGTCAACACCTGTATTTGCTTCTTCTGTAACCTATTTAATGCCTATTGTTGCTGTAGTTTGGGGTCTTTTAGACGGAGAATTATTCAATTTTTGGCAAGCAATTGCAACCTGTGTGATTTTGATTGGAGTTTATTTGTCAAACACCAAAAGGATTGGTTAAGAAAAATTAATTTGATATAAAATTTGATATTGTTTTATTTTTCACGAAATTTAGTATCACAATAAAATAAAAAATCAATAATATGAATAATTTTTATATCAAATATGGTTTTGTTATTGCTGGCCTAATGGTTGCTTACTTTTTAATATTAAAATTAATAGGGTGGCATCAATATCCCGTCTTAAGTTCTGTAAACGGACTTATAATTGGCGCGGGAATTTTTTATGCTATACGATCTTATAAAAGAAGTGTGCAAGTTTTCAAATATGAAGTTGGGTTTAGGATTGGTTTACTTACGGGAGGGCTTGCAAGCATAATATTTGTAATTTTTATGGCAGTGTATATATTTCATATCGATATGCAATTTGCTATGGCAATCCTAAAATCATGGAATATTAATTACGATACTGGAGCTCAAATTTTACTATTTTCAATATTTATTATGAGCTGCTCTACAACAGTTGTGCTTACATTAACTTTTATGCAATTATTGAAAGAATCTAGGAACCAAAACACTACGAATTTTTAAATACAGTGTTTTTTCACAAAGCATTTGATATTTCGGTATTAAACGCTATCTTTGCACCCGCTTTTACCATAAGGTTTAAGTTAATTTAATAATAAAAACGTTACGCTATGTACGCAATTGTAGAAATAGCAGGGCAGCAATTTAAAGTTGCGAAAGACCAAAAAGTCTTTGTTCACCGTTTAGCTTCAGATGAAGGTTCGAAAGTTTCTTTCGATAATGTTCTTTTGTTAAGCGACGCAGGCAAAGTTACTATCGGCGCCCCGGCTATCGACGGAGCTCAAGTTGGAGCAAAAGTCATTAAGCACCTTAAAGGTGACAAAGTTATTGTCTTCAAAAAGAAAAGAAGAAAAGGATACCAAGTAAAAAATGGACACAGACAATCACTTACAGAAATTGTAATTGAAAGTATTGTGGCTTCAGGTGCTAAGAAATCAGCTCCAAAAAATGAAGCGAAGCCAGCTGCTCCAAAAGCAGAAAAGGCAGCTCCTAAAAAAGAAGTGAAAGCTGATGATTCTACTCAAGATTTGAGTAAAATGACAGTGGCTCAATTAAAAGAAATGGCAAAAGCTAAAGGAATTGAAGGGATTTCTTCTATGAAGAAAGCTGATTTAATTGCTGCTTTAAGTTAATTAATAATATAAAACCTAAAGAAAATGGCTCATAAAAAAGGAGTTGGTAGTTCTAAAAATGGTAGAGAATCAGAATCGAAACGTCTAGGTGTTAAGATTTTTGGTGGACAAGCTGCTATCGCAGGAAATATCATCATAAGACAAAGAGGTAACACACACCATCCAGGTGAAAATGTTTATGGTGGAAAAGACCATACATTACACGCAAGAGTTGACGGTGTTGTAAAGTTTACTAAAAAGAAAAATAACAGATCATACGTTTCTATCGTACCAAACGGAGAAGCTTAAGATATTTTTCTTAACGATATTAAAAACCCTTTCTGCATTTATGTGGAAAGGGTTTTTTTATGGATAAAATTTATACAGAAAATTTTAATATTGTACATTGGTTTTTCACAAACAAATTCACTTATGAAAAAAATTATTCCGAACCTCTTAGTATTTGTTTTCATTATTTTTGTGGTAAATACAGCTGTATCGCAAGAAATTGTTAAATATGATTACCTCGAAGTTATTGTGGTACAAAAAGCCAATAACCGAGGAAAAGTAAAAAGAATTCGAGTGGAAGAACAAACTTCCCTAGTAGGCAAGACCATTTCAATAGATGAAATGGAAGATATTAAAGAGACCTCTACATTACTAAATTATATGAATGCCGCCAATTGGGAGTTTTTTGACCGTAAAGCTATCGTGTCTGATGATAATGATCCGGTTTGGATGAGCTATTTTTTTAGGAAACAAAAATAAATTAGATGCAATAACGATTGAAGCGGCATCTTTTTTATAGTATTTAAAAAGATATAGCCCTTCGGCAATACTCAGGATAAACACTAAGCGTGACAGCCATTTTTTTGGCTGGATTACCCAAAAATAAAAACCCTCACATTTAATTCTCAAATGATTGAAAATCTTGCAAGGGTTTAGTGTAATAGTCTAAAAGCGAAACGGTCTAGCTTCTAACAGCGATAGCGCTCTATGTTTAGTATCTGTAATATTCTGGTTTATATGGACCTTCTTGGCTTACACCAATATAATCTGCTTGATCTTTACGAAGTTCAGTTAACTCCACTCCAATTTTTGCTAAGTGTAATTTTGCTACTTTTTCATCTAAATACTTTGGTAACATATACACTTCATTTTTATAAGCATCTCTGTTATTCCAAAGTTCTAATTGAGCTAAGGTTTGGTTCGTAAATGAATTACTCATTACAAAACTAGGATGCCCTGTTGCACAACCAAGATTTACTAAACGACCTTCAGCAAGAATAATAATATCCTTCCCTTTTATAGTATATTTATCTACTTGTGGTTTAATTTCAATTTTAGAAGCGCCATGAGTATTGTTCATCCAAGCCATATCGATTTCATTATCGAAGTGTCCAATGTTGCAAACAATAACTTTGTCTTTCATTGCTTCAAAATGTCTTCCCTGAATGATGTCTTTGTTCCCTGTAGTAGTAATAATAATATCAGCATTTTCAACTACTGTTTCTAATTTCTTCACTTCAAAACCGTCCATTGCAGCTTGTAATGCACAAATAGGATCAATTTCAGTAACAGTTACAATCGACCCTGCACCTTTAAATGAAGCTGCAGTTCCTTTTCCAACATCTCCATACCCACAAACAACAACACGTTTTCCAGCTAACATAATATCGGTAGCTCTACGAACAGCATCAACTGCACTTTCACGACATCCGTATTTGTTATCGAATTTAGATTTAGTAACACTATCGTTTACATTAATTGCAGGCATTGGTAACGTTCCAGCTTTCATACGATCGTATAAACGATGAACTCCAGTAGTAGTCTCTTCACTAAGACCGTTAATTCCTTCTGCTAATTCTGGGTATCTATCTAATACCATATTTGTTAAATCACCACCATCATCTAAAATAAGATTTAAAGGCTTACGATCTTCTCCAAAGAACAATGTTTGTTCAATACACCAATCAAATTCTTCTTCGTTCATTCCTTTCCAAGCATACACTGGAATACCTGCGGCAGCAATTGCAGCAGCAGCTTGATCTTGTGTAGAAAATATATTACATGAACTCCAAGTTACTTCTGCCCCAAGAGCTAATAAAGTTTCAATTAGCACAGCGGTTTGAATCGTCATGTGTAAACATCCAGCGATACGTGCTCCCTTAAGAGGTTGCTCATCTTTATACTCTTCACGTAAAGACATTAAGCCTGGCATTTCTGCTTCAGCTAATTCAATTTCTTTACGTCCCCAATCTGCTAGGGAAATATCTTTTACTTTATACGCCACATAGGGCACTGTTTTAGTAGACATATTATTATATTTGATTTAAATTATATATTGATATATTTCAGAACGCAAAATTACATAATATCCGTCACATTATATGCCTCTTTACAAAACTATAACAGTTAATTCTACGACTAAAGTGCTCATTTGGAAGATTGAAGAATCTTTTGAATCACTTTCTAAAGGAATAGAATTAACATCACATTGTTCGCGCAGAGTATTGGGAATGAAAAGTGAAATTCACCGTAGAGGCTTTTTAAGTATAAGGCATTTATTGGCTTTAGAGGGATATACAGATTTCGACTTATTCTATGATGAAAATGGAAAACCGCATTTAATTGACGGAAAACATATTTCAATAACTCATTCGTTTCAGTTTTCTGCCATCATTATTAGCGATTTTGAAATTGGGATCGATATTGAAAAGCAACGTCCTAAAATTTTAAAAATAGCACATAAGTTTACGCACTTAAAGAATTATCAAAATATAAAAGATGATGATTTATTAATGCGAAAACTAACTATCGTTTGGTGTGCAAAAGAATCGTTGTATAAAAGTTTTGCAGTTAAAGGGATTAGTTTTATTCAAAACATTTATGTAGAAGATTTTCAGTTTGAAAACCAAAAAACTACAGCATGGGTAGCTTACCATGATAAAGATGAAGTATATCAAGTTTGGTTTACTGAATTTGATGGTTTTACCTGTGCATATTCTTTAATTGATAAGAAAGATGTTTAAAAAACACTATCAAAATATTCTTAATTCTGTTTCGGAAAAGAAGCAAATGTTGGCTATTTTGATTGACCCTGATAAGTTTAATGTATTTGAAACGGATTCATTTCTGAAAACTATTCCGAAGGAAACAACACATATTTTTGTAGGAGGAAGCACGGTGAAAGAAGGGATTACAAAAAAAGTTATTGAAACATTAAAGAATGATTGTACACTGCCGATTATTATATTTCCTGGTGATTTTACACAAATAAGTAATGATGCAGATGGAATTCTTTTTCTTTCCTTATTATCAGGAAGAAATCCTGAATATTTGATAGGTCAGCAAATAAAATCTGTGCCTGTTTTAAAGAAATTAACACTCGAAATTATTCCTACAGGATATATTTTAATAGATGGGGAGAATGAATCTGCCGTAGCGCGAGTTACTAATACTTCTGCAATCTCTCAACAGAGTATTGATACAATAATTGACACCGCAATCGCTGGAGAATATTTAGGCATGAAGTTGATCTATTTAGAAGCAGGAAGTGGCGCAAAAACTCCCGTAAACGAACGTGTAATTAAAGCGGTTAGCGAAGCTATTTCCATTCCATTAATTGTGGGCGGAGGAATTAAAACTGAAGATCAAAAACGAAATGCATATGCCTCTGGAGCTAATATGATTGTGATGGGGACAGCTTTTGAAAAATAAAAAACCATGAAACGAGCATGCTAAATTTTTTATGCCCTAATGGAACAATTAAAAGCGAATAGCCTGCCTGTGCTGAGCTTGTCGAAGTATGACCTATAAAAAACAAAACATATAAACACATGAAAATATCTGTAGAACTTACACTAACTCCATTACAAGATGATTATGAACCTGCAATTAAAGATTTCATAAAAAAATTAAGAGCATCTGGATTTACAATGATTGAAAACCCTTTAAGTACACAAGTGTATGGCGATTATGGCGAAGTAATGAGTATGCTAACTAATGAAATGAAAAATACGTTGGAATCAGTTAAAAGTGGAATTCTGTTTCTTAAAATTGTAAAATCTGATCGTAGCGATTATACTCCTAGTTTTTAAAACTTAATCGTTTAGTTTTAACACAGCCATAAATGCTTCTTGTGGGATTTCAACATTTCCAATTTGACGCATACGTTTTTTACCTTTTTTCTGTTTCTCCAGCAATTTTCTCTTACGTGAAATATCTCCACCGTAACATTTAGCGGTAACATCTTTACGTAATGCTTTTACGGTTTCTCTAGATATTATTTTGGCACCAATTGCAGCCTGTATTGGAATGTCAAATTGTTGACGTGGTATTAGTTGGCGAAGTTTTTCACACATTTTTTTACCTATATCATACGCATTGTCTTGATGTAATAATGCAGATAAAGCATCTACAATATTTCCATTAAGTAATACATCTACTTTTACTAGTTTAGATTCACGTAAACCAATAGGTGAATAATCGAAAGATGCATATCCTTTTGAAACTGTTTTTAAACGATCATAAAAATCGAATACAATTTCAGCTAAAGGCATATCAAAAGTTAATTCAACTCTTTGAGTAGTTAAATAAGTTTGATTAGTAAGCATACCTCTTTTCTCAATACAAAGCGACATTACAGAACCAACAAAATCAGCTTTTGTAATGATAGAAGCTTTTATATAAGGTTCTTCCATTCTGTTAAGGCTAGAAGGATCAGGTAAATCACTTGGATTATTAACTAATATAACTTTGTCGGGATATTTATTGGTATATGCTTGATATGAAACGTTAGGAACCGTTGTTATTACTACCATATCGAATTCACGCTCAAGTCGTTCTTGAATAATTTCAAGATGTAACATTCCTAAAAATCCACATCGAAAACCAAATCCAAGTGCAGCAGAACTTTCAGGTATAAAAACAAGGGAAGCATCATTTAATTGAAGCTTTTCCATAGAAGATCGTAGCTCTTCATAATCTTCAGTATCAACAGGATAAATACCTGCAAAAACCATAGGTTTTACATCTTCAAACCCAGCGATAATATTCTGTGTTGGATTTTTAAAATCTGTGATGGTATCACCCACTTTTACTTCTTTAGCTTCTTTTATACCTGTAATTAAATACCCAACATCTCCAGCTTTCACACTTGCTTTAGGTTCTTGTTTCAATTTTAAAGTACCAACTTCATCTGCAAAATATGATTTATTGGCATTGACAAATTTAATATGTTGTCCCTTTTTAATTTCACCATTCATTACCCTAAAATAGGTTTCAACCCCCCTAAACGGATTATATACTGAATCGAAAATTAACGCTTGTAATGGTTCATCAACACTTCCAGATGGAGCAGGAATACGTTCTATAACTGCGGTTAAAATTTCTTTTATTCCTTGCCCTGTCTTTGCACTCGCTGGAATCACTTCTTCAGGAGTACAACCTAAAAGAGCTACGATATCATCGGTTACTTCTTCTGGATTTGCAGAAGGAAGATCTATTTTATTTAGTACAGGGATGATTTCTAAATCACAATCTAAAGCAAGATATAAATTAGAAATTGTTTGTGCTTGTATACTTTGAGCTGCATCAACAATTAATAAAGCTCCTTCACAAGCTGCAATTGAGCGAGAAACCTCGTATGAAAAATCTACGTGGCCAGGGGTATCAATTAAATTTAGAATGTAGTTTTCACCCTCATGCATATATTCCATTTGTATAGCATGGCTTTTAATAGTAATTCCACGTTCACGCTCTAAATCCATACTGTCTAACAATTGAGCTTGTTCTTCACGTTCTGTAACAGTACCAGTATAACCTAATAGCCTATCTGCCAAAGTGCTTTTACCATGGTCGATATGTGCAATAATGCAAAAGTTGCGAATGTTTTTCATAAATAGTCAACATTAAGTCGAGGGTACAAATATAGATTAAAAACATAGTTAATTATAATTACTGTTTATCGAAAAAAAAACCTTTTTTGTTTATTAGAAAGATAAATAATTACATCTTTGTAAGGATATTGATTAATTTTTAAAAATATTTCATCTCCCCAAAGATTTATTTTAATAAAAAGGTTAGTAAATTATTACGTAAAAACTTTTATTTATGAAGTCTCTGCAAGAAATATTTTTGCTTTTGTTTTTAGCGCTGCCACTTCTGCTTTTTTCCCAAAACTATAAAATTGAAGGAAAAGTAGTAGATATAAATAATCGTCCGCTATCATTTGTTAATATTTTGTTGTTTGAAAATGATGTAACAACACCTTTCACAGGTACAGCAACAGGTGAAAGTGGGGTTTTTCAAATTAAAAATTTAGCGGCTAAAGAATATTCCTTAGAAATTTCAATGATAGGGTATCATACTGTTTCAAGAAGATTACATTTTTCAGAAAATAGTAATCTTGGAATTATTCAATTAAAGGAAAATGTTGAATCTTTAGATGAAGCTGTAATTAAAGTAAGGCGACCTACTATTAAAAGAGCGCCTGGAAAACTTATTTTTAATGTAGAAAACAGCTCTCTTTCTACTGGAAATACATTCAATTTATTAACGAGAACACCCGGTGTTTTGATTATCGGAGATGATATTTCAGTTAAAAAAACAAAACCAATTATTTACATCAATGACAAACGAGTGTATTTAACTTCGTCTGAGTTATCTGGGCTTTTAAAAAGTATGGATGCTTCTAATATTAAATCTATTGAGGTAATTACAAACCCATCTGTCAAATATGATGCAGAAGCGACAACAGTATTAAATATTATTACCTCTAGGGCTGTTTCTATAGGTTATAAAGGTTCAGTAAACACAACTTGGGAACAAGCAATATTTTCTAAATATAGATTTTCAACAGCTCATTATTATAAAAATCATTGGTTGAATGCCTATGCGAGTTATAGTTTTAGTCCAAGAAAAGACTTTAAGCAAGATGATAACTATATTCACTTCTTTAATCAAGATAATGTTTCAAGAAAATCTGTTTGGGAATCGGATTTTGAAAAAGTAACACATTCTAAAGCGCATCAAGGGAATGTGATTTTAGATTTTACTTTGAATGAAAAGAATAGCTTAAATTTTTCAACAACGGCAATAGTTTCTCCAAATAAGACATTTAATAATACTGTTTATGGAGAAATATTTGATGCGCAACAGCAATTAGATTTTGTTTTTAACTCAGCAAGTAATCTAGAATATGACACTGCTAATCTTTCGTTTAATTTAGAACATAATGTTAAGCTTGATGAAGAAGGAGCCCAGCTTTCTACTTTAGTACATTATATTAATTATAATAATGAGCGAACTCAAGTTTTAAATACTGAGTATAGCCTTCCTTCAGGAACTTTATTAAATACCGTTAATTTCTTTACAGATGCAAAGCAAGACAGTAATATATTTACAGGGCAAACCGATTTTAATAAGAAGCTAGGAGAGGGTAATTTTGAAGCAGGTTTAAAATATTCTCATATCAATACAGAAAGTGGCTTACACTTTTTTAATATTGAAAATGATGTCTTAGAATATGTAGAAGCAAACTCAGACCTATTTGTCTATGCGGAGTCAATTTTTGCAGGCTATATAAATTATGCCAAAAAATGGGGAAAATGGAATATTAGTGCTGGCTTAAGAGGAGAATACACTGATGTTAAAGGAGATTCTAGATCGCTAGGTATCATTAATAAGCAGGATTATTTTGATATTTTTCCAGCAGTATCTGCTTTATACAAAATCAACGATGACAATGTTTTTGAAATAAACTATAGAAGAAGTATTGAACGTCCGAGGTTTCAAAGTTTAAATCCGTTTTCATATTTTATTACAGATAATATAATGAATATGGGGAATCCAAATTTAGTTCCTACAATTAAAAATAAATACCTGATAAGCTATATTTTAAAAAATAAATGGACTTTTGAAGCCTATTATATTTACAAAAAAGACCCACTTGCCTTATTAAGTTTTCAGGACAACGAAAACAATTCTACTCAAAATATTGATGCCAATATTATTCATGACATTAATTATAGCCTTGATATTTCTTATTATTCATCATTGTGTTCTTGGTGGTCTTTATATGTTTACACTTCTACTTATTATGTAGAAAACGAGTTTTTTGCATTGGCAAGCCCACAAGAGACTTATAAAAATGACACTTATGGGTTTTATGCTCAAATGTATAGTAGTGTAACATTATCTAAAGACAAAACCTTCACAAGTGATATTAATACGTCCTATATTTCAAATGTAATTTCGGGCTCTGTTAACTACAAAAACCAGTTTATTACTTCGGTTTCTTTCAGAAAATCAATATGGAAAAAAAGAGCAAGTATAACTGTGGGTGTTGATGATATTTTTAATACTAATAATATTCTTGTAACTTCAAGATATTACAATCAAGATAATAGTTATTTTGCTAAATCTGAATCTAGATTATTTAGATTAGGGTTTAAATATAACTTCGGAAATACTCGCTTAAGAGATAATAATAGATCTTCAAGCATCAATGAATCTGAAAGATTAGATTAATTGATTTAACAATATTATTTATAACTAAAAAATCTTTTAATATTCTTTACTTTTGCAAAGTATATGGCAAAAATAGGAAATATAGACGTTGGAGACTTCCCTTTACTTTTAGCACCAATGGAAGATGTGAGTGATCCTCCTTTTCGTGCACTTTGTAAAGAACAAGGTGCCGATGTGGTGTATACAGAATTTATTTCTTCAGAAGGGCTTATTCGTGATGCTGCAAAAAGCGTCATGAAGCTTGATATTTATGAAAAAGAACGCCCTGTAGGAATCCAAATATTTGGAGCAAACCTAGAGTCAATGCTGAGAAGTGTTGAAATTGTGGAAGCTTCAAATCCAGATATTATAGATATAAACTTCGGTTGCCCTGTAAAAAAGGTAGTGAGTAAAGGAGCAGGAGCAGGAATATTAAAAGATATTGACCTAATGGTGAGTTTAACGGAAGCAATGGTTAAACACACCAATTTACCAATCACGGTTAAAACTCGACTGGGTTGGGATGAGCATACTATTAGAATAGTTGAAGTTGCAGAAAGATTACAAGATGTAGGCTGTCAGGCAATTGCTATTCATGGACGTACCCGTGCTCAAATGTATAAAGGTGAAGCTAATTGGAAGCCCATTTCAGAAGTAAAAAATAATCAAAGAATGCACATTCCTGTGTTTGGTAATGGTGATATAAATACACCTGAAAAAGCAATGGAAATGCGAGATGTTTATGGCTTAGATGGAGCTATGATTGGAAGAGCAAGCATAGGTAATCCTTGGTTTTTTAATCAAGTAAAACATTATTTTAAAACAGGAACCCATTCTGCTCTCCCTACAATGTCTGAAAGAATAGATGCTGCAAGAAGACATTTACAAATGGCTATTGATTGGAAAGGTGACATTTTAGGCGTTTTAGAAACTCGAAGACATTATACCAATTACTTTAAGGGAATACCAGACTTTAAACCGTATCGAATTAAAATGGTTACCAGTGATGATGCTAAAGATGTGTTTGCGGCCTTTGATGAGGCTTTAGATGTGTTTGGAGATTATCATTTTTCTAGACCCTAAGAAAGTAGTTTTTTTCGCACTCTACTCGATGCAATTTTTGAGGCTATAATTCCTAAAACAGTAATAGTAATAAAAACGATAACTATATTTAATACGCTTAATCTTACTGGGTACGATAATGAGCTTGTAATCATTATAAAGCTAAATTTTAACTGAAGAAATACAGCAATAACACCTAATAAAATTCCAACGAAACCACCTAAAGTTGTCATTAAAACTCCCTGAAGGAAAAATATCCTGCGAATTTCACTAATTTTTGCACCTAAATCGAACAAGGTTTTAATGTTTTTCCTCTTATCGAGAATCATCATTGTAATTGATCCTATTACGTTGAATAACGCAATAATAAGAACCAAAGTGAAAATTAGATACACCGCGAGATTTTCCGTGTTCAACATTTTAAACAATGCATCATTTTGTTGAATTCTGTTTTTAATAATAATATCTTCTGAAAAAATTGTGGTCAGTTGATTGCGGATAGATTCTTCAGAAATCAGCGGGTCTATTTTAAATTCTATGGTAGAAATTTTATCTTTTTCTAATTTCAGAAGTGAGCGCGCAAAATCGATATCTGAAAAAACATATTTGTTGTCCAAATCTTCATTTACTTGATAAATACCAGAAACCACAGCATTTTGTTTGGTAAATGCTTTTGAAGGGTCTGTAATTTGACCTACGCCAGGTTTTGGCACATAAATTTCTAGCGCATTCGAATAATCATAGGTTCCTAATGAAAGTTTTGAAACGGTTCCAAAGCCAACAACTACCTCATTATTATTTGGGCTAAACCAATTATCAAAATATAAAATACTATCAATTGAGTTTACTTTCGCGTAGTTAGTATCTACTCCTTTAATATAAGCGATATGGTTTTTCCCTCGGTAATGTAGAAAAACACGCTCTTCAATGATTTTTGAATAACTAATAATTCCATCAACAGCATTGATTTTCTCCTCTAAATTATCCTGAAAAGAAATCGTTTTCCCATTTGCAGGATAAATTTTTAAATCTGAATCAAATACATCGGTAAATTGTAGGCTAAAATCTTTTAATCCTGAAAAGCCAGAGAGTACTATAAATAATGACATGGCTCCTAATACAACACCAACGGCAGCTATTCCAGTAATAATATTAATAGCATTATTACTGCTTTTTGAAAACAGGTATCGTTTGGCAATGTAAAGAGAGAAATTCACTTATATGTTTTTTCTTTTCTGAAGTAAATTTTCGTTTTTAATTGGGTTCTCTTCTCCTTTTATAGCTTCTCCAATATTATTAATATACTCTAATGAATCATCATTATAAAAAACTAAATCTGGCATTTTTCTAAGCTGATGTTTTGTTTTTTGAGCAATTTGATGTTTAATTCTTGGTTTATTTTCATTTAATTCGGTTACAATTAAAGCGCCTTTATCAGCAGGGAACACACTAACAAATACCTTTGAAAGTGATAAATCTGTAGTAACCGTTACTTTTGTTACGGATATAATAACTCCTTTTTGACCTCCGTCTAGCAGCATTTTTTGTAAAACAATAGCAAGATCATTTTGTAATACCCCAGCTATTTTTTTTTGTCTATTCGTTTCTTCCATGCTACAAAAGTACCACATTTCAGTAATTGTAATTTTTTATTACGTAAAGTTTTTACATAAAGGGTTAAATTTGCAGTCTAGAAAGCATTTATTATAATTATAATTTATTAAAAATTAAATTAAATGGAAAAAATTGAACATTTAGGGATTGCTGTGAAAGACTTAAAAGCTGCTAATAAAGTGTACGAAAGTTTATTTGGATATACGCATTATAAAACAGAAACTATTGAAAGTGAAGGGGTAAGAACATCTTTTTTTAAATGTGGAGATAATAAAATTGAGTTACTAGAAGCTACAACAGACGACAGTCCTATTGCAAAGTTTATAGAAAAGCGAGGAGAAGGTATTCATCATGTCGCTTTTGCAGTAAAAGATATTAATGCAGAGATAAACAGATTAAAAAAAGAAGGTTTTATTATTTTAAATGAAAAGCCTAAAAAAGGGGCAGACAATAAGTTAGTGGTATTTATACACCCAAAATCTACAAATGGGGTTCTAATCGAACTTTGTCAAGAAATAAATAATGAGAAATAGTTTGTAGGGTATCTAAAGTATTATAAATTTGCAAAAATAAATTAGGTCCCATAGCTCAGCTGGTTAGAGCACCTGACTCATAATCAGGGGGTCCATGGTTCGAGCCCATGTGGGACCACTAGTAATAATAAGCCTTACAGAGATGTAGGGCTTTTTTTGTGCATTATGGCAAACATAGGTCAAACATTTCTATTTAATAAACCATGCTTTTGTTAGGTTTGATTTATGAAAAGTACAGCAGGGTATTCATTAGTATTTTTTGACTGGTATTTATAAAATAAAATAAACAAAGACCTAAAATAATACTACTAAGCAGCTTTTTCACTAATGGAGCATGTAAGGAATTTCCTTTTTGCTAGACATCAAACAATTCTCGATTTTCCCCCGATTAAATTCTATTACCATGCTTGTTGGAGCTGATTTAGGAAAAAGGACTACTAGTGTCTTATATTTTATTCTAATAAAGAATAAAAATCTTTGTAATTTTGTAAATTACTTTTTTATATGATTTATGAAACCCTTACCATAGCAGTCGATTTTGACGGGACCATCGTAGATGATGCCTATCCAAAAGTTGGAAAAGAAAAACTATTTGCTTTTGAAACGTTAAAGAAGCTTCAAGAAAAAGGACATCGATTAATTTTATGGACCTATAGAAGTGGGAGAATGCTGGAGGAAGCTATTCAATTTTGCAAAGCAAATGGAATAACTTTTTATTCTGTAAATAGTAGTTTTCCTGAGGAGATATTTGATGAAAAATATAGTAGAAAAATTAATGCAGATGTATTTATTGACGATCGAAATATTGGGGAGGTGTTAGGTTGGGGTGAAGTTTATCAAACACTCTTAAAAGAAGAAGCTCCATTACAAAAAAAGAAGAAAAAAAACTGGTTCGGTTTTTAAAAAACAATGTATGATTATAACAAAAACCAAAGAAGAATTGAATGGTATTTATATGAATTTATAAAATTGAGAATCAATCTTTTTTTAATCATCATCACTTTGCTTTAACTTCTACTTAATTGATTTTTTTTTAAAGTATTTATCTGCACTTTCTAAACTTAGTTAATTAAGTCTTTTAAGTTATTATAGCGCATTCTTTTTTCTAAATAAGATATTAGCTCTTACATAAATTGATTCGTATAAAAGGTTCTTTACATTTCTTTGGATCTAATAACGCCATTCATTTATTGGAAATTGATAAATGTTTAGTACTCATACTAGTACTTTTTATTTATTTTTATTCACCGGATACGGATTCCCGTACCTTTTTTTTGTTTTATAGCTTTAGTTTTGAATAATTACAATGAATTTATTTTCCCTGCAATATTTTTTATGAACACATTAATAAAAAGGAGACTGAAAAAGAACAATTAAATGCGTTTAAAAGGATTTAATAGACACTTAATCGATTAAAAAAATCATATTTTTTTAAATTTTTATGCACAATCATCGTAACTATCTGATCTAGTGAGTTTTAAAATTTGCAATGAATTACAGTAAATTTTTGACAGTTATGTACATTTTTGTACATTGTGAATGGATGAACTAGTCCTAATAATTTAATAAAACTCCCCGTATTTTTTTATTTAGTGTTTGATTTGTGATTTTTTTACAACTCAAGAAGCTAAACTAGTAATTAAACTAAAAATACTTCCCCATTAATATGGGAGTGAAAGAAGCGAAGCTGTGAACTCTCCTCAAATAAAAGCAATTAATAATTCAGAGATTTCTAATATCTAACAAGAACAAAATGAGTCTTATTACACCAATTCAAAAGCCAACTAATTGGTTTGCGATTTATACAAAATCTAGATCTGAAAAAAAGGTTTTTGAACGATTAAATGATGCGGGTTATGAAAGTTTCCTTCCTTTGACAACAGAGGTTAGGCAATGGTCCGATAGAAAGAAAAAAGTGAAGTCCCCACTTATAAAGTCCTATGTTTTTGTAAAGGTTAAGAAAAAAGGCTTAGTGCCAATTTATAATATTCCTGGAGTAGTTACGGTATTAAAACATTTAGGAGAACCAGCTATTGTAAAAGAAGTTGAAATTAATAATTTAAAAATATTAACCAATAATAGCGAAGCTACAAAAATAGTAGCGGCTATTAGCTTAAAAAGTGGTAAGCCAGTGCAAGTAGTTTACGGTCCATTTGAAGGTTTAATTGCGATATACTTATCAAATAGTGGCAAGCATAGAGTTATTGTAAAAGTGGAAGCTTTAAATAGTTTTACTGAAATTACATTACCACTAAGCCACATTAAAAAAATAGCATAAAATTATTGTATTAAGTGTTTGTGCCTTTTAACTTATTAAACCCGCATCATTTAATCGTTCTCAACCCTTCTTAGAGGAAAAGTAAAAAAAAAGCATCGATATATCGATAAAACATTTAAAGTGCAACAACCATATTATAAACATTATAGATCACTGAACGATAGAATAGTCATTATAAGCTAATCCAACTATAGGATTTGTTTCCCTACTAATAATTATGACTCTCTATTTTATGCAACTAGTAGCGTACGTTTATTCAATTTAATACTATAAAACCCCAAACTATGATTTTAACAATTAACACCCAAGCTTTAGATTTAATCAAAAAAGTTTTAAGAGTACTATTAATTTTCTCTGTTGCTATAATTTTATTAACGACAGTTGGATTTGTAATGTTTTCTTAATAATGCCAAATCATCCTGCTATTGCAAAGCGGTAACAAAGCTTCGAAAAACGCATCGATATTCCCATTAGGTTAGGGTAAAATCGATACACGACGAGCAAGCTCTTGAAACACATTAATTAAACCTAAAACCACTCTTTCATTGCGAGGAGCTCTGATACTTATCTGATAACGTGGCAATCTCTTTAAACAATACTCAAACTGTTCACCAGAAGTCGCTGCTAGAATAAATAGCAAAGATCTAATGGTCATCCTGAACTTGATTCAGGATCTATTAGCTTCTGTACTATCATCACAATAGATTCTGTCTCGCAGTACGGAATGAAAAGTAACCTAACAGCGTAGCAGGCTAAAAATATTTTATCAGATAACATTCCTTTTTTATATGAGTAAATTATTATTTGAAGAAGAAAGTTACTTAGTAATAGGTACTTGTATCGAAGTTCATAAACAACTAGGGAATAGCTTTTATAAAGAAGTTTATAACGAAGTACTACAGAAGGAATTTATTAAAAGAAAGATCCCTTTTGAAAGACAAAAAAAATTACCTCTCTATTATGACGGAATGCTATTAAAAAAACAATTTACCGCCGATTTTGTTTGTTTCGGTAAAATAATTGTCGATTTGGAATTTGGGAAAATTAATTTGGAAAACGAAAAAAATCAAATGATTAACTATTTAAAAGCTACCCACTTTAAACTTGGCTTTATCATTAATTTTAGTGGAAAGAGTTTAAAATGGAAACGATTTATAAACACCTAACATATTTTTATTTCTTAACTATATAATCTGTGAAATCTGTGAAATCTGTGAAATCTGTGAAATCTGTGAAATCTGTGAAATCTGTGAAATTTGTGAAATTTGTGAAATCTGTGAAATCTGATGAAAATCAAAAAAAATAGTATAAAAGAATAGTGCCTTTCAAATATATTTGTTGGGCTTTTTTTGTTTTTCAGAATTTAAAAAATAAGGAACAATTTTAATTAAAAACACAATGATTATGAAAAAAGCAGCCACATCAATTTTATTAAGTCTTTTATGCCTCCAACTATTAAGTGCTCAAGGTTGGAGTGAACGGAGCAGTAGCCAACATGAAAATGATTGGAGTATAGGCCTTGGATTTAACGCAGTATATGATTCCGGAACCAGTGCCAAAGATCTCTTTAATGTAAGTGATAATTGGAATTTTGGGACTCCTTTTTATATAAGTGCCGAAAATTATATTAACAATCAATTTAGCATAGGTGCTAACTTATCCTTTAACTATATAAAAGAAGGAAAGATAATTGATGGAGAAACTATACTAAAAGGTGGAAATGAAGCAGGTTATGTCGCTTTCGATCTGGCAGTAAAGTATTCTTTTCGAGACCTGTTAAAATTAAAAGCATTTGAACCCTATGTCTTTGTAGGTCTTGGATTTACCCATATTGGCGACTATCAAACAGAAGAAAATATTCAAAGAATCAAAGGTAAGGGCAGAATGACTTTCAATACCGGATTGGGAGCTAACTATTGGTTCTCTTCGACTTGGGGAATCAATCTAAATCTAGCAGGAAAATTTGGAGTAGGGAGTGATGTCACCAATCAACTACTAAACAGCCTAGGGGTATTATATCGTTTAAATAATTAGGTGTGGTTTAGGGAATAAATATTTATCTAATTTTAATAAAAAAAACAGACCCTATGGATAATTACCTAGTAATTGAAGAAGGCCCTTAGAGACGCTATTTTGTACTGTAAGACGAACCTACCTACAAATTGAAACGTATTGAGGTAGATCCAGGAGGCAAATTAAGTTATCAATACCATTACAAACGTTCGGAAGCATGGACCATTGTAGATGGGTTGGGGACCATTACATTAGAAGGGATCGTTAAAACCTTTCAACCTGGTGAAACGATCCTCATTCTGCAAGGAACCAAGCATCGTATTGAAAATACAACAGTAAACAAGGTGGTATTTATTGAAGTGCAAACCGGTGCTTACTTTGGTGAAGACGATATTGTGAGAATAGAAGATATTTATAATAGAAGTTAAAATAAATATTAATGAATAACAAAAATATATTAATAACGGGTGGAGCTGGATTTATTGGCTCCCATGTCATTAGAAGGTTTTTAATTAAATACCCAGAATATCATATTTATAATTTAGATGCATTGACCTATGCAGGTAATTTAGAAAATTTAAAAGATATTGAGTCGAACGAAAACTATACTTTTTTACACGGTGACATCACTGATGAAGAGTATATCAACTCAATTTTTAAAAAATATCAATTTAAGAATGTCATTCACCTTGCTGCAGAATCTCATGTAGATAGATCCATAACAGATCCCTTGGCTTTTGCAAAAACAAATATATTAGGTACCATGATATTATTAAATGCATTTAAAGCATTGTGGGACACTAATTGGGAAGGGAAACGGTTTTATCATGTGAGTACCGATGAGGTATATGGATCATTAGGAGAAACAGGATTGTTTAAAGAAAACACTTCTTACGACCCGAATTCACCTTATTCTGCATCTAAAGCAAGTTCAGACCATTTTGTAAGAGCTTACGGTGAAACTTATGGGTTGCCTTATGTAATATCTAATTGCTCCAATAATTATGGGGCTCAACAATTTCCTGAAAAATTGATACCCTTATTTATAAATAATGTGTTAAACGATAAAGCCTTACCGGTTTACGGAGATGGAAATTACACCAGAGATTGGTTGTATGTTATGGATCATGCCATCGCTATAGACTTGGTGTATCATAAAGGTGTTAATGCAGAGACCTATAATATTGGTGGTTTTAACGAATGGAAAAATATTGATTTGGTAAAACTATTATGCCAACAATTGGATGCGAAATTGGGTCGTGAAGAAGGTACAAGTGAACAGCTTATAAAATACGTTAAAGATAGACCTGGGCACGATTTAAGATATGCAATAGATGCTTCTAAAATAAATACAGAATTAGGCTGGAGCCCAACCGTAACTTTTGAACAAGGTTTGTCGGAAACCATAGACTGGTATTTAAACAATGAGGACTGGTTAAACAATGTAACCTCTGGAAATTACCAAAATTATTATAAAAAACAATATCAATAAAATGAAAGGAATCGTATTAGCAGGAGGGTCAGGAACTAGATTGTATCCCATAACAAAAGGGACTTCAAAACAACTTTTGCCAATTTATGACAAACCAATGATTTATTATCCTTTGTCGGTATTAATGTTGGCAGGAATTAAGGAAGTATTAATCATTTCAACACCTACAGATTTACCTCATTTTGAACGATTGTTGGGGGATGGTAAGAATTTAGGGATGTCATTTACCTATAAGGTGCAGCCCTCACCAGATGGTTTGGCACAAGCTTTTATTATTGGTGAAGATTTTATTGGCGATGATGATGTCTGCTTAGTCTTGGGAGATAATATTTTTTATGGGCATGGTTTTACCAAACTTTTATCTGAGGCATTTAATAATGTGAAAAATGATAAGAATGCTACGGTTTTTGGATATTATGTGAACGACCCTGAACGTTATGGAGTGGTGGATTTTGATGCAAATGGAAACGCATTGAGTATTGAAGAAAAACCAACAAAAGCAAAAAGCAACTATGCAGTTATAGGATTGTATTTTTATCCAAATTCTGTAGTAGAAATTGCTAAGAATATAAAGCCAAGTGATAGAGGAGAACTGGAAATTACAACTGTCAATCAAAAATATTTGGAGCAAGATAACTTAAAAGTAGAATTGATGGGACGTGGTTATGCTTGGTTAGATACGGGTACTCATGAATCCTTATTAGAAGCATCCAATTATATTCAAACCATTGAAAATCGTCAAGGTCTTAAAGTTGCGTGTTTGGAAGAAATAGCTTGTGAAATGGGCTATATTACAAAAGACCAATTGTTAGCGCTGGCGGAACCACTAAAAAAGAACAATTACGGAAAATATTTAATGGAACGAGCTAAAGAATTGTAAATGAACTTTAAGAGATTAGAAATTCCAGATGTAGTTCTATGTGAACCAAATGTGTTTGGGGACGAACGAGGCTATTTTTCAGAAACCTTTCGACAAGATAAATTAGAAGGTTTTTTAGGATATAAGATCAATTTTTGTCAAGATAATGAGTCCAAATCGGCTTATGGAGTATTAAGAGGCTTACATTATCAATTACCACCTTTTGCTCAAACAAAATTAGTTCGGGTTATACAAGGGAAAGTGCTAGATATTGCTGTCGATATTCGTAAAGGCTCTTCAACCTTTGGAAAGCATGTAGCCATAGAATTATCTTCAGAAAACAAAAAACAACTATTCGTGCCCAGAGGTTTTGCACATGGCTTTGTGGTATTAAGTGAAGAAGCTATTTTGGCTTATAAAGTAGATAATTATTACAATCCTGAATGTGATAGAGGGATTGCTTTTAATGATAAAAGTTTAGGAATAGATTGGAAACTAAAACCTTCTGAATTACAATTATCTCCAAAAGATACACAGCAACCAATGTTAAAAGAGGCAGATTTGTTTGAAATTAAAAAAAAATTATATGCCTAATATTTTAGTCACCGGTGCAAACGGACAATTGGGCTCTGAACTAAGAGAGCTGGCGCCAGAATATAAAAACTATTATTTCTTTTTTACCGGTGTTAAAGAACTGGATATATGCAATCATAAAAAAGTAGCTAACTTTATTAAAATAAACCAAATAGACACTATTATAAACTGTGCAGCCTATACGGCTGTTGATAAAGCAGAAGACGATTTTGAATTAGCTGATAAAATAAACCACTTAGCAGTGGCTAATTTTGCCCAAATTGCAAAAGATAAGCATATTAAATTAGTACATATCTCTACCGATTATGTGTTTGATGGTACAGCACACAAGCCATATGTAGAAAACGACACTCCTAACCCACAATCTGTGTATGGAAAAACAAAATTAGATGGAGAGTTGGCAATGCAACAAATTAACCCTGCAAATTCTATCATCATTCGTACCTCTTGGGTGTATTCTAAGTTTGGTAATAATTTTGTAAAAACCATGTTGAGATTGGGTAAAGAACGGGATAAGTTGAATGTAGTTTCCGACCAAATAGGTACACCTACCCATGCGGCTGATTTGGCACAAGCTATATTAACCATCTTACCAAAAATAAAAAACGAAAGAGTTGAGGTGTATCACTATTCAAATGAAGGCGTATGTAGCTGGTACGATTTTGCAAAGGCAATTTTTGAAATAAAAGGGTTACCTATTAAAACGAACCCCATAGAATCAAAGCTATATCCAACGCCTGCAGAGAGGCCATTTTATTCTGTGTTGAATAAGAAGAAAATAAAAGAAGTTTTTCAAATTGAAATTCCTTGTTGGAAGGATACGTTATTTAATTGTTTAAAAACAAATAATTGATAAAATATATTAAAAATAAAATTTCCCAACTAGACGAGCACACTCTAGAAGTTTTATATAAATCCATTTCATCTACTGTTGTAAAAGTTATAGGAATGATAATTGGTGTTCTTGTAAGTATTAGTCTTGGTCATTTAATTGGTGCTGAAGGATTAGGAATAATAGGTTTGAGTAACCGTATTACTTCGTTAATATTGGTTGTTGCCTTACTAGGTATGCCACAAGTTATAATTAAAGAAATGGCAATTGCAAAAAGCAAGAATAATTTAGAAAGAATAGGTAATATAATATATACAACAAGTATTATCAATGGAGTTCTTTCTATATTATTGTCAACTATTTTTATTCTTCTAAGCCCTTGGATAGCAAATGTTGTTTTTCAAGAGTCAAATTTAACCTACCCATTAATTGTTTTTATAATAATAATACCTATTCAAGTTTTTTCTAGAATATTTGGATCAGGTTTAATTGCATACAAAAAAATTTGGCAGAGTAATTTAGTTGATCAAACTTTGAGTGTAGCCATTACTGGGTTACTATTACTTTTTACTTGGTTTTTGAAAATTGAGATAACCGTTAATTTAATAGCTATATTTTATGCAATAGGAAGAATATTTACAATGCTTACTGTTGGTGGTTATTGGAGTAAAATGTACAGATTTAATGGAGTAAGAAGTTTTATACCAAAGGAACTTTTAAAAACAGCACTCCCTTTGCTATTTGTTTCTATGACTTTACTGTTGGCATCAAGTATTGATGCTATTATGTTGGGTTGGCTTTCAAATGTAACACAAGTAGGTTATTATACGGTTGCTTTGCAATTGGCATTGCTTACTAGTTTTTTCTTGCAAGTTTCAAACTCCATTATGATGCCAAAAATTGCAGCTCTTTATTCTGCTAAAAGCCTTGCTGAAATGAAAGGAATGATACAAAAAGTAACAAGTTTATTAATTGTTATTGGTGTGATTGCTGTTTTAGGATTTGTGTTAATAGGAAGGCCTTTATTGAGTTTATGGGGGACAGAATTTACAAATGCTTATTCTATTTTAATTATTTTAAGTATTGGTCAATTCTTTAATATTGCATCAGGACCCGTTGGTAGTATTTTAATGATGTGTAATTATGAAAAAGTATTACGGAATATAACATTTGTGTCATTATTATTAAATGTTATTTTAAATTATTTATTGATAAGTAATTTTGGTGCAAATGGCGCTGCGATGGCAACTGCTATTACAATTGCCGTTATAATGATTATTAGTTCCTATTTTATAAAAAAGAAATTAGGATATCTTCCATTTAAATTCTTTAGTAAATGAAAATATTTAATAAAATAAATAGGAAGTTACTCACAAACTATTACAAACTTAAGTATAGAAATATTATTTCTACAGGAAGCAATTGTATAATTGAAAAAAATTTTAAAATCCGAATTTTTTCATTTTCAAATAGCGGGTTAAAAATAGTGTTGAAAAACAATAATTCACTACATACTAATGTAATAATACAAGGTTCAGGAAAACTATTAATTGGGTTAAACTCTTATGTTGGTTCATTTAGTGTTATTGGTGTAAATGATTCCATAACAATTGGAGATGATGTTATGATTTCTGATAAGGTTTCAATAAGAGACACGGATCATAATTTTGAAGAAATTAATAAACCTATGAACAAGCAAGGGATAACTACAGCTCCTATTGTTATATCAAATAATGTTTGGATTGGTTACGGAGCAGTAATTACAAAAGGCATTACTATTGGAGAAGGCGCAATTATTGGTGCTAATGCAGTGGTAACTAAAAATGTTGAACCTTATGCCATTGTTGGAGGTGTTCCTGCAAAACTAATTAGGTTTAGGAAATAAATATGAATATAAATTTTTACTGCGTTGGGGCTCAAAAGGCAGGGACAACAACATTGCATGATATTTTAAATCAGCATCCTGATGTTTTTTTACCAAAAACAAAAGAAGCACATTTTTTTGATAATGACGAGAAGTTTGAAAAAGGGTTAGAATGGTATGAAAACACCTTTTTCAATGAGTCTAGCAATGAAAAAATTTTAGGTTCTTGCAATCCTGAATATATGTATTTTGAAGAAGTGCCTAAGCGTATTTTTGAAACTTTAGGAAAAGATGTTAAACTGATATTTTTATTAAGAAACCCTGTAAATAGAGCATATTCGCATTATTTAATGAGTAAAAGAAGATGTATTGAAGAACTCTCTTTTACTGCTGCTTTAAAGCAAGAAAAAAACCGTATAAATAAAGATTACTTTAATAAAACCCATTTTAGTTATGCTTCAAGAGGTTTTTACTCGGAACAAATAAAAAGATACTTAAAATATTTCCCCAAAGAGAATATGATGTTTATTCGATTTGAGGATGATTTTATTAAAAATAGAGCTAAAACGATAAAAGAAGTCATTAGTTTCCTTGACCTTGAGCAGATTGAACTAGATATTGACCTAAAAAGTAATGTAGCTAGATCATCTCGATTTAAATTGATTCAAAAGTTCATATATAAACAAAATATTATAAAATCTCTTTTTTCAATTTTTGTTAGCCAAAAAATGAAAAATAAAGTTCGAAGTTCTATTTATAAATTAGTAATGAGACCTGAGAAAAAAAAGGAACTAAGTTTTGAGTTGAAAAATTCGCTTATGCAGCTGTATAAAGAAGATATTAAAGAACTTGAAGGGCTTACAGGTAAAATTTTTTCTAATTGGCTTAAAACTACTAATTACTAATGAGGCTAGGTATTGTAATTTTAAATTATAATTCTTTTTCAGATACCATTAAATTGGTAGAAGAATTGCAACAGCAAACAGTTGTAGAAGATATCCAAATAGTGTTAGTTGATAACGAATCACCTAACAACTCTTTTAAACACTTAAAACCATTAGAAAAAACGTTCTCTAATGTAAAAGTATTACAAACAGGAGGAAATTTAGGCTATGCTAAAGGCAATAATTTTGGGCTCAATTATTTAGATAAAAATATTAAACCAGAATATGTAGCAATATTAAATAATGACATCGTTTTACCAAAAAATTGTTTTGAAAAATTAATTGAAAAATATAAAGTATTAGAAAATCCTGCAATTATTGCCCCTAAACAATTAGACATTGATAATAACGAATTATTGCCATATAAAATAAATAGTTTTTTAGATGACTGTTTAAATCTATTTTATATTTTTAAATTATTTAACAAACGTAATGCATTAAAATATAAAGATACATCAGGCTCAAAAGCTATGAAAGTGGATTTGATACCTGGTAGCTTTATGTTTTCTTCATTTAAAACATTTAAACAAATGGGATTCTTTTATCCTAATACATTTCTATTTGTAGAAGAACGTTTTATAGCAGTAAAAGTAAAACAACTAAATCTAAATAATTATATTTTATTAGATGAAACTTATGTTCATGCACATTCAAAAACCATTAATACAGCATATAATCAAGTTGGAAAATATAAATTGTTGTATGTTGGGTGGCTAGAATTTACAAGAGTATGTCGTTCAAACGGAAAATTAAAAGCAATTTTTTTAAAACCTCTAATGCAGTTCTCATTGTTAGAAATTAGAATAGTCGAAACTATTCGTCAAGTATTAAGAACAATGTTTTAGTAATGCTAAAAAAAAGGATACGGCCATATTTACTCATTCTAATCTTAACTGCCTTAGCAGTTTCTCCCGCTTTTGCTTTGGGTGAAGGCAATCGAAATTTATTATTAATTGGCGTCATGGGTCTTTCGCCCATTATCATTTTATATTTTGGTAGGTTTGATCGCATCAACCCTTGGTTGGCTTTTTTTATGGTAAGTATTATTATATTTCCATTGATTTATCAACCTCAAAGTATGCGATGGTCAACAGTGTTGTATGCTATTATGTTTTGTCTAACATTTATTGCTTATAAAGAGTTATTATACCACAGCAAATTTACAGTTATTCATTATTATAAATTATTAAAGTATTTAATATATGCATACTTTATTGTCTTATTGATTCAGCAATTTTGTGTATTAACAGGCTTACCTATTTTTAATTTAAGTAATTACAACCCTATAACCCCTTGGAAATTAAATTCATTATCTGCGGAACCTTCTCATACTGCAAGAGTTGTTGCTTTGTTATTATATAGTTATATAACAATAAAAGAGTTATTACTTGATCGATCTTATAATTTTCGCTTAGATTTTAAAAAAGATAAATGGGTTTGGATAGCATTTTTTTGGACCATGGTTACCATGGGTAGTGGTACAGCATTTTTATTTATTGGTGTAGTATTATTAAAACTTATACGTTTTAAAAACTTTATTCCTTTTTTAATAATAGGATGTGTAATGTTTGTTATAGTTGACTTTGTTGGGTCAAATTCAATTAATCGAACTTATAATGTTGTACTTGCAACTGCATCATTGGATGAATCTATTATTATAGAAGCAGATCATAGTGCTTCATTTAGAATAGTACCTATGATTGTATTAGCTAAAATGCTGGATGTTACAACTTTGAATGGTTGGTTTGGATACGGAATAGATTATGTAAGTACTTTTATGTCTAATTTCATTAAAGGAGGTGGAGATAAAGTTTCTGGTGGAGGTTTATTTGCTTTGGCAATTGAATATGGATTAGTTTCATTTTTCTTATTTATTATTTTTAGTATCAAGGCATGTTATGATAAAAATGACCGATTGCTTTCAGTTATATTTTGGTTTTTATTGGTATTTATGATGGGTGTAAATATTCAAATAACATGGCTTTGTATAATTTTATTAATTTCAAATAAAATGTTTAAGCAATTACTCAAAAAAAAACCTTTAAAAAAGAAAATTCCATAAACACAATTTTTAAAATTTAATGTTAAGATATACTACCGTAGTCATCTGCTTATACAACGCTGAAAATTTCATTGAGGAAACGCTTGTAAGTTTATCTAATCAGACTTTAAAGGACTTTAAACTACTTGTAATTGACGATTGTTCTTCTGATAAATCCTTGCTTAATGTAAAAGAATTTTTAAAAGCGAATCCCTTTATGGAATCTGAAATAATTGAATTTTCAGAAAATAAAGGAACCGCATTTATTAGGAATTACGCACTACATAAAGTAACTACCCCTTTGATGCTTTTTTTTGATGCAGATGATATAGCAAAACCTAATTTATTGGAAAAACTTTACAATAAAATTAATTCAAATGAAAGTTATATAGCTGTTAGTTGCTATTCCAATTATATTGATTCAAATTCAAACAAAATAAAAGGAGGACAATACATTGGTCCTAAAAATGAGAAATCCTTTTTGGAAAAAGCAATGCAAGGAAAATTAATCTTTATGTTGCCTCCAACTTTGTTTAAAAGAGAATATGCTATTAAAGCAGGTGGATATAGGGTGAAAGGATTTGGTAACGAAAAGATTCGATATCAGGATTTATCAGAAGATTTAGATTTATGGTCTAGAATGTCAGATTTTTATGTGGATAATAAAATTATGATTACTGTTCCTGAAGTACTTTTTTATTATAGAAAAAACACAAATACGCTTTCGGCTTCAAAAGACAGTTTATTTGCTATGCAAGATAAAATTAGGTATATCAAATTTAATTTAAAACGCAGAAGAGCGGGTTTGTTGGATGTTGATTTTACAGAATTTATTTCGACATTAACTGTTAAAGAAAAAAAAAGGAATTATTATAAAGACACATCTGCCTACTACTATAGAAAAGCAGGCTTTTTGTTTGTAAATAAGTCATACTTAAGATTTGTATACTATATGGTTTGTTCTATGTTATACAATCCAAGTTACATTGTAGATAAAATTAAAAGTAATTTTTTAAAAAATGATTAAATGAATGGGGAATAAAGAATTTGTAATAAGTTTATTTAACCTTTTAAATGAAAACTACAATTATGCAGTTCTTCGAAGTTTTGAAGAACTTCCAGAAAATTTTATAAGTCATGACGTTGATATTTTAATTGATAAAAAAGAATTTAACCTTTTAAAGAAGGATGTTTGTAAAATTATAAAATATTTTGATTACCGTTTATTAATGGTAAATACAAATGAAAGGTTTGTTACTTTTATTATAGCTAAACAAATTGGAGATGAACTAATATATTTGTACTTAGATTTTTTCTTTAATTATAGTTTATATGGCGTTAATTTAATTGATGCTCATGAGGTTTTAGAAAAGCGTCAATTTAATGGGAAAGTGTATCATGTAAATAAAGTATATGAATTTCTTGAAAAATTTCTTAATACGTCCTTGCTTAATCAAGGATACCCTTCAAAATATAGTGAATTATTAAATGAGATAAATGAAAATTATAGCTTAGAAGTTAATTCCAGGTTGAGTGCGTTATTCAATATTAAAGCTCTAAATATTGTGGATTGCGAAAAAAATTCAGGAAACTATTTGCTAAAAAAAGCATTTTTAAGAAATTTATTTTCCAACCCAATAAAGCAAGTAGCTTTTAGCACTAAGTTTTTATGTTATCATCTAAAGGGAAAGTTGAAGCCCAATGGTTTTTCATTTAGTATTACAGGGCCTGATGGTTCTGGAAAGACAACCATTTTAAATGGATTGGAAGATAAATTTTCTAAGGTTTATAGGGAGGTTGAATACAACCATTTTAGACCTACAGTAATACCTAGAATTGCAGAGTTGTTTAAAGAATCGGGGTTAAAAAAGGATGTAGATGTCAATTATGATAAGCCACATAGAGGAGAAAAAACAGGAATATTAAGCTCCGTTTTTAGAATATTTTATTACATCGCAGATTATATTATTGGCTATTATAAACTTGTTAAGCCCATTTTAGTTAGACGAGGTGTTGTGATTTTTGATCGTTATTTCACGGATATTATTAGTGATAGTAAAAGATCACAAATAAATTTAAATTATAAGGTACTGTTCTTTTTGAGAAGACTAGTTCCTAAAATGAATTATAATTTTATAATTTTTGTAGAGCCTAAAATTATATTAGAAAGAAAAAAAGAACTCACAAAAATACAAATTGAAGATATTTATGTGAAGCTAAATTATATTTGTAACAAGGATAATAATTATACACCTATTGAAAACAATAAAAATGTAGAGGTTGCAATAAATGAAATTATCAATTTCGTTTTATCTAATCAAAATAAAAAATATAATAAATTCTTTAAGTGAAAGAAAAATTAAAAATATTTGTTTCTGCCTATGCCTGTGAACCCAATTTAGGTTCCGAAATTGGTGTGGGTTGGAATTGGGTGTTGCAAATGTCTCAATATTTTGAGCTTTGGGTACTTACTCGTAAGAGTAATCAAGCATCCATAGAAGCATGGTTAGAAGAAAATCCAAGTTATAAAAATATTCATTTTATTTATTTTGATTTGCCATACTACCTTCGGTTTTGGAAAAAAGGAATGAGAGGGGTGAGGCTGTATTACAATATATGGCAATGGAGTACCAATACCATTGTAAAAAGAACCATGCAAGAACATCGTATTAAAATATTTCATCATCTAACCTATGGCAATGCTTTGTGGTCTGTAAGTAAATATGGAAAACAGCAGTTTTTTATATGGGGGCCAACTGGAGGAGTAGAAACAATTCCTTCTGAATTTTCAAAACATTATCATTTCAAAGGAAGATTGATTGAGTTTTTACGTAGAACCATTGTAAAAAGATTAAGATATAATAGAGGATTTAAAAAACGTTGTAAAAATGCCAACCTAATACTTTGTAAAACAGAGACCGCCTTTAAAAGCATCCCAGAACAGTTTAATAATAAAGCACAGATTTTCACTGATGTAGCAGTGGAAAAGATTGATATAAAATCCTACACTAATGCAGGGAATGAAAATAAAGATATTGTTTATTATGCAGGCGGGCGTTTAGACGCCTGGAGGGGTTTCGATATCTTAATTGAGGCATTTGCTAAAGCAACCCAAACAAAACCAAACATTAAATTAGAAATTATAGGGAAAGGCTCCGATAAAACTAGATTAGAAACTTTAATAGAAAAGTTAGAGATGCAGTCTTATATTACATTAAGTGGGCAGGTTTCTATGGAAAAATATTATCAAAAACTAGCGGATTGTGATGTGGTAGTAAATCCTTGTTTAAAAGAAGGGGCCGTTACCATAGCATTTGACTCAATGTCGTTTGGAAAACCATTAATTTGTATAGATACAGGTGGGTATACACGTTATTTCACTAATGAATATGCGGTTGTAATCCCTAAAACTAGCCGAGAAGAGCTAATTGCAAATTTGGCAAAAGGTATTCTACAAATGACCGGTACAGAAATAAGGAAAGATAAAGGACAGAAAGCAAAAGAAATTGGAGTACAATTTGATTGGAGTCATAAAGGAAAAGCTATTTCTGAATTGATAAATAGTCGTTACAAACAACATTCAAATTAATGAGTACTAAGTTGTTTTATATTTTAAAAGGCAATAATGGGGCTAATTATATTTTAAATACCAGCAGTTGGAAAAATATTGGTACCTCTTTACAATTTTATAGAGCAAGAACTTTAAAGGCGAGTATTTTAAAACAAGGATTGCATTGGTATTTGTTTTTTAAATGGATTTTGTTAAAAAAAAATCTTAAAAGTGCTATTGAAATTAACCAATACCTACAAAATATTTCTGCAACAAAAACTGCTTTTAATATAAATGAAGATTGCTCGGTGTTAATTTCCCCTACGCATGATAAAGTAATCGTACACCACCATCGTGAATACTTTCAAAAATTTGCATTTGGTAAAAGTTACCAAAACGTAAAAAAGGAAACTGTTATTTATGACTTGTTTACTAAAAATAAAAAGCATTTTCAGACATCAAACTATTATGATGTTGAACACAAAAAGGATGAATTGATTTCTTTTAAATTGTCGAATACTCATATTTCAACATCAATAAAAAAAACAACAAGCGAAGGTTTAACACTTGCTTTGGTTGAGTTTTTTAAGACGACTGATTCTGAAAAAAGCACGATAAAAACATATATTGAGTATTTACAAAGTGAATTGCAACAAGTACAGAATGTACAAACAAAAACTCAGGTACAAGTATTAGAAACAATTAAAACAAACTATGGAGAATTAGAGTTTCCATTAGGCTTAGTACATCGTGATTTTAAACCCTGGAATATTATCAGTTATTCAAAACCCGTAATTTTTGATTTTGAGGAAGCTGTATTAGATGGTCCGCCATTAGAAGATTTACTAAATTATTATATTGATCCTATAATTCGCTATAAAACAATTGGAGAAGTGTATAGAATAGCTTTAAATGAAGCACAAATATTAAACTACAAAAATTATTTACAACTATTAAATATAGAAATAGAATTTAACGTATTTCTTCACTTGCACCTGATTGAGAGAATCCTGTTTTGGAAGAACACAAATGAAGTTGAAACAGCAATGAGTTATAAAAAACTATCTAACCATTTAATGTTGCAAGAAAAGCTGTAATGAAAAAAATTATTTTTGTGCATTTGCTCAATGATTTTAGTGGTAGTCCTAAGGTATTATCTCAAGTAATTGAATCTGCTCAGAACAATGGTCGTGATATAGAATTATATACAGGAAAAAGTAGTTCTGGTTTTTTGTCCAATTTAACGAAGAAGCATCATTTCTATTTTTATAAAAGATTTGAAAACAAATATTTTACTTTAGTTACTTTTTTACTTTCACAAACAATATTGTTTTTTAAATTGTTAAAATATTTTAATAAGGATATTGTAATTTATGTAAATACAATGCTTCCATTTGGTGCAGGATTAGCGGGGTGGGTTATGAAAAAACCTGTGTATTACCATATACATGAAACTTATTTGAGTCCTACAAGTTTAAAATATTTTCTACGAAGTATTATTAAAATATCAACAACCAAAATTATTTTTGTTTCAGAATCTGTCAAAGAGTTGGAGTCTTTTCAAAACAAAGAACAACTTGTTATTTACAACTCTGTACCACAAGACTTTGTTATAAATGCAGATAAGAAAGATTATATAGACAAGAACAAATCAGGTTTTAATGTGTTAATGATTTCTTCCTTGAAAAGTTATAAAGGAGTAAATGAATTTATCGCTTTAGCACAATTATTACTTTCGAATTCTGATATCACTTTTACCTTAGTTTTAAATGCAGAAAAATCTGAAATAGATAATTATTTTTCAAATTTTAAATTTCCCTCAAATATTGCATTATTCCCTCAACAAAGTAATGTTTTTGAATTTTATGCAAAATCAAATTTGTTATTAAACCTTTCAAAAATTGATGAATGTGTGGAAACTTTTGGATTAACCATTATTGAGGCCATGAGTTTTGGAGTACCTGTAATTGTACCACCTGTTGGTGGCCCTACAGAAATTGTAAGGGAAGGGGTAGAAGGTTATTTAATTTCATCTTATAAAGTTGATGAGATTGCGCAAAAAATCATGAAACTTTCAAAAGATGAAAAGGAATATTTAAGGCTTTCTAAAAACGCAAAAAAGCGATCCTTAGATTTTAATGAGAATGTATTCCAAACAAAGATTTTAAAATTATTGAATGCTTAAAAAAGTAGCCATTATAGGTACTGTTGGCATTCCTGCCAAGTATGGAGGGTTTGAAACCCTAACAGAGTACTTAACAAAACATGTGGGAGATCGATTTGATATTACCGTGTTTTGTAGTAGCAAAACGTATAAAACAAAATTAAAAACACATAACAATGCCAAACTAAAGTACCTGCCCTTAAATGCAAATGGAGTACAAAGTATTTTGTATGATATCATTTCTATTTTTAAAGCCTTGTTTTTTGCAGATACCTTACTAATATTAGGGGTGTCGGGATGTATTGTACTTCCCTTTGTGAAATTAATTTCATCAAAAAAAACGATTGTAAATATTGATGGCTTAGAGTGGAAACGTGCAAAATGGGGCAAGGCAGCAAAATGGTTTTTGAAATATTCAGAAAAAGTAGCGGTAAAATATGCCCATACCGTGATTTCAGATAATAAGGTGATTCAAGATTATGTTTTAAAGGAATATGGTGTTCAAAGTGAATTGATAGCTTATGGTGCCGATCACTGTCAACATGAAATTCTTTCAAAACAAGTCCTTTCAAAATATCCTTTTTTAAATGAAAACTATGCATTTAAAGTCTGTAGAATTGAACCTGAGAATAAGTTAGATGTCATTTTAAAAGCATTTTCAGAATTTCCTGAATTAAATATTGTAATCGTTGGTAACTGGGGAAATAGCACCTATGGTATACAATTGAAGCAGCAATTTAGCACCTTTCCAAATATTTATTTGCTAAATCCTATCTACAATCAAATCGATTTAAATCAATTGAGATGCAATTGTTTGGTATATATACATGGACATAGTGCAGGAGGAACTAATCCTTCATTAGTAGAAGCTATGTTTTTGGGCTTACCAATAATAGCTTACGGAGTACCCTATAATAGAGAAACTACACAACATAAAGCCATGTTTTTTCATACTAGCAATGAGTTAGTTAAAATAATAACTTCTTTGGATGAAAAAGATTTAAAAAAGGTGTCCGAAGACATGAAGGATATTGCGAATAACAACTATATCTGGGAAGTGATAGCCAATAAATACGCTTTACTATTTTAATACACTAAAGTAAAATGGTATAAATGTCAAACTACCATTAATAGTACAATAAAATTATTATGCTACAAGAACTAATGTTAAACCTCAAGGTGATAAGCATACTTACACTCGTGAATTCGTTTTTACTGGTGTATTATATCATCCCAAAAATAAGCTGGGTAATTATAAGCAGAAATTTAAACGACACCCCTGACAGTCGAAGTTCTCATAGTATTTCGACCCCTACCATGGCAGGATTTTCGTTTTATATTACCTTAATTATGGTGATGTTTTTTATCCAGTATTTCGATACCGAAAACATTGGCCTTAATTTAATAGCAAGCAGTACCCTTATTTTTATGGTGGGTGTAAAAGATGATTTAGTAATGTCATCACCCCGCGCAAAATTAATAATGGAATCCTTGGCAACCATGTTTTTATTTTTTAATAGTGCGATGGAAGTAACCACTTTACATGGCTTTCTAGGGATTTATGAAATTCCTGAAATCATCGCCTATATTGGAAGTGTGCTGATAGCTATAACCATTATTAACGCCTATAACCTAATTGATGGAATCGATGGCTTAGCTGCTACGGTAGCCCTTGTAATTTTTAGCATTTTCGGATTAATGTTTTTTGTACTACATCAATACTTTTATTTTTTACTTTCCATAAGCTTAATAGGCATGTTATTAGCCTATTTAGTCTATAATTTTTCCAGTAAAAAGAAAATATTTATGGGAGATACGGGTTCCCTGCTCATCGGGTTTTGTATTGCTTTTTTAACGCTAAAGTTTATTGCGATAGATGTTTCAAATTATAATTTTTTCAGCTTTAAACCGGAAAATGGATTGATCTTCGTTGTAGCCATTTTATGCATTCCAATTTTTGACTTGTTTCGGGTTATTGGGGTGCGATTACTAAATGGGAACAGCCCTTTTTTTCCAGATCGAAATCATTCCCATCATATTTTAATCGATAATGGAATGTCACACTTTAAGGTCAGCATGTTACTGGGTTTTATAAATTATGCCATAGTTATTATAATAATCTGGTTATCCTCCATTTTTAACAGTGTAGTGATGATCTTTATTTTAATGATGGTATTCGGTTTGTTTTTGGTGGTTTTTGATGTATTAGGAAAGAGAATAAAAAAGAAGAAAATTAAATAGTTCTAATACAACTGTTTTACAACTAGCTAAACGCTTTATAGACTTGTTATTGTGAAAGTGTGACGACTTCAATAAGCTCTGAAAACATCCAAAAACACCAAGACTGCTTCACTCTGTTTGTAAAAGCCTACTTGTAAAAAAAGATAAAAACACTACTTTAAACAGCTTTTGCTTTGGGCTTAAATCAAAGTATATTTACAACCCCTTAAATATTAATCTATGAAAGTTAAATTTTTAGGACTTTTACTCCTCGTTTTTTTGCAGTCTTGTAAGACCAAAAAAGAAATGCTTTATATGCAAGACATCAATGCATATAACAATTCAGAAGTCAAGTTTACTAATCCAAGCCTACAGCCCAATGATATTTTAAAAATAACGGTGGGCGCTTTGGTGCCGGAAACGGCCATACCATATAATAGGATAAGCCAAACAATGGTTCAAACTAATAGCATTGAAATGATGCAACTGGAAGGGTATTTGGTGTCTTTAGAGCAAACCATTTCGTTTCCTATACTAGGAGAGGTTTCAGTGGCAAATAAAACGGTAGTCCAGCTGGAAACAGACTTAATTAACCGTTTAGAAACAGGTGGGCATTTGGTCAACCCCAGTGTAAATGTTCGGCTTTTAAATGCCAAAGTGACTATTTTAGGAGAAGTAAAAATACCCGGTACCTATACGTTTACCGAAAATAACATCAACCTCCTACAAGCCTTTGGTCTAGCAGGAGATTTAACCATTAATGGAGAACGAAACGACGTGCTTTTAATTAGAGAAATAGATGGTGTCCGAACCATTGCACATTTAGATTTAACCCAATCTAATTGGTTAGAAAGCCCCTATTATTTAATAAAACCCAACGATGTGATTATGGTCAATCCCAATGGAGCAAAAGTAAAAAGTGCAGGATTTTTTGGTAATTCATCAAGCTTTGTGGCTATTGCATCCTTACTATTAAGCAGCATCATATTAATTAATACCTTATGAAAGAACAACAGTCACCATATCTTATTATGGAAGAGGAAAATACCATCGATATAAAACAAGCAATTACAGAGTATTTGCGATATTGGCCCTGGTTTATACTAAGCCTAATGCTATGTGCCACAGCCAGTTTTTTATACCTGCGCTATACCGCTAAGGTATATGAAACTACGGCCAAGATAAAAATTTTAAACGAAGGCAAGGGTTTAAATTTACCCATGGACGAGTTGTTATTTAACAGCTCTAATGTCAACTTGGAAAATGAAATTGAAATTCTTAGTTCATACAGGATCTTAAAGAAAGTAGAAAAAGAGCTACAACTAAGTCATGTTTTTTATGAAGAAGGGAGCATTCAAACTTCACAACTAGATACCCTGCCCTTTAGCTATAGGCGAATTATTGGGGTTGATAGTGTATCTACAACAGGAAGTTTCAACATTAGCGTGACGCCAAGTGCCTTTGAAATTTATGATTTTAAAACAGATTCCACCACCCTGTTTGCAAACCATGACACCAATATAACCCAACATAGCCTACCCTTTCAAATAAAGATAGAAAACCCTGAAGAGCTTGCCTTGTGTATAGGCAAACAATATAATGTGCATATAAAAACGATAAAGAATGCCGTTCTTAATTTAAAGAGCTCCCTTGAGGTAAATTCTGTAGGTAAGAAGAGTGACATTGTAGAACTGCGTATGGAAGGAGAAAGTGCTTCAAGATCCGAAAAGATTCTCAATGCGATTCTCAATGCTTTTAATGAAGATGGAATCCAAGACCGCCAGCTAATCTCAAAACGTACCTTAGAATTTATTGATGATCGTTTTATTTTTTTATCGGAAGAGTTAGACTCCATAGAGTCGGATAAAAAAGATTTTAAACAAGAAAACAACTTGGTGTATATTGAGGCAGACACACAATTAAGCCTAAAAAAAGGAGCACAAGCAGATGACGAAGTCTTTCGCATCGAAAACCAGTTGGCCTTATCGCAATTACTAGAAGATGCCATCAATGACCCCAATACAAAAAGTAAGTTATTACCTGCTAATTTTGGTTTAGAGAGCAGTGCAATTAATACCTTAATCGAAACATACAATACCGCCCTACTCGACAATGAAAAACTAATCGGTAGTGGTGGCGTTAATAACCCAATCGTAAGACAATTACAGTTACAACTGCTTGATTTACGAGCAAACATAGACAGCTCTTTAAAAGTCTACAGGAATCAGCTACAACTTTCACAAAGGCAATTAGCCTCTCGGGATAAAAAATTTAAATCTGAAGTTTACAACTTGCCCCAGAAGGAAAAATTATTACGAGCGATTAATCGCCAGCAAAAAATTAAAGAAAGTCTGTTTTTATTATTACTTCAAAAAAGAGAAGAAGCATCTATTAGTTTGGCGGTCACAGAGCCTTCTGTTAAGGTGGTAGAATATGCCCTCTCTGGATCCTTACCCGTTTCACCCAAGCCTAAGATTATATATTTAGTAGCTCTTTTATTGGGCTTAATAATTCCTTTTGGAATTTTGTATGTGATGTTTCTTTTAGACAACAAAATACATGGTAAAGAAGATATCGAAAAATCAATATCTGATATTCCAGTGGTTGGAGAAATCCCTACAATTAAAGAAGGGACCAATACTATATTTAGCAATCCTAACGATCGTTCAATATTGGCAGAATCGTTTCGGATATTAAGTTCTAACACAAACTATATACTATCCTTTAAAGAAGAGGGTAAAGGAAGTGTGGTCTATTGTACTTCTAGCATTAAAGGGGAGGGTAAAACGTTTGTAAGCTTGAATTTATCTTTAGCATTATCGAGTTTAAATAAAAAAGTATTATTGATAGGTGCCGATTTAAGAAACCCTCAAGTACATAGTTATCTTGAAATAGATAAACATTTACCTGGTTTGTCCAATTACTTACACGATCCTAACTTTGAATGGAAAGGAGCTTTAATAAAAGGGTTTAGTGAGCACCCTGGTCACGACACTTTAATTTCTGGTGTAATTCCTCCTAACCCCCCAAATTTATTAACTAATGGACGTTTTGAAGTATTGTTAGAAGAAGCTAGGACACGATACGATTATATTATTGTAGATACGGCACCTACCATCTCGGTTACCGATACCCTTCTTATTTCTAAATTTGCAGACGCTACCATTTACATTACCCGAGCAAATTATACGGAAAAGATTTTACTAGAGCATGCCAATTCTTTAGCAAAGAATAAAAAGCTAAAGAATATGGGCTATGTTATTAATCGGGTAGGTATTAATAAAAGATCTAGGTATGGTTATAACTATGGGTATGGTTATGGCTATAGTGAGGATACATTTAAACGATCTTGGAAGGATAAAATATTTAATAAATAAAAAGAGTGTTATAAACAATACATAGTGCCGGGAGTTAGGTTTCTAAAAGTGAAGCCCTTTAATCATTAATCGCGATTTTATGTCGCTATTACTAATACTGTTGTATATGCAGAGTCAATAAATTAACAGCGTTACTAGTAATAAATAGCGTGTAATTACTTTAAATTATCACCTTTTATGTTTATGTTTAAAAAAAGTATTACTTTAGTCGATCATTATGCGATCCCAAATCGTTAAAATATTAACATGGGTACTCTTCCTCGGAACAAGTGCCAATATGCTTGCACAGCGTTCAAACGCTGGCTCAGGACCACCATCGCCTACTTCACAAAGAACTCCAGAATTACCATTAGATAAGAGTATTATTGTACTGATTTGTGCTGGATTAATCTTAGGGTGCTATGTAGCTTTTAAAAACATGAAGGCTAAAAGTAAGCTTGACTAAGCTTCTGCAAGTATTTTCCTATAACATCAAATTCTAAATTAACAAGTGTGCCTACATTAAAATCTTTAAAGTTTGTGTGTTCATACGTATAAGGTATAATAGCTACACTAAATTCGTTTTCCTTCGAATTAACAACTGTTAAACTAACTCCATTAACAGTAATCGATCCTTTTTCAATTGTTATGTTTTTATAATCATCATTATATTTAAAAGTATAATAATAACTGCCATCGGCTTCTTTTACTTCAATGCAAACTCCTGTTTGATCAACATGTCCTTGAACCAAGTGGCCATCTAGTCTATTTCCTAACACCATTGCGCGTTCTAAATTAACAATATCTCCTACTGAAACAGTATTCAAATTAGACTTATCAAGGGTTTCTTTAATAGCAGTTACCACATAACTTTCTGGCTTAATTTCAACAACAGTTAAACAAACACCATTATGTGAAACACTTTGATCTATCTTCAATTCTGAAAATATCTTACTTTTAATTTCGAGGTGTAAATTACCGTCATCATGAACTATACTGCTAATTTCTCCTATTGTTTCAATTATTCCTGTAAACATGTTTTCAATTAATTACATTTGTACTACAAAAATACAAATATTAAGAGTCACGGTCAAGCATGAATAAGCAAAGAAAAATAGTTGTTGGTATATCAATTGGAGATTTAAATGGAATTGGTAGTGAGGTTGTATTAAAAACATTTGAAGATTCAAGAATCTTAGAATTTTGCACTCCTGTCATATTTGCGTCAGGTAAATTAATTTCGGCGTATAAAAAACTATATAATATAAATTGTAATTTCAACGGAATAGATGATGTGAAGTCATTAATTCATCAAAAAATAAATGTTTTAAATGTTTGGAAAGAAAACGTTAGCATTGAACTTGGAACTGAAGATCCTGTAATGGGAGATTATGCAATTAAATCACTTAAGGCAGCGGTAAGTTCTTTGAAAAATGGAGAAATAGATGTTTTAGTTACAGCTCCTATTAATAAATCGAATGTTCAATCTGAATCTTTTAACTTTCCAGGACATACAGACTATTTAGCGCAAGAATTAGAAGGCAATAGCCTAATGTTAATGATATCTAATAGTTTAAGAGTTGGGCTATTAACCGATCATGTAGCGTTGAAAGATATAGCTTCACATATTACTACCGAACTAATTGAAAATAAAATTCAAACAATTCATGATTCATTAATTAAAGATTTCGGAATTATAAAGCCTAAGATAGCTGTATTAGGAATCAATCCTCATAATGGTGACAATGGAGTTATTGGTGATGAAGATGATACAATTATGATCCCTACTCTAGAAAAAATACGTACTAAAGGAAAATTGGTGTATGGGCCTTACGCTGCAGATAGTTTTTTTGGATCTAGAAATTATAAACAGTTTGATGCAGTCATCGCTTCTTATCATGACCAAGGATTAATTCCATTTAAAACATTATCGTTTGGAAATGGGGTAAATTATACAGCAGGATTAAATAAAATCAGAACCTCTCCAGATCATGGTACTGCTTTTGATCTTGCAGGAAAAAACTTAGCCAATCACGAATCCTTTAGAGAAGCCGTTTACAAAGCAATTGAGATATTTAAAAAGAGAAATGAGTACAGCGAAATCTCCGAAAACCCTTTAAAAGTTTCTATACCTAATATAGGTGCTAAAAGGAATTGGCAAAATTAAAATGACAATATTCATCATTTAGCATCAAGTTGACTGTTTTGCAAATCAACAATCCTTAATGCGATAGAAAGTTCATGTAATTTTATAACATGAATAGGATGGAATTATGATATTGATGTAGCTTTTGAAATGATTTATATCTCAATATTCTTTTTGAATGACTTATAATACTGAGTTAGCAAGGATTTAATTTATTCAAAAAAAGAATTGCTAAAACTAATTTGCTATTCAAATAATTTTTTATCTTTGCACCCGCCTTAATTGTAAGGCTATTACGTTAAACAGGCGTGTGATTATGAAGGAATTGAAAGAATTTACTCTCCCATTTGCGGGTTTAAAGGTAGGTGAACACGAGTTTGACTATAATATAAGTAAATCGTTCTTTGAGAATTTAGAGTATGAAGATTATAATGACGTAGACATTAAACTCGATGTACTTCTTGAAAAAAAATCAACTTTATTAGAGTTTACACTTTCTTATTCAGGAAATGTAAATGTAAATTGTGATATTACAAATGAGCCTTATAACCAAGAATTATCTGGAAAATATCACTTTGTAGTAAAGTTTGGAGATTCATTTGATAATGAGAATGAAGATTTATTAATAATACCACATGGTAGTTATGAAGTAAATATTCAGCAATATATATATGAGTCTATAGTTTTGGCAATGCCATCAAGAAGAATCCATCCAGGAATTGAAGACGGAACATTAAATTCAGATATACTTGCTAAACTCGAAGAATTGCGCCCAAAACAAAGTAATGAAGATACTGAGTCTAAAGGCAATAAAACGGACCCAAGATGGGACACATTAAAGAATCTATTAACGGACAAATAATATAAGTAATGGCACATCCTAAAAGAAAAATCTCAAGAACTAGAAGAGATAAAAGAAGAACTCATTACAAGGCGACAACCCCACAAATTGCTACAGACCCTACTACAGGTGAGTCTCATTTGTATCACAGGGCTCACTGGCATGAAGGTAAATTATACTATCGTGGTCAAATTGTAATTGATGCAGTAGAAGAAGTAGAAGCATAGGTTTTTATGATTTTTAAAAATATAAACTCTCACAGAAATGTGAGAGTTTTTTATTTTTAACTTTCTTTAAATAGAAAAACTACTTACTTTGTACTTGTTTTTGATGAATTATTAGTATTTTTCATCACTTTTGGGGGCGTTCCCCTCATTTTGTAGATTTTAATTCAAGTTTATGAGTAAAATTACAGCAGCGATTACAGCTGTAGGAGGATATGTTCCTGATTTCGTACTTACCAACCAAATTTTGGAATCAATGGTAGATACTAATGATGAATGGATAACAGCGCGAACTGGTATTAAGGAACGTCGAATATTAAAAGATAAAGATAAAGGTACTTCCTTTCTTGCAATTCAGGCAGCTAAAGATCTATTGACTAAGAGTAAAGTAGATCCAGCCGAGATAGACATGGTTATCATGGCTACAACTACTCCAGATATGCCTGTTGCAGTTACTGGAGCTTATGTAGCTACAGAAATTGGAGCAATAAATGCATTTTCATACGATTTAATGGCAGCCTGTTCAAGTTTCTTGTTTGGCATGTCTACAGCCGCAAAATATATAGAGTCGGGTCGTTATAAAAAAGTACTCTTAATTGGCGCAGATAAAATGTCCTCTATAATAGATTACACTGATAGATCAACTTGTATTATTTTTGGCGACGGAGCTGGTGCTGCCCTTTTTGAACCTAATCATGAGGGCTATGGAGTTCAAGATGAATATTTAAGAACAGATGGTGGTGGAAGACCTCATCTTAAAATAGATGCGGGTGGCTCCTTATTGCCTCCATCACACGAAACAATTGATAATAAACAACATTTTGTTTACCAGGACGGAAGAACTGTTTTTAAATTTGCCGTTTCTAATATGGCAGATGTGAGTGAAAAAATATTAGAGCGCAACAATATTACAGGTGATGATATTGCCTGGTTAGTTCCGCATCAAGCAAATAACAGAATTATTGAGGCAACATCTAGAAGAATGGAACTTCCAGATGAAAAAGTGATGAAGAATATTCATAAGTATGGAAACACAACTTCAGCAACACTTCCATTATGTCTTTATGACTATGAAAAAGTATTAAAAAAAGGAGACAAAATAGTTTTTGCTGCTTTTGGAGGAGGATTTACTTGGGGATCAATATACCTTACATGGGCATACGATTCAGAATAACAACAACAATTAAGAATTAAACTAACTGATATGAATATTAAAGACATCCAAAATTTAATCAAGTTTGTGGCAAGATCTGGTGCCACTGAAGTAAAACTTGAAATGGAAGATATAAAAATCACCATTAGAACTGGAGATAACCACGGAAAAACGGACACAACTTATATACAACAAGTACCTGCTATGGGAGCTTTACAGCCTCAAGCTATGGTACCGCATGTAGATGTTGCTGCTGATAAACCATTAGAAACAGAAGCTGATGAAGATGCTAAATATGTAACCATTAAGTCTCCAATCATTGGGACATTTTACAGAAAATCATCTCCAGATAAACCTGCTTTTGTTGAGGTAGGAGATACCATAAAAGACGGTGATGTTTTATGTGTCATTGAAGCAATGAAACTTTTTAATGAAATTGAAAGTGAAATTTCAGGTAAAATAATAAAAGTATTAGTTGATGATGCTTCTCCAGTAGAATTTGATCAACCATTATTTTTAGTAGATCCATCATAAATTATCAAACCCCAAATCCCAAAATTCAATTACTAATTATAGTAATTGATGATTAAGGTTTGAAAATTTTTAAAGTATGTTTAAAAAAATATTAATAGCAAATAGAGGAGAAATTGCACTAAGGATTATTCGAACTTGTAAAGAGATGGGAATTAAATCTGTCGCAGTGTACTCAAAAGCAGACGAAGAAAGTTTACATGTTCGTTTTGCAGACGAAGCTGTTTGTATTGGACCTGCAGCGAGTAGTGAGAGTTATTTAAAAATCTCGAACATTATTGCCGCAGCAGAAATTACCAATGCAGACGCTATTCATCCTGGATATGGATTTCTATCAGAGAATGCCAAATTTTCGAAAATATGTGATGAACACAATATTAAGTTTATTGGAGCTTCGCCAGACATGATCGATAGAATGGGAGATAAGGCCATGGCAAAAACTACCATGATTGAAGCTGGAGTTCCTTGTGTTCCTGGAAGTGAAGGAGTGATTCCTGATTTTGAAACTTGTATAAAAGTTGCAAAGAAAACAGGTTACCCGGTAATGTTGAAAGCTAGTGCAGGTGGTGGTGGTAAGGGAATGAGAGCTGTATGGAAAGCAGATGAACTTCAAGATGCATGGGAATCGGCAAGGCAAGAAAGTAAAGCAGCTTTTGGAAATGATGACATGTACATGGAGAAGTTAATTGAAAAACCACGTCATATTGAAATTCAAATTGTTGGTGATAGTACCGGAAGAGCATGCCATTTAAGTGAAAGAGATTGTTCTATCCAAAGACGTCATCAGAAACTTACAGAAGAGACTCCAAGCCCTTTTATGACCGATAAATTGAGAAAGGACATGGGTAAGGCTGCAGTAAAAGCCTCCGAATACATAAAATATGAAGGTGCAGGTACCGTAGAATTTTTGGTAGATAAGAATCGTAATTTCTATTTTATGGAAATGAATACTCGAATTCAGGTGGAACATCCTATTACCGAGCAAGTGATCGATTTTGACTTAATCCGTGAACAAATTCTAGTGGCTGCAGGTGTGCCAATCTCTGGAAAAAACTATACGCCAAAATTACATTCAATAGAATGTCGTATCAATGCTGAAGATCCATATAACAACTTCCGCCCGTCACCCGGGAAGATAACAGTTTTACATGCTCCAGGCGGTCATGGAATACGTTTAGACACTCATGTCTATGCTGGCTATACGATTCCACCTAATTATGATTCTATGATTGCAAAATTAATCACAACCGCACAATCTCGTGAGGAAGCGATTAATAAAATGAAACGTGCACTAGACGAATTTGTTATCGAAGGAATAAAAACTACCATTCCTTTTCATAGACAATTAATGAATGACCCTAGATATATTTCTGGAAATTATACTACCGCATTTATGGATGATTTTGTAATGGATGATCCAGTAGAAGATGAAGAATAAAAATTAGAAACTCCGAATGTAAATGATTCGGAGTTTTTTTTTGGCGTTACTTTCTTTCAGAAAAACTTCAAGAAGGTCGGGCTTTCCACTATATCTTTTTTTACTTCTCGATACATTATGCTAAAGCATAATACTCGAAAAGACAAAAAGGATGCCGTTTTAATCCCTAACGCATTTTACATCATGTAAACAATATTTTACTATTTTTCACTTTCTATAGATACTAACAAATAAAAATTATCAAAAAACTCTTTCGTTTCATTTTTAAAACACTCCTCTGGTTTATACTATTAAGTATTGCTTGGGTTTTAGCATATAAGTATATCTCTGTAAGTTATACTCCCTTAATGGTTATACAAAAGGTTAAATCAAACAAGGCCTACGATATAAAACATGAATGGAAAAACATAGAAGATATTTCTAAAGTATTACAATTGGCTGTAATTTGTTCAGAAGACCAAAACTTTATGAAGCATCGAGGTTTTGATGTAGATGCAATTAAAAAAGCCTATTTAAATAATAGCGAAGGAAAAAAATTAAAAGGAGCAAGTACTATCTCACAACAAACTGCAAAGAATGTTTTTTTATGGCCTCAACGAAGTTGGTTGCGTAAGGGATTCGAATCTTGGTTTACCTTTTTAATAGAGACTTTTTGGAGTAAAGAGCGTATCTTAGAGGTATATTTAAATAGTATCGAAATGGGGGAAGGAGTTTTTGGTGCGGAAGCTGCTTCACAATATTGGTTTAACACTAAAGCTAAGAATCTCTCGAAAAATCAGGCAGCTGCAATTGCTGCAATTTTGCCAAACCCAATACGATTTAAAGCAAACCCTCAATCAAATTATATTTCAAAAAGAAAAAAATGGATACTTCAGCAAATGAGAAACTATGGGCCTTTCACATTAAAAGAAACAGATGAAAGCAAAAGAGATTAAAGAGAAATTATTAGAACATTGTTTTTTATGGATTGTGGAAAGACATCAACGTATAAATAAGACGGTATCAAATATTAAAATAGCATTAGAGGAAGAGTCTAAAAGTAGCGCGGGCGATAAACATGAAACGGGAAGAGCCATGCTTCAAATTGAAAGGGAAAATGCAGGTCATCAATTAAAGGAAATTGAAAAAGTGGAGCAATCTCTTAAGCGAGTGCAAATTAACAAACCTTCTGGATTTATACATTTAGGAAGTCTAGTGACTACGACTCAAGCAACGTATTTTTTAAGCATTTCTGCTGGAAAATTTAGTCTTCAGAAAAAAGATTATTTCTGTATCGCTCCTAATGCTCCTATAGGAATTCTCTTACTAGGAAAACAAAAAGGGGATTTCTTTGTGTTTCATAATGATAAAATAGAAGTTGTAGCTATTGAATAAAAACCCTATTAATTAGTTGCATCATATACTTCAATGTATAATATCATAGCTATATGGTTGGCAACCTTAAAAGCATTTTCATTATCTTGTGAAACATATACTTCTATATGTTTATTGGTGCGGTAAAAAAGATTTATTTTTTAATCTCACCTATTATATTTTCAGGCAATACTTTAAAGCCCATATTATATAAAGTAAACCCAAAAATATCTGCATATTGTTCAATAGTTTTTGAAACTGGAGTTCCAGCTCCGTGACCTGCATCTGTTTCAATTCTAATTAATGTTGGATTTTTCCCAGATTGTTTTGATTGCAATTCGGCAGCAAACTTAAAACTATGGGCTGGTACTACACGGTCATCATGATCTCCTGTGGTAACTAAAGTCGCTGGATATTCAACACCTTTTTTTATGTTGTGCAAAGGAGAATACCCCTTTAAATAATCAAACATTTCTTTGTTGTCTTCCGAAGTTCCATAATCATACGCCCAACCTGCACCTGCAGTAAATGTATGATATCGTAACATGTCTAAAACTCCTACGGCAGGTAGTGCTACTTTTATTAAATCGGGACGTTGCGTCATGGTTGCACCTACTAAAAGACCTCCATTAGAACCTCCTCGAATTGCTAAAAAGTCACTAGAAGTATATTTATTTTCAATTAAATATTCAGCTGCAGCAATAAAATCATCAAACACATTTTGCTTTTTTAATTTGGTGCCCGCTTTGTGCCATTCTTTTCCGTATTCTCCACCACCACGCAGATTAGGCACTGCATAAATGCCACCTTGTTCCATCCAAACAGCATTGGTAATACTAAATCCTGGAGTAAGGGAAATATTAAAACCTCCATAGCCATAAAGAATCGTTGGATTATTACCGTCTAGTTGTATCCCTTTTTTATGAGTGATAATCATAGGTACTTTTGTTCCATCTTTTGAACTATAAAATACTTGAACGCTTACATAATTATCTGAATTAAAATCTATGTTGGATTTTTTATATAAGTTTGAAGTCCCTTTCTCAATATCATATTTATAAATACTTCCAGGTGTCACGTAATTTGTGAAAGAATAATACACTTCGGAATCTTCTTTTTTTCCATAATTTCCACCAACACTTCCTACACCTGGTAATTTTACTTCTCTTATTAATTTTCCATCATAGTCATATTGTAGCACTTTAGATACTGCATCTACCATGTATTCAGTAAAAAAACTTCCTCCTGCTTTGGATGCAGATAAAACATGTTCTGTTTCTGGGATAAAATCAACCCAGTTTTCTGGTCTAGGGTCTGATGCATCTGCCGTAACAATTTTTTTATTTGGGGCATTTAAATTAGTAACAATAAATAATTTTGAACCTACATTCTCAATAATATAGGAATCACTGTCAGTATGATTTAAAAGGGGGATAAATTCACTGTTTTCTTTTGAAAGATCTTTTAAAAATATTTTGTTTCCCGAAGTAGATACACTTGCGCTTACCATTAAATAACGATTATCTTCACTAAGATATCCTCCAACATATCTATGTTTTTCTGAATCAGTTCCACCATAAATAAGTAGATCCTCTTTTTGAGAAGTTCCTAATTGATGGTAATATAACTTGTGTTGATCTGTTTTTTCAGAAAGCTCACTTCCTTTAGGTTTATCGTAACTAGAGTAGTAAAAGCCGTCGTTTTTCTTCCAAGAAAGGCCACTAAATTTTATATCTACTAAAGTATCTTCTATGATTGTTTTAGTTTCAGTATTCATTATCAATACTTTCCTCCAATCACTTCCTCCTTCAGAAATACTATAAGCTGCAATTTTACCGTTTTCAGAAAAGCTCATATTTCCTAAGGAAATAGTGCCTTCTTTATTAAAAGTATTAGGGTCTAAAAAGATTTCTGCCGTAGCGGAATCATCGGCCGTTTTATAACGATAAATCACATATTGATTTTGAAGACCGTTATTTTTGTAAAAATAAGTATAATCACCTTCCTTAAATGGAGCGCCTACTTTTTCGTAATTCCAAAGAGCAGAAAGACGTTCTTTCAATTCATTTCGAAAAGGGATATTATCCAAATAACCAAAAGTGGTTTCATTTTGAGATTTTACCCAATTTTCAGTTTCTTTACTTCTATCATCTTCAAGCCAACGATAAGGATCTTTAACTTCGGTGCCAAAATAATTTGTAACAGTATCTGCTTTTTTTGTTAATGGATATTTCACTTGAGTGGTTGGTATTTGCGCTTTTATATTAGAGGAATTAAATAGAAATACACATAAAAGGGATGGAATAATCTTTTTCATAATAAGCAACTCTATTAAATTGTAAAAATACTATTTTTTTAAATGTATGATTTTGTAAAATTAACACAAATAAAAGAGCCTCTATTTAGAGGCTCTTTTAGGTATTCATACTATTTTATTTATTTAATTTTTTACAAATTTTTGGATTTTTATATTTCCATCACTGATGAAACGTAATACATAGTTTCCAGTACTTAAGTTAGAAACATCAATGCTACTACCTACTAGTTTACTGCCTAAAACTTTTCTTCCATTTACATCATAAATCATATAAACAGCATTATCGAATCCAGAGGCAACACTTAAGTTAAGTCTTTCAGTTGTTGGATTTGGGTAAACAATTAAATCATTTACTTCATTGTCATTAAGTCCTAAAATGGTTTCTCCTTCAACAAATTTAATTACTTGGTTAATAGTTACATCATTATAAACATCAACAATTCCTGAAGGCCAGTTAATAGTTAATGAAGTAATTTCAGTATCAGCACCAATTCCAAAATGAGTGTTTAAAGTACTTGAGTTTCTAAATCCTTCACCAATTCTTACATCTCTAATTTGTACACCAGAAGAAGTAACTAATTCTAATCTAGCACCAATACCATTAAGATTACTTCCTCCTAAATCAGGACCAATTCCTCTTGTAGTAATTGTTAACCAGTTATTAGCATTACCATCATTCCAGTTAATTGTTCCGTTATCAAAACTATCTACAAAACCATCATTGTTTAAGTCTCCAAAACTTCCTGATTGAATTTCATTACCAACTGGATTCCCAAAAGTTAAATCTCCATTACCAAAAGAAATATCTCCATTAGAGGCAATGTCAAGATAACCGTCGTTATCAAAATCATAAGTACAACTTTCGATACCAGTTTCAATACTTCCAACGTTTGCACTTACAGTTATGTCTGTAAAAGTATTATCACCGTTGTTTCTCATAAATTTTGAAGACCCTGAACTAGCTCCTACATAAACATCCATATCACCATCGTTATCAAAATCCCCCCAAGCAGAAGACCAAGTTTGCATTGGATCTGCTAAGCCTAGATCTAAAGCATTTTCTGTAAATGTTCCATCTCCGTTGTTTGTGTGCATTTGATTTGTTCTTCTTGCTTCTTCTCCACCACATTTTGCGATAAACATATCTAAATCACCATCATTATCATAATCAATCCAAACAGAACCGTAGTTCCCTCCTGAAGAATAATCACCTAAACCACCTTGATTATAAGTTAAGTTACCACTACCATCATTAATATAATATACATTAGGAGCCACATCATGACATACAAATGCATCTAAATGACCATCGTTGTTTATGTCAACAAAGTTAGATCGTTGAGAGAATACATATTCAGAGCCAGATATTTCTGTAAATCCAGTACCAGAATTATTTGCTCTCATAAATGTAACCCCAGATCCACCTCCATACAATAAATCGGTAAACCCATTACCGTCATAATCAGCAGCTGCCATACTCCATGAAGCAGTATTATCTGCAGCAGTTGTTGGAATATTTACGGTGTTAAATCCACCACCTTCTAGTTGGTAATGTACATTTACATTTGAAGAACTTACTGAAACAATATCATCAAGGTTATCACCGTTCATATCTACCACAGCTCTTTCAGAACCAACAATTGAAATACTTTCGTTGGTGAAAGTGACCTGCGCAGACACTTCATTAATGAAAATGCATAAAACGAGTAATAAAATAATTTTTTTCATAGTTTTTTTTTTAATTGGTTGTTTTTCACTTATAAAACTATACTAAACAAATTAGAAATCCTAATTGGAATAATTTTCTTAGGTAAAAGGATATAAATGAACACTATTCTTAAAAAACAAAAGCCCCTTTAAAAGGAGCTTTTGTAATATGTTTTCTAAAATCTATTTGAAATAGAAATTAATTTTTTATAAATTTTTGGATTCTTACATTTCCATCGTTGATGAAACGTAAGATATAGCTTCCAGTGCTAAGATTAGAAACATCAATACTTTCTGATTCTAACTTACCGTTTAAAACTCTTTTACCATTTACGTCATAAATCATATAAATAGCAGTATCAAAACCTTCAGTAACACTTAAATTAAGTCTTTCTGTAGTTGGGTTTGGATATACAATAAGGTTATTTACATTATTATCACCAACTCCAAGAGCAGGATTTTCTCCTTCAACATAAATTACTTTTTCATTAATTGCAGGATCATAAATTACATCAACTATACCAGATGGCCAGTTAATAGTAATTGTTGAAATTTCATCATCTGTACCTAAACCAATATGTGTGTTAAGCGTACTTGAGTTTCCAAAACCTTCTCCAATACGTACATCTCTAATTTTTAAACCAGAAGCTGTAACAACTTCAATTCTTGCTCCAATTCCATTTAAATTACTTCCCCCTAAATCTGGACCAATTCCTCTTGTTGTGATAGTCATCCAGTTATTAGCGTTACCATTATTCATGTATAAAGTACTTCCACCAGAAACATCTACAAAACCATCATTATTTAAATCTCCAAAACACCCACTTGGGATTGCATTAAAATCTACGGGAGAAAAAGTTAAATCTCCGTTTCCGTAAAGAATGTTTCCGTTAGAAACGATATCCAGATTTCCATCATTGTCCATGTCATAAGTAACATTTTCAATACCTGTTTGACTTACAGTTCCTACACCTGATGTAGCAGTAACATCTGTAAATGTTAAATCTCCATTGTTCATCATCATTTTATGAGATCCTGTACTTGCACCTACAAATACATCCATATCACCATCATTATCAAAATCTGCCCAAGCAGAAGACCATGTTTGCATTGGATCAGCTAAACCTAATTCTAATGCATTTTCTGTAAAAGTACCATCTCCATTATTTGTGAGCATTTGATTCGTTCTTCTTGCTTCTTCTCCACCACATTTAGCGAGAAACATATCCATATCACCATCGTTATCATAATCAATCCAAACTGAACCGTAGTTACCACCTGAAGGATAATCACCTAAACCACCTTGAATATATGATAAATTACCACTACCATCATTAATATAATAAACATTAGGAGCTACATCATGACATACAAATGCATCTAAGTGACCATCATTATTAATGTCAACAAAATTACTTCTTTGAGAGAATACGTATTCAGGACCAGAAATTTCTGTAAATCCAGTACCAGAATTATTTGCTCTCATAAATGTAACACCAGATCCACCTCCATATAATAAATCAGTAAATCCATTACTGTCATAATCTGCAGCTGCCATACTCCATGAAGCAGTATTATCTGCTGCTGTAGTTGGAATGTTAGCAACTATAAAAGTACCATCCTCTTGTTGATAGTTAACGTTAACATTTGATGAAGAAACAGATACAACATCATCTAAATCATCATTGTTCATATCTACTACAGCTCTTGTGCTTCCTACTGTAGAAATGTTTTGTGTTGTGAAGTCTACTTGTGCAGAGACCAAGCTCACACATAAGCAAAACATCATCAGGGAAATAATTCTTTTCATAATATAATTGTTTTAAGTTAGTAAATTAGTTACAAGATATGTCGAGTGAATTTATCCACTCTTCAACTAGTTCAACTGCCTCTTCATGAACTAGTGAACGCCCTAGCAAAGGCATTCTATAATTTTCTTCGATTGTGCTAAATCTATAATAAAGTATTGAGTTATCTAAATTAGACGGTTCTACTATTTTTGTTTTATCAAATATATCGGTATCTGAGTCAACACAAACCCCTAAATTAATATCGTCAGATGTTAAATTAAAGGCAAATCTCATAGGCCTATAATCACAATGACCAAAATCGTAATGACAATGTGCACAGTTAATGTCTGTGTAACCTCTCATTCTTTCATTAAGATCTAATGATGTATCATCCCATTTAGGGACAGTATAAATTGTTTCTGGGAGATTATTCTCTAAATAACCCATTTCAATTAATTTTTGAAGTTGGTTTTTAGTTCCATCCTCATATGGATATTCTGAATTTAAATTTTGAGGTTTAGGACCAATAGGAGTATTATTAACTTCTGATTTATGACAAGTAAAACACTCGCTTTGTGAGGGAATTCTATAATGGACACTTCTTGTAGTACCCTCTAAATCCCACTCTAGATCTGCAAAACCACCTACAAGATCAAAATCAGCTTCAGTTTGATCTTCATTCCAAATATAATTTGCGAAAATCCACCCTTCTTCTTTCTTAATCATTAACCTTGTTTCAATAATATTTTTATTATTATCAGGAAGAACATTTTCGTAATAAAAAGTTTTGATCAATGTTGTTCCTATAGGAAAATCTAGTACTGTATGGTCATTTACATAATTAGCTGAAACATCATCTGGCATCCAAATAAATCGTTGCTTTTTGGCATAATCTGTAAATAACTTGTTAATGAGTCTAAAAGGTAATACACCATAAACAGGATCTTGATTAGACATTAAGCCATCAAAGAAATTGTAATCTGAAAGTTTTGGATAAGGAACTTCGTCAATATTAAATACAACGGGAGAAATTTCTTCAACTTCAATAATTTCAATATACTCATCCTCATAATCATCATCAGACTTACATGAACTGATAAAAGCAATCATTAAAATAAAAACAATAAAATTAAAAAAGTATTTTTTCGCCATACTTTGTGTTAAATTGGTGTTAGAGTTCTCTATATAACAGTTAATTCGGTAAAAACCCTACTCTTTTTCTTACAAAAGAAATCAAAAATAGCAAAAAATAGCAAACATTTGGGATATTAGCCTATTAATTAGAAGTCTATGGTAAATAGTCAAAACAATTAGTCTATCTATAATAAACTATTTGAAACAAGGTATTCTGCGATTTGAACAGCGTTTGTAGCGGCCCCTTTTCTTAAGTTATCACTTACAATCCACATGTTTAAAGTATTCTCTTGGGTTTCATCCCTTCTTAATCGACCTACGAATACATCATCTTTTTCATGAGCATATATAGGCATTGGATAAGTGTTTGTGTCAGTATTATCTTGAACTGTGATTCCTGCTACATTGTGAAGTATCGTTCTAACTTCACTTAATTCGAAATCATTTACAAATTCTACATTTACAGATTCACTATGACCGTAAGAAGTAGGTATTCTAACAGCAGTTGCTGTCACAGAAAATGTTCTGTCATCAAGAATCTTTTGAGGTTCTCTAGCCAATTTCATTTCTTCTTTTGTATATCCATTAGCTTCAAAGTCATCGCAATGAGGAAGTGCATTTTTATGAATAGGATAGGGATATGCCATTTCATCTTTTATCCCTTTCATTTCATTTTCTAATTGATTTACTGCCTTTACACCTGTTCCTGAAACGGATTGATAAGTAGAAACCACCACTCGTTTCATTCTATATTTTTTATGAAGTGGAGCTAATGCCATGACCAATTGTATCGTAGAACAATTTGGGTTTGCAATAATTTTATCTTCTGAAGTTAAAACATGCGCATTAATTTCGGGGACAATAAGCTTTTTTGAAGGATCCATCCTCCAGGCGGAAGAATTATCGATTACAGTCGTTCCAACTTCAGCAAATTTTGGAGCCCATTCTAATGAAGTATTCCCTCCCGCTGAAAAAATTGCTAATTGAGGTTGCGCTTTAATAGCATCTTCTATACTAATGAGCCTATGTTCGGCACCATTAAATAAGATTTTCTTCCCAATTGATTTTTGAGAAGCAACTAAAAGTAGTTCTGAAATAGGGAAATTTCTTTCTTTAAGAATTTTAAGCATCACTCCTCCTACCATTCCTGTTGCGCCTACAACTGCAATTTTCATGTGTTTATATTTATTGTTTTTTAATTGTCACATGCTGTTCGCTATTAATCATTCCCTTGGGGGATAATTTTTTTAGCATGCTCGTTTCATAAAAGATAATTTTTGTCAAAAATACGAGATAGCCTCCAAATAATAACACATATTATTAAAATAATATGTTAATCAATTGCCATATAAGGCAAAACATCCTCTAGCGGAATCGTTAGTTCAATAGGTCCAGAAACATAACTAGCAATTTCATATTGATTGTATAAAATGATAACTTCTTCTTCATAAAATCCAATAGTTTCGGGTAAATGAAAAGTGTCGTTTTCAAACCAGAACCCTGAGGAGTTAATTGATTCATTTGAAGAAATACTGTATTCTTTTCTGAATAATATTTCTACAAAATCACGAAATTCCTTTTCATTTTTAAAAATCTCTTTTGTTGAAAGTTGTTCCCCATTTGTTGTATTACAATTTAAAAAAGTAATAGAACCATAACCATGGGCTCCTCCTGTAAAGATATATTGTTGAAGTTCGAAACTTAATAATGAATTAGTCGAGTAGGTTTGACATACCGAAATTTCAGCGAAGTATTCAGAAATTAGATCAGGAAATTCAGCTTTATCTTTTTCATAATTCAGTAGAAAATTATTAGCTGCTTCTACAATAGTTTCACTTTGAGGATTGATAGAATCTTCTAATTCTAATGAATTTATAATGAAGCTATGTATGGAGGAATTTATTTTTTTTGAAATAGGCTTATTCCCTTTTAAAATTATATAATCAACTGAAACCTCAGGACAAGTTTCGGCTTTACAATTACCATTAAATACTTCAGTAATAGTTTCAGAAGTAAAAACATGGGTATCTTTATTACAACTTATAAAAAAAGTCATAACTAAAATAAACATGGAAAGTTTTGTATTCATAAGTTAAAAGTACAACGATTAATACCCTTTAAGAATTGTTTTCAAAATTAATTATTTTTATTAAAATAAATATGAATCCTAATGGAATTATAAAATTGATCAAATTCACAATTGAAACTATTAAGTTTTTTTTTAAATACTTAGAAAATGAAATTTAATACAAAAACTATACATGGAGGTCAGGAACATGATAAGGCATATGGAGCTGTAATGCCTCCAATTTATCAAACCACTACGTGTGCACAATCAACTCCTGGAGGCCATAAAGGTTTTCAATATTCAAGGACAAATAATCCTACCAGATCGGCACTAGAAAATCATTTGCTAGCTTAGAGAATGGAAATTATGGTTTGACTTTTGGTAGTGGATTGGCTGCAATAGACGCGGTAATGAAATTATTAAAACATGGTGATGAGGTAGTGTCTACCAATGATTTATATGGAGGTACGTACCGTTTGTTCACTAAAATCTATGAAAGCTTTGGGGTAAAGTTTCATTTTATAGGAATGGAAAATGCTTCTAAGATTGAGGAATATGTAAACGAAAACACAAAGCTTATTTGGATTGAAACACCAACGAATCCAATGTTAAATATTATTGATATTAAATCTGCAGCTGAAATTGCTAAAAAGCATGAGATACTATTAGCTGTGGATAATACTTTTGCAACACCTTACTTACAAAGACCCTTAGATCTAGGAGCTGATATTGTAATGCATAGTGCTACAAAATATCTTGGAGGTCACAGTGATGTTGTTATGGGAGCCCTTGTGGTTAAAGAAAAAGAGCTAGCAGATCAATTATATTTTATTCAAAATGCAAGCGGTGGTATATGTGGACCACAAGATAGTTTTTTAATGCTTAGAGGTATTAAAACCTTACATGTTCGTATGCAAAGGCATTGTGAAAATGGTAAAGCAGTTGCAAACTATTTAGTACATCATCCAAAAATTGAAAAGGTATACTGGCCTGGATTTGAAAGTCATCCAAATCATGAAATAGCAAAAGATCAAATGGATGATTTTGGTGGAATGATTTCTTTTGTAACTAAAGGGAATGATTATAATAAAGCTATTAAAATAGTAGAGAATTTAAAAATATTTACACTAGCTGAAAGTTTAGGAGGTGTTGAAAGTCTTTCAGGACATCCAGCAAGTATGACACATGCAAGTATTCCAAAAGAAGAAAGAGAAAAAACGGGTGTGGTAGATTCTTTAATTAGATTAAGTGTGGGTATTGAAGATGAAGAAGATTTAATCGAAGATTTAAGACAAGCTATAGGATAGTTCTTGTAAAATAAAATAGCGATGAATAAAAAAGCCGTCTTAAAAAGACGGCTTTTTTATTTTATATACAGGCTTGATTTAATCTATGTAATAGATATACCCAAAATTTAACCAATAAATCCATTCATTTGCTTTGTTCTCAGGAACTGCTACGCCATCATTATTGTCGATAGAAGGGTTTAAACCATCTACCCAATCAGAAAAATAATACTGCCATCTACCGTCCAACATTAAATCACTCATTGGAGTTAATTTGTATCGAATACCTACACTAGCAACAACAGACCATGTGTTATCAGCTTCTTGTTGAAAAGCTCCAAGATATTTATCTGGAGTTGAAACAGGGGTGTTTAAAGGACCTAAGTCTGAATAAATTTCTGGATCAAAATTAACCCAATGAACTCCTAAACTTATAAAAGGGGCTATTTTGTGTGTTGCAGAACCAGATTGAAAATTACGAATACTAAAAGGGTAGTATTCAATTTGAGAGCCTATATCAAAAACAGCGGTAGAACCTTTCATAGCTCTTAATTTATCCGCAAATAAACTGGTTTCACTAGGGTCTACCCATCTTCCAAAGTGACCTAGATTTGTTTTGTGGTAATCTATTTCATTTCTTACTTTGAAATGATCGTTGAAATATTTATCGCGCGTATAACAGTTACAGTCTGCTCTGTAAGCAAAATTCATAAAATGTATTAGACCGATTCCAAAACCAACGTTTCCTGCATTGGTTTCAAAATTACTTCGTTGGCCAAAATCTGAGTAAAAAACGACGGGACCTGTTATGATTCCTACTTCATGAGAAAAGCCGAACTGACTGTGGGCTTCTTGTTTTGAAAAGAAAATAAATAGTAACACCAATAACAATATTCTGGCATTCATATTAGTATAGGTTTAGTTTGAGACGTAACAAATATATAAAAACATATTTAACAGTGAAATATATTAGAGATATTTAGCATATTTAAAAAAAAATAGAAACACATTTTTTATATTTGCACCTTGATTAACGATAACATTTCTATTAAATTTTTACCTATGAAAGAAAGTATAACAGATTTCATTTCTAAAGTTGAAAAAATGAATCCTAATGAGCCTGAATTTATTCAAGCCGTTACAGAAGTAGCAGAAACCGTAATTCCTTTTATCGAGGAAAACGAAATGTATCAAAACAAAAAGCTGCTTGAGCGCATGGTAGAGCCAGAGCGTACAATTATGTTTAGAGTTGCTTGGACAGATGATCAAGGAGAAATACATGTTAATAAAGGATACCGTGTTGAATTTAATTCAGCAATTGGGCCCTATAAAGGTGGCTTAAGATTTCATCCTTCTGTTAACTTAAGTATTTTAAAGTTTCTTGGTTTTGAGCAAGTATTTAAAAATAGTCTTACAACACTTCCTATGGGTGGTGGAAAAGGGGGATCAGATTTTAACCCGAAAGGAAAGACTGATTCTGAAGTAATGCGTTTTTGTCAAAGCTTTATGACAGAATTATCTAGACATATAGGGCCAAATACAGATGTTCCAGCTGGAGATATAGGTGTTGGTGGACGTGAAATTGGTTATATGTTTGGTCAATACAAACGTTTAAGAAATGAATTCACTGGAGTACTTACAGGAAAAGGTCTTTCTTTTGGAGGATCATTAATACGTCCTGAAGCGACAGGATATGGAACGGTATATTTTGCGAAAGATATGCTAGAAACTCAAGGTGAAAGTTTTGATGGAAAAACTGTGGTTGTTTCTGGTTCTGGAAACGTAGCACAATTTGCAGTTGAGAAAGTAATTGAATTTGGAGGAAAAGTTGTTACTATGTCAGATTCTTCTGGTTATATATATGATGAAGAAGGAATTAATAAGGAAAAATTAGATTTTATAATGAATCTTAAAAATGTGAAGCGAGGTAGGGTTAGTGAATATGTAACTAAATACCCTTCTGCAAAATTCTTTGAAGGTCAAAGACCTTGGGGAATTAATTGCGATATAGCTTTACCTTGTGCTACACAAAATGAACTTAATGAAGATGAAGCTAAAACATTAGCAAGTAATGACTGTATGTGTATTGCTGAAGGAGCTAATATGCCTTGTACACCAGATGCAATTGCTGTATTCCATGAAAATAAAATGTTATTTTCTCCTGGTAAAGCCTCTAATGCTGGAGGTGTTGCAACTTCAGGGCTTGAAATGTCACAAAATTCATTGCGTTTAAGTTGGACTTCACAAGAGGTGGATGAAAAATTACAAACTATTATGCATGATATCCATACTGCATGTGTGAAATATGGTAAAGATGGTGATGGCTATGTGGATTATGTAAGAGGTGCAAATGTTGCTGGTTTTGTAAAAATTGCAGATGCTATGCTGGCACAAGGAGTGGTATAACATCTATTAAAAATAGTTATTAAAAATAGGTTGTCTTCTTTAAAGACAACCTATTTCATTTTTTATCCTGCAATAAATAGTATTTTAGCGTGTTATATTATTTGAAAATAATTATTTTTTATGAAGCAACTAGGTACCCTTTTCATTTTATTACTTTCTCAATTTATAGTTGCGCAAAATTTTGAAACTACGTGGACAGGTTATTTTTCATATGTATCTGTAAAAAGTATTTCACAAGGCAATGATAAAATTTATGTAGCGTCTGAAAACGCTGTGTTTACTTATGACTTATCTACCCAAGAGTTAAGTACAATTTCTGCAATTAATGGTCTTTCGGGAGAAGCAATTTCTACTATTCATTATAGTGATGATACTGGTTTGTTAATCATTGGGTATGAAAATGGATTGATTGAAATTGTAATAGATGGAGAAGAAGAAGTTTTGCAAGTTGTAGATATTCTTGATAAACAAACGATTCCACCAAATCAAAAACGTATTAACCATTTTAATGAATATCAAGGGAGAATATATATAGCTACAAAGTTTGGGATATCCGTTTATGATCTAGAAAATTTAGAGTTTGGTGACACCTATTTTATTGGAAATTTAGGGGCGCAAATTAATATTTCTCAAACAACAGTTTTTGGAGATTATATTTATGCAGCTACTACTGAAAATGGAATACGTGGAGCTTTAGTTAATGATGATAATATAATAGATTATCAGGCTTGGAATTTATATGAATCAGGTAGTTTTAATGGAATTCAAATATTAGGTTCAGAATTATATGTAGCAAGAAACGACAATAAAGTTTTTGAGTTTATACCAGGATCAGGAATAAATCAAGTGCTTAGTTTTAGCACTTCTATTGTAGATTTTATTGTAAAAAATGACCTATTAACTATTACAACTCCAAATGCTATACAAGCATATTCTGATGGGTTTACTTTAGAAGCTTTAGTTACTTCGGTTCCAGATATAGACTACACATTACAAGCAGGTATTTCATATAATAATAATTTTTATATGGGAACTACCGAACATGGAGTATTAGCTGTTCCATTTGGATCTCAACAATCAACTCAACTCTTGCCTGATGGTCCCATAAATAATCATCCTTTTTCAATTGATGCTTCCCCAGGTCAATTATGGGTAAATTTTGGTGATGTAACTGTATTTTTTAATCCTTATCCCTTAACAAGAATAGGAATTAGTCATTTAAAAGATGACGAGTGGTCAAATTATTCATATGATGATATAAAAGAATCATTAGGGGTAGATGATGTAAATGATTTAGTGTACACAACGATTAACCCTGAAAATCCAAATGAAGTCTATATGTCTTCTTTTCAGAAAGGATTGATGAAAATAGTTGATAATGAACCAAGTATTTTATTTGATGAAACAAATAGTCCTTTAATAGTGCCATTTGATAATGATGCATTAGGACTTCGAATTTTTGGTTCAGATTTTGACAAAGACGGAAATTTATGGTTCGTTCAATCTAGGTCTGAAGAAGGACTTGTAAAATTGACTCCCAATGGTCAATTTCAAATGTTTGATACTTCAAGTATTATTGTGCCACAAGATTTAAGCGAAGTAAAAGTAAGTAGAGAAGGCACTGTTTTTTTTGGAGCTTTAGAAGAAGGTTTGGTTGGTTATAACCCTACAAGCAATCTATTTAATGTAATTTCTAGCGGAGTTGGGAATGGAAATTTACCCACAAAAAATGTGAGGGCTTTAGCATTTGATAATCAAAATAGGCTTTGGATTGGTACCTTAAGTGGATTGCGTGTTTTGTTTAATGTTGGAGGGTTTTTTAATGAAGGGAATGAAATAGAATCACAAGCAATTATTATATTAGAAAACGGAGTAGCTCAAGAATTATTATTTCAACAATCTGTTACAGATATTGAGGTAGATGGCTCAAATAATAAATGGGTAGCAACAGCCACCTCTGGAGTGTTTTATTTATCGTCAAACGGTCAAGAAACAATCCATAGATTTACAACAGAAAATTCACCATTGCCCTCAGATAATGTTCAGGACATTGCGATCGATGATCTTTCGGGGGTTGTATATTTTGCAACTGCAGATGGTTTGGTTGCTTTTAATGGAACCTCAACGGCTCCTAGAGAAGATTTAGAAGAAGTATATTCTTTTCCTAATCCCGTAAGACCAGGTTTTGATGGAAATGTAACTATAGATGGATTAACTGCGAATGCAAATGTAAAAATAACCGATATTACTGGAAGCCTTGTTTTTGAAACTACCTCTGAAGGAGGTAGTGTATTATGGGACACAACAGCTTTTGGAAAATATAAAGTAGCCTCTGGAGTGTATTTAATTTTAGTAACAACTAGTGATGCATTAGAAACCAAAGTAGCTAAATTAATGATCATTCGCTGATGGTTGTCTCTACCAAAGCCATTGTAATCTCATCATTAAAATATGCAGAATCCGATTTAATAGTCACTTGCTATACAGAAGTTTCAGGCTTAAAAACATATTTATTAAAAAGAATATTATCTTCAAAAAGAGGTAAGCTCAGAACCTCTCATTTTCAACCATTAACTCAATTAGAAATAGTCGCTTTTCATAAAGATAAAGGTACTCTTGAGCAAATTCGAGAAGCAAAAGTTATTATACCATATCAAACCTTACATACAAACATTTTAAAAGGCACTTTAGTTCTTTTTATCTCTGAAGTCTTGAAAAATGCAATTCATGAAGAATCTAACGATGTTTCACTTTATAAATATTTAACAGATTCTTTAAATTGGTTAGATGTAAATGATGAAATTGCTAATTTTCATATTCTGTTTTTATTGAATTTATCTTCTCATTTAGGCTTCTTTCCTGATCATTCTACAGTTGAACATTCTTATTTTAATTTATTAGAAGGAAATTTTCAAAACAAGGAAACAAATAAATACTGTAAACAAGGAACATTAATAGAATATTTTAAACTGTTTTTCGGCATAAATTTTGATATCATGTCACAGATAAAAATGCATAAAAAAGAACGATTAGAGCTCTTAAATTTGCTTTTAGAGTATTATCAATTACATTTGCACGGCTTTAAAAAACCAAAGTCAGTTTTAATATTAAATCAATTATTTCGTTAAGAATGAGATTACTTTTATTCCTATTTTTAGTAAATTTTTTTTCAGTACAATCCCAGAATATTCAAGTTGTTGAAGAAGATAATCGCTTTCCAATTGCAGGAGTAGCTGTTTATAATTCTAGTAAAGATAAAAGTGGAATCACAGATTTTGATGGTTATGTAGAGATTTCAAAATTTTATGAAGATGAAGAAATTACATTTCAGCATATTTCTTACACCACTGTGTCAATAACTAAAAGCGAAATTCTTCCAAACGGAAATATAGTAGTACTGGGAAGCAATGCAAATGCATTGGATGAAATTGTACTTTCAGTTGCAAAATTTGCTCAAAGCAAAAAAGATATTCCTCAAAAAATAAATAGTATTACAAGTGATGATATTTCGTTTAGAAATCCACAAACTTCTGCAGATTTATTAAAAAGCAGTGGGAGTGTGTTTATCCAAAAAAGTCAATTAGGAGGAGGAAGCCCTTTAATTAGAGGTTTCTCAACAAATAGACTTCTTATAGCTGTAGATGGTGTGCGTTTTAATACCGCCATTTTTAGAGGTGGAAATGTTCAAAATGTAATATCTATAGATCCATTTGCTATTGAAAGAACCGAAGTAGTATTAGGTCCTGGATCGGTTGTATATGGTAGTGACGCCATGGGAGGCGTAATGAATTTTTATACTAAAAAACCAAAATTTTCATTTGTAGATGGTATTTCTTTTTCAGGGAATGCAACAGCAAGATATTCTTCAGCAAGTAATGAAAAAACTGGACATCTTGATTTCAATATTGGTCTTAAAGAATGGTCATTTTTAACGAGTGCATCCTATACGGATTTTGATGACCTAAGAATGGGTTCCAATGGACCCGATGATTTTTTAAGGTATGACTATCAAACTACCCTAAATGGAGAAGATATTACGGTAGTAAACCCTAAGCCAAAAGAACAAGTTAATACTGGTTACGATCAAATTAATTTGATGCAAAAAATACGTTATATGCATTCAGATTCATGGGATTTTAATTTAGGTTTATTTTATACAGCTACAAGTAGGTATCCACGTTATGATCGATTAACGCGTAAAAAAGATGAAGAATTTAGGGCAGCAGTTTGGGATTATAGCCCACAAGAATGGATCAATGGAAATTTACAGATTTCAAATGTAGGCACTTCATTTTATGATAAAAGTATTTTTACATTATCCTATCAAAAATTTACTGAAGGTAGAATAGATAGAGATTATGGTGAAATAGAAGAATTCGAAACTAAAGAGGTGGTTGATGCTTATACTGCAGCCTTAGACTTCACTAAAAAATTAGGAAAAACAAAACTTTTTTATGGAGTTGAATATGTAAATAACCTAGTAAATTCTGAAGGAAAACAAACCGATATTACCACTGGAGAAGTTCAAGAAACTGCTTCAAGATATCCAGATGGTTCTACATGGCAATCGATTGCGGCTTATGGATCATTGCAATGGAAATTTTCTGAAAAAGCATCTTTACTATCAGGATTAAGATACAATCATATTTTAGTTGATGCCGAATTTGATTCTCCTTTTTATGATTTTCCTTTTTCTAAAGCAAATATAGATACTGGCGCATTAACTGGAAGTATTGGAATAACATGGCAACCTAGTAAAATTTTAGGATGGAAAACAAATTTTTCAACTGCATTTAGAGCACCAAATATAGACGATGTTGGAAAAATATTCGATAGTGAACCAGGATCTGTTGTAGTGCCAAATCCAGATTTAGAAGCCGAATACGCTTACAATTATGAAATAGGAGCTACCCTTAATTTTGACGATGTTGTTGAATTAGATATAACAGCTTATTATACCTATTTGAAAGACGCTTTGGTAAGAAGAGATTTCAATATAAATGGTGAAACTGAAATTGAATATCAAGGTGAGCTAAGTAATGTACAGGCAATTCAAAACGCAAGTGAAGCTACAATTTATGGCTTTGAAGCTGGATTAAAAGTTAATTTTTCTGATCATTTAAACTTAACTTCAAGTTATAGTATTACGGATGGTTCTCAAAACGAAGAAGATGGAACCACCTCTCCAATACGTCATGCTGCCCCTCAATTTGGTAATTCTCATTTAATTTGGAAAGGTAAAAAGTTGAAACTCGATGCTTTTGCAGAATATAGTGGAGGATTTAATAATGAAGAATTAGCAATAAGTCAACAAAATTCGCCTCATTTGTATGCGCTGGATACTAATGGAAATCCTTACTCACCCTCATGGTATACGCTAAATTTAGGAGCAGAATATAAGTTTACTAAAGCCATTCGAGCGAATGTAACTTTAGAGAATTTAACGGATCAACGTTATAGAACTTATTCATCAGGTATTGCAGCAGCAGGAAGAAACTTCATTGTTGCCTTGAGTTATAGTTTTTAATAAACATTTTTTATTTTCTTAAAAAAGAATAAAACGAAAATAATTTTTTTATCCTATTGTCATTTAATTTAACACACTAATAATCAGGAATTAGCATTTTTTTTGAAAAAAAAACTGTTTCTTATGTGTTTCCACTTTTTTTGAAAAACGTATATTATGACCATGAAAACGAACAATTATATTCCATCATCAGGTCTTAAAGGTTTAAAAGAAAATTGGCGTAGTGACCTTTCTGCTGCATTAAGTGTATCACTTGTTGCTTTACCATTAGCTTTAGGAATAGCTGTGGCATCAGAAGTAAGCCCTATGGCTGGAGTACTTTCTGCAATTATAGGAGGAGTTGTTACCACATTTTTTCGAGGGGGACATTTAGCGATTAATGGCCCAGCTGCGGGTTTAATAGCCGTAATTTTAGGAGGGCTTATTGCATTAGATGGTAATATTAATTATGTATTGGCTGCTATAGTTATATCTGGAGCTATTCAAACTCTTTTAGGGGTTCTTAAAATGGGGAGGTTTGCTAAATTATTACCTTCCTCTGTATTGCATGGTATTTTGGCGGCAATTGGAGTCATTATTTTTTCAAAACAAATTCACTATGCATTAGGAACTACTTCCTCAGCAAAAACAACAATAGGAACACTTGTAGATGTTATTTATAAAATCCCTGAGATAAACCCTTTTGTATTTATAGTTGCTTTGTCAGGAATTTTTGTACTTATATTTTATAAAAAAATTAACCAGAAGTTTATTAGAGTTATTCCAGCCCCTATGTGGGTTCTTTTATTGTCATTACCATTCGTTTTTGGTTTTGATTTCTTTAATGAACATTCAATTTCTTTTTTAGGTAATAGCTATGGTGTTGGTCCAGAATTACTTATTGATATTCCAGACAATCCTTTAGATAGTATAATGCATCCAGATTTTGGAATGATTGGAACTATGCCCTTTTGGCTTACAGTTTTATCGATTACAATGATTGCTTCTGTGGAAACGTTAGCAAGTGCTAGAGCTGTTGATAAATTAGACCCTTTTAAACGTACAACAAACCTAAACAAAGATTTAGTTGGTGTTGGACTCAGTACAATGGTTTCTGGAGCCTTAGGTGGTCTCCCAATTATTACTGTAATTGTTCGAAGTACAGTGAATGTTAATAGCAATGCAAAGACAAAATGGTCTAATTTTTATCACGGAATATTTTTAATTCTTTTTGTTCTCATATTGGCCCCAATTTTAAGAAGTGTTCCATTAGCAGCATTGGCAGCAATATTAGTACATACGGGATTTAAATTAGCGTCTCCAAAAGTTTTTAAACATGCATATGATCAAGGCGTAGAACAATTATTGTTTTTGTCATCTACCCTTATAATTACCCTTTTTACAGATTTACTTTACGGAATATTTGGTGGAATTTTAGTTACTCTTCTTTTGCATATGCTTTTGGCAAGAGTTGGATTTTTTGAATTCTTTAAAATGATATATAGGTCTGGATCAAAAGTATATCACCTAGAAAACGGAACCTATGATGTTAAATTAAAAGGGATAGCAAATTTTTTATATGCTTTAAGATTAGATAAATTACTTAAGGATATTCCTAGGGGGTCTAATGTTCAGATAGACCTTTCAAAGACTCGTTTAGTGGATCTTTCAATAATGGAAAACATTATAGAATTCAAAAGAATACATGACAATGATGGTGGAGAAGTAAGACTCATTGGTTTAGAGAACCATGTTTCATCAACAAGTCATAATAGGGCACTGAAAATTGTTACAGGAAGAGTGAAAAAACGAATTTCACAACGCCAAATCCGTTTGCAAAAATTAGCCAATACAAATAGATGGTCTTTTCAACGTGAGGTTGATTGGAATACTTCGTATTTAAGAAATTTTCATTTTTTCGAATCTCGCCCAATAGAAATGAAAAGCAATTCATTAAAGGGACTAGATGCTGAAAACAATGCCCACTGGGAGATTGCAGATATTGTATTTGATGAAGGAGCTTTACTTGCGCTAGAAGTGTACCAAACTACAGTTCAAATAATTCGTTTGCCTTGCCCTATTCCTAAATTTATAATAGACAAAGAAGGTCTCTTTGATAAAATTTTTAGCAGAGTAAAAGTTTTTTCTGGAGCAAATCGGGATATAAACTTTAAAAACAATTCAAGTTTTTCAGGAAAATTTCTTTTAAGTGGTGAAGATGAAGAAGCGATACGTTCGTTTTTTACGGAAGACCTTATTCGTTTTTTAGAAGACAATGAAATACACCATATAGAAAGTAATGGTGAGGCTTTAATGATTTTTAAATACCTTCATATTGCTCGTACAGACGAAGTGCAAAACATGTTAACATTTGGGCTTAATCTATTGAAACATATGAATTTTTCGACACCTAAATCTGAATAAATAATTCATAATAAAATCTTAACAACGCTATTTGTTTTAACATGTTTTCTTAATTTGCAAGCCTATGAAATTATACCCAATTGAAGCTGGAAATTTCAAATTAGATGGAGGTGGAATGTTTGGTGTTGTACCAAAATCTCTTTGGTCTAGAACCAATCCTGCTGATACTAATAATATGATCGATATTGCTGCAAGATGTCTTCTCATTGAAAATGGAAACAGGCTTACACTTATTGATACAGGAATGGGAAATAAACAAAGCGAAAAGTTTTTTGGATATTATTACCGTTGGGGTAATGAAAACCTAGATGATTCTTTAAAAAAACATGGTTTTCAAAAAGATGATATTACAGATGTGTTTTTAACTCACCTCCATTTTGACCATTGCGGAGGAAGTATTCAACATAATAAAGACAGAACAGGATACGAACCAGCTTTTAAAAATGCTACTTTTTGGAGTAATCAAAAACATTGGGAATGGGCAACCAATCCTAACAAAAGAGAAAAAGCCTCTTTTTTGAAAGAAAATATTCTACCAATGGAAGAATCTGGACAACTTAAGTTTGTTGAAAATCCAATTTCAGATTTTTCAGAAGCAAAAGAGCTTGATTTTGGAATATTTTTCGCAAACGGTCATACAGAAAAACAAATGCTTCCTCATATAAATTACAAAGGGAAAACTATAGTGTTTATGGCAGATTTGCTGCCCACAGCAGGCCATTTGCCACTTCCATTTGTTATGGGATATGATACACGTCCATTACTTACGTTACCTGAAAAAGAAAAATTACTAAATAGTGCTGCCGAAAATAATTATTATTTATTTTTGGAGCATGATGCTCATAATCAAATAATAACAGTAAAACAAACAGACAAAGGCATCCGTCTTAACGAAAGTTTTACATTTAATGAAATCTTTAACTAAATTACCTATGAAAATTTTTAAACCATTTTTAATTGTGACTGCTGCAGCGATTGTATTAACAAGTTGTGGAGGTAGTGTTGCACCTATATTATCAACACCTATTAGCAATATTGATACTTTACCTTTAAAAGTTACACCAACTGAAGGTGATGCACTTAAAGCTTGGGGAGCTGCAGATTTAGTGACAGACACTATTCCTGGAATGAGTGTAGATAAAGCTTATAATGAAATATTGAATACTAGAAAAGGAACTAATGTAATAGTTGCTGTTATTGATAGTGGAATAGATATAGAACATGAAGATCTTAAAAACGTAATTTGGGTTAATAAAAATGAAATTCCAAATAATGGTAAGGATGATGATAAAAATGGATATGTTGATGATATTCATGGATGGAATTTCTTAGGAGATATTGTAGCTGAAAATTTAGAATATACTAGATTAATTAAAAAATTAGACCCTAAATTTAAAGGTAAACCTGAATCATCTATTAGCGCTGCAGATCGTGAAGATTATGCAATGTATAAAAAAGCCTTAGCTGAATATGAAAAAGAAGTACAAGATGCAACTGCAAATAAAACTCGTTATGAAGGCATTCTTTCTCAAGTAAAGCCAGCTCACGAAGCAATGACTAAGAAATTTGGAAAGGAAGATTATACAGTAAAAGATTTATCGGGTATTAAAAACCCTACTGAAGGAGAACAAGCACAAATTGGTGTATTGGGCCAAATGCTTGGATTTTCTGATTCTGTGCCAGATGCAATTGAACAATTAACAGGAGGTGTAGAATATTTCGGAGGTAGATTAGAAAGTCACTTTAATTTAGATAAAAATTACAGAGCTGTATTAGGAGATAATCCAGATGACATCACGGATACTAATTATGGAAATAATGATGTAGACGGTCCAGATCCTGAAAAAGAGGATGCTATGCACGGAACACATGTTGCAGGTATTATTGCTGCACAACGCAATAATAATATAGGGATGAATGGTGTTGCAAGTAACGTTGAGATTATGGTAATTCGTGCTGTACCAGATGGAGATGAATATGATAAAGACATTGCATTAGCAATAAGATATGCTGTAGATAATGGGGCTAAAGTAATTAATTCAAGTTTTGGAAAATATTACTCGCCAAATCCAGAATGGGTTTGGGATGCAATAAAGTATGCTTCAGATAATGATGTGTTAATTGTAAATGCAGCAGGAAATGAAGGGATTAATTTAGATACGGTACAAGTATATCCTAATGACCAAGAAGGTACAGGAGCTGAAATTGGAGATACTTTTATTACTATTGGAGCTTTAAACTACAAATATGGAAGTGAAATGGTTGCTAGTTTTTCTAATTATGGTATCAGTAATGTAGATGCATTTGCACCGGGTGTTAAAATATGGTCAACAATCCCATTAGACAAGTATCGTTATTTACAAGGAACATCAATGGCTTCACCAGGAGTAGCTGGAGTAGCTGCTGTAATACGTTCTTATTATCCAAAACTTTCAGCTAAACAAGTTAAGCAAATACTTATGGTTAGTGGATTGACATCTAATTCACCTGTAATATTAGGTGGAGATGAATCTAATACAGATAACTTTAAAAACATCTCTAAGTCTGGTAAAATGGTAAATCTTTATAATGCCTTGATTATGGCAAGTAAAATGTAAAACCAATGAAATTAGTTTTAAATATTGTATTGCTATTCTTAGCGACTATAACTTCTTTTGCTCAAAATAATACATCGTATTGGCAGCAAAAAGTATCGTATAAAATGGACATTGATTTTGATATTGAAAAACATCAATATCAAGGAAATCAAGAATTAGTTTATACAAATAATTCACCCGATACCCTTAGAAAAGTATACTATCATTTATACTTTAATGCCTTTCAACCTGGAAGCGAGATGGATATTCGTTCAAAGACAATCTCAGATCCAGATGATCGAGTAAAAAATAGAATTTCAAATTTATCCCCTTCAGAAACAGGGTATATAAAAGTAAACTCCTTAACACAGGATAAAAATTCTTTAAAATATAAAGTAGTTGGAACTGTGTTAGAGGTAGCTTTAACTAAAGAACTTTTGCCAGGTGCAAGTACTACTTTTAATATGAATTGGGACGCTCAAGTACCTGTTCAAATTAGAAGGTCTGGACGTTATAATAAAGAAGGTGTAGCTTATTCTATGACACAATGGTTTCCAAAATTAGCTGAATACGATTTTGAAGGATGGCATGCAGACCCTTACATCGCTCGAGAATTTCATGGCGTTTGGGGAGATTTCGATGTAAAAATTTCTATAGATAGAGATTTTATAATTGGAGGGACGGGATATTTACAAAATGCAGATAAAGAAGGGTTAGGAGAAAAAATAAAGAAAAAGAAACGAATCTGGCATTTTAATGCACCCGATGTACATGACTTTACTTGGGCAGCTGATAATGAATACATCCATGATACCCATGAGGGACCTAATGGAGTTACATTAAACTTTTATTATAAAAACAATCCAGATATTATTGATAACTGGAAGCAACTTCAACCAATAACAGCTAAATTATTAGCCTATTTTAATACACATATTGGTAACTATCCTTACAAACAATATTCTGTTATTCAGGGTGGAGATGGAGGTATGGAATATGCTATGTGTACTTTAATAACAGGGAATCGCAAGCTTAATAGTTTAATAGGAGTTACCTCTCATGAATTGGCTCATTCTTGGTTTCAATTTTTGCTAGCAACGAATGAAAGTAAACATGAATGGATGGACGAAGGATTTACATCATTTATTTCAAATAAAGCAATGAATGAAGTGATGAGCCAAAACAAAGAAAATCCATTTACAGGTGCATATCGAGGGTATAATTATATTGCAACTAGTGGAAAAGAACAGCCCCAAAGTACCCATGCAGATAGATATGATAGTAATACCGGTTATGGAATAGGAGCTTATAGTAAAGGAGCTGTTTTTATGGCTCAATTGGGATATATTATTGGTGAAGAAGATAGAGATGAAACTATAAAAAGATATTTTTCTGAGTTCAAGTTTAAACATCCTACACCAAATGATTTCATCCGAGTTGCTGAAAAAGTTTCTGGAGCAGAATTAGATTGGTATTTAATGGATTGGACACAAACAACCAATACAATTGATTATGGGATAGCTAATGTAACTTCTGAAGGAGAAGAAAATACTATCGAACTTCAACGCATCGGTTTAATGCCAATGCCAATAGATTTGATGGTACGCTATGAAGATGGTTCAGAAGAAACATTTTATATTCCTTTACAAATGATGCGAAGTGATAAAGCAAACCCTAACCCTTCAATGAAACGTACTGTGTTAAATGATTGGGCTTGGGCATATCCAACATATAACTTTTCATTTAAGACAAATAAAAAAATAAAGAATGTAGAAATTGATCCATCAAAAATGATGGCTGATATTAATGCTGAGAATAATATTTTTGAAATGAAATAATTTAAAATCGTTATTAAAAATTAATTAAATTACGGGCGAATATCTATTAGATAATTACCCGTAATTTTTTATACCATATTATGAAAGTTGAAGCAGTTAGTAAAAGCCCTACCCACACTTTAATTAAAAAGAATGAAAATCAGATTACCTTGTTAAAAGGCTTAGGGGTTGAAGGAGATGTTCATCAAGGACTTACTGTTAAACACCTCTCTAGGGTTGTAAAAGATCCTACAACGCCAAATATTCGTCAAGTTCATTTAATGCCTTCTGAACTATTTGAAGAGTTAGCCCAAAAAGGAATCAATATAAATCCAGGAGAAATGGGAGAGAATATCACTACATCTGGAATTGATTTAATACACCTTCCTTTACATACTATTTTAAAAATTGGAGCTGAAACAAAGATCCAGATTACGGGCTTACGAAATCCATGCAGCCAATTAAATAAAATTAATGATCAGTTATTAAAAGCTGTGCTAGATAAAGATGAGCATGGAACTATTATTAGAAAGGCAGGAATTATGAGTGTGGTATTAAAAGGAGGTGAAATTAATGTAGGCGATACGATTGAGATTGAGTTTCCTGAAAAACCGCATAAAAATTTAGAACCTGTTTAATAGCTTAAATAACAGTTTTTATTTTTCAGAATCATTACTTTTACGGAAATGAATTTTAAATTTCCTTCTTCAGAAAGACTTAAAAGTAAAAAAGCAATTGAGCTTCTTTTTACAGAAGGTAAGTCTGTAAAATCATATCCTGTTAAAATTTTTTATCTTCCTTCGGAAACTATTGAAAATACCCAAGCTACTTTTGCAGTTCCAAAAAGAAATTTTAAAAGTGCAGTAGATAGAAATCGGATAAAGAGGCAATTAAAAGAAGTGTATCGACTTCATAAACAATTGTTAATTACAAATAAGGAACAAAAGGTTACGTTATTATTTTTATATCTTAGTAAAGATAAATTGCCTTATGCAACTATTGAAAAAGCAATGGTATCAGCACTTAATAAATTATAATATCTATTTCGATGAATAGATATAGACTTACTTAGCATTATGAAGAAAAAAATTATTATACCCATACTCACACTTGGTATATTTTTCACGACCGTTAGTTTTAAAAACGATTTTTTTGAAATAGCAAAGCAGATAGAAATATTTACTACGCTTTTTAAAGAATTAAACATGAATTATGTTGATGAAAACACACCGTCAACTCTAATGGATAAGGCGATTAAAGGAATGTTATCAGACCTAGATCCGTATACGGTTTATTGGAATGAGCAAGAGGTGGAAGATGCACGAATTAATAATTCTGGCGTATATACAGGAATTGGAGCTACTGTTAGAAATAAGGATAAACGATTAATAATTGTAGAGCCTTATAAAGGTTATCCGGCAGACAAAGCAGGCCTAAAAGCAGGAGATGAAATTATTAAAGTAGGAGGTATTCAGATTTCAGAGTATGAAGACGATCCAAGAGATTTAATAAAAGGAACTTCAGGATCCGCTGTTGAGGTAACTTATTTAAGACAAGGAAAAACACAAACAACAACGTTAACTAGAAGTGCAATTGATATTAATGCTGTTCCATTTTATAAATTAATCAACAATGATATTGGTTATATAGTGCTTTCAAAATTCAACAAAAAAACAACAATTGAAACCAAATCTGCCCTAGAAGATTTAAAATTACAAGGCGCAACTAAAATCATTTTGGATTTAAGAGGAAACCCTGGAGGATTGCTTAATGAAGCGATTAATGTAGTTAATTTATTTGTGCCAAAAGGCGAAACAATTACGACTACAAAATCTGTCATTAAAAAATATAACAAGATTTATAAAACGACAAGAGATCCAGTAGACACAGAAATCCCTTTAGTTGTTTTAGTAAATGGACGAAGCGCATCTGCAAGTGAGATTGTTTCTGGAGGCCTACAAGATTTAGACCGAGCGGTTATTGTAGGAGCGCGAAGTTTTGGAAAAGGACTAGTGCAAAGACCTAAAAAACTAACTTATGGAACCCAGTTAAAGGTGACTATTTCAAGATATTATACGCCAAGTGGTCGATGTATTCAAGCCTTAGATTATTGGAACCGTGATGAAAATGGCGATCCTGTTCGAGTAGATGCTAAAGAGTATAATGAGTACAAAACTAAAGGAGGAAGAACGGTGTATGATGGAGGAGGAATACTTCCAGATATTGAAGTTGAAACAGCAAAATTTAGCTCAATTACTACAGCGCTTTTAAAAGACAATGTGATATTCGATTATGCAACAGCGTATTATTATTCTCATGAACTATTAGATTGGAAAAATTTTAAATTTACAGATACCGACTTTCAAGACTTTAATCAGTTTTTAAAAACGAATGGATTTGAATATGAAACTGAAACTGAAAAGAAATTTGCTGAAGCTTTGAGAAGAGCAGAAGACGATCACTTGGATAAGGATATTGCTTCTAGTTATAAGCAGTTAATGGGTGCTTTAGATCAAGCAAAAGAAAAAGCGATAATGAATAAAAAGGCAGAACTAATGTCTTTATTAAGTGATGAGATTTTAAAACGTTATTTTTATAGAGAAGGTTTATATTTATATCAAATTGAACATAATCCTGAAATTTTAGAAGCAGTTTCAGTATTGAAGGATGATAAAAAATACAGCCGAATTTTAAAATAAATGCAAGAATTTCTTTTCTTTTTTGAAACCATGCCCATTTGGATGAAGGCCTTTTGGATATTTTTATGTATCGCTGTTTTTTGGTTGTTAGAAAACAGCTTTAGCTTATTCAAACTAGGCTATAAAAAATGGAAACATGCTTCAACAAATTTAATCCTTCTTGCCTTTGTAATGATTATCAATGCGGTATTTGGTGTTTTATTAACCTTAGTTTTTATTTGGTTAGAATCATCGAATTTTGGACTCCTACAATTATTTGAATCTCCAGTTTGGGTAAAATTATTAATTTCAATTTTAGCGCTCGATTTAATTGCACAGTATACAACCCATTATATTTTACATAAAGTAAAGTGGATGTGGCGACTTCATATGGTTCATCATAGCGATAAAAATGTAGATGTAACCTCAGGAACTCGACATCATCCTTTGGATTTTATTTTTAGAGAATTAATGGCATTAGGAGCTGTAGTTCTTTTAGGAATGCCAGTTTCATTTTACTTTTTCTATAGAATCATCACCATAGTATTTACTTATTTTAATCATTCAAATATGGCTTTGCCTTTATGGATTGATAAAGGACTTAGCTACATCATAGTATCCCCAAACATGCATAAATTCCATCACCATTATCAATTACCTTGGACCGATAGTAATTATGGAAATATGCTATCTATTTGGGATAGAATGTTTGGTACTTTTATGTATGGTGACCCTAAGGAAATTCAGTATGGATTAGATATTTCAGACCACATTGATGATGAAAACATAATCACTCAATTAAAAATTCCTTTTGATAAAACAGTTCAATCAAAAAAGTAAGAGTATTAATTTTCTTCAAAAGAATTGTTATATTTAGTGCTTTAATTAAAATTTATTCATGGTAGAACTAGCAGGAATCATCATATTAGGAATATTAGCACAATGGTTTGCTTGGAAATTTAAAATTCCAGCAATATTACCTCTACTGCTAATAGGCTTATTAGTAGGCCCTATAGCTGCTGAGTTTCTTTCAGAAGATGGTTCTAAATGGATTGAACCTATATGGAATGGAGAAGAAGGGCTATTTGCAGGGGAAAGTTTGTTTTATTTTGTTTCATTGGCCATTAGCATTATACTTTTTGAAGGAGGATTAACTCTACGTTTGAGTGAAGTTAAAAATGTTGGAAGTGTCATTACAAGGCTAATTACATTAGGTTCCATCATTACATTTTTTGGTGCAGGTATTGCTGTGCATTATATATTCAATTTAAGTTGGGAAATATCATACCTTTTTTCAGCATTGATCATAGTAACAGGACCTACGGTAATTACACCAATCTTAAGGAATATTCCACTTAAAAAGGATGTTTCAGCAATATTGAAATGGGAGGGAATTTTAATAGACCCTATTGGAGCTCTAGTTGCAGTACTAGTTTTTGAATTTATTAGTGTGGGTGGCGGTGGAGAATTTACTAAAACTGCTTTCATTGAATTTGGTAAGATTGTTTTATTTGGGTCTACCTTCGGATTTACATTCGCACATGCTTTAAATTTTGCGATAAATAAAAAATGGATTCCTCATTATCTATTAAATGTATTCGCTTTAGCTTCAGTATTGGGAGTTTTTGTATTGTCTGATAGTTTTGCACATGAATCAGGATTACTTGCAGTAGTAGTTATGGGAATGGTTTTAGGCGCTAGCAAGTCTAAATTTTTAGACGAACTACTATACTTCAAAGAATCTTTAAGTGTATTGCTTATTTCAATCTTATTCATATTGCTTTCTGCAAATATGAATATGGAAGAATTGTATTTGCTTTATAATTGGAAAACGGCTGTTTTGTTTGCAATCATCATTTTTGTGATAAGACCTTTGGGTGTTTTTGTAAGTACCTATAAATCTACTTTAAGTATTAATGAAAAATTATTTATAAGCTGGGTAGGACCTAGAGGTATTGTAGCTGCTGGTATTGCTTCATTATTTGGATTAAAATTAGCAAAGGAGGGAGTGCCTGGTGCTGAGTTTATTACGCCATTGGTTTTTATGGTGGTATTAGGGACTGTATTATTAAATGCAACGACGGCACGTTTATTTGCAAGGATTGTTGGTGTTTTTCTGAAGAAATCTGAGGGTATATTAATTATAGGGGCCTCTGAAGTTTCACGACTTATAGGTAAGTATCTAGATGATCATGATAGACATGTTGTTATAATAGATAGTAATCAAACGAATATAGGCTTAGCAAAAGAATTAGGGCTAGAAGCTTTAAATACAAATATCTATACAGATAACTTAAAAGATAATATTGAATTAAATGATGTAGGATTCATCATGGCTTTAACAGGAAATAAGGACATTAATAATTATGCAATTAATAAATACGGAACGCAATTTGGTGAAAATGGAGCCTATCGATTAGCAACTACTGAAGAAATGAACGACCCTAATAATAACTCTAAAGTTGGTCTATTTTCAAACACAGACGATTTTGAATTATTAACTAGAACCGCTAGAAAATTTCCACAGATTAACGAAATAATATTAAAAGATAAAACCCATTATGATAAGCTAATTGAGTTTACTAGAAATGATAAAGACAGTATTCCTCTATTTTTAAAAGATAAAGATGATGAATTAGAAATTATTTTGACCAATAGTGAAGAATTAAATAAAATTGAAAAAGGTTGGCAATTAGTATATTTGGGTAAACCTATAATATTAAAATAATTTATTTAATAAAATAACATTAGTGAAAGTAAAACGTTAAAGACAAAAACAAATTCCATTGAAAAAAATAATCACCACTTTTTTACTTGTATCTATATTAATGACGTTCTCTTGTTCAGATGATAAATCTAGAACGTGTACTACTTGTAACTCTCCACAAACAACTTCATTTGAGCTTTGTCAGGAATCTAATGGTAATGCATCTGTAAATGGTGAAAACACAGGAGTTAGTTATGCCGTTTACTTAGCGGATCTTGAGGCTGATGGAACCGTATGTGGATCTAATTAACTGCCAACATTGTCTGGGTTATACCCTAAATATTCTCCTTCTTTTTCAACAAAATTAACCCCATAATCTTCTAATTCTTTTAAGATAGGATCATAAATGTTTTTTAGAATAGGTAGTTGAACTCCATAGGTAGTGATTTCTTTATTAAGAATTTTAAGTGAAGCAATTGCAACGGGTAAACCTACTGTTTTTGCCATAGCGGTATAGGTTTGGTCATCTCCTTTAATAACCATGCTACTATCAATCTGGTGATTTTTACCGTCTAATTCATATCCAAATTTATGATACATCACTATCATGTCTTTATCCTCTTCATCTAAGGTCCATTTTTCCATCAATATTTTCTGAAGTGCTTGCGCTGGAGTTGCATTTTTAACATCAATAGTTTTAGTGCCATTAAATAGATCAAGGTCTAATAGTTTTTCCCATAAAAGATCATCTTGATCAATTTTTAAATTATGACGTAACTTTAATTCAACCGAATCGGTAGGAGAATAGGGTAAAAATAAATTAAGATATTCTCTATAAGTTAGTCCCTCAGAATTAGGAATGGTATAGCTGTCATCTGTCATTCCTAGTTGTACAAAGAAATTCCATGCTTTACTAAAACCAACTTTACGAATGGTTCCCCTATATAAAGTAAGGATGTCATTTAGACCATATATTGATCGGTATTTTAATGAATTTCTATTAGCATATACTTCAAATTTACCATAACCATCAACTTGTATAATTTCAGTTCTTCTAAATAAACGATGATAAGGAATGTATTTATTCTTCCCTTCTTGGATGAATTCTGCTGCACCTCCTTGGCCAGCCAATATTACATTTCTTGGGTTCCATGTAAACTTATAATTCCAAAGATTTGTGTCGCTTTCAGGAGCAATTAATCCACCGGTAAACGATTCAAATAAAAGCATTTTACCTCCTTTATCACGAATACGGTCAATAACTTGCATAGCGCTCATATGATCTATGCCTGGATCTAATCCAATTTCATTCATAAAGACTAATTCTTTAGCCTTAGCTTTTGCATTTAAACCTTGCATCTCTTTGCTAATATAGGATGCAGTAACAAGGTGCTTACCATAAGTAAGACAATCTTTTGCAACTTCCATATGATAACGTGCAGGCAGCATAGAGATTACTAGATTACTGCTTTGCACTGCTTCAGTTCTTTGCTTGTCATTAAATACATCCAATAAAATACCTTTTGCATTTGGGTGATCTTTAGTGAATTTCTGGGCAGAGTTTAATGAAATATCACCAATAGTTATAAATAGGTTTTCAGATTGAGACTTATCTAATAAATACTTTATTAAACTTGTAGCAGAACGTCCAGCACCTATAATTAATATATTTCTCATTCCTGTTATTTTCGTAGATTTGGGATTAAATTATGTTGTAGCGAAAGTACTAAATAGTAAACGTTTCTTATGGAAAACTTTAATAAAAAAATTGTTGTAATTGCTGCTTTTTTAGGAGCATTAACTATTGCAATTGGAGCTTTTGGAGCACATGGGTTAAAAGAATTAGTTGATGCCAATGCATTAAAATCTTTTGAAACAGGGGTGCGTTATCAAATGTATCATATTATTGTCCTTTTAGTCATTGGATTAACCCCAATTATCCCTTTAAAAGTTAAAAAAACTATCTTTTTATTTTTTATTATTGGAATCTTGCTTTTTTCAGGCTCTATATATTTACTTTCTTTAAATGCAATTCTTCCTTTTAATGCAAAGTCAATAGCGTTTATAACACCAATAGGCGGTCTATCATTTATTATTGGTTGGTTCTATTTGTGTTATAGTTTTTCTAAAATAAAATGATTCATATTTATATAATTTTAAATCGTCTATCTATGTTAGATTTATTATTTTTGTAGACCTCAACAATTAATAAAAGTTATGGTCGACAAAAACCAAACTACTAAAATAATTTCGTTAACAAAATACGGGATCCAGAATGCAACTATTAATTATCAACTTTCATCGCAACAACTTCACGATGAAACAATAAAAAAAGGACAAGGTAAAGAATCCAGTACTGGTGCACTTGCAGTTAATACTGGTGAGTTTACTGGTAGATCGCCGAAGGACCGATTTATTGTTAAAGATGAGATTACTGAGGATAAAATATGGTGGGGAGATATAAATATTCCTTTTTCTTCTGAAAAATTTGATGCGCTTTATGATAAGGTAGCTGAATATCTTTCAGAAAAAGAACTATATGTTCGAGACAGTTATGTGTGTGCAGATGATAATTACAAGCTAAATATTAGAGTAATCAACGAATATCCTTGGTCTAACATGTTTTCTTATAATATGTTTTTACGTCCAACGGAAAAAGAACTTGAAGGATTTGATCCTGAATGGTTAGTTGTAAACGCTCCTGGATTTATGTCCGTTGCTGATGAGGACGGAACAAGACAACATAATTTTGCTATTTTAAATTTTACTAAAAAAATTGCATTAATAGGGGGTACTGGTTATACAGGTGAAATAAAGAAAGGTATTTTTTCTGCGTTGAATTTTATTTTACCAGTTTTTAAGAATACGTTACCAATGCACTGTTCTGCTAATGTAGGTGAAAAAGGGGATACTGCTATTTTCTTTGGTCTTTCAGGTACAGGTAAAACAACATTATCCGCAGACCCAGATAGAAAACTAATTGGAGATGATGAACACGGATGGACAGCAGAAAACACTGTTTTTAATTTTGAAGGAGGTTGTTACGCTAAAGTAATTGATCTTTCTGAAGAAAACGAACCAGAAATTTACCACGCTATTAAACCTGGTGCTATTCTTGAAAATATTATAATGGATGAGAATGGTGAAGTAGATTTTAATGATACTTCAATTACGCCAAATACACGAGTGAGTTACCCAATATATCATATCGATAATATTCAAGTACCTTCTATAGGTAGAAATCCAAAGAATATTTTCTTTTTAACTGCTGATGCGTTTGGAGTATTGCCTCCAATTTCTAAACTAACGCCAGGACAAGCTGCATATCACTTTATTAGCGGATATACAGCAAAGGTAGCCGGTACTGAAGAAGGAATCGATGAGCCATTGCCAAGTTTTTCTGCTTGTTTTGGAGCACCATTTATGCCATTACATCCTACAAAATATGCTGAGATGTTAAGTAAAAAAATGCAAGAGGCAGATGTAAATGTTTGGCTAATTAATACGGGTTGGACAGGGGGTTCATACGGGGTTGGAAAACGCATGAAACTAAAATATACAAGAGCAATGATAACAGCTGCTTTAGAGGGTGACTTAGACAATATTACTTTCAAAAAGCATCCAATATTTGGGCTCAAGATACCTCAATCTTGTACTAATGTTCCTTCTGAAGTATTAAATCCAAAAGATACTTGGTTAGATAAAGAAGGGTATGACGTTAAAGCAAAAGAACTATCAGCTTCCTTTAAAAAGAACTTCGAGCAGTTTGAAGAATATGCAAATGAAGAGATATTAGCAGGAGCACCTTGTTAATAAACTAAAATTATCTTAATAAAAAAAGGCGCTAAATTTTAGCGCCTTTTTTATTACTATATAAGAAGTATTATTTACGTTTATTTATTTTAATGATATATTTTTCAAGAGCCATTGTCATTGAAGGTGTTTCAGGAGTTGGAGCTTGAATGTCAACGCGCAATCCTTTTTCAGTAGCTGCTTTTACCGTTGTGTTTCCAAACACTGCAATTCGAGTATCATTTTGCTCAAAATCTGGAAAATTTTCGAATAAGGATTTTATTCCGCTAGGGCTAAAAAACACCAAGATATCGTAGTACACATTCCTTAATCCAGAAAGGTCACTAACCACAGTTTTATAAAAAGTTGCTTGTTTCCAATCTAATTTTAGTTCATTAAGTAAATTAGGTACTTCAGGCTTTAATTTATCCGAAGAAGGCAATAAAAATTTTTCAGTTTTATATTTCTTTATAAGCGGTGAAAGTTCAGTAAATGTTCTTTTCCCCACATAAATCTTTCTTTTTCTATAGACTACATACTTTTGAAGGTAATATGCCACAGCTTCACTTTGGCAAAAATACTTCATAGCATCTGGCACTTTAAATCGTAACTCTTCAGCAATTCTAAAATAATGATCAACTGCATTTCTACTAGTTAAAATTATTGCTGTATAGTTAGATAAATCTACTTTTTGTGAACGTACATCTTTCCCTGTAACTCCTTCTACATGTATAAAAGGTACAAAGTCTATTTTCACCTTTTGCTTTTCAATTAAATCGAAATAAGGGGAGTTTTCAACTTTAGGCTCAGGTTGCGAAACTAATATAGTTTTCACTTTCATAAATCACAGTGTTTAATAACCAGTTTAATATTTATACTAGTGTTATATATAGTATAATAAAAGGTGAAATTTCAAGAGCGCAAAGGTACAAAATAAAATAAAAAAAATTGTTTAAAATGTTATTTTTGTATGTCTTGTAACTATAAATCAAAGAAATGGCATTAAAAAAGACAATGCAAGTGGCTAAAATGATAAGGACTACTTTGCTTGGTTCTATTATGTAATAGAATAAAATATTAGCTAAAAATAACAACAAAGCAAGGAAGTTTTTATAACTTAATTTTAAATAAATGTATTGATTTATAATACCTTCAATTGAAAAAATAACACTAATAATCTTCTCAACACTCATTTTAATAAGTATAAAAACGGTATATCCAGTCAAGATTTGAATAAATAGCCAAGAATTTCCACTTGTTTTATTCTCAAAAAATAAAAAAATAAACAAGGAGGCCACGCATACCTGTACAATAAAAAGAAGTAAGTTAAAAGGATGTATTATTAAGTCGTTCTTCCCCTGTATTAAAAAATACTTATTAGTTAAAGGAAGTAATATAAATTCTTCAAAACGTTTTGGATATAGGTATTTTGCTAAAGCGATAACAATAAAACAGCTAACCAATATTAATGTGACCCAATCTAAAGATTCTATATGTCTTTCTATCAATTTTAAAACTTATAAAGTGGCTATAAAGGTACTGTAAATATAATTTTGAAAAGAAGGCTTCATTTACAATTTCATTCACATTTATTTGCCTGAAAAAAGGTACATTTGCTTATAAAATTTGAGTATGTCTAAAGCCTTAGTGGTGATACCAACTTACAATGAATCTGAGAATATTGAACGTATAATTCATGCTATTTTCTCGTTAGAACATTCGTTCGATATTTTGGTGGTAGATGATAATTCTCCAGATGGCACAGCAAGTTTGGTGAAAACTCTTAGTAAAGAATTTCCAAATCAGATTTATTTAGAAGAAAGAAAAGGCAAATTAGGACTGGGCACCGCTTATATTCATGGATTTAAATGGGCTTTAAATAGGGACTATGATTATATCTTTGAAATGGATGCCGATTTTTCTCATAATCCAAATGATCTAATTAAATTATTCGATGCATGTCATATGCAAGGATTTGATATGGCAATTGGATCTCGTTATAAAACAGGAGTAAATGTTGTAAATTGGCCTATGTCAAGAGTGTTGTTATCTTGGTTAGCTTCAAAGTATGTTAGGCTTATAACAGGCATGGATATTTGTGATACAACCGCTGGATTTATTTGCTATAAACGCGCTGTTTTAGAAAAAATAAATTTAGAAAAAATTCAATTTGTAGGATATGCATTTCAAATAGAAATGAAATTTAAAACCTATTTAAATAAATTTAAAATTATTGAAATACCTGTAATTTTTACAGATAGAATAAAAGGAGAGTCTAAAATGAGTGGGGGTATTATTTCTGAAGCAATATTTGGAGTGATGTCCATGAAGTTTAAAAGTCTTTTTACTAAATATGAAATTTAAAAAAGGAGTACCTCTAAAACCCCTTTTAATTAAGATAAACGATTAGTTTAAAAAAATAAATGAAGACCACATTAATTAAGAACGCAAGCATTGTAAACGAAGGAAAGATTTTTATCGGAGATGTCCTTATTCAAAATGATTGTATCGTAGATGTTGCAGAAAGTATCAGTGTAAAAAATGCTGAAACGATAGTGGTTGAAGCAGATGGTTGTTTCTTACTTCCAGGAATGATAGATGATCAAGTACATTTTAGAGAACCAGGACTAACACATAAAGCAACAATAGAAACTGAATCTAAAGCTGCAGTAGCTGGTGGAATTACGACTTTTATTGAAATGCCCAATACCGTTCCTCAAGCGACAACAATCGATTTGTTAGAGGAAAAATTTGAAATTGCAAAGAATACATCTTGGGCAAATTATTCATTTATGTTTGGAGGCACCAATGATAACTTAGATGAAATATTAAAGGTTGATGAACAAAAAGTTGCAGGACTTAAGTTATTTTTAGGTTCTTCAACAGGAAATATGTTGGTGGATGATCCAGAAGTGTTGGAAGAAATTTTCAAAAAAACAAACCTTCTTATTTCAGTTCATTGTGAAGATGAAGCTACTATTAAAAAGAATCTTGACACTTATTTAAATGAATATGGTGAAGATATTCCGATAGAATTACACCCAAAAATTCGAAGTGAAGAAGCTTGTTATTTATCTTCTTCAAAAGCAATAAAATTAGCAAAAAAAACAGGAGCTAGATTGCACGTATTTCATGTGTCTACGGCAAAAGAAACAAGTCTATTTTCAAAAAGGAAACCGCTAGCAGAAAAGAAAATAACTTCAGAAGTTTGTATCCATCATTTATGGTTTACGGATGAAGATTATGCTTCTAAAGGAACAAAAATAAAGTGGAATCCTGCTGTAAAAACTAAAAAAGACCAAGAAGGATTATGGAAAGCGTTACTGAGTGATAGAATAGATGTCATAGCAACAGATCATGCGCCACATACCTTAGATGAAAAATCGAATGTGTACACAAAAGCTCCTTCAGGAGGGCCTTTAGTACAACATGCTTTAGTAGCATTATTAGAAATGCATCATAGAGGTAGAATTTCATTAGAAAAAATTGTAGAAAAAACGGCTCATAATCCAGCGATACTTTTTCAGATAAAAGACCGTGGATATATTAGAAAAGGATATAAAGCAGACTTAGTGTTAGTTAATTTGAATGCTCCTTGGACAGTAAATAAAGATAATATTTTATACAAATGTGGTTGGTCACCATTTGAAGGAACTACATTTAAGTCAAGGATAACTCATACATTTGTAAATGGAGTGCTGACCTATCATAACTTTAAATTTCCAAATAAAAGCATACCTGAACGTTTAACGTTTAACAGATAATAATGAATTTAACTAAGCGTCAATATTTTTTTTCTTCTAAAAATCAATGGATATTTTTGAGTCTATTAATGGTTTTTATATATAGTTGTCAAGATGTAAAAATGCCAGAACGTCCTGAGAACCTTATATCAGAAGATAAAATTGTAAAAATTTATACGGATGCTTATATCAATAATGCAGCTAAAAATGTAAATAATAAACTACTTATGGAGTCTGGGGTAAAATTAGATTCCATATTGTATGAAAAATATAATATAGATAGCCTTCAATTTGCAAAGAGTAATGCTTATTATTCTTCAGATTTATCAAACTATGCGACTCTTTTTACAAGAGTTGATCTACGGTTAAAAGGTCTTCAGATAAGAACAGAAAGTTTAGTTCTTGAAGAAGAAATTCGAGCTGAAGAAGCATTGTGTGATTCATTGTTCCCAAAAGATACATTACAAGTGAACGCTATAAAAGCAGATACACTTCTAATAACCCCAGTAAAAGTAGGCACAACGTTTATTTCGCCTGTAATAAGTGATTAAGATTTACGTAGGTAATTTTCGCAAACTCTTTGTAAGGTTTCATCTATAGGGGAAAATTTAAAATCAAGATTATTTTTAATTTTTTCAGAAGAATAAGAAGTCGTAGTATATAATGAAGGTACCATTCCTTTAATAAATTTTATTTTGGTTTTAAAAAGTGTATGCATGAGCCAATCGAAATTACAATACATTAAAAGCGCCCACTTCGGGATTCCTTTTTTAGGTCCTTTTTTCTGAAAGTTAGCAGCTATTTTTGTAAGTAAATTTTGATAGCTTGAATTTTCTCCAACAAGAATAAAATGGTCGTTTGTAATATCACTCTTCATTAAACTCATCATTGCCTTTACCACATCTTGAACATCTACGAGGCCAACACCACCAGTAGTATAGTAAGGTATTCCTTTATAGGAATTATTAAAAATACTGCTGCTAGTTGAGCTCCAATGACCAGAACCCAATATCAAACCAGGTTTAACAATCACTGCATTTAAACCCTCTTGTGTGCCTCTCCAGACTTCCATGTCGGCACCCTGCTTCGTGATAGCATACACACTAGTATCGTCTTCGGGATTATATTCGTTTTCTTCGTTAATTAATGCTTCATTTTTTGCAGCACCTAAGGTTGCTATAGAACTTACATGACACAATTTTTTAATTTGATACGACAAACATAAGTTTACAATATTTGCAGTGCCTTCAACATTCGTTTTTAAAAGCGTTGAAAAATGTTTAGGATTAAAACTTATAAATGCAGCGGTATGATACACCTCTGTTATTCCTTTAAAAGCGAGTTCTAACACAGGAACATCCGTAATATTTGCTTCTACCCATTCTATTTTATTGAACTGTTCTTCGGAATCAATATCGTAATAAGAAAATACTTTTTTAACCCTATTGAAGTTACTAGATTTTCTATGGATGGCACGCACTTTATTTCCTTCTTTCAGAAGAAAATACAACAAGTGTGAACCTAGTAAACCAGTACCTCCTGTAACTAATATCATATTTCAAAAATACTCTTTTTTACAATACGCTTTTGTTTTAAGATACATCCGTCTATCTTTACACCGAAACACTATTTTATATTAAGGAAGTGTGAACCTTACACTTTATTTATTCGTTTTTTTACTGAATTTATAAAAACGAATAAAATTATGTAGGTTTGTCAAAAATTATTAAAAAAAGATGCCAAAAAATTTCATAACAGAGCTTCAATGGAGAGGGATGATTCACGATGTGATGCCTGATACAGAAACCCATTTAAATGAGCAAATGCGTTCAGCATATGTAGGTTTTGACCCTACAGCAGATTCGCTTCATATTGGAAATTTAGTTCCTATTATGCTATTGGCACATTATCAACGTTGTGGCCATCGTCCTATTGCTTTAGTAGGTGGTGCGACCGGAATGATTGGAGATCCTTCTGGAAAATCGAGTGAGCGAAATTTATTAGATGAAAAAACACTGCGTCATAACCAAGAATGTGTTCGCAACCAATTGGCTCAATTTTTAGATTTTTCTTCAGGAGTAGAAAATGAAGCTGTCATGGTGAATAATTATGACTGGATGAAAGAATTTTCATTTCTTGACTTTATACGTGATGTTGGAAAACATATCACTGTAAATTATATGATGGCAAAAGATTCAGTAAAAAGTCGTTTAACAGGAGAAGGTGCAGACGGTATGTCTTTTACAGAGTTTACCTATCAAATGGTTCAAGGCTATGATTTTCTTCATTTATATAAAAACTTAGCCTGTACCCTACAAATGGGTGGAAGTGATCAATGGGGAAATATTACAACTGGAACCGAATTAATTCGTCGAATAGGTGGAGGAAAAGGCTATGCTTTAACCTGTCCGCTTATTACAAAAAGTGATGGCTCTAAATTTGGTAAAAGTGAAGGCGGAAATATTTGGTTAGATGCTAAACGTACTTCTCCCTATAAATTTTATCAATATTGGTTAAATACAAGCGATGAAGACGCGGAAAAGTATATTAAAATATTTACTTTTTTAGATCAAGAAACAATTGAAGCATTAGTTAAAGAACAACAAGAGGCTCCTCATATGCGTGCACTACAAAAGCGTTTAGCAGAAGAAGTAACGAATACGGTTCATGGTGAAGAGGCCTATGATAAAGCGATTAAGGCTTCAAACATATTGTTTGGTAAATCAACTTCGGAAGATTTAAAAAACCTAGATACTGAAACGTTTTTAGATGTATTTGAAGGAGTTCCTCAAGCTGAAATTCCTGCTTCGGAAATAGAAAACGGTTTTAATATTATAGACGCTCTAGCATCAAGTACTGGTTTTTTAAAATCGAACGGAGAAGCGAGAAGAGCATTAAAAGAAAATTCGATTTCTGTGAACAAAGAGAAGGTGAATGATACTTTTCAAATTACTTCAGAACATACATTAAACGAAAAATTTGTATTGCTTCAAAGAGGTAAGAAAAACTATTTCATTATAAAATTAGTATAATACAAATTCTCATTTAAAATTAGTTTAAAATCCAAGGCTCCAAGTTTTATTAAAACTTGGAGCCTTTTCAAACTAACTAACTATTCATGAAAGTGAATCAATAAATCTATTATAAATAGACTTATTTTCTTCTTCATAAATTCCTTCAAAGAAATTAGTCGGATATCTTTATTAATTCTTACAAGTATTTTATAAAATATTATATTATAATTTTTACTTCCTTTATCTTTATCCATAAACATTAAAATTAGTATATGAAATCTGTTTTAATTACGGGAGGTTCAGGGTTAATAGGAACAACATTAAGTAATAAGTTACTTGAAAAGGGATATAAAGTTTCTCATTTAAGTAGATCAAAATCTAATAATGGGCAGATTAATTCCTACATATGGGATTATCAAACAAATTATATAGACCCAGCATCAATTAAAACAGCAGATTACATAATTCATCTTGCTGGAGCAGGAGTTGCAGATAAGCGATGGAGCGAAAGTCAGAAAAAAGTGATTATAGAGAGTCGTGTAAAAACAGCCGAATTAATTTTTGAGGAAGTTAAAAAGCAGAACAAATTTATTAAAGCATATATCACAGCTTCGGGTGTTGGATATTATGGATCAATAAATTCAGAAAAAATTGCAAAAGAAGAAGATGAAAGCCATAATGATTTTCTGGGGAATGTATGTTTGCAATGGGAACAAAGCGCTGAACCATTTAAAGAACGAGGAATTAGAACGGTTGCCTTAAGAACAGGTTTGGTGCTTTCAGGAAATGGTGGCGCTTTAAGTAAATTAGTCCCATCTTTTAAATTTGGACTTGGTTCGGCAATAGGAGCAGGCACTCAAAATGTAGCTTGGATTCATATGAATGACTTATGCGATATATACATAAAAGCGATTGAAGATGAAAAAATGGAGGGCGCCTATAATACAGTTGCTCCCGACCATGTTACAAATATGGAGTTTTCAAAAGCTATAGCCAAGGTGTTAAAAAAACCCTTTTGGCTTCCAAAAATACCAGGCTTTGTTCTTAAAACAATATTAGGAGAAATGTCTGTAATACTTTTAAAAGGGATGCGTGTCTCCTCAAAAAAAATAATTGATTCGGGATTTAATTTTTCATACCCAACATTAAACAAAGCATTAATCCATTTATTAAATAAATAGACCTGTTCCATTCAGAACCGAACCCTTTTTGACAGCCTCTTTTTTATTATAAAAAGTTTGACACCTCAGGATAAGGCATCAAAGAGCTTGTAAGCATTGCTATACTTTCTTTTGCAATAAGAGTGATACTTAGAAGTATCGCTACTACTAAAATAGCAACAGAGATATTATTCTCTTTTATTTCTTTAAATTCATTTACACCGGTTGTTAACACTGAAAAAAGTAAAAATACTGATGTGTTTATAATAACTGCTATAACGAAACCGATGAGAAGGTAAAGACCAGAATAAGTAATGATTGTTCCCATATCTACAGTTTCAGACTGGGTGGTAGATAAACGAATTACATTGTTGATTGATGGTAAAACTTCACTTAAAATAATACCAATAGATAGAATAATACCAGAAGTAAAGATTGTAAATGCTAAATTATTTCCACGTAAATCTTCATTTCTGAAGAAAAACCACTTTAATATTTTATAAGAAAGAAATATAATAACAACTGAAATACATAAAGACAATATAATTTCAATTAGGGATAGTGTAAAGAGTTGTGTATTCATAATTCATTTATTTACTTGTTAGTACTATATTCCAATGAGTGACATCGTTAAATGCTTTTGAAAGCTGTCCAATTTCAAAATATTTGCCAGTGGTTTCCCATAGCACGTATCTTTTTCCGTTATGTAACTTATATAATCCTCTTGAAGGGATATTGATTCCTAAGATAGAATGACGATAAAAATTACTATTCACAATAGCAACATCGTAATTAAAATGTTTTAATATGCTATATATTATTACGGTTCTAGTGTCACAGTCTCCTTTTAATGATTGTACAAATGAAACAGGATTTTGAATTCCGTATTTAATATTACCGATACAGCAATCGGGACAATCTACTAAAACCTGTTTTATAGAATCTTCATAAGAATCGGCAGGCAAGCATTTGTTTTGAAAAACGAATGAATATGGAATATCCTGAATGCAGGAGACAACCATGTCGGCGAATTCCATCTGATTGAGGTTCTGATTCTTGTTTATTTCTGAAAAATTTTCAATAACTAGATCCAAACTTGGAGTGTCAGTTCTTTCAATATAATTATATAGATTGCCCCAAAAATTTCCGCCAGAAGGAACAGGATACCCATTTATATGATTTTTTAATCGGTCATAGTCACTTTTTCTAACGGTTAGATCACCCGAATACTTCTTCCCATAATTATCTTTCCATTTTCGATTACTTGTAAATACTTTTAAGGTGTCTTCCGTTTCAATTGTTGTACTTTCTTTTACAGCTTCTTCCTTTTTAAAACGAGCTTCTTCTTTCGAGTATAGTTCAAGATTGTTAATTAAAAATCTTCCAAACCATTGAAAAAAGAAAAGAATAATAAAAATACTGATACCCTTCCCAATTGCAGATTTTGCCGAAGGTTTGCCCAGCATTTTATTAATTAGAAGAATACTTAATAAAACAGAAATAAGCGTTGTAAATAATCCTGAAAAATTAAAAACGGTTGCTACAATTCCAAAACTTAATAAGGAAAATATAACTACAAGAAACGCCCAAAGGCACCCGTTTTTATTTTCTCTATTTTGTCGTTTCATGTGTTTATAGGTCATACTAAGACAATCTCAGCAGAGGCATGCTGTTCGCTATTAAACTTTTCATTAGGCGATTAAAAACTTTAATATGCTCGTTTCATTACTGAACCATTAAATTGCAACCCCTAATATCACTTACATCAAATCTACCTAAAATTTCGAAACTTTCATCATCATTTACTTTTCCTAAATCTTGTGTAGCGATAAATGAACAGGAATGATAGTTTGCTAGATCAATAATATTGATCCCTCCTGTAGCACTTTTTACTAGACTTAGTGCATCTTCAGTATCTCTGGTTAAAACTTTCATCCATGGAGGACATTTGTAAATTCCCTCACCCGTTGAATAGGCTTGAGAAAGTAATTCGGTCATACCATACTCACTGTAAATAGAACGTACTCCAAATCCTTTTTTTAATATAGTATGGAGCTCTTCTTTAACCATTTCTTTTCTTCTTCCTTTCATGCCACCTGTTTCCATAATAATAGTATGCTTTAATTGAAATGATTGCTTTTCAATTAAATCTAATAAAGCATAGGATACTCCAAGTAATATAGTCTGTTTGCCTATTGCTTCTAATTTGTTTAATTTTTCAATGAGCTCTTCTATATTGTTTAAATAAAATCCACTTTCAGGGTTTTCACTTTTTGCTATCAATTCATTAACCATATACACTAATGAAGAGCCTTCTCTTTCTAAATAAGAGGGAAGTAATGCAAGTATTACATATTCATTAGGGTTGCCAAAAAATTGGTTGAATGCATTTGTGAAACTTTCTTTATACAAATTAGTATTAGCAATGTAATGTTTACTTAAAACACTACCCGTAGTCCCACTACTTGAAAAAATATTTTCTGAAATATTAGAATCTGAAATAATATGACTTTTAAAAAATTGAATAGGTAAAAATGGAATATCAAAAATAGATTTAACAGATTGATGATTACAATTCAATAAGTTACAGAAATTTTGATACACAGGAATATTCTTATATTGATATTGAAATATATCAATTGCAATAGATTCAAAATCTTGAGGCGATTTTATATTAAAAATTTCATTTTCTGTTATCACAGGATAAAAATAGATAAAATAAAAAAGCTTCTGTAAAAAAACAGAAGCTTTAATAGTATAGGTTAACGATAATAATTACTTAACTATTAATTTTTTAGTTGAAGTACTGTTTTCTTGACTTATTTTAACAATATAAATTCCGCTTGATAGTTCAGAAATGTCTAATCTATCATTAAAAATTGTTGTTTTCAATACTTGATTTCCTAAAACATTGTAAATGACAACATTTTTATTGCCACTTATTTTAGATGAAATAGTTACATAATCACCAATAGATGGGTTAGGGTAAATAGAAAATAAATTTTTATTGTTTTCTTCCAAACCTAAGGATCCCTCAAAATGGACATTGTCAAAATAGAATGCTTCTGTTGCTGAATTACACCTCACTTCAATAACTAATTGAAAGGTAAGAGGTAAGTCATTAAAGGGAGGGAGTCCTACAAAGCCTTTTATCCACTGTCCTTCAATTTCTAAATCATTGATATCGTTATCTGTTGTATTTATAATGTCATGTTCTGTGCCTTCCTCTAGGTGTCTAACGTAGATACGCAATCGATCAGATCCAGCTTCATTAACTGTTCCATTACCTTCATAGCCTGTTTCAGAAATAAAAAACTGAATAGACATACTTGGTCCTGTAGAAGTGGATACAAAAGAATCAAATTCTAAAATAAAATTCCCGTCCACATCACTTACTTGGTATCCTTGTTCTCCGTCAGGAAAAGGGTTGTCGCCAGAGGGTGGAGAGGAGGTTACTCCTATTGAATCTCCATCTGTTAATCCAACTCCAGGAGTGTCATAAGGGATATAAGATGAAGTAAACCCGAGTTCACCTCCAGTAGATGTAAAGTTTACATAAGGTTCTCCAGTATTATTGATTAAATCGTGTGCCTCTGCGGGATCACCTGTATCGGTATAATCTCCGCCAATTGCTTCAGGTTCTTCAAAGCTTGTGTTTTCAATTTGTGCTACAGATATAGCACAAATAAATAACATTACTAAAAAAGTAATATTTTTCATAATAAAAGGATTTTAAGTGTGGGGAGAGATTATAAAAATACAAAATTGTATAATTTTAACTGATTAATATGTTATTAAATTATTAACAATTAATGTTCTAAGCTCATAATTGTGATTTAACCTTATCTTTATCAAAAATTAATTTAAACACTTGAATGAAGTGTAAATTGAAAAAAAATTAATGAAAAAATCCGATACAGTTATTCTTCTTGTAGATGATGAGCCAGATATTTTAGAGATAGTAAATTATAATCTTTCAAACGCAGGATATACTATTTATACAGCTGAAAATGGAGAAGTAGCTATTTCTCAAGCAAAAAAATACAAGCCTCACCTAATTATACTAGATGTGATGATGCCTGTAATGGATGGCGTTGAAACATGTGAAAAGCTCAGAAATATTCCAGAATTGTCTGAAACAATAATCACATTTTTAACCGCAAGAGGTGAAGATTATGCACAAGTTGCTGGATTTGATGCAGGAGCAGATGATTATATTACAAAACCAATAAAACCAAAAGTTTTATTAAGTAAAGTAAAAGCTTTATTAAGACGTTTTAAACTTCCACAAGATCACGGTACTGTAATAACAATTGGGGATTTAGTAATAAATAGAGAAGAGTATATTGTGGTGAAAGATGGAAAAGAATTAATCTTACCAAGAAAAGAATTTGAACTCTTATCGCTTTTAGCCTCAAAACCAGGGAAAGTGTTTAAACGACAAGATATTTTAAATTTTGTTTGGGGAAATGATGTAGTTGTAGGTGATCGAACAATCGATGTGCATATAAGAAAATTAAGAGAAAAAATTGGAGATGAAAGTTTTAAAACGGTTAAAGGAGTAGGATATAAATTTGTTTTATAGCAGGGATTGTGACTAGAATATTTAAAAAAACATATAAGTTTGCAGCATATACCTCTGGATATATAACATTATTCCTAAGCTTTTTTTCTACACTTTTTTTAGTATATACAAACAATTTCAATATTTGGATTCTACTGTTTTTTACAGTTCTTATCTATGGTTTTTCTTTCTTTATAATTCAATTTAGAGTCGAAAAATTTATTTACAAAAGAGTAAAAAAAATATATGATGATGTAAGTATTTTAGATGCTTCAAGTTTAAGTGAACAACCTATTACTACTAATATGGAAACTTTAACGAAGCAAGTTGAACGTTTCGCACAAAATAAAAAATTAGAAATTGAAGCGTTAAAAATTAGAGAAAATTATAGAAAAGAATTTATTGGAAATATTTCTCATGAATTAAAAACACCATTATTTACAGCGCAAGGTTATATTTTAACCTTACTTGACGGAGGCGCTTTAGAAGATGAAAATGTACGTGAAAAATACCTTGAAAGAGCTAACAAAGGAGTAGAACGTCTAATCTATATTGTAAAAGATTTAGATATGATTACTAAACTTGAAGTTGGAGACCTTAATTTAGATAAAGAAGATTTTGATATTATAGAACTTATAAATAATGTATTCGAGTTACTCGAGATGAAGGCTTCCAAAAGAATTATTTCTCTCACATTCGATAAAGAATATAAGTACCCGGTTTTAGTTCATGCCGATAAAGAAAGAATACAACAAGTAGTGAGTAATTTAATTGTAAACTCTATTAAATACGGGAAACAAGATGGTACAACTGAGGTTCGTATAGAAGTATTACAAAACAATAAAGTGTTAATTAGAGTTACCGATAATGGTGTTGGAATTGAGAAAAAATATATACCTCGCCTTTTCGAACGTTTTTTTAGAGTTGATAAAAGTGGGTCTAGACAAGAAGGAGGAAGTGGTTTGGGGCTTTCAATTGTAAAACATATAGTTGAAGCACATGTACAAAAAATTTATATAGAAAGTCAATTCGGAATTGGCTCAGAGTTTTCTTTTACCCTCGAACAAGCTAAATAATTCTTGATAATTTGTATTGCTCTTAATTTCTTTTAAGCCTTTGTAAAGAGCTAATTCATCTAGTTTATTTATCGTAAATTTTTCTTGTTTACAGGAAGCTACCATCCCAAGATCCTTAAGTCTTTTAGCTAAATATTCTTGCTCAAATTGACCTGGAGTTGGTATTAAAAACACATTTTTTTCTAATTTGGTGAGATCCATTATTGTTGTATAACCAGATCTTGCAATTATTACAGAACTTTCATTTATTGCTTTCTCTAATTCAAAGGTTGTCATAAAGTTTACAATTTTTATATTCTTTAAATCAAAAGTCGTTTGCTTGTTTTCAAGCACTCCTCTAACCACTAATATTTTTTGTTCAGTTCCCTTGAAAACCTTCAATAATTGAGTTTCTAATAAGGTGCGTTGAGGTTCTGGTCCAGATAAAAGTATAAGGATGTCATAGACCTTTGGGAGGTTTAATTTATTCATTCTACTTAAAATACCTATATATTTTATTCTGAAAGGAGTATTTTTTAAATGACCCATTTCACCACTTAAACTAAATGGACCTTCAACATCTGGCACCCAACATTCATTAAATTTATTCATTAATTTTTGATGAATTTTCGAACTTATAAAAGTAGTTTTTCCAGATAAAACTTTAATTTGATGGGTGATAAATACACAAGGTATATTTTTATGATACACTCCAAGCCGATTGTCACTTATGATTCCATCTATTAATTTTTGATTGACTAATTCTTTTATGCATTTTTTTTCTTCTGAGATTGCTTTCTGAATGCTAGGTAGTTTTAATAATAAATTAATTCTAAAATTCTTTCCTTTTTTTGAATATTTAATATGATAAGAGGGTAATTCAATAGTTTTTAAAGACGGAAATTCTTTCCTAAGTAATAATAAAGCGCCACCATCTGAGGCAATGATTACATTATAATTATGGACAAGTAGAGCATTTATTAATGGAATACAGCGTGTTGCATGGCCTAATCCCCAATGTAATGGAGCAACTAAGATGGTTTTTTTAGGTATCATAAAACAAAGATAATAAAACGGAAAGCCGACCAATTTCCTTAATTTCACCAAAAAATTATTTAGTGGGAAGTAAAAATAAACTAAAACGATTTAAAGAGAACGAAATTTTCTCTAATGTTGTTCAACCAACAAGAGATGAGGCGTTTAATAATTCGCTGAATTTAAAGGGTAATTGGAACAAAACTTTTTTTAAAAATGAGAACCCTATAGTTTTAGAATTAGGATGTGGTAAAGGAGAGTATTCTGTTAATTTAGCTCAAATGTATCCTGAAAAGAATTTTTTAGGAATAGACATTAAAGGTGCTCGATTTTGGAGAGGAGCAAAAACGGCATTAGAAGAAAACCTAAATAACGTTGGTTTTTTAAGAACACAAATTGAATTAGTGGATTGTTTTTTTGAAGAAAATGAAGTGGATGAAATTTGGATAACTTTTCCAGATCCACAAATAAAATACAAACGAACTAAACACAGATTGACAAATTTAGAGTTCTTAGATAAGTATAAGAAAATTTTGAAACCCAATGGAGTCGTTCACTTAAAAACAGATAGTGAGTTCATGCACGGTTATACATTAGGATTGTTACAAGGGTTAAATTTGACTATAGAATATGCTCATCATGATGTATATGGTAATGAATATACTCCAAAAGAAGTCACTCAAATTCAAACTTTTTATGAAAAGCAGTATCTAGAAAAGAATAAGAAGATAACTTATTTAAGGTTTAGCTTTACTTCTTTATAAAAATAGTACCTTCACTCTGGAATATTTTTTTTAAATGTCTCTATTATTAAATTTTATTATTGGTATTGTAGCTGCAATCGTAGGGGTTATACCCCCAGGTTTCCTTAACCTAGCTGCAGCTAAAATTAGCATGTCTGAAGGTAGGAAGAGAGGATTACTTTTTTCATTAGGTGTTTCTACGACTGTTTTTATTCAAACCTATATCGCTTTACTTTTTGCGCGTTATTTAGATAACCATCCCGATATTGTAGATATGTTACAAAAGGTGGCCTTGGGTATATTTTTATGCATCACCATTTATTTTTTCTTTATCGCAAAAGACATTCGAAAAGAAAACTCAAGACAAACACCTAAATCTAAAACAAATAGATTCTTTTCCGGAATGTTTCTCTCTGTTTTAAATTTACTACCTCTTCCTTATTGGGTTTATATTAGTATCACTTTCTCAACTTTTGGTTGGTTTAAATTTTCACAACCCGAATTACTGTTAACCGTTTTAGCTTCAGCAATGGGGACCTTTCTAGTCTTTGCAAGCTATGTTTGGTTTTTTAGACCTAAAGAAAGTCCTAAGCTTTTAAAGTTAAATATGAATTATATCATAGGGACTATTACCGCTGTGATTTCAATCATTACTTTTTTTAAAATATTAAAAAACATGTAATGGCAAAGTCTGAAGGGTTTTTTGAACAAGTCTATCAAGTAGCTAAGAAGATACCCTGTGGACGAGTTACATCCTATGGAGCAATTGCGAAGTATTTAGGCACTCCTAATAGCTCTAGAATGGTTGGTTGGGCAATGAATGCATCTCATAATGATTCTGAGGTACCAGCACATCGAGTGGTAAATAGAGTTGGGTTATTAAGTGGGAAGCATCATTTTGAAGGCACTAATTTAATGCAGCAATTATTAGAGAGTGAAGGGGTTGAAGTTATTGAGAATAAAATTCAAGATTTTGAAACTTTGTTTTGGAATCCTATACAAGAGTTAATTAGATGATATAAAAAAAGCCCCGTAAATAACGGGGCTTTTTTTATATCAAATAGTTTAATGTTTAATAGAAATCAGATCTATTGTCTTCAATTTCCGCAGCTTTCTTTAAAGCTTCGTATATACTTGTATTTATTGAAGGAGTCTCTTTTGCAAAAGAGCTATAGTCTTGTAACTCGGGAGCTTTATTTACAGCTAAAACACGCACCATAAACACCCCAGATTTACCATCTATTAATTGAGTGTATTCTCCAGCATCTTTACCAAATGAAGCACCAACAACTTTAGCCTCTGTACCTGCACCAGCAATTGTTGGACTAGCCATTGTTAAGGCGGTAGCAGTTTTTACAGTAACGTTTTGGTTCGTTGCAATTTCATTCATTACAGTTGAATTAATAGACTCACGAATTAATTTAGCTTTCTTTTCGTTTCTTAATAAAGGAAGTATTCTAGCAGAAGCTTCGGCAACACTCATTAAAGCTTTACCATTTCTTCTAGTAACCTGTGCAATAATATAACCGTCAGCAATACTAAATCTTTTTACATCACCTACGTTAACATCTTCTTGAAATGCCCAATTAACTATACTTCTATTATTACCTATACCAGGAATATTAGCATCTAATTCTCCAATTTTGTTAACAGGACGAACATCAACACTTTTTTCAGTAGCTAAAGCTGCAAAATCACCTTTAGCAGCTTCTAATTCAAATTTTGTTGCATTAGAAAAGACATCGTTAAGTGTTTTTTCCGAAGCCAAAATAGCTTTTGAAACTGTTGCTATTTTTATAACTTCTTGAAAATTCTTTTGACCTTCAACTTCAATAATATGAAAACCAAAATCTGTTTTAACAACACCTAAGTCTCCTTTTTTCATTTCAAAACAGAAATCTCTAAATCCAGGTACCATTGCATTGTAATTAAACCAGTCATAACTTCCACCGTTTGGAACACTGTTTGTATCTGCTGAAAATGTTTCAACTAAAGAAGAAAACTTTGAAAGGTCATTTTTTAATACACTACGAATACTGTCTGCAGTTACCTTTGCTTGAGCTTCAGTTTGAGTTACATCTGGATTTGAGCTAGAAGCACCTAAAAATGGAATTAATATATGCCTAGCCTTTACAGAATCTGGTAATTGTTTTTTCCCGATAAGTTTTGTTAAGTTATATGAATTATCCACTTTAAAGGGTCCATAAACTGAATTAATTGCTAAAGATGGAACGGTATCTTTTATAGCAGCAGGTAATTCAGATTTAAAAAACCATTTGTCTAAAAATGGTTGATCTGAATTTGCATTAACAAAGTCTTGATTGTCGGTTGCGTTTTTAAAACCAGGTAAAGTATCATTAGTTTTAGTAACCGCATTATATTCAATTTTACTTTCTAATAGAGATTCGATTGAAATTTTGGCATCTTCAATATCTGTTTGTGAAGGTTTTTCAGAAAAAGCAACATATTGAATATCTGCTTGCGGATCTATTTCAAACTCTGAAGCATGACTTTTAACATATTGTTCAATTTCAGCATCCGAAATCGTAACATCTTCATCTGCTATTTTAGAATAAGGAATTTGAATATATTCAATATTGATTTTATCATTTTCGAAACGGTATTCTTGTTCTCCTTCTACTAGGGTAGTACTTAAACCTCCTTTTACAAGATTAAAATAGCTGGTTTCTAATACATTTGCTGCAATATTCTCTTCGAAATCTAACCATTGTTGGTATTCAACACCATTTCGAGATATTATATCTGCAATGTATTCTTGCATTTTACCTTCATCAAATAAACCTGCTTCATTTTGGAAGGTTGGATTATTGGCTAAAGCAGTACGTAACGAATTACTTATTTGCTCTTTTTCAGCAGTAAGACCTAATGCTTCATATTGTTCATTAAGTAGTATGCGACGTAATTCACGTTCCCAAACAACATTCATTGCTTGAGTTGTAGAACTACCTCCGCCTAAATTACGTTGGGCAGCTTCAACTTGTTTCATGAAACCTTCCCGAGGAATATCTGTCCCGTTAATGGTTGCTATATTTGTTTCTCCTTTAGGAGAACTCGTACCTTTATTAATTACTCCATCAAGAACAAAAGCGAATAGTGCTAATGCTATAATAATGATAAGGAATACACCTCTTTTTCTAATACTGTTTAATATTGCCATCTTTCATTCTAATTTATAGGGGGCGAAAATACCATTTTCCAAGCTTTATAAAAAACTTAGATTGAAAAATGTGAGAAAATTTTAGAATTTAATCTTTACTGCTACTTTTTATTTCAACAAGCTCAATTTTTGTGGTAGAAACTTCAAGTATTTTAAAGTTATAGTCCTCAATATCAATTGTTTTATCTTTATCTGGAATATCTTCGGTATAATAAACAATCATTCCTCCCAAAGTTTCATAATTTTCGTTTTCGGGTAAATTTAACTTATAGGTTTCGTTTATATAATCAACATCCAATCGAGCAGAGAAAATAAAATGGTCTTTATTAATAATTGTTTCGGTATGATCAAGTAAATCATGTTCATCTTCAATTTCACCAAATAATTCTTCTATAATATCTTCTACAGTTAAAATTCCAGAGGTTCCGCCATATTCATCTATAACTACAGCAATACTTTTACTCTTTTTTGTTAGTACATTAAGTACGTCTTTTACTAACATGGTTTCTGGTACGAAAACAACAGGAATAAGGATAGATTTTAGAGATTTAGGTTTTTTAAATAATTCGAATGAATGTATGTAACCTAAAATATTATCGATATTATCTTTATAAACTAAAATTTTTGAAAGTCCGGTTTCTATAAAAAGAGATTGTAATTGTTTTGGGCTAGCATAAATATCGACTGCAACTACTTCAGTTCGGGGAACCATAACTTCTCTTGATTTTACTTCTGAAAAATCGAGTGCATTTTGAAAGATTTGTATTTCACTATCTATATCATCTGTCGTTTCAATAGAATTCATTTGTTCAGAAATATAATTTCCTAACTCTAGTTTACTAAAGCTTAGCTGAACACTATCACCTTCAGTTTTAAAAATTAGTTTCAGAATTTTATCAGAGATCCAAATAACAAATTCAGAAATTACAGAAAAGATGATATAAAAAAAATAGGCAGGTACTGCAAGAATTTTCAAAAGGCTATTCGCATAAATTTGAAAAAATACTTTTGGTAAAAACTCAGCAGTTAGCAATATAATAACCGTCGAAATAATAGTTTGTACTAATAATGCTATAAAACCTTCAAGAGCTATAAATTGCACTAATAAATCACCCATATAGAGCCCATAGATAACTAAGGCAATATTATTCCCCACTAGCATGGTAGCTATAAATTTTGAAGGACGATGTGTTAGTTTATTTAACACCTTTGCTAAAAACCCACTTTGTTGTTTTTCTATAGCAATATGTACTTTATTGGAGGACACAAAGGCAATTTCCATTCCCGAGAAAAAGGCGGAAAGAATTAACATCGTTATAATAATGATTATATGATATTCCATATAGTATTGCCTAAATAAAGTGTAAGCATATTGTATTTATTATTCTTTATTACGCTCTTCCATTTTTTTTCTAAATTTTCTTTTAAAGAAAAACATAAAAATAGCTACAATTCCAAAAAAAGCAAATAAATAAGATCGATATCTATCTTCTTCCCAATTAATAATTACAACATAAAGAGATAATGCTGCCATAAGAATATAGGCATATTCAAAAAGGCGGTATATTTTATTGCTCATCGGTTATTTCTTTTTTATCAATAATTTGTACTCCTTGATTTTTCCTTGAAATGAAAGTTTTAAAATCTTCACTTGAGTCGAATGTAGCTCCATCATTATAAGACCCATCATTAAACTCTATACGATAGGGTTGGTCTGTAAAAACCCATTGGTTTTTTTGGTCCCAATATAATTGTTCGGCATTTAATACTAAGCTATCACTTGTTAAGAGAACAACCTCGTCTCTTAAATCGACCATATTAGTGCCTTCATAACGAATGGCATACTTAGAAGTTATGGTTGTTTTTTCTTGTTTGTCGTTCCAAAAATAAACAGTGACTCCTTCGGGAAACTCTTGATAAGGAAATTCAAAATTTGAAAAGTCCCAAAGTACTGGTGCTAATAAATTGGTGACTACTTTCCCAGAATCTGTATATTTTAAATTAATGTTTTTGCCCATTGCAATAGGGGCTTCATCTTTTAAGTTTAATTTTTGAATATTTTTTTTATTTCCTTCACATGCAAAAAGCGTGATGGCAAATACTATTGCTATCACGCTTTTAAACATATAATTTGTTTTGTTCATTCTTATAAATTAGGAACCTTTACGCTTCCACCTATCCAACAGTTAAAGGTAATAGTTTTTCCTGCCATATCTTCACTAAAGATATCACTTTTTGTAGGAGCCCTTTGTCTATAGCTGCTTGATGCTGCTCTTGCATTTTTTGCAGTTGAAGCATCTACTCTTGCTGCTTTATCAGCCATTTGCATTGCTAACCAGTTTACGGCTCTTTTTTCGAAAACAGTAGTACCACAACCATTTGAGCTCTTCGCATACATTTGAGCTATTTTTAAATAACAAGTACCAAATGATGGTTTGTTATCTAAGGCTTTACGATAATAGCTTCTTGCTTTACCATACGCACCACTTTTTCTAAAGTTTTCAGCAATCTTATAATATACTTTGGCTTTATCACTAGGGTTTGTTTCTAACTCAGCTGATTGATTAAAGTAATTTAATGCATCACTATCTTTATCATCTTTTGTCGCTAAAATCCCTAAGTAATATGCAGATTTTGCAGAAGGTTCAAGCGTATGTAATTGTTGTACCATTTGATAAAACAATGGAGTTTCACAATCTTTAGAATTTAATCTACCTGCCGATTTCTTTAACCAAGACACATCATTTTTGTTTGCTTCAAAATCTCTTGTATATAATGGAATTAAGTTTGGACAATCTGCAATAATACCTAACTTACCATCGACACTACCTTTTACTGTACCGTATGCTATTAGGTTTTTTTCATATGCTTTCAATCTTTTTCCCTCTTTTGAAGTCAATTTTTCTCCAGATTCTTCTTTATCCAATAATTGAGTAAGTTTAGAAGCTAAGTCAATTTCTTCTTTCTCAATTTTTTCATAAACAATATCATATAGATTGAATACATCTTGAACATCTTTGTTACCAGCATCAAATAAACCTTTAGCTAATGAAAAATAAGTGTATAAACTTTTCGGACTTGTAAAAGTTTCTTCATCTAGTTTAAATGCTTCATCAAAACTATCGAATTGTTCTTGCTTCGTACCGATTTCATTATCATAATTTATTTGTGCAATTCTTGATAATGTTCTCCCTTTTTTAATCTTATTAGGGAAATATTGCATTTGATATTGGTAAGCTTTTATTAAATCTTTTACTTTAGATTGATCTCCTTCTTTAATATAATGTTTAAACATTCTTGCTGCATATTGATAGGTAGCAATACTATAAGAGGGACAGTTATTTACAACGTTTTCATAATGTGGAAGTGCTGCATCATAGTTTTTTGCTTTTGCAGGTTCAACAAATAAAGATAATGTAACAACACAGTCATTATTAGCTTGAGCAATAGCTTTACTTCCAAAGCTTAGCGCTATAAGAGTTACAAGTAAGATTGTTTTCATTTTCATTTTCATAATGTTTGTGTTAGTAGTTTTAATCATAATATCTTTTTTCAAACCATCTATCATTTAAAGATAGACTTATTATTGTGTTGAAAAAGTTTTCTTTGACTAATCCTTGGTTTTTAGTTCCTCGTTGTCCCAATTCAAATCCTAAATTTAGATTTGAGAATATTCGTCCAACTGGTAAACCAACTCCAAAAGATATGCCAAACTCGTTTATGTCTTCACCTCTTATGTTAATTCCTGTTTCTTCGTATCGAATTCCTGCTCGGTAAACTACTCTACTCCAGTAATTTCCAATAGAATTATAATTAGGAATATAATATCCTCCTATACCAAAATTTGATGCATCCGTGTAAGTTACATCGGCAATTGAGAAAGCACTGTTTGCAAAATTACTCGTTTTTATACCAGTATATTCAGCGCCAACAAACCAACTTTTAGACTTTCCTATACCTGCACCAATTGTAAATTGAGAAGGGTACTTTAAATTTGTGTCTTCTACAATAATCTCAAATTCATACGCTGTAAGATCAATTCCTAGATCATTCCTAATTACACTTGAAACTTGTTTGAAATTTTCAATTACAAAATCATTTTCAGGAGTAAATGTAGCAGATGTTGTTAATTCTAATTTTTCTGAAACCATTGTTTTATAAAACGCTCCAAATTTGAAACTGAATCCTAAAATATCTGATTTATTAACAATTTTAGTTCCGTATTGAAATTCATCTAATACATGATTGAAAGAGGTATTTTCAATATTTCCAAAGTTATAACTAGTTTCTACTCCAACACTTAATTTGGGGGTCACTTTATATCCAAGACTTAAAAAAGCCCTATTAAGTCCTCCGGTTCCTGTAAATTGTGTTGTAGTGCCTTCTGTGCTTGAATCTATTTGATATCCAACAGAAGTAAAAGGAATAAGCCCAAAGCTTGCTCCAAACTTACCCATCGGAATTCCAATAGCAATATAATCTAATGAGGTAGTCGATGTTCTTTGCTTTTCAGCATCTGTGTCCAGTGTTAAGTATCGATGACTTGCTCCAACTGAATAATTAATCAATTTTAAATCTGCAAGACCTGCTGGATTTTGTAGGTTTATATGAATACTGTCAGTTAAAACGCCTATACCACCCATAGCGCGATTTTCAGCTGTTCCTTTAAACTTTATTTCTCCAATTCCATAGAAAGAATAAGGTGAAGTAGTTCCTTCTTGAGCTAAAGAAATACCTGAAATAAAAATGATTAATACTACTAAAATACGTTTCAACATGAATCTTTATTATGTTCTAGAATATAATTTAATCCTTCTAACAAAAAATTAGAGTCCGCAAAGATGTCATTTTTTAAGCTATCTCGCAAAAAATCAGCGTCTCCTCCTGTTAAAATAACTGTTAAATTCTTGAATTTTTCAATGTATAGGGAAATAAAGCCCTCAATTTCATTTGTAACTCCCTTAACAACACCAATTTGTATCGATAATTTTGTAGAGTTACCAATCCACTTTTTTGGCTTTTCCTTATCTAAAAGAGGAAGCTTATCAGTAAAATTATGTAAAGCTTCATATCTCATATTAATTCCTGGAGAAATAGCTCCTCCAAGATATTTGTTGTCGTCTGATAAAAAATCATACGTTATACAACTACCAGCATCAATTACTAGTACATTTTCTTTAGGAAATTTAATTGCTGCGGCACTTATCAATGCAATACGATCGACTCCTAATGTTTTTGGAGTTGCATATTCGTTTTTAAATGGAACTTTAGCCTTCTGACTTAAAACAAAAACAGCATATTTTTTCTTTAACGCTGAAAAATCTTCTCGAGGAAAGTTGCCGACGGAAGAAATAATTACTTTTTGAATCGTAGGAAAAGCCTTTTCTAGTTCTTCAAGAACTTCTGAAAAATCATTAATATGGCAGCTTCTTTTTTCTTGAAGTACTTGATTCTCAAACAAAGCAAGCTTTACAAGCGTGTTTCCTACATCTATAATTAAGTTCATGAATTTATATAAAGGCTTAAAAATACAAATGAATATTTTAATGGTAAGTTAAAGATTCTTTAAACATTGAAAAAATAATTAAATTTTTTTTAAATTTATATTTTTTACAAAATAAAATAAGGCTATATTTGCCATCGCTTTTAAGCAGGTGCCTTAGCTCAGTTGGTAGAGCAATGGACTGAAAATCCATGTGTCCCTAGTTCGATTCTTGGAGGCACCACAGAAAAACCCTATAAACATTTGATTTATAGGGTTTTTTGTTTTTAGTGGATAACATTTGTGGATAACATTTTTCAAATTATTTGCAGATCACAATAAAAATATGTTTTTGACTATTCATTATGTTTTAGCATCTTAACATCTAATATCTTTATTATTCCTTTATTTATCCGATTACATATTTCTGTTAAGGGCTAATAACTTATGTTACTGGTTCGTATCCAGTATGACCCACCAAAAAAACCAGTAAATCCTTTATTTACGGGGTTTTTGGTATTTGGTGGTATTAAATTTACACTTTATTTATAAATTTAATTTTCTTCTACAATTATAATATCACCTTGTATTTGTTTTAAAATCTTTCGAAAATCTATATTTCATAAGCACCACTAATAATAAACTCTTGATGCAAGTTATGAACCCTAATATTAATTTTGTAAGCAGCTTCATTTTGAAACTCTCTTGTATTTAAACCTTTGATGATTTATTCGTGCTCAATGCGGAATCCGAATCCATTAACAATAGAAAGTATTTATAAACATTATTTAACTATAATTCACTTAATAATATTTAGCCCATAAAATTTTGCCATTATATTAAAATATACTTTTTAACACTGTGCTCTTCCCTCTTTAAAAAACCCTTAGATCCCCCTTTAATTATAATACATGGATCAAATGGTTGCGCTCCAATTAGCTTAGAAACTTATCCGAATTTATCAACTCAGTACCAAGTGTTTGCTATTGATGTTCTTGCTCAGCCTAACAAAAGTACTGCAACAAGACTAAGCATGAAAGATGATTCTTATGGGAAATGGATTAATGAAATAATACAATCACTAAATTTAAATAACGTAACACTTGTCGGATTTTCATTTGGAGGTTTAGTGATTTTGAAAACACTGATAAATAGTGAAGATAAAATCAAAGAAGTGTATCTAGCCTCTCCTGCTTACATCGTAAATGGAAACCCTTTAAAGGCTTTATTCAAAGTCTTTATTCCTATGAAGCGATATATGAAAACTAAAAAAATAAAATTTGTAGAGAAATTTCTAAGTGAAGTGTTTACGGATCGAGATGAATTTGCGATAAAGTACCTTTCTAAAGTTTTTTTACATTTTAATATGGACTTTACGCCTGTTCCTGTTATCAGTGAAGCAGAAGCAAAGGGAATTAAAACTCCAATAACTTTGATAGCAGCAAAAAATGATATTATGCTTCCTGGTGAGAAAATGCTTAAAAGAACTTCAAAAATATTTTCATCTATAAAAAAACCGTATTGCTTGAGAATTCTAAACATGTTCAGAACAAAACGGACAACTTAAAAATAGAAGAAATAATAATGAAATAAAAACGTGTTACAACACTGTATAAAATTTATGCTAACTTTAAAGAAAAATTTTAAAACCAAAACAACCAATTAATATTTGTACTAGGTTGAAAAACCTTCGGATTTTAAGCCGCATAAATCTTATACAAGACCGTTAGGCAAAATATATCAGACTTAATAGAATATGAATTTATTAAATAAACTTTACCAAATTTTTCTATCTGAATACGCCAAACAGCGGATTGAAAAAACAATACTATATGTTGCGTTATTTGGCTTTTTTATTCACTTAATTTTAATTTACTTATCAAATTTTGGTATAGTAAATTTGTCTTTAGAATCGGAATTATTTAAAAATCCGATATCGGCAATTTACACCCCATTCTCATTTATACTTGTTTATGAAGTTTACTTATTAATCTATTACTTACCAAAATCATTTACCACCTACATAACTAAACAGTATGAAATTATAACACTTATAATTATCCGAAAATTATTTAAAGATTTATCTGCTCTTGAACTGTCATCAGACTGGTTTGAAATAAAAGGAGATTTGCAATTTACCTATGATATCTTGGCTTCAGTTATTCTTTTCTATTTGATTTTTCAGTTTCAAAAACAAGGAATGCAAAAATCAACGCAACAAAAGAACAATAAATTAAAAATTGAAAGATTCATTCGTAGAAAGAAAATAATTGCCGTTGTTTTAGTTCCAATATTTTTTACAATGGCTTTGGTTACACTTTTTAATTGGACATCAGATATTTCCTTTACTTCAAACAAGTTGCCCAGTTTTGAAACGGTTAATAATTTATTCTTTGACGAATTTTTCACCGTTCTGATATTAGTGGATGTCGTTCTCCTGTTAATTTCCTTCTTTTACACAGATAAATTTCACAAAATAATAAGAAATTCTGGTTTTGTAGTTTCAACAATTTTAATCCGTATGTCATTCGGAGTAAGCGGGTTAATTAGTGCAATTTTAATTGTAGTAGCTGTCCTGTTTGGATTAGCAATAATAATAATCCATAATAAATATGAAAAAAATACTTTGCCTAACAACGTATAAAATTAATTGCTCGTTTTAGCCTATTTACTAAAGTCCTAGTGGACTTTCTATCTGTGATTTATTTGCTAAATTTAGTGATTAAAACACGTAACTAATCTTATACAAAGCCGTTGTAGTGCATTAACATGAAATACTACCTGCGATAACTTTTCACAATATCCCTAGAGTTTTTATTTAATTATTTGTTAATTTAGACAACAACCAAAAACAGAACATCTTTTAATGTATTATGATATTATTATAGTTGGCGGTGGACTAGCGGGATTGGCAAGTGCAATACATTTATCTAAAAAGGGACTGTCTGTACTTTTAATAGAAAAGAACGAATACCCCAAACATAAAGTTTGTGGTGAGTATATTTCTAATGAGGTATTACCTTATTTAAAAGCCTTAGATTTTAATCCATTCGACTTTGGTGCAAAAAACATAGTTAATTTTACATTAAGTACGCCCAGAAGCAGATCTATAAGCGCTAAATTACCTACTGGAGGTTTTAGCATTAGCCGCTATTGCATCGATTGGGAGTTGTCTAAAAAAGCAAAACATTATGGTGCTCAAATATTGCATATAAACGTTACTGACATTCAATTCAAAAACGATCAATTCCAGGTATTTACCAGTCAAGAAAAGCAATATACCTCAGAGTTTGTTATTGGATCTTTTGGAAAACGATCTAATCTGGATGTAAAAATGAAAAGAGATTTCACTAAAAAAGATGCTCCATTTTTAGGTGTGAAAGCACATTACAAAGGAACTTTTCCTGAAGATGCTGTTGGACTGCATAATTTTGTAGGCGGTTATTGTGGTATTTCCAAAGTAGAAACCAATCTAGTAAACATCTGTTATATTGCAGATTTTAAGTCATTTAAACAACACAAAAACATAGACGATTTTCAAATGAAAGTACTTAGTGAAAACAAGTATTTAAAAGAGGTTTTCGATACATATGAGTTAGCTTTCGAAAAACCATTAGCAATAAGTCAAGTTTCATTTTTGGAAAAAGAACCCGTAGAGAACCATATTCTAATGTGCGGTGACAGTGCAGGGATGATTCACCCATTAGCTGGAAATGGAATGAGTATGGCGATCAGAGCGGCTCAAATGGCTTCTGAGCAAATTCTAAAATTTAAATCTGGAGAAATAAACTCTAGAACAGAATTAGAAAACGAATACATCAAAATTTGGAACAAAGAGTTTAGCGTTAGACTAAAGTCGGGGCATATGATAGCAAGGGTATTCAGACTAGGATTATTTTCTGAATTGATTATGTTGTTTTTAAAGACATTTCCGTTTATATTGCCATATATCATTAAAAGAACACACGGTAAAATCATGAGAGCAGAACTATAATGTTTATAAATACAACAAATAGAAGCACCAAAATTGAGATTATGGATGACCTTGATATGAGCGGTGAAACTCTTATCAATTCACTGGATCAACTGGCCAATATAAATAAATGGTTGGGCGGTAACAAAACAACTATTGATTCGCTTAAGACTATATTAAAAACCAACCCCAAAGACAAAACGATTAGCATTGTAGACTTAGGTTGTGGAAATGGCGATATGCTGAGAAAAGTCGCCCATTTTGGCAGAAAAAATGGTTATAAATTCGAATTGTTAGGTATAGATGCAAATCAAGCCACTATTGATTATGCCATTCAATTATCGGCTAACTTCCCAGAAATAACTTACAAAAAAGAAGACGTTTTATCCAAAGAATTTGCAACTCACACCTACGATATTGCAATGTGTACTTTGTTTCTTCATCATTTTGAAGATCCTATTGCTTTAGACTTTATTCAAACCCTGCTTAAAAATGCCAAAATAGGTGTTGTCATTAATGATTTACATCGTCACTGGTTGGCCTACTACCTTTTCAAATTATTAACATCGGTTTTTGGTAACGAGATGACAAGAGAAGATGGTTTAACATCCATCTTAAAAGCATTTAAACGCCAAGATCTAGATCGGTTTTCAAAAAAAATAAATTTCAAAAGCACCATAACTTGGCGATGGGCATTTCGTTACCAATGGATAATTAACAAAACATGAGCGTAAAAATAACATCTGTAGCAATACAGCTACCCCCATATACAAGATCAACCGAAGAAATAATTCCTTTTCTTAAGGTTTGGCTATCTGGACAAGATGAACGGTACCAGCGTAAAGTTATTAAACTATTCGAAAATGCTGGAGTAGAAAGAAGGTACTCTATTATGGATGCTGAGGAAGTATTTCTAAAAACTTCATTTGAAGAAAAGAATGATATATATAAGCGTGAAACCATAAAACTGGCTGAGGGTGCTTTAACCAAAGCGTTAAATAAGGCCAGCCTTAATCCTACCGATATTGATTTTATTATTACTGTAAGTTGCACCGGAATTATGATTCCATCTGTAGATGCTTATCTCATAAATAAATTAGATATGAAACAGGATATTGTAAGACTTCCTGTTACTGAAATGGGCTGTGTGGCTGGAATTTCTGGTATGATATACGCCAACAATTTCCTTAAAGCGAATCCAAATAAACGAGCGGTTGTTATAGCGATAGAATCTCCTACTTCCACTTTTCAAATTGAGGATTTTTCTATGGTCAACATTGTAAGTGCTGCTATTTTTGGAGATGGATGTGCCTGTACCATACTTTCTTCTTATGAAGAAGAAGAAGGTCCCGAAATAATTGATGAAGCCATGTATCATTTTTACGATTCGGAACACATGATGGGATTTGAACTTAAAAATACAGGACTTCAAATGGTTTTGGATAAAGAAGTACCTGAAAAAATCGCTACTCATTTCCCTAAATTTGTACACCCTTTTTTAGAACGAAATAATTTATCTATTGAAGACGTTGATCATCTCATTTTCCATCCAGGAGGTAAAAAAATTGTACAAACTATAGAAGAACTATTTGGTTCTTTGGGAAAGAATATAGATATTACAAAAGCGGTATTGAAGGACTACGGAAACATGTCAAGTGCTACGGTACTTTACGTACTGGAAAGATTTATAAATCAAGGTGTTAAAAAAGGAGATATTGGACTAATGCTGAGCTTTGGACCAGGTTTTACAGCTCAAAGGTTACTACTGAAATGGTAAGAGAATTTGAAAATAAAAATGAGTGGGCTATCATACTTGGCGCTTCAAGTGGACTAGGCTTATCTACTGCTAAAAAACTCGCAAAAGAAGGCTTGAATTTATGCTTGATTTATCGGGCTCGAAAAAGCGATGTTGCGGCTATTGAATCAGAATTTGAAGCGATTGTTTCAAATAGTAAAGTAAAATTACTTCATTTCAATAAAGATGTGGTAAAATCGGAAAATAGAGAATCTATCCTTACCCAGTTAGAACAAAATTTGCAAGAAACTGGTAAAGTGAAATGCTTAGTTCATAGTATTGCCAAAGGAAATTTAAAACCCATGACTGCTGATGGAGCTAGGGAATTACAAAATGATGATTTTCACATTACGATGGAGAACATGGCCTTTAGTTTATACGATTGGACAAAGCATATTTTTAGTAAAAAAATATTCTCAAAAGATGCTCGCATCTTAAGTTTTACCAGCGAAGGAAATAAAAAAGCATGGCAAAATTATGCGGCCGTTTCTGCAGCTAAAGTTGCTTTAGAAGCTATCTCAAGAAACATTGCATTAGAATTTGCTCCACACGGAATTAAAGCAAATTGTATAGAGGCTGGAATTACAGACACTGCGTCTTTAAGAATGATTCCAGGAAATGAAAAACTAAAAGAATATACTATCCAACGAAATCCATTTAAAAGACTCACCACACCGGAAGATATTGCTAATGTGGTTTATCTATTAACCAAAGAAGAATCTAAATGGATTACAGGAGTAACAATTCCTGTTAACGGAGGAGAACATTTAAGTTAATATGGAATTCGAAGAAATAATAGCAAAACTCCCCTACCAAGATCCATTTCTTTTTGTGGATGAAATACTCGAGGTGGACGAAAACGGTATTACTGGTTCCTATACCTACGATGCTGGACACGACTTTTATAAAGGTCATTTTAAAAATAATCCTGTTACGCCTGGCGTTATTTTAACTGAAACCATGGCTCAGATTGGAGTGGTTTCATTTGGAATTTATCTTTTGAGTAAATCAGGAAATCCGTTAAATGAAATAAATATTGCTTTAACTTCTTCGGAAGTGGATTTCTTTAAGCCTATTTTCCCTGGGGAGAAGGTTATTGTAAAAAGTAAAAAAGAGTATTTTAGGTTCAATAAATTGAAATGTAAAGTGGAAATGTTTAACGAAGAAGGAGTGTTGGTTTGTAGAGGTAAAATAGCAGGCATGATATAATATTAATATGGATAAAAGAATTGTAATAACCGGTCTTGGTGTCGTTTCTCCCAATGGAGTTGGGTTAGACAATTTTACGAATGCCGTAAAAAACGGAACTTCTGGAATTGAATATCACGAAACTTTAAAAGAATTAGGCTTTTCTTGTTGTATCGGAGGTATTCCAAACGTTTCGGAAGAATTAAAACGAAACTATTTTACAGAACTTCAACTAAAAAACTTTAATAGCTCTGGTATACTTTATGGCTGTATGGCTGGAATGGATGCATGGAAAGATGCAGGTCTTTCGATAACGGACAACACCGACTTCGAAAGCGGAACCATATTCGGAGCAGGAACTTCTGGAGTTGAAAAATTTAGAGAAGCCATTTACAAGTTAGATGATAAAAAAGTAAGACGCTTAGGCAGTACGGTAGTCGCTCAAACAATGGCTAGTGGAGTTAGCGCCTACCTCGGTGGAATTTTAGGCTTAGGCAATCAAGTAACCACCAATTCATCGGCTTGCATTACTGGTACAGAAGCAATATTGATGGGATTCGATCGAATAAAAGCTGGACTTGCAAAACGAATGATTGTTGGTAGCACAAGCGATCATGGACCCTATCTATGGGGAGGATTTGATGCTCTTCGCGTTTTAACTTACAAACACAACGAATCTCCAGAAACAGGGTCTAGACCAATGAGTGCTTCTGCTTCTGGTTTTGTGCCTGGAAGTGGTGCTGGTGCAATGGTAATAGAATCATTGGAAAGTGCACTAGAACGAAACGCAACTATATATGCCGAAATATTAGGTGGTGAAGTAAATTCTGGAGGACAAAGAAATGAGGGTTCCATGACTGCACCTAACTCGGAAGCTGTTCAACGCTGCATTAAAAATGCCGTTGCCAATTCAAATATTGAAGCTAAAGATATTGATGCTATTAATGGGCATTTAACTGCTACCAGTAAAGATTTTACGGAAATAGACAACTGGTCTAAAGCCCTAAATTTAAAAGGAAATGATTTTCCCTATATCAATTCTTTAAAATCAATGGTCGGACATTGCTTATCTGCTTCGGGAGCTATAGAAAGTGTTGCAAGTGTTTTGCAGATACACCATAGTTTCATCTTCCCAAATATTAATTGCGAAGATGTAAACGAACAAATAGCCTCCTTAATTTCTGAAGACAGAATACCTCGAAATTTAATTGAAAAAGAAGTTAACATTGTAGCAAAAGCTAGTTTTGGTTTTGGTGATGTAAACGGATGTTTAATATTCAAAAAACTCCAACAATAATGAGTGATAAAAAAGAAATGATCAGCGAGTTAAAATCGATAGTTAAACCATACATTCAAGACGAAGAAGCTTATAACAATTTGGACGAGAACACTGATTTTATCAATGATTTGAAGATAAATTCCGCAAACCTGGTTGATGTTATTTTAGACATTGAAGACACGTATGATATTGAACTAGACAATGAGTCTATGGATAAAATGTTGAATGTAAAAGCTGCCTTAGAAGTAATAAATACTAAAATTTCTGAAAAATAATGGTCGGAAACGATATCATAGATATTAACGAAACAAGGCGCTCTTCTAATTGGGAAAGACCACGGTTTATGCAAAAGATCTTTACCATAAAAGAGCAGTCCATTATATCTATTTCTAATGATCCATTTACAACTGTTTGGCATTTATGGAGCATGAAAGAAAGTGCATACAAAGTATTTATCCAAGCTGGGGGCAATAGATTTTTTAACCCCACAAAAATTGAATGTAGTTTAGACTCTTCAAAAAATGGTCAAGTTAAGATTGACACAATAACTTTAAGAACAAATACATCAATTAACTCTAATTTCATTTTCAGTACTGCAACAATTAACAACCCTGATATAGATACTTGTATTTTCCAACTTACAGAAAACAACAGTAAACAACAAAGCAATTTCATTCATCAACAAGTATTGAATAACTTTGCAAAAAACAATTCTTTAAATTGTGCAGAACTACTAATACAAAAAACAAAAACAGGAGTTCCTACTCTTCATTACAAAAACAAACTTCTAGATAAATCAATTTCCATTACTCATCATGGAAAATATGCTGCTTATTCTATTCTAAAATCTAAAAACTAGTGGAAACAACAAACAACTCATAATAATAAAACCTATTTTATTATTATTAATAACAGCTTTGACTATAACGCTTAACGGCCAAATAATTATTGGCAAGTGGGAAACGTTTGACGATAAAACCAATGAAAAAAAAGCAATCGTTGAAATTTACAATAAGTACAATCTATATTTCGCTAAAATAATCGGGACCTTTATTGGTCCAAAAAATGCAACATGCCAAAATTGCAAAGGAACTAAAAAGGATAAACCAATAAAAATATTTCACTGACTCAAATTGAAAAGGAACAATCAATTTCTCTTACACCAAATTTAATAGTTACTCCTTTTTTAGTGTCACATCGAGATGAATATACTGAAACGGTTGGTTACAGAATTAAAGGACCTAATAAAACTGCATTATTCATACCAGATATTGACAAATGGAATAAGTGGGATAAAAGTATTGTAGAGGAAATTAAGAAAGTAGATTATGCCTTTTTAGATGCTACATTTTATAGTGGAAAAGAAATAAATAATCGCGATGTTTCTCAAATCCCACATCCTTTTATAATTGAAAGCCTTGAAATGTTTAAAACACTAGATTCTATAGAAAGAAAAAAAGTAATATTTATTCATTTCAACCATACAAACCCTGTAATTGACTTAAAAAATAATGAAGCTAAAAATGTTTTAGATCAAGGGTTTAATATTGGGAGAATTAATGAATTATATGATTTATAATTAATAACCACAATCTATATAAATTCCTAATACTATAATAATGTTATACTTAGTATACTAAGCGAAGTGCTCAATAAAACAGATTGGAGTGTATTAAACGTTCTTTTAGATAATCCAGAAGTAAGCAACAAAGAAATATCTGAAAAAGTATTCTTAAGCATTGACGGTATTGGCTCTTCACTAAGAAGAATGTATTCGTTTCTTAAGCTTAAAGAAACTAAATACAAAAAAGTATTACTTATAAAAAAAGCAATTGAAATTTCAAATAATAACGTATAATTTTTCAAGAAAGCCTTGAAGTCATTATATTCACACCTAAACGTGAATATTTTTAGATATAATTATTGCAGATTTGTAAAAAATAAAAAACTATGAAAAATATTTTTCTTGTGAGAAGAACAATACTAGTAAGTTTTATTATAGCACTTTTCACAAACTACAGCTTCGCACAATGCCCTGCAGGCCAAGTTGAAATTAGAGTAGATATTCTAACCGATAATTATGGTTTCGAAAACTATTGGACTTTATCCTATGAAAATGGGGATATCGTTATGCAAGGGGGTCAAGAAGGTGTTTATGAAAACTTTACCAACTACTCAGAAACAGTTTGTGTAGCTACTGAAAATAGTGTTGTTTTTGAAATATATGATGACTACGGAGATGGTATTTATGCGCCAGGTGGATATTGGCTGTATGTAGATGATTTTCTTGTTTCAAGCGGCTCTGATGATATTGGGTCTTATGCCACTTTCACCACAAATACTCCCTGTGAAACATCGGAAGCTTTAATTGATTTGCAAAATCACATAAACGGTATCGCGACCCTTACTGAACCAGAACTCCTTAATATTAGAGATATTCTCCAGGCACAACCTGAATGTCTTCGTAACGAATTGGTAATATTGCTTGCAAAAAGTGTAATCGAGGATTATGACAACCAAATAGGTCCGCTTTTCTCTACTCCTAATACCGTAAACGGCTTTTCAAAAGATCCGGTCGTCGATCCTGGCCTTGGAATGGAAAGGGCTATGGTTGCGCTTCAGCAAGGAATACTCGATGCGGCAATGACACCAGAGGGATATTTAGAATATCCAGAACATATTGATGGATGGGTATTCAACACCAGTCACACCTTTCCTGGACACGTAGATCCGCCAATAGATCCAACGGTTAGTCATTCTGTGCTTATCCGAGCAAATTTTGCAGATCCGGATGGAACCAATCCTTACTTCGACATCAACGGGGATAATACTAATCACGCTCTTAGACCAACTGGACTTTATCTTGCTCCTGGAAGTGTAGCTACCGTTACAGTTCCCAATAGCTTGGTGGGTCAAGATTATTACGTAAGAGTTGGTTCGCATGAATGGGATTTGACCAACAGAGACCAATTTAAGCGATTGGACAGAATCACGAAAAAATTTCCTATTAACGATACCACCATTGAGGTTTTCAATCCATTTGGTGGCGCCATCTCCATTCTTGTTCCCTACGGAGCGGATGTGGGGATTGTAGAGGTAAGTGTCACCAATGGCGTAGAGTGCCCTTTCTTTTCTTTGAAGTCGTTTTATGAAACACCTGACTTCAATGCTGAATTGAGCAAGCCCGGACCTTGGGCTGTCTTTGAAACTGACAATGTTATGTTCAGCATCTATTCAAATTCCATTGTGCCAGGTCAATATGACCTCATGCAAGCCCTGCTAGACTGGGATACGGCTTTACAGGGTGTCAATTCTATCATGGCTCGAGATATTGTTTCAGACAAGCACAATATGTATATGCTTCCTGATGTAAATATCAGAAGTTCGGCTTTTTCAATTGGTTATCCGATGTCAAATTCACCGCTGGAATGGTATCCCGCTGATTATCCTTTCTTTCTTAACGGACCAGGGCCAGATGATGAGGTAAACTTTCATGAATCTGGGCATGCCTTGGCAATGACCAAATTTCCGGGAGAAGTGGAAGCGTTGGTCAATTTTCCATACATCATGGCTATGAATTATGGCTTGAATGAAGAACTCAATGAAGCCGTGAAATATAGTTTTGTTCCTAATACTTTTGATATTGATAGAACAGCAACACACCGAATGGTGTCAAATACTTTTGGTGCGGAGCGGGATATTTCAAATACTACAAATGATGAAGTACGTTACCAACATAGAGGATACGGTCACTATTTTGAAATAGTAAATATATTAGACTGGTGCCCACTAAGAAATTTCTGGAAGCAAGAATACATCGACTTCGAAAACGGAATAGACCATGGTATTAATAACCAAGATATTGACAGTAGAATTCTCCGTATGTCTGCCGCTGCGCAAGTGGATTTACGTCCATTATTTCATGTTTTTGGAATTCTTCCACAAGACCCTGTCGCATTACAAGACGCATTGGATCAAATTGACATTGTCCCATCTCAAACCATTTACGATAGACTGCAAGATTATTTTGCCCTGATTCCTGTGGACAACTCTGCATTCGTTGCCTACGCCCTAATCGTATATCCAAATCTATTCACAGATGGACCTACCGCAACTCCTGATTACGGTGTAGGATGGCACTACCAAAAATCACTGACTTACGATACCGCCGAAGCACAGCAAAGAATCGACATCCTTCAGGACATTATTGAACTGTATTATCCAAATGGTGCACCTTCAAATGAAACTACAGATGTTTGTTGCTTGCTGGATACGATGAACATCACCATGGTAGGTGGAGAGGTTATAGTAACAGGAGGCGTAGAACCATATGACATTTCAATCGAGATAACTGGTAATGTTCAGACGGTAACTGTAATTGATTTCGATGGCTGTGAAGCCACTGCTGAATTTCCAATCCTTGGTATATCAGAGGAGCTTCTGCAAGGGATATTAATTTACCCCAATCCTGCTTCGACAGAAATCCATATTGATGTGACAGATCATAGTTTTCAAATAGAAACGCTACAAATGATTGCGATAAATGGTCAGGTAATTAAACAGTATCAAAAAGCGGATCGTATACTAGATGTAAATGGACTAAGCAACGGTATTTACATACTGAAAATTGAATTGGCTGATGGTGCACAAATGAATAAACGAGTTATTGTTTTGAGATAGAAATAGCCAATGGAACTAGAGCTGCATAGAACACTGCGTATAATTCATTACTAATTCTAGCTTACTTGCGAAAGTCCTCGCGGACTTTCAATCCGTGATTTATTTGCTAACTTTAGTTCCTAAACCACACAACGAAATCATACACAAATATGTTGTCTTTTTATAGGTCAGCAAATTTTCAGCTTATAAATGTAGTCGTTTTAATCAAAAAAAACTGAATTATTACTAAAGTACAAAATGGAATTAATACGGAATTTAGTGCGTGTCAGATTACTGTCATATCTTTGTCATACATGTGACTTACTGCTTACAATATAAAGGAGAAGTTAATATTTAGATTTGCATAAAACTTAAAACACTAAGAATATGAATTCTAACACAACTAACTTAAGAGATATAAAAAAAATGAGATTAGAGCGTCATTGGTCGCAAGAACAATTGGCGGAAATGAGCGGTTTAAGCATAAGAACTATTCAACGAATAGAAAATGGAGAAAATGCTGGTTTAGAATCATTGAAATCTTTAGCATCTGTTTTTGAAACTAATATTGCTGATTCTGATAAGAAAGAAGAAGTAGAACAAATTAGAAAAGAAGAAGAATATGTTCAAAATGTAAAAGGATTTTATAAAATTCTTGTACTAGCTATATTTAGTTTGGTTACGTTTTTTATTATTGCAATTTTTGAATCAGATTCAGAAGGTTGGTTTCTCTTTCTTTACATGTTAATTTTTTGGGCAATTTTTCTAGGAGTTTATTCTCTTAATTATTTTGATTTCTTTGGAGAAAAATGGAAAAGAAAAATAATTGACAGAAAATTCAAAAAGGAATAGTACTTTTAATTACATTCAACGAATTACAGAACTTGTCAAAAGCACTAAAGACAACGCCGTATATAATTTATTGCTTGCTTCTCGCCTTCTTACGAAAATCATCGCGGATTTTCTATTCGGCTTTTATTTGCTAAAACACGCCACTAATCATACACAAAACCGTTATGGGCAAGAAAAAAACTAGATAGGTCATTACAAGCAATCTGTCTTTTGGTAGCAACTAATAACTTATCGCATTATAAAATAAGCCCTTAAGCGTATTGCACACTCAACACTATTTCGTTTATTTACAAGAATTCGGAAGCCGCATTACGGGACGGCCTCCACAAATAATTATTCATTAACAAACCACTTTATCATGAAATTAGTTTATATTTTTTTTCTATGTATGTGTTTCCAAGTACAAGCGCAAGACTGGGTACAAGTAACTTCTTTACCTAATGCTTTTAATGAAACTCATCACTCTTTTGCATTTAGTTTTGACGACATGGGCTACATTGTCGCTGGTAATTCGGATTTCGGAGTACGAGATGATTTTTATCAGTACAACCCTGTAACCGATTCTTGGACAGAGCTTACCCCTTTTCCCGGTGAGGCTCGTGGTTTTGCGATTGGTGATACTTGGGATGGGAAAGCATACTTTGGGTTTGGAAATAATGGCACATCACGATTAAATGATTTATGGGTGTTTGACCCTTCGAATATGAGTTGGACAGAATTGGCCTCTTGCCCGTGTGCAGAAAGAACGCACCCGGCTATGATAGCGCATAACGGGAAAGTATTTGTAGGTTTAGGAAGTAGTTCATCAGGGAATATGAATGATTGGTGGGAGTATGATATTGCATTAAATACTTGGTCTCAAAAAGATGATTTACCTTCACTACAGAGACATCATCCGTATCAATTTGGCATTGGCGATTACGTTTATACGGGATTAGGACATGGGAACGGTATCTTTAATGATTGGTTTCGTTATGACATTGCTGGGGAAGCTTGGACTCAAGTAGCAACATTACCAGCAGAAGGGCGAGTGGCTGGGACACAATTTTCCTATGATGGCTTAGGCTATGTGCTAAGTGGTGACGGAGAAAACCACGGTTCTATGAATACTGGGGAATTTTGGGCTTATGACCCTGTTACAAATACATGGGATGAATTGCCTCCTCACCCTGAGGGATCTCGTTGGGCTCCTGCTTCTTTCATCATTGATGGAGAGGTTTATGTTATAAATGGCACTAGTTTTTCAGAATTTGTAACAGAGATTTATAAATTTGATTTGAATTCGGTTTTATCGACTCATGAATTAACAAATTCAACTATTAATATTTATCCAAATCCGGCAATAGATATTATCAACATTGATGTTCCAGGAAACCTAAATTACGATGCTAATATTTACGACTTAAATGGAAGAGTAATTATCAGTACAACAAATAAGTCTGTAATTGAAATTCAAACCTTACCTCTTGGTATTTATCTTATTGAAATCAAAGACTTAGGCTCTGGCCAAAAAGTAATTGACAAAATAATAAAAGGAAAATAAAATCCCAGCCCATAACAATTTATAAAAGTAATAGCGGTTTGGTTTTATCCAAACCGTTTTTGCATTTAATTAGGTATATTGTTGTCCGAAAAGCAATTGCATTTTAATCCGCTACTACTCATACACAAACACGTTACCCACAATTATGACTTGTACTGAAAAAAGGCTAAGTATAAAGCCTTAATCAAAGCAAAAGAGAAATCTAATGGATTTGCTTCTTTAACAACTATAACACATTGTTTTGGTCTTAAACGTGATGCCTATTATAAGTATAAAAATAGAGCAGACAAGCGTAAAGAAATAGAACAGCAAATTATAAACATAGTAAAGAAAAGACGTAACTCCCTTCCAGGAGAAGGTCTACTAAAACTAAGTATCAAAAAATAATTGAGCGTCATGAGTTTTCAGAAGCACTCGAAATAAACAAAAGTAATATTGCCAAAAACCCTGAAATATACGCACAAAGACAAGCTCTTGTGGAGCATCTTTTTGGCACTATGAAAAGATAATGGGGTTTTGACCATATCATGACAAAGAAAACCATAAAGAGAGCCTCTGCAGATGTTGGCTTTATTTTCATAGCCTATAATCTGAAAAGAATTATGAATATCATTGGGTTAGAAAAATTAATAGAGATAATGGCTCGTTTTTCTATTGTTTTCACCCTCAAAAGAGCTACTTATAAGCTTCTAGAGCCAAAAATATCTTGGCTTACATATATTTCCCGTCAAACCCAAAATATTGCTATTATTACATTAAATTTGATATACAAAAAATTAAATGTCGGTTTTTAGACAAACTGCCGTTATATGCAAGCAAAAATAAGAAAATGAATAGAATACATCATATAGAAAATGAGATTTCAGAATTAAGAAATCAGTTACAGAATCATAAACTTTATGAAAATTTAAAGACCATAGATGACATTAGAGTTTTTATGGAGAATCACGTATTTGCTGTTTGGGACTTTATGTCACTTTTAAAATCCCTTCAAATAGAATTGACAAATGTTCAAATTCCTTGGATTCCATCTAAAAACCCAACTCTTTCTAGATTCATAAATGAAATCGTACACGGAGAAGAAAGTGACATCAATGAATTAGGAGAACCTAAAAGTCATTTTGAAATGTATTTGGATGCAATGACTCAAGCCAATGGAAAAACAAACGAGATTAATAATTTCATAAAACTTATTGAATCTGGAAAATCAATTGAATATTCATTAAGCGAAATCAATATAGATAAAAGAGTAGCTGATTTTGTGAAATTTTCTTTTTCAATTATTGAAACTAGCAAAGCTCACCTTATAGCTTCTGCTTTCACATTTGGACGAGAAGATGTTATCCCAGATATGTTTATTGAAATTCTGAAATCTACTGATTCGGAAAATACAGCATACAACAAGTTGACATATTACCTTGAAAGACATATAGAATTAGATGGGGATGAGCACGGACCACTATCTCTTAAGATGATTTCAGAACTATGCGGTAATGACGATCAAAAATGGAGTGATACGTTAACAGTCGCAAAACAATCATTGGTCAAGAGAATTGGCCTTTGGGATGCAATTAATGATATAATACAAAAACTAAAACCAGCATATAACATGGTGTAAAAGGTATTAAAACGACCTTCTATACAGACCGTTGTGAGCAATACGAGAAAAACCGAGAGAGTGAAAGAAAGGTTTCTGAATTTAATGAAAAAATACTCGGACAACGAAAATTATAACTTAGAGTGTTGGAACGAAATTGATAATAATTATTCATCAAAATATCGTCACTACCATAATCTTGAGCATTTAGAAAATATGTTTATAGAATTGGATAAAGTCAAATCCAAAGTTGAGAATTTAGATACATTATTATTTGCAATTTATTATCACGACATAATATATAAGGCAACCAAAATCAACAATGAACACCGAAGTGCTTTAACATTTACATCAGGAATATCTACAGTTTGAGCTTGAGTTAAAAGGTAAATAATAAAAAAGTAATTAAGTAAATTTTTTTCATAATGTCTTTAATTAGTGTGTGAAAGTATTAAACTAATACTTAATTTAACCCCTCAACCTCAAACACTTCCCCAACATTTTGATTTAAAATACGATTTCCAATTCGATAACGCACCAATCGAAGGGTTGGAAACCCAACAGCTGCGGTCATTTTGCGTACCTGTCTAAATTTTCCTTCCCTAACTGTAATCGAAACCCAACTTTTGGGGCCATGTCGTTCATCTCTAACATGACGGTCTTCAATTGGGAGAAAAGTAGGTGCTTCAATTTTTGATGCTTTGCAAGGCTTGGTCCTATATTTTTGACCACTAAATCCTATTTCGACTCCTTCTTGTAATTGTTGTATCGCTTCCTCAGTAATAAGTCCACCAACTTGAACGTAGTATTCCTTTTCAAATTTAGCACTCAATACTTCATAACTTACTTTTCCGTCTGTAGTAAGAAACAATAATCCTTCAGAATCCCTATCCAATCTACCAATTGACATAGTTCCTTCAGGAAAATTGTATAATTCACCTAATAACTTGTTGCGCTTTTTCTTTTTTCCATTGACAATAAACTGACTTAAATAGCCGTGTGGTTTATGAAGTATAAAATGGCGATGTATTTTTTCTTGAGTCAAACTATTCTTCTTTCTTTAGCTTTTTCACCAACTTTCCTACGGTTAAACCTTGAACTATGATAGAGAAAACAACAATAACATAGGTGATCACCAAAAATAAATCACGATGCATTTCTTGAGTTAACCCTAAAGCTAATGCAATTGAAATACCTCCTCTTAGTCCTCCCCATGTCATGATAAGAGTGGTATTTGGAACAAAATTTAATTTCTTTTTGAAAATATTTACAGGAATTAGTAAAGAGATATAACGGCAAATAAGCACTAATGGAATTGATATCACCCCAGCGATTATATAACTAGTTTCAAAAGTAAGCACTAGAAGTTCCATTCCTATTAATACAAATAGTATTGTATTTAATAGAATGTCGATTAACTCCCAAAATTTATCTACATAGCTTTCAGTAATTTTAGACATTGCAGAATTACGGACGGTATCTTTACCTACAATTAGACCTGTAGTTACCACTGCTAAAGGTGCGGATAAATGCAGTTTTTGAGCAATGACTGTACCTAACATAACAGCAGCTAAAGTTATGATAACCTCTATGTCATAGTCATCTATAGATCGCATGAGTCGGTAGGTTACCCAACCTAAGATCGCTCCTAACACTATTCCACCAATAACTTCTTGCCCAAATAATTGTGCAACTTCAATTGCTGTAACATTATCACTTCCAAGTTTTGCAATTTGGTAAATAGTTAAAAAGACAACAACACCCACACCATCGTTAAAAAGAGATTCTCCAACTATTTTTGTTTCTAGTTTTTTAGGAACCCCTGCTTGTTTTAGAATGCCTAAAACTGCAATAGGATCTGTTGGAGATATTAATGCACCAAATAATAAACAATAAATAAATGATACCTCTAGGCCTACAGTTGGTAATAGATAAAAAGTGACAATCCCAACTAAAAATGTTGAGGTTAACACACCTAAAGTTGAAAATAGAAACACAGGCCACCGTTGTACTTTTAATTGTTCAAAATTGGTGTGTAAGGCTCCTGCAAAGAGCAAGAAACTCAACATAACATCTAGTAAAACAGTTTCAAAATTTATCTGACTTATAATATATTTTTCAGCATTTAATAAGGTGGAATCAAAATAACTCAGTACAAATACAGCTAGAGTAAATAAAATAGTGATTAACATTAACCCTATGGTATTCGGAAGTTTTAATACACGAACATTTAAATATCCGAATAGTGCAGATAAAACGACAAGAACTGTAATAATAAAAAAGTAATCCATAAATTTTGTTTGAAAAAGGCTAAGATAAAGGATACTTATAAATTTGATTTACTTAGTTTTTTTATTTTATTAAATTTACATTATAACTAACCAGCTTCATTATGAGAATAGTACTATTTTTTTTCTTGTTTCAGAATTTTTTCAGTTTTAAAAAAATGAAGACTTGAATTGCAATGGAAGTCTTTTTACAGGAGTAATACAATAAACTTTGGTAAGCAAATTTTCTTTAAAGAGACTAATAGTTATATTTACCATCTAAGAAAAATATACGATTATGGCAGATAATACTTATTACGATCCAAAAGATCTTCGGAAATTTGGGAATATATCCGAATGGAGTGAAGAATTAGGAACCAAATTTTTCGATTACTACGGAAAAGTATTTGAAGAAGGCGCATTAACTGCGCGAGAAAAATCCTTAATTGCACTTGCTGTTTCTCATGTAGTTAAATGTCCTTATTGTATCGATGCTTATACCAAAGATGGTTTACAAAGAGGAGTTACTAAAGAAGAAATGATGGAGGCTGTCCATGTTGGAGCTGCTATCGAAAGTGGAGCAACCCTAGTTCATGGAGTGCAAATGATGAATAAATATAATAAATTAAGTATGTAAGATGGCATTAGCTATAACGACCATATATTTTACATCAAATTAATAGAAGGTGATTACTTTATAAAGATTTATTTAAACTGAATGGCAACGAAGTCCCTAAAAAAACAAAATAGCGAATTAGCAAATACAGAAAGACAACTTGAAATTCTTTCTAACGGTATATTTGGAAACAATGAATTACCAAAGTTTGCAACAAAAATAAAAGAGTCAAATCAATTTCCATTACGTCCTAAAAAACTAGAAATTCTTCAACTTAACTTGGGGTATATGTGCAATCAAGTTTGTGAACATTGTCATGTAGATGCAGGTCCGGATCGTAAAGAAATAATGACCAAAGAGACCATGTTACAATGTCTTGAGGTGATTAAAAACACCCAAGCTACAACCTTAGATCTTACTGGAGGTGCTCCAGAGATGAATCCAAATTTTAGATGGTTTGTTGAAGAAGCCTGTAAAGCTGGAATTAAAGAGATTATTGTACGTTCTAATCTAACCATTATTCGTGCAAATAAAAAGTATTATGATTTACCTGAATTCTTTAAAAAACACAATATTCATGTGGTGAGTTCTATGCCGCATTGGACACGTGGAAAAACAGACAAGCAACGAGGAGATGGTGTTTTTGATAAATCTATAAAAGCATTACAAGATTTAAATGCTTTAGGGTATGGAATGCCAGAAAGTTCTTTAAAACTCGATTTGGTTTATAATCCGAGTGGTGCATTTTTACCAGGAGACCAAGTGAGTATGGAAAAAGACTTTAAAAAAGCACTATTAGAAGATTTTGATATTCAATTTCATAATTTATTTTCAATTACAAACCTGCCAATATCTCGTTTTTTAGATTATTTAATTGCTTCTGAAAACTATGAAGATTACATGTATCAATTAGTTGAAGCATATAATCCAGCTGCTGTAGAAAATGTAATGTGTACCAATACGATTTCAATAAGTTGGGATGGCTGGCTGTTCGATTGCGATTTTAATCAGATGTTAGGGTTAAAAGTTGCAAGTAAAGTAAAACATATATCTAATTATAACGAAGAAGTATTAAATGACCGAGATATTATGATCTCACAACATTGTTATGGATGTACTGCTGGTGCAGGGAGTAGTTGTCAAGGATCTGTTGCTTAATCTTATCTAAATGAAACCTTATATTGTTTTAATAACTATTATTTTTAGCTTATTTGCTGTGAATGCACAAGTGTCTCTAGATGAATTATTAAAAACTAATAATATTAATCCTGTAGCATATATTTCGATTGAAGAATTACGGAATATACAATTGAGTGATAGTATCCTTATTTTGGATAGTAGAGAAGCTTCAGAGTATAATGTAAGTCATATTGAATCAGCGAAATTTGTAGGATTTAACAAATTCTCTAAAAAATATTTTGATGCACAGGTTTCAGATAAAGACACACCAATCGTTGTATATTGTTCCGTAGGTATTCGTTCAGATAGAATTAGTAAGAAACTTCAAAAGATGGGGTATACGAATGTTAAGAATTTGTACGGAGGTATTTTTGAATGGAAAAATAAAGGGTTTCCAATACTCGATTCTACAAATAGAGAAACAGAAAACATCCATGTTTATTCAAAAATATGGAGTAAATGGTCGCTTAAAGGAGTGAAGGTATATGAATGATTGTTTGCTTATTATTTTTACAAGGAATCCAGAATTAGGAAAAGTTAAAACACGCCTAGCTAAGACTATTGGAGATACACCTGCTTTAGAAATTTATACGTTTTTATTGAAACATACTTTTAATATTACTACTCAATTAGCAGTTACAAAACAAGTACATTATTCGGTTAAAATTCGAGAAAATGATCTCTGGGATTCTAAGGTATATATTAAAAAACAACAATTTGGAGATGATTTAGGTTTGCGGATGATGCATGCATTTCAGCAAGGTTTTAAGGAAGGGTTTAAAAAAATAATCATCATAGGAAGTGATATGTATGATCTTTCTCAAAGCGATATTGAAAATGCCTTTTCAGAATTAAAAAAGCATAACTTTGTTTTAGGGCCAGCCGAAGATGGAGGGTATTATCTTTTAGGAATGAAACAATTAAAAACATCCATATTTCGGCATAAAAATTGGGGATCAGATTCAGTATTAAAAGATACTTTGGTTAATTTAAAAGATGAATCTGTAAAATTGTTGCCCATACGAAATGATATCGATATTTATGATGATATTAAAGATGTTGAGGTATTTCAAGATTTTATAAATAATAGTGAGATAAAAAAACAAGCATGATAAAATATATTCAAGAATCAGTTGATTATTTATTGAAAAGAGGATTTGAGTCACCCGAAATAGGTATTGTCTTAGGTACAGGATTAGGATTATTAATAGATCACGTAACGATCGAAAGTGAAGTTAGCTATAATCATATTCCTAATTTTCCAACGGCAACTGTAGAGTTTCATAAAGGGAAATTAATTTATGGAACACTTTCAGGAAAAAAAGTGGTGATCATGCAAGGACGTTTTCATTTGTATGAAGGCTATAGTCTAACAGATGTTACTTTTCCAATTCGTGTGATGCATCAATTAGGAATTAAAAAATTACTAGTAAGTAATGCTTCAGGAGCGATAAATACTTCTTATAAAAAGGGAGAAATTATGTTGATCGATGATCATATTAACCTACAAGGAGGTTCTCCATTAGCATTTAAAGGGGTGGAAAAAATGGGCGAACGTTTTGTAGATATGAGTGCTCCATATAATGCTGAAATGAATGCAAAAATTGAACAGATTGCAACAGATAATAATATAAATATTCACAAAGGTGTGTATGCAAGTGTGGTTGGACCACAATTAGAAACACGTGCCGAATATCGATATTTATCAATTATTGGAGCCGATGCTGTTGGAATGAGTACCGTACCTGAAATAATCGTTGCCAATCATCTAGATATTCCTGTTTCTGCGGTTTCAGTTATAACTGATGAATGCGATCCAGATAATTTAGCGCCCGTCAATATAGAAGAAATAATTGCCATGGCAGGAAAAGCAGAGCCCGATATGATTACCATTTTTTCAGCATTAATAAAAACGTTATAGTTAAGTGATAATTGTTATCCTCATAAAATTGTAAAGACCTTACTTTTAATGCGACAAAAATATTTTACAAAACACATAATTTGAATACATGAGTTATTTAGAAACGACACACGATATATATAAAGAAGCAGCCTTAACACCTGATGTGGGACTTTGTTGTACCACTAATCCTATTTGGGAATTACCGGGTCTAAAAATTCCTAAAATTATGCAGGAAATGAATTATGGTTGTGGAAGTACTGTAAATTCTAGAGATCTCACCAATAATCCTAAAACCCTTTATGTAGGAGTTGGTGGAGGAATGGAACTGTTGCAATTTGCCTACTTCTCAAGACAAAAAGGGAGTGTAATTGGTATTGATGTTGTTGATGAAATGCTGGAAGCTTCAAGGAAAAATTTTGAAGAAGCGGAGGCATTAAACCCTTGGTTTAAAAGTGAATTTGTAGATTTAAAAAAAGGAGATGCCCTACACCTTCCAGTGGAAGATAATAGTATTGATGTAGCGGCACAAAATTGTTTGTTCAATATATTTAAAGCTGAAGATTTAAAAAAAGCAATTGAAGAAATGTACCGTGTATTAAAACCTCATGGACGATTAGTGATGAGTGATCCTACTTGTGAACAGCCCATGAATGATGCATTAAGAGATGATGCGCGCCTAAGAGCTTTATGTTTAAGTGGTAGCTTACCTATTGCTGAATATGTAAAGGCTTTAACCGATGTTGGTTTTGGAACTATTGAAATTAGAGCTCGTAAACCGTATCGTATTTTAGACCCAAAAAATTACCCAACAGATGAATTAATTTATATTGAAAGTATAGAAATTGCTGCCATTAAAGATCCTATGCCTGAAGATGGTCCTTGTATTTTTACAGGAAAAGCAGCTATTTATTTTGGTGATGATGAATACCTTGATGATAAAAAAGGGCATATATTATTAAAAAATCAACCCATAGCTATTTGCGATAAAACTGCAGGTGATATAGCTTCTTTAAACCGAGATGATATATTTATTAGTGAATCTACTTATCATTATGATGGTGGAGGTTGTTGCTAAAAATTAAATTTAAGCCATCATTTTACGACTTAATAACCTATAATGAAAAAAATGAATTTTATGAGTTTTAGTGTTTTGATGGTATCTGCAATAATGGTTTTGAATTCTTGTGATGCTTCTAAAAAAGTGGTGAATGAACCAATTGCTGAGGTTGTAGCAGTAGAAGAGGTTGTAAATGAAACTGAAACAGATTCAGTCTCTGCTATTAAGATTATTACTGAAACTGAAGTCGTAATTCAAAATGATACTATTTCAGAAACAGAGGTAATTACTGAAACCACACAAACTGAGATATTCGACCATACAATTTGGAATGACCTTCTTAATAAACACGTTTCAGAAAAAGGAAATGTAAACTATAAAGGGTTTAAAAGTGACTATTCAATTTTAAAAAACTATTTAATTTCTCTTTCGGAAAAAACCCCAGATGATACCTGGTCTAAAGAAGATAAATTAGCCTATTGGATCAATGCTTATAATGCATATACTGTACAATTAATTGTCGATAGATATCCTTTGAAAAGCATTAAGGATATTGAAAGCCCTTGGGATTTTAGATTTATTAAACTAGGCGAAAAATGGTTTACACTAAACGACATCGAACATAAAATTTTACGAAAAATGGACGATCCTAGGGTTCACTTCGGAATTGTTTGCGCCTCTTTTTCATGTCCTAAATTACAGAATGAAGCATTTGTTGCAGCAACAGTTAATGCTCAACTCGATGCTGCAACAAAAGAGTTTTTAAGTGATTCAACCCGAAATAATCTGAGTGAAAATTCAATTCAATTGTCTAAAATTTTCAAATGGTTTTCAAAAGATTTTAAAAAGGAGGGAAGCTTAATTGATTTTTTAAATAAATATTCAGAAATTACCATTTCTCAAAACGCAAAAAAGTCGTTTAAAGAGTATATTTGGGATTTAAATGAATAAAATTTCTATTATTATTCCTATACTTAATGAAGCAAATAACATCGTTAGTTTGCTCCAATACCTTATAGATAATTCTTCTAAAAAAAATGTTTCAGAAATTATTGTTGTGGATGGTGGTAGTGTAGATCAATCATTGCAAATAGCTTCAACTTTTTCAGAAAAACATGAAAATATAGTAGTTATTTCTTCAGAAAAAGGAAGAGCAAAACAAATGAATTTTGGAAGTCTAAAAGCTACCGGAACTATTTTTTATTTTTTACATGCAGATAGCTTTCCTCCAAATAATTTTGATGCATTTATAATTGAAGAAATTGAAAAGGGAAATTTAGCAGGTTGTTTTAAAATGAAATTTGATCATCAACATTGGTGGTTGCGATTGGCATCCTGGCTTACCCAATTTAGATGGAGAGCATGTAGGGGAGGTGATCAATCTCAATTTATTACAAAAAATTTATTTGAAGAAATAGGAGGTTATAACGAAGATTTCACCATTTATGAAGACAATATATTGATTAATGAACTTTATAAAAGAAAACAATTTACCGTCATTCAAGAGTGGTTAACAACCTCTGCAAGGTTATATGAAGAAAAAGGAATATGTAAATTACAATATCATTTTTGGACGATTTATGTAAAGAGATGGATGGGTGCTAGTGCAGACAACTTATATGCTTATTATAAAAAGCATATAGCTTCTTAATATTTTTTGTAATATTCTCGGATGATTGCTTCCACAGGTTTATTTTGAGGTGTAAACATGAAATTATCAGTTCCACCTACTTTATCATGGTTTATAAACCATTTCCAGATATATCCACCTGCAAACCAAGGTTCATGCCATACTTCTTCGAAAAGTGCCTGTGTGGTATTGTTTTGTGCTTCTAGATTTACCTTGTTCATACTGCGATCACTCACCCAAGGTTCCTTTCCTGAATAATCTACACTTCGATATCCAAATTCCGTAAATAATATTTTCTTTTCTGTAGTTTCAGCTAGCTCAATCATTTCTCTTTTCCAAGGCAACCATGCATTTCGAGATTCTTCAATCGAAGGAGTTTTATTTTCAGAAATTGGAAAGTAAGCATCAACACCAATATAATCTAAATCATTCCAAAACGGAACCCGTTTATATTCATCCCAATTAGCGGCATACGTTAATTTTCCTTTATAAATAGCTCGAACCTCTTTAATTAAACCATTCCAAAATTGTGGGCGGTGCTTAATAAATTGTTCTAATTCAGTGCCGATACAAAAAAGCATCACATTGGTGTCTTGGGCTAATTGTGCATACTCTAATATAAATGCTTTATAGGTTTCTTCTAGCAGTTTCCAGTCTTCTTCTGAATTCATTTTTAAATAGCCAGTAAATTCTCCATGATAAATCCAAATTTGAGGTTTTATCATTACTTGAATCTTGTTTTTATGGAGTAGTTCAATATATTGTTTTGCACCTATTAAAGTTTCACCAAACCATTGTCGTTCACTGTTATAAATAAGTTCGGGATGTGTTGTGTTTTTTATAAACCCAAAAGGCATGATTGAAGCATGATTTGCATTTAACTGAAGGAGTGGGTGAATATTTTCTTGTTGAGCTTCTTGTGGAGAAGCTACAAAGCTCACTCCATTAATTTTTTTATTAGTTTGAGCACAACTAATAAAAAGAAAAGAAGTGATGAATAAGAAACTTAACTGTATTGCTCGTTTCATATTTGAGTTTGATTAAAGCTCAAATTACAAATATTTTTAGGGAAGTAAATTCATCTTAACAAAATTGTAAGAAATAAAAAGGGGAAATTCTTAATCTGATAAATTTAAAGGCTCAAAATTAGTAGATAAATAATTAAGCAAAGGTTTTTGAAATAAAACATCTCTGCCTATTAAAAATTTAATGTATGCTTTATAAAGTTCATGTTCAAATTTATATATTTCAATCTTTTTTTTGTGTTGAAGCATTTTTAAATTCAATAAAAGTAAGGGAGAAACCCCTTCCATACTTTGATAGTTTTTTAACAAGGAAGTGACACTACTTTCCTCATTTTGTTTGGCTAGCGTTTGGTAGTTTGTAATGGCTAATTTAAAAGAGCTGACAGCAAATCTTCGATTTAAACTATTTTTTTGTGTAAGTAGTGCAATTTTGCTTTCTTCGCTCAGTTTTTCGTAATAAAAATCTCCTTTCTTTTGTCTTGCTTCACCAAAAAACGGAATATTAATTCCAATACCTATCGAGAAATTTTCATCAAAAAGAAAGCTTCTTTTTCCACCATATTTTGCTTGTACATAATCTAATACTAATTTAGATTCTGCAACTTCCATTTTCATTTCATTTTCTAAATTATTTAATTTTAATTTTTGAAGAGAAATAACAAGGTTTTCATTTGAATTGGTATCAGAAAGATTGGTTTCAATAATTTGTTGCGCAGTGATGAAATCATCTGTAATTATTTTGAAAGATTCATTTTCAGCATTTAATAATTCATTAATTAGTGCCTGTTGATTTAACTTTTTTTCTTTAAGATTTATAAGCTTTAAATTAGTCTCTAATAATTCGTCTTCGGCATCAATCAAATCTTTAACATCAAAATTTGTGTGATACACATTTTTACTTAAAATAGTTAGTTTGTCTCTTAACTGTAGTTGTTTTTCTTCAAATAGATCAATGGATTTATCTGTAAATATATACTCAATGAGTAACAAGTATCTTTTTTCAAGGTCTTCATTAAAACTTAATTGAGTTTCAATTTCATATTCTGAAATTCTATCGGTATACATTTTTTTTTGACGTGAAATAGCTTCAAGGCTATTGGGCTTAATTCTTAAAGCATATTCTTGTCTTTTTAATAATAGATCTCTAGATTCAGTTCTAAACTGTACACTTTTTAATAAAGGAGAATTATAATGATAATCGTTTAATGAAGAAACATTTTTAGCGTCTAATTTGAATTGATTAGAATCTTTAACTGCTCGTAAATAATCGGAAATTGATACCGTATTCTGTGCTTTTAAAGAAGGAATAAAACTTCCTATTAATAGTAAGAGTATAAATTTATTTTTTTGGAGTTTTAGTAGCAGAGATAGAAACATAGCGAGTCGTATAGTTTTAATCTTTTAAGTTTAAAATCACTTTCTCCTTTTGAAGAAATGGATTGTCTGGAGGTATTTCAATTATAATTTCTCTTCCAAAAGTTTTTAATTCTTTTATTTTACGGAGTCTTGGTGGAATTTCAACAATACGTGAACCCAATGTTTTAACAACCCCAGTGTTTTGAATATCGGGACGTGAGCTTGAAAAGATATCTATGGTATCGTTTATGTTAATTCTGAGTATAAGATCTTCGTGAATATAGCCAATTACTAATGTTGGGCTTTCTTCGTAAAAAGTAATTAGAGTAGCAAATGAAGGTATTTTTTCTCCTTCTTTACAATGTACATTTCCTATTAATCCATCTGTAGGAGCAGTGATGATTTGCTTTTCTTTTTTTTCTTGGAAATATTCTAATTCACCTTCAAGACTTTTTATTTGGGACAAAAGAGGGTTATTACTTGCAAAACGTTCACTTTTTAAGTTGTTAATTTCGGTGGTAATGATATTTCTAGTGAAATTTAATTCTTCTTTTAACGCATCAATCTTTAAAAAAATTGGGTTTTTAATATTTCCTTCATCAGAAGTTACATTTTCAATACTTTGAATGCTTTCTGCTAATTTTTTGTTTTGATCTATTTCTGCATTGTATTGATCAATTTGAGATTGGATTTTACTCGTCTTTTCATTTAATTCAATATTATATTGACTAATTCTCCAGTCTAAGTCAGTTTTCCAAAGGCTATATTTGGTTTGCAATTCTTCAATGCTATATTCTGTATTACTTATTTTTATAGGTAAACTAGAGGATAAAACATCTAAAAGCACAGTTCCTTTTTTCACCTTTTGACCTGTAGTTACATTTATGTTTTTTACTTCAACTGAATTCTCCATACTAATTTCAGTTTCTTTGTTTTCAGCAAAACCATAAAAAGTTACAGAGTTATCTATTTTTACATTTAAGGAAATCAGTAAAATGATAAAAACTGAAAAGGCGGCGATATAGATAAGATTAAATTTTTTCATGATCGTCTCTAAAGTTAATTCTTACATTAAATATCCCATGTTCTTGTAACAACGTATTGACCATCTGTGTTGACTTATGTTTACTATCAATATTTATTTTATATTCAAAAACAACCATTTGTATAATTTCACCGCTCTTTTTTTTGTTATTAATTCTATATTTTGATAGGCTTACTTTTTTGCAATAGCTTTCTAATATTTCAATAATTCTATCCCCCATATTGCCTTCTAAAAGATTGGCATTTGAGATTTCAAATTGAAGCGTACCGATAATATGATCATTTTTACTTAGCGGAGAAAAATGAATAACGGTGACTACTAAACAAAACCCTAATGTTCCAACCACAGCTATAGCTATTCCATAGACTCCCGCCGCAATTCCTACGGAAATAGAGGTAAACATAAAAACCATGTTTCTAGGGTTTCTTAGTGTAGTTCGAAATCGTATTATTGCCAAGGCGCCTAACATCCCTAGTCCACGAGCTAAGCTATCTCCAATAGCCTGCATTACGGTTGCTACTGGGATTGAAATTAAAATTAAAGATTGAATAAAATGTTGAGGTCTTTCTATTTCTCGAGAGGTCCTTTCATAGGTTAAAGCAATTAAAGAGGAAAGTACAAAAGAAACTAATGCAATAACGATAATATTGACAATACTTGAGCCTTCTAGATTATTAGTTAGGCTGGATAAATCGAACATAAATAGTAATGTTTTTAGTAAAACTGTTATAAAATTAAAGAATTATTTATTGAAAAAATAAACTTCTCTTCCTAAAACATCATGGATACCAATAATAAATAATTTATTTCACAATTAACTTTTCAGTATGAACAATTGTGTTTTCATCTGTTGTAATTTTCAAAATATATAATCCAGAAGTCAAGTTTCCTTTTTCAAGAGTAAAAATATTTGAATTAGATTCCATTTGAATTATTTCTCTTCCTAAAAGATCATAAACAGCTAATTTTAATTGTGAAACACTATTGGTAACCATAATTGTAGTTACAGTATTCATCGGGTTAGGAAAAATAGTTACTTCTATATTATTGAAGTCATCTACTCCAAGATTACAATCTGAATTAGTCTCACCTGGTGTTCCATGTTCAGATCCCACTGAAGCACATGCTTGCCAATTTTCAGGCAACGCATTATCTAAATTAGGATTAATAAGCTCTAAGGAAGGTCCATTACCATCTGCTTCAATTGGCCAAGGATCTACATCATCATATTCAACAAAATCAACCAATATTCCTGAGTTGTCAAATAAACGAATTAATTCTCCTCCTCCGCCTAATCCAAAACTTAAATCCCCTAATACTGGGCTTACAGCTGGGAATAAAGCTTGAAAATCGACTAAGCTTCTAACAAGTACTAAATAAGAATCTGGTTGCATGATGGTTCCATTTGGAATCACAAATTCATTAAGATCATCACTATCTTTAAATACCCAATTTGAAATATCTATTGCTGAAGAACCATTGTTATAAAGTTCTACCCAGTCTTTTACTTCAAAATCTAAAGCATCTTTATAGTTAATCTCGTTTATAACAATATCATTCCCTCCACTAGGGGCGAAAACAGCTTTAATATTATCGCTTTGCGTTAGTAATAAACTAATATCTGTAAGACTGTTGTCGGGTACAGTATGATTATCAATTTCCCAATGATCAAAAACATAATTTGGATTACTTTGAACCGCTTTAATTAGCATATCAACTCCTCCATGATATTGTCCTGTCCAAGGATATTCATCATTTTCAATTGTGATAGAATTAAATTTAATTTGACCTGCAAATTCAGGCTCTATTTCAAGGGTTACATCATAAGGGCCTGTTAGATTATAGCAAGTGTTTAATCCTTCTGGGAGGTATTCATTTCTATCGCCTATAAAATCTTTTATTTTTTGAACATTTCCTTGCCATTGATCCATATTTCCTCCCCATCTAGAAAAATGTTGAGGCATTTCTGGAATCAAAGAATTTTCTATTCCTTCTAACACACCGATCATTTCTTCTTCTTGGAAAGCGGTATTCATCAAGTCCATATAACGTGTGATATAGTATTGAGTAAATTCATCATTTTCTAGAAGATTATTTAATAAAACGATATGTTCTTCAGGGTCTAAATAAATACCTTCAGGATAACAAGGTTCTGCATCTGCATTTTCATTAGGTACGTTTGTATAGTTTATATAATGATTAAAAGTGGCGTCTTCATCCCACAATACATAGCCCCATTTCAGGTGCTCTCCTTCTTGATCTAAACCTCTCCACCAAGATGTATTCCAGTTAATCCAGTCGGTACAAACAACATACGAATTGATTAAAATATAATCAACAAGACTTGTTACATCAATTTCATTTGCTACATATTCGTAATGAGTTTGATTTGATAAATCATTGTTTTTAGCATAGTCATGAATCGTATTCCAGTCAGTAAATGCCTGAGAACCCCCATATTGAGCCCAAGTACCACCCCAATTCATTAAGTATTGAGTATTGTATTTATCTTGACCATAATAATAATTTGTATAATCAGCGTCACTTACTTTTTCTCGTATGGAATATACACCCCAAAATTGACCGTTTGCATACACAGCAGTACGTTCTCCTCTTCTCATGTCGACATTAAGATTGTTTTTATTTGCTAATTTTTGAATAAAAACATCTCGCATATGAGCACTACTATCTATTCCTGGATAATTGTCATCACCAGAAGCTCTAATTATTATTTTTTGATAACTTTCACGCTCAGATAAACTCATTAATTTTTCATTAATCGCATCGTGATATCCCATTTCGTCTCGCGCAATATAATCGAAACTTCTTTGGTCAAATTGCCAGGAATCTTGCCCATGTTTATTGTATTCTCCATATCCAAAATCTTTTCTTTCGCCATCTGTGTCAAAATATTCAATAGTACCATGTGGCCTAAGATTAATATTTCCATTTAATAAAACGGTAAGCTCATTAGCGGAAGTTGATAAAACAGGTAATGTGTGTTCTACATTAATAAAAAAGGTATTAAAAGTGATAAAACTTGGTAAAATTTCAGAATCTGGAGAAATTACTATTGCTTTTACAATTTGTGTATTATCTATTGTTAACGGTCCAGTATATAATGGGTCACCTCCATTAGGAATGTTTCCGTTTGTTGTATACCTGATAAATGAATTTGGTTCACTTGTTGTTATTTCCAAAGTTTGAGTCCCCAAATAAAACCCTGCGTCTAAACTCATTTCTGGAGTTGATGCATAGGAAGTGAAATTTGAACCGTTATTTGAATTCCCTAACGATGGGCTTAAGAAAATCTTCCAAGTTGAAGATCCATTCGGGTATCTACCCATTGAATGTTCTACTTGTGTTTTCTGTAATTCGAAATCATTAATTATAGTCCCATTAGTATCTGAAAAAACAACATGATCAGGATTATTTTTAGTCTGTTTTAATTTAAAATTAGTGTGATGATTATTGCCTAAAGACTCATCCCTTCCTGAACACCAAAACACTAGATATCCATTGGCAGGAATAACTAGTCCACTTGGGATAGCCCATTTTGTAGGGTCATCGGACGAATCACTTAAATAATATCCAGATAAATTTACGCTTGTATTTCCAGTATTAAAAAGTTCTATCCAATCTTCCTGACTATCGTAATTATCAACATAATTAGATAAGTTTGATGCGGAATATTCATTGATAATTACTTGACCCATCATAGGACTAAATAAAAATAACAACAAAATAATAGTAATACTTTTTTTCATAACAGTTCGTTTTAAATAAATAATTATCTCATTAGAGTTTTGGGTTTTTCATTCCAAAAAGCGTATAAATTATAAATAATTTGCAGCTAATATCCCAAAATAACACCTATAAATCATAAAAATATAAGAAATATTAGAGTATTCTTATAAAAGTGTACATGTAGTATAACAATTTTGATTAGAAATACCCTAATTTTTAACCATATATAAAATAATAATTTGTTTTAACAGGAAGGAAAAAAATTACATTTTTTGAATACTTACATCTAACATAATATTTAAATTCATTCTAAACTATTCACTCCTTAGATATGTATTACCTTTAAATTCGACAGACAAACAAGACAATTTTATTTATGGAGCACATTGTTATAATTGGTAACGGAATTTCTGGAGTAACAACCGCAAGACATATCCGAAAATTTTCTGACCATAAAATCACAATCATTTCTGCGGAAACCGAATTCTTTTTCTCTAGAACTGCTTTAATGTATGTGTATATGGGGCATATGAAATTTGAACATACACAGCCTTATGAAAATTGGTTTTGGAAAAAAAACAGAATAGAACTTAAAAAAGGTTTTGTTAAGGAAATAGACCCTAAAAACAAAGAGTTAATTTTTTCTAATGAAGAAAAAATGACTTATGATAGTTTAGTAATTGCAACGGGAAGTAAACCGAATAAATTTGGTTGGCCAGGACAAGACTTAGGAGGCGTTATGGGAATGTATCATAAACAAGACCTTGAAAACCTTGAAAAATTTGCGCCAAATAACAAAGAGTGTCAGAGAGCAGTCATTGTTGGCGGTGGGTTGATAGGAATTGAATTAGCCGAAATGCTAAGAAGTAGAGATATTCCTGTTACTTTTTTAGTCCGTGAAAATAGCTTTTGGAATGGTGTATTGCCTTTAGGTGAAAGCCAAATGATTAACAGGCATATTAAAGAACATCATATCGATCTTCGATTAGGAGTTAATCTTAAGGAGATTATTTCTGATGCTAAAGGAAATGTAAAAGCAATTGAAATTCAAGAAACAGGTGAAATTATAAAATGCAACGTAGTAGGATTAACAGCTGGCGTTTCACCTAATATAGATTTTTTAAAAAATTCTGGAATAGAATTGGGTAGAGGAGTTAAAGTAAATCGTTTTTTAGAAACAAATATCAACGATGTATATGCTATTGGTGATTGCGCAGAACAGCATGAAGCAATTGATCAACGAAGACCTATTGAAGCTGTATGGTATACAGGAAGAATGATGGGAGAAGCCTTGGCACAAACACTATGTGGAAATAAAACTGAATATAAACCAGGACATTGGTTTAACTCTGCCAAGTTTTTAGATATCGAATATCAAACGTATGGTTGGGTTTGGGCACAACCCAAAGAAAATGAAGCTCGTTTTTATTGGGAGCATCAGGATGGAAAAAAATGTATTCATATTAATTATGATAAAAACACAGGAGCGTTTATAGGCATTAATACCTTCGGAGTTAGAATGCGACATGACTTTTTTGATCGGGTTTTAACCGAAAATAGAAGTATTGAATATGTTTTAGAGCATTTGTCTGACGCTAATTTTGATCCTGAATTTTACACGCTTCATGAAAAAGAAATTATAACAAAATTTAATACAGAAAATAATTCAAACATTCAATTGAAGAAAAAAAGTTGGAAACGAATTTTTAGTACAAAAGCATAATATGAAAAAGATTCAAAAAATAGGATTAGGCATATTCTTGATAGGGTTATCAATTTTCACAGCACTTGTATTTTTAGGAAAATATGAAGTTACACCAAGTAATTTCAAGACATTTATTTCTAGTAAAGGAATTTCAAGCGAACTATTTATTTCAGAAATGGAATCAAAAATAGTAGGCAAAGAATTTTCTGGACCTATGTCTATTTCTTCAGAAATAATAGCTATTGTAAAAAAATCCAATAAAATTCACGAAGAAAAACAAGAATGGGGCAAAAAAATATGGGACAAACCACATAGTTTTTCATACCAATTATTGAAAGCATCTGGAAAAGGTTTTGTAAAAGAAAATAACGGTTTATTATGGTGGTTAACTTTTGGCCTAGGAATTTTAGGAGCATTACTATTTATAATACCTAATGTAATTTTATTAGGACCTGAAGGAATAAAAAATAATGGAATTTATCATAGTAACGCGACCAATCGTGGTTGGATTGGTTGGTCTGTTTTTGTCTATTTAGTGGGGTTCTATTTATTGCTTTATTTTCTTCCAGATTATATTGTTAATTGGACTTATATTCTAGATCCAATAAGTGAAAGTTTAAGCGGTAATCCAGCAAGTCAGTGGTTTTTATATGGTTTTTTGTATTGTACTGTAATGATGGTGATGGCGGTGAGAATGTATATTAAATACCGCCATAATAAATACCAAATATTAAGAACAACCTCAGTTGTATTCTTTCAAATAGTATTTGCCTTTCTAATTCCTGAGATTTTAGTACGATTCGAAAAACCATGGTACGATTTTAAAAATGCCTTTCCTTTAGACTATGATTTTTTCTATAGTTGGAGCTTAGATGAATTAATAGCTAGTGGAGGATTAGGATTATTTATTCTTATCTGGGGTATTGTTTTAACAGTAGTGGTTGTTCCTGTTATGGTTTATTTCTTCGGAAAAAGATGGTATTGTTCATGGGTTTGTGGTTGTGGAGGATTAGCTGAAACATTAGGAGATCCTTACCGACAACTTTCAGATAAATCATTAAAGTCATGGAAACTGGAACGTTGGTTGGTACATGGAGTATTGGTATTTGCCTTAGTTATGACAGCAATAACATTATACGCTTATTTCTCTGGGGCGGAAGGAGTGTTAGGTCTTAAAACGCAAACCATTCAAGATATTTATGGATTATTAATAGGCTCCATCTTCGCCGGGGTTATTGGTACAGGATTTTATCCAATTTTTGGAAATCGTGTGTGGTGTCGTTTTGGATGTCCGCTAGCAGCCTATTTGGGAATAGTTCAACGTTTTAAATCTCGTTTTAGAATTACAACCAATGGAGGACAATGTATTTCATGCGGAAACTGTTCCACTTACTGTGAAATGGGAATCGATGTGAGAGCTTATGCTCAAAAAGGTGAAAACATCGTACGTTCCAGTTGTGTTGGTTGTGGTATTTGTTCTGCTGTGTGCCCAAGAGGTGTGTTAAAACTCGAAAATGGTCCAGAAAATGGAAGAATTAATCCAACCGATGTATTGTTAGGAAATGATGTCGATTTAATGACATTAGTAAATATCAAAAGAAAGTAAAGTACAGATATATAAATCAGTTGTATTTTTGTTGAAAGATTTCAAATGCCCGAAATAAAAGTAATTATTCCTGCGTATAATGAAGAAGCATCTATTGCTCATGTAATTAATGATATTCCAAATAGTGTTTCTGAAGTTATTGTAATCAGTAATAATTCCACAGACACAACTGAAGCAGTAGCAAAAAATGCTGGTGCTACTGTTCTTTCAGAAAAAAGAAAAGGATATGGTTACGCATGCTTAAAGGGAATGGAATATATTGCTTCACAGACTACTAAAACAGATATCGTAGTTTTTTTAGACGGTGATTATAGTGATTATCCTGAAGAAATAACAAAAATAGTTGCTCCCATACTAGAAGATAATTACGATTTTGTGGTAGGAGCAAGAGTCGCTGAAACAAGAGAAAAAGGGTCAATGACAGTGCCTCAATTATTCGGTAATTGGTTAGCAACTTCCCTTATGCGATTATTTTTCAAATCAAAATTTACAGATTTGGGCCCGTTTAGAGCTATTAAGTATGAAAAACTTTTAGCGCTAAACATGGAGGATAAAACCTATGGATGGACAGTAGAAATGCAACTAAAAGTACTTAAGCGGAAATATACGTATCTTGAAGTGCCCGTAAATTATAGAAATAGAATAGGTGTGTCAAAAGTTTCAGGGACGATAAAAGGTGCTATATTTGCAGGCTTTAAAATACTAGGCTGGATATTTAAATATTCATTTAAAAAATGATTCTAGAATATATTATTATTACTCTTTATTCGATTGCTCTCATACTAATTTTCATGTATGCTTTAGCGCAATTAAATCTGCTCCTTAATTACATCAGTAATAAAAAGAAAAAAGACGATAGTGTAAAGTATGATTTGTCAAATCCAGATGAAATTCCATTTGTAACTATTCAGTTACCGGTTTATAACGAACTTTATGTTATGGATCGTTTGTTGAAAAATATTGCTAAAATTGAGTACCCTAATGACAAACTTGAAATTCAAGTGTTGGATGACTCTACAGACGAATCACTTGCTTCAACTGCACAGCAAATTTCTGAGCTTCAAAAAACAGGCCTAGATATTCAACACATTACAAGAGATAATCGTGAAGGATTTAAAGCAGGAGCCTTAAAAGAAGGATTAAAGAATGCTAAAGGAGAATATATAGCCATTTTTGATGCTGATTTCCTACCAAAACCCTGTTGGTTAAAAAGCACAATTCCCTATTTTAAAGACTCTGAAATTGGCGTGGTACAAACACGTTGGAGCCATATTAATAGAGATTATTCAATTTTAACCAGAATTCAAGCTTTTGCATTAGATGCCCATTTTACTTTAGAGCAAGTTGGTCGAAATAGCAAAGGGCACTTTATCAATTTTAACGGTACCGCAGGTGTTTGGAGAAAAGAATGTATTATCGATGCCGGAAATTGGGAAGGAGATACACTCACCGAAGATTTAGATTTAAGTTATAGAGCCCAATTAAAACAATGGAAATTTAAATATTTAGAAGAAGTTGAAACTCCAGCCGAGCTTCCTGTAGTTATAAGTGCTGCAAGAACTCAACAATTTCGTTGGAATAAAGGAGGTGCTGAAAATTTCAGAAAAATGGCAGGAAGAGTCATAAGAAGTAAAGACCTGTCTTTTAAAACAAAGGTTCATGGCTTACTACATTTACTTAATAGCACCATGTTTTTAAGCATCTTTACAGTAGCTGTTTTAAGTATTCCAATGTTGTACATTAAAAATGAATATGCTCATTTAAAATTATATTTTATTGTAATGAGCTTCTTTGTAATAAGTACTCTTATATTTTTTATCTGTTATTGGTTTATGTACAAAAGTGTTTATGGAGGAGGTTATAAACAGTTCTTTGAATACATTGGTATGTTTTTTGTTTTCTTTTCAATTGCTATGGGATTCTCTCTTCACAACTCAATTGCTGTCTTAGAAGGTCATTTTGGTAAGAAAAGTGAATTTGTTCGTACCCCTAAATTTAATATTAATTCACTAAAAGATAGTTGGAAAGGCAATAAGTACATTCGCAAAAAAATATCCCCAAACGTAATAATTGAAGGCGTATTAATGCTTTATTTTGGATTTGGAATGTACAGTGCGTTTGTTGTTGGAGATCAAGGAGGAGATTTTGGACTGTTCCCTTTTCACCTCATGTTATTTATTGGCTTTGGTTATGTGTTTTTTAAATCTCTAAGTTCTAAAGTTTAGTTTTTTTAGAAAGTAACATCAAGCTCAAGAATTTCTTCGCCTCTTTTTACACTTACTTTGGTAGAAGACCCCTTTTCAAATTTTCCAAGAGATTTCATATAACTCATCATATCTACAACATCAAATTCTCCCATTTTAACAACAATATCCCCTTTTTTCATTCCTGCATTTTGTGCTGGACGATCTTCACTTACACCATCAATACGCATTCCTTCGCCATTAAATAAATAATCAGGAACCACTCCTAACGTAACTTTGAACGCCGGAACTTCTTCACTTTCGTTTTTAGTTTTTTTGAAAGTAATTTTAGAATCGTCATTTAAATCGGTTATTACAGAAAGAATGTATTGTTTAATTAGTTCCATTCCTTCATAATTTAATTTTTCAGTATCATCGCCTGGTTTATGGTAATCTTCATGTTGCCCTGTGAAAAAATGAAGTACGGGTAAATCCATTAAATAGAAAGAAGTATGATCACTTGGTCCAACACCCGATTCATGTTCAGCAATATTTAAGGAGCCTTTATTTGCAAATAAAGTTTGCTTAAAGATTGGAGAAGTACCCACTCCATGAACCGCGATTGTATTTTCTTTATTCAATCTCCCCACCATGTCCATATTGATCATATAGTTTACTTTCTTTAAATCGATGGTTGGATTTTTAGTGTAATAATTAGAACCTAAAAGTCCAATTTCTTCACCAGAAAAAGCAATGAATAAATAGTTATTGTTTGTGTTTATACTTTTTAATTCTTTAACTAAATTTAGCATCACAGCTATTCCACTAGCATTATCATCTGCTCCATTATGAATTTCTGGTGTTTCCCCACGAAAAAGAGAACCTTCTCCTCCCATACCCAAATGGTCGTAATGTGCTCCAATAACAATAGTATTTTCAGCATTGTGATTTAAATATCCAACCACATTGGTTCCAGTGATCGTTCCATCTTCACTTTTATTTACATAGGCTACATTCCCATGAGGGTCACTTTTATCTGTAAATGAAAATTCTTGAAAATATGCCTCCGTACCTCTAGGTTCTATCCCTAAATCCTTAAACCGTTTAGCAATATAATTTGCAGCCATCATTTCATACGAAGTTCCAGTTTGCCTTCCTTGTAGACTGTCAGAAGCTAAATAAGAAACGTCATCTTTCATGGAAACTTCCACAGCTTGTTCTTTTTTACATGAAATAAATAGAATGGAAATTAAAAGAAAATATAGGACTTTCATCTTGAGTGATTTTAAATAAAATTAAAGATTAAAATTAATCTCTTTAAGAGATTGTTTATTTTAGCACAAAATTAGCTTAAATATGAAATTCATCCCAATATTATTAGTCTTTTTATCTATAACTTCTTGTAAAGAGAACAACTCAGATACAAATATAATTCCAAAAGAGGTGTCTGAAGAAACTGTAGAATTATCTAAAGATACTTTAATTTATCCTGAAGAAGTTCATTTTAAATCTATTCAGCAGGTAACTTTTGGAGGCGATAATGCGGAAGCATATTGGAGTTTTGATGATAAGCAATTAGTATTTCAATCTAATTTTAAAGATTGGGGTGTTGGATGTGATCAAATGTTTTTAATGAATAAAGGCGAGGTTTTTAATGGAAACCAACCGCCAATGATAAGCACTGGAAAAGGACGTACGACTTGTGCTTACTTTTTACCAGATAACCAACATATTGTATATGCTTCCACACACTTAGTGGATGAGAATTGTCCCGAAGTACCCCTTCGAGAAAATGGTAAATATGTATGGCCAGTATATGATTCATTCGATATTTTTGTGGCTGATTTAGAAGGAAATATAACTGCTCAACTTACCTCAGAACCCGGTTATGATGCAGAAGCGACTGTTTCCCCAAAAGGTGATAAAATTGTGTTTACTTCAACACGTAGTGGCGATTTAGAATTGTATACCATGAATATTGATGGTAGTGATGTAAAACAAATCACAGATGAATTAGGATATGATGGTGGAGCTTTCTTTTCACCTGATGGGACCAAATTAATATTCCGATCTTCTCGTCCTAAAACAGAAAAAGATATTAAAGCCTACAAAGATCTATTAGCAAATGGATTGGTTGAACCTACCGATATGGAATTATACATTTGTAATGCAGATGGAAGTGATTTGCGTCAATTAACAAATCTTGGAAATGCAAACTGGAGCCCATTTTTTCATCCTTCAGGGGATAAAATTTTATTCTCATCAAATTTTGAGGCTGAAAGAGGATTTCCATTTAATTTATACTTGATTGATTTAGATGGTAAAAATCTAAAACGTATTACCCATGGTGAAACTTTTGATGCGTTCCCCGTGTTTTCAAATGATGGAAAATATTTAGCTTTTTCTTCCAATAGAAATAATGGTGGAGGTAGAGATACCAATTTATTTATTGCTGAATGGCAAGATTAAGAGATTGTCTGGTTGAGCGCAGTCGAAACCTATTGAAATTAAGTAAACATTTTAGTTATCGACTGCGCTCGAATTGACAGTAGAATGTATTTTTGATATATTTTCTTGTAATTAGTGTCTATTTTTATAGACCTATTGTTTTAAAATAAATTGCAAAATAATTAAAAGTATGAGCCTATTTAATCTGTATAGAAATCCGCTGCTTTTTGTTGTCTTTACTTCATTTTTCTACCTGAGTTTTGCTTACGATCTAGAACGAACTGATTTTATAAAGCTGATATCACTTTATACAACCTTGTTTTTTTTATTTTATAAAAAAGTCCAAATTTTTAAAACTAATTTTTGGTTATTAGCGGGTCTTGGTATTTTTTTTAGGTTATTATTCATTACAAGTATTCCCAATCTTTCACAAGATTTTTATCGCTTTTTATGGGATGGTAGGTTAGTATTTCAAGGTATTAATCCTTATCTCATTAGCCCAGAAATGTATCTCTCAAACGGCAATCTAGTCGTTGCTCAAGCACAATTATTGTATGAAGGAATGGGCGCTTTAAATGGCAGTCATTTTAGTAATTATCCCCCTGTAAATCAATTGTTGTTTAGTATCGCTGCTTTGTTTTCTGGGAAAAGTATATTAGGTTCGGTTGTAGTTTTAAGAATTATAATCATACTAGCAGATATTGGTGTTTTATTCTTCGGAAGAAAATTATTAAAACAACTCAATCTAGATGAAAGCAATATATTTTGGTATTTCCTAAATCCATTTATTATTATAGAGCTTACTGGAAACCTACATTTTGAAGGAGTTATGTTGTTCTTTATAATAGCGAGTCTATATTATCTATACAAAAGAAAATGGATCATAGCTGCTATTTTATTGGGGCTTTCAGTTTCAGTTAAGCTTATCCCATTGCTATTTTTGCCGCTGTTATTTCAATGGTTTATGAAAAACAAATCTTCCGCTAGGGTAGGATTCTCAAAATTAGTTCGATTTTACTTGCTCACATTAGCTTCTATAATTTTAAGTTTTGCTCCTTTTTATTCCAATGAATTTTTAATCAATTTCACGAATACGATAGGCTTATGGTTTCAGGATTTCGAATTTAATGCAAGTGTTTATTATATTATTCGTTGGATAGGATTTAAAGCAGTGGGCTGGAATCTGATTGAATCTGTTGGAAAAATCCTTCCTTTGGTGATTATAGTTTTTATTTTAATCATCACTTTTTTCAGAAAAAATAACAAACTGAAACAATTAATCACAGCATTTTTAATAGCAATCTCTTTTTACTTTTTGCTCTCTACAACGGTGCATCCATGGTACGTAGCAACTCCATTACTATTGTCTGTTTTTACTACATATAGATTTCCTTTGGTTTGGAGTTTTGTAGTGATATTAAGCTATTCGGCCTATGGTTCTGAAGGCTTTTCAGAAAACCTATGGTTCATTGCTTTAGAATATAGTGCGGTGATTGGATTCTTTTTGTGGGAGGTATTTCTAAAGGATAAGCATCAGAAAATAACAACTAAATAATCTCCATTTTCTTTAATAGAAATGAAGCGTTCATGTTTTGACAAATACCTGTCTTGAAAGTATAGTCAAAATGTAATTCATCGTTGATGATTTCAGCATCAAAATAATAATTCTTGACTTGTTCCAGTGTTGTGGAAATTTCACATAAACTCAAATCGTGAGTAGCTATAATACCTGTAGCGTTAGAAGCAACTAATTTTTCAACAAATTTTCGTGAACCAATCGCTTTATCAGTACTGTTAGTTCCTTTTAATATTTCATCTAAAATGATAAAGTATTTCTCACTTTTAATTTGTTCAATGATATATTTTAAACGCTTTAATTCTGAAAAGAAATACGACTCATCATCTGTTAAGGAATCACTAGTGCGCATACTTGTGATTAATTGTATTGGACTATATTTCACTTCTTTTGCGCAAATAGGAAGCCCTGTGTTTGCCATAATTATTGCTAAGGAAACCGTACGTAAAAAAGTACTTTTTCCAGCCATATTGGCTCCCGTTATGATGAAAAATTCATCATTTTTTATCGCTAAATCATTATCAATTCTCTTGGTTGAAAGTATTAAAGGATGCCCTAAACCTGAAGTTTCTAAGGTATGATTAGAATTTGTAATTGTTGGAAATGTATAGCTTGGATGATTAAATGAATAATTAGCTAATGAATTTTGAGCGTCGAAAAAAGCAATGACCTCAAACCATTTTTCGACCTTGTCTTTATAACTATCTATCCATTGTTCAAGTTGATAGCAATGGTATAAATCACGCAAAGCAAAAGCATTAGCGAAAATGCCAACTATCATATTATTACGTTGGTCAAAGGCATCTAATGTTTTTGAAAATTGAAGAAATATTTCTGAAGCTTTTTTAGATTCCGTTTTAATTTCTTCTTGTTTAGATTTTAATATGGTAGCCTTAAATTCTTGTGATTCAATAAGTGATAAAAGCTGATAATATTGTTTAAAAGTCTCTTTTGCTTTATTGGCATTTTGATAAAACGGATTGATCTTTTTAATATAGATTCCTGTAATTCCAATTCCAATAAAAAACCACAGTGTTGTGATTGAAAGAGGGACGAAATTAAAATAATTTAAGACAAGAATACAAAGAGAAATAACTGAAAATAAATGCGGAATAAAACGCATTGTAGCTGGAACAAATGCTTTGTGATTTTGTAACCAAAGAACTATTCTTTCGGCATCAACATTTACTTGTATTAAACTCCCAGTCGCAGAAAAATTTTGCCGCCATTTAGATTGTTCAGCAAGCTCTTTAATGCTGTCTTGTTTCTGCTGAATATCATAAATATTATTTGAAGTCAAAGTTGAAGCCAGCCATTTCTTTCCGGAGAGAAGAGTTGTTCTATTGAGGTATTGAAAAAAAGAACCTAGCCCAAATAAGTCTACATCATAACTAAACTCATGCGAAGGATCTTGAAATTCAGTGCCTGTTTCTAACTCAGATACATTACCATTAATAACATTAATTTCACGCTGATTAATATAAATAAGAGATTCAGCTTTTCGCTTTTTATGTTTTAAATCTGAATGAATTGAAACTAAAAAGAAAAATAAAATGATTCCAACTATAAGAATTGGAACCATAATTTTTGTGCTATCAGAAAAATAATAAGCGCCATAGATAGTCGCAAGAAAAATAACCAATCTAATGATACTAAGATTGATTAATTTCCTTTTGAATCGTGCTAATTCACTTTCAAAAATTTGCTTTTCTTGGGTATAGAACTGTAAAGGTGAATTCATTTAAATTACAATACTAAATTATAACATGTTTATAGTATTTAACTCTTGCTCGGTTAGGTTACGCCATCTACCACGTGGTAAGTCTTTTTTGGTTAAAGGTCCAATAGTAACACAATCCACAACGACAACATTATAGTTGAGGCTTTCAAAAATGTTTCTAATAACGCTATTACCGGTATGCTTAATTTTTAATCCAATTTCTTTTTTAGGAGAATTTTCAACATAACTAATGTCATCAATCGATATCGTTTTTCCTTCTAATTTGATGCCTTCTTTTATCTTAATAAGATCAGCTTGCTTAAGGTTTTTATCTAATACGACATGAAATAAACGAGAAACACCTTTGCGGGTGAATTTCTGCATAAACTCATCATCATTAGTAAATAGTAATAATCCAGTTGCATTACGCCCCAATCTTCCAATAGGATTGATACGACCAGCGGAAGCGTTGCTAACTAAATCCATTACAGTATTTCCTTTACTTTCACTTATAGTTGTAGCAAATCCTTTAGGCTTATTTAATAAAACATAGGCTTTAGGTTCAGGATTGATCCGTCTTCCATCAAAAGTAACTTCATCTGTAAGCTTCACTTTAAACCCCATTTCATTAATAATCTTACCATTTACAGTAACACTACCTACTTGAATGTACATGTCGGCTTCTCTACGAGAACAGACACCAGAATTTGATATGTATTTATTTAATCGGATACCATCAGTAGCACTTTTAGGGGCAACTTTTGGTTTTTTTGTAGTATTTTTTTCTTTCGCCTTAGTATCATCTTTTTTCCACCTTCCTTTTCCTGCGTCTTTACCTTGTGGGTTTCTGCCTTTTCCTTTACCAGAATCTTTTCTATTTTTGCCTTGCTGCATTTTCAATTTAATTTTTTGCAAAGATAGATTTTAAAAAGATAAGTAACTAAGCATTAGGTAAAAGAAGCCTGAAAATATTCTACTGGCATTATACTATTCATTTTCAAAACTTAAAGTAGATTGTCGCTCCCTATTTACTATTAATTTAGTGACATCTGGTCTCGAATAATGACCCGCTGGATCAAAGTTTTGACGTTCTTCATATACCCGGTTAAAATCTAAAGAAAAATAGATGTTTCCTTCAGAATTTAATACAGGTTCAAGAATCCATTCTCCGTCGGGACCAGCAATACAACTTCCTCCATTCGCAAGAGTTTTTGGTGATTTTTCTAGTAATTGCTGAAGATAAGGTGTGTCTTGAGGGAAGTTTTCAATGCTCATTAATGAAGAAACTGAAATTACATAACTCCTAGATTCTCTTGCAATAAAACGAGTAATATCTTTTGTATTATGATCGCTTCCAGGCCATACGGCTATGTGTAAATTTTCACCCTGACCATACAGAGAAGCTCTTGGTAAGGGCATCCAATTCTCCCAACAATTTAAACCACCCACAGTAAATTGTTTTAATGGATGAACTTTAAGACCATTTCCATCTCCAGAAGACCATGTTAAGCGTTCATCATAGGTAGGTTGAAGTTTACGATGAACGGATTTAATTTCACCTTCTTGATTTATATAGACTAAAGAAGCATAAATGCTATGGCCACCTCGATCTAATGGCCGTTCAATAATGCCAAGATAAACAGCAATTTTATGTTTTTTTGAAAGTGCACATATCGATTTTAAATCACCTTTTTCTATGCAAACGGAATTTCTAAGGTAATGAGCATGTAATTCTTTGTTTACTTTTTTATTCCAAGCTGCACCATCAGTTAAAGCTAACCAAAATGGATATCCAGGAAGTAAGCCTTCCCCAAAAATGATTAATTCTGAATTATTCTTAGCAGCTTCTTCAATACAGTTCTCAATTTTCTGTAACGTTTTTTCTTTATTCAGCCAAACAGGTGCTATTTGAGCTAATGCAACATTAAGTAGATGATTATTTTCCATTGTTAAATTTACAAAAGTCGATTTAAAAGTACATCAACATTAATTAGAATAATACTGAAAACCCCAACAACAATGATAAATTTTAAGATACTGTGAAGTATTATATAATGTATTTTTTCATTCGATTTCCATAAAAAAAGAAGGAATATGATTAAGGCAATACTACTTCCGAAGAAAAAATAATTCATATATCCAATTTCAAACCGTGTAATCAATAAGAAAGTAGGAATGCTAGAAGTTAAGCACAAAATAGTAAGCATGATTTTTGAAGCTTTTTCGCCATAAACCACGGGGATTGTTTTATAATTTTGAGCTAAATCACCTTTTAGATTTTCTAAATCTTTTACGAGTTCACGCATAGATATGAGTAAGAATAAAAATGTAGCGTGGACAAAAATGACTAAATCGAAATTTTGATAATAAATAAAAACAGCAAAGAATGGTATCACTGCAAGTGTAGCGGCAACTAGATTACCAATGAAAAGAAATTTTTTCAGTTTATGAGAATAAAACCAAATTCCAAAAATATATAAAGAGAAAAAAATAACCGCTCTAAAAGATACATAGCTAGAAAATATGACCGACAAAAAATTTAGGACAAAATAACCAGTTAGTTTTGTTCTTTGACTAACTAATTTATCCAGCATGGTTTTACTTGGTCTGTTGATAAGGTCCTTATCACTATCGTAAAAACTATTAATAATATACCCTGCAGCAATAGCTGAAGAAGAAGCTAAAACTAACATTAGCAGATTGAGATCGAACAATACTTTTTTTAAGGGAAGCTCGGGAGCTAAAATATAAATGGAAGTAAGATATTGTGCGATAACAATCACCAAAACATTATAACCACGAACAATTGAAAACAAACTAAAAAACTTAATCAGCAAGTATTTTTGTTTTCTACGTAACATAGTATATTTTACGAATTGTATCTAGATGTTTCTGTTACCTCTAATATTTTAGGGGATTAAAAATTATAAACTACTTCTAGTTTATAGTCTTTTAAGACTTTTTTAGCTTGTTCTATATCCTCGGTAAATCCTAACATATATCCTCCGCCACCAGATCCACAAAGTTTTAGAAAATATGCATTTGTATCAATTCCTTTTTTCCACAACGTATGAAACTCTTTTGGAATCATAGGTTTAAAATTATCTAAAACAACTTTAGAAAGTTGTTTCATATTGCTAAAAAGGGATTTAATGTCTCCTTCTAAGAAATCTTCAACACAAGCATCAGTATGTTTAACAAATTGAGTTTTTAACATGTTACGGAAGCCTTCTTTTTTCATGCTCTCCATGAAAATCTGCACCATAGGTGCGGTTTTACCTGTAATTCCACTATCTAGTAAAAAAACAGCTCCTTTTCCGTTTTGTAATTGAGAAGGAATACCAGCAGGCTCTATATTATCTTTTGAATTTATTAATATAGGCAGACTTAGATAACTATTTAAAGGATCTAATCCTGATGATTTTCCATGGAAAAAAGATTCCATAGCCCCAAATATGTTTTTAAGTATTAATAATTTTTCTCGAGTTAAATTTTCAAGAATTGTAATTTTATCTGAAGCATATTTATCATAAATAGCTGCAACCAAAGCACCACTACTACCTACACCATATCCTTGCGGGATACTCGAATCAAAATACAAACCTTTTTCGACATCAGATTTTAAAGATTCAATGTCAAAGCTTACGAGGTCTTTGCTTTCATTTTGTAATTTTTCTAAAAAATCACTAAAACGTTTTAGATTTTGATTGGATTTATGAGTAGAAACAGTGTGATGTTCATCTATTTTTAGCGCACCCTTAAAAAAATTATATGGGATTGATAAACCTTTAGAGTCTTTGATAATTCCGTATTCTCCAAAGAGAAGGATTTTTGAATAAAAAAGAGGGCCACGCATACGTTACACTATTATTGAATGTTAAAAATACGATTTTTCCGCATGATTTCATCATTTATGTTGCAAAGATAGAAATTCTTACAAAGCAATTTATTAAAAAAAAATAAAAAAGTGTATTCTTCAGAAATTATTGTTGAGAGAAATAATATTCACAGTGGATTGTATATCATTTAATTAAGACATGGAGATAAGGTGTTGTTTTTTTTAAAAATTATTTTTGAATAGCTCCAAAACCAACTTGATCTATAATAAATTCACCGTTTTTACAAAAAGGAGCTAATTCATTTTTGATAAAAACTAGAACGGTCTCTTTTTCATTTTCTGGATATAACACATGAACATTGGCTCCAGCATCAAGTGTAAAACAAATAGCACTGTTTTGTAGCTTTCTATAGCTCCAAATACGATTAATAATTTCTAAAGTATTAGGTTTCATTAAAATAAAATAGGGCATAGAAGTCATCATCATCGCATGTAATGATAAAGCTTCACTTTCTACAATTTTTATAAATTCAGAAACATTTCCTTGTTCTAAAACAGGAATTAATTTTGATAAATTTTCATTTGCTTGTTGAAATCGTTGTTCGGCAAAAGGATGATCCTTCATTAAATTATGACCTACCGTACTGCTCACTTGTTTTTCGCCTTTATCTACCAAAAGAATAGTATCCTGATAATTTTTGAAATTATCATGAACTTGATAAGGATATTGTATGCCGAAAAGTTGGCTACTTCCTTGTATGTTTTCATGTGCTCCCCAAACAATTAATTCACCTTTAATACTTCTACAAGCACTTCCGGACCCTAGGCGGGCTAGAAAAGACGCTTTTTGATTAAAATAATCGCTGGATACTTCGGGTAGCATTAATTTTTCCATGCTCATAATACATAAAGCTATTGCGCTCATGCCACTTGCTGATGATGCTATTCCGCTACTGTGCGGAAATGTATTTGAGGTATGAATTTCGAATCGATAATGTTTTAAAAAAGGGATATATTGCTCAATTCTTTCAAAGAAAGATTCAATTTTTGGTTTAAAATCATCCTTTTTTTCTCCTTCAAAATAAACATTAAAATCAAATTCTTGATTTTGAGAGTCTTTTAGAAAATACTTTAATTCAGTTAGGGTATTACAATTATTTAAGGTGAAACTTATAGAAGCATTTTTTGGGTTTTGTTGTCCATACTTCCCCCAATATTTTACCAATGCAATATTACTTGGAGATTGCCACGTAACACTTCCATTTTTTAAATTATGTAAATATTTTTCAGGAATAAAATGAGACTCTTTCATTTAGGAAATTTTCAGAAACAAATATATAAAATCATGTTGTATATATTTAAAAACAGAAGATATTATAATACTAGAGAAAATACGTCTAAATCAGAAAAGTCTATTAATGAGTAGAAAGTTCTAAAAGTTTCGCCATCGTTCGATAATTTCGAGCGGTGGCTTTTATTTGCAACTTCTTTTCAAAGAAATTCGTGCCGCATTTCGCATTGTGATAACCATTTTCGCAGTAGATATATGCACGTATTTGTAACATGAACTTCTTCATTAGGATAATATTTTGGATCAATTTCACCCAGGAGTTCTTCGGAAACTAGTCGATCAAAAAGAATAAAATAACTTTTCACTTTTATTTCTTCTGAAAAAGGACACTCCTTTAAAATTATATTTATTTCTGAAGAAGCTTTAACAAGAACAGGAACTTCTCAACCATACTTCTTTAGAGCCGCTTCTGAAATGATTCCTGCACATCGAGAAGCATTTAGATTCGACCGAAATACCACATTTCCACTTTGAATATAAGTAATGACATCCTCAAACTCTAATTGATTTAGTAGTGTCCTTAAATCTGCCATTAATATCTTTCTATGGCCACCAACATTAATTCCTCTTAATAAAGCGATATATGTTATCATGTTCCTCTAATATATAAAAGTATTTTGGAGTATCATAAATAAGTAGTGAAATGACCTTTAAAAAAATACAAACAAAAATTGAATGTAATCCGTTATCTTTGAAACCCAATGAAAAAGGAATAACTAAAAAAAAATTGATTATGATTAAAAAAATTACGCTTTCTATGACCCTGCTTTTTATGGCACAAGCTATGATGGCTCAATTGAATTTTGAAGATAGTTCATCAGACTTAAACAATCCTACTTTGTATAGTGGCGCTGCTATATGTATCGCCGATATGAATAATGATGGTTTAGATGATATAGTTCGTTTAAATGATGCAGAGAATTTAGAGATTGAACTACAAGAAACCAATGGAACATTTACCAGAATAAATATTGGTGATGTAGATAGAGCATGGGGAATGACTATTGCAGATGTTGATGAAAACGGATATAATGACATTCTGGTAGGTGGATATTATAATAATTTAAAACTAGCCTTAGCAAATTCAGACGGTACAGATTATACCATAATTACATTAGGCGGACCTAGTATTTTTCTTCAGAATGCAAATTTTGCAGACATCAATAATGATGGCGATATAGATTTATTTGCATGTTCAGACGAAAGCCTTTCTGCTCCCTATGAAGGAGATGGAGCAGGTCATTTAACTTACAATATAGACCTTATCAATACAGAAAGTACGGTGCCTTCAGATAATTCAGGAAATTATGGATCTATTTGGACAGATTATGATAATGATGGAGATTTAGATTTATACATTTCAAAATGTCGTTTAGGAGTTGATGATCCTAACGATGGTAGACGTAGAAATTTATTATTCCAAAATGACGGTAATAATAACTTTACAGATGTAGCAGAAAGTGCAGGTTTATTGCCATTTGCACAATCTTGGTCAGCTAATTTTGAAGATATTGACAATGATGGGGATTTTGATGCTGTGGTGATTAATCATGGTATTACAACTCAAATTTATGTTAATAATGGAGATGGTACTTTTACAGATATTACAGCAAGTACAGGTATTGTGGCTGAGCTTTTAGAAATAGTAAAAGGGATTCAAGTAATGATGGAAGATTTTGATAACGATGGTTTTATTGATATTTTCATTACTTCTAGAGATGATGAACATAAAATATTTTTGAATAATGGAGATTTAACTTTTACAGATGCAACTATTTCTTTACCTGGAGGAACAACAAAAATTCAATCGGGTGCTTTAGGAGATCTTAATAATGATGGATTTATCGATATTCTAGCAGCTCATGCGTATGGTTATAATAATCCATATGAAGAAAGACCTGATCAAATGTTTATCAATGACGGGAATTCAAATAACTGGAGTCGTATTCTTTTAGTAGGAGTAGAAAGTAATATAAATGCTACTGCCGCAAAAGTAGAATTATGGGGCGCTTGGGGAATGCAAATTAGAGAAGTTAGAGCAGGTGAAAGTTACGGAACTCAAAATTCATTAGTGAATCACTTCGGAATTGGTACTGAAACTGAAATTGACAAAGTAGTTATTCATTGGCCTTCTGGTTTAACAGAAGAATATTTAGATATTAATAGTAATGAAAATATAACGTATGTAGAAGGAGATGGATCTTTAGGAACAAATGATGCAAATGCTGCAATTAAATTTTCTATATATCCTAATCCAGCAGATGAAGAACTTATTGTTCGTCATAACTCAGATCAAATATTTTCAAAACTTACTATTTATGATGTAAATGGTAGAAACTTAATGGAAGTTACTGAATTCGGATTACAACATACAATCTTAGATGTGTCCAGTTTAAAATCAGGTATTTATTTTATTACGATCGATAATCAATCGTTAAAGTTTATAAAGAAATAGATAGTTCAAAATCTTTCTATACTAAAAATGCTTCGATGAAAATCGAAGCATTTTTAGTTGCTATTCATTTAAAAATTCGCATAAAACTTTTATCAACATAGGTTAACAACTCTTCATAATTTTTTTGAGAAGAGAAGGATGATTTCTTTATTTTTACTTTCAAGGTTAGACCCCACAATACGACTTCATGTACTTAATTTTTGATACCGAAACCACGGGACTTCCCCGTAACTGGAATGCCCCACTTAGCGACAGTGATAACTGGCCTCGTTGTATACAAATTGCTTGGCAGATTCACGATAAGGACGGAAAACTTATGGAGCATCAAGATTATTTGGTGCAACCTGAAGGTTTTAATATTCCTTATGATGCTGAAAAAATTCATGGAATCTCAACTGAATTAGCTCAAGCTAAAGGAATTCCATTAGCAGAAGTAATCGAAAAATTTAATGAAGCCCTATTAAAATCGAAATTTATTGTGGGACAAAATGTTGGTTTCGATACCAATATTATGGGAGCAGAATACCATCGGTTGGGTATAGAAGACCCTATTCCAAATTATCCTGTTTTAGATACTTGTACCGAAGTTACAGCGAAACTTTGTCAATTACCCGGAGGACGTGGAGGAAAATTTAAATTACCTACCTTAACTGAATTACACAAGTTCTTATTTAACGCACCTTTTGGTGAAGCGCATAATGCAACTGCCGATGTTGAAGCAACCACTCGTTGTTTTCTAGAATTAGTACGAAGACAAATATTTACGACAAATGAATTAGATGTTCAGCCTGATTATTTTGAGCATTATTCTGAAGAAAACCCAAAAACTATTGAATTGATTGGCTTAAAGCATATCAATTTAAAAAAGGCTTCTGATAAAATTCGAAAAGAACTAGAAAAAGAACTAGTAGAAGATGAAATTTCTTCAGAAGAAAAAATAGAAAACGATGCGATTCTTCAAGAGAATCCCTTTGTTCATTTACATAATCACTCCCAATTTTCCATACTTCAGTCTACTTCTAGCACTAAAGATTTAATTAATGCAGCGATAGAAAATGACATGCCTGCGGTGTCAATTACCGATACTGGTAATATGATGGGTGCCTTTCATTTTGTGCAAGGAGTGAATAAATATAACAGTGAATTATCTGAAGAAGATGCACATAAAAATTTAAAAGGAATTGTAGGCTGCGAATTTTTTGTATGTGAAGATCATTTAAATAAAAATCACAAGGACAACGGATATCAGATTGTGATGCTAGCCAAAACTAAAAAAGGGTATCACAACCTAGCAAAAATGTCCTCTATTGCTTATACCGAAGGATTTTATTATGTGCCGCGGATAGATAGAAATATCATAGAAAAATACAAAGAAGATATTATTGTTCTTACCGGTGGAATGTATGGTGAAGTTTCAAGCAAAATATTAAATATTGGCGAAAAACAAGCAGAAGAAGCCCTCATTTGGTGGAAAAAAACTTTTGGAGATGATCTGTATGTTGAGGTATTACGTCACCAGCAGGAAGATGAAAATAGGGTGAATACGGTGTTAATTCCTTTAGCAAAAAAGCATCAAGTTAAATTAGTTGCCTGTAATAACACCTATTACATTAATAAAGAAGATGCCAATGCTCACGATATTTTATTGTGTGTGAAAGATGGCGAAAAACAAGCAACTCCTATTGGTCGAGGAAGAGGATATCGTTACGGATTACCTAATCAAGAATATTATTTTAAGTCTCAGGACGAAATGAAATTGCTTTTTAAGGATCTACCTGAAGCCATTGTTTCTATTTCTGAAATTATCGATAAAATTGAGTCGTTCACTTTAGCACGTGATGTGTTACTTCCGAAGTTTGATATTCCTACGGAATTTTTGAATACTGAAGATGAAGCTGATGGAGGAAAAAGAGGGGAGAATGATTATTTAAAACATCTCACCTATATCGGTGCGAAAAAACGATACGAAGAACTTACAGAAGAAATAACAGAACGAATAGATTTCGAATTGAGTGTTATTGAAAAAACAGGGTATCCTGGGTATTTTTTGATTACCGAAGATTTTATTCGTGAAGCCAGAAATATGGATGTGTCTGTTGGGCCAGGGCGTGGTTCTGCAGCAGGTTCTGTAGTTGCATATTGCCTTTGGATTACTAATATTGACCCTTTAAAATACGATTTGCTTTTTGAGCGTTTTCTAAATCCTGATCGTATAAGTATGCCCGATATCGACATCGATTTTGATGATGAAGGTCGAGGAAGAGTTATGGATTATGTGATTAAAAAATATGGTTCAAATCAGGTGGCTCAAATCATCACCTATGGAACCATGGCAGCTAAATCCTCTATTAGAGATACTGCCAGAGTATTGGATTTGCCCTTAAATGATGCAGATCGAATTTCGAAGTTGATACCGAATATGACCAAATTGAATAAAATATTTGGTTTAAGTGATACGGAATTAAGAGGGAAATTTAGAAGTGATGAACTTCCAAAAGTGCATGAGCTAATCACTATTTCTGAAGGTGATAATCTTGAAGCACAGACAATAAACCAGGCAAAAATTCTTGAAGGTTCTCTTCGTAATACGGGGATTCATGCCTGTGGAGTGATAATTACACCTTCCGATATTACAGATTTTGTGCCCGTAGCCTTAGCAAAGGACAGTGACTTATATGTTACTCAATTTGATAACTCGGTTGTTGAAAGTGCAGGGCTATTAAAAATGGATTTCTTAGGATTAAAAACCCTAACCCTTATAAAGGATACGGTAAAATTAGTAAAGCATAAACATAATGTAATTCTTGATCCGGATACCTTTCCATTAGATGATGAAAAAACATTTGAGCTATTTCAGAAAGGAGAAACCGTTGGAATATTTCAGTATGAATCTGCAGGAATGCAAAAACATTTAAAAGATTTAAAGCCTACCGTTTTTGACGATTTAATTGCCATGAATGCATTGTATCGCCCTGGACCAATGGAATATATTCCGAGTTTCGTACGTCGTAAACATGGGGATGAAGATATTGAGTATGACTTACCAGCGATGGAAGAATACTTAAAAGAAACCTATGGAATTACAGTGTATCAAGAGCAAGTAATGCTTTTATCACAAAAGCTGGCTGATTTCACCAAAGGTGAAGCCGATGTCTTGCGTAAAGCCATGGGAAAAAAGCAAATTGCGGTACTAGATAAAATGAAACCTAAGTTTATCAAGCAGGCAGCAGGGAATGGTCACGATGCTGAAAAACTTGAAAAAATATGGAAGGATTGGGAAGCCTTTGCGAGTTATGCTTTTAATAAATCTCACTCTACTTGTTATGCTTGGATTGCATATCAAACAGCCTATTTAAAAGCGCATTATCCAGCTGAATATATGGCAGCGGTACTTTCTAATAATATGAAAGATATCAAGCAAGTTAGCTTCTTTATGGAAGAATGTAAGCGTATGGGCATGAAAGTACTCGGGCCAGACGTAAATGAATCTTTCTTTAAGTTTACCGTAAATGACCGCGGAGCAATTCGTTTTGGAATGGGAGCCATCAAAGGAGTTGGTGGTAATGCAGTAGCTACTATTGTTGAAAAGCGGGAGGATGAAAAATACAAATCTGTGTTCGATTTAGCAAAACGAATTGACCTAAGAGCCGCGAATAAAAAGGCCTTTGAAGGATTAGCATTGGCGGGCGGATTTGATAGTTTTAACGCACATAGAGCTCAATATTTACATCCCGATGAAAATGGCATTTTGTTTATTGAAAAAGTGATGAAGTATGCTTCAAAATATCAGGAAACGCAAAACTCGTCTCAGGTAAGTCTGTTTGGTGACGCAAGTGAAGTACAAATTCCAGAACCTGAAGTTCCGCCTTGTGAAGTATGGGGAAACATGAAAAAATTAAAACAAGAAAAGGAAGTAGTAGGAATTTATATTTCTGGTCATCCATTAGACGATTTTAAAACTGAGATTAAATGGTTCTGTAAGAATAATGTTTCCGATTTTAATCATTTAGAAGAATTTATAAATCGAGAATTGTGTTTTGGGGGGATCATTGGAGATGTACAACATCGAGAATCGAAACAAGGAAAAGGATGGGCTTTATTTACTGTAGAAGATTTTAATGAAAATTTTGAGTTTAGAATTTTTGGGGAAGAATACTTGAAGTTTAGGCACTTTTTAGTACCCAATTCTTTTGTGTTTGTTAAGGTATTTGTAAAAGAAGGCTGGACCAATAGAGAAACAGGTAAAAAGAGTGACCCAAGAATGCAGTTTAACAGCATGCAAATGTTGCATGATGTGATGGAAAATCAAGCAAATAAGTTGACTATACAAATGCCAATTGAAGATGTTAGTGAAGATAAAATAGGAGCGTTAAAACAACTATTTAAAACCCATAAAGGGGACAAACAGGTTCAATTTGTGGTCTATGAAATGGAAGAGAAAGTAAAATTAACAATGCCTAGTAGAAAACAAAAAGTAGGGATTACTAAAGAGTTATTAGCAGACCTGGAACAAGAAGAGGTGGGGTATAAGTTGAATTAATACTCGGAAAGGGATTGAAACGGCATCCTTTTTATGACATAATTTTAGTTGAATATTTCTTTTTTTAGAGTTCATAAAAAGATATAGTGTAAAGCCCGGTGCTCTATTTTTAGGGATAGAGCAGTCCGCCAAACCATAAAAAAAATTAATACCCATATTGTCTAAACATATACTGACGCTGTAAGGTTTGGATTAATTTTTGACTACATTTGCATAATAATTAAATTAAAAACAATGGCATTAGAAATAACAGACGCTAATTTTGAAGAAATAGTATTAAAAAGTGACAAACCAGTTGTGGTTGATTTTTGGGCAGCATGGTGTGGACCTTGTAGAATGGTTGGGCCTGTAATCGAAGAATTAAGTAACGATTATGATGGTAAAGCCGTTGTAGGAAAGTTAGATGTAGATGCAAATCAAGAATTTGCTGCGAAATATGGTGTTAGAAATATACCTACTGTTTTAGTTTTCCAAAATGGAGAAGTAGTTGGACGTCAAGTAGGGGTTGCTCCTAAAAAGGTGTATGCTGAAGCGATTGATGCGCTTTTGTAACATACACATAAATAACGTTAAAAGGCTTGGCATATCGCTAAGCCTTTTTTATTTTAGACGAAGATGGATATTCAGAAAGAAATCAACGAAATAAAAGGATTTAAAAACCTGGAGCTACTTGCCAAGCAAGTGGTAGAGGGATTTATTTCTGGATTGCATAAGAGTCCGTTTCATGGTTTTTCTGCTGAATTTGCTGAACATAAAATATATAACCCGGGAGAAAGCACCAAGCATATCGATTGGAAGTTATTTGCCAAAACAGATAAGCTTTATACCAAACGCTACGAAGAGGAAACGAATTTACGCTGTCATTTAATTATTGATAACAGTAGTTCGATGCATTATCCTAATGTCAAGGATTTTTCAATCAACTCATTAAATAAAATTAGTTTTTCAGCCTTAGCTGCTGCGGCAATAATGAATTTATTGAAGCGTCAGCGAGATGCTGTAGGTTTAAGTATTTATAGCAATGAGTATGAGTATTATTCTTCTGAAATGGCTAGTGAACGGCATCATCAGCAGTTATTAGGAAAATTAAATGACTCACTTACTGATGACAGAAAAGAGGTAGGGACAAAGACTTTTACATATTTACATGAAATAGCCGATAAGATCAAGCGTCGATCTATGGTGTTTTTGTTTACGGATATGTTTCAGAGTGATGCAGAAGCTGAGCGTTTATTTGAAGCGTTACAGCATTTAAAATATAATAAACATGAAGTAGTGTTATTTCATGTGTACGATCAAGAAAAGGAAGTTGATTTCGATTTTAGTAACCGTCCTAAGCGTTTTGTAGATGTAGAAACGGGAGACCATATAAATTTATACGCAGAAAATATTAAAGAAAACTACGAAGTAGCGGTCAAAAGTTACTTTAATGAGTTAAAATTACGTTGTGGGCAGTATAGAATAAAGTACGTCCCTGTTGATATTAAGGAGAGTTTTAACTCAATACTAACGACTTATCTAATCGAAAGACAAAATTTTGCATAGGGACAGAATTTTTTTTAAAAAATAGTTTGTGACAAATAAAAAGGAGTGTATATTTGCAGCCGCCTACACAATGAAACTTGTTTCGGAGGGCAGGCTCACTTCTAGCGATAGAAGTAAAGACAAGCTTTTAAAGTCTTTAAAATAGTAGCACGGTCTGGTAGTTCAGTTGGTTAGAATACCTGCCTGTCACGCAGGGGGTCGCGAGTTCGAGTCTCGTCCAGACCGCAATTAAAATGTTGTGTTGAGTCCTTTAATTAGGACTAGTAGTCTAGAAATAGACCAGTGAGAAGCTTTTCCAGATGGAAAGGCTTTTTTGTTTTATAGCCGTTTATTATTGGTGTCTTTAGATCTCTCCCCTCTGTAGTACAAATTAAAATACAATGAAATACATTCACGTATTCACTTTTTATTATTTGGTGTAATAACTCAAGCTCAAATTGTAGATATTCCTGATGCAAATTTTAAAGATGCATTAGTGAATACAAATTGTGTGGATACTAATGGTGACGTTGACGATTAAAAGAAATAGCTTCTAAATGTCCCGTGCATAAAACAATTGCAAGCGAAGTTGTTTTTGATACAACGGTTATTTAATTGATTTTTTTAAACAATTTATTATCTAGTTGAATTAGCGGTTTAGTTTAAACCGATGAGTAGTTTTTTTTCTTTTCTAAAGAAACCATTATATTGCCTTAAATAAGAAACGTATGAAAAATTTATTTTTTATAACAATTACAACGTTACTAATCTTTTCAGCTTGTAAGAGCAAGAAAGGAGCTGTATCTGATACTGCCTGTAATTCTTGTGAAGATGCTATCATTAGAAACTATGGCGATCCCGCCTTAGATGGTTGTGGGTGGGTTGTAGATGTTTCTTCAATAATTTATATGCCTAAAAATTTACTTCCCGAATTTTATGTAGATAGTTTAAACGTTAGAATTAAATATAATGTAGTAGAGCGAGTTAATTGTGGAATGGTTAAAGATGCATATCAGGCTATTTTTATAGAAGAAATTCAGAAGAAATAATATTAAAATTTTTATAAAAATTAAAACCCCTTCTCAATTATGAAAAGGGGTTTTTTATGGTACCGTGTTAGTACGTTTAATTTATAATTAATTGTTTGACTATTACATTTTGTGCTCCTTGAATAATTGCAAAATAACTTGATTTAGACAGCTCTGAAACATCAATCGATTGTTCAATTCCCATTTCTTTTAGATCCACCGTTTTAATCAACCTTCCAATCATATCATAAATTGAAATCGATTTCAATTCTAAATTTTCAGGATTGTTTAAATATAGCGTTTCAACAGTTGGGTTGGGATATAAAATAAGACTGTTTAATATCGAATTATCCGCCAATCCTAAAATCTCAACAACCGTAATTTTAAAAGTACAAAAAACGATGCTTCCATCCTCTAGTAAAACTGAAATTGTAATTTCATTCTCACCTACAGGTAATTGGGTTCCAGGATTAGGACTTTGATCTACTGCAACAAAATTGACATTACAAATATCAGAGACAACAGTTACATCATCTTCATAATCTAAAAGTTCGTATAAGGTTCCCTCAGGAACAGTTACCTCAAAATTTTCAGGACAACCAGCAACCGCGAGTTCTGTATCGTCTATAACCTCGACATATGCAATACAAGAACTAGTTAATCCATCAGTATCTGTAACTGTTAGTGTCACACTATTAAAACCAACGTCATCACAATTGAACGTGTCGATATCAATAGACATGGAAACTATTCCATCATCATCATAACTTCCTCCTTCAACATCATCTGCAACAATAGAAGCTTCTCCGTTAATATCCAGAGTAACAACATGTGTTTTACACACTGCATTTGGAGGGTTTAAACTACTTTCTTCATCTAAACAATTTCCAGCAGCTTCAATATTATTAAGAATCACAGCAGTTGGTTGTATACCAAAACCTTCATTAAAATTAATGCCAACTCCTTGGAGGTGACAGTAACTCATTAAAGTTCCACCAGCAGCAGGAAATCCAGGTAAAGGACAGTCGCCTTCGGTAAATCCAGAACAACCATCAATAGCCGTACTATCTCCATTCCAAACACAGGCATGCGTATGTCTTGAACCCATTAGATGGCCCATTTCATGGGTAACAACCATTACATTCCATGAGTAAATTGGAACATTCGGAACAAATGTTCCATTTAATCCAGAATAACATAAGCTTCTGTCAATATTTGAAGGACAAACTCCCGAAAAACCATCAGCTATTCCACCATAATTTTGCATCTCAACTAAATGGCCTAAGTCCCCATTTAAAAAATCTGTTTGGTTTTGAAATTTACCTAATTGACTAGAAGAGTTGCCTCCATCATAAGGATCTGGATTGACCCATATCAATAAATTGGAAGTTCGTGCTATAATACCATCACTTGCATACAACACATAACTTTGTGCAAAAAGACCTGTTAAAAAGGCAACTGTATTTGCAAGATTCCCACCATGTGTGTTATATACACTTTGTCCAGCTTCAATATATATGTCTAATTCATCTCCTGGGTCCTGTACACTTGGTGTTGCTAATTGTTCTGCGGTATACGCTACACCATCATCTTCTGTGGCACAAACAAATTCGTTAGTTAATTTTAAGTCACTATCATTATAAATAATATGATCGATGTCTGATTTTTTAAGTTTTCCAATAGTAAAATTACCTTCATCATTAGCGATAAAACCAATAATTTGAGATTCAAAAACACTTATTGAAACAAGCGAATTATCATTTCCTGCTATAATTCCACGATAGTGTTTTCCAAAGTCTACTTCATTTGTAATATCCTGTCCAGTATCAGTAAGGGCTTTGAAATTTGGCGAAAAAACAGATACTTGAATTAAATCAAGAGTAATAGTTTCACCATTAGATTTAAAGGGAATGGTCAGATTAATTTGTTTAGGATTTTGATCCAAAAACTCATTGAGCTTAGCTGGGTCAATTGTAACAATAATACCACCCTTTACAGTTTCTGAGTAATTTGCTGTAGCACTTTTAGTTTGTGAGTTAAAGATTTCAAAAGATTGAAATTCGCCAGAAATAGCTTTTGCATCTGTTATAACTTTGGACACTTTGCCTGTTCTTTTTTCCTGTGCCAATGTTAAAAAGGGCAAAAGAAGAACTAGTAAAATAATTTTTTTCATGAGATTTTTTTTAAGACTATAAAACAAATATAATGGTTTATTTTTTTTAATCTATTTGATTAATTTTAACATAGTAATGTTCAACTTGTTACATTAGTGGTTTTGTGACTCCTTCAGATTGTAATTAAATAGTGTATTGACTCCAAACAATTGTTTTAGGATTCTTCTTCAATCAGATTCGCAGTATCACAAATTACTATTTTATCAATAGTTCAGAATGGATCATGTTTTTGTTTTTAATCTGTAACAAATAAGTCCCGTTGCCTAATCCCGAAACATCCACATTAAAATTTTCTGAGTGGATATCCATAGTTAGTAATTTTTGATTAAGCATTGAATAAATTTCAAGTTGAGTCCCCAAAAATTCCAACGGAACCTTCACGGTTAATAAATCAGTCATCGGATTTGGATATACAGATACTACATTTAAATTGTTGTTATCTATTCCTAGAACTTCTTCCTGATAGACGCGTACATAATCAACTTCCATACTACTCTCTGTAAAATCAGGACTAATTTCTGGTAGAATTGCAACGTTTAGAAGCAAGTATTGATTCGTGTCAAATGGCCAGGTATCTCCATCCTGAAACGCCGGTTCATAGGTATAATGAACCACACCATCCACACTAAAGATGATCCTTTCCGAAGTCCATTCCATGGTATATACATGAAATCCAGTGGATGCAAACTGGATGAATTGTCCACCTTTATTAAAGGTGTCACCAAAACTAGATGGACTATGAATTGCACTTTGAACATAATCTTGATTATTTCCCCAATGTTCCATTATATCCAATTCACCACAAGCTGGCCAGAAAACGGTTCCATTGGAATTCGACCAGAAATTACCAGGCTCAATAATGTTTTGCCCTAGCGACCAGATGGCAGGCCATGTGCCTACGCCAGAAGGAAGTTTGGCACGCACATCAACCTTTCCGTAGGTAAATGCAAATTTTGAATTTAATCGAGCTGAGGTAAACTGTTTTGTAACCCCTTGGTCTGTAAAAAATTCTCTTTTAGCTACTAGTTTAAGTATTCCATTGCTTACGTACGAATTTGCCTCGCGATTCGTGTAATGTTGAACTTCACCATTATACCAACTACCACCATTTGGGAGTAGCGTTTGGTGATGCCAATTAGTACTATTTATTGCTCCATTCCCTTCAAATTCGTCAGACCAAATTAGTTCGTAGACTTGCGTTTGGCCGCAATATGAAATAGAAAATATAAAAAATATGACAAAATAAAAAGGGTTCATCTGATATCGATTGTTAATTAAAGGCACAAATTTTTAAAGATAATAAAAATACTAATTTTAATTTACTTAGGTGAATTTTTTAGAAATCAATTCACGGGTTCAAGACTCGACTAGAACGCAATTAATAATGTGTTGTCTTCAAACAAATGGAGAGAGGTTCCTGCTTTTGCAGAAATTGAAGGTGGTTGAATCTTAAACCAGTAAGAAGAGTTATAGGGAAAGGTTTCTTGTTTTTTTATTGAAGACTATATTTGGCCGCATTTTAACTTAAAAACAACTATTTCCTTGAAACGCGACAGTTTTATTTTATCTATATGGTAAAATTTGATTTAAGGCTATTAATTTTAAAACTGATTAGTACTCTTTATTAATTAATGATGTTAATGCTAGCATTAACAAATTTAATTAGAATCTATTTTTTGGTTAGTTAGTTGACCTGGCCTTTCTTATAAACTGATTTTTTGTGTAGGTATTAGAAAGGCCTTTTTTTAAAAGAATTTTGACCAATGCTGAACTAAACCCCATAAAAAGAACCCTAAAAAAATCATGGAAATTGTAAGTTTCATGAAGGTGGATGCTAGAAGTCCTAAAAAAGATCCAAAAGCTGCTTTAACTGCATGCTTTCCTTCCGTTTTATTAAAAGCCATTTCGCCTATTAAGGCTCCGAGAAAAGGACCTATTAGAATCCCAAAAGGGATTGGGGAAAGCAATCCAACGATTAAACCTATAGTTGTACCAATTGCTCCAGCCCGACTTCCACCAAATTTTTTTGTTCCGATAGCAGGAATAAAATAATCTAAAAAGAAAATAGTAATCGCTATAACAAGTGTAAAACCTAAAAAAACATAGCTTGATTCAACCGCATTGGTTAAATGCAACAATAGTAGCCCCATCCAACTAATAGGAGGTCCAGGAAGGATAGGTAATACACTACCCACAATTCCAACAACACATAAAAGTAAACCCGCAATAACTAAAAAAATATCCATATTCATGATAATAAGACGAAGGTACGAACTACATGTTACACTATTTTATAACTAAAAAATTAGTTTAAACTAATTTTTTAGTTATATTTGATAAATCGAAAATTTGATTCAATCGATTTGTTACCCTGAACTTGATTCAGGATCTATTAATAAATAAAAACAGATCCTCGCCTAGGCGAGGAATAAAATATGAACCGAGCCTGTTACTATTTTTAATTTGAAAGAGATTGATTTAAAGCGAACAGCATTTGACCTATTTAATAACATAATGAACCGAGCCTGTTACTATTTTTAATTTGAAAGAGATTGATTTAAAGCGAACAGCATTTGACCTATTTAATAAAATAATTTAAACATAATGAAACAACTTACCAAAGCAGAGGAAGATATAATGCAAGTTTTGTGGAAACTTGAGGAAGCAAATGTGGCAACAATTATAGATGAATTTCCAGAACCAAAACCAGCTTATAACACAGTTTCAACAATTGTTAGAATACTAGAAAGTAAAAACTTTGTTAGCTATCGCAAAGAGGGAAGAGGGCATATTTATTTTCCGAATGTGCAAAAAAGTGATTACAGTGATCAGTCCATTCATAAATTAATGGATGGTTATTTTCAGGGGTCATTTAAAAGCATGGTATCTTTTTTTATGAAAAAGAACGATATAAGTATTTCAGAAATGGAAACTATTATGAAAGAGATCAACAAAGAAAAATAGTAAGATGATACATTATATAATACAAATATTTGCATTCCAATTACTGTTTTTAATGGTGTATGATTTCTTTTTAAAAAAAGAAACATTCTTTAACTGGAATCGGTTTTACTTGATTATTACACCTATTTTAAGTATTGTTTTACCCTTCATTAAAATCAATGCAATTCAGGAAACGATCCCTCAAGAATATGTGATACAATTACCAGCTGTCATTATAGGAAGCTTTACGAATGAGTCAATTATCAACGCAGCTTGGTATTCTAATGCTACTATTTGGATGGTAATTTGGGGAATAGGGTTTGTACTCAGTCTTTTATTTTTTAGTAGAAAACAAGTTCAAATTAATCAATTAAAAAAGACAGGAATTAAAACAAGATGGGAAGGGATGAACATTATTACCTTACCAAAAACAGATACAGCTTTTTCTTATTTTAACACTATTTTTTTAGGAGAAGAACTTTCAGAAAAACAAAAATCAACGATATTATTGCATGAAAAAATACATGTATCAGACAAACATTCTATTGATTTACTTTGGTTTGAGATACTTCGAATCGTTTTGTGGTTTAATCCTCTTGTGTATATATATCAAAAACGAATGGTAATCCTTCAAGAATTTATTGCAGATGCAAATGTTGCTTCTCAAAAGGATAAAGCTAGTTATTATCAAGATTTATTATCTCAGGTATTTAATACCGAAGCAATTTCATTTATCAATCCATTTTTTAATCATTCATTAATCAAAAAACGAATCATTATGTTACAAAAATCAAAATCAAGTAAATTTTTAAAATTAAAGTACTTATTATTAGTACCCATTGTATGCTCAATGCTAGTGTATTCTTCATGTACGCAAGAAACGAAAGCACAAAATCAAACGGCTGAAATTGTTGAAACAAAAACAGATTCTAAAAGTAAAATATTGAAAAATATTGAAGCACTCACTGAGTCTATTGCTGAAAAAGGTGAAATAACAGAGGAAGAAGAATATGCATTAAAAGAATTGATGGTGTTAACTGATGGGAATGGACTAGATAGTCCTTATTATGAAGACGTTAAGGACTTTATTTCGATGCCGTTTGGTGTGATTAATAAAGTGCCTACCTATCCAGGTTGTACAGGAAATAATGAAGAATTAAAAAAATGTTTTTCAAAAAGTATCACACAATATGTAGCCAATGAGTTTAATACAGAAGTTGGAAAGGAAAGTAATATTTCTGGAAAACAACGAATTGCAATAAAGTTTAAAATAGACAACACCGGGAAAGTTACTAGTATAAAAGCAAGAGCTCCAGCACCAGAATTAGAAAAAGAAGCAATTCGTGTAATTAACGCATTACCTCAAATGTTACCAGGAGAGCATGAAGGTAAAAAGGTTGGGGTACTATATTCTTTGCCAATCATTTTTGATATTATGGAATAAATTAGTGATTTATTTCCTTTAAAAAAGCCGAAACAATTAATGTTTCGGCTTTTTATGTTATGGTTTTCAGGTAATGAGATAATGATTTACTATTTTTAGCCTATGAATAAATACAGTATCATACTAATTTTATCACTTTTACTTGGGAATATTTCAAATGTACTTGCTCAAAATATAAATTGGCTGAGTATTGAAGAGTTAGAAACTGCTCAAGCGAACGAAGCCCGTAAAGTACTGATAGATGTATATACTGAATGGTGTGGTTGGTGTAAAAAAATGGATAAAACTACCTTTAAAGATAAAGTATTAGTCGACTATGTTAAGGATAACTTTTACTGTGTGAAGTTTGATGGAGAAGATAAAAACCTTATTAATTATAGGGGCTACGAGTTTAAATATGTTCCTAATGGAAGAAGAGGTTATAACGAATTAGCTTATGAACTCTTAAGAGGAAAAATGAGTTATCCTTCCATTGTTTTTTTAGATGAAAACCTTGACATACTGCAGCCTTTTAAAGGGTTTAGAACAGCGGAAGAATTATTGCCAATTATAAAATACTTAGGAGAGGATATCTATAAGAATACGAGTTGGACTGAATATATGAATGAATCTAAAGGAAAGAAATAAACCGAATGAAAAAGTGGCTGGTTTACATGCTTTGTGTTATTGGATTTAGTTCCTGTCGATATTTTGAAACAGAAAAAATTTCAAAAGAATCCTTCCTTGAAGAAGAACTGAAAAGTATAACTTGGAATGAAATAGATCAATATCCTGTTTTTTTAGCTTGCGAAAATCTGATTGAAAAAGCAGCTCAAAAAACTTGTTTTGAATCTAACTTAACTAGACATTTATATCAAGCCATTCCTTCGGAAGAAATTAAAGTTACAGATGATATAAACGATACTGTAAAAGTTTATTTTTCAATTAATAATCAAGCCGAATTATCTATTATTGAAATAAAAATGGATCCTATAACAAAAGCACATTTGCCTTTATTAGAAACATGGTTTTTAGAAAGCATTAAAGATTTATCCCTTATTGCTCCTGCCTATAAAAGAGGGATTCCGGTTGAAACTAACTTTATTTTACCGGTGATTATTCAAACAAAGAATTAAAGATTAAATTTATATCCTAGAGTAAGGTCCAAAGGAAATTCTCCATTGTTATCTAAACCTAAGCCGATAATGTCGTTATATAAAAAAGTTAAATAACCATTTCCGAGGGCATAATCAAAACCAATTCCAAAATTACCTAAGGCTTGAAAATCTCCCGAAGAATCGGGAACAATAGAAACTGTATCATCATCATTATCCACTGGAATATCTCTTGAGATATTAGTATAAGCAGCAAATTTTGTATTTATAAAAATATCGAACGTTTCTTTCTTAATAAATTTAAATCGATAGTTTAAGGAAACTTGTGATGAAGAAAATTTATAATCTGAATGTTCAAATGTTTGTTTAAATCGAACCACTAATGCATGCCTAGGAAAAGAAGATTCCATCAATTCAAAATCGATTCCTGCAACCGTTAATAAAGTGTTATCTGGATTACTTACATAGATATTATTTGAAACTCCAAGAAATCCACCTAAACGTGTATTTAATTTAATAGAAGCAGCGTTGTTTACTGTAGAGTTGGTACTGTGGTTATAAGAATCAAAAAAGTATTTTAAACTTGAAAGTGTAAATTCAATATTATCAATGCCAACTTGATTTTCTGAAGTTTGTATTTTAAGCGTCTCTTTATATTCTTCTTGAAAAGTGCCATTAACATCTAAATTCTTAAGTTCAACAATAGCATCTCCTTTTTTCGAAAAATAACGATTTTCATTATCAATTACATTCCACAATAAGGTGAGTAATCCTTCAGCTTCAATATTTAATTGATAGGTTGTGCCGTCAACGGTATATTCGTTTTGAGCTTGTGCTGAGTCAACTGTAAATAATAAACTAAGAATTAAAAAAAAGAGTAGGTTTTTCATCTTTAATAATTTTTAAGGGCTTGATTTAGTTAGGCTAAAGATAAAAAATTTTATTCAGATGTTCTTGAAATAAATTTGATTACCACGGAATCAATACGTTTCTATTTGTTAAATGTTCTTTTCTTCCAGGTATACCTCCCATTTAAACTCCCAAAGACTACAATAATCGTAATGAAAGGATATAAAATCTCACTAATTAAAAATGATAAAGGATTAAATTTTAAACTAAAGTTGGAAGTATGTTTATAGATAATTATACCATCAATCATTATTTTTAAAACAAATAAGACAGCGAAATAAAACCCATACTCAATATCGATAAAACATAGAATAGCCGCTAAAATAATAATTAGATTTACTAAGAACACGAGTAATCCTAAAGCCCTTGTTTTAATACTTTTCTGCTTCGTTGTTTTTGAAGCCCATCGGATTCGTTGTGTAATAATTTCGGCCCATGTTTTTTCAGCTTTTGTAATCACCATCGCTTCAATAGACTTTACAAATGCTACCTTAGATTTACTTTCATTTACAAACTTTTCTAATAGAAAAATATCATCTCCACTTGCCAAATGATCATTTCCATCAAAGCCATTTACTTTGATAAACGCTTCTTTTTTATATCCAAAATTTGCACCATTACTTAACAATGGAGATTGTAACCCAAAACAACCTATCGTAGTTGCTTGTAAACTAAAATTATCCAATTGCTGATAAGAGTTTATCAAGCTATTATCTTTCAAATAACTAACAGGTCCAACCACCATATTAGGTTCTTTCTTCTGAATAAAAGCATCAAATGTGCTAAGCCATTTAGAAGGTAACATACAGTCAGCGTCGGTCGTAATTATCCATGGGTATTTGGCAATTTTAATAGCTAAAGATATTGCGTCTTTTTTTGGGGAATTTGATGTATGCTGATTTGCTATTATTTGAAAATCAGTTTGAATATTTGAGTGTATCTTAAAAAATTCTTCAATGAGTTTTACTGAATGATCTTCAGAGGTATCGTCAACAAAAATAATTTCAAAGTGATTGAAAGAATATTTTAATTCAGCAATAGACTTTAATAATTCAGGTAAATTTTCAGCTTCATTCCGAAAGGGAATTATAATTGAAAATTTTGTTTTTAGAGAAATTTCTTCAGTAAGAGTATTCTTAACTATTGGAACTTTTTGATACCCTATGAATAGAGCGATCATGATGATGATATACAAACAAAAAATGATGTAACTAGCTAGTATCATATAGTTTCAGGACGGTAAGTAAACATAAATATTCCACCAACAATAGAAGGGATAACAAAATTTAATATCCACATGGATAAAACGGTGCAGAGAACAGGTGTTTCAGAAATGCCTACAAACGAAAAAAGCCACACTGCAGCGCCTCCTCTAACTACAACATCAAATATAAAAATGGTGGGGACAATCGAAACCAATAAGTACATTGAAAAAATAATAGGTATTGCTTGATAAAGTGATAAGTCAATACCAAAAAACAGTAATAATCTATAAAAGAGAAAGCAAAAAATTACATATCGTAAAAATGAAAATAAAATGGTTTTAACCTTAACCGAAGTCTTTATGTTTTTTAAATACTTTAAAATTTTAGCGATAGATAAGCCTTTAATAATAAGTGCTTGTTCTTTGAAAATATAACCTAAAATAAATAAACCTACACAACCAATTACTATACTTATTATTTTTAAAATTGAATATTCTATTGAGTATAACAATGTCATATATAGTAACCCAAAAACACCAAATAGTGTTGTAATTCCCATTTGAGCGGCATTAGAAAAAAAGTTAAGAACTAGTATTTGTTTCCTTTCTTCTTTTTTAAAATAAAAAGCTTTTGCTCCATAATCACCTATTCTGTTAGGGGTTGCGAGAGAAATTGTTAAGGCAGATAAACTTTGTTTTAAAGAAGTTAAAAAAGTAATATTTTGAATTTTTGAAACTAAAACTTTCCATTTCATGATTTCAAAAAACCAATTAGCAGATGCTAACAAAAGGAATAACATGAGGTAAGCAAATGAATGCTTGTTTTTTTGTAGCGCCTCTATAATGATCTCTTGATAATGTTGTGAGTCATTCTTATAAAGTTTCGAATAAATATAAATAAGAGTCAGCCCTAAAATTAAAATTTTTAGGGCTACAAGAAGATATTGTTTAGATTTGTAATTGCTAGCAAACATCAAAAGCTAAATTACTATAATTATAATTGTTTTATCTTTAAACTTATTGTCAATTATAATACTTTTAAACCTTCGGAAGCGACAATTTTATGAGTACAGAAAAAATCATATTAGGAATTGACCCAGGAACAACAATCATGGGTTTTGGACTTATAAAAGTAGTAAATAAGCAAATGCAATTTTTACAACTAAATGAGCTTCAATTAAAAAAATATGATGACCATTATGTGAAGCTTAAACTCATTTTTGAGCGAACTATAGAACTCATCGATACACATCATCCAGATGAAATTGCTATTGAGGCGCCTTTCTTCGGAAAAAATGTACAGTCTATGTTAAAACTAGGAAGAGCTCAAGGAGTCGCTATGGCAGCAGGATTGTCTAGAGATATTCCTATTACTGAATACTCTCCTAAAAAAATTAAAATGGCGATCACAGGAAATGGAAACGCAAGCAAAGAACAAGTTGCTAAAATGCTGCAAAGCCTTTTGCAATTAAAAGAATTGCCAAAAAATTTAGATAGCACCGATGGGTTAGCCGCTGCCGTTTGTCATTTTTATAATGCAGGAAAGATAACCATTGGTAAAAGTTATACGGGCTGGGATGCTTTTGTAAAACAGAATGAAGGAAGAGTAAAAAAATAATATAATGGTTGATTTAGAGCAATTAAAATATCCCGTTGAAAAAGTTATTATTAATGCAAAAAAGTTTCAGTATTAAATATGTCAGGAATCTATATTCATATTCCATTTTGCAAACAAGCTTGTCATTATTGCAATTTTCATTTCTCTACCTCTTTAAAGCGGAAAGAAGAGATGATAGCTGCAATTTGCAAAGAATTATCACTTCGGAAAGAAGAGCTTGCTAGCCCTTTAAAAACAATTTATTTTGGAGGTGGAACGCCTAGTTTACTTTCAGAAAAAGAAATCAATCATATTTTTGAAACAATAAAGGAGCATTTTGGGGTAGAAAATGATGCTGAAATTACCTTAGAAGCAAATCCAGATGATTTAACGAAAGATGTAATTAAGCAACTTGCCAAAAGTCCCATAAACAGATTAAGTATAGGGGTTCAATCTTTTTTTGAAGAAGACCTAAAACTCATGAATAGAGCTCATTCTGAAAAGGAAGCCAAAGAATCGATCATTGGAGCCAAACAGTATTTCGATAATATAAGTATTGATCTTATTTATGGAGTTCCAGGGGTGAGTAATCAACGTTGGGAACAAAATTTAAAGATAGCACTATCCTTGCAAGTGCCTCATATTTCAAGTTATGCATTAACAGTTGAGCCAAAAACAGCCTTTGAATCTTTTATTAAAAAAGGTAAAATTATTCCAACCTTAGACTCAGATTTTAAGGAGCAATACGAACTGCTTTTATCAACAATGAAGGAAGCAGGATTCGTAAATTATGAATTTTCAAGCTTTAGCAAAGAAGGCTATTTCTCAAAAAATAACACCGCATATTGGCAGGGCAAATCGTATATAGGCATTGGCCCTTCAGCGCATTCATTTGATGGGAAATATAGAAGTTGGAATGTTTCTAACAATATTAAATACATTCAAAGTATTTCAGAAGAAAAGCTACCTATAGAAAGAGAATTACTCAGTGTAAAAGATCGCTATAATGAATATGTTATGATCGGTTTACGGACCATGTGGGGCATTTCACTTATTAAAATAGAAACTGATTTTGGAAAAAACTTTGTTCAATATGTACTAAATCAAGCCCAAAAAGCGATAGAAGATGAACTCGTTATTCTAAAGGAGGATAACTTGATGATTAGTGAAAAAGGAAAGTTTTTATGTGATGGAATTGCTTCCGATTTATTTATGATCGATTAAAATTGTTTACTTTTAAAGCATGAAGAGCACCCTACAAATAGGAAATGAATCATATACTATTGATCTATCAAATCCTTTAGATATTTCTTTACCACTACAAGCTTCAGTTAAAAACCCTATCGCTTGGTATTTAGATGCCCCAAAAATTGAACCAGTGGTGATGGGCGATTGGATTGCAAAAGTGAGTGAAGGTGCTTCTGTAAACTTTAATAATATTGCTTTCAATCCTCATGCTCATGGCACGCATACTGAGTGTATTGGGCATATTTCTAAAGAATTTTATTCTATAAATGATACTTTAAAAACGTTCTTTTTTACTGCTGAAGTAATTTCAGTAAGTCCAGAAAAAGAAGGGGATGATTTAATTATTACGGAACAACAAATTAAAGAGCATTTAGAAAATAAAAACCCTCAAGCTTTAATTATAAGAGTATTGCCAAATACTGCTTCAAAAAAATCAAAAAAATATTCAAATACAAATTGGCCGTATTTGCATCAAAAAGCAGCTGCTTTTATTCGAAAAAAAGGAATAGAACACTTATTAATTGACTTACCTTCGGTAGATAAGGAAAAAGATGAGGGAAAATTATTAGCGCATAAAGCTTTTTGGAATTACCCTAAAAACCCACGTTTTCAATCAACTATTACCGAACTTATATATGTGCCAAATAATATAAAAGACGGTTCTTATATATTAAATCTTATGATTGCATCCTTTCATAATGATGCAACACCCAGCAAACCTATTTTATATAAATTAGAAAGATGATTCTTACATGGCGAATTAGTATTTTGCTTTTATTCATGGGCTGTAATCTGTTGAATTCACAAGACTATGAACTCGTCGATGCAACCATTTCATTATATCCAACTACCTGCAATAATCCCAAAATTCTTTCTAAATTTATTAGTCGTGATTTTACTTCAGAAGAAGATAAATTGAGGGCTATTTATAGTTGGATTATTCAGAATGTAGCTTACCATCCAGACGAATATAAAAAGTTCAATTATAAATTTACAAATTATAGAGAACGCAATCAGAAAGAAGAAAATATACGAAATAAAATTATTAATAGAACCGTTAAAAAAGGAGTGGCAGTTTGCGAAGGATATGCAATGCTATTTGAACGCCTTTGCGAACTACAAGGCATTCAAAATTATTTAGTTCGAGGGGATACAAAGACAAATTTCAATGATATTGGAAGATCATTTAATAGAAACCACATGTGGAATGTAGCCTATATTGACGGAAAACCTTTTCTGTTTGATCCTACTTGGGGAGCAGGTAAATTCCATGAAAAATTTATAAAAGAGCCCAGTTTTTTCTACTATAAAACAGATCCTAATTTATTTATAAAAAGTCACTACCCAGATGTATTTGAAGATGCTTTTGTTTCTGAAAATATATCAAGAAACGATTTTTCAAATATGCCTCTATTAATAAAAGAAAATTTAGTTTTAAGTGATGTAGAAACCCCTAAAACGGGTATTTTATATGAAGATGAATATTTTGGGGATATACCTTTTACTATTAAAAATGTTTCACCTAAAAATATATCTTATTCCTATGGGGGAGAAAAAATTTCTTTAGAAAAATTTACTATTAAAGATGAAGTGATATCGTTTAACATTCCACTTCAAATAGGAGTGAAAATCTTGTTAATTTATTTTGACGATCAACCTGTCTTAGGGTATGTAATAAAGTAGTTATGAATATTGAAGAATTTAGAGAATATTGTATTGCTAAAAAAGGAGTCACAGAATCTTTCCCTTTCGATGAAAAAACGCTGGTTTTTAAAGTGATGGAAAAAATATTTGCTTTATCCAGTCTGGAAAATCAGCCATCTAAAGCTAATTTAAAATGTGATCCAGAGCGATCTATAACGCTGCGTGAGGAATATGATGGTTTGATAACTCCAGGTTTTCATATGAGTAAATTGCATTGGAATACAGTGGAACTAGAAATGAATATTCCTCATAAATTACTTTGTGAATTAATCGATCATTCCTATGATTTGGTGGTCAATAAACTAACAAAAAAGCTAAAAGAAGAACTCAATCAATTGAATTGATTTTTATATTCTTTTGGCGTCTTCTCTATTAATTGCTTAAACGTTCTATTAAAATTTGAAATGTTTTGAAAGCCTGTCATTTCAGCAATTTCTGCTATAGTAATTTCATTATTTCCCTGCAATAATTTGCAAGCTTCTTCTATCCGTAACTCATTTAAAAATGTAATATAGGTTTTATTGGTACGCTTTTTAAAATATTTGCAAAAAGCATTTTTGGTCATGGCTGCTTGTTGAGATATACGTTCTAAAGTAATTTCATTTTGAAAATTATTGATAGTGTATTCAAAAACGGCACTCATTCTCCTTCCTTCATTATCACTGTACTTTTTTAATGACACAAATGAAGAAAGACTTTTGTGAGTTGATTTATTTAACTCTTTTAATAATTGAAAAAATAAAACAAACCGATCTAATTTTGAGGCTTTGTATAATTGTTTAAATATTCTTCCTGGTTTTTCTGTGTTTTTTGAAATGATAAAACCATTCTCAGTCTTATTAAAAAAAGAGGTAAGTGGTTTTAATTCTTCCGTATTAAAAAATGATTCCCCAAAAGTATTCTTTGTGAAAAAGATAGAAATCATATGAGAATTTTCAGATTTTTTAAGATCACTTTTAAATACATGCGGTAAGTTTTCTCCTAAAACAATGATATCATTTTCTTTAAATGAACTAATAGTATCACCCACAATTAAAGTCCCGCTACCTTTTAAAATTAAACTAATTTGAAACTCTTCATGTTGATGAAGTAACTCATAAAATAAGGTTCCTTTGTCTTCTTGTAATTGAATGGAGTCTCTTTTATACTTCGGAATTGTAAAGGGTAAAACTTTCATAGTGTGTTTATACTATTCAAAATTACGAATAAAATTAAAATTATAGATACTATAGTATCATGTTTGGATAAAAGCACATTATTTATTTACTCTATATTTAAATAATTTTACTAAAAAATTAGAGTAATTCTTATCCTTATATAAGAATTAAAATCTCTATCATTTAATTAACTATTCTATTGTCTCCTTGAGCATTAACGAATACAAAATAAGTTTTGTGTGAAGTTAGCTTACAGAGTAAGTCGAAAGGTTTTTAATTTGAAGTTTTATTTATAAATTAAAAGATACCCACTTTCGTGGGCAATACTATGAAAATCAATTGGGAAGGCGTAATGCCAGCGGTTACTACTAAGTTTACTGATACAGATGAACTTGATTTAGAAATGTTTAAAGTGAACTTAAAAGCTCAGTTAGATGCAGGGGTTCATGGAATAGTATTGGGAGGAACTTTAGGGGAAGCCAGTACGTTAACAGATGAAGAAAAACGAATTCTAACTCGTGAAACTGTCGAGTTTGTAAATGGAAAAGTTCCTGTTTTAATTAACATTGCAGAACAATCTACCAAAGGTGCTATTGATGCCGCACGAAAAGCAACCGAAGATGGCGCGAGTGGTCTAATGATGTTGCCTCCTATGCGATATAAAGCGGGTGACAGAGAAACGGTAGAATACTTTAAAGCAGTTGCAAACAGTACTTCATTACCAATTATGGTCTATAATAATCCTGTAGATTATAAAATAGAAGTAACCTTAGATATGTTCGATGAATTATTAGCATGCGATAACATCGAAGCTGTAAAAGAATCCACTAGAGATATATCTAATGTAACCCGAATTAAAAACCGTTTTGGAGATCGTTTAAGTATTCTTACAGGAGTAGATACTTTGGCTTTAGAGAGTTTATTAATGGGAGCCGATGGTTGGGTTGCAGGTTTGGTTTGTGCGTTTCCAGCAGAAACAGTAGCAATTTATGAACTTCAGAAAGCAGGAAGAATTCAAGAAGCAATTGAGATTTATCGCTGGTTTTTACCTTTGTTAGAGTTGGATATAAACCCTAAATTAGTACAAAATATTAAACTAGCTGAAGTTGCTACAGGAATAGGAACAGAAAATGTTAGAGCGCCTCGATTAACACTAATTGGTGCCGAAAGAGCGCATGTGTTAAAAGTAATTGAAGAGGGTTTAAAAAATCGACCAGAACTTCCAGCGTATAAAAATTTATAATGTTAGAGATAAGACCCACTTGCGAAAATTGCAATAAAAAATTACCTTTCGATGCTAAAGATGCAATGATTTGTACTTTTGAATGTACTTTTTGCCAAGACTGTGTCAAAAATATATTAGAAGAGGTGTGCCCTAATTGTGGCGGTAATTTTGTAGATCGCCCTATTAGACCTAAAAATCTCTTAGAAAAATATCCTGTTTCTGAAAAAATTGTAATCAAACCAGTCGATATTGATAAACATTACCAACTAATAAAAAAAATAAAATGACTACAGGTGAAAATCATATAGGAAATCAACGTTCTGCTAAAGGAACAAAAACATATAAAACATTCAATCCTTTACTAAACATAGAAAACGATCAAGTTTTCTATGAAGCAACTTCCGAAGAAATTAATCAAGCAGTTGATTTAGCTTCTGATGCTTTTAAAGTATTCAGTAAAAAATCTCCCAAGGAAAAAGCAATTTTTTTACGTGCTATAACGGAAGAAATTCTAGCAATGGGAGACGATTTAATTGCAATGTATCAATCTGAAACTGGCTTACCAGAAGGAAGAGCAAAAGGAGAAAGAGGAAGAACCATCGGGCAATTAATAAGTTTTGCAGACATGTTAGAAGATGGTAATTGGGTAGAAGCTACGATTGACACAGCCGATTTAGATAGAGCTCCTATTCCAAAACAAGATATTCGAAAAATGTTAATTCCATTAGGTCCTGTAGTTGTTTTTGGAGCAAGTAACTTCCCCTTTGCCTATTCAACAGCAGGTGGAGATACTGCCTCTGCATTAGCAGCCGGTTGTCCTGTGATTTGCAAATCGCATCCTATGCATGCTGGAACCAGTGAAATGGTTTCAGAAGCAATTAATAGAGCTGCTATAAAAACTGGAATGCCTACGGGTGTTTTTTCAAATTTAAATAGTTCAGGGATTGAAGTAGGAGTAGAATTGGTTAAACATCCAGGAGTAAAAGCAGTTGGATTTACAGGAAGTATCAAGGGAGGAAGAGCTTTATACAATATAGCTTCTGAACGTCCAGAACCTATTCCGGTTTTTGCCGAAATGGGAAGTGTTAATCCCGTGGTTTTATTACCTGAGGCAATTCAAAAAAGAGGAGAAGCTTTAGCAAAAACATATGCTGGATCTATCACTTTAGGAACTGGACAATTTTGTACCAATCCAGGCTTACTTATAGGAATTAAAAGCGATGGCTTTTCCACCTTTATTGATACACTTTCTTCTGAAATTATTAAGATTTCTCCTTCGTGTATGTTACATCCAAATATCATTGGAAATTACGAAAGAAATAAAGAAAATGCGCTGCAGCAAAACGGATTGTTGGTAACTGCAGACTATACGGATGAAGTTTCAACCAACTATGCAAGACAAACGATTGTTACTGTTGAAGGGGCTACATTTTTAGAAAATACGACTTTACATCAGGAGGTATTTGGACCATTTTCTATGGTGGTACAATGTAAAGATGCACATGAGTTAGAAACTATTATTCAACAGTTGGAAGGGCAACTTACAGGGACCATTTTAGCCGAGCAAGAAGAGTTGGCAAAGTATTCTTCTATTGTTGATGCACTTCAAAATAGAGTAGGTAGAATTATATTTAATGGAGTGCCAACAGGAGTTGAAGTATGCCCAGCGATGTTACACGGAGGACCTTATCCGTCTTCAACGGATAGTAGGTTTACAGCGGTTGGACTTCATGCTGTAAAGAGATGGGTGCGTCCATTTAGTTTTCAAAGCTGGCCTAATTCATTATTACCAGACGAATTGAAAGATGAAAATCCTTTAGAAATTCTTAGATTGGTCAATGGAAATAACACTAAAAGCAAAATTTAAATATATGAGAATCTTCAAAATTATTGGTGTATTTTTTATTCTTCTAAGCCTTGGTTGCTCAAAAAAAATAGAAGATACTTCTTCGGAAGATTTAAACACTATAATTATAGAAATTGAAGAGAGAGAATTCTATAATAAAGAGGAGTATCCCTTAGGTCTATTTTCAAAAGAAATTTTTGAAAAAGAGGCTCTTTATGCAAAAGAACAACTAGGAAAATTAAAGGAAATTGATATTTATGGATTATCTGAAACTGAATTAATTTCATTAGAATTATTAAAGTTTAAGTTGCAGGATACTATCGATTATTTTAAATATGAAAGTTATTTAAATCCATTGTTGTCAGATTCTGGGTTTCATACTAGTTTTTCATTTATGGTTCGTCCTTTTAACAATTACGAACAAGTTAAAGAGTATTTAAAAAAATTAAATGCAATCCCAGGTCGAGTAGATCAATTTTTACCTCTTTTAAGAGAAGGATTAGAAAAAGGGGTTTCTCAACCAAGAGTAATTTTTAATGGGTATGAATCTAGTTATGATGATCATATCGTGAGTAGTTTTGATGAGAGTTATTTCTATAAGCCTTTTAAAAATTTACCAACGACAATCAGTGATACTCAAAGAGATTCAGTGTTGTTGGCTGCTAAAGTGGCAATTACTACAAATGTGATTCCTCAATTCAAGAAAATTAAAGCATTTTTTGAAGATGAATATATGCCAAATACAAGATCTACTATTGGAGTTTCTGAAACACCAAAAGGCTCAGATTATTATCAAAATCGTATTAATTATTATACAACGAGTACGCAACTTACTGCGGATGATATTCATGAGGTTGGATTAAAAGAAGTTGCAAGAATTAAAACTGAAATGAAAAAAATTATTTCAGAAATTAATTTTCAAGGGAGTTTTTCAGAATTTCTACATTTTCTAAGAACCGACCCTCAGTTTTATGCAACAAGTCCAGATCAACTATTAATGATTGCTCGGGACATGGCAAAAAGAGCTGACGAACAATTACCGAGATTTTTTAAAACCTTACCTAGAAAACCTTATGGAGTTGCCCCAGTGCCTGACGCTATAGCGCCTAAATATACGACAGGTAGGTATGTTGGTACAGATAAGAACAGTACAGATCCAGGATATTATTGGGTAAACACCTATGATTTACCAAGTAGGCCTTTATATGTTTTACCTTCATTAACAGTACATGAAGCTGTGCCTGGGCATCATTTGCAAACGTCATTAAATCTAGAATTAGGAGACAGTATTCCACAGTTTAGAAAAGATACTTATTTATCAGCGTATGGAGAAGGTTGGGGATTATATTGTGAATTTCTTGCGGAAGAAATGGGAATGTACACAACACCGTATGAACAATTTGGAAAACTTACTTATGAAATGTGGCGGGCTTGTCGTTTAGTGGTTGATACAGGAATTCATGCGCAAGGCTGGACAAGAGATGAGGTAATTAATTATATGTCTGAAAATACAGCGCTTTCCATTCATGAAATTAATACTGAAACCGATCGATATATCTCATGGCCAGGACAAGCATTATCCTATAAAATAGGTGAACTTAAAATAAGAGAGTTACGCAGTAAAGCTGAAAATAAACTTGGGGTTAATTTTGATATTAGGGATTTTCATGAAGTTATTTTAGAACAAGGAACAGTTACACTTTCGATTTTAGAAAAACGAATCAATAATTATATTGAAGAGAATAAAGATGAGTAAAACCATTTTTAAATGTATAGATGCACATACCTGTGGAAACCCTGTAAGAGTTGTAACAACAGGTCGTCCAGGTCTTCAAGGTGCTTCAATGAGTGAAAAAAGACAACATTTTTTAGAAGAATACGATTGGATTCGAAAAGGACTTATGTTCGAACCTCGAGGACATGATATGATGAGTGGCAGTTTCTTTTTTGAACCCGAAAACCCAGAAAATGACTTCGGAATTTTATTTATTGAAACTTCTGGTTGTTTGCCTATGTGCGGGCATGGAACGATTGGGGCCATCACTATCGCAATTGAAGAAGGCTTAGTTCAACCTAAAGTTCCAGGCATTATAAAAATGGAAACGCCAGCAGGTCTAGTGGAGATTGAATACAAAGAGTCAAAAAATAAAGTGGAGTGGGTGAAACTTAAAAATGTGAAATCTTATTTGGCTGCTGAAGACTTAACCGTTGAATGTCCAGAATTGGGAGAAATCACTTTTGATGTTTCTTATGGGGGAAATTATTATGCGATTGTAGACCCTCAAAAAAACTTTAGTGGCGTACATAATTTTACGGCTGGAAAATTAATTCAGTATTCGCAAATAGTTAGAGAACGGATTAATGAAAAATACCCGGATATGTTTATTCATCCTGAAAATGAAACTATTCGAGATGTGAGTCATATGTTATGGACAGGTGATCCAATAGATCCAAAATCATCGGGAAGAAATGCAGTGTTTTATGGTGATAAAGCAATCGACAGAAGTCCTTGTGGCACGGGAACTTCGGCAAGAATGGCGCAATTGTACGCCAAAGGAAAACTTGCCCTAGGAGAAGAATTTGTTCATGAAAGTTATATAGGTTCTACCTTTATTGGAAGAGTTGAAGAAGAAACCGAATTGAATGAAAAAAAAGCAATAATACCTAGCATTCAAGGTTGGGCAAAAATTTATGGATATAATACCATAATCATTGATGATGAAGATGATCCTTATGCACATGGTTTTCAAGTAATTTAAATGAATAAAGAAGTTGTTATAATCGGAGGTGGAATAATAGGATTGTGCTCTGCATATTATCTTCAGAAAGAAGGGCATAAAGTAACTGTTATTGATAAATCTGATATAACTAAAGGAGCTTCATTTGTAAATGCGGGGTATATAACTCCAAGTCACATTATCCCATTAGCAGCTCCAGGAATGATAACCAAAGGGATAAAATGGATGTTTAATTCTACAAGCCCATTTTATATAAAGCCTAGATTAGATAAAGATTTTTTGCAATGGTCATGGGCTTTTAAGAAATCGGCTTCTTTAAAAAAAGTTGAAAAGGCTATTCCAGTAATAAAAGACATTAACATATTTGGAAGAGATTTATATGAAAAAATAAAAGCTTCAGGAGATTTTAATTTTCATTATGAAAGAAAAGGGCTGTTGATGTTGTATAAAACGGATAAGGCGGGAGAAGAAGAATGGAAGATAGGGCAAAGAGCCATTAAAGAAGGATTGAATGTTAAAAATATAACAGCAGATGAAGTTAGAAAAATGAACCCTGAGGCCAATATAGATTGTAAAGGCGCTGTTTATTTCGATTCAGATGCGCATATGACCCCTCAAGAATTTATGACCGAAATGCATTCTTATTTAAAATTGAATGGAGTCACTTTTTATACCAATGAAGAAGTTAAAGATCTGTCTGTTTCCGAAGGAAAAATTTCAGAAATTATCACCTCTGAAAGAAAACTAAATCCAGATGAGGTAGTATTAGCTGCAGGATCCTGGAGTCCATTACTCACTAAAAAATTAGGTATTAAAATTCCAGTTCAGGCTGGAAAAGGCTATAGTATTAATGTAGAAAGAGAAACAGGAATCACTATTCCAGCGATACTAGTAGAAGCCAAAGTTGCAGTAACTCCTATGAATGGTTTTACTCGTTTTGCCGGAACTATGGAGATTGCAGGAATTAATGATAAAATAAACCCAGTAAGAGTAAAAGTAATAAGTAAAGCTGCTTCAGATTATTACCAAGGATTTAAAATAAACCAAGAAGAATTAAATCAAGCAGATTGTGGATTACGTCCTTGTTCGCCTGATGGTTTGCCTTACATTGGTAGAACTGAAAAATATAAAAACCTTACCATAGCAACAGGACACGCTATGATGGGTTGGAGTTTAGGCCCTTCAACGGGTAAATTAGTTTCAGAAATAATTTCAGATAAAAAAACATCTTTAGACCTCCATCCATTTCATCCCGATCGAACTTTTTAATGCTACGCTAGCAAGACATATCCGCGACGATTTTCCATTCGCCATCAATCTTTTTAAAGATGATTAAAAATACACCATTGGCATCTCCAACACTTCTTTTTAAATAATATTCTCCCATCACCCAATAACTGCCTTCATCAATTTTAGAAATATCTTTTATGGTAAAATTTAAAGTACCAGAATGCTCTTTGGTTGGATAGCCTTTTTTATAATTATCTAATGTTTGTTGCCAACCTTTAGTAAGACCACTACTACCAAAAAACTTTAAAGAGTCACTTTTCCAATAGCCTTGCATAAAACCGTCCAAGTCATTATTAGACCAAGCTTTTTCTTGCAGTGTCATAACGGAAAGAATGGCTTCTTTGTCTTCTTTTTCTGTAGTTTGTGAAAACCCTAAAGTAAAGGAAACTAAACAAAGGAATAAGAGAAATTTTTTCATGATTAAAATGTTTTAATAAAATTTTCAGCTAAAATTTTGCGCAAATAGTACATTAGTTCTTCGGCATTCTCTTTTGTAAATACAAGAGGTGGTTTAATTTTTAAAACATTATGATCAGGACCATCGGTGCTCATTAAAACACCATGATCTTTCATTCGGTTTGCTAGATAATCGGTTTGAGCCGCTAATGGATTTAATTGCGCATCTACCAATTCAATACCAAGAAATAAACCTTGACCCCGAACGTCTCCTATAATTGGAAATTCTTTAGAAAGAAGTTTTAATTCAGTCTTTAAAAACTCGCCAACTTTTAAAGCGTTTTCTTGTAATCTGTCACGTTTTACAGTTCGAATTACTTCGGTAGCAATGGCACAAGAAACAGGATTTCCGCCAAAGGTGTTAAAGTACTCCATGCCATTAGCAAATGTATCAGCAACTTCTTGTGTACAAGCAACCGCAGCGATAGGATGTCCGTTTCCTAGAGGTTTTCCTATGGTAACAATATCTGGTACAACATCATGCAATTGAAATCCCCAAAATGTTTTCCCCATACGTCCACATCCAGTTTGCACTTCATCTGAAATACAAATACCTCCAGCCTCTCTTACTAATTGATAGGCTTTGTTTAAGAAGCCTTTAGGTAATTCTATTTGTCCACCACAACTAATAATGGGTTCGATAATAAATGCTCCAACATTTCTTCCTTTTTTCTGAATAATTTCAATCTGTTTTTGCACTTCTTCTGCATAGGCTTCACCCGTATTATCTCCTCTATATTTTCCTCTGAAAGCATCAGGTAAAGGAAAAATGTGAGTATGTTCTGGAGCACCTTGACCTCCTTTTCCGTCAAATTTATACGAACTTATATCAATACACATATTCGTATTTCCATGGTAACCTACTTCAGAAGCAATAATGTCTTTTTCACCATTGTATGCCTTTACCATTCTAATGGCAAGTTCGTTTGCTTCACTTCCTGAATTGACAAAATGCAGTACATTTAATTCGGGTGGTAAAGTTTCTATGAGTTCCTTAGCTAGCGCATTAATGTTTTTATGTAAATAGCGAGAATTCGTATTAATAATCGCCATTTGTTCTTGACCCGCTTTCACAACTTCATAATTTTCATGACCCACATGAGCGACATTGTTTACAGTATCTAAATATTTTCTTCCGAAGGAATCCATTAAATATTGATCAGCACCACGAACCATTTCAATAGGAACATCGTATTGTAGACTTAAACTTTTTCCAAGGTGTTTTTTGCGGTACTTAATCAGCTTATCATGGTTTGTTTTATTTTTATTCTGAAGTGATTCTAATTGAAATAATGTGTTGGGGTCTGGACAGACACTTTTCCAAACTTCTATTTCTGAAACATAGGCGACTCCTGGATAATCTATCTTATAATCTAACATAGATAACATCACTTGAAAGTGAAGGTGAGGTGCCCAATTTCCGTTTTCAGGATAGTTCCCTAAACGTCCAATAAGTGAACCTTTTTTTATAGTATCACCGACCTTATTTTTGGTAGCACTTTCGATGCTTAAATGACCATATAATGTATAGAAATTGAATGCTTCGGTTGTATGTTGTAATACTACCAATCCTCCATATTCTTTATCGCCTTCATCATTTACAGCGATTAGTACTGTGCCGTCCAAAATAGCATGAACAGGAGTTTGTTGAGCTAACCAAAAGTCGATTCCTAAATGAATACTTCTAGATTCTTTTCCAGAATTTCCAATCCTATCATAGGCTGTTGAAGTATATAAAGGCCTTGGTTCTAAATAGCCTCCAGCAATTAATTTATTCGGAATTGTTTTCTGAAGTTGATCTATTTTAAATTGAAATAACTCTAAATCATTAAAATCGTTTTGATGTCCGATCCATTTACTTGAAACACTTAAATCTAATAATGAAACCTTATCTTTTTGAATGCTTGGAAATAATTCAGATAATTGAAACGTTTGATTTGAAGCCCAATCGTTAAACTTCTGTTCATTTGGATGCGCATTAAATCCACAAGCCTTTCTAAAACTATAATGGGCAAATTCTGGAGAGATTTGATGCCATTTTTCTAATACTTTCCAAGCAGGTTTTTCACTAAGCCATAAATATTCATTGTCTGGTTCTTCAATTTTACTCATTGCACCTCTAGTAACTATAATCACCAATCTCATAGCAATGGCATTATATAAATGTGATAATTCTTCTTGCTCTAATGGAAATTTTGAATGATATCCTTTTACAAAAGCAAGTGATGCATTTAAAGATTCATGATGCCCCATAGTACCATATGCACAAAGTATTGCTACATCATTAATAACTTGAGTGTAAATGGCATCTCCATAATCTATAGCAGCAATTGCTTTAGGGTGTATTAAATTGGAAGAAATAATAATATTATTGTCATTTGGGTCATTATGAACGACGCTTTTTCTGAGTCTTTGATAGGAGGTATGCGTGGCTTCAAATTCTTTTTGAAAATAAGTTATAATTTCTTTCTCTTGACCTGTAAATAAGTGAAGTTGTTCTTTGGTCCAAAGGCATTGTGCAATATCCCATTCAAAAGTGTAATGTGCTTCTGGATGATCAAAATTTTGAAGTGCTTTTGTTAAAAGCCCACATTGTTCTCCTAAACTAAAACGAAAATCTTCTAATTGTGGATTTGCAGAACTCCAAACCCTTCCAGAGACCCAAGTTAACAATCTCACATAGCGCTTTTTTCCAAAGTCATCAATAATTTCAGAAATTACATCATTGTTTTTATCTGTAATTACTTTTGGAGCAATAAGATTTTTTTCACTTGCATTAATAGATTGCAATAATTGTTGCTGATAATCAACGTATTTTTTATTCTCTTCTGGGCGCGATATTTTCAGAATATAACCTTCTTCATTGTCTATTTTTATTCTAAAATTAAAATCAACATAACCAGGTAAGGAGGAAGCATTTCCTTTAATGCCATAAAGCTCAAAAAGAATTTTTTCGGCTTGTTCTGGTCTTATTTTGATTGTATTGTAATCCATTTATTCTTTTATTAAAAGCATTATAATATGAGCAGCACTCCAACTAAAATTTTGTGCATTTAAACCTTCACCTGTGATAGGATGGTAATTTTCTCTAATAGATTTCCCTTTCCCTAAAACACCTTCTGCACCTTTTATAATTTGAATGGTAGCGTTATCAGCATCTTCATTAAAACCATAATTCCGCAATCCTTTTACTCCAAAATAAGCTTGATCTAACCAATTGGGACCTCTCCAATATCCTTTTAAAGGATTGAATTTTTCATGATCAGCACTCATGGTTTGAAAAGGGACTTTGGTATAAAATTTAGTTGGATTCATCATGTTGTTTTTAACAGCTTCTGCTTGTTTTTGTGTAGCTGTATTTGCCCAAAGCGCTGTCCATCCTTCACTTCCTTCTCCTTTAATAAATATATTTCCTTCAAGATTAGTGTCGTAAAACCAGCCGTCTGTTGCATCGTAAAATTGACTTTGAATACGACCTTTTAAAACTTTTGCTTCATTTTCAAATCGGGTAGCTTCCTCATTATGTTGAAGTGCTTTTGCTAAGGTAGAAAGGTATCGTTTTTCAGCATAGAGATAGGCGTTTAAATCGACACTTTCTTGATCTAAAGAATACGCTCCTTCTTCATTTTTAAGAATTTTAGAATTGTCAAATCGAATGGCATTGTCCATACCACTTTCCCATTTTGCAGCTATTAAACTACCGTCGGTTGATCCATACTCGCACAAACCATCTTGGTCATGATCTCTTTTTTTATACCACCATTCATGATATGATTTCAATTTTGGATACATGAATTTTACAAAATCTAGGTCTTTATCTTTTTCAAATATTTTTGCAACGGCCCAAGCTGAAAGAGGTGGTTTCGTATCTCGGTAATTATGTTTTTCTACTAAAGTATCTCTAAAAACACAATCTGCTACAAAACCATCTTCATTTTGAAATTCGAACATTAGTTTGACTTGCTTTTTTGCTAATTCAGTATTATAATAAGATAAACCAACGGCATGCTTCCATGAATCCCATGACCAAAATCCATTGAACCATTTGTAATGATAGCTTGGAAATAATCCTTCGTGTTTGATTTCTCCAGCTGGGATTCTCCAATTATTTTGGAGTGTAAGATGTGCTTTGGCTAGAACTTCTGAATATTTGTCTTCTTGAAATTTGTCTTTTTTTGCTGAAATTAAAGATTGTAATTCTGAATTCTTTTCAGACTTTCTTGCAGATAAAATTGAATCAAAATTTGAATTTTTAATAAGAGCTTTTTCTTCTTCCCAAGAATATTCAGGAAAGATAAAAGTTTGGGAAAAGATAATCTCTTTGGATTGTTTAGGTTCAAGGTGGAAAGTATCAAATAGTATAGCATGAAATTGATCTTCATCTACGATATCTTTTCTACTTACTTTGTTCGATGTTTGAATGTAACCAATTGCTTTAGAATTTTTGGAAGTTAATTTGATTACATCATCTTCGATTGAGAAAGTGATTCCAATATCGGAGACTCCACCTTGAATATTTGAATTAATTCGAATTGGATGTTCTGTAATATTGGTAATTTTTATTTTTTGTAAAGCTGTATGACCTGATAAAAATACAAGTTCTTGCTTAAGTTCTAATTTATCATTTTTAATTATTTGCTCTAAATGACTAGAATAGCTATTCTTAATAATTGTGTCTTTTTTTAAATCAAATAAATAGTCATGATGATTCCCTGTTGTAATAAAAAGTCCGGATAACATTGGACTACTCCAAACACCATTATCTTGAGTCATTAAAAAAGGGCCCGAAAAGCCAATAATATTATATTCAGTCTTTGGTAAACTATAGGCAAACCAAGCACCTTGATCTGAAAACATTAAACCAGATTTATCGATTGAGTCTTTTGGTGTTATTCGATAGTCTAAAATATTCTTACTGAAATCTAAATATGAGATTTCTGGAGAAAATTCAGTTTCATTATTACAACCAAACACCACTATAAGGGATAGTATAAAAATTAGTTTTTTCATCTTAGTATTAGTCCTTTTTTTAATTTCTCAATTAGTTCAGTAAAACCGAAACATTTTTCAATAAATGAATTTTTTAATTGAAGAATATTTTCCATTAGCTAAAAATAATTTATTTCTTTACATATTATATAAAATTAGCAGGTAATTGATACTAAAGTATGAATATTAGATAATTTATAGTTTTATTTATTAGAGGAATCTCTTTAGATTCATGTAAGACTAAACCTAAATAAATCAATAGGATTAAACATCGTTGCAATTAAAGAGAACTTATCTAAAGGGTACTCTTCAAAAGCAACTAATGAAATTAAAAATATACCATCTTACATCATATCCATAAACAACCATAGTAAAATTGCATATCCAAACCCTTTAATCTTATTTTCATGTGAAAGTGCAATATTAAAAGCTAATGCAGTGAAACACATAATATATGACTTTTGTCATATTTAATATAAATTGGTAAACTAGTCTTAATTTAATTTTAGACCTAAAAAAACCCTTTGTAGTAACAAAGGGTCAGCTTTTAATTAGTAGGCTTCTAACCTATTATTCTTTTTTGTTTTTTATAAAATGCATCTGCTTGATGTTCCATTAATTCGCGCGCTTTTTTTCTTTTATAATCGTATAATTCTTCTTCTTCAGCGATATCTGCATACACTCTATTATTTACTTTAGTATCTGTTTCTAACATTACAGCTCTTTGTTGAGCTTGTTGTTGATTCCAAGTTTTTACTGTATTCTCTTCTTCTTCTAATTTAATATCATAGACTCCTTTTGGAGATAATAATTTCGCTAAAATTGGTGAAGTTTCAATGGCTAGAAACAATAGGAAGATAAACAATGAAGGCAGCCAGGGTAATTTATTTAATGCATTAACTCTTGCCATTAATCCATCAAACCCATCAATTACTGGTTGAGTTTCAGCAACTTTAGCTTGATATTCTTGTGAAAGTGAATTCATAGAAGATTCTATAGTAATAATTTTATCACTATTTGTTTTTCTTAATTCATTAAGAGCTACTAATTCGGCATCGTGCTTATCTCTTTTTTCTTGATATACAGGGCCTTTTCCAAGTAATTCTGTGCCAGTTCTTCCTTCTGCTTCAGATATATAGGTGTCGTAAAGTGCATTTACTTCGGTTTCTTTATCTGTAGTCTCTTTTTTTAAGGTTTCTATTTCTGAAGTTAAAGCAGTAAGTTGAGGTGTATATTGAAGTGCTAATTGATCTTTGTTTGTCAATGTCATTTCATTTTTTTCGACTAACAATACTTGATTGATTTCTTTCTCAAATATTTTTAGTTCAAGTGGTTTAGCAATAACAATTGCTATAATTACTGCTAATAAAAGCCTTGGAGATGCTTGTAAAAATTCATCAAAAAAATTATCTCTCTTTTTAATGGTTGAAACAATAAAACGATCGAGGTTAAATATAAGTAATCCCCAAATAAAACCAAAAAATATAGCTGAAGGATATGAATCGAATACTGTATATAAAGCATATGCTGAAGCAATAAAGGCCATGACTGCTGTGAAAAATACAGTGGCTCCAATACCGGCATACTTAGTTTGTTCTCCAGCAGAGCATTGATCTAGAATATCAGTATCTGCTCCAGAACAGAATATAAAAAAACGTTTTAACATAGGTTTGATTTTTGATTGATGAATATATATAACGCAAAAACCTTTAGTTTGTTACAAGAAATTTAAAAGGAAAAAACAAAAATGCCTAAAAGGATATCCTTCTAGGCATTTTATAGGTTAATTAAGATTTTTAAAAGAAAAAGTTTAGCAACCTTCCATTCTTAATTCAACAATAGTATAAATATAGTCGTCTTTAATATTGATAGTTAAACCATTAACATTTTTTAGAATTTCTAAAGCTTTCTCTAAGGTTACTTCCATCCCTTTTTCTTTAAAATGTGGCCCTCCATCAAATAAAAAGAAACGTGCCCCATCTTTTGAAAGTGTAACGAATTCGGATGTTGAATCTGTTGTTTGTAGTGAACTGGTTTGGTTAGATGTTGGAGATGAAGCTGAAGATTTTTTTAATTGAATAGGTTTTTCAGAAAGCTTCACCACGGGATTACGAGTGTTGGTTTTACTCACCTGAACATTAAGTTTTTTATTTTTTTTATAAAGTTGGTTGGCTTTTTCGCTGGATATCTTCTTTCCATTATAATAAAATGTGGCACCTTGTTTTGCCAAATCTTTCATGTTAGGAATTGGTGGCGGTGGTGGGATACTAGAATCTGTGTCATTCACACCTTTTATTACTTTTGGAGCAGGTGGAGGTGGAATACTAGAATCAGTATCATTTAAACCTTTAATAACTTTTGGTGATGGAGGCGGAGGTGGGAAATTTGGAAAAGGTTCAGCAGATTTTTTTTGAGATTTACTCATTAAATCATATAAGTAATTTAACCTTTCAAGTTCTTTTTTCTTGATAATAATTCTTTCTCCATTTTGAAAATTATATTTTTTCGCTAATGTATTGTACTCTACTATCTGTTTTTTTGTAGCATCTTCTTGTATTGTTATTGATTCAATTAAAGTATTCTCTTTTTCAACTTCTTCTTGGCTGCTAAAACTGAAAAGTAATAAAGAAACTAAGGGTAAAATTAAGAGGCATTTTATCCAAAATGATTTTTTTGATGTGTGTGTTTTCATAACTGTAAAACGTTTTTTGATGAATGAATAATTAATGGCATTTGTCAATGGACTATGATTTGCATTTGATGAGAATGTTAAAAGTATTTTTTGATAATTTGATAAGGACGTGCCGTTTTTTAAAACCGCTTCATCTGCAAGAAATTCATGATTTAACTTAATCGAATGTTTTATGATATAAATTAATGGATTAAACCATAAGACAACTTGAAACAACTCTATAAATAGAACATCTAATGAATGTTTTTGTTTTGCATGTGTTCTTTCATGAAGGATTACTTCTTCTGGTATAAGCTGCTTTTCAAACTTATTTTTATTGAAGAAAATAAAACTGAAAAAAGTATGAGGTACTACAGGTTCCTTTAGTAAAACACCTGTAAAATCTTCTGTTTTTATTTTTGTGTTTCTTTTTATTCTATTGCCAATCTGAAACAAATTTCTAATAAATTTATATCCAAATAAGATCAAACCAACTCCATAAACACAAAAAATAATGAGGGGTATAAAATTGAATGTTTTTTCATTAGTTATAATCAGATTACTTATAGGTTGATTGATATATGTAACTGGTTCAATGTAGGTAGTAAAAGTAATAAGAGGTATTACTATTGATGAAATTACAGCACTAATAAGGTAGAAACGCTTAAATACATGAAAGTTTTCCTTTTCTAAAAATATTTTATAAAAAAGTATCAATATGGCTAAACAAGCACTAAATTTTAAAAGATATATAGTCATGATTACTTCTTTTTAATTTCTAAATCGATTAATGTTTTCAATTCTTCTAATTCTACTTTTGTTAAGTCAGTTTCAGAAGTAAAAAAGGAAGCAAATTGAGAAGCACTATTGTTAAAAAAGTTTTTAATCAAGCCATTAACGTGCTTCGAAAAGTAATCGGATTTTTTCACTAATGGAAAATACTGTCTTGAATTTCCCATTTGTGTATAATTAACAAAACCTTTGTTAATCATTCTCTTTAATAAAGTTGCTACTGTAGTTGTAGCGGGTTTAGGATCGTCATACGACTCTAGTAAATCTTTCATAAAAGCTTTTTCTTGCTTCCATAAAATTTGCATTAACTGTTCTTCCGTGTTTGATAATTTCATATGCTACAATGTTAGAATTGATTCTACAAACATAGAGCAAATATTTCAATTCTACAAACGTAGAGCATTAATATTTTTATTTTAATAATAATTTATTTACGAGATGAACGATTACAATTACTATTCCATAATAAAAAAACCTCCTATTGAATGAGTTCTGTAGAGATGTTTTACATTAGCAGAATTAATTTAATAAAAGTCGAAGTTGGGTATAAGATTCCTGTCTTTGTAGGAAATATATGAGTTTTGAAAGAGAAGTTAAAAAGAGAGCAGGAGAGAAGTGTGAGTTTTGTGGTCATAATGAACACCTAGAAATGTATGTGGTTCCTAAGACGCCAGAATATATAGATGAGGTTGATACTGCAATTTTGGGATGTAAAACATGTGTTTCACAATTTGATGATGAAGAAAATAGAGATGCTAATCATTGGCGTTGTTTAAATGATAGTATGTGGAGTTCTACTGCACCTGTACAAATTATGTCTTGGAGAATGCTTCATAGATTAAAGACTTTTGGATGGTCTCAAGATTTACTAGATATGATGTATTTAGATGAACAGCAATTAGAATGGGCAGCTGCTGAAGGAGATGCAGAAGATAAAACAGATGCTATTGTTCACAGAGATGCAAATGGAGTTGTATTACAAACAGGAGATAGTGTTGTACTTATTAAAGACCTTAAAGTAAAAGGTTCAAGTTTGGTTGCTAAACAAGGAACAGCAGTAAGACGAATTTCTTTAGATCATGAAAATGAAAAATTCATAGAAGGAAAAGTAGGGCCTACTCAAATAGTTATTATTACGGACTACGTAAAGAAACTTTAAGTAATTATAATAGTACAAAAAAAGCCTCGAAGATATTTCGAGGCTTTTTTGTTTCAGTTTTATTTACTCATTTCTGTAAAATAATGGTAAAACTGTGGAATGGTTTCAATTCCTTTAAGGTAATTCCATATTCCAAAATGTTCATTGGGTGAATGTATAGCATCACTATCTAAACCGAAGCCCATTAAAATGGTTTTACTTTCTAGTTCTTTTTCAAACAATGCAACAATAGGAATACTACCTCCACTTCGTTGTGGAATTGGTGTTTTTCCAAAAGTTCTTTCATATGCTTTTTCTGCAGCTTTATATCCTAAACTATCAATTGGAGTAACATAAGCTTGACCTCCATGATGAGGAGTTACCTTAGCACGAACTCCTACAGGAGCAATACTCTCAAAATGTTTTATAAATAAATCAGTAATTTCTTCCCAATTTTGGTTGGGTACTAAACGCATTGATATTTTGGCATACGCTTTACTTGCAATTACTGTTTTTGCGCCTTCTCCAATATATCCACCCCAAATTCCATTGACATCTAAGGTTGGTCTAATCGAATTACGTTCGTTGGTTGTATATCCTTTTTCACCATAGATATCATCAATATCTATTGATTTCTTATAAGCTTCCTTACTAAATGGAGCTTCTGCCATCTTTGCTCTTTCCTCTAATGAAAGTTCATCTACTTTATCATAAAAACCAGGAATGGTAATATGATTATTTTCATCATGTAAAGAAGCAATCATTTTTGTTAAAATGTTTATTGGATTTGCAACTGCACCTCCATATAAACCACTGTGTAAATCACGGTTAGGACCGGTAATTTCTACTTCAACATAACTAAGCCCTCTAAGTCCTGTTGTTATAGAAGGAACATCGGGTGCTATCATTCCAGTATCACTAATAAGGATCACATCATTTGCTAATTTTTCGTGGTTTCTTTCAACAAACCAACTCAAACTTTCACTTCCAACTTCTTCTTCACCTTCAATCATGAATTTCACATTGCAGGGTAATTGTCCCGTTGAAGTCATATATTCTAATGCTTTTACATGCATATACATTTGACCCTTATCATCGCAACTACCTCTAGCAAAAATAGCACCTTCTGGATGTATTTCGGTTTTCTTTATTACGGGTTCAAAAGGAGGGCTGTCCCATAAATCTAATGGATCTGGTGGTTGTACATCATAATGTCCATATACCAAAATTGTAGGTAATTTTGCATCTATAATTTTTTCACCATAAACGATTGGGTATCCTGGAGTTTCACATATTTCTACGGAATCACACCCTGCTTTTTGTAAACTATCTTTTACAGTTTCAGCAGTGAGTATTAGATCTGCTTTATAAGCAGAATCTGCACTAATAGAAGGTATTTTAAGTAGTTCAATTAATTCATCAATAAACCTTTGTTTATTTTCGTCAATATAGGATTTTGCACTTTTCATTGAATATATTTTTTGAAGAATTGTAAAAGTAATAAAAAGCAGTATTTTTAGAATGCTTTTGCTTGTAAATTATAAATCTTGTTTATATTTGCACTCGCTTTACAAAATATTTGACTTGTAAGGTAGGTCTGCGGGCGTGATGGAATTGGTAGACATGCTAGACTTAGGATCTAGTGCTTCACGGCGTGGGAGTTCGAGTCTCCCCGCCCGCACAGTTAGAAATAACCTCTTGGAAACGAGAGGTTTTTTTATGCACTAATTATTCTTTTAAGTTTTGTTGCCAAGTCCATGAAGAACTAATCATTTCTTATCATTTATATTGCTGTGTGTGATCCAATATATCAATACCTTCGGGTTATAATGGTTTTAGTTTTCATTATATATTGATTCTATAGCCGTTTCGTTGTTATGACGAAGATGTATTGTTACTATAAAAACTACTAGTACCTACCAGTTAGTTTATGTGGAATTTTATTATATATTTATAGTGTGGAAATTGTAACTATAAAAGAGAAATCTAGCATACCTAAGTACAAACAAATTGTAGCTTCAATTGAAGACGCAATCGTTAATGGTACGCTAAAAAAAGGCGATAAATTACCGTCTTTAAATAGTATAAAAAATCAGAATTCCTTATCTCGAGATACTGTACTTACAGCATTTAACGAATTAAAGACACGTGGAATTGTTCAGTCTATAGTTGGTAAAGGCTATTATGTTATAAGTGAAGATATAGATGTTAATCAGAAAATATTTTTACTGTTTGACGAGTTCAATTCTTTTAAAGAAGACTTATACAATTCCTTTATAACAGGGATGGGTGATAATGTGCGAGTTGATATATTTTTCCATCATTTCAACCTTGATGTCTTTAATAAATTAATAAATGATAATGCAGGTAATTATAGTTATTATGTTATTATGCCAGCCAATCTAATAGGCACAGAAAATGTAGTACATAGGCTTCCAAATGATAAAGTTTATATATTGGATCAAATGCCTTTAGAGTTAATGGAATACCCTTCTATTCACCAAAACTTCAAGAAAAATATCTATGAAGGCTTACATGCAGGACTTAATCAAATTAAAAAATATCAAAAAGCAGTTTTACTCTATCAAGAAGAACGTCAGCCAAAAGGAATTTTAGATGGGTTTCACCTGTTTTGCTCACATAACGGTATCCAAAATGAAGTCATTGATACTTTAAATGACAGAGAATTATCGAAAGGAGAATTATACATTCTTTTAGACGATAAAAACTTAATACGGATTATAAAGCGTATTAGAGAACAACGTCTAGTACTTGCCAAAGACATTGGGATTATTTCATATAATGATACCCTTTTAAAGGAAATTGTTGAAGGCGGAATCACAACGATATCTACCAACTTTAACCTTATGGGTACACGACTAGCGCAAATGATTTTGAATAATGAATTTGTTAATGTTGAAAACCCAAATAGTCTAATCCTTAGAAAATCATTATAAAGGTTGTACGCATTAAAAGAAATAGAAACACAAGGGTTACAATTCATAGAGCTTGCTAGTTCTGATGCTACATCAAAAGCAGTAATATGTTTAAATCAAGGAGGAAGATTAAGTGACTTCGTATTTGAAAAGATTCAAATTCTTGCAGATTTTCATCCTTCAGCCTACCAAGACAATTATGCGTCTTCAGTTTTATTTCCGTTTGCGAACAGAATTAAAGGTGGGGCTTATACTTTTAATGATTCAAAATACATACTAGATTGTAATGAAAAAGGTAAGAGTAATGCATTACACGGATTAGTTTACAACAAGGCATTTGTTTGTATTCATAAAACGCTAACATCAGATTATGCTTCAATAACCTTACAGTATAAAGATGAAGGAAAAAATAAAGGCTTTCCGTTTAAGTTCAATATTGAATTAACTTATACCTTAAATAGCTGCGGAATTGCTTTATCTGTTAAAATTAAAAATGAAGATAAAAGGCCTTTTCCTTTCACTTTGGGATGGCATCCTTATTTTAATAGTAAGGATTTAGACTACAGTTCTATTGATTTTAACAGTAATTCAAAATACTTATTTGACCATCAACAAATTATTTCAGGAACGACTAGCTTAGGTCTTGAAATGCCTTTTCAATTAAAAGGAGTGAAATTAGACGATGGTTATCCACTACAAACAAATGAAGTTGAATTTTTAACACCTGAATATGGTTTCAAATTTACATCGACATCAAAAGAAAATTTTCTGCACCTATTCACTCCTGATCAACCTAAGGTTATTGCTATTGAGCCAATGACAGGAGCTGCAAATAATTTTAATAACAAAATAGGTTTACAAACACTAGAGCCAAATGACGTTTATAAGGTAGAATGGGATATCGCGATTGACACCTTAAACACTAAAGTAAAAAGTAACAAACTAATCAATAAACTATGCAATTCTTAACATTCATTGGGTTTACAGCTTTAGTAGCTATCATATCCTATTATAAAACAAGAAATACTGAAGAATCTTCCTCAGATGGTTACTTCTTAGGAGGTCGTAGTTTAACAGCTGGTGTTATTGCGGGATCATTATTGTTGACCAACTTATCTACCGAACAAGTTGTTGGACTCAACGGTGCTGCATACCAAAGTGGATTATCAGTAATGGTATGGGAAACTTTAGCCGCAATTGCAATGGTAGTTACAGCCATGTTCTTATTGCCAAGGTATTTAAAAGGAGGCTTAACAACAGTACCGGGATTTTTAGCAAAACGATTTGATGTTACTACAAAAACACTTACCTCAGTTTTATTCCTGTCTGGTTATGTGGTGGTGCTGCTTCCTGTGATTTTATACTCAGGATCTTTAGCCATCAGTGGTATGTTCGATATCCCTGAATTATTAGGTGTTACACATACACAGTCGATTTGGATTTGTGTTTGGGGCATTGGAATTATTGGTTCTATATATGCTGTTTTTGGTGGATTGAAAGCTGTTGCAGTTTCAGATTCTATTAATGCAGTAGGCTTATTAATTGGAGGAATTTTAATTCCAATTTTTGGTTTAATGATGATTGGTGATGGAAGTATTATGGATGGTATTTCCACATTGACAACCGAAAACCCTGATAAGTTTAAATCTATGGGTGGACCCACTGATCCTGTGCCATTTTATACCATTTTTACCGGTATGATGTTAGTCCAATTATTTTATTGGGGAACCAACCAACAGATTATCCAAAGAGCGCTTGGTGCAAAAGATTTAAAGGAAGGTCAAAAAGGATTATTATTAGCCTCATTTATAAAAATACTAGGACCAATAATCGTTGTTTTACCTGGTATTATTGCGTATCATATATTTCAAGGAAATCTAGAAAGTGCAGATAGCGCGTATCCAATGTTAGTGAAAAAGGTATTACCAACTGCTTGGGTTGGCTTCTTTGCTGCGGTATTGTTTGGAGCTATTTTGAGTTCATTTAACAGTGTCTTAAATAGTTCAGTTACACTTTTTGGAATGGATGTTTATAAACAACACATTAATAAAGATGCAGATGAAAAAACGATTGTAAAATATGGTAAAACCTTTGGTGTTATTTTAGCGATTGCTTCTATGTTTATTGCACCACTTATTGCAAATGCAGGAAGTTTATTTGCCTACCTTCAAGAGATTAATGGTATCTACAGTATCCCAATTTTTTCTATTATTATTGTCGGTTATTTAACCAAACATGTACCGGCAATTGCGGCCAAAATCGGATTAGTATCTGGCTGTTTATTATATATAGTTAGTCAGTTTTTTATGCAGCCTTACTTCGTAACTAAAGCATTAGAATCAGCAAAAGCATCTGGAGTAACAGATGAAGCAGCTTTAGCTTTAGTCGAGGTCCAAGCTTATCCTCATTTCTTAGATATTATGGCAATTCTATTCGTGTTAAACGTAGCCATTATGCTAATTATTGGAAAATTAAAACCAAGAAAAGAACCTTTTGTACAAGAATACACGGAACAAGTAGATATTACACCTTGGAAATACACTAAACATGTTGGTGTCGTCATCTGTTTACTTGTACTAGGAGTTTATATTTATTTTGCTTAATTGTCATGAATAAGAAATTAGTTAAAGTAGTAAAACGCGGTTTTAAAGAGCATTATAAAACAAGGCCTCTTATCATATTTTCACCAGGTAGAATCAATCTCATTGGTGAGCATACTGATTATAATGATGGCTTTGCGTTTCCTGCTGCTATAAATAAAGGGATTGCACTTGCTATAAGTAAGAGTGACTCTAATACAAGTAAGGTTTATGCTTTTAATAAGGAAGAACACTATGAGTTTAACGCTGAGAATATTAAACCATTAGAAAATGGAGGATGGCGAAATTATGTTCTAGGAGTGGTTGCGGAATTGCAAATGTTTGGTAAGCACGTTGGAAACTTTAATAGTGTTTTTGCTGGCAATATTCCTGTCGGTGCCGGTATGTCTTCTTCTGCTGCACTAGAGAATAGTTTTGTATTTGGACTCAATGAATTGTTCGATTTAGGATTGTCTAAACATGAAATGATTTTAGTATCTCAAAAAGCCGAGCACAATTTTGCAGGTGTAAAATGTGGCATTATGGATCAGTATGCTAGCATGTTTGGTGTTAAAAATAGTGCGCTTTTATTAGACTGTAGAACGATTGAATCTCAACCTTATCAAATAGATTTTAAGGAGTATAAATTGATGCTTGTTAATAGTAATGTAAAGCACAAATTATCTGAAAGTGCCTATAATGATAGACGCGAAGTATGTGAAAGAGTTTCAGGCTTGTTACAAATAGATGCCTTAAGAGAAGCTTCAAAAGAAGACCTTGACCGAATTAAGGCTGATATTACAGATGAAGACTATAGAAAAATATTGTATGTGATTAATGAAAATAACCGGGTACAACAGTTTTCAGAAGCTATTAAAAAAGATAACATCGAGGCATTAGGCGATTTGCTATATCAATCGCATGAAGGCTTAAGCAAAAACTATAAGGTGAGTTGTGATGAGTTAGACTTTCTTGTTGATAGAGCAAAAGAAAATCTACATGTGTTAGGTTCAAGAATGATGGGAGGAGGTTTTGGTGGCTGTACCATTAATCTTATTAAAAAAGATGAGTTTAAGAAATTCAAAAAAGACGTTTCTAAAAAGTTTCGAGCAGCATTCGAAAAAGATTGTTCTGTATATAGTGTAAAGCTATCGAGAGGGACACATATAGTGGATCAACACACTATTTTGAGTAATAAAAGATTAATAAAACCAAATAAGTAAAACAAATGAGATTATTATATACGTCAGTTTTATGTTGTTGTATTTCTTTAAATACACTAGCACAAAAAGTAACTCAATTGAATTCAAATCAGTTAAGTGTAACTGTAGATGAAACATTTCCTAGAATTGTAAACTATCAATGGAATACATCCGGAGCAGTCCTGTCTGCTAATGACAACCAATTAAGTACTTTGCTTATCAATGGTGAAAGTTATGCTCCAAAAGTTAGCTCTAACACAGAAAAAAATAAAATACTTTATACGCTTACAATTACAGAATTAGATTTAGAATTAAAACTTCATATTTCGGTTCAGAAAAATATAGTGTCATTAAAATTTGATACAATAACTGAAAATGGGGTTTTTAAAGTTCATACCATTGAATTCCCTAATCATAGTTTGTTAAGTGTAAAAAGCACTGATGAAAATGGACAATTCTCGGGTTCAAAAATGTTTACAGCTATTAAAGGAACTGGTGATGTCTTTCAAGAAACATCTAAAAAAACACCAGTAGATAGTATCGCAAAAGGGTATTTATATGCAATTGTAAATACAAAGAAACTTGCTGGAGCGATTTGGTCTAATGCTGTTGAAGAGAAGACAGATAATAACCGTTTACAAAAGCAAACAACAAAACAGGGTAGTGTAACCACGACTAAAGTATGGAGTGGTTCATGGGTTTATCGAGCAAAAGGGATGACAAAACCAAGTCCTTTGCCAGAACTAAAAATTGTGGTTACTAATGATGTAAATAATGACAATTTGGTAGATTGGCAAGATGGAGCAATCGCTTATCGAGACATTCTAAATACGCTAATTGGTTCAGAGAAAATTCCAAACATGGTTGTGCAAAGAATTCCGATGAATTTTAGCAGTCAAGCAACCAATCCGTTTACAAAATCGTTAGAGGAAACCAAGCGTATATTTCTAAATACAGACGGACTGGGGCAATATGTTATTTTGAAAGGATATGGTTCTGAAGGGCATGATTCTAAACATCCAGACTATGCAGACATTGGACATAGACAAGGTGGCGCAGAAGAGATGAATGTGTTAGCGAATGCAGCTAAAAAATACAATACATCAATTGGCGTGCATATCAACGGAACAGAGTCGTATCCAGAAGCACAAGCTTTTAATGAAACATTAATAGATAAAACAAAAAAAGGTTGGAACTGGTTAGATCAATCTTATTATATGGATAAAAGATATGATGGCGTTTCAGGAAATAGACTTCGAAGAATAAAGTCATTGAAAGATCAAGTGCCAGCTTTAGATTTTTTATATGTCGATGTTTGGTATGCTAAAGGAAGTTGGGACAGTAGAGAATTAGGAAGAGAAATTCATTCTTTAGGATTGTATTATACAACAGAGTTTCCCCAAGATCATGAATACGATGCTGTTTGGAATCATTGGGCAGTAGATTATAAATACGGAGGTAAAACGATCAAAGGATACAATAGTAAAATTGTTCGTTTCATTAGAAATCACCAAAAAGATACTTGGATTGCAAAACACCCTTTATTAGGCGGTACAGAAATGGTAGATTTTGAAGGCTGGCAAGGAAGAATTAATTATGATGATTGTATAGAGGTCACATTTGATATAAACTTACCTACAAAATATTTACAGCATTTTCCTATTGAAAAATGGGAAGAAAAAAGCATCACTTTTGCTGATGGCGTAAAAGTATCGACAGATTCAGGAAAAAGAATCATTACAAAGAATGGTAAGGTATTACTAAAAGGAAATACGTATGTATTGCCTTGGAATCCTAAAACTGAAGAAAAGTTATATCACTGGAATGATACAGGGGGAAGTTCTTCTTGGGAATTGCCTCCTTCGTGGGAAAACAGTTCTACTGTTTATGTATATCAATTAACCGATTTAGGAAAGGTACATGAGGAAGAAGTTTCTGTAGTAAATAATCAAGTCGAACTTTCAACAAAAGCTAAAACACCCTATGTGATCTTCAAAAAGAAACAAGAAAAAGACGCCATGGTTTGGGGAGAAGGTTCGTTGGTTAAAAACATGGGCTTTAATAGTGGAGATTTAAATAATTGGAAGCTAAATGGAACAAATACTTCAGTTAAAAGAAATAAAAATGGACAATACGAATTGTCCATAGATAAAGGAGAAAAGGTTCGTGTAAGTCAAACACTTAAAAGGTTACCTAAAGGACATTATTATGCTTCTGTTTATGTAAATGCACAAAACAGAAAAGCAACCTTAGAAGTGAAAACAAAAAATACATCAACATCAAAATATGCCATCAACTCTTTATGGGAAAACTATATCGCAGCCGATAGTAAACATGGTACAAACATGCAAAGAATGTATGTGCATTTTGATGTGGAAGAGCACCATGAAGATGTTGAATTAATTTTAAGTGCAGATAAAGGAAGCGGTAAAGTGTTGTTTGATAACATTAGAGTAAAAGCTATTGCCCAAACAAAAAAAGCAGACAGCCTCTATTTTGAAGAAAACTTCGAACAGGTACCCTCAGGAATTTTTCCATTTGTTAAAGGTCCTGCCGGAGGATCGAATGATCCAAGGATTCATTTAGCTGAATTACATTCTCCTTACACTCAAAAAGGTTGGAATGGGAAAAAAATTGATGATGTGATTGAGGGAAAATGGTCTTTGAAATTACATGAAGATGTAAAAGGATTAGTTGTGCAAACCATTCCGCAGAATATACGTTTTAAAGCAGGGAAAAAATACACCCTTACTTTTAAATATCAAACCGAATCAAATGATTATTCATTTGCTATAGGAGATAATAATGAAATAGTATCAGAAAGTATTATTGCACCTCAGTTAGAAACACAAACATATTCAGTTACTTTTATTGGATCTAAATCTGGTAATACATGGATTGGTTTTGTTAAGAATAATAAAAATGAAACGGATCTTATTATTGATAAGATTGAAATAATAGAATATAAAATCAACAACTGGACGGTTATTGAATCTTCTTCTGAAGAAACTATAGGAGAAGGCTCGGATACTGGGCATGCAAAACATGCAATTGATATTAATAGTGAAACATATTGGCATTCGGCTTGGTCTGCTGCAGAACCAAGATATCCACACTCTTTTAATGTTAACTTAAACGAAGATCAAATAATTAAAGGGTTTAGCTTTTTGCACAGAAAAGACAAATATAATGGCAGACCAAAAGATATTACTATTGAAACTAGTACAGATGGTGTAAATTTTGAAAACCTTGGCGATTTTACATTGGGAGATGGTACTGCAAAACAATTAATAGAATTGACAACTCCAATAACTATTCAGTATTTTAAAGTTACAATTAGAAGTGGTTATGATGATAATTCTGGGGAAGATGTGTTTTTTACACATTTAGCAGAAGTAGGCATATATTAGATGAGTACAAATATTTTAAATATGAAACTTAAATTTAAAAATAGCAATACATTATTATTGATTTGGGTATCAATATTTTTAACTGGTTTAGTGTATAGCCAAGAAAAAGATATCTCACATTATATTGAAAACGAAGCGGTAATTAGTGAGAATAAATTAGAAGCACATGCTTCATTTTCAACGTATGCTCCCAATGAAGATGCTTTAAGTTTTAAGCCTACGGATGCAAACTTTTATCAAAGTTTAGATGGAGCTTGGAAATTTAAATGGGTGCGATCTCCAAAGGATAGACCTACTACATTTATGAATCCTTTAGAAAATGTAGGTGCTTGGGATACTATTAAAGTTCCCTCAAACTGGGAAGTTGAAGGCTTCGGAATTCCTATTTATGCAAATCACCAATATGAATTTGCAGATTATAAAGCACCAGTTACAGATGAAATGGAATTTGTTATAGATTCATCTGGAAGCTATGTAAGAACTGTTCCTAAATACCCAGGAAAACTACCGTCAGCATATAACCCTGTAGGATCATATAGACGTGATTTTAATATAAATTCTGATTGGGATGGCAATGAGATTTTTCTTCATGTTGGAGCAATGAAATCAGGTGGTTTTGTTTGGCTTAATGGTACGTATGTAGGATATTCTCAAGGGAGTAAATTACCGTCAGAATTTAATATAACTCAATTTGCTAAACCAGGTAATAATACCATTGCGATTCAAATTTTTAGATGGACGGATGGTTCTTATTTAGAATGTCAAGATTTTTGGAGAATCAGCGGAATTGAACGCAGTGTATATGTATATGCGCAACCTAAATTAAGAATAAAAGATTTCGAGGTAGTTTCAAATTTGGATGGAGCCTATAAAAATGGAATATTAGATTTAGATGTTGTTATTGAAAATCACCTTTCAAAAAATAAAAAAGCGCAAGTGGCCTTTAAATTATATGACGATAGTGATCAAATAATTGCTTCAGAATCTTTAGAATTGGCAGTTCTTGGGAATAATGAAAGTCAGTTAAATTTTCAGGCAACCATTGAAAACGCAAAACAATGGAGTGCAGAGCACCCAAATTTGTATACGTTAGTTATTGAGTTGAAAGACAAAAAAGGAAATATGATAGAGGCTACAGCTTCTAAAATTGGATTTAGATCGGTAGAAATTAAAAACGGGCTTCTTTTAGTTAATGGTCAAAGAATTACGTTAAAAGGTGTTAATGCCCAAGAAGCAGATCCAGAAACAGGTCATGTCGTGTCTGAAGAAATGGACATGAAAGACATTCGTTTGTGGAAAGAAAATAATATCAATG